>NZ_CP100390.1:1030000-2230000 GCF_026016465.1 Alkalimarinus alittae
TGACAGTCGAAGATACCAGATGGCTGCGACTGTTTATTAAAAACACAGCACTCTGCAAACTCGTAAGAGGACGTATAGGGTGTGACACCTGCCCGGTGCCGGAAGGTTAATTGATGGGGTTAGCTTCGGCGAAGCTCTTGATCGAAGCCCCGGTAAACGGCGGCCGTAACTATAACGGTCCTAAGGTAGCGAAATTCCTTGTCGGGTAAGTTCCGACCTGCACGAATGGTGTAACGATGGCCATGCTGTCTCCACCCGAGACTCAGTGAAATTGAAATCGCTGTTAAGATGCAGTGTATCCGCGGCTAGACGGAAAGACCCCGTGAACCTTTACTATAGCTTCACAGTGAACTTTGAGCCTACTTGTGTAGGATAGGTGGGAGGCTTTGAAACCCGGACGCTAGTTCGGGCGGAGCCACCCTTGAAATACCACCCTGGTATGTTTGAGGTTCTAACTCAGGTCCGTAATCCGGATCGAGGACACTGTGTGGTGGGTAGTTTGACTGGGGCGGTCTCCTCCCAAAGAGTAACGGAGGAGCACGAAGGTGTGCTAAGCATGGTCGGACATCATGCGGTTAGTGTAATGGCATAAGCGCGCTTAACTGCGAGACAGACACGTCGAGCAGGTACGAAAGTAGGTCATAGTGATCCGGTGGTTCTGTATGGAAGGGCCATCGCTCAACGGATAAAAGGTACTCCGGGGATAACAGGCTGATACCGCCCAAGAGTTCACATCGACGGCGGTGTTTGGCACCTCGATGTCGGCTCATCACATCCTGGGGCTGAAGCCGGTCCCAAGGGTATGGCTGTTCGCCATTTAAAGTGGTACGCGAGCTGGGTTTAGAACGTCGTGAGACAGTTCGGTCCCTATCTGCCGTGGACGTTGGAAATTTGAGAAGAGTTGCTCCTAGTACGAGAGGACCGGAGTGAACGAACCTCTGGTGTTCGGGTTGTTACGCCAGTAGCATTGCCCGGTAGCTATGTTCGGACAGGATAACCGCTGAAAGCATCTAAGCGGGAAGCCCCCTTCAAGATAAGATTTCCCTGGAGCTTCGAGCTCCCTAAAGGGCCCTTAAAGACTATGAGGTTGATAGGCTGGGTGTGTAAGCGTTGTGAGGCGTTGAGCTAACCAGTACTAATTGCCCGTGAGGCTTGACTATATAACGCCCAAATAGTTTTGAGTCTGAAACGATCAAAACGAAAATATTTACCGGATAATGTGATTATGATCCGATATGTTATAAAACTTAATTTACTTGCTAAATGTTAAAGACATTGCGAAATTGTTGTTAACTGATCAAAAAGATAAATCATCTTCGATCAGCTAGCCAAGGTTTTGCCTGATGACAATAGCGAACTGGAACCACCTGATCCCATCCCGAACTCAGTCGTGAAACGGTTCTGCGCCGATGGTAGTGTGGGGTCTCCCCATGTGAGAGTAGGTCATCGTCAGGCATCTAAATACGAAACCCCGGTAGGGTATCCTACCGGGGTTTTTTATTGTCTGGAAGAAAGTGGCGTGAGATGTAGGCTCAAACTAGTGGGGCTGCGATACGCTAGGGCCTTGATGCTATGAGCGGAATAAGGGGAATGCTTTGGCGGAAAAACATCCAAGCAGGCTGAGCTGTCATGACAATCTTATCAGGCGGTTCGTGACTCTGCGATCCAGATGAACCAAAAAGGGGTTAAGTTTGTATTACTGGCTGTATTGTCAATGCTTGAATGCCCTTTTAAAGACCTATTACAGAGTAAGCGCTATTGTTTGCTGTAGGGGGCGTCGTTTTCTATATCCTTGTAGAGATAATACTAATGATACATTAAGTGCTTATGAGAGGGGTGTAGGGAGGTTTCTTTGTGGTCTATACAAATAAGGTTATGGTTATGACTTTTAGGATCTTGGTTTAGTGTTCGGAGGTTTTTTTACAAGAAATGACTTTCTATCGAGGGGGGGTGAAGGGGGTTAATATTATTTAGGGCGTGACGATTAAGTTGGCTTCTATTTAGAGGTATTCCATTTGAGTCTCTACTGGATATTTTCGGTATGTTAAAACTAAAAAATCCTCGCACAAAGTGCGAGGCTTTTAGAATAATGGTGCCCGGACGCGGAATCGAACCACGGACACGAGGATTTTCAATCCTCTGCTCTACCGACTGAGCTATCCGGGCAACGGGGCGTATTAGACCTGTTTCATGACAATGAGTCAAGCATTAAGTGATAAATTAAAGATATTCTTAATGTATTCACTGCTTTAAAGCTTGTTCTTGTCATTATTACGTTTTTGGTGGGGTATATCCTTCAACAATGTCGGTGTCTTTATTGCTTAGGAAGTTATCCATCTGCTCTGCTAGATAGCTTCTAGAATTCGGGTCTATCATATTTAAGTGTTTTTCATTTATTAGCATGGTTTGTTTAGTCTGCCATTCGCTCCAGGCTTTTTTAGATATATTGTTGAATATATATTCACCCTTCTTGCCAGGCATAGGTGGGATATCAACTCCCTCAAGCTCTTCTTGATACTTAACGCAGAAAACCATTCGACTCATTAAAAAGTACCTCTATTTCTTAAACTATGTAAGGGTTGAGGGATACGCTTATTTAATAATGAACAAGCAGTATCAGCTCAGCTGTCTATACTAAAATATATTACAGTGCTTTTACCATGTAGGCTATAGTGGCAATAAGTTGTAATCAGTCGCTGTCACTATCCTTAGGTTGGGTTTAGAACTTGAAAAAAACAAAAAAGTGGCTGTACTTGTATAAATGGCCGTTAACCCTTCTTTATAGGTTTAAAGCATTATTTTAAGTGTGTGTAATTATAGGTTTATAAATGAAAGTCTTGTTAGTTGATGACTCCCCAGTGGATAGAGTGATATCAGAAGCCTTTCTGCTTGAACTAGGTCATGAAGTTATCCTTGGCGAAAATGGCCAGCAGGCTCTTGAGTTATATCGTGAGCATAACCCTGATATTATTTTGATGGATGAAGTTATGCCTGTTATGCGAGGTCATGAGGCAGCTAAGGCTATTAGAGAGCATGAGGATAACTGGGTACCCATTATTTTCTTAAGTGCTAGGTTTACTGCTGAGGATATTTCTGCGGGAATTGATGCAGGAGGGGATGACTACCTAGCTAAACCTCTAGACCAGCAGGTACTGGCCGCTAAAATGAAAGCAATGGAGCGGATATCAAATATGCGTCAGCGTCTTATTGAGGTCTCTGATGAGCTTGAAGCGGCTAATGTAGAATTAAAAAGGCTGGCTGATGTAGATGGCCTTACTGGTTTGGCTAATCGACGTTATATGGATCGGTTTTTAAAACATGAGGTGGCGCGGTGCTCTCGTAATAATGAGCCCCTGTCGGTTGTTATGTGTGATATTGATGAGTTTAAATCATACAATGATTTTTACGGTCACCTAAAGGGTGATGATTGCATAAGAGTAATCGCAAACGTTTTAATTTCTAGCTTAAAAAGAGCAACTGATTTAGCTGCCCGTTTTGGAGGGGAAGAATTCGCCCTTATTTTACCAAACACAACAGAAAAAGATGCAAAAGTCTTAGCTGAGAAGATTCGAGCGAAGGTGAAGTCTCAAAATATCATGCATGAGAAATCCTCAGTTGTAAGTCATGTAACCTTGAGTATGGGGGTATATAATGAAGTGCCTACAAGTATGTTGAGGGGGGATGACTACCTTAACTTAGCAGATAAAGCGCTTTATCACGCAAAGCAAACAGGGCGAAATAAAGCTGTTAGCTACAGAGATATTAAATGATTCTTAAACCCCTATCGCTCATAAACACAGTAACTGAACTTGTGCTTAATACTCTTCTTCCATGGAGTCTATATAAATTTTAATAGGCGCAGGTAAACCAAGTTGGTGCTTACCCTTAAGCCAGCGGGAGTCAGAACACCCGCTAATACTGGGTATGCTTGAAACATAACTTAGTTTTATTGGGTGTAATATTAGGTGGTAATGGCTGAATGTATGTTTAAAACTCTCTTTATATGATAGCACTGTGCATTCTACGGCTAGTTGTTCTCGGCAGTAATGCGTTATATCGTTTCCATCTAATGTATATGGCGCATCAGGTAGACTCCATAAGCTACCCCATATTCCGCTCGGGGGTCTTTTTTCAATATAGATCTCACCTTTCTGGTTTTCTATATGGAGTAGCCATCGATGCTTAACAGGTAGTGCTTTTTTTGGTTTTGGGGTAGGGATGGTGTTGGTGCGGTCTTCGTTATACGCACGACATGTGCTATTAATAGGACATTGAGGGCAATTAGGTTTACTTCTGGTGCAGAGTGTCGCGCCTAAATCCATCATAGCTTGAGTGTAGTCACTAAAGCGCGTTTTTGGGGTGTAGCGCTCCGCCCAATACCACAATTCTTTCGCGATAGATGGATGCCCTGTCCAGCCCTCAATGGCATGAAAACGTGCGAGAACACGTTTTACGTTGCCATCTAAAATGGGGGCGCGCTGGTTTAGTGATAACGAGAGAATAGCGCCTGCTGTTGAACGTCCAATACCGGGTAGAGACTCGATCTCATCTAGCGTGCTTGGGAATTCTCCGTCATACTCCGAGACGATAAGTTTTGCTGTTTTATGAAGGTTGCGTGCGCGAGCGTAATAGCCTAAACCTGCCCAATAGCCTAATACGTCATCTTCATCTGCTTTAGCGAGCTCTTCGAGCGATTTAAACTGGTCCATGAAGCGATTGTAGTAACCTATAACAGTTGTCACTTGGGTCTGTTGAAGCATGATCTCTGATACCCAGACTCTGTATGGGGTTTTATTGATTTGCCAAGGTAAGTTTTTTCTACCGTGTACATCAAACCATTCAAGAATAGATTGACTGAAGTGTTTTTCGTTCAAGTTAGGTTGTTCTCTTTTTTGTGGCGGGCAAGGCGAGCATTTGGCTGCTCGCCTTGAGAAAAGGTTATAAAAAATAAAGGTTAGAATAAACCTTTAATGAGGTTTTTAACGCCTTTTTTGGTTTCCGATTTGTCATCACCTAGATATTTGTCTAGTTGTTTGTCTACTTCTTTGTTTGCTTTTCTTTTAAGCTCTTTTTTGCCCGCCGCAGTTACGAGTTCTTGAACTCTACTGCTATCGAGCTTGCAGAGCTTTGCAGGATCTTCACTTAACGAGCCCTTACAGATGACCGGGATGGCTAGATCTTTAACCTTTTCATTAACGCGGCATGCGTTATCCCCAAGGTCTCCAACAGCTTTTAGGTCCACACCATAGTTAACACTTAGCATCTCAGCATCTATAACTCCTTTGCCGATTAACGCTAACCCTCCCATTGCAGCCGTTAAGTTATTATTGGTGAACGTATTACCATCAATAGTAATATTGCCTTTCATTGCTTGAAAATCTGACTTTTTCTCCCAATCTGACTTGGTTACCTTATCTCGGTTAATTAATGCGAAACCCTCACAGGCTAGCTTATTTAGATTGAACCCATGAAGCGCACCTTTATCAAAGTCAAAGTTTGCACTGCCTTTAGCGGCACCTCTAAGTGCAGATATAGTGTTTCCTGCTGTTTTGACGTTAGCTTTTAAATTTATGCCGCCTGAAATGATTTCTATATCTTGAAAGTCTTTTAGAAGAGGCATTATTTGAATGTTATTAACGGTCTTATTTATTGACCATGCTGGATTATCTGATGATGCATCAATTTTCGCGTTAACGTCAAAATTGCCTTCATAAAGATTACCGCTCACTTTAGATACGTTGATCACGCCATTATTTGCCTTCATAAAAAAGGTTAAATCATTGAGCTTTAGGTTTTTTGCAATGAGTGTTTGCTGAATAAAGGAAATATCTAGGTTTAACGATCGAATAGCTTCTAAAGGAAGGAGTTGTGGTTCTGGGTCATTATTTTTAGCTGGCTTGTTACCCTTGCTGGCAGCTCTGTCATTGCTTGCGCTGCTAGCGATAGTGCCAGCTGCTTGAGTAACGGGGTCTTCAACTGGAGGCAGGTAGCGATCAACATTTAATTCTGACCCTTTGATGTTTGCTGCTACAAACTGTCCTGCTGAACGATAGTTTACTATGCCTGTGTAATTGGTATCATCAAGCTTTATCAGCACTTTGTTTAGCTTCAAATCTTCTGCACTACCTTTTATTTCAGTGCTAAACCCTAACTTCTTTAACACTTCAGGATCAGCTGTTTCAATTTTCGGTTGGCCTACTGAAGCAAGCAGGGCTTGAAGTGAAAAATCTTGAATATTGAGTGTGCCATTTAACTGAGGCTGGCCACTTAAGTTGCTGATATCCAAGTCTGAGTTGAGCGAAAGGTTTGCAAATGCTAACGCTATTTTATTTAGGCTAACAGTATCTTTGGTTAGGTCTGCCATAATACCGTTGGCATTAAGTGAGGCGGATACAGCTTTTCCATTAAAGGGTGTACCAGCCAAAGTGTAGTCGCTCTTCAAGTCTTTGACTTCTACGAGCTTCATACTGCTATCTATTGTGAGTGCGGCATTTATTTTTGCAGCTACATCAAGCTGAGGGTTGCTGTTGGATACTTTAAATTGAATGTTAAGAGGGAACTCATTGCCGAAGGAAATGCTGTTTGCCAGCAAGTTAAAGTCTTTTAATGATGCGGATTGGTTGGATTGCTTGTCAGTGTAGTGAATAGTGGTATTGGTGATGGCAATCTCTTCTATCTCAAGATTCAGGGCCTTCTTGCTGGCTTGATCTTCGTTTGAGTCTAGGGGGAGACTCTTTTCTGTCTCTTTAGTATTTGTCTGTTGCTCAGTAGAGGCACTTTGCGTTGATACATCCTTTTTGGCAGTGATGTTTTCCCAGCTCGCTTCACCTTGCTCGTTCTTTACAAGTGTTACTTCTAGCCCATCCAAAATAATTTTATGAACTTGAGGGTTGAATTTTAATAGGGATAAAAAGCCAACTTGCGCTGTTAATTGGTTAAGTTTAGAGAACGGGGATCCGTCTGCATGCTCGAGTGTAACGTTATTGACATCTATGCCTAGGGGAATAAATGACCACCCTAGGTCGCCGTCGATGGTTAGTGTTAATGTCGTGTTTTTGGCAACGACTGATTCAATATCGGTTTTGTAGTCATTGGGGTCTATTGTTGCGGTTATGACAATGACTGCCAGCACTAGTAACGCAATAAGCCCAAGTAAGGCAAAAATAGTTGTTTTTAATATACGCACGTTTGTGAGTCCTTTTTATGATGATTCATGTAAGCCCCTCTCATTTTAGCACATGAGTTTTTTATTACTTGTGCAAAAATATATAGATCCTAAATTCAGTAGTGCTATAAAAGTGAATGGTATTTATTAAGTTAACTGGATAATATATGAAGGTAGTAGGTAAGATTTACAACAAATAATAACTAAGGAGTCTCCAGTGGCGATCAGTGTAACAATAGAAGTTCATCGCGATTTCACCGTAGCAGCAAGCTTTGATAACGTTTTTGATTTATTGTCAGATGTGCCTGTTTCAGGTAGCCACTTTCCGAAAGTTGATCAGTTAATCAACTTGGGTGATAACGCTTACCGATGGGAGATGGAAAAGATTGGGGTAGATAAACATGCAATTCAGTCTATCTATGCTTGCCGCTATGAAAGCGATCGAGATGCAGGGACGATTATTTGGAAGCCTATTAAAGGTGAAGGTAACGGGGTTGTATCTGGAAGCTGGAAAATAAAATCTGTAGACGAGGGTACTCACCTTACCTTTACGACGGAAGCGAAAATGACATTGCCGTTACCAAGCTTATTGAAGCTGGCTATAAGTCCTGTAGTTAAACATGAGTTTAATGCTTTAATTGATACGTATACTGATAGATTAAAAACTAAGCTTTCTAGCTAATCCCTGATAAAATATTGAGGTGGCCTAAGTCTGGCGCCTCAATACACACCCCATTTATTTTCGATATATTTACTTCTAATCTGGCAAATAAATTTGACTAGGATATAGCGCGATAAAAACGCTATAATGCTTCTTTTTGGAATACCTACTTTGCTTGTATAAGCGAGAGCTTCTCTACAAGTTAAATTGATAAGACGTAAGTTTATGTGGAGCACCTAATGGCTGAGCGTAAGGCTCGAGTAGAACGAAATACACTCGAAACCCAGATTGCTGTTGAAGTGAATTTAGATGGTACCGGCCAGATAAAAATGGATACCGGCTTACCGTTTCTTGAGCATATGATTGATCAGATTGCTCGTCATGGGTTGATTGATATGGATCTTAAGGCCGTTGGTGACTTACAAATCGATGACCACCATACAGCTGAAGATCTAGGTATTACGCTAGGACAAGCTGTTAATAAGGCTATCGGTGATAAAAAAGGAATCCGTCGTTATGGTCATGCTTACGTACCTTTAGATGAGGCGCTATCACGTGTTGTGCTAGATTTCTCAGGCAGACCAGGTCTAGAGTTAAACATACCTTATACTCGCGCTACCGTGGGCGGGTTTGATGTGGATCTTTTTCAGGAATTTTTCCAGGGGTTCGTAAACCACGCACAGGTTACTCTACATATTGATAATTTACGTGGCACCAACACTCACCACCAAATTGAAACAGTATTTAAAGCATTTGGTCGTGCGCTTAGAATGGCGATTGAGCCTGATGTGCGAATGGCAGGCATTATGCCTTCAACTAAAGGCTGCCTTTAAGCAAGAGTGATTTAAATGAATACGGTTGCAGTAATCGATTACGGCATGGGGAATCTTCATTCCGTATCAAAAGCGATAGAACACGTAGCACCCGAGGCAAAGGTCATTGTGACATCTGATGCTTCGTTGATTCGTGAGGCTGATAGAGTGGTACTGCCTGGCGTTGGTGCGATACGAGATTGTATGGCTGAGATTCAACGCTTAGGAGTTGATAAGTTAGTTCGTGAAGTATCTCAAGATCGTCCTTTCCTTGGAATATGTGTGGGTATGCAAGCGCTAATGCAGCACAGCGAAGAAAATAACGGCGTTGACTGCATTGGTCTTTTGCCTGGGCGGGTCAAGTACTTTGGTGACCCGTTGATGGAAGAGGGTACAAAGCTTAAAGTACCTCATATGGGGTGGAATAAGGTTCGACAAGTTCAGTCGCACCCACTCTGGCAAGGAATTAATGATGATGAGCGCTTTTACTTTGTTCATAGCTTCTACGTGGCAATGGAGCAGGCAAGCTATGTGATGGGCCGCTCTCATTACGGTAAGTCTATTGATGCAGCTGTAGGTCATGAGAATATATTTGCAGTTCAGTTTCACCCTGAAAAGAGCCAGCACTCAGGTTTGGCTTTGTTGAAAAATTTTGTTCAGTGGAACGGCCGTATCTAAGTAAACAAAATCACCAAATACTACTAATCGAGAACGTTAGACTTAATTATGTTAATTATTCCTGCTATTGATCTGAAAGATGGTAAATGTGTTCGGCTGAGACAAGGGCGAATGGAAGACTCAACCGTATTTGAAGGCGACCCTGTTGACTTGGCGGGTCGCTGGGTTGATGCAGGTGCACGTAGATTGCACTTGGTTGATTTAAACGGTGCCTTTGCAGGCGAGCCAATCAATGGTGAAATTGTTCAAGCCATTGCTGCCAGATACCCTGATTTACCTATTCAGATTGGTGGTGGTATTCGTACCGCAGAAACAATCGAAGCCTATTTAAAAGCGGGCGTTCAGTATGTGATTATTGGTACAAAAGCAGTTAAAGAGCCTGCATTTGTGACAGAAATGTGTAAGCAGTTCCCTGGGCATATTATCGTTGGTTTAGACGCTAAAGACGGCAAAGTGGCGACGGATGGTTGGGCTGAAGTATCTTCAATCGAAGCGACTGATTTGGCAAAACAGTTCGAAAATGATGGTGTTTCTTCTATTGTCTACACCGATATAGCTAGAGATGGCATGATGCAGGGCGTGAATATTGATGCGACTGTGCGCTTAGCTCAGGCCTCATCCATACCTGTTATTGCGTCAGGTGGTGTGACTAATATGGATGACATTACAGGGCTGGCAGCGGTAGCTGATAAAGGCATTTTAGGTGCTATTACCGGGCGAGCTATTTACGAAGGTACTTTAGATGTATCGGAAGCGCAGCGCTATTGCGATGGTATTAACGTTTAAGTTTGGCATCACTGGCTAGCGTCTAAGTCGTGCGTATTTTGAGGTTGAGTTAATATGGGTCTTGCAAAACGAATTATTCCTTGTCTAGATGTTGATAATGGTCGCGTAGTTAAAGGCGTGCAGTTTGTTGATATCCGTGATGCCGGTGACCCTGTAGAGGTTGCGCGTAAGTATGACGAGCAAGGTGCTGATGAAATTACGTTTTTAGATATTACCGCTAGTCATGAAGACCGTGAAACAATGGTGCATACTGTTGAAAAAATGGCTAGCCAAGTATTTATACCGCTCACAGTGGGGGGGGGTATTAGAACCGTTGACGATATCAGAAAAATGTTAAATGCGGGAGCCGATAAGGTTAGCATTAACACTGCAGCGGTATTTAACCCAGAGTTTGTAAGGGAAGCTGCAGATCGTTTTGGTAGTCAATGTATCGTGGTAGCCATTGATGCGAAAAAAGTCAGTGGGCCTGATGAAGAAGATCGTTGGGAAATCTTTACCCATGGTGGACGAAAGCCAACGGGGCTTGATGCTGTAGTGTGGGCGAAGAAAATGGCTGAATATGGCGCGGGTGAGATTTTGCTCACAAGTATGGATCAAGATGGCATGAAAAATGGCTTTGATCTAGGTGTGACTCGTGCCATTAGTGATGCTGTTTCTATACCGGTGATTGCGTCGGGTGGTGTAGGAAATTTACAGCATCTTGTTGACGGCGTTAAGGTGGGCGGTGCTGATGCAGTATTAGCTGCCAGTATATTTCACTTCGGGCAGCATACAATTCCTGAGGCCAAGCAGTTTATGGCTGCACAAGGTGTTGAGGTGAGAGACTAGTCTAGGCTATTTAAAAAGAGAAACTTGCCTCTGAGTGAGCAGGGGCAGGCTTTAAGCGATAGAGGCTCCGTTTTAATTAACGGGCTGGCAGTTAATTAGCATAAAAGGTGGTAAGTCACCGCGTCTAAGAAATCCCTCGACCGAAAAATCTGTTTCATTCTTTTTCATAATCCCTTCAGTAGATGTGTCTCTCGAAAAATTTTCGAGGGTGAAGGTCTCAATATCTTGTATATTATCCAGTCTCAGTGCGCCAATTTTATTGTTGTTTTGTTCAACAAAAACAATAATTGGGCGATCGCTATTTCGAATTCTTTCTCGTGCGGTTTCAAACAATCTTATTAATTCAGTTAGTGTTGTGTTGCGTTCTTTTTCTAACTTAATAAGCGCTCGTGATTTGTCTTTTTTTGCGAGGTTTAAAAGTGACTCTGCAAGTGAATGTATTCGTTTATGTGGCTCATCAAACCTCTCTAATACTTCTTTTAAATCACTATCGTTAGTTTCGAATTGGTTATACCAAACACCAAAAGCACACTTGTCATGGTCTGTTGTTTTAGTAAAAGGGGTGCTTGTTTTGATCGCGCTGTCGAGTGCATCCACCCAGTCTCGATGGTCTTTTTCTCGCTCATTAAGCAAGGCTATCAGTTCTTTATTTTCTTCAAGCTGCGACCGACTACCCGTTAGCAAGCTGAAATCAAATAAAGGAACAGCATTATTTTGGAAGGTTATAACTTCGTGGTTAAAGCGGTCAAGTTTACCGACATTAATATTGCGTTTAACATCCTTTTCAATATATTTGACTTGTTCGAGAGGAATCGCGAAGGAAGCCTCTCGGGTAGAAAAGGTAATGACGGAAATTTGGTCACCCTTAAATAGTGATTCGATACTTTGTCCGCTCATGCTGTTAACTTATTGAACCCTTAATAATTGGCGACTTTGGCTTGCTGAATACTAATAAGTATAGAAGTGAAACCTTAATCTAACCAATGAGTTGGTGTTAATTTTTAGGCTTTAAGTCTTATAGTTTGTTAGCGGATTTAAGTTTTTTGTTGTTGGCTTCATTTGTTGTAGTTGCAAATGAATGAGAGGCGTGTTGCTTGCGGTTGCTAAACATACCTTGGCCATTGTTTCTAATGGCCCAAAGCCCGCTAATAGTGGCAATTCTTATTCCTTGTTGATCAAGTTTCGGTAGTGCCCACTCTAAATAGTCGGCGGTGACTTGGTGCGGGTGTCCAATGGCAATGGCTGTGCCTTTTTCTTTAGCTACTTGAATGAGTCGGTTAAATTGGTTGTGAATAGATTCGCGAGTTTGCCAGTGGTCGAGAAAAACATCTCTACTTAAGCTTGGAATACGGTGTTGTTGAGCTGTAGTTCCTGCAATAGAACTTGCGATTGTTCGGCTATCAACAAAATAAAGAGGGTAGTTATATAGCTCTTCCATAACCCAACCCATTTCAGTTTTTCGCTGAGTGAGTGCACTTCCCATATGATTATTAATGCCTTGTACGTAAGGTATTGCTTGAATCGCTTTGCGTAAGGTGTTAGTGAGATCGGGCTTGGTCATATCCACGGTTAAACCGCCTGCTCCGAGCTCTAGTCCTAGTGTGTTAGCCATTGGCATATGAAGCATTATTTCTTTATGGAGCCGATGAGCGCTTCGGGCTAAATCTGGGGTATGTTTTCGGTGTGGCAAGAACGCAAGTGTTAGAGGGTAGGGGAGATCAATTAGTTGGCGACCTGTTTTCAGGTGGTTGCCCATATCGTCAATAATAATCGCGATCGTCGGTTGGCTAACGGATTCTGCCCATGAGTGATTCGGGATCAAAAGCAAGCCAAATGATAGAATCTGAATAGGTTTAACCACCATTTGGCGAATGGTGCTTTTTAGACTTATGGACATCATCTTAGCGTTATTTTTCAGTGGGGGTAGCGCTAGTTTCAGACGCGTTCTGGCTCATCTTGATTGCTCGATTGCCAAGAATTGTGAGGCCTTTAAGAAGGTTTATAGCTTCACGTAGTTGAAAGTCTCTTTGCAGAATAGCAGTAGGGTCATCTGCGTCGTCTTGATCAGTACTTCCTACTTTTTTATCCTTACCTGCTTTCTCTTCTTTGCCGTTACTTAAGTGACCTGCTAAGTCTGCTTCTTTGAAGAAATCTTGTGATTGAAGCTCGGTCAGCTTGGCACGCCTTACTTCTATATCAGGTACGATGCCTAACGCTTGAATTGAACGTCCGTTTGGTGTGTAGTAGCGAGCAGTCGTGAGCTTCAATCCATACTCTTCATTGAGTTGCATAACGGTTTGTACTGAACCTTTACCAAAGCTTTCTGTGCCCATAATGATTGCTCTACCTTGGTCTTGCAGCGCACCAGATACGATCTCAGATGCTGAGGCTGAACCGCCATTGATGAGTACTATGACAGGTTTTCCGTTAAGCTCATCGCCAGGAGTTGCGCTAAACCGCAGTTGAGAGCTTTTGATTCGGCCTTCGGTGTAAACAATTAATCCGTCGTCTAGCAAACTGTCCGAAACAGCAACAGCCGCTTGAAGAACACCGCCAGGGTTGTTTCTTAGATCAAGTATCAGGCCGTGTAGTTCACCTTCATTCTCGCTCTTTAAGGTTGCTAGCCCTTTGCTAAAGTCTTCACCGGTTTGTGCTTGGAATTGTGTGATTCTTAAGTAGCCATACCCTGGCTCTAGCAGACGTGTCTTAACGCTGGTTACTTTAATGATGTCTCTGATGATGGTGATTTCGATAGGGCCGTTTTCACTTTCTCTAGCAATGGTTAATACAATCGGCTCGCCAGGTTCGCCACGCATTAATTTAACAGCTTCATCGAGTGACATGTCTTTTACTGGTGTGTCATCTAGCTTGATAATGAGGTCACCCGCTTCAACGCCTGCTTTTTGGGCGGGGGTATCATCGATTGGCGCAATAACTTTTACATACCCATTCTCTTGCCCTACTTCAATGCCTAAACCTCCGAATTGGCCTGAGGTACTTTCTTGCAAGTCTTCAAATGCAGAGGGTTCCAAGTAAGCTGAGTGAGGGTCAAGCCCAGACAACATACCTTTAATGGCATTATTCAAAAGGGTGCTGTCATCGACATCTTCTACATAGGTTTTCTTGATGCGATCAAACACTTCGGTGAACTTTCTCAAATCATCTAACGGCAGCTGTTTTTCTGGGTCAGGCAGGGCAATAATTGTTCGCTGATCTGTCTCACTATTTTCTGATGTTGCTTCATTGTCGGATGTTAGCTGATTTGATGGGCTATTATTGATCTGTGGAGCCGTATCTTCTGATAGCGCTACATTTGAATGAAGTGCGAGTGAAAGCAGTAATGGTAAGGTGATAAATCCAGCGCCGGTCGATTTTAACTGGCGTAGATGGTTTTGAATATCTATCATTAATAAAGTCCCGTTAGGTCAGGTGTTATTATTTGCGTTGTAGCCATTTTAATGGGTTTTGTGGTCTGCCATTTTTTCTTATTTCAAAGTACAAGCCTGTTTCTTTTTGGCCTCCACTTTTGCCGGAGTAGGCAATGGTTTCCCCTGTGCGAACCCAATCCCCAATATCTTTTAATAGGCTTTTATTATGGCCGTATAGACTCATATAACCGCCACCATGATCGATTATGCTCATTAGACCAAACCCACGAATCCAGTCTGAGAATACAATTCTTCCGTAATGAACGGCATTTACTTTCACTTCTGAATTAGTTTCTATTATGACGCCATTTAGACGTAGCTTTCCACCTGCTAAGCGAGAACCATAATATTTTGTCACTTTACCATGAGTTGGCCAGGGAAGTTTAGACTTCAGTTGTGAAAAGGGTCTAGAGTCTTCAGGTAACTTTAGCTCAGCAATTGCTTTCTCGACTTCTTGAAGAAGTTTCTCTAAGCGCTTTTGGTCGTTCGTAAGCTTTTCAATCTCACGGCTCTTACCTTTAATTGAACTGTTTAGTTTTGCTAGCGCCCGCTTTCTAGCTCGCTGGCTCTCGTTGAGTTCCGATTTGCTGGTAACAAGTTGGCTACGTGCGTTAATCAGTTTTTCATTTTCTTGATCTATTTCGGTTCGCGTGCTGCTCAACTGGTTAATCGTCGAGCGGTAGGACTCAATCTCTTTTGCGCGTGCTTTGTTGAAATAATCGTAATATGCGAGAGTCCGGTCAATTTTTTGTGGGTCTTCTAAGTTTAATAAAACTTTAACGGCTGGTTGTCTCCCTAAGGAGTAAGCTGTAACAATTTGTTTTTTTAAGTAAGATTGCTGATTTTTAAGTTGTAGTTCTAGAGCCTTCTTTTTAACTTGAAGCGCTTTAAGGCGTTTTTGTGCATCATTGAGTTGTTGCTGCACTTTATGTATATCTTTACCAATACGGCTTATTTCTAACTCACTTTGTTTTAGCCGTTTCTGAAGTTCATTTTTCCTCCCTTCTGCCTTATCTAGTTCATTATTGAGCTTGCCAATCGTTTTCTTGAGCTCTTTTAATTGCTTAGGAGAAACTTCAGGTTCGCTATTCGCTGCGGATAAATGAGAGGGTGAAATAGGGAAAAGTAATAAAAGTAAGACAATAAAGGGCAGCGCGCGTATTACTAAACGATTATTAGAACGTAGATGGCAGGCCGTTATTGTCATTATTATTGGCTGATTATTCCGTATGTTTGCATAATTTGGGGTGAGTTTAACTCACCCCGTTAGCGCTTTAAAATTGCTTATTCAGCAACAATAAGAGAGGTTCCTGTCATTTCTTCAGGTTGAGCTAACCCCATTAAAGCCAGCAGAGAGGGGGCTACGTCACTTAGCTTTCCTCCTTCATTTAATGTGATTTTTTTATCGCCCATATACACTAATGGCACTGGTTGTGTAGTGTGTGCTGTATGTGCTTGGCCGCTAATAGGGTCTACCATTTGCTCAGCGTTGCCGTGATCTGCCGTTACCAAGCATTGACCGCCGACTTCTTTAATGGCCGCTTCAACTTTTCTCAAGCACTCATCTAAACACTCTGCTGCTTTAACCGCCGCATCATAATTACCAGTATGCCCAACCATATCGCCGTTTGCATAGTTACAGATAATTAAGTCAAATTTACAGCCTTTGATGGCTGAGACTAACTTGTCTGTAAGCTCTGGTGCGCTCATTTCAGGCTGCAAATCGTAGGTTGCTACATCAGGTGATGGGATCAACTCTCGACTTTCACCTTTAAACAGTGCTTCACGACCGCCACTAAAGAAAAACGTCACGTGAGCGTACTTCTCTGTTTCTGCAATGCGTAGCTGATTCAACTCCAGTTTCTCCATGTATTCACCAAGGGTATTGGGAAGGTCTGAAGGTGGATAAGCGCATGAGGCTTTGATATCAGCCGAGTACTCGGTCAGCATGACAAAGTCAGCAAGTTGAGCAACCTTAGTGCGTTTGAAACCTGTAAACGCTTCAGTATCGACAAATGCACGAGTAATTTCACGAGCCCTGTCGGCTCTGAAATTCATAAACAGAACGGTATCTCCATCGTTGATCGTAGCGGGCTGGTCACCGCTTGCCTGAATGACGGATGCTTGCACAAATTCGTCATTTTCTTCGCGAGCGTAGGCCGCTTGTAAGGCAGTGACGCCATCAGGGTAAGTGAATTTTGCATCAGCAAGTGTAAGCAGGTTGTATGCGGCTTCAACTCTATCCCAGCGGTTGTCGCGATCCATTGCATAGTAGCGACCAATAATAGAAGCCAATCTGCCCACGCCTAATTCTTTAAGTTTCTTTTCTATCGCGTTAATAGAGGGTTCGGCGCTTCGTGGTGGCATATCACGACCATCAAGAAAACCATGAACATATATCGTGGTTGCGCCGCGTTTTGCCGCGAGCTCACAGGCTGCAATAATGTGGTCTTCATGGCTGTGGACGCCACCAGGCGATAATAGGCCTAATATATGAACGGCTTTATTGGCTGAAACCGCCTTATCTACAGCGGTTGTTAAAGCTGGGTTGTTAAAAAAATCGCCATCAGCAATGTCTTTAGTGATCCGGGTGAAGTTTTGATAAACAATACGGCCTGCACCCAAGTTCATATGACCGACTTCAGAATTACCCATTTGTCCTTCAGGGAGACCGACAGCCATACCCGATGTGTTTATGAGTGTGCGTGGGTTTTGGTTCCAGATCTGATCCCAGAACGGGGTGTTGGCATTACTAATTGCATTTGAGTCGCTTTCATCGCGATGGCCCCAACCGTCAAGGATAATCAGAGCAGTAGGTGTGCGTATGTCTGTCATGGTTTATCAATTGTCCCGCATTGTTTGGGTTTCAAAGTCATATAAATACTGATGTAAATGAGCATGATGTGATTTTAACGCGAACGATGATATTTAGCTAATTGAAACGTTGTTTAGATAGTTGCTGTAGCTGTGTATAATGCCGCCATTCTTAATTTTATCGACGGCTGGATGTAATAATGGAAAGACTTTTTGAATTTGCTACGACTCACTGGATTCTAGCTTCAAGCTTTGTAGGGTTGCTGATTGCACTATTTTTGTTAGAGAAACATCGCTCTGGGCGTACCATCTCTCCTCAGCAAGCGACCTTGCTGTTGAATAAGGATGAAGGGGTTATTCTTGACGTTAGGGATAAAAAAGATTTTAGTGAAGGGCGCATAAAAGGTTCTGTGCATATTCCTCTGGCTAGTTTAAAAGATCGTACTGCTGACCTTGAAAAGTATAAGGATAAGCAGTTAGTTATTGTAGATAAAGCAGGTCAGCACTCAGGTATAGCGGGGAAAACTCTTAAGGCGGCAGGGTTTGAGAATGTATGCCGTATGTCAGGTGGTATTAGTGAGTGGAAAAATAGTAGCTTGCCTTTAGTTAAGAAATAGTCATTCATTAGACGAGTAGTAGTTGATGAAAAATGTAGTGTTGTATACCACCCGATTTTGCCCTTACTGCGTCCGTGCAAAAGCCCTCCTGAATAGAAAAGGGGTTGAATATGAAGAGATAGCGGTCGATAACGACCCTTCTCTTCGGCGTGAAATGATGGCTAAAAGCGGTGCTCATACGGTGCCTCAAATTTGGATTGGTGATGAGCATGTCGGTGGTTGTGATGAGCTGTATGCGCTAGAACGAAAAGGAAAACTGGATCAAGCACTTGAACTTGAGTCCCCTTGACCCCATCTCCTAATATCTAAGCTCGAGTCAATTACGTCAATATACGAATTGAGTTAAGTAAAAGTGACACCTGCACTCGAATCATGGCAGTTAAACTTTTATGATGACAGAAGGTATCGGCTATTTGAGCTCCGATTACCCCAATAAATAAAAATATTAAGACTAAGGAATTGTTATGCCGGAAAATGAACAACAAGCGCCTGTTCAGCCTCAATTTGCTCTACAGCGTATTTATGTAAAAGACATCTCGTTTGAATCTCCTAATGCGCCTGAAGTTTTCCAGCAGCAGTGGAAGCCTCAAATCAATATGGATTTGAATACGGCAAGCAACAAAGTGAGTGATTCTCAGTTTGAGGTCGTTTTATCATTATCAATCACAGCTAAAGTTGAAGAGAAAGTGGCCTTTATTGTTGAAATTCAACAAGCGGGTATATTCCACATTACAGGGATTGAAGGGCCTCAACTTGCTCAAACATTAGGTGCTTTTTGCCCAAATGTGCTTTTCCCGTATGCTCGCGAAGCTGTTGATAGCTTAGTTAACAAAGGAAGCTTCCCATCGTTGATGTTGGCACCGGTTAACTTTGATGCAATTTTTGCAGAAGCGATGCAGCGTAAGCAAGAAGAAGCAGCACAGGAAGAAGGCGCAGCTACTCATTAATTGAGTAGAAACGACCAAGCTTAACAGTCGCAAGAAGGTTGTTTGCATACTATCTAAAAGGTGCACACTTCTTGCCACTTACCTTGCTAAATCCCCCCTTCAAAGTCAAGTTGACGCCAGGCTTCATATACCACTAGGGCGACGGTATTCGAAAGGTTTAAGCTTCTGCTGCTTTCTTTCATCGGGACGCGTATCCAGCGTTCATTTGGAATCTGCATCCGAATCTCTTCTGGTAGACCTCTAGACTCTGGTCCAAAGATTAAATAATCATTCTTCTCAAATTCAACATGATGGTAATACTTACTGCCTTTTGTTGTTAAAGCAAAAATACGTTCAGGTTGTTCTGCTGCTAAAAAATCGTCATAGTTTTTATGGATTTTTGCAGCGGCCCATTCGTGATAATCCAGACCTGCTCGACGAAGTCTTTTGTCATCTAGAACAAACCCCATCGGCTCAATAAGGTGAAGCTGAAAGCCTGTGTTGGCGCAGAGTCTAATTAAGTTACCCGTATTGGGTGGGATTTCGGGTTCGAACAGTACGATATTTATCATAGACGATAGAGGTTTTCATTATGGAGGGTTGATAGTGGGGATTATTATAGCGTGCTATTGACTGAAACTAACGACAAATTCAATTCATACATGAAAATCTAACAAAGCTAGCGTTAATGCTAGCTTTGTTGATAAGTTAAGAGGATTAGCCAGTGTTATCGCTCAATAGCGAGTGATACGCCCATGCCTCCACCTATGCAGAGTGTTGCGAGGCCTTTCTTAGCATCTTGTTTAATCATTTCGTGTATTAACGAGACTAGAATTCGACAGCCAGAAGCACCAATAGGATGGCCAAGGGCAATAGCACCGCCATTGACGTTGACTTTATCCGTGTCCCAGCCTAGTCCGCGGTTAACTGATATAGCTTGTGCCGCAAAGGCTTCGTTTGCTTCGATTAGGTCTAGGTCATCAATAGTCCAGCCTGCATTGCTCAAACATTTTTGTGTTGCGGGTACAGGCCCAGTGCCCATAATGCTAGGGTCAACGCCCGCGTTTGCATAGGCTTTAATGGTCGCTAAAGGCGTTAACCCTAGTGCTTTGGCCTTTTCTTCGCTACAAACCACAACCATTGCTGCGCCATCATTCAGTGATGATGCGTTGGCGGCGGTAATGGAACCCTCTTTTTTAAAGGCTGGTCGCATTTTGCTCATCGACTCAATGTTTGCGCCATGACGAGGGTTTTCATCGGTATCGACGACAATCGGGTCACCTTTACGCTGAGGGATGGTGACAGGAATAATTTCATCTGCAAAACGGTTTGCTTTTTGAGCGGTTTCCGCCTTCTGCTGCGAGGCTACTGCAAACGCGTCTTGTTCTTCTCGCGAAATCTCAAACTTATCAGCAATGTTTTCAGCTGTGATCCCCATATGATAGTCATTAAACGCATCCCATAAACCGTCATTAACCATGGTGTCTACAAGATTCCAGTTTCCCATCTTCTGACCGCTTCTTGATTTTGGAAGTACGTGAGGCGATTGGCTCATGCTTTCTTGTCCGCCCGCAATAATCATATCTGCATCGCCACAAGCAATTGCCTGGGCTGCCATGTGAACGGCTTTAAGCCCTGAGCCACAGACTTTGTTGATGGTCATTGCAGGAACGGTATTTGGAATGCCCGCATTAACAGCTGATTGCCTAGCAGGATTTTGACCACAGCCGGCGGTGAGCACTTGGCCAAGTATGACCTCGTCAATCTGATCAGCTGAAATAGCGTATTTCTCAAGTAGCGCCTTTATAGTGGTCGCACCTAGTTGAGCGGCGGTCATTGATGCCAGTCCGCCGCTGAATGCACCTATCGCGGTGCGGCCTGCGGCAACAATTACAACATTCTTCATGGAGTATCCTCAGTTTAAAAAAATATTTATAAGTGGAGGCTTCTTCCGCCATCCACTTTGATTATTTGTCCGGTTACAAACTGGCTGTTCGCGAGGTAGCTAACGGCCTCACAGATATCATGCGGTGAACCGCAGCGTGCCAACGGTGTTTGTGAGATAATGCGCTCTCGAGTTGTGTTTTGTTCGGTTGTTTCGGCTTCACTCTCAGGCCACAAAATAGCGCCTGGTGAAACGCCATTCACCCTTATGTCTGGAGCAAGCTCTTTAGCAAGTGTTTGTGTCATCATGGCAATACCGGCCTTACTGATATTATAAATAGAATGGTTTTTTAATGGCCTGTCTGCATAAATATCTACTAAGTTAATAATTGAGCCATTGGTTTCACGCAACGCGTTCGCTAATAATAACGATAAGACGTACGGAGCGCGTAGATTTGTATCAAGTATCCCATTCCAGTCATCAACTTTGAATTTGGGCTCTGTTTTTTCAATGTCCGAGGCGGATGAAATAGGCGTGGGGTAGAAACAAGACGCATTGTTAACCAATAGGTCAATTTGTCCCCATTGCGCAACGGTTGAATCAGCTAATGTGGTTAAATCATTGAGGGCTTGTAGGTTGCCGTGCACCGCAATGGCTGAATGAGCTCGGCTTTTGAGTAGCTCATCCACAACCTTTTCAGCTTCACGCTTGCTCTGGTTATAGTGAATGACAATATTATAGCCTTGTTGGTGAAGGGCTAGTGCAATACTCGCCCCAATACGGCGTGCGCTACCGGTAATAAGTGCTACTTTGTGCTTTCGATCTGAGTCACTCATTTGATGGTTCTGTTCCTTTGCCAAAGCCTGCATTAGTGCGTGTGGGCTTCTTTTATTTGTTGAATTTTATCTTGTTGGCTGCGCATGATGGCTTGGCCCAACTCTTTGCCGTTAAACCCTTGTTTGATGAGTTCAGATACCTCTACGGTGTTAGCTGCGTCAAACGCGTCTAAGAAATATTGCCGTTGAGGATATTCTGTATCTTCGTAACCCGTACGGCCTTTGGCATCAGCTTCACAGACCAGTAATAATTGTTTCAGTCGACTGTGATTGCGAAAGGCATCTGAAGATTTAATAACTTTTAATAGCGTGGCCGGCTTGAGATCAAACGCTCTATGCACATGAGTATGAAATTCACCCGCTAATAAAGAAAGGGTACGGACATCGTTAGGGGCTTTTAATCGGGCGCAAAGCGCTTTTATGGGGGTGAGCCCCTTTTTTTCATGACCATGATGTCTGGGCCACTCGGACATGGGTGTTAGACCTTTGCCTAAATCATGAGTCAAGGCAGCAAACCGAACTTCAATATCACTGCTGAGTAGAGACGCGGCCTTTAATGACATTAAACTGTGTATACCCGTATCTATTTCAGGGTGGTGGAGTTCAGGTTGGGGCACCCCAAATAATGTATCTAGTTCAGGAAAGAGTACCTTAAGCGCACCACATTCACGTAAGACTTCGAAGTATACCCAAGGCGACTGTTCGCCTAGAGCACGAGCGGTTTCTTGCCAAATTCGTTCTGCTACAAGGTGTGAGGCTTCGCCTGATCGAACGATCTCAGACATTAACTTGATGGTTTCATCTGCAATAGAAAAACCTAGATGATGAAATCGTGCAGCAAATCGAGCGACCCTGAGAATACGCAAGGGATCTTCAGCGAAAGCGCCAGATACGTGGCGGAGTATCCTTTTGTTTAAATCGTCCTGTCCACTATAAGGGTCGACAAGGGTGTTTTCGAAAGAGGCCATAGCGTTGATCGTGAGATCTCTGCGTTTAAGGTCTTCTTCTAGCGTGACGTCAGGAGATGCATGACACTCAAAGCCTAAATAACCATTGCCTTTCTTTCGCTCAGTACGTGCGAGTGCATATTCTTCTTTCGTTTTGGGGTGCAGAAAAACAGGAAAGTCAGCGCCGACTTGTTGATAGCCGTCATTGATCATCTGTTCTGGTGTCGCCCCCACAACAACCCAATCACGATCTTTAATTGGCAGCCCTAAAAGCCGGTCTCGTACCGCACCACCTACAAGATAAATTTTCATTTGTTCGACGTACTTCCGGAATCTGAAAAAAGAGTAATGATTATAGCGGCGCAGGGGCAGGGAGCAATAGGCGATAACACCCACTTTTATTCTAAAGCCTGTTGGCTCAGCCTATTTGAAGAAAGAGAATGGTCATTTGATCGCTGACGGTGTTGTTATTTTGTATAGCGGTCAACAATTTGTTGAACCCGTCCTTCTGCTTTAAAGGCTCTAATTGCTTCATCAAATTTTGGCAATATATCGAGATGAGGAGATTTTTTGCTAACTAATAGAGGAAACGGCACTTCATCAAAAATAACGGGTAACATTTCTACTTCGTCCGTCAGAAACTCTGATCTTAACTGAGATAGACCCGCCGCACTGACATGTATGGCAATGTCAAAGCGTTCATAAGCGATGTTTCGAAAGCAGATGTTGATGTCTTTAAAACGTTTTATCTCAATTCCATGGCGTGCATAAAACGTGTCTGCCCAGCCGTTACCAATCATATCGCACACTTTATAGTTTTTAAGTCTTGAAATATTATCTAGTGAAAGAGTAGATAAGCTATCTCGATGCTTTGATGTTTTGCTTATAAATGCTTTTTCTTCCAAGGTATAAACGATCTCGCTACTTCTTACGCTATACAGAAGTCGCTTTTTCGTGGCTGCTGTCACCAGTGCATCATTGACACCTATTTCGACGTTGTGCTGCACGCGTTTCCAAGGGTATCCATACACCGCAATAGGCATGTTAAGCTTAGTTTCAAATACCTCATTAATGATATCAACCAGTATCCCTGTCATTTTGTTATTTTCATCACGGTAGCTAAATGGTGGCCAGTTTTCGTTATAAGCTACTGAGAATGTTTTGTCTTCTGCTGATGAAAGTGAAGCGAAACATGTAAGCAATATAGCAATAGCAAGGATAAACGCTGTTCGAGGTATCGTTTGTCTAATGGAGGTTTGGCGCATTGCGGTTCCTGATGTTATATCGGTCGCGTTGAGTCTAGGCTACAAGTATTGTTTTAGTATAGAGTAAAAGTGTATCTGTGTTGGTGAATTTAGAAATAGTTGAGTTACTTGGATAATCCCTTCCCCCCCTTGCTGTTAGCTATTAAACTAAGGTTAAGAGTGAAGAGCGGTAGGAAGGGGATATGTCTAGGTTAATTAATTCGATGCAAATGCAGCCCCATTCTAAAGAGCAGCAACTGATAAATCCTTGCATCAGAAATTGTTGTCTTGACGATGGTGATATCTGTTTAGGTTGTTTTCGAACGCTAGAAGAAATCTTAGCGTGGCGATCATTAACACTAGAGCAGAGAACGCTAGTTTTGATTGAAGTAGAGAAACGACGAACACCTGATGTACGCTAAGACGCAAAAACAGAAAAATCTGTTTGCTTATAAAATTCAATAATAGAAGACACGATAAATTTAAATGCATATTCATATTTTAGGTATCTGTGGTACGTTCATGGGCAGTTTAGCGGTATTGGCTAAGCAACTTGGGCATCATGTAACAGGCTCTGATCAGGCTGTTTATCCTCCCATGAGTACACAATTAGAAGCTCAGGGAATTGAGCTAATGAATGGATACTCGCCGGATAACCTTGACCCTGCACCAGACTTGGTAGTCATTGGCAATGCAATGAGTCGCGGCAATGCAGAAGTAGAAGCGGTGCTTGATCGAGGGCTACCTTATACATCAGGGCCTGAGTGGTTGGCTCGCTATGTGTTACAGGGCCGTTGGACGTTGGCTGTTTCGGGCACTCATGGCAAAACCACCACTAGTACGATGTTAGCTTGGATCTTAGAATATGCCGGCATGTCGCCAGGTTTCTTGATTGGTGGCGTGCCACAAAACTTTGAAGCCTCTGCTCGGTTAGGTGATACCCCGTTTTTCGTGGTAGAGGCAGATGAATATGACAGCGCTTTTTTTGATAAACGTTCAAAGTTTGTTCACTACCGCCCACGGACACTAATTATGAATAATCTAGAGTTTGATCATGCTGATATTTTTTCAGATTTGGCCGCTATTCAAACTCAGTTTCATCACTTAATACGAACCGTACCTTCTACGGGGCTGGTCATTGCGCCTAAAAGCGTTGAAAGTATTAATCAGGTCTTAGATAAAGGCTGCTGGAGTGATGTTCAAACAATTTCGACAGAGCAGGGCGACTGGACCTATCAGCTAACATCTGCCGATGGTTCAATTTTTTCGGTTGAAATAGACAATGAAAGCGCGACCGTCAATTGGACGATGACAGGGCTGCATAATGTATTGAATGGCGTGGCGGCTATGGCGGCGGCTCGACATGTCGGTGTGACCGCGAAAGTCGCGGCTGAAGCGTTAAGCCAATTCGGTGGTGTTAAGCGCCGGTTAGAGTTGCTGGCGGATATAGACGTAATAAGCGGTATAGACAGTATTAAGGTATATGATGATTTTGCACATCATCCTACCGCCATCGAAACGACACTCGATGGGTTAAGAAAGCAAGTGGGTGACGATGAAATTATTATACTGGTAGAGCCTAGGTCCAACACTATGAAAATGGGTGTCCATCAAAACACATTGTTAGCATCGGCTGAAAAATCAGACCAAGTTATATGGGCAAACCTCGCCTCTGATGGTTCAATGAATTGGTTAGGTGATATGGTTTTCGCTGCGGGTGGTAAGCATCAATTAGGCACTTCGGTTGACGGAATTATCAACACCGTAAAACAGCAATTGAAAAACAACCCAACAGGTAAAAAACACATTGTGATGATGAGCAATGGTGGCTTTTCGGGTATTCATCAAGCGTTGATATCCGCTTTGCAAGAGGGTTTATAAATGAAGGCTGATCAGAAACGGGTCACAGTGGCGATTACCGGCGCATCAGGTGCTCAGTACGGTCTTCGATTAGTCGAGTGTCTCGTTAAAGCAGACGTTAAGGTGTTTGTACTGGTTTCAAAAGCGGCACATGTGGTGATTGCGACTGAAACAGCGCTTAAGATACCCGCTCAAGCCGCAGCGTTGACGGCGTTTTTGACCGATCGCTTTCAAGCAAAAAAAGGGCAGATAACCGTATTAGGTAAAGAAGATTGGATGTCGCCTGTCGCATCGGGTTCGGGGGCTCCAACGTCAATGGTGGTTTGCCCTTGCAGTACCGGAGCGTTGTCTGCCATCGCAACGGGTGCGAGTAATAACTTGATTGAGCGTGCCGCAGACGTGGTACTAAAAGAACGTAGGCAGTTGATTTTGGTACCGCGAGAAAGCCCGTACTCCGCCATTCATCTTGAGCACATGCTTAAGCTCACGCAAATGGGCGCGACCATCATGCCGGCCAGTCCGGGTTTTTATCACAACCCACAGTCAGTCGATGACATCGTTGATTTTATGGTCGCCAGAATGCTTGATCATCTGGGCGTTGAGCAGACGTTGATTTCGAAGTGGGGTAGCGACCGATTTTAAATAATGATTTTTTTGGTTATTTAAATTGGCCGTTTAGGGCATTGAGCAAGACTGCCTTCCCTTGAGAGACTGGTGTTATTCGAACTAAAATAAATACAACATTCAGGAGATAACCCGTGAAAAATCGACCTTTGTTTGATTCAGATTTAGATGGCTTTCGCGACTCAGTGCATAAGTTTTTCGTAAAAGAAGCCGTGCCTTTTCATGCGCAGTGGGAGAAAGATGGGCAGGTGTCGAAAGAGCTATGGCGCAAAGCCGGTGAGATGGGTTTTTTATGTCCAACCGCACCCGAAGAGTATGGCGGTGTAGGCGCAGATTTTAGATACAGTACAGTGGTTATGGAAGAAGCCGGTGCATTGGGCCTTTCTGGGGTTGGGTTTTCATTACACTCAGATATCGTGATGCCTTACATTTTGCGTCATGGCACAGAAGCGCAGAAAAAACACTACATTCCAAAGCTAATCAGTGGCGAAATGATTGGTGCCATTGCGATGACGGAGCCGGGCGCAGGCTCTGATTTGCAAGGGGTGAAAACCACAGCCATCAAAAAAGGGGATAAGTACATCCTTAATGGCTCAAAAACGTTTATCACCAATGGTCAGTTGTGCGATCTGGTTATTGTAGTGGCTAAAACAGACCCGAAAGAAGGTGCCAAAGGTACCAGCTTGTTTATTGTTGAAGCCGGTACAAAAGGGTTTGAAAAAGGTCAAAACCTTGAAAAAGTCGGTATGAAGGCGCAAGACACCTCAGAGATGTTTTTTCAAGACGTAGAAATCCCTGCAGAAAACCTGCTAGGTGATTCAGAAGGCCGAGGTTTTGTGCAGTTGATGCAAGAACTGCCTCAAGAGCGATTGTTGGTTGGGCTAACCGCTATGGCCGCTTGCGAAGCCGCACTTCAATGGACAATCGATTACACCAAAGAGCGTAAAGCCTTTGGTAAACCGATTATGGCGTTTCAGAATACCCGCTTTAAACTGGCAGAAATGAAAGCAGATATTTTTGCAGGTCGCTGCTTTACCGATCGTTGTTTAGAGTTGCACTTAGAGAAAAAGTTGGATGTACCGACTGCCGCGATGTTGAAGCAGTGGACCACTGACCTGCAGTGCAAAGTAATGGATGAGTGTGTTCAGCTTCATGGTGGGTATGGATATATGTGGGAATACCCGATAGCAAGAGCATGGGCAGACGCACGGGTTCAGCGCATATACGCAGGTACCAATGAGATAATGAAAGAAATTGTGGCACGTTCGCTATAGTTTTAAGTCTTAGTAAAACCAAACGAAGAGAATCTTAATTGCCAAAATAGATAACAGCACTTTAAAAAGGAATTTAAAGTGCTTCTCCGGCAACTTACCCAGTACTTTTAACCCCACTTTTGTACCGATGAACCCCATGATGATCATTAAGATCAATAGCGGTATCCATTGAGTAAAGGCAAACCCTGCCAAGCCAAAAACCGCTATTTTTAGTAGATGCTGAAGCGTCATACAGCTGGAAAAATTAGCCGTATAAACCCATCGATCAACTCCTGTTCGTCCTAACCAAGCCGAGACGAGAGGCCCTGTTGCACCCACAACCATCGTTGCCATAGTGGTTAACCATCCACCGATAAACAGGGGGATAGGTTTCTTTCCTAGACCTAATTCTGGCATGGGGCCCCAACATAGCCAGAGAATAAAAACAGCGATGAGTGGTGGTATAAAGTCGGTTCCTACCGCGTCAAGAAGCAATATAGCACTGCCTGATGCGAGCAAAGCCCCTAAAGCAAAAAACAGAATGACACGCTTATCTATGTGCTTTCTTGTGAGTACGGCACGTGAGCCATTAGAGCCCAATTGTACTATTCCGTGAAGAGGAATTAATGCAAGAGGTGGCACGATACCAGCCATTACCGCGATCAAAAACGCGCCGCCACCCACGCCTAGTGAGGCAGTGATAAACGACCCTAAAAAGCTCGATATCAGTAACACCGCAACACTGATGTTAGATAGGTCTGCAAACCAATCGGTCATTCAGCGCTCTCTTTAGCAGGAATATGGCTCATTGCTCGCTCTGTGAGCGCGGTTATAGTGAGTGAAGGGTTAACGCCAATATTGGCCGATATGGACGAACCATCGCACACATACAGGTTCTGATAGCCAAAGACATTGTGCTTTGCATCTATTACCCCTTCTGAGGCATCTTTACCCATGCATGCCCCGCCTAATATGTGAGCGGTGGTGGGAATGCCTAGTAACGTTTCTGAAAGCAGAACAGTGGGCTTTCCGTCAATAATATTAGCGTATTTGTCCCCTAGGTCTTGGGCTTCGGGAATAAAGGCCGTAGGGGCTTCGCCGGTATCCATTCGCGACTTCATACCAAATAGGCCTCGGGTGAATTTCAACGTGCTGTCTAATGTTTGCATAAAGAGTAAAATTTGCGTTCTCTTAGCCCAGTCATCAACCGTAGCGATTTTAAAACTCGTCACTGGGTGGCGTATCCACTGCCAGACCATTTTAGACACGCGAGAGATAACATTACCCCCTCGAACCATCGGTACCATAGCGAGTCGCCAGAAACCTGCTCCTGCTGAATAACGCACTGTTTCTAAATGGCTATGTTCGTCGGTGTGAAGCAGTGCGCCGATGGCGATGCCTTCAGAATAGTCTTTCTTTTGACTGGCGGTAGTAACGGCAATAACAGCTTCAGAGTTAGTGCGAATACCGTAACCCAAGCGATCTGAAATTCTAGGAAGAGAGGTTTCTTTGAGCTTGAGCAACAACTTTATAGTGCCCATAACGCCGCCAGCAAAGATAACACCTTTAGTATGAAGCGTTCCTGACTCGCCAAAATAGCGTGTTGAGTTTTTCCAGTCGACACTATAGCCATGAATACCCCCCGCAAGATACTCTCTAACATCAATCACTTCTGACTCTGCTTTAATTTCTGCCCCATTTTGCTGTGCAAAATAGAGATAGTTTTTGTCTAGGGTGTTCTTTGCATTAAATCGGCAGCCTAGCATGCAACCGCCGCAAAAAGTGCAGCCTACGCGGTCAGGCCCTTTGCCTTCAAAATAAGGGTCAGGTACTTTTTTACCGGGTTCACCAAAAAATACCGCCACGTTCGGCGCTTCAAAGGCGTCCTCTTTACCAATATTGTTTGCCAGTTGTTGTAGGGCTTTATCGCCATGCTCTTTTCTGGGAGACGGCGTTGCACCCAGCATGGTAAGTGCTGTTTTGTAATGAGGCGTAAGTTCCTCTTCCCAGTTCCCTAAGTGTTTCCAGCTATCCGATTCGAAAAAAGACTTTTTAGGGACGGGTAACGTGTTGGCATAGACTAAAGAACCACCGCCTACACCAACACCTGACAATACGGTGACATGGCGAAAAAAGGTCATTTTGAATAGGCCGAAACATTTGAGTAAAGGTAGCCATAACCACTTTTTTAGCTTCCAATTAGTGGTAGGGAAGTCTTTAGCTTTAAGCCATTTCCCTTTTTCAATGACTAATACTTTATAGCCTTTTTCTGATAAGCGTAACGCAGAGACTGAGCCGCCAAATCCGCTGCCAATAACAATGTAGTCGTAATCAAAATGGTGATTTTGGGGTTGGTTCATGCTTACACCTTAGATTTATTATTGTATTTTTAAGTCGTGCTAGATCATGTTGTTAAGTTATTGTGTACCAGACTAATAGATGATCACAAGCCTCTTTTAATCAATAGCGCTTGGCTCTTAATTTAGCGCTTGATCTTATACAAGTACAACTCTCCCTATATCCGCTTTAATGCCGCAATTATAGATATTCAAGCTCACATACGAACAGCACTACTAAGATTGCAAGAGGGATAATAGATGAAGAACAAAGGGTGGCGCGTCACGTTGGCGGGTACAGGTATCAATTTAGCTTTAGGGGTACTTTATACTTGGAGTATTTTTAAGAAAGAGATATCAGAGTCGATTCAACAGGGCGGTGTGTTTAGCTGGGATTTATCATCGATTAACGATCCTTATGCGGTTGCTTGTCTTACATTTGCATTGACGATGGTGGTCGCTGGAAAATGCCAGGATCGGTTTGGTCCGCGAGTAACGGCAATTTTAGGCGGTTTATTAGTAGGAGCAGGTTTTTTAATTATCTCCCAGACCGCTGATTACTGGGGTTGGATTATTGGTTTTGGCGTGCTTGCGGGGGCCGGTATTGGCTTTGGTTATTCTTCTGCGACACCGCCTGCGTTGCGGTGGTTTCCTTCAGCTAAAACAGGCCTGATTGCCGGTATTGTCGTATCAGGCTTTGGCTTGGCACCGGTTTATATTGCACCGCTTGCAAGCTATCTTACGGGCGAATTGGGACTTCAAACGACGATGATGATATTAGGCGTAGGCTTTACTGTTGTTGTGTGTTCATTAGCCATGCTTTTAAGTAATCCGCCTGAACACTATAGTGTAAATGAACCTGCTGCCTCACAAGCGACGGCTGCTCGTGAGTTGCTTCCATCGGAATTACTTAAAGAATCAAAGTTCTATATCTTGTGGACTATTTACTTCATTGGTGCAGGTGCCGGATTGATGGTTATCGGCAGTGTTGCGGGTATGGCCAAGCAAAGCATGGGGGCGATGGCATTTATGGCAGTGGTTATTATGGCCGTAGGTAATGCGGGTGGCCGTGTTGTCGCGGGTGTATTGTCTGACCGTATAGGGCGCATTAATACATTGTTTGCGATGTTGATTTTCCAAGCGGTACTGATGTTTTCGGCCATACCACTTTTGGGCGGAAATGATGCCAGTGCCGTTGCGCTGATTGTACTCGCTACCTTTATTGGCTTTAACTATGGTACCAATCTTTCATTGTTCCCTGCATTTGCTAAGGGGCTTTGGGGAGCCAAAAACTTTGGAACTAACTACGGTATGCTGTTCACCGCGTGGGGGGTGGGTGCATTTGTGTTGGTTAGGGTTGCAGAAGTGCTAAAAGCGTCTAGCGGTTCATTTACTAGCTCTTTCGCTGTTGCGGGTGGCTTGTTAGTGTTCAGCGCTTTGTTGACTTTTATGCTACGAGAGAAAAAAGAAACGGCAGACCTCAGTTTGGCTCATGCCGCATAATTAGCATTAAGCACCCATTTTCTACTTTGTTTCATTGATAAAGCCCTTGGATTAAACCCAGGGGCTTTTTTTAGGCTTACATTTTATGAAAAACTGACGAGCACGTTCAATTTTGTTTATAAGCTAGATCGCAACCGTTATACTTTTCTGCAATTTGAGACCGTTCGTATGTTACATTTTTGGGTAAATATCAAAAACGAGTCTCAGCAAAATATTTAATTCTTCGCAACAGAATAGAGGTGATAGTAGATGGCTGTTTATGAAATAAAGCACCCGCTAGTGCAGCACAAACTAGGGTTAATGCGGGAAGCGGAGATTAGCACCAAGCGTTTTAGGGAGCTAGCGACAGAAGTGGGTTGCCTATTAACGTATGAAGCCACTAAAGATTTACCACTAGAAACAACCGCCATTGAAAGCTGGGCAGGCCCTATCGAAGTTGAGCAAATCCAAGGCAAAAAAGTCACAGTTGTGCCGATATTGAGAGCGGGATTGGGCATGATGGACGGCGTCTTACAGTTAGTGCCTAGTGCAAAAGTGAGCGTGGTTGGCCTGTACCGTGATGAAGAAACGTTAGAACCAGTGCCTTATTTTGAAAAGCTAGTGGGTAAAATAGAAGACCGAATTTCGTTGGTGATTGACCCTATGCTGGCAACAGGAGGGTCGATGGTTGCGACAATTGAAATGTTGAAAAAAGCCGGTTGCGAAGAGATCAAAGTGTTGGTGTTAGTGGCAGCCCCTGAAGGTATCAAGCGTGTGACGGATGCGTACCCCGAAATTGACATCTATGTAGCATCAGTCGACCGCTGCCTCGATGAAAACGGATATATCTTACCGGGCTTAGGGGATGCCGGTGATAAAATATTTGGTACCAAATAAGGGCGAACAAATGAACTCAACATCTTCAGATGTAAGCAGAACGCCTGCTTGGCACAATGCACTCGCAGGCTCACAAATTCTATTAGTGGCCTTTGGCGCCTTGGTGTTGGTACCCCTGATTACAGGTCTTGACCCTAGCGTGGCACTGTTCACTGCAGGTATGGGGACACTGTTATTTCAATTGGTGACTAAAAGAACGGTGCCTATTTTCCTTGCTTCATCATTTGCCTTTATTGCGCCTATCATCTATGGCACTCAAACGTGGGGTTTACCTGCCACAATGGGCGGATTGGTGGCTGCCGGTGGGCTCTATATTTTAATGAGCTTTGCCGTTCGAATTTATGGCACTGATTTTCTTGATCGACTGCTGCCGCCCGTTGTAATTGGTCCGGTTATTATGGTGATCGGCCTTGGGCTTGCGCCCGTTGCGGTTAATATGGCGATGGGTAAAACAGGTGATGGCTCTGCCGAGTTGATGCCTTATAACACAGCCCTAATCGTATCGCTAACGAGTCTTTTTGTGACGTTACTGGTGGCTATAAAGGGGCATGGAATATTTAGGTTACTGCCTATTTTATCTGGCATTGTGACGGGGTACGTACTGTCGTTATTTCTGGGGCTTGTTAGTTTTGCGCCATTAGAGAGTGCTGCTTGGTTTGCCATGCCTAACTTTGTTATGCCTGAGTGGAACTGGCAAGCGGTGCTATTTATGATCCCTGTTGCGATTGCCCCTGCGATTGAGCATGTAGGCGATATCATGGCGATTGGAACGGTCACAGGGAAAGATTACCTGAAGAAACCTGGCTTGCAAAATACGCTGCTAGGTGATGGTATCGCAACAGGTGCCGCAGCGATGATCGGAGGGCCACCTAATACGACTTATTCTGAAGTTACGGGTGCCGTAATTCTGACAAAAAACTTTAATCCTATCGTAATGACCTGGGGGGCTGTGTTTGCCATTTTACTGGCTTTTGTGGGTAAGTTTGGTGCACTTTTACAAACGGTGCCGACGCCAGTGATGGGCGGAATACTAATCTTATTATTTGGCTCTATTGCCGTTATTGGTCTCAACACATTAATTAAGGCTGACGTCGATCTGAGTGAATCGCGTAATCTTTGTATCGTGTCTTTGGTACTGGTTTTTGGTATTGGTGGGATGGCAATAGGCAGTGGTGAGATGGTGCTGAAAGGCGTAAGTCTGTGTGCTATTGTCGCGGTGATATTAAACCTAGTGCTGCCTTATCCTAAGGCTGAGTCTACAGTCGAGTAGCGCGACAAAACATATAAAGGGCAGTTCATGAATAACCAGAATGCCCTTTATATGTTATATCTATTTATTTTGAATCAGCACGGCTCACAAACTTACGATCTTCTACGCTGATGGTGATGCGCTCGCCGGTTGAAATATGCTCAGGTACTTGCACGGTGACACCAGTCGATAAAATAGCCGGCTTAGTTCTAGCGGTGGCTGAACCCCCTTTAAGAGCAGGGTCCGTTTCGATAATATCCAAGTCAACGTTCGCAGGTAAATCAAGGGCAACGGGTGTTTCACCTACAATCACGACCATTACGCCGTTAGTATCTTCATTAATAAACTGTAGTTCTTCTTCGATGCGCTCTTTGTTGAAGATATAAGATGTATAGTCTTCGTTATCCATAAAGACATACTCATCGCCATCTGAGTATGAAAACTTAGCGGGACGTCGAGTTAAGTCCGCAAGGTTCAACATATCTGAATCTTTAAATGTCTCGTCAATTTTATTGCCTGTCGCAACATCGTACATACGCATACGGTAGATGCTGCCGCCTGCTCGGCCTTGAGGCACAGAACGGTCAATGGTTTTAATAACGTAAACATTGCCATTATATTCAACGGCGGTATTTTTCTTTAGTTCACTTGCTTTTGGCATCTTATTTTCGCTCTAAAATCAAAATGTTAAAGGTGCTGATAACGTTTAAGGGTACTTTATTACTTAGCTTAATCAAAACCTGCGACTAGCTCAAGGCTGTCTTAGTAATCGACACCTTTACGCGCCATGACGCCAGCAGTATAGGCATGCTTGATATCGTTAATTTCTGATACGGTATCCATTAACTCACGAATGGCTTTACCGCCGCCGCGACCCGTTACCACCACGCTTTGATTGGCTGGACGATTTCGAATGGCGCTAAGAATTGTTTCTTCGTCTAAGTAAGAGTAGGCCAGCATATAGGTGAGTTCATCTAATACCACTAGGTGTAAGCTTTCATCTTTGAGCATTCGTTCTGCATGCACCCATGAAGCTTCGGCGGCTGCGATATCGGAATCTCTATCTTGAGTGTCCCAGGTAAAGCCTGTACCCATTTGATGAAACTGTACTTCAGGGTGTTTTTCTCGAATGAAGATTTCTTCGCCAGATAGCTGAACACCTTTAATAAACTGCACAACACCCACATTGTAACCGTACCCAAGGCTACGCATAACCATTCCAAAAGCAGAGCTAGATTTACCCTTGCCATTACCCGTGAGCAGAATTGAAACGCCTCGCTCGGTATCTGCCTTAGCGATGCTCTTGTCTATCTGTTCTTTTTGTTTTTCCATACTGGCTTTATGTTTTGCCGATTTAGAATCGCTCATAGTGGTCCTATAAATTGTAGAGATTAATTATTTTCATGGATTCAGTATAGTGGTAATTGAGTTGCGGTTCAGTATAACGGTGCTCGCTCTTAACAGGGCAGCTCACCCTAGCGAGACAGGTACGGCTGCATTGAGAGTTAGCTGACTTTCGATAGCTGATGCATTTATTTAGTTCTAATTCGCCCTCATTACACGCGGCTGCAGGGCAATGATCAATACAAATTTTATGCTTGCAGGTAGAGCAGGGCGATGTTGAGGCTAATGGTTGTGTGATGGCGAAATCACTGTTAGCTAATATAACAGAGCGATAGGCGAACCAGGACCCCCAGTGGTTGTTAATACCCACTTTAAAGGGTGACTCGTGATGCCAACCAGCCAATTTACCGAGGGCAATTAAGTTAACGGGTGGGTTGCCTGGGTAAATCACTCTGAATGAGAGGTTGGGATGCGTTGTAGTTAACCACATTGAGACTGTCTCAATTGTAAAGCTATCAATAGGGTTACTATTTGCTGGAGCATCTGTAAGCGAATCGGCATTAGGTAAAGACGCCCAAAGCAGCTTCCCTCTGTGACCGACCAATATAAGCTGACTATATTTATGGAACTCTTCAATCTTCTCAGAGAGCGGTTTAATAATACCTATAGGTAGCTCGTTTATATTGAATACGCATTGTACATTCAAGCCGTTATCGTTGAGTCGTTTAGGTTTAAGTGACGGTGATATCGGCATTTTAAGATATTCCAGCTAAGTAAGAGGTTCTTTAAGGTTATTTTCTTTCATAAGAATTGGCTGTGCAAGAATGCTATCAGGCATTAAGCAAGAATCAAATAAACGATCAAACAGAAATATATTTAAAATTTCTTATTGATAAAGATTCTCATTAGCATATAATAATGATTATTGAAACTTAATGCGGGGCTATGTGTAATGTTGGTATGTATCTGCAAGGGTATTAGCGATAAAGACATTGAAAGTGCAGTTCATGAAGGTGCGACTGGCTTTGGTGATGTTCGTGCTTCTTTAGGTGTAGGTGGGTGCTGCGGGCAGTGTGCTTCTTATGCTAAAGACCTGGTTAAAGATACTATTTCACAGCTTCAGTTGTCTCAGGCCTTGCATCTCGCTCAAGAGGTGTCGTGCTAATATAAGTGCTCTCTATTGATAATATTATATTATTTAATATCAATAGCTTGTAGCTATATATTTTTCACTCGTTTGACCCCCCCCCCCCAAATCTTCGGTGGCACTTGGCATCGAGTTTATTTCGTCTATACTCTCCCTCTACAGGCTTAAAGGCAAACCACTATTTATAGTTTGTGTGGTATTGTTGCTCTCATGCTATTTCTAAAAGGGTCTTCATTATGAAAGGTGATAAAAAAGTCATCGAATTGCTCAATAAGTGTTTGGGTAATGAGCTGATTGCCATTAACCAGTATTTTCTACATGCCCGTATGTTCAAGCACTGGGGATTGGGTGAGCTTGACAAGCGCGAGTACAAAAAATCAATTAAAGACATGAAGCAAGCAGATAAGCTGATTGAACGTGTTTTGTTCTTAGAAGGTATCCCTAATTTACAAAAACTGGGCAAGTTGCTGATCGGTGAGAACACTCAAGAGATACTGGAGTGTGATTTAAAGCTTCAGGTGGTTACGCTGCAAGACATACGAGAAGCAATGGCACACTGCGAAACGCTTTCTGACTATGTAAGCCGAGACCTGTTAGGCGAAATTCTAGAAGCCGAAGAAGAGCACCTGGACTGGATTGAAGCTCAGCTTGGGCTAATCGAAAATATCAGTATTGAAAACTATTTACAAAGCATGATCGGCGATTAATTCTTGTAGGAGCGCATTTTATGAAAGGCAGTAATAAGGTAATCGACGTATTAAACGACTTGTTGGCCGGTGAGCTAACGGCTATGGATCAGTACTTCGTTCACTCCAGAATGTATGATGACTGGGGTTTGAGCAAGCTGTTTGAACGAATCGGCCATGAAATGGAAGATGAAACGGGTCATGCAGATGCGATGATAAAACGCATCCTGTTTTTAGAAGGTAAACCAAACTTAACTAAACGTGAGCCGCTAAATATCGGGTCGACCGTTCCTGAAATGCTGCAAAGCGACCTAGATTTAGAATACTCTGTCGTAAAAAACCTGAAAGCAGCAATAGCGCTTTGTGAAACCGAGCAAGATTATGAAACGCGTGCGATGCTGGTTAAGCAGCTAGAAGATACCGAAGAAGATCACGCCTACTGGCTTGAAAAACAGTTAGGGCTGATTGATAAGATTGGATTGCAGAATTATTTGCAGTCGATGATGTAAGTTAACAGTGTTCGCAGGTAAATAACAAAAAAGGGCTTAATTGCCCTTTTTTTGTTGTCTGTCCAATACAGCTATAGCTACCCCGGTAACCCGTCGGCTCTGGGGCTTATAAGGAAGAGAGAAAACCTGAATAGATAAACAACAAACGCGCCGACCCATATGAGCGACGAGCTAAAAAATAGCATGGGTGCATATTGCGGAAAAAATGCTATAGAGGCTCTAAGTAGGCTGGCAATAATGATCAGAGCAACGGTGACATTCAACCACCTGTTAGCCTGTAATATTCTGCCCGTATGCACCGTAGAGACGATAGACATTATCATTATATAAGCAAGCCCGAGTGCGCCTGTGGTTAAGATGTGCCTGAAATGGTTGATGCTGTAGAAACTGTCATCTAAATAATCAACCGCCATAAAACCATAGCCTAAGGCCATTAGCATAAGAATAGAGGCTAATGGCCAAACCAGTGGAATAGTGAACAACCGGACATCTTTGATAAAGAAGTCGTTGAGGGTGTTCAGAATCGCAGCCGACACAGCAAATGCCAGCCACGCTAGAATATGGTTTCCTGGCAACAAAAACTCAACAATCGTAAAGAGTAACAAAGTAAACATCGCTAAGTAATATCTGGGTGGACGGGAGATAAATAGCTCATTAATCTCGAGTTGCTCCAGTTGGCCATTGATCACGCCTGTATTTACTCGCTGTAAGACCGAGAGTATTAGTATCATAAACGCCCCAACGGCCATTTTAAGAATGGCAATAGAGTCAGCTGTTATCCCTGTCATTAGGCGTAATGAATCAATTTTGGATATAAAAAAGATGATCTGAATGGTTGTTAATAGCATGATTGAAAATGCCAGAGCAGAATGCCTTTTTTGCGGGTCTGAAAGCACCGGTTTGATGACTTGATATAATAACCATAACCAAAAAGATAAATTAACAATGCTGACGATGATGGGGCCAAGCAGGTCGATCATCCAAAAGCTAAGCCGTCCCGCAGCCCACAGAATAATTGCCCACAGTAAGGGCTTGCCCGTTACCGGAGTGACTCGTTCAAAAAACTCTGGTAGAGCGGTCAGTAGAAACCCTGCAATTCCGGCTGCTGCCAAGCCAAATAGCATCTCGTATATATGCCATTCTATGATGTTATCGGTAAAGATCAGAGAGATAAAACCTGCCCAATGCATCCCCCAAAGCAGGGTAGTGAGAATTATGTAACTGGTTAGCAATAAAAAAAATGGACGAAATCCATAAGCGAGCAACGTGGGCGGGTTCTTTGAGTTTAATGTTATTGGGTTAGCCACCACTATTTAGCCCTCAGGTTTAATTCAAAGGTTTGCCTTATTTTAGGATGCGCTAGCAGCCTTGCTGTTTCCTGATAAACAAACTGGTCGTCTCGTTCTGGTAGCGGCTTGTTGAGTGTAAAGCGTTCTACAATTCGTCCAGGGTCAATATCAAGCAGTAAAATCTGATGGCTTAACTTGACGGCTTCCATAAGGTCGTGGGTAATAAATAGGATTGATAAACTTTGAAGGTTAACGAGCTCTATTAAAATGCTTTGTAGCTCTTGTTTAAGGCCGATGTCTAGCGCTGAAAATGGTTCGTCCAGATAGAGTAATTCTGGTTGAACGACTAAGGCGCGGGCAAAAGCAACTCTTTGGCGCATACCGCCGCTTAAGTCTTTAGGGAATTTATTAAAATCCGCTTCATCTAAACCAAAGCGTAGAGCAATCTCTTTGGCTTGAGTATGTCGCAGGGCTTTTTTAACGCCTTTTGCTTTAAGGCCAAAGGCAATGTTATCTAGCGTGGTTTGCCAGGGGAGTAGCCGGGCATCCTGAAAGGCAAAAGAGAAGCTTTCAAACGTGTTTTTGATGTCTCCATCTAACACATCTAATAATCCTGCGCATAAGTGAAGCAGTGTTGTTTTTCCACCCCCGCTAGGGCCGACAATAGACACGACTTGCCCCTTTTGTACACTAAAATTGATATCGCGTAATATCTCAGCAGGACCAAACCGGTGATTAAGGCGGCTGACTTCTAAGCTGCTTGTTTGGGTTAACTGCGCCACTGTTCAACCTCCCGTTTGATGGGTTCCATTAATAGGTATTCAATTAGTAGCAGCGATGCAACCATGATCGTGACCAACGCTAAGGCGGTTGCAGTATCGAGTTGTGAGCGACTGATCGCTAGCGCAGAACCAATGCCACTATTACTGGCGAGCAGTTCGGCCATAACCACGACTTTCCAACAGGTGCCTAGTGAGACACTCCATGCGGGGAAGACATAGGAAAAAATATGGGGGAAATAAATATCGACTATTTTCATCCGTAGCGGCACTTTGAAGATATTGCTCATGGTGTTCAGATCATTTTCAAGTGTTCTGGTACCTTGAAGAGCCCCTACAAAAACCATAGGGAACGAGGCAATGACAATGGTGAATACTACTGTCATGTCACTCATGCCGAACCACATCATCGCCAATACAATCCAGGCTATAGGTGGCATCCCCATTAAGATGGTTACGAGTGGTCGACTCATCATTGATGCCGTTACAAACAAACCAGCTAATAAGCCTAATGTAGTCCCTAATACAACCGATATGAGAAACCCCCACATGGCTCTTTTTAAAGAGATCAACAAATCTGCCTGCAAATCACCATTTTGTAACAACTGCCATAACGTAGAAAAAGCTACTTGGGGAGAGGGTAGAACCAGACTTCCATAGGCCTGGTGTCCGAATTCCCAAAGCGCAATAAATAAACAGATACTGGCAATGGCTCCCCAGCCACTCCAAAGGTAGCGTGGGAAGTCTTTTAGAATATTAAGGAAGGCGTTCATTCTGTATAGTAAAACGAGTTGTCAGGTAGCGTCCCGCCAATAAGAGCAGGGGTTTCCTGATGTAATATAGAAAAGAAATGCTCTAATTCTGGTTTTGCTTCGGCAGCAGAAACAACGCGTATTTGGCTGACTTTAATAGAGTCTGAAATAGCTTCTGGTGTTAGCATTTTGATCGTTTTTCCAATTAACTGTCCAGCTTCATCAGGGTTGTCTATGCACCATTGCGTGGCTTTTTTATATTCGTCTTTAAACCGTTTAATCTCATGGTTTGAAAGAGAACTATTGATAACAGCCATGCCTGCTTGTGGGATGCTATGTTGCCGCTTTAAAAGTCGCCCCCACTCATCTTGCAAATCTACACTTCTGTAAAGGTCGGGTGCAATCACACTCACGGGGAAAGATTGAGTTTTGCGTAAGGCCATTGATATTGCAGGCTCGGCTAATAAAGCGTGATCCACCCGGCGCATGATTAACAACTGCATTGCGTCTAGTGGGTTGGCAACATAGCGTAAATTAAAGTCGGTTTTGGGGTTGAGTCCTGAAGATTTAGCCAATGTTGAAAAGATAATATCCGGCATATCTCCTCTTAATGGCATGGCAATTTCTTTGCCTTTAAAATCTGCGATGGTTTTGAGGGTGTTATCCCTTGAGACCATCCAGAGTATTCCCCAGACCGATACGTTTAACAAACGAATATCAGCTCCTCGATTGTATAGGTTAGCCGCCACGTTAGTGGGGGTTGCTATAAAATCAACGTCACCGTTAATAGACATAGCACGCATTTGGTCTGGGGTTCTCCATAGTTCAAATTTGAGGTTGTCTGTAATATCTGCAAGTGCCCCTGAAGACACCATGCGCATTAGCGGGTTGGAAACGCTGGCCATAGGGCCAGCGAGTGTTATTTGTGGTCGCTTTTCTGCAGCATTGGCTGAAGAAAAAATGGCTAGCAGGCATGTGATGCATGCGACCTGTAACCACATAAAACGATGGTTTACCATGAATAGGTTGCCCCTACAGAAAAGCTGAAGCCCTGACCAGGAAGGAAGGTCGGCTGGTTAACATCTGAAATGCCACGAATTACATAAGATGTCTGGTAAGTCTCATCGTTAATATTATCTAAATCGGCGTATAAACGGAATGCATCTGTGGCTTTATAAGATGCTTTTATCCCTAACAGCATAAATGCATCTTGAACTTGCGTATTTGAATGATCGACATAGGTATCCGATGGCTGCCAGCGCATGTTTGGCGCGATCAGAATCTTATCATTGGGCTGGTAAGCTAATTCGACATAACCGAGATGCTCAGGGATACCGGCTATTTGGTTCCCGCTATAAATACCGCCATCAAAGGTAAAATGGCTGTAGTTGTAGACAATATTAGTGTTTAAGCTGTCTCCGCCCAGTAGCAAGTTGTTTCCCAGATTGGTATTGAAACCTAACTCGACCCCCTGATGGGTTGTGCCATCGGTATAGTTAAGTGTTTCTGCGTTTACAGCAAACCCGGTCACCAAGGTGATGAGTTCGTCTTCTACTTTTGAGTGGTAGTATGTCATTTGCCATGATGTGTCTTGCCATTCGCCCTGAGTACCTAGCTCAAGTGTCCAGGCCGTTTGTGCTTTTAGGTCTTTTAAAACAGCGCCTGACGCTATTTCGGCATCAGTAAATGGTGGCGAAGGTGGGCTGGTTTCACCAGGCACAATAAGAGCCCCAACCGTTCGGGTAACCAGATGGTTGAATGTTGGCGCTTCCATGCTTCGACTCAGGTTAGTAAAGAAGCGTACAGATTCATCTGCTTCATAAATCAAACCCAATTTAGGGTTAAACGTATCAAAAGACAGGTCTTGGTTAACATCTGCAACGACTTTGTCAAAACCTTGGGAGGGAGGGGTAGAGGCGGTTCCTTTGATGTCTCGTTCGTAATGCAGCCATTGAAGCCCTGTGACTAACTGCACTCGCTGGTGAACCTTGGCGGTATACTGCATATTTAATGCGACATTGTTGGCATCCATATCCAAATCTGCAAACTGGAATAAACGCGTGCCATCTTCTGGGTTGTTAACCCAGTATTCGGTGGGCATGCTTCCTTGATTGGCGGTTAACGAAATAAGCAGATCGTCTTGTGACGTAATCAAGTCACCCGTTGTGTTGAAGGCGTATTGGATACCAAAATTATCAGCTTCGACAACGGCATGAGATAATGGGTCGGTAAACACGTCATCTACTGTTTCTGCAAAAACACCCAATTCGTGGTCTGTATGGTCAAAACTCATGCGAGTGGTGTTTGCTAGCCTGAACTGCTCTGACTCTCTGCGAGGGTTGCGCTTGTAAGCATTAAAAACACCATCCCAGCCTCCTCGTGCATTCCAGCCAAAAGACGGATGATTAACAGCCGGAGCTGGCAGGGCAGAGGGTGGGGCATAAGCAGAAGCATAACCGTCACCTAAAACCGCTTCAGGGTGATCAAGTGCTATACCTTTTTGCACAACGAATGGGATTTGGAAGTAGTTATCGGTATAGTTAAAATATGTTCTGTTTTCTATATTATCGTTAATCTGGTAACCAACATTAAATGCTAAATCAATGCGTTCGCTTTCGCTATGGTTACGAAAACCATCAGACTGAGCTTGGCCGCCACTGATGTAATAATCCCATGACTCATTTGCGCCACCCACGCCAAAATTCCCGTTTAAAAGGCTGTTAGAGCCACCCTCTGCTTGAACAAAGTTGTTGCTGTTGAGACCTGTTCTAGGAATCATATTGATGGCCCCGCCTAAAGTAGCGCCACCATACTGGAGTGCATTGGCTCCTCGATATACAGAAACATAACGCATTTGTTGCGGTGCCAATAGACCGATAATAAATGAACCGTCGGCTTGGTTAAGAGGTAAACCGTTTGATAATAGCTGCACACCACGGTTTACCGGGTTATCTTGTATGCCAGACCCTCTTATATTAAGTCTGGGTTGATCGTTCCCGCCAAAGAATTCTTGCATAATAATGCCGGGCTCATTACCCAAAACATCACTGAGTGTCGATTGACTGGTTGTAACCTCACTTAAATCTACCAAGTTAGTGCCGCCAGGGACATCAAGGAGTTGGTCGTTAAGTAATGTTTTGTCATACTGCCCAGCCCCTTTTTCGCCTTCGATGATGAGGTTAGATAAATTAACGGGCTCTTCTGTGCTTGTTTCAGCCGCGTATAAATTTCCAGCCGATAGCATGAAAAGCATAATATAGCTTATTCTGGTGTGTTGCTTGGTGACCTTCAGTGAATGCATTTTGGGTTCCGGCTAATAAGTTGATTATGTGACAACTCAAATGATAATGATTATTGTTTGCATTTAATTGATTTTAGTCAAGAGTATTTCATTTGCCATCACATTAATGTGAGTGGAGGCATTGGGATTAATTACCGACAACTTGAAAAACAATCTGATTAGTTGCTCTTTGTTATTATCTGGCTGATCTCACTGGCTTTTGTCTGCAGCTAAAAATAATATTGGTTCCAGCATGTACACAGACAGGGAGAACTGTTGGCTCTATTAGTTTGGTTGATATCCCGCGTTTTGAGTATTGCTTTCTTCCTACAGCATTTTTTTTCATTGAGCCTTTCCTGAACCGAAAAACAAAAAAATGGTATATCTATAGAGACAGTAGGACATCAAACGGTGCCTATGGATACCAGGTTGCTCAGCCCCGCTTTTATTATTTCAGGCCATTTTGTTAGATTAGGGCAAAATCGATTTCAAAACGAGAGTGGTACAGTATTTCTTTGCTCAGTGGAGGCACTGCCAGTAGTACAGTTAAAGTATTAATTAATAAACCTATTGACATAAGATGACAATTAAATGAGAATAATTATCATTAAGATTTGTTGCTGGGATTATTTTATCAAGTCTTCGCAGCAAAGCTTGTCGTTCGGCCGGCTAATGATCGGGCAAACGATCAAAATGCTTTGGGGACTGGTCATCTTCAAAGTGGTAGGAACAAAAGGATTTGTTCTGAAACGATGGTGGTGATGTGTGCTTTCTCCTAACAGGTCTATTGAGTACGCATCACCATCATCAAAGGACGCGCTCATCACTCAATGGTTGAACGCTAACCTCTGTTGGGTAGGGGGTGAGGGCGGTTGAAGAAAGGAAAGGTTATTTAGTATTATTGTCTTGCCAGTTAAGCTCTAACTGGTCTTTTAATGCAAAGCGATCAAAGTGGCTTTTTACGGTTTCCAAGATGGCGTTCAAATCATCTTCTGTTTGAGCTTCGCAACCAAAGGTCAGGGTTTCATTGGTGGCCGTGATGGTGCATGTGCCCATGTCAAAGCGTACTATCCCTGTCAATTCATCCCACTCTGCTGGAACACGGTGGGTGAAATGTTTGCAGAGTTTATGGATATACTTGCTGCCTAATGGTGTCGTAACGGTGCCTGAAACGTGCATAACTAACTCCAATTCAATAATAGACTAGCGGGGGAGGGCTTTATCTGCCAAAACAATGGGGAATCCTTTTGAGCATGCCTCTACGCGGCCTTCAATGCCATAAGCCTGCGCCAGGTGTTCAGGCGTAAGTTGGTCTGGTGTGACCAGCGCCAATACGCCACGGGGCGCTAAAATTAATACATAGTCGCAAAAGCGTAATGCCAAATTAAGATCATGACTGGCTACCAGCGCAATAGCGTTCTCATGAGTGGTTTCTTTACGAATGGCTTCTAGCACATTTAACTGCCAATGAAGGTCTAGCGCACTGGTGGGTTCATCAAGTAGCAATAGTTTGGGTTGCCGAACCAATACCTGTGCCAGTCCAACCATTTGGCGCTGGCCGCCAGACATTTCACTTAACCGTTTAAGTGCGAGATTACGAATACCCAGTCGCTCAAAGGTGTTCTCAATAGCATGTTCAACCTGTTCCGCAGTCAAGTCGGTTCTGACGGCACGACAGGCGCTATACACGACCTCATAAGCCACTAAACTAATCGCTTGAGGAAGCGCTTGTGGTAGATACCCTAACGTTTTAATCAACTCCGCTCTGGGCATAGACGACAATGCTTGTTGGTTAAATTGAATGCTCCCGGAATAGCTCACCAGCCCAGCAATCGATTTCAGTAAGGTGGATTTCCCCACGGCATTGGGGCCAACAACGGCCACCACTGCACCCTTGGGTAATTCAGGAATAGTGATATCGGCGATAACGGTGCGTGAGCCGTAGCCAATGTTTAACTCAGAGATTGAAAAACTCATACCATTGCGCCTCGACCACGACTCATAATCAAAGAAATGAACAGTGGGATGCCTACCAGCGCTGTCACAATACCCACCGGTAAAATAACACCGGGTATTAATGCTTTCGATGCGATAGAGGATAAAGACAATAGCAACGCGCCTGCCAAGGCACTGCCGGGCAAGAAGAACCTGTGGTCTTCACCTAGCATCATTCGGGCAATGTGAGGGCCAACTAAGCCGATAAAACCAATTTCGCCTACAAATGCTAACGCTATAGCCGTTAATAAACTGACGCGTAGCAGCACCAGTAAGCGGATGCGTTCGACATTGATGCCGATACTGCGCGCCTGATCTTCACCTGTTCGTAATGCAGTGAGTGACCAAACATGGCCGACACTCCATATCAGGCAGATAACAAATACCACTGTGACGATGGCCACTTTATCCATACTTGCCCGTGCCAGGCTGCCCATCGTCCAGAAGACTATTTGTTGCAGTGAATTGGCATCTGCCACAAATTGAAGTAGCCCTACTACGGCGTTTAGACCAAACATTAGAGCAATACCAAACAATACGACGGTATGGATGCTAGCGCCTAGCGTGCGGGATAAAATTAGAATCAGAATAGACGCCGCTGATGCAAACACAAAGGCTGATGCCGGTAGTAGTACATTGAAGCTAAGCCCTGTCCAGGATAGGTCTAGTACAATAACTAAAGATGCCCCCAAGGTGGCCGCAGCCCCCACACCTAAGGTAAACGGACTGGCGAGAGGGTTATTGAGTACCGTCTGCATCTCAGCACCTGCCAACCCCAAACATGCCCCTACTATCAATGCCATTAAGGCATAGGGCATGCGTACATCCCAGATAATGACTTCAGTGGTTGGGTTATCAATACCATAGACCAAGCCTGATAACACGTCTAAGATACCGAGTTGTGCCGGACCTGTGGCGATATCGGTGATCAGTGATAGCACCAACGCTATTACGAGTACCCCTAACAGTAATACTCGTTTCCATATAAACGCATTGTACTGACCAGAAAGTGTATTTTTTGTATTAGGCGTCGGGTTGGCCAAGGCGGTCATTGTTGGTTTCCAGTGTTGTCAGGCATAGTTGTGACGAGAGCCATAGGTTTAGGAGGGTGCTTATTTAGACTCACCCAGTAGGTTCCCTTTACCGGGAACGGCTGAAAACGTCGGTATAGTTCATCTAAAGTAGCTTTCGGGTCCAGCGCCTGAAACGTGTCTGGATACAACCATTTGGCAAATACCTGAACCGCTACAACATTGAGAGGCGTGTTATAAAAATGGTGCCAGATGGCATAGGCTTGCCCTTGTTTTACGGCTTCTAATTGTTTTACTCCCCGAGTATTGGACGCCGACAGCGCATTGTTAAAAGATGCCCTTGCCACGTCTTCTGACACATCAGACCCCAATACAATATAAGGAGGGATATTGTCGGCGTGTGAAGTGTGGCCTGCGGCCCATGTATCACTTGATCCGACTGCCGTAGCAATATAGACCTGCGGTTGAAATGTCAGCAAGTACTCTAGATTCATAACGCCTGCTGCGCCGGGAACGATGGGTTTAGCAATGTTATTAGCGCTCACGTGATCAGAAAAATCCGCCATCATTCCTCGCACCATTGTTTCACAGCACATATCCATTATGCCTACTCGGCTATGAATAAATACGCTGGGAGGTGCTAGTGAGCTGTTTCGTTGCGCTAAGCCATCGGTTACACGCTGTAATTGTTCACGGTAGAATTGATTAAACGCTTCTGCTCGCTGCTCTTGTCCAAAAATTTTACCGAGCAGTGCAATACTTTTTGGGGTGTTTGCCAACGGGTTTTTGCGGAAATCAAGAAAAACGACTGCAACGCCTGCTTGCTCCAATTGTGTTACTACGTGTGCATGCCTCGCGGTGGGTCCATGGCCTTCCAAGCCAAAAATAGCAACCTCTGCTCTAAGGGTTAATACCTGTTCGACACTGAAAGAGTCTGCAGAGGTATGACCAATCAGGGGAATATTTTCAATTTCAGGAAACCTATCTTGAAACTGTCGGTAAGTGCCGGGCGCCGTTAATTTAAGGTCTGCCAGCATGCCGACGATTTTTGAAATCGGATCTTCTTCCACAATAGCTAATGCAGGTATGTAGCGGCTTTCGCCTATAATAATTCGCTCTGCATTGACTGGAATAGTCACTTCACGTCCGGCCAAATCGACTACGGTACGAGATGCTGAGGTCTCTGCTAAACTAATGCCACTAAAAACAGAGAGCGTAATAACTAACCATAGTGACTTGGTTAAGCACCTAAATACTGAATACATTAATTTACAACTCTATGAAGGCCGCATTCCTCTCGGAGTGCAGCCCTATTTAAATTAGACTTCAGAATAAATAAAAGAGCGCTTTCGGAATGATAGCGAAAGGAAGTACGCACCACTCCAAAAGCAACTCCAAACTAAAGTGTTAAATGCGCCATGCAGCGGTTAGACGAATATCTCGCCCAGGTTCGGGCTGACCTGCAATGCTTTCATAACCCGGTGACCCTGAAAGGTCTTCAGAGCTTGCATGATCAAGATACTGTTTATCAAAGATATTCTTAACCGTGAGTGTTAATGTAATATCTTCACTTGACGTTGGTAGCCAGCGTGCATAGATATCATGTACACCATACCCTGCCTTACTAAAGTCAGAAATAGGGTAGCTTGGGTCATTCCAAGCGTCATTAACGGAAATATCAATACCTTGAACGAATTCAGCTACCCAGCCAACGAGCAAGTCATTATTAATATCATAAGAGATATCAGTTACGACCTTGTTACCCATTGATGTAGCGGTTGAACCGGTTATGTAGCGGAAAGCATCCTGACTATCAATTTCGGTATCTGCGCTTATAAAGCTAAGTGCAGCTGTTAAGTTATTCCAAGCATAGTCCGCTTTAATGTAGAAACCCGTGGTCTCGATATCATCATCAGCATTTGTATAGCCTTTGGTGAGAACCGCATCTTCTATGGTTAAGGAATAAACGCCTCCAGATAAGCCAAAGTTTTGGTAACCATAATCAAACCCTAACTCATAGTTTTTAGATGTTTCCCCTTTCAAGTCCGGGTCTCTAACGTTACCGTTTGCTCCGTAGACTAAAGAGCCATCTCTTACAGTAGGTCCACGAAAGGCTTGAGCATAGCCTGCACTAATACTGAAGTCTGATGTGATATCGTAGTTTGCACTAATATTCGGGCTTACCGCGCTATCTTCAAGGTTTTTGGCTGCGGCCTCTTCATCGACTTCATACTCATCATAACGAGCACCTGCTGAAAGCGTCAGTTCATTTGTGAGAGTAATAACATCCTGAAGATAAATACCTCTGACTTCACCGGTTTCTTTGCCGTTATAGGTGCCATCAAGCAAGCCTGCATAACTACTTTCATCATCACGGTAGTTGATACCGTAAATTAACTCATGACTGGCAACCAAACTTGTATTTTGAAGTGTCAAACCATAGCTTTCTACAGTCTCAACATCTATGTTGGAAAATCGACCCGTACTGGTGCGTTGCTGTTCATTATTCGTGTTATAAACATTGAACATGACATCAACAAAATCATTACTGACAGAATCAAATTCATAATTAAGAATGGCGGTATCTCGGGTTACTTCCGTAGGCGTCTCATAACTTGTGCCTGGAGTGACGATCCATTCGGGGCGGAAAGGCAAGTCGCCTTCTTCCTTAAGCCTTTCATAACTTACAGATAGCTTCTGTTCTTCGGTCAAGTTAGCAACCAGTTTTACATAGCCATTTAGATTTTCGCTATTGGTACCGAGAATGTCATCACCGTTACCATCTTCTAAATAGTCTGAGTCAGAACCGATGACGCTTGCCAAAACACTCACGGTATCAGACTCATCGCGGGCAAAAACGGTTGTTGATACTCTATAGCCTTCACCGTTGCTGTAGTAAGTACCTTTGACCAGCCCGCCTGCTTGCTCACCGGCATTTAGTAGGTCACCTGGGTCTTTAGTGACAAAACGAATCGAACCACCTAATGCACCAAAGCCTGCTGCTGCGCTACCTGCGCCTGCTTCAATTTCAACTTGTTTTAATAGCTCAGGGTCTATAGCTATGCGACCTGCGTGGTGGAACGCCGCACCGGCTTGTTCAGCCCCGTCAACGGAGATATTTAATTCATTTTCGCCAATATTACGAAGATAAAGCTTCTGACCAAGGCCTACTGCACCGCCTGCATTCACTTGAGGGTCTAGTTGAAATATTTCGCCTAAGCTAGATGCGGTTGTTTTTTCAAGGTCTTCTGAAGTTATCAGGTTGTCGATACCGCCTGTAGCCTGACCCTTAATCACGATCATGTCGGTGTTGCGAACGTCTTCTGTCGTTTCATGAGCGATGGCTTGTGTGGTATCAGCTTCCTGAGCCATGGCTTGTGTACTTATTGCACCGGCTATTGATACCGCCAGAAGGCTAAGCCTGTGTTTATGAGTGAAATGTGATAACTGGGGCATTACTACTACCTCTGTAGATACTTAATTGATGTTAATGGGAATCATTATCATTTGATTGGCCTGTAAAATACAGAGCTTTTACAATTGTTACATTTGCCCTCTAGGGATAAGAATTGATATTTCTAACCCACTGCCTTCAAGATTTTTGGCTGTGACTGACCCGCCAACGGCCTTTATATGACGTAGAGTGAGTGCTAACCCCAGGCCAAATCCTTCTGGTGTCTTGTTTCTGGATTTATTAACACGGAAAAAGGGGGTGAAAATGTCAGAAAGGTGTTGTTCGGGCACCCCTGGCCCTTCATCTTGGACCGTTAGGTAAAAGTGCTTATCTTTGGCTTCGAGGCTAATTTTTACTTGGCCGCCCTGGGGGGTGAAGCGGAGTGCATTTCGTACAATATTCTCAATAGCCTGACCGATTGAGCGGTGGTTGCTTTGGCTGATTTCAGCATGTTCGGGAAGTTGGCAGGTTAAATTGTGATGTGGGAATTCGAAGTGTGCATCTTCTGTGATGCTATCGATCAGGTCGACTAAGTCGAGAGTTTCTTCGTTGAGTAGAGGGTTTTCGTTTTCTAGCCAAGCCAGTGTCAGCATATCTTCTACTAACTTGCGCATACCTATGGATTCTTTTCGTATGCGCGAAATCGCTTCTTTGGCCGTGTTTTTTCGCTCAGCACTATCAATGACGAGCTCTATACGTGCAAGAGGGGTTCGCAATTCGTGTGAAAGGTCAGCGATTAATTGGCGTTGTGTAATGATTAGTTTGCCGGTCCGTTCAGCCATACGGTCAAAGGTGTCTGCCAAGGCGGTTAACTCATCATTTCGTGCACCCAGACAAGAGCGAACACGTACGTCAAAGTTGCCTTCGCTAAACTTTCTGGTCGCACGTTCTAGTTGTTTTAGGGGCGACATGACATGGTGGTAAAGTATTATACTTAGAATAATAAGGAGCCCGAGAGGCAGGGCGACTTGAAGGATAATGTCGGCACCTTTCCAGTAAGCACCGGGGCGCATCCGTTGTGGTAGTCTGATAAGGAAGTGGGTGTTGCCGCTTTCGAAGGTGATATCCATAACAGGGTTTTCCTTGAAATATAAATGTATCTTCCATTCCACTGAGCGTCCAAGGCTGAACCTTTCTATATATTGTGAGGGGATTATGCTATTCGCGAGTGGTTCAATATGAGAGCTAACCACCGCTGCCCAAGTCTGTTCTTGTTCTTGTATTGTTGTTAACCAGCGCTCTAAGGCGTCCATATCATTGCTTAGGTAGAGTTGTTCGGCATGTTTTCCGTAACTAATGAGTGTTTCCTGGTGTTCTTTCGCGATAAAACTCATTTCATGTTCAGTGAGTAGTGATAGCACATTGATGGCCCAGAAAAGCGCAACAGACCCTACCGCAATGGTGCCACAAAGCTTCCATAACAGACGTTTGTTCATACGAAGCTGTATCCTTTTCCGTGAACAGTTTGTAGGCGGTCGGCTGCTATACCGGCTTGGGTTAACTTGCGTCTTACCCGACTAAGGTGCATATCAAGGCTTCGGTCATAGGGACTAAATTCACGCTCGAGAACTAGCTGGTAGAGGTATGGTTTGCTTAATACTTCATTCTGGTGGGTTGCTAGCATCCACAATAGCTTAAATTGAATAGGGGTCATGGTGATGGGGTGTTCTTTTACACTGACGCTTAGGTGCTGGCGGTTAAGGTGTAGTGAGTCAATTGTGAGTTCGCAGCGAGTTGTGCTGGAATCTTTACTTTTCAGGGTTCGTCGCAGCAGAGCATCAATACGCAGTAGAAGTTCAGTCGTGTTGAATGGTTTTGATAAATAATCATCAGCTCCTTTGCTATAACCCGTTATTCGCTCTTCTTCGGCCCCGCAAGCCGTTAGCATCATGACTGGAGTTTGGTGGGTTTTTCTGAAGGTATTGAGCAGCGTAAAACCATCTATCCCAGGCAGTAAGACATCTAGCAATATTAAGTCAAATGGCTGTCTAACAGCTGCAATTAAACCATTGTTACCGTCATAGCATTGATCAATACTATGGCCTTTCTCTATTAACAACTCTGCCACCTGCCGGTTTAGCGTGTTGTCATCTTCGATGATGAGAATACGGGCGCTAAGTTTTGTTTCTATCATAAATTGACTACCTGCTTAGACTGGAGTGAGCGGTCGTTTTTGGTCGCTCCGTCTTAACATTATTGCAAATACTAACACTGTTGCAAATGCTAATCATTATCATTAGTATTATCACCCTTTTTTAGTTGTACCAAATGATTTGGGGAAAATAAGATGTTTAAGCGTAGTGGGCTAGTGGCAAGCGGCGTATTGATTGCTGCCTATATGCCATATTCAGCATTGGCAGAAGAGGTTTCAGAAGCCGCTGCTTTAGAGGATGTAGAGGTTGTTGGGAAGTTGGGTCATTATTCAGCAACAAAAACTGACACGCCGATTATGGAAACTGCACGCTCTGTATCGGTCATTGACGAGCAGGCTATGAAAGATAAGGGTGCGATGAGTGTAAGTGATGCCCTTATGTACACTGCAGGTGTGACAGGGCAGACGTATGGTTTTGCCACTCGTGTTGATTCGTACACCATTCGGGGGTTGGACGCGACTCAGTACCAAGACAGTTTGCAGTCATTGTTTGGGCATTATAATAATGCTCGCCCACACATCTATACGCTAGAACAATTAGAGGTATTAAAAGGTCCTGCATCTGTCCTGTATGGACAGGGAACCCCTGGCGGTTTGGTAAACCTTGTTACTAAGCGACCAGAGACTGAAACTAAACGAGAAGTGGTTGTAGAGGCTGGGAGTTTTAATCATAAGCAGATTGCAGCAGATTTAACGGGTGCAATGGATGATAAGGGGGAGTGGCTGTACCGTATTGTTGCTGTTGCTGAAGATGGTGAAACACAAGTTGACTATGTTGATGAAAAAACGCTGGTGTTGGCACCTTCTATTAGCTGGCGTCCTAGTTTAGACACTGAAATTACCGCGCTTGTGAATCACACCCATACTGAGTCAGATACCGCTGCGCAGTTTTTGCCTATTGAAGGGACGTTGTATACGGCAAGAAATGGAAAAGATATAGGGAGCGAAACTTACACTGGTGAGCCAGGCTTTAATCACTATGATACAGAAAGTACATCTTTTACATTATTGGCCAATCATCAGTTCAATGACATCTGGAGTATTGAGGCCACAGGAAGGTATGCCGAGGGCGAGGCAGACTATGCACAAGCTTGGAGTTCTTTTTTACCTGACGTCCCCGGAGTGATCGACAATCGTTATATTCTATCGCCAGGTGGTTCATTGTATAAAGACGGCACGGTGCCCCGAACATTTTATACCTCAGACTCAGAATCAGAGCAATCAGCAGCAGACGTACGTGCTCATGCAGATTTTATAACCGGGATAGTCGGTCATAAATTCATGATAGGTGCTCAGTATCAAAAGGTGAAGACTAGCAGTAATAATACATACGCTGGAACACTAGGCCTTAACCCTTTAAACCCCTATGCATCAGATGAAAGCTATTGGATTAATGTTTTTGATCCAGTTTATGGCGCTTATCCAAGCGCTGCTGAATTGGCGCCTTATGCTTATTCACAGAAATCTGAAACAGATAGCACAGGTATTTATATTAGCGATCAGATTGATATAAACCAATGGATTGTTAATGCCGGCGTGCGTTATGACGAAACTAAGACGGGGAGTCAGAAAGATGATGCGGTGAGTGCAAGTGCAGGCTTGATGTATCAGTTTGAAGCGGGTGTGTCACCGTATGCGAGTTATGCAGAATCATTTGAGCCTGTCATCGGCACAGACCTGATAACAGGGAACGCTCTAAAGCCTAGAGAAGCTGAGCAGTATGAAGTCGGTATCAAGTACCAGCCTGTAGGTACTCAGGCCTTGGTGACACTCGCTTACTTTGATATAGAAATTACTAATCTTGATAATCCTAATAGCTTACCGAGTGCTGGTTCTCAGCAAGAAGGAGAGTCGTCAGTGACGGGCGTAGAGCTTGAAGCAATTGTGCCGGTGGGTGATTTTACTGTAGAGACCTATTTGACCAAGCTAGATACAGAAGACCCTAACGGCTATCGAATTGCTGCAACACCAGAGGTGCAGGCATCAGCTTGGGTGAGCTACCGTCCACTGGATTTTGCGCAAGGCTTAAAACTGGGCTTAGGTGTTAGGTATAACGGTGAAAGTTGGGATGGAATGGATACGATTAAAACCCCTTCAAACACGGTGGGTGATTTATTATTAGGATACGAAACAGGGCGCTGGGATGTGAGCCTGAATGCCAATAACTTCACTGATAAAGAGTACGTATCAACGTGTCTTGCTCGTGGGGATTGTTTCTATGGTCAGCGCCGTACGATTACGACGCGTTTAGCAATGAAGTTTTAGGAAACTGTAATAATTGATCAAAGCTCAGACTGTTTAAAGCGAGTATTGATGTCATCACTTTAATGCAGTCTGTTGTTTAGTAGGTTATAGCGATTGTTATAACCTACTAAATGCGTATTACGTTTATACGAACACCTACACATAAATTGAACCCTTTCCGTATTACTTACAAGATACCCAAATCAATATGTTCTCAAAAAAGTATAATACTCGTCGGATCGTTCATCTCATTCATGGTTTTTTTGGGCTTAAGTTAACGCTTTTATTAACGGTTGTACTCCTATCAGGAACGCTCGCCGTAATCGCTGAGGAAATCGATTGGCTTATTTATGATGAAATTCGGGTAACGCCCGTTGCTGAGAGGCTGAACGAGGGGTTGTTGTTTGACAAACTAAAGGAGGCATACTCAGATGTGGGCTTGTCTTCTTTTAATACAGCTAATGACCGTACGCATACTGCCGCTAGTGCCATGGTGACGCTGCCGAGTGGTGGGTTTCGTAGCGCGTGGATTGACCCTTATACAGGGGAGGTGAAAGGGGATACACCATTATTAAGTGTGGGTAATTTTATTTCATTTTTACATGCTTCACTTTATTTGCCTGTTATAGGGCGAAGCTTGGTTAATGCTTTTGGTGTGTTTTGTCTTATTAGTTTAATAACAGGGTTAATTAGCTATCGGTATTTCTGGCGGGGGTTCTTTCAACTACCTCGCTGGAAACGAGGGCCTAGGGTGTATTTGGGTGATTTACACAAGTTGGTTGGTCTTTGGAGTTTATGGTTTGTGCTTATTATTGGAGTGTCTGGTTCATGGTGGTTTTATCAGAACCCTCTTGAAAAGTATGCGGGGGCGCCAAAATTAACACCCTCTTATCTAACTGCGCCTGTAGTGGATCATGAAGACTTAAGTCGATTGGGGCCAAATACGCCAACGCGTGTTTCTGCTGAGAATATTGTGACGGTAATAAAAAAAGAACACCCTGACTTTGAAATTCATATGCTGACGCCTCCAGATCACAATGGCTTGCTCTATAAAGTGAGAGGGAGTTACGGTGATTTTCTGGTGAGCCGCACGAATAGCGTGATTTATGTTAACCCTTATACGGGAAAAATTGTAGAGAACAGGCCTGCTTCTGATTGGAATGCTATGCAACGGTTTGATGCTGCTATGCGGCCGTTACACTACGGCAGTTGGGCGAATAGTGGCGTGTCAGATTTACTGGTTAAATTGATTTGGTTTCTATTTGGTCTGGCACTAACGGGAATGTCAGTCTCAGGCATGGTTATCTACTACAAACGGACGTTTAAAGCGCGCAATAAAAATCTGCCTAAAACTAAATACAGCAGAAAATTTAAGAAACTTTGGCTGATCCTACGCCCATGGGGTGGGTCTATGTCGGGCTTCAAGTATGTGAATGTGCTTTTTGTTGGCGGAATTCTAGCGGGATGTGGTATTGCTTATACCTTAGGGGGGCAGGGTACATCAGGTTCAGGCTATATCTACCAGCAGCAGGCAATTGGGCCTTGGACCCTATCATTTAATGCGGTCGCAGGGTTGCTCGAGAAAGATCTTCCCCCTATTCGTGCGGGTCGTAGAACGACCTTAAATGCGACTGTTGAAGGTGGAGATGCATCCAACATTAAGTTTATGTATGCGCGGGTTGGCAAGCCTAGAACAACACGAGCGCCTGGCGATGTTATTCATGGCCCACTAGGAATGCAGCATGCCATTTTGAAAATCCCGAAAAATCTAAAAGACTCTGCTGAGTTATGGATAACGATAGAGGATTGGAGCGGTCAGTTTCATCAATCGTCCTGGTCGCTAATGCCTAATAACAAAGAAACGCGTGTCGCACCGTAAGACTGGACGGCGTTGGTGTTACTAAGAATGGATTATCGAGCGAGTAACTCATCACCCCATTGAAAACACTTTAGAACTATTAAAGCTTTGTTTGAACAGATCTAATCTGCAATGATAACGATGTATGTTACTCGTGGCGTTTAGGTACGATTAATATGCTGAGCTAGTTGTGATCTTAGCTTCAGCATTTTCTTATTATTCGGCTCTTGCTCTAGCAGTTGATCAATGACTGTAGCAGATTCTTTATAGTGCTTGGCTAATAACCAGGCATTGGCAAGTAGCTTTAAATTCTCCGTACTATTTTTAACCTGCCCGCTCTCGATGGCCGTGCTTAATACTTCGGCACCTCGTAAGGGGACATTTTGTTGCATCGCTAATTGAGTCAGCCAAATATAGTGTTTTTCTTTTTTTATGAATCCGCCTATATAGGCTGCCCGTAAGGCGGTTAGTGCTTGGTTGTATTGTTCGGTTTTCTGATAGGTAGCCGCTAATTGCTCCCAATATCGCATGTTGGGGTAAATAGCCAGAATCGTTTGTAAGACGGATATTGATTCGTTGTTTTGGCCTAACTGTTGATGACTTGCCAACGCCAGCTGATACCAGCTTTCCGGTGCCGGGCTTTTAAGGGTGATGGCCATATTGATGGGAGAGATAACTGCAGTCCACTGCTCTTGTTTGGCATGACTTTGAGCTAGGATAAGGTAGTCATTTGCTGATACGGAGACGGCATTAGGTTTCTCGGCTTGTGTGGTGGTGTAACTGATCCACTCTTCCATTTGTATAATAGCTTTGTTCCATTGTTCTTGGCTAAATGCCAATTGAGCTATTATATGCTGTAATTGTCTCTGTTCTGGCTCTTCTAATACCTTCATGCTCCAAGCTTTTTCGAAATGAGGCAGAGCGCTATCATAGTCCGATTTATGCAAATAAATGCTGGCTTGTAATTTATGGAAGAGCGTTTCTTCATAGTCATTTAATTCGATTTTAGTTAGTTTTTTTATGGCAGCGGTAGACTGCTCTTCTAACTGTTCGGCTGAGAGCGAAACGGTACGTTTGTCGTTATCATTCGGAGCAGCTATGACTTGCTGTGCTTGCAATAGCAATTTTTGTACATAAGGCGATAGTTTATTAGCGCTGCGTGCGTGGGCGTGAGTGCTGAGCAGCACGATGGCTAATACGATAATGATAAGCCGACAGGTGTTAACACTAAAATGAGTCATAATTACATCTTAAATACGAGTTTTTGACGGGTTTTAAAGGGCTGCGCCTGATCATTTTTAACAAAAGGGTTAAACCGCCACCTCATAATGGCCCGTTTAACGGTTTTATCAAAAACTCCCGGTGGGTCAGCCTTAATAATAACGAGTGAGTCAGGCAAAACGCGGCCTTCTCGATTAACAGTAAACTCTGCGGTTACTTCCCCTTCGATACCTCGCTGCAACGCTCTTCGGGGGTAAATGGGGTTTATGCGGGTAATAGGAAGTTGGGTTAAATTGAGTGCCAGGCCGCTATCGGTTTGTATATCTAACCCTTTAATGGTGCCCAGCGTTGCGCCGATATCTAGCTTTATATCGACGTTGAGAGGTGCTGATGTTGGCGTAATGTCAGGAACGCTCATGAGCATTTCTTGCTGAGGCGCACTGGAACTCTGTGTTTGAGTTTGTTGAGGTTCTGGTGGTGGTATGCGTTGTCTTTTGCGTATATTTAAGTCACTGTCAAACCGCATACGGCTGACATTAATGACTAGGTCTTCTTCCTGTTTGAACTCATGGGGGGTATTTAGCCCTGCTAATTGCGCCATAAATGAAAATAACAAAAAAACGACTAGGCTTGCCACGGGCAGATACCAAAGCGTGTTCATGTTAGGAGGCCCCCTTTTTTGTTGCGACCGCTATTTGTTCAATACCTGCTAGTTTTACCTGATCCATCACTTTAATGAGTGTGCCTGTTCTGGCGTCTTGGTCTGATTGGATTAATATACCAATATTCGGTTGTTCCACTTTGAGTTTCTCAAGGGTGGGACGAATCATACGAATGTCTATTTGTTTCTGATCAAGCCAAATTTGATCATCGGGTGTAATCGCAATCATGATGCCTGCATTTTCTTTTTGTTCGGCAGTGCTTGCTGTTGGTCGGTTAATTTCAACCCCCGCTTCACGTATGAAATTGCTGGAGACTATGAAAAAAATCAACATGATAAAGACAATGTCGAGCATAGGCGTCATGTCGATTTCACTATCATTTTCTGATAAATCGAGATTAAGGCGACTTTTCATTGTTGGGCCCTTAGTAAACTTAGCGTAATTAGTTGTAGTTGGCTCCAGCGCCTAAGCCAGGTGTAAAACATTAACCCGGAGACCGCTAATACCATGCCGGCCATCGTTGGAAGCGTTGCCTGAGCAACCCCTGAGGCCATTAATCTAGGGTTGGTGGTGCCTTTAAGCGCCATGATATCGAACAAGTGAATCATCCCGGTTACTGTGCCGAGCAGTCCAATTAAAGGGCAAAGCGCAACCAGTGTTTTTATAACGGGTAGTGATGCGTTAATGCTGAGCTGTAGGTCGCAACACTGCATGAGCTGTTGACTGCGTTTAGGGTTAGTTAAGCAAGCCTGCTTGAGCTTTGGGAAAACCCGTAACCTGAACCACAAACGCTCTAGCAGCATGCTCCATAGTATTAGTGCAACGCTGGCCAGTAGTATTAATACTGGCCCACCTGCATAAATAAAGGCCGTGAGCGACGGGAAAAAATATGAAAGATCAAGCGGCATTGGTTAAACCTTTAGATGCTTTCTTCAGGTTTGCCGCAGGGTCACTGTCTGGTCGTTCGTGAGAGGCAGAATCAAGAGTCAGTGCCAGGGTTTTTTGTTGTAAAAGCTGTAGTAGTGAACGAGTCCTGGCCGCGATTAAGCTGTGACCGAATAGCAGAGGAATGGCTACACATAGCCCGAGTACGGTTGTCATTAGCGCCTGTGAAATACCGCCCGCCATCATTTTCGGGTCGCTGGTTCCGAATAGGGTAATGCTTTGAAATGTGCCTATCATCCCGGTAACCGTACCCAGCAAACCCAGTAGTGGTGCAACAGCTGCTATAAGCTTTAAAAAGGTTAACCCGCGCTCAAGTCTAGGTGCTTCTTTTAGCAGTGCTTCATCAATACGAATTTCTTTTTCATTCTGGTCTAACCCCTCAATCGGGTCTTCTTCAGCTCTCGTTGGTGCCTGGTTTGTTTCTGTATCATTTGCGGCGATGTAAATCCGACCTAGCGGGTTATTTTTTGTCGGGTGATTGATTTCCTCTAGTTGTTTGGCGACTTTGGAGCTAGTGTTAATAATAAAAATCAATCGCCAAAGGGCGATGAGTAAGCCAATAATACCTAAGGTGATGATGATGTAGCCTATAACGCCGCCTTGTTGGATGCGTTCATCGATAGTGGGTTTACGGCCTAATAACTCAAGTAGATTACCTCTACTGGGGTCTATTGTTAGGCTGTTTTGCTTGCCAGCATAAAAATCAGCGGCTTGAGCTTGTATTGTATTGCTTGGTTGTCGTGGTAAAACCCGTAATCGTTGATTGTCTGGTAAATATTGCAGATATTTCCCTTGGGGTGTAATGGCCCCAAATGGTCCAATTCGCAGAACGTCTTGTTCTTCGTGCTGACCGTTTGCAAGGGCTATTTTGGCGGTAATTGGTTTTATTTCGGCGCTGGCTGTCATCTCCTGCTGCAGCAGGAACCATAGGTTTTGAAATTCATTTAGGTTGGGTATTCGTTTTTTGTCAGCAAACTCAAGAGCAGAAAGCCGGTCTGGGAATTCTGCACTAATCAACGAATCTTGGAGTACCGCACTTAAGTCTTGCGCTTGTTGCTTTACGACACCAAAAACTTCTCCGAGCTGTCCGCTTCGTGTGGTTAACTGCTCGCTTTTTTCGGTGATAAATTTTTCATTTTGATCGAAGGTTTCTTTTAGGAACGTTTGCATTAGCTCGGCTTTTTTAAGCCGGTCTCGGGCTTGTTCTAATAGTGCAATTTGTCGTTGGTTATTTTCTTTAAATTCAGCAAGTCGAGCTAGATCGGTTTTAGCATCGGATGCAATGTGAGTGCGGACCTCATCAAGCAGAGAGTTTAAGGGGGCAGTTTCTTTACTAAGTGCGGAGTGACTAAAACCTACACAAAATAAGCCGACTAAAACCGCTGCTATAGTTTTGTGGAAATGACTGTTTTTAACGAATAAGGTGATGTTTGTAAGAGACATTATGGCATCTCCACAGTGGTTAATGGTAAGTTCAATAATTCGGGTACGGTTTGTTGCATCGCAAGCTGAATACCTTTATGGATGGGCCAACGATAACTGGAATCTAATTGTTTCCAGTCTTTTTCAATATTATCCCATACACCACTCTCTTTACCGTCTGCAGTTTGATAATAGAGTGCAACTCGGCCGAGTTTAAGAAATGTAACATCTCGGGTAATGCCGTTAGTGCTAAGGGGGGCGTTATAGGCTTCAAGTGTGCGTCCGTACTCCACTTCAATTTGATAGGCTTCTAAAATTTGTCGGTATTTTTCTGCAATACTTACGTCTGCTCGGTTGAGCAGGGTTTGTAAGCGAGCTAGTCGTGTACTTCTCTCTTCTTCAAGAAAGGGAAGGTCACTAACAATGAATTTACCTAGCATTTTTTGCATATTAGCTAAAAGGGGGAGGACGGCCTGGTCTGTTTCTTCAAGGGAGGAAATTTGTTTTGCCAAATCTTTAAGTTCAAGCTCCTGAGAGCTTACCAAGCGGCGTAGCTGCTCGTTGTAGGCTTCAATTTGTTTGGCTCGTCCCATTGCTTCCAGGTATAGGTAATAGCTCTCGGTTGTTTGTTCATCGAGATTGTTGATTTGTTGCTGTGAGTGGGCGGCCTTTAGAGTCGCTTTGTTAATTTGGATTTGTGTTTTTTCCACGAGGGCAGAAGCAATAGCAATGTTACTTCCCAGTATTAGGCCAGCTGCGAAAAGAGGGGGTTTAAGAATAAAATTCATGACGAAATACTTCATAGGTGATAGTAATTTGGTGAGCGTAATATTATATCTAATGTTAATGAGAATCAATATCATTATCAATTAAGAGATAAAGAAACTTAATGACCGATGTTTAATGCTTGCCACCTTCTATAAGCAATGCCATTAAAGATTTGTTGTTTTTTTGGCTAACGCTCTTCGGGGTTGGGTGGATACTGTTTGAGCATTTCAATGACTGCAGCGTTAATCGAATTCATCCGTTCTTCTGGGGTGTTTTTCTCACGTATGGTGTCTGCCACAGAGCCGCGCCAAATCAATCTATTGCTCTGCCTATCAACAATATCTAGAACAAGAGTGCCTACTTCGTATTCGTTAACTGTGGTGTGGGTTTGAATACTGCCGCCTCTTCTCCAGCCGGCGCCATAGTATGGGGAATAGCCAAAACTTGAATTAAATGTATCAATATTCACTTTTTTATCAATTTGAGTGAGGTAGTTAATAAGGATGTCTGCATCGTTCGTGTCTGTCTTACTTAATCCTTTTAACTGAAGTTGCTTGTCGACGGATGCTCGTACCCGTCCATCTAATAGGCTGTTTAGTTGGTAGCTTGGTTTGTCTGTTTGCTTGACGATCCATGCGTAGGTCTTGAGATTGTCGAAGTTAATTTCAGGGTCGTAATCTGAGTTGGTTTTCAGTGAGCTGCATGCGCTTAACGCAATGGCGGTAAGAAGGATTATCGTTTTTTTCATTGGTGTTATCCGAAGAGTATTGAGAGGTTAGTTTTATGATACTTTATTAAGAATGATAATGGTAATGATTCTTGTTTGTATTGGTGTGGTGGTTTGTGTATTATCGGTCGCCTGTTACTAGGATGAAGGAGACCTTGGATGTCTTGTCGTTTTTTTGGGGTTCGTGTACTGGTTGCTTTATCTTTTGTATGTGTCGCGACTTTTTATAGCCCGGCTTATGCCCATTATCCACTGCTTGATTGCCGATTCGGGGCTGAGGATAGTGCTCAGGTATATTGTAGTGCGGGGTTTTCAGATGGTTCGAAAGCACCCAATGTTTTAATGGAAGTGTTTTCTGAAGATGATGAGGTAGTTGCCCAAGGCCGAACCAATGATCGGGCTTTATTCGATTTTAACAGGCCGGATGGCGCATTCTTTATTATCATGGACGCCGGTCCTGGTCATGTTATAGAAATTCCCGATGAAGAGGTGTTGCAACCTTAGAGAGCTGGTATGACGGCAAGTACTGATTTTTTTGTAGAAAAAGTACATCCTGCTAATGGCAGGGGAGAAGACCCTATTGTTGCTGCACTTATTGTTGTGGTTTTAGCTGTGGCTGCTTTGCTGCTATGGCTTCGACAACCACCGGAGGTTGTGGTTGCTGAAAGGGTGCCCGATGAAGTAAGGCAGGTACTTACTGAGTTAAGTGTCGCAGCAACAGAAATTAAGATGATGGCTGAACTCGACGAAAAAGTTCCTACCATTGAAGTGTTGCAAGCGTCAGGGGTCACTCCGTTTGCGAATGCCGGTGCAAGTCGTTGGGTAGAAGTCCAGTCTGGTTGTTATCTTGGTATTCGTGGTTCGTTTGGTTTTCGCCTGATAGGCGACAGCCGTTTAACTCATATCAGTTGGCGTAAGATGCCACCGCAGTTTGTTTCGAATATCGAGAGCAGGCTAGATAATACGTTATGTAATGCAGGTGCAATCATAAACAATGAGGGCAACTGGAATATATATGAGTCACTTCAATTAGTGCATCAATCAACAGACGATAAGCATCTCCATTAATGAAAAAACTAACTAACTCGCTCTTTGTTTTTATCGCGTTGGCGATAACCTCTATATTCCCTTTCTCCGTTCAAGCAAAGCTTACAGTAGGGGTTACTTTGCACCCTTATTATTCATATGTAAGCCGAATTGTGGAGGATCGTGCGGTCGTACAGCCGTTAATTGAAGCCGGCTTTAATCCTCATGCCTATAAATTGTCTCCTGCAGACCTAACTCGGTTGCAGTCGATGGAGGCTATTGTAGTGAATGGTATTGGCCATGATGAGTTTGCTATTGAGGTGCTCAATCGATTAGAACTACCTGATTTGGAGGTGGTTTATGCTAATGAATCAGTGCCGCTTATAGGTAATAAAAGTGGCACTAAGCACAACCCCCATACCTTTGTGTCGATTGATGCAGCGATTCGGCAAATATATACCATTGCCCGGAAGTTGGCGTCGTTAGACCCTGAAAATGGAAAGTTTTATCAGCAAAATGCGCTTAAATATGCGCGAGAGTTAAGAATGATGAAACGTGTAGTGCAGCAAGATCTTTCTGGCTTGGATATTAGCAATGTTCGAGTGGCGAGTACGCACAATGCTTATGGATATCTATTGCAGGAATTCGGGCTAACTGTTTCAGCGGTGGTGGAGCCTGCCCATGGTGTTTCGCCTAGCGCTGCGCAGTTGCAGGCTACGATAGAGAAGATACGCAAGGCTAATGTCGATATATTATTTACTGAGTTGAATATGCCCAATCAGTACGTTCGCGTTATAGAAAAGGAAACGGGAGTCAAACTGTATCATTTTTCACATATGACTTACGGAGATTATCGCACTGAGCTGGTTGCTGAGGATATGCAATATAATTTAAATACACTTTCTGAGGCATTTAAATTTGCAGTGGGTAACGATGATGAATAACCACGCGCTTGATGGTCCATGTATACGATTGGATCAGGCGGGCGTAAGGGTTGATAGCACTCAACTGGTCGCGCCGGTTTCTACTCAGCTTGAGAGTGGGCAATGGCATGCGATACTGGGCCCCAATGGTGGTGGTAAAAGCACTCTCTTGAAAATGTTGATGGGCTTAATGCCTCATCATGGGCTCGTCAATATTGACTGGCCTCAAGGTGAAAAAGGGCAAATAGGCTATATGCCTCAAATGCTTCCTTTTGATCGCAGCGTACCTATATCGGTTCTTGACTATGTGTTGATGTCGGTTTCAACCAAACCATTGTGGTTTGCGCGTCGCTTAACGCCTGAGGTTAAGGTGGTGATGGAGAAGCTGAGGTTAAGTCATATGCTGAACCGTAAGATTGGGGCTTTATCGGGCGGAGAGAGGCAGCGTCTTCTTTTGGCTTCTGCGCTATTACAGTCACCTTCATTGTTGGTGCTGGATGAGCCGTTGTCAGGTCTTGATCAGGCTGGTCAAAAAGAAATACTAGGGCTGTTTTCAGCATTTAATAAACGAGGTGGAACCATTGTAATGGTTGAGCATGATTGGCAGGTAGTGATTGATTATTGTCATCAGGCCTATTGGGTTGAGGGCGAGTTAAAAGCAAAAGGTGCGCCTGCGGAAGTATTGGAGTGTTTTTCTCCGGTCTTGCGGAAGTGGTCTGACAATAACCGTACAGTCGCTTGAGTTTGTTATGTTAGAGCCTGTTTATTTGCAAGCTGATGCGTGGGTGGCTGCGGGTTGGCTGCCTGATATGTTTTCGTATGATTTTTTGATCAACGCGTTGCTGGCTAGTTTGATGATTGGCCCACTGCTAGGGCTGTTAGGAACGTTGGTAGTGGTTAAGCGTCTGGCATTTTTGTCTGAAGCAGTAGGACACAGCGTGTTAACCGGTGTTTCTATGGGGATTCTATTAGGTGAGCCAATAACGGCGCCATGGATTAGCTTGTTCACGTTTTCGATTCTGTTTGCATTGTTATTGCAATGGGTAAAAGGCAGAACAACAGTTCCTTACGATGCATTAATTGGTGTCTTTCTCTCATTTGCGTTAGCCATGGGGGCCGCTTTGTTGCTTTACGTGGCGAAGCATGTCAATGCGCATCTAATTGAGCAGGTAATGTTCGGCTCGGTGCTAGTTGCGGCGGCTGATGACCTGATTGCATTGCTGGTAATGAGTATTTTGGTATTTATATTGGCCTGGCGTTACGGTAATCAAGCTTATCTTGTCGCTGTAGCCCCTGATGTAGCGCATGCTCAACGTATAAATGTGCGTGTACATGATTATGGGTTTGTGTTGTTGATTGCGTTGGTGACGGTTGCTGCGGTTAAAATTATAGGGGCAATTTTAGTGGGTGCTTTGTTACTTATTCCTGCTGCCAGTGCGCGCTTAATTGCTGAAAACCTTAAGCAGATGATCACTTGGTCTGTGATAATTTCTACTAGCAGTGCTCTGTTGGGTGTACTCGTGCCTATGTATGGTGAATGGGCGGTTTCTTCTGGTCCAGCAATTATCTTGTTTGCGTGTGTCTGGTTTGCTTTTATGCTAATTGCCCGTCAACTAAAGGGAGTTTAAATATGGGTGTGATGAGCGACTGGGGTTGTCGGTTAGCCTTGAGAAATAGCTGCATAATTATGCTATATGGTCTAACCGCTTGTGCACAAGGACCTGTTGTTCCTCCATATGCTAATGAGCCTCTTAGGGCGGGGCCTGTAGTTGATAGGGTTGTGGTTGATAAGGTTGAAGTTGATAAGGTTGCCGTCAATACCGCCATAATGGCTACGGTTATTCCTGTTGTTGAAAGTATGGCTGGGCAGTTGGTGAAAGATACGCCCGTTAGTGTATCTTTTTTACCGCCGCCAAAATATTCGATTAAACGGGTGCCAGGGTGGTTGAAACGTCAACCCACAGATCAGTACTCGTTTGCTGATGTGGTGGTGGGTATTAGTGCTGTATGGCCCGAAGTGGATGTTTATCCTGCATTAAGATCACAGAATATCCATGTTATTCCGGTTGATTTGGCGCATGCATTAACCCCTGGGGGAGAGCGTGTTGCCGTTGTAAGTCTTGATTCTGAGCGTTTGGGTTATTTTTGGCTTAATGCATCTAATGCATTATTGATGTTAGGTGTTATGAGTCGTGATTTATCCCGTATTTGGCCCGAGTATTCTGGTCTGTTCCAAAAAAATGCAGCAGAAATGGGGCGAGACCTGAGGGCGATACAAATCGGCATAGATGATCGGTTGCTCGAGTTGGGGGTTGTGCAGGTGGTCATTGAAAACGAAAATTTAGCTGATTTGGCTGCTGCGTCAATGTTGCCAGTGGTTTCGTATGAAGAGGCTGTAGAGAGTCATATGAATACGCTCTACATTTCAGCAAAGAAACGTCGTAATAAAAAACCATTGCCGGAAAACTTTCGACTCTGGCTAGTGGATGACTTTTCAAAAATTAAACCAAGTCTTTTTATTGAGAGGTGGAACCTTAACTTAAAAGGAATACCTCTCAATTAATTAGATTATGACCTAATAAGCATCAACGCATGTCGATGGTTTGTTCCCCGTCGGGCAGTAGTGGCCAAGATGCTTGATAGAACGTCCCTTCCCAATCTTCAATGGTAAGCCAGAGTGTTGCGTTTTCTTTTAATTTGTCAGGCACTGGCATGTGCGCATGCAGGCTACCTGTAACGCCATGAATAACCGAGCCGGGAGCACGAGTAGTTCGAGGCTTGCGCGGGTTAACATACATAAACTTGATCGCTTGCGGGTTACCTTCTGCAATAAAGGCGTTCAAGGTGGTTAAGACGCCGGGCTGAATAGGGTCAAACTCTTTTTCTAGCACGCCCAGCGTTGCATTCAGTGATATTTTCCAGGGGCCTATTTGTTGTTCGGTATATTTATAACCTGAGCCTGAAACGCCTTCATTTTGTACGTTGAAGCTAATGCTAATACCATAGCCTATAACGGCTATAAAAAACCAGTTAAGGTATTTAAATGCAGACATTGGTCCGCCCCAGGGGCGAATGACTAGCCAAGCTTTATGTGCTTTTTGCTTAATCCCCGCCTCGGGAAGTAGTTTTTTAGTCGCTGATTGAGTGCGTTTATAGAATATGATCATGCCAGAAATTGATAACACACTCATAGCTGTTCCGAATATAAACCAGACTAATTTCACCAAGAAGTCGGATATTCCCTCGTATCCCCAGGTTCCATAGTGTAATGGCCCCATTGACATGTCGATGCGTTGTACGATCGGCGTGTCGCCGGCAAGTCTGTGTCCAACGATGGCGGCTGTATAGGGGTGAACAAAGTACCGGCTGGCATACTTATCGACTAAAAGGTCATGCTTAGTACCGTATAGCATGTAAGCCATCCCGTTATGTTGGGGAGGCTGAAGGTAATTTATATGAAAGTCTGGATCATGCTTTTTTACTGCCGCGATGATTTCGGCCGAGCTTAAGGGGGTCGGGATGCTTGTTCCTAGTTTGTTCAGGTCTTCGGTTGTTAAGGCGGGATCAATGACTCGATCTGGAAGAAATTGTGGAGCAAGATTATATTCGACTAACGGTGTTTGATAAAACCACCAGCTTCCGCTTACACCAATAATTAATACAAACCATAGGGACCACAACCCCAGAAACTTATGCAGGTCGCCCAGCAGAACCCGTAATTTAGCATTCCACCGGGGTAAGGTAAAAAACTCTCGCCAAAAACGGCGGTATGATATTAAGCCTGATATTAAGCCTATTAAGCATAGAACTCCAAAGCCATTAACGAGTGCTCGACCAATTAGAGGCATAAATAGGCTGTAATGCAGGGCAGAGAAGAAGCTGCCAACCGTGAGATTGTCTGTTATGCCGTTAATGGCACCTGTGTAAGGGTTGATCCATACTTTTTTAGCGCTGCCATCTGCCATGGTTACAAAGGCATAAGCGGCCGTACGTGTTCTGTCGCTGGAGGTGACCATGCCTGAAAAACCAGAATCAGGCATTTCAGCTTGCAAGCGATCAAATAGTTCGCCTTCATTGAGTTTACTTCCTTCTGGTGTGACACGTATTTCTGAATACGTCAGCCAGTCAATTTCTTCGGCGAAAACGGCAATCGTGCCGGTAATCAGTACAATACTGAAGATAAGTGATAATTTGAGCCCTACGAAACTATGAACTAAGTAGGCTGCCCGGTGAGCGGTGAGTTTCTTTTTCTTGCGTGCGCTTGTTTTGGTGGCAATATCATTAGTCGCATCATTACCTAAAATGTTAGTTATGTGGGGCACTCAAACACTCTCGTTTAAATTGATTGGATGTTGAATTGATTTAGCGGGTACTCCGCTTGCGTAAAATCTAGTTAGAATTATATTCGATAATGATTATCATTACTATTGTCTGGAGTGGTGGTGATGAGCCTGAGTTATGCTGATGTTAGGGTCGAAAAGGTTGTGTAATGTGGTAGGGGGATCTTTAAAGGCTATTTAATTTGAGGAATTAACTGATAATGGTTATCATTCATTTTTATATGTTTTAATTTTTATGTGTGTAGAGGGTGCTTAAATGGACGTTATCATGGTGATTCTTTTTGTTGCTTCTGTCATTACACTTTTCTTTGTTAAAGGAAAATATAAAGACTTCCGCCTCTCTTACTTGCGAGGTCAAAAGCATCTTGACCAATCTCGTTCTCATCATGCTAAAAAGCCTTAATTGTCCGCGTATTTAATACCCTTTTATATTGTAATGATAATCATTATCATTTATTATCTTTGCTAGTTTTTGACTGCCCATGACTCTCTGCCTCTAATTAAGTGGGGGGATTCTATAAACCTTAAGTTCAGCCATGGGGTCAATTGTCGATTTTATACTGACTTTATAGTCTGGAGTTTATTCTTTATGCGTGAGTTGAGTAACGTTAATATCGGCCTAATTTACGGAACGGATACTAATAACACAGAAGAAATCGGGGAGCGCATTAGTACAGTGCTTCAGTCTCATGGTTGTACCGTTGAAATTATTAATGTCACTGAGGCTAGTGCAGATACGCTAAATGATTTTGGTTTTCTGATTATGGGAATACCTACATGGGATTTTGGTGGTATTCAGGAGGACTGGGAAGACTTTGAGGAGGTGCTGTTAGCCTCCGACCTCACCAATAAGACAGTGGCTCTATATGGTCTTGGTGATCAATTTGGTTACGGTGATTACTTTGTTGATGCAATGGGGTGGTTACATAAGCATGTTGTGAATATTGGTGGAAACGTAATCGGTAGTTGGTCTACCGATGGCTATGAGTTCGAAGAATCTTTGGCTGCAAATGAAGATAAAACAATGTTTGTGGGGCTTGCTATTGATGAAGACCAGCAATTTGAGTTAACAGATACTCGGATTGCCGGGTGGGTTGAACAAATATTGTCTGAATATTCGGAGACTGTAAATTTAGTGGCTTAAAGGTCTCTTCACTAGCCCCTGTTGCAAGGTTTGTTATTAATTGAGTGGGGTCCTTGCCAAGCTCCATACATACACCTCTTTTGCGCCCGCCTGTAACAGCAGCTTACTCAGTAGCTCTGCAGTTACCCCTGTTGTTATAACATCATCGACCAATGCAACAATCTCGCCATCTACTCTTTTATGTATCCGAAATGCTTTAGCTAGATTTTGCTGTCTTTGTTTCTTAGATAAAGAAGCCTGAGCTGGGTTGTTTAGCACTCGCTCAATGCAGCGTGTGTCGATTGGAATATCCAATTTGCGGCTTAAGTCTTTGCAAATATCACCTGATTGGTTAAAGCCTCTAGCGCTTAATTTGTCGCTATGAAGTGGTACGGGGATCAGTTTGTCGGGTTTTATGAGCTGGTTTTGGTCTATTTTAAGGCTAATAATATCAGACGTTAGCGTAGATAAAAGCTTACCTAAATGTCGTTGTTTACTGTACTTAAAATCACTGATGAGCGCGTTAATAGGGAAGGTGTAACAAAATGCTGAAAAACACTGAGTATAGCTTGGGTTCGACTTGAAACATTCACCGCAGATTCTTGACTGCTGTGTACTGCCCGTTTTATTTGCGCGTAATGCGGGGAGTGGAATTGCACAACTAGCGCAGCAGGAATGATTGAAAGGTAGGTCGTTCTTGCATCCTTTGCAGATCGACTCTTTTTCGTAGATGGTGGTATCGCAAAGGTAGCAGTGCTTTTTCAATATTATGTGTTTTAACGTCCGTTTCGGGAAAAACTTGTCAACCAAAATAATAAATTTGGTTGACAGCTTCCGTGCCTTGTTTATCATGTCTCATCCTGAGAAGTGAATGGAAAGGCGTTTTTGCCCCTCCATTAAGTGTTGATTTGTTATTTTAACCGTTTTTTATCAGCATTTACCCGATTAATTTCGTGTTCTATTTAAAGTGTACAGAGGCCAGACTATGACGACTACCGCAATTCGCCACGATTGGAAGGTTACCGAAGTGGAAGCGTTGTTAGCGTTGCCATTCAACGATTTAATGTTTAAAGCGCAAACTGCTCATAGAGAGCACTTTGACCCTAACGCAGTTCAAATAAGTACGCTGCTATCAATCAAAACCGGTTCTTGCCCTGAAGACTGTAAGTATTGCCCACAAAGTGCGCATTATAATACCGGTCTAGAGAAAGAAAAATTGCTAGAGATTGAGAAGGTCATAAAGGCCGCTAAAGAAGCTAAAGCAAATGGCTCTAGCCGATTCTGCATGGGGGCTGCATGGCGTAACCCTAATGATCGTGATATGCCGCTAGTGCTAGATATGGTTAAGCAAGTCAAGTCGATGGGCATGGAAACTTGTATGACGTTAGGCATGTTGACAGAAGGGCAGGCTGATACATTAGCTGAAGCGGGCTTGGACTACTACAACCACAATCTTGATACCTCAGAACAACACTACGAAAACATTATTACTACTCGTACCTATTCAGACCGTCTTAATACGTTGGCGAATGTGCGCAAGTCGGGCATGAAAGTTTGTAGTGGCGGCATATTAGGTCTAGGCGAGACAGTGACAGATCGTGCCGCTATGTTGGCGCAGTTAGCGAATATGGAAGTTCAACCTGAAAGTGTACCTATCAATATGTTGGTTAAGGTAGAAGGTACACCGCTTGATCATGAAGATGATGTTGACCCTATTGAGTTTGTTCGCACCATCGCCGTCGCGCGTATATTAATGCCCGCCTCTCATGTTCGCTTGTCTGCTGGTCGAGAAGATATGACCGACGAAATGCAGGCACTTTGCTTTCTTGCTGGCGCTAACTCAATTTTCTATGGCTGCAAGTTGTTAACAACAGCAAACCCTTCTGAAAATGAAGATATGCAATTGTTTAAACGGTTAGGTATTCACCCAGAGCATAGACAAGAATCAAAGCCAGAAGACGAGCAAAACGAAGCGTTGGTTGAAGCATTAGAACACGAAAAGCATAAGCACATTTTTTATGATGCTGCTCGATAATTATTGATTGGGTAAGGAGGTTCTCTGTGGGGTTTGAATCTTTAGCGTCTGAGCTTGAATCGCGAAAGAAAAAGCATTTGTATCGCAAACGGCGCTTACTGCAATCCCCCCAGGGAACCGAAGTCCAGTTAGACAATAAACACTTTCTAGCATTTTGTAATAATGACTATTTAGGGCTCGCCAATCACCCTGATGTAGTCAGAGCCTTTCAACAAGCGACCAATGAATGCGGTGTGGGAGGGGGTGCGTCCCACCTCGTTAATGGGCACCACCAACAGCATCATTTGCTAGAAGAAGAGCTAGCAGAATTCACTGGCCGTGATCGTGTATTGCTGTTTTCTAACGGTTATATGGCTAATATCGGTGCGGTAAATGCGCTATTGAGTAAAGGCGATTTAGTTCTCGAAGATCGATTGAATCATGCCTCATTATTAGATGCAGGCCTTTTGAGTGGCGCTCGATTTCAACGTTACCAGCACGCCAATCTCGAAAGTTTATCACAATACTTATCCAAACCCCGAGCTGAAGATAACCGCACACTTGTTGTGACAGACGGAGTTTTTAGTATGGATGGGGATATTCCCCCATTACCGGATTTAGCGAATACCTGTCGTGAAAATAACGCTTGGTTAATGGTCGATGACGCTCATGGTTTTGGCACGTTAGGCCAAAACGGAGGTGGGTGTGTAGAACACTTTGGTTTAGGGCAAGATGATGTGCAGGTTTTAGTGGGTACATTGGGTAAGGCGTTTGGTACAGCAGGTGCTTTTGTTGCGGGTAGTGAACTACTGATTGAGACCTTGATTCAGAATGCTCGGACTTATATCTATACAACGTCGATGCCGCCTGCCATTGCTGCAGCTACTCGTGTCAGTTTAAAACGTTTGCAATCTGAACATTGGCGAAGAGAGCGTTTAGCTGAACTGATTAAGCGATTTCGAACAGGTGCCGCGCAGCTAGGGTATGAATTGATGGACTCTGCTAGCCCTATTCAGCCGATCCTCATCGGAAGCGAAGAGAAAGCCCTAGCGCTAGCGGCGTGGTTAGAAGAACACGGTGTATTGATAACCGCTATACGCCCCCCCACAGTACCTAAAGGCACGGCACGATTGCGAATAACCATTTGTGCCGAGCATACAGCGCAGCAAGTCGACAGGCTATTAGGTCTCCTTGATCAGGCAAGGGTTCAATGAAACTATCACTTGTAGCCTTGATGCAGCGAAGCGGAGTCAGGGATTGCCTGAGTTTAATGGTGAGCCTGAATTCAGCTGCGACAAACCCTGATTATAGTCATGCCGCCTTTCATCAAGGCTACGGGAGCTCATGTGCAAATTGCTATTATTAATGGCTGGGCGATGCCTTCTGTTATTTGGAGTGGGTTTTGTGATTTGCTCAGTACTAAGATGCGTTACGAAAGCCACAAAATAATTGATATTGATCGCTGTTTGAGTGTTGAACAGTGGGTGCAGTATTTGGATGAGATGATTGAGCATGACACGTTATTAATAGGGTGGTCTCTTGGGGGGATGTTAGCTCTCGAGTATGTACATCGGCATCCGGCAAAAATACGCGGCTTATGTACGCTACAAATGAATCCCAAATTCGTCGCTGCACATGACTGGCCCTCTGCAATGACGGAGGATGTATTTGGTGAGTTCAAACAATTGGCTGCGAGCGATAGACAAGCAGATGTTAAACGTTTGATAAAACAATTTTCGTTTCTGGTGACCGCGAAAGGGTTTGATGCTTTAGATGATTTAAAAGCGCTAAAGCCAATATTTTCTGTTGATTCTATTCCTATTACAAACGTGTTGTCACAGAGCCTTGATTTACTGGAGTCACTCGATGTAAGAGACAAAATCAGCACACTTGAGAGACCTCAGCTTCACCTTTTAGGTGAACATGATCAACTGGTGCCTCAATCTGTCTTTAAGCAGCTAACAGAACTTAATAGACATGCAAACGTTGAATTAATAGAGGGGGTGTCGCACTTACCTTGTTACAGTGCTGCAGAGCGTATTGTTGTACCTATGACCAAATTTGCAGGAGGTTTGAGTTGAACTCAATGGAAAAACGACAGGTTGCAGAGTCATTTGGTCGTGCAGCGGGTAGCTATGACAAGGTAGCTTATTTCCAGCGTAATGTGGGTTATCGGTTGTTGGAATTGATACCTCAAGAAACCTTATTAACAAACAATACCACTCGGGTTGATTTGGGCTGTGGTACGGGGTATTTCACCCCTAAGCTTCAGCGCAGTGATAGTCATATCGTCGGGTTAGACCTTTCAGAGGGGATGATTAACCATGCACGCGAAAACCGTGTCGGTGATATTCAATGGATTGTTGGGGATGCGGAAGTATTACCTTTTGCAGATAGCTCTATAGATCTTATTTTTTCTAGCTTGGCGGTTCAGTGGTGTAGCAGCTATGAGCAACTTTTTGCCGAACTTTTTCGTGTACTAAAACCGGGTGGTGTAATCGCTTTTTCAACACTCTTGGATGGCACCTTAAAAGAGCTGGAAGCATCGTGGCAAGAAGTCGATAGTTATAGGCATGTCAACGCATTTTCTGTGTGTAGCGAGGTTGATCATGCATCGGGTGTCGCTGGCTTTAAGCGGTTAGCAAAAGAGCAGTACACCGATGTATTGTCGTTTGACTCTGTTAAAACCCTAACGCGTGAATTAAAAATGCTTGGGGCTCATAATGTGAATGAGGGGCGCTCCCTTAAAGTAACAGGACGAGAGCGAATTTTGCGATTTAAACAGGCTTATGAAAAATACAGATCAGACGATGGGCGTCTACCAGCTAGTTACGAAGTGCTGTTATCCGTATTAACAAAACCAAAGTTAAGGTCAGAGTAGCAAGGAAATTATTATGGCGAATACGTTTTTTGTGACGGGTACTGATACCGATGTGGGAAAGACTGTAGTCTCTGCCGCCTTGCTGGAGGCTGCCAAATCTAAAGGTTTGCAGACGCTCGCCATTAAACCCGTTGCTGCAGGGTGCGAACAGACGGACGAGGGGCTAAGAAATAGCGATGCGCTGTTGCTTCAAAAGCATATGACACTTGATTTAGCATACGAGCAAGTTAACCCTGTTGCACTAGACGCGCCTGCTGCGCCGCATATTGTTGCAGCGAATCAAGGTAAAACGTTATCGGTCTCTCGCTTGGCTGGGTTCTGCCGAGGTGCATTAATGACAAAGCATGACTTCTCATTGATTGAAGGGGCTGGTGGGTGGCGAGTGCCTTTAAATGTGCGAGAAACGTTGGCAGATCTTCCTCGCGAGCTTAATATCCCCGTTGTTTTGGTTGTGTCGTTAAAGCTTGGATGTATTAATCATGCGTTATTGACAGCTGAAGCGATTCGACGAGACGGTTTACCGTTAGCGGGTTGGGTTGCGAATAGAGTGCAGAACGATACGCTAGATTATGAAGATGAAAACATCGCGACCTTAAAATCCTTACTTCCGGCGCCTTGTTTGGGGGTATTACCTTTTTCTTCTCCATTGTCGATAGAAAAACTCTCTAAAAGCCTTTCGGTAGCACCTTTGTTTGCAGGTGTCTGAATATAGTTTGGTTGAAATTTAATCAATTTAATGCTTTAATGACAAGTATTCGTGTAAGTTTGGATATTCTTAACCATATCTAAATAGTACATAAAGCAGTAGAGGTGACATTGATGAACATTGGCTCAGTTTTAAATACCGGAATACAAGGTGTTCAAACAGGTATTCGTGGCATGGAGCAGTCTGCACAAGATATTGTGAAGGCGGGCTCAGGTGAAAGTGCAACGGGTGACTTTATAGAGCCGATCATGGACCTTAAACTTTATGAGAATAGCGTAGAAGCATCGACCAAGGTTGTTAAGGCTGCCGATGAAATGATCGGTACGTTACTCGATACAATGGCTTGATTGTTTATCTCTGGTAAATAGGTTGTAGAAGGGGAGGTGGTTTCATGCAGATTTCGAATGCCAGTGTGCCTTTCCCAAATGCCGTTGCACCGTTCTCTCCAAAAGTGGATCAGCCCAGCTCGGGTGTAACAAAAGACATACTTGTTTCTAGCTTCTCCCCCCTCAGTGAAAGTCAATCGATGGCTTCATCACAAAATAGTCTGAGCCAAAAGGCTGTTGTTTATAGTCCTCAATCGTTAGCTCGATCAGCCAACACTAATACTGCGGCTACGTCAACTCCCGCCAAGGCAGCGCCTGCGGCAAAGGCGATTAACAAGCCATCGGGCGAACCGGTTGAAAGTGAGTTGATACCTGGGCGCCAGCAGGGTGTTTCTGAGGTTGGTAAAGTGGTTGTTGAGCCGACTGAAGAGGGCTCAGAGGACGGGAATAGTGTTATACGTGCGAGACATGATGGTGAGATAACACCTGTTGAAGATAATGGCGTAGCGTCAAAGGCTACTACTGCGGGAGGGTCGTCTACAACTTCTGGAGGCCTTACTCCAGATGAGCGGGCCGTTGTCGGTGAGCTAGCCGCAAGAGATCGAGAGGTGCGTACTCACGAGCAGCAGCATCAGTCGGTAGGGGGGCAGCATGCGGGTGCCGCTAGTTTTTCCTATCAGACAGGGCCTGACGGTGTGCAGTATGCGGTAGGTGGAGAAGTATCGATTGATATTTCGGCAGTGCCTAATAACCCTCAAGCCACCATTGAGAAAATGAGAACGGTCAAAAATGCAGCGTTGGCTCCCGCAGAGCCTTCAGCGCAAGACCGCTCCGTAGCTTCAGCAGCCAATAGAATGATACTCCAGACGCAAGCTGAGTTGGCGGCTCAACAAGCAGAAGAGTTTCAGGCTATTAGATCTGAAACCCAACAAAGGCAGGCTGAATCTGCAGAGAGTCGCGACCAGCAGCAAGATAAACAGGCGGGCGGGCGAACTTCTATCTCAGAAGGGGTGCGTACTTATGAGAGCCTGATCGCGTTGGGTCAGCGATACGAAAATGGATTAACACCAGATATCAAGTTAGACGAAGTGGTGTGATGAGTCGCGTAAGTCACCTCGTGCAGCACAAAATAATACGCCTTATTCACCTATGACGCTTTTCTCGGGTCATATTTCTAATTTATACCCCTCAAGATTTCACCTTTACTATTACGATTTTTAACAAAACTTCTTAATTTTTGTCGTTTGATAGTAGTAAGGCTATCTCATCTTTCTAACCTATTGAAACTATGAAAGTATATCAATTTCATGGGTGACGATGAGGTCAAGTTAGAGACATTTTGTGCCAAAAACAAGCTGATTATTTACTCTAAATTAGGGGATTGTTTCTTGACAATTGGTTAAAGCAAACGTATGTTTCAAACAGTTGTTTGATATAGGTATGTGATAAGCGTATCTATATAGGTTTTAATATGTACGCTCAATAGTATTAAATAGGTACGTTTAACCTTAGTGAGACGTTCTTTACTTGATTTTAGAATGCTTCACTCACTGTACCGTTGTAAATGTTCTGCGACAAATTAGACAGCCTAAACAGTTTATATAGCAATTATGTCAAGTCTACTCTAAAGATACAGGCATGCTAAATGTTGATAAACCGCTAGAGTTGTTCATCGCAAAACCCAGATAATTTCGAGGTAAAAGAGTATGCCAGAATATAAAGCCCCCCTTCGTGATATTAACTTCGTAATGAAAGAACTGCTTGATAGTGAAACTCACTATGCAAGTTTTCCTGGCGGCGAAGAAGCAACACCTGAAATGGTTGAAGCGATCATTGGTGAAGGTGCAAAGTTTTGTGAAGAAGTCATTGCTCCCTTAAACCAGAGCGGCGATGAAGAAGGTTGTACTCTTGTTGACGGTACAGTTAAAACCCCAACAGGCTTTAAAGAAGCGTATTCGCAGTTTGTGGAAGGCGGCTGGCCTACGTTGAGTGCTGATCCTAATTATGGTGGTCAGGGCTTACCAGAGTCTGTAAATATTGCGATTAGTGAAATGGTGGGTACTGCTAACTGGTCTTGGGGCATGTACCCAGGCCTTAGTCATGGTGCAGTAAATACTGTTCATGAGTACGGCACTGATGAGCAAAAAGAGACTTACCTGACTAAGTTGGTTACGGGTGAGTGGACAGGTACCATGTGTCTAACTGAGCCTCATTGTGGTTCTGATTTGGGTATTCTACGTACTAAAGCTGAGCCTAATGCAGACGGTTCATACAGTATTACAGGTACTAAAATCTTTATCTCGGCTGGTGATCATGACATGGTCGACAACATTGTTCATATCGTGTTGGCTCGCCTACCAGATGCGCCAAAAGGCACTAAAGGTATTTCACTATTCATCGTACCTAAGTTCTTACCAGAAAACGGCGATGCAAACTCAGTATCTTGTGGTTCTCTTGAGCATAAAATGGGTATTCACGGTAACGCGACCTGTGTTATGAACTTTGACGGTTCTAAAGGTTGGTTGATCGGTCCAGAAAACAAAGGTCTGAACTGTATGTTCACCTTTATGAACACTGCTCGTATTGGTACTGCACTTCAGGGTGTTGGCGCTGCAGAGGCTTCTTTCCAGGGTGCATTGGCGTATGCTAAAGATCGTTTAGCAATGCGTTCATTGACAGGTGTTAAGAACCCAGATGGTCCAGCTGACCCAATTATTGTTCATCCTGATGTACGTCGTATGCTGTTAACGCAGAAAGCAGTTGCAGAAGGTACTCGTGCAATGTGTTACTTCGCAGCTCAAAAAGCTGACTTGTTACACGGTGCAGAGACTGAAGAAGCGCGTAAAGAAGCTGACGACATGTTGGGCTTCATGACGCCAATCTTAAAAGCATTCATCACTGAAGTAGGTTATGAAGCGGCTAACCACGGTATGCAAGTATTTGGTGGTCATGGCTTTATCTCTGAGTGGGGCATGGAGCAGATTGTTCGTGATACCCGTATCTCATTGATGTATGAAGGAACAACCGGTATTCAAGCACTTGATTTATTGGGTCGTAAAGTTCTAATGACTCAGGGTGCTGCACTTAAGCAGTTCACTAAGCTAGTTCATGTTTTCTGTAAAGAAAATGCTGACAACGAAGAGATGAAGCAATTTGTTGAGCCGTTGTTAACACTGAACAAAGAGTGGGGCGACCTAACCATGAAAGTGGGTATGTCGGCTATGAAGAATCGTGATGAAGTAGGATCTGCTTCTGTTGATTACTTAATGTACTCTGGTTATGTGACAATGGCATACTTCTGGGCACGCATGGCATTAATTGCGCAGCAGAAGTTGGCTGAAGGTACGACTGAAACAGGTTTCTATACCGCTAAGGTTCAGACTGCTCAGTTTTACTTCAAGCGTCTATTGCCAAGAACTAAAGGGCATGCAGAAATGATGCTTGCTGGTGCAGACTCAGTAATGGCGATGGACGAAGAGAACTTCATGTTCTAAGACTTCTAGCTAGAAAAAACCCGCATAATGCGGGTTTTTTTTTACCTGATATAAGACCTAAAGCAGGAGTTTTAGCTTTCTTATTAGGAACTGATATTGAAATCAGGTAAAATATTACGCCCGATTGTCTTATGATGTGCGGGTCTAATACAGATGGATAATTAACATTTTTTTGAAGCTAAGGTATATCAAGATTATTCATCTGTATAGAGAGTACAATAAGTAAGTAACAACTAGGTTTTCAGAGTGGTATATCCATACCGTTAAACACAGTCACAACAGAGGAAACGTAAATGGCTGAGTATCAAGCGCCATTGCGCGATATGCGCTTCGTTCTTAATGAAGTCTTTGAAGCAAATAAATTATGGGCTTCTTTGGCAGGGACTCAGGACACGATTGATCCTGAAACAGCAGAAGCAATACTTGAAGAAGCGGGTAAAATAACAGCTTCTTTGATTGCACCTTTGAGTCGTGAAGGCGATGAGGAAGGCTGTACTTGGCATGAGGCTGGTGTTAAAACGCCAACGGGTTATAAAGAAGCCTACAAGACATTTATCGAAGGCGGCTGGTGTGGCCTAAGCGGTAATGCTGACTATGAAGGCATGGGTATGCCTAAAATGCTGGGCGCGCAATATGAAGAGATGTTGTACTCATCAGATATCTCATTTGGTTTATATGCGTGTTTGACTTCGGGTGCTTGTCTTGCGATTGATGCGCATGCGAGCGAAGAATTAAAGAACAAGTACTTGCCAAAAATGTACTCTGGCGAATGGGCCGGTGCAATGGATTTGACAGAGCCACATTCAGGTACAGACCTTGGTATGATCCGCACAAAAGCGGTAGAGAATGGTGATGGTAGCTACTCTATCACAGGTACTAAGATATTTATTACTGGTGGCGAGCAAGACTTAAGTGAAAATATTATTCACTTGGTATTGGCTAAGTTACCGGGTGCTCCAGCGGGTTCTCGCGGTATTTCACTATTTTTAGTGCCACGTAACTCAGTTGATGAAAATAACGTTGTTGGCGAAAACAACAAGGTTACTTGTGGTTCAATCGAACATAAGATGGGCATCAAGGCATCAGCTACCTGTGTTATGAACTTTGATGGCGCGCAAGGTTGGTTAGTGGGCGAAGAAAATAAAGGCTTGGCCGCGATGTTCACAATGATGAACTATGAGCGCCTAAGTGTAGGTATTCAGGGTTTTGCTGCGGCAGAGCGCTCTTACCAAAATGCCGTTGAATATGCTAAAGATCGTATTCAGGGACGCGCACCTACCGGTGTTGTTCAGGCAGAAAAAGAAGCAGATCCTATTATTGTTCATCCAGACGTACGTCGTATGCTGATGACAATGAGGGCTTACACTGAAGGTAGTCGTGCATTCTCTACTTATGTTGCATCTTTCCTAGATACGGCTAAGTATTCTGATAATGCTGATGAGAAGAAGCAAGCAGACGCAATGGTTGCATTGTTAACGCCTATTGCTAAAGCCTACATGACCGATCGTGCGTTAGATAGCTGTATTGCGGGCCAGCAGGTATTTGGTGGTCATGGTTTCATTCGTGAGTGGGGGCAAGAGCAGCTCGTTAGAGATACTCGAATCACTCAGATTTATGAAGGCACTAACGGTATTCAGTCTTTAGACTTGATGGGACGTAAGATCGTTTCAAACGGCGGTAAGCTATACGAACTGTTTGCAACTGAAGTATCTGAGTTCATTGAAAAGAATGCTGATAATGAGGCTCTAGAGTCTCTTATTAAGCCTTTAGCGGTTGCTATTGAGCGTTTATCTGATGTGACAGAATTTGTTATCAAGGCAGCAGCAGAAGATAAAAATGCTATTGGTGCCGCTTCAGTTGAATACCTCGAGCTATTTGGCCTAACTGCTTATGCGTATATGTGGGCAAGAATGGCTGTTGTTGCTGAACCAAAAGTGGCGGGTGACACTAGTGGTTTTTATGAAGCTAAATTGAGAACGGCAAACTTCTTCTTTAGTCGTTTACTACCTCGATCAGTTTCTTTATCAGAAAGCATTCGTTCTGGTAGTGAAGATATGATGTCGCTTGATTTGGATGCGTTCTAATTAAAGCTGCAGATTATTATTGAATAAAAAAGGCGATCATTTATGATCGCCTTTTTTATGGCTGTTTGTCTCACACTAAAATACGTTGAGATTAGTACCTATCGCTGCTCTTAAAAATAGCCTATAGCGCGTTTGCTCTGGCAGGAGTAGTGATAAAGTGATTCTCATTGCCTTGAATTTCACTTATCCGTTTATTTCTAGCTATTTCCTCCTCGCTAGGAGGATCAACTTGATTCCAACGTTTGAAATCATCAATAGCGCCTATGATAGGAAGCTCATAGGTGTCATGCATATATAGAATTGCTCGAGCAATATCACCTTTGATTTCTTTTGGCGGCTGCAGAAGCTGAAATGATCGACGGAATCCGCAATCTTCTGTTTCTACTTCGCTACCTAGTTCACCAAAGTGAGCATTTTTTCGCTTTAATTCAAAGCGTGAATCGGCCGGCACAATGTTATGGAGGTCGGAAGTGATTTGTCGGTATTTGGTGCTCTCATTACGACACTGTCGTGGCGTTCCACAGTCTAGGTAATCTCGAGCCCAGCTGTTAGCGTATATATGACTGTCTGTGACTAAAACATTCTTTTTGGTAAATGGTTTGTTGCAGTAAAAAGTGATGCCACCGTCTTTGTATAGGTCACCCCAGAAGTGTTTTTTAAGTGTCTCTTTAGGGTCGCTAAATTTCGTTTGAGCTTGCGCCGAAGAAAATGCGATCGTTAAAGTGACCAACTGTAAAAAAGGTACTGCTATTTTAATCATAAAGCCGACTCGATTTTTGATGCTAAGGGTTAAGACACTGTTGGTGTGATGAGTGACGACTAATCAAATAATTCGTTTATGTATCGTAAGTTATTTACTGTTCTTCATCCTTCAGTATAGTTTAAAACCTTAAGCCTTGAATTGAAAGACTGTTTTATTGTTTTACAATATGTTTGTACAACGTTAACCGATGTAACGGGGCCTGTTGATGAGTGTGAGTAAATAGAAAGGGTTATTTGAATGGGGGGCGTTTTTTGAGCTAAGAATAATCTACTAATGTGCGGTCAAGGTAGAGATTTCCCACTTAGTAGAAGAACAAATTCGGCGAGTAACTCCCAGCTTGAACCATACTGTTTACTCCCTTTAATGCTTTGATCAATGCGCTCAGAGAGTTTAATTAGCTGATTGAGCTGTTGATGAGACAGTCTTGAGGCTGCATGGCTAAGTAAGCTTTGTCGCTTGGCTATTACTCTATGTGCTTTAAAGACTGATTGGGCGGGTTGCCCTAGACGATTGCTATTAGACAAGTCATAAACAACGCGTAGTTCTCGTGCTAATGCCCAGAGTATTACGGGAGGTTCTGTTCCTTCAGACTTTAGTCCTTGAAGTACATGAAGTGCATGTTTAGAGGCGCCTTTGATACATTCATCCGTTAGGTTAAATATATCGAAGCGAGCACTGTCGGCAACACTCTGCGTAACTTGTTCAGGGGTGATTTTTCCGTCAGGGCAGAGTAGTGCTAACTTTTCGAGTTCTTGCTTCGCAGCGAGTAGGTTGCCTTCTACTCGTTCTGTCAGTAGCGAAACGGATTCCTGATCAAGAGTTAACCCCATTTGACGACTTCTTTGCTGAATCCAGTTAGGGAGTTGTTCTGCGCTAATGGGCCATAGGGTTACCATACCGCCTATTTTATCGACGGTGCTGACCCATTTTCTCTTTTGCGTTGATGCATCAAGGCGGCCGGTAATAATCAGTAGGACGGTATCTTCAGAGGTTGCTTGGCAAAACTGTTCAATGGCTTTACTACCTTTATCACCTGGTTTGCCGTTATCTATCCTAATCTCGATAATTTTTTTATCGCCAAACAGTGATAGGCTTCCAGCTTCTTCTAGTAGTTGGTTCCAGTCGAACTGGCGATCAGCATGCCAGCTTAAACGTTCCGTAAAACCTTCATCGCGACACTTTTTTCTAATTTCGTCACAAGACTCTTGAACAAGCAGTGCTTCATCCCCGTTTATTAAATAAACAGGGAGAAGTTGATTTGAAAGGTGGCTTTTTAGCTGTTCAGGTTTAAGTTTCATGAATATGCTTGTGTCGCTCGAATGGGACGAAAATTAGCTGACAGGCTGCCGGTAGCTTATCTGCGGCTGTTTTGCGCTGTTTTACTGTGCTTGTGCTGCTTTAATTTTCTCGATTCTAAGTTTGTTGTAGGGCGTTAAACGGCTGATAATTTTAGAAGCGAGTAGTTTATTAATCTGCTCTTTAACCTGTTCTTCTTCTCTGGTCTTACTGATGACATTATCTTCATCAAATCGGTAAGTTTGTCTTGCGGAGGTGGTGGCGTTATCGATTATGATAGTTTGGTCGGCCGCAATAAGATTGAATGTGGCTTTATTGGTGACTTCATATTCAACCGCTACTGCGCGATTTGTAATAGAAACGGCCCTTCGGCTGCTATTAAGCGAAGTGATGCTTAATATGTAGTCGGCTTTGTTATCTTCTACCAAATTAACATCATTGAGTGTAAGTTGTTTGTTAAGTGTTTGGCACAGTACTTTAGAGAGTTCATTGCTACAATGTAGGCTTAGTTGATGCAGTTCTACGGGTATAGCAACACTACCCCTTAATTGAAAGCCGCATGCAGACAATACCAGTGCTATTACGGATATTGAGAATAGGGAACGTTTTCTATGAAACATATTAGCCTCTTGAAAAGAGGGGCAGCGTTATAGCTGCCCCATCCAGGTCTGCTTAGTTGGCAACAATATTAACGAGTTTACCAGGTACAACGATGACTTTACGCACTGTCTTGTCTTCAAGAAAGCGCTGAACGTTTTCGTCATTCATAGCGGCTTTTTCCATGGCTGCTTTATCAGCGTCTGCAGACATTTCGATTTTAGCTCTTACCTTACCGTTTATTTGAGCCACGATTTGAATCGAGTCTTTGGTTAATGCTGATTCATCAACTTCAGGCCAAGGCGCATCGAGTACAACATCTTTATGGCCTAATGCATCCCATAGCTTATGACTAATATGAGGCACAATAGGCGAAAGAAGTAATGTTGCGGCTTCTAGTGCCTCTTGCAAAACTGCACGTCCTTGCTCGCTAGTGTCGTTGTATTTATTAACCTGATTCATTAACTCCATGACAGCGGCAATAGAGGTGTTGAAGGTTAGACGTCGGCTGATATCATCGCTGACTTTTGAAATGGTTTCATGGGTCTTGCGACGAAGTGCTTTTTGCCCGTCATTTAACTGGCCAACCTGTAGCGGTAGGGTTTCACCTAGTGCAGTGTGAGTATGAACGGCCTTCCACAAGCGCTTAAGGAAGCGGTGAGCGCCCTCAACAGCACTATCTGACCACTCAAGAGATTGTTCTGGCGGTGCCGCAAACATCATAAATAATCGTACGGTATCTGCTCCGTACTTATCGATGATCATTTGTGGGTCAATACCGTTGTTTTTCGACTTCGACATCTTGCCTGTGCCGGCATGAAGTACTGGTTCACCGTCAATGGTGCTTTTATATCCGGTAATTTTACCTTTTTCATCATGTTCGACTTCGACATCTTGTGGCGAAATCCATAGCTTGCCGCCATTCTCTTCATCACGGTAGTAGGTTTCAGCTAATACCATACCTTGGCACAACAAGCGTTTGAATGGCTCGTCTGAATTTACAAGACCGACATCACGTAATAGTTTGTGGAAGAAACGCGCATACAGCAAGTGAAGGATTGCGTGCTCAATACCGCCAATATACTGATCAACAGGTAACCAGTAATTTGCAGCATCGCTATCTAGCATGCCGTCTTGGTTGTTTGGGCTACAGTATCGTGCGTAGTACCACGATGACTCCATAAATGTATCAAATGTGTCTGTTTCTCGTAGAGCAGGTTGCCCATTGAAGGTTGTTTTAGCCCACTCAGGGTCGCTCTTAATAGGCGACTTAACACCGTCTAACACCACGTCTTCAGGAAGCTTTACAGGTAAGTCTTCTAATGGAACAGGTACTGCTGTGCCATCTTCTAGTGTCATCATCGGAATAGGTGTGCCCCAATAACGCTGACGAGACACGCCCCAATCTCTAAGGCGGTAGTTAACGGTTTTATGGCCTTTGCCTTCTGCTTCTAGGTGTTCGGCAATCTGTTCAAATGCTTCTTCAGAGGTTAACCCCGTAAATTTTCCTGACGAAACAAGAATGCCTTTTTCAGTGTAGGCACTTTCTTGAATATCAATCTCGGTGCCATCTTTAGGTGAGATAACCTGCTTGATCGGTAGACCGAAGGCTAGCGCGAATTCATGGTCGCGTTCATCATGGCCAGGGACTGACATAACTGCACCAGAACCGTATTCCATGAGTACAAAGTTGGCGACCCATACAGGTACGTCTTCACCTGTAATCGGGTGAACAACGGTAAGACCGGTTGCCATGCCTTTCTTTTCCATCGTGGCCATATCTGCTTCGGCCATTTTGGTGTTTTTACACTCGTTTAGGAAGTTTTGAAGTTCAACATTTTGACCTGCTTGCTGAAGGGCCAAAGGATGCTGTGCTGCTACTGCAACATAGGTAACACCCATTAATGTGTCGGGTCGAGTGGTGTAAACGGTAAGCTCTTCTTCGCTATCTTTAAGCGAAAAGCTTAACTCAACACCTTCTGAACGCCCGATCCAGTTACGCTGCATTGTTTTAACTTGCTCAGGCCACTCATCTAACTGGTCTAAATCATTGAGTAGCTCATCTGCGTAATCAGTAATCTTAATAAACCACTGAGGGATTTCTTTGCGTTCTACTAGGGCACCAGAGCGCCAGCCTCTGCCGTCAACCACTTGCTCGTTTGCGAGAACCGTCTGGTCGACCGGATCCCAGTTAACGGTGGCGTTTTTCTTGTAAACAAGGCCTTTTTCATAAAGCTTGGTGAAAAACCATTGTTCCCACTTGTAGTATTCTGGACGACAGGTGGCGAGTTCACGGTTCCAGTCATAGCCAAAACCTAATTGGTTAAGCTGGTTTTTCATGTATTCAATATTTTCGTAGGTCCACTTTGCAGGGGCTACTTTATTATTGATGGCTGCATTCTCTGCCGGAAGACCAAATGCATCCCAGCCCATAGGCTGCATGACATTTTTGCCTTGCATTCGCTGATAGCGTGAAATGACATCGCCAATGGTATAGTTACGAACATGCCCCATGTGGAGCTTTCCACTCGGGTATGGAAACATAGAGAGGCAGTAGTATTTCTCTTTGCTTTCATCTTCAACTACCTGGAAGCTTTTATTTTCTTCCCAGAAATTTCTAGCCTGCTCTTCGATTTGTTGAGGTTGGTATTGTTCTTCCATTGTTCCTGCTTTCGTTGTCATCAACTTACTATGCCATTTTATGCGGCTGCTACCGGTTTTCTTGGGCAGCCTGCTGAGAATTTATGCCTTGGGTCAAGTGCGGTTTTTTCAAAATATGCCAAACTTAATCCGAAGTATGTACTTTCTATGGCGTTTGGCACGTTATTAACCCATGTTGTTAAAACTGTCCAAACAAAAGGCGATATTCTAACCTACTAATAGACATACAGGTAGGGGGAAAAGGCGATGACTACACCAGAATTACCAAAACACTCAGAACAAGCGGCCACTGTTTATAACCGAATACTTGAACGCATAGATGATTCAATTGCAGACATTGAGGAGCGAACATGGGATACGCTAAAGCGTGAGATAGATGAAGCCGTTGAATTTGAATACGATGTGGCTGAACTTACGCGAGATGAGGTCGAGTTATTAGGCGCCTACATTAAACGAGACTTAAAAGATCTTTATCATCATGTTTCTGAAACAGGTGAGGGTCTTAAAGATTGGTTGAAGTTAGATTTGGAGTTAGTCGAAAAGAAAGTAAGAGATACGCTTCTATCAATCGCAGATAAGAGTGTGGTTGAGCAAAAAGCCCTAGAGCAAAAAATTAATCACCACCCAGGCGATTATATTAGCGGTGAGTTGGCTTGCGCTGGCATGTTGAGGTGTCTAGGTTGTGGCTATATGATGTGTCTTATTGATAACACGCATATTGAGGATTGCCACCAATGCGGCGGGCATTATTTTAGACGTGTAACCTCTCGTTGGCCGCGTGAGCCAGAAGCAGAGTCTTAAAGAGGCTATAAAACAGGCGTTCAATCGCTCCCTAAATCCACATTAGGATTTAGGGGGTAGGCTTTATACTCATACGACGAATAAGTAATATGAGTGCGCACAGCAGTAATAGGGGTGTTGAGCCTAAGTAGTTGAACGGTGTTCGGCCCCCCATTGCAAATACTTCCCCAGTTAATACTGTTCTGACGAATTGCGCTGACTGAGATTGAATTTTTCCATCTGGCGTTATGACTGCACTAATACCATTATTGGTAGACCTGACTAAGTATCTAGCATTTTCAAGCGCTCTCATTTGAGCCATCTCTAAATGTTGTAGCGGGCCAATAGAGTGACCAAACCAGCTATCGTTACTGATCGTGAGCAAGTAGTCTGAATTATTCGCGTTATCTGCAACAAAGTCGGGATAGACAATCTCATAGCAGATATAAGGGGTCACGTTATGGTGGGCTTCTTTTAGGGCTGGTTGATCTGAGCGCCCAGCGGAAAAACTCGACATGGGTAAATCAAAAAACTCAATAAGCCCGCGAAGCATGTCTTCAAGGGGTACATATTCGCCAAAGGGTACAAGGCGTTGTTTGTGATAAATGCCTTCTCCTTTTCCTATGCTAGCAATGCTATTGTGGATGGTAACGCGTCCTGTATCGGCGTTGTTTTCTCTGTATGGGATGCCCGTAATTAGAGTGGTGTCGCTCTCACTTGCTTGTGTTGAAATCGGCTCGATAATGAATTTTGCTTGATCATATAAGATCGGAATAGCTGTTTCGGGCCAAATAATCAGCGTTTTACCCCAGTGAGGGCTCGATAGCGTCTGATAAATTTCAATGGTTTTTAAGCGATACCCTCTAGACCATTTAAGTTCTTGTGGAATATTAGCTTGTACTGCTGCAATGGTGATGGGAGTGTTGTCTTTTACATAAGCCCATTTAATCGTGCTAGCGCCACTCCCTATCACCCAAAGTATCGCTGCAAAAACGATAAAGCTTGCAGGGAGTCTTTTTCGGGTAGCCTGGGGGGGCTGCTTAGGTTGAGGTCGGTGAATTTTAAGGTGTTGTCTAATAAAGGGGGATCGGTCAATAAAATACCAGATAGCGCTACCTGTTAGACAGCAGATAAAGGTAATGCCATGAACACCTAATATGCTAGCCCAGCCAGAAAGCGGTGTGTTGAGGTGTCCGTAACCGAGATAAAGCCAAGGAAATCCGGTTAAAAACCAACTTCTAAACCAATCACCTAGCACCCAGATTGCAGGAAATGTGAGTACAGACCAACGGTCTTGACCGTTGAATATTTTTCGAAAGAGCCAAAATGTGGCAGCGGGGAACAGTGCAATAGCCGCAACAAAAATAGTGGTTAATGCTATGGCCAGCGGTGCGGGTGCATTACCAAAGTTATGGATGCTGACATAAACCCAGGAAGCCCCAGAGCCGAATAGGCCTAAGCCAAATAGCCAGCCATAAAGTAAATTCTTTTTAGCTGAAGCCCCTTTCATTCCCATCATAATCAGGGTTATAGAGAGAATGCCTAGAGGCCACCAATTAAAGGGGCTTAAGCTTAGAGTTTGCATAACCCCTGCGATAGGGAGCAAAAGCCATTTGAGCTTTAGAATAAATGAAAAGTTCATAAATGGCTTCTATTAGGTCTGAGTGTTAAAGAAAAGGTATTTAATCGCTAGCGTATTTTTTGTGCTTGCAGCAGCCTGACGGATCGATTGTCAGCATTTAGGACGGTAAATTTAAAACCGCTAAACAAAACGCTTTCTCCGCGACGAGGCATACGGCCAAACTCTTGCAGGATTAAGCCGCCAATCGTATCAAAATTTTCTTCGCTGAGCTCAAGTTTGAAGAACTCGTTAAAGTCATCGATAGGGGTGATGGCTTTGATGATATATTCGCCTGAACCGCGTACTTTAATAAATGCTTCGTCGTCAATATCGTGTTCGTCTTCAATTTCACCCACAATTTGCTCTAAAACATCTTCGATGGTAACGAGCCCTGAAGTACCGCCGTATTCATCAACGACTATAGCCATATGATTACGGGTTTCTTTGAACTCTTTGAGTAACTGGTTGAGTCGCTTGCTTTCAGGGACAACCGTTGCAGGACGAATGATGTCGAGTAACGATTCTTTTTTTAGCTCGCCCTTAAATGCTAGCGGTAGCAGATCTTTTGCGAGCAAAATGCCGAGCACGTCATCGGGGGATTCACCGAGAACGGGAAAGCGAGAGTGAGCAGAGCTAATAATGTCATCTAAATAAGCTTCAGGTTCAGCAGACGCTTTAACTGTAACCATTTGGGAGCGGGGGATCATCACTTCACGAACCTGCATATCGATGACTTGCATAGCGCCTTCGATAATGTTCATAGCGTCCGTATCTATGACATTTTGCTTTTCTGCCGTTCGAAGTATCTCGGTGACGTCTTCGGTCGATTGAGGGTCGCCTGAGAAGGCTTTTGATATTTTTTCTAGCCAAGATTTGTTGTCTTGACCGCTTATCGAGTTGTCGTCGCTCATTAGCTTAATTCCTGATCCTGGTAAGGGGCAGGATAATCTAGCTCCATCATAATTTTAGTTTCAAGCCCTTCCATTACCAAGGCTTCCTCGTCTTCAATATGGTCGTATCCCTGGAGGTGTAAAACGCCATGTACAACCATGTGAGCCCAGTGGGCTATTGATTCTTTCTCTTGTTCTTTCGCTTCACGTTCTACGACCGGTGCGCAAATGACTAAGTCGCCTAACGGGATATCACCCAGTAAGTGTATATCGATTCCTGTGGGGGCTTCAAATGGAAAAGATAAAACATTTGTAGGGCTGTCTTTACCGCGATAAGTGTGGTTTAAATCTGTGCTTTCTTCAATATCGACGATTCGAATAGTGATCTCAGTCTCAATCTCTTTTGATTGGTGGGCTTTATTAGCCCACAAAGATAGTTGATCACTAGACGGTAATTGTTTGTTTTCAGTTTCAATCTGCAGATCAATATGAATGGTCATTATTTTTCGGCTTGATCCTTTTTATCGTCATGACGGTCATAGGCTTCAACGATACGCTGAACCAATGGGTGTCTCACTACATCTTTAGACGTAAAGTGCGTAAAACCGATCCCTTTTACACCCGCTAATACATTGCCTACATGCTTCAACCCAGACGCGGTGCCTCTAGGTAGGTCGATTTGAGTAATGTCACCGGTAATAACGGCGGTAGAGCCAAACCCTATACGCGTTAAGAACATTTTCATCTGCTCTCGTGTCGTGTTTTGGCTTTCATCCAGGATGATAAAAGAGCTATTCAGGGTTCGTCCTCGCATAAATGCCAGTGGCGCAATTTCAATAATGTTTTTATCGATAAGGCGTGTGACCTGATCAAACCCTAGCATTTCGTATAATGCGTCATACAGTGGACGTAAATAAGGGTCCACTTTTTGCGCTAAATCGCCCGGTAGAAAACCTAGCTTTTCACCTGCTTCAACGGCCGGTCGGACTAATAGTATTCGCTTAACTTCTTCATTCTTGAGCGCTTCAACGGCACAGGCAACCGCTAGATAGGTTTTACCCGTACCGGCTGGTCCAATGCCAAAGTTGATATCATTTGTTTTGATATTTCGCACGTAGTCGAGTTGGTTTTCACCTCGAACCTTTATTTGAACCTTTGAGGCCTTGATGATTTGATAGGCTTCGTAGATTGAACTAACGGGTTCTGAGTGGTCTAGCCCAGACTCTCTTATAAATAAATGTATTAGCTCAGGGTCAAGTGTCGCGCCCGCATCAGTCTCTCGGTATAAGTGTTTGAGAATCTCAATAGATGCCTGTATCGACTTACTGTCGCCGGTAAGCTTGAAGAGGTTTCCGCGGTAGTTAATCGCTACGCCCATTCTGCGTTCAATTTGCTTGAGATTTTCATCAAACTGACCGCACAAGGCGGCCAATCGGTGGTTATCGCTAGGCTCTAAATGAAACTGCTTGGAATCTGTAGTCGCTATGATGGTATTTACCTGCTGCAACGAGGGGGAGGTCATATCAATATTTTACTTCATCGATCCGACGACCGCGAAGTGAGTTTGGCAGTGCTTCAAATATTTCAACATCTACAAAGTGCCCGATAATGCTTGCGTCGTCGGCTTTAAAGTTAACGACACGGTTGTTCTCGGTTCGGCCTTGTAGTTCGCCCGGGTCTCTTTTCGAATAACCGGTCACTAAAATTCGTTGAGTGGTGTTGACCATTTTTCGACTGATATCTTGAGCGTGTTGGAGTATTCGTTGTTGCAGAATAGATAAACGCTCTTTTTTGATTTCTTCCGATATGTCGTCTGGTAAGTCTGAAGCTGGCGTGCCAGGTCTTGCGCTGTAAATAAAGCTAAACGAGTGGTCGAAGCCTATTTCTTGAATGAGCTTCATGGTGTCTGCAAAGTCTTGGTCTGACTCGCCAGGGAAACCAATAATAAAATCAGATGAAATACTCATGCCGGGTCTGATCTTACGGAGTCTTCTGATTTTTGATTTATATTCGAGCACCATGTGGCCACGCTTCATTGCTGCAAGAATACGATCTGAACCGCTTTGCACAGGCAGGTGAAGATGGCTAACCAACTCGGGTACCTCAGCGTAGACATCAATTAAACTGTCTGAAAACTCAACTGGGTGAGAGGTGGTAAAGCGAATGCGATCAATGCCTTCAATGGCTGCGACATAAGTAATTAGTTCTGCAAGATCAATGGTATCGCCATCGTGAGTATCCCCGCGATAAGCATTAACGTTTTGACCGAGTAAGTTTACTTCTCGTACGCCTTGTGATGCTAGGTGAACAACTTCAGCGATTACATCATCTACCGGACGACTGACTTCTTCGCCACGGGTATAGGGGACTACGCAAAACGTACAGTATTTGCTGCAACCTTCCATGATGGAGACAAACGCAGAAGGCCCATCGGCTTCAGGTTCTGGAAGACGGTCGAACTTTTCTATTTCTGGGAAGCTAATATCAACAATGCCCACGCCACCTTTTTCAGAGGCGTCGATCATTTCAGGTAAACGGTGAAGTGTCTGGGGCCCAAACACCATGTCGACATAAGGTGCTCGGCCCATTATGGCTTCACCTTCTTGACTGGCAACACAGCCGCCAACCCCAATTTTAAGATCGGGCTTGGCATCTTTGAGCTTTTTCCAGCGACCTAACTGATGAAATACTTTCTCTTGGGCTTTTTCCCGAATAGAGCAAGTGTTCAGCAGCAATATATCCGCATCATCAGCATTGTCGGTTAAAACAACCTCGTGGCTATCTTGAAGCAAATCTGCCATGCGTGACGAATCATACTCGTTCATCTGACAGCCGTGGGTTTTGATAAATAACTTCTTAGTCGCCATTTTACCTTACTACTAAATTAAGATGATTATGGCGGCATTATACCCTGTGATTTTGTAAATTTCGAACAATCTAGGAGGTCATTTATTATTTTAAAAAAAATGATATTTATCAATGGGTTATTGTGAGTGGTTTTGAGGGGCTATTATTCGCTAGAGAACACATTAATCTGCGCTTGTTGATGTGTTATGATGGCCGCCTATCTTGTGTATTACCTTCTTAAAATCAGGTTTCAACTTAATGGCAGCAAAAAAAGTCTACAAAGTTATTTTTTATAACAACGAAGAAGTATTTGAAATATATGCAACGCATGTTTTTCCGAGTGAAATGTATGGGTTTGTTGAAGTAGAGCAGTTATTGTTTGGCGAGCGGTCTCAATTATTGGTTGACCCGAGCGAAGAGAAACTAAAAAACGAGTTTAGTGGGGTGAGTAGAACCTATATCCCTATGAATGCGATTGTACGGATTGATGAAGTAGAACAAGAAGGTATCGCAAAAGTCACCTCAGTAGGTAGCTCCGTTGCTGCATTTCCAAGAGCACCAGGAAAGCCTGATTAATCGAACGTGGTTTTTTTGTTATGACGCCAGAACGCTATGCCCGACTGCGTGAAACACTTGATCGTCGGCAACCCGATTTAACACTCATTACCGAACAAATTCATAAGCCTCGAAATATCGCCGCATTGGTCAGAACGGCTGATGCTGTGGGTATTCATCAAGTGCATATGGTGTGGCCTTGGGATAAACACCGGCATTACAGCGGCACCGCTATGGGTAGCGATCGCTGGGTTAATGTGAATCGACATGAATCTATGCCAGTGGCTATTTCTCAACTGAAAAAGAGCGGCTATAAAGTTTATGCAGCTCACTTCTCTGAAAAAGCGGTTGATTATCGTGAAGTTGATTACAGCGGGCCTTGCGCGTTGGTGTTAGGAAACGAGAAACAAGGCATCTCTGCAGAGACGGCAGAGCAGGTTGATGAGCATGTAGTGGTCCCGATGATGGGGATGGTTGAGTCATTTAATGTATCCGTTGCTGCGGCCATTATATTGGCCGAAGCCCAGCGTCAACGTGCGTTGTTGGGGATGTATGATAAGGTTCGTTTAGGTGACGAAGAGTATTGGCAAACGCTTTTTCGTTGGGCGCACCCGACGGTGGCGGACTACTGTCATAAGAATGAACTGCCTTACCCTCCGATCTCTCAAGACGATGGTGAAATAATAGATCCATCTGCTTGGTATGCGCGGGTTAGAAAAACGCTTTAAAGCGCAGCCTAAAACCCCGCACTCAATCGCAGTCGTAAGTAAAGGCGTCGCATGGTCGCAACCCGTTAACGAGGTATTGCGACCTCTTTAATAAAATAGTCTTTAAGAAAGTCGATGAGTAGGCGTAATTTTTTAGAGCCTGCACTGCCAGGCGGAAAAACGCCATAAATATCGATATTGCTCAGTTGATAATCTTCAAGAATCTGCTCTAACGTCCCAGCTTTAATTTTTGGCCATGCATCATAGATTGGGATGCGTCCTAGGCCATGTCCCCCCTCTATAAAGGCCGTTCGAGCGGCTGCATTATTGGTTCTAATGCTACCTTTTACCTTGACGCTATACGAACGACTGCCTTTATTTAGCGCAATAATGTCTGAGGTTAATTTGTAAATGACCCAACTATGTTGCTCTAACTCGGCAGGGGCTGTTGGTCGGCCGTGCTTTTTAAAATACTCAGGTGATCCACATAAACACATAGGCAACGAGGATAGCTTGCTGGCCTGTAGTCCCGAGTCAGGCAAGGGGGCTCCACGAATGGCTAGGTCTATCCCTTCTTGCATGATGTTAACCACTTCATCTGTCAACATGATGTCTAGTTCAATTTTAGGGTAGAGACAACGAAATCTATTGAGCGCGGGCACCACCATCTGTAGGCCGACATTCACCGGGCAGGTGATTTTTAGTAAGCCTTCTGGTTCGTTTTTAAGATTCTCCATTTTCTGGTTTGCTATGGCCGCTTGTTCAGCAATGATACGGCATGATTGATAGTACTCAGTGCCTGCTTCGGTAAGCGCGATGGAGCGAGTAGAGCGGTTGAGTAGCTTAACCCCCAGTTGGGATTCTAGCTTTTTAATATGGTAACTGATGACCGCACGCGATAAGCCCACATGTTTGGCGGCCGCCGTGAGGTTGCCCTGTTCAACGACTTGAGCAAATATCACCATGCTTTTAAGTTGTTCGAAAGATAAATTCATGCAGTATTGTATCAATTATTAAACCAGTGAAGTTTAGTTTATCCATATTGTTCGAGTTTAGCTATAGGCATACACTAAACTTCATTGAAGCAGGTCAAAATAGTAAATCGTCGTAATAGATAGACGACGTTACTCAAGCCACGACAGAAGAGAATTTAATATGAATGATTTAAAGGCAAAAAAAGTATTAATGGTCATTACCTCTCACGGGGCGCTAGGCAATACAGGAGAGAAAACCGGGTTTTGGGTAGAAGAGTTTGCTGCGCCTTATTACGCGTTTGTAGGTGCTGGGGTTCAGGTCACGCTAGCTTCACCTGCTGGTGGGCAGCCTCCCGTTGACCCTAAGAGTGAATTAGCAGATTTTCAAACACCTTCAACTCACCGCTTTGACGCAGATACCGAAGCGCAAGCGCAGGTGGCTAATACTGCAAAGTTGGCTGATGTAAAAGCAGAAGACTATGACGCTGTCTTTTACCCCGGTGGTCATGGGCCGTTATGGGATTTAACAGACAATGCTGACTCTATTTCATTAATTGAAGATTTTTTAGCGGCAAACAAGCCAGTGGCAGCGGTTTGTCATGCAACAGCGGCATTTTTAAATGTAAAATATGCAGCAGGCGAGTACGCGGTTAAAGGTAAGGCGGTAACAGGGTTTACTAATAGTGAAGAAGAGGCGGTTCAATTGACCGATGTGGTGCCTTTCTTGTTAGAAGATGAGCTTATTAAACGCGGTGGCGACTATAAAAAGGTAGCCGATTGGAACGCTTTTGCCGTTCAAGATGGTTTATTAATAAGTGGTCAAAACCCCGCCAGCTCTGAACTGGCCGCCGAAAAATTATTAGCTGCTCTTGCTTCTTAAAGTTAGCATCAAAACAGGATAACTATCATGACAATCTCTAGTCAGCAAAATAATCAAGTTAATCGCCAATGGCTATTAGCCTCGCGCCCAGTAGGGGCGCCTAAGCTCAGCAATTTTAATTTTGTAGAAAGTGAGAAACCTAGCCCAAAGCAGGGTGAGGTGTTGCTCCGCACTGTTTATTTGTCGCTTGACCCTTATATGCGCGGGCGTATGAATGATGCTAAATCATATGCAGAACCTGTCGCGATAGATGAGGTGATGGTGGGTGGTTCGGTATGTCGTGTGGAGGAATCTAATCACCCAGACTTTGAAGTCGGTGAGTGGGTTGTTGCCTATAATGGCTGGCAGGATTACTCCGTGTCTGAGGGTGTTGATTTATTAAAGTTAGGTAAAAATCCTTCGCAGCCTTCATATGCCTTAGGTGTGATGGGTATGCCTGGTTTAACGGCGTACATGGGGTTGTTAGATATTGGTCAACCTAAAGCGGGTGAAACGGTTGTTGTAGCCGCCGCCACTGGCGCTGTTGGTAGTTTGGTTGGGCAAATTGCTAAATTAAAAGGCTGTAAAGTTGTCGGTATTGCGGGTGGCGAAGAAAAATGTCGCTCAGCGGTAGAAGCGTTAGGGTTTGATGCGTGTGTTGACCATAAAGCCCCTGATTTAGCCGGACAATTAGCCAAAGCCTGTGATGCGGGTATCGATGTGTATTTTGAAAACGTTGGTGGCAAAGTATTTGATGCGGTTTTGCCGTTATTAAACTCATGTGCCCGCGTTCCGCTTTGTGGTTTGATTTCACAATACAATGCTACTGATCTGCCTGAAGGCCCTGATCGGTTGTCCATGCTAATGGGGACCTTGCTCGTTAAGCGTATTAAGATGCAAGGGTTCATCGTATTTGATGATTATGGCCATCGCTATAATGAATTTAGCCAAGAGATGATGCAGTGGTTACAAGCTGGGAAGATTAGCTACCGAGAGCATTTAGTTGACGGTTTAGATAATGCGGTCGATGCGTTTATTGGTTTATTAGACGGTAAAAACTTCGGTAAGTTGGTCGTTAGAGTCGGCTCTGACGAAGGTTAGCATTCGCTATTATTTAACTCAGAGGGACGGACTATGTTAACGGTACACCATTTAAATCAATCACGTTCAAAGCGGGTATTATGGCTGTTAGAAGAGCTCGATATGCCCTATACCCGCATTGACCACCAGCGAGATGCTGAAACACATCTTGCCCCGGAAAGCTTAAAAAAGGTTCACCCCTTAGGTAAAGCGCCGGTCATGGTTGATGGCGATATAACCCTATGTGAATCCAGTGCGGTGATGGAATACATCATTGATCAGGATGAACTCAAGCGCTTAAAACCAGCTCAGGGGAGTGCAGCGTATTACCAATATCTTGAGTGGTCGCACTTTGCGGAAGGCTCTCTGGGCTTGCCTGTTATCACCAAGCTATTTATGAACATGGAAGGGCGCGATGGTCGGCAACCTATGGATGGCTATATCGCAAAAGAAATTGCGGTGGACTTTTCTTATATAGAGTCAACACTTAGTCAACGAGCGTATTTCGCAGGGGATGATTTTACGGCCGCCGACATTATGATGACCGTTATTTTAGAAATCGCGGCCAATGGAGGTTTACTGGAGGGCAGAGAAAATACGCGGGCTTATTTAGCTAAAATACAGCAACGACCGGCCTATCAAAAAGCGGCGAGCTTGGGGTAGCCCATAAGCTATATCTTAGCTCAAAAGTTATATCTTAGCTGCTAAATGATTACTGTCGGTAAATGGTTTCAATCAGGTGAAAACCGAACTGTGTTTTCACCGGGCCATGAACCTGTAATATTTTTTTCTTAAATACGACATTATCAAAAGCCTTTACCATTTGGCCTGGGCGAAACTCACCCAGGTCGCCACCTCGTTTACCCGATTTACATTCAGAGTGCTTTTTTGCAAGCTTGCCAAAGTCTTCGCCTTTGGCAATTTTTTGCTTTAATCTCTCGGCATCTTCTTTCGTTTTAACCAAGATGTGTCTAGCGCATGCAACCGGCATTACAGAAGCCTTGCCTTAAATTTACGGCCTTTGATTTTACCGCTCAATATACGCTCTAGCGATTTCTTTGCTTGCTCTCTTTCAATCGCTACATAGGCTGAAAAATCGGTCACATCTATTTTTCCGACACTTTTTCCTGGAATACCTGCTTCACCTGTGAGTGCGCCAAGAATATCGCCTGGTCTGACTTTCTGTTTACGCCCGCCAAAGATACAAAGCGTCGTCATTTGAGGTGGAGGTAAAAGGTTGTCGCCACTGTTATCTGACTTTTTCATTTCGCCATATTTAATAGGCTGCTGCTGACCATTCTCGATGGCTTCTAGCTTGTACTTTTCTGAGTCTGAGTACAGGCTTAGAGCAAGACCTTTTTTACCCGCCCGTCCAGTTCGCCCGATACGGTGGGTGTAAATATCGTTGTCTCTTGAAAGATCGTAGTTAATGACCGCTTGCAAGTCATCGATATCAAGGCCTCGTGCTGCCACGTCGGTTGCCACCAATATAGAAACACTTTGATTTGAAAAACGAATCAATACTTCGTCACGATCTCGCTGTTCTAAATCGCCGTGAAGCGATAGCGCGCTCAATCCGCTATCAATTAGGTAGTCGGTGAGGTCTTGGCAGGCTTGTTTTGTGTTGCAAAAAATAACCGCTGAGTTTGGCTGGTGTGCTAATAACAGTTGGTAAGTGGCATCGTTTTTCTGGTTTCTAGACACCTGATAAAAAATTTGCTCGATCTGGCTATGGCTATGCACTGACTCAACGGTAATCTCGACAGGATCTTTCTGAAAGTCACTGCTGAGTTGTTGGATTTTTTCAGGATAGGTGGCTGAAAAAAGCAAGGTTTGTCGTTCTGAAGGGGTCTGTTCAATAATGGTTTCAATATCGTCATAAAAGCCCATATCGAGCATTCTATCGGCTTCATCTAATACAACCGTATGTACGCTATCTAATACCAGAGTCCCTTTTCGTAGATGGTCTTTAATTCGACCCGGTGTACCGACAACGATGTGTGCACCATGCTCTAGTGACCCTATTTGAGGGCCAATAGGTTGTCCACCACAAAGAGTGACGACTTTAATATTTTGCTGATAACGCGCTAGACGACGAATTTCTTTAGCAACCTGAGAACTAAGCTCACGAGTAGGGCAAAGAATGAGTGCCTGAACACCAAAAAATCGAATGTTGAGCTTATTTAGAATAGGTAACGAAAAAGCCGCCGTCTTGCCGCTGCCGGTTTTGGCTTTAGCAATTAAATCATGACCCTTGAATGCCAATGGAATGCTTTGCTCTTGTATCGCCGTCATGGCGGTATAGCCAAGCGAATTTAAGTTATCGATGGCGGCTTGAGGCAGATTAAGGCTTGAAAAATCTTGGGTATTCAAAGGTGTTGTCACAAGTGTCTCTTTTTGGCGTATGGCTGTGGCCGATGATTATACCAGAGTCGGCTAAAACAAAAGGTAAAAAATAGAAAAATTACGACGTTTACTTAGGGCATGTGAGTAGGAGGTATATTATAGGTTGTTTCCCTTATTATTTTTTTTTCATTAGCTCGTTATAGTGTTTTGTTAGATTTGATATTTGGAGAGCGCAATGCTCAAAATAAAAAACATACTTCTGTTGGCATTGCCGCTCGTTGTGGCTCAGCTCGCACAAGCATCTATGGGCTTTATTGATACCATTCTTATGGGAATGCTCGGTGTCGAGATGTTGGCGGGTGGTGGTCTGGGGGCCGCAATATTTAGTTTTTGCTTTATCGTGTGTACCGGCGTGTTAGTCGCTTCTTCTAATATTATAGCTTACGCCGTAGGGAAGGATGACCACGGAGAGATACATCAAGCCTTACTATCATCAATGGTTATTGCCGTGGCGTTGGCGGTGCTTTGTGGTGTTGGCCTTTGGCATGTTGGAGGGCTGTTGGGGTATGTTGGCCAAAGCGAAAGCAGTATTGAAAATGCCGAGATTTATTTACGCTCTGTAGTCTGGGCACTGTTACCTGGGCTTGGCTTTATGGCGCTCAGAAACTTTGCGTTAGGGATGGGGCGAACGGGGTCAATTCTTAAAATCACGTTAGCCGCCGCCATATGCAACTTTCCGATCAGTTACGCACTGATGAAAGGGCTTTGGATCTTACCTGAGTTAGGGTTAAGGGGGATCGGTTACGGAACTGTCATTGTATCGTTTTTAATGTTCTTCGCGTTTGTGTGGGATATTTATAGATTACCTGCTTTAAAACCCTATCCATTTTGGTCGGGCTGGGGCCTTTTCAAACTGCACTCAGTACTGGCGACGCTTCGTTTAGGTATTCCTATGGCTATTGCTTATGCGATGGAGGCTGGCTTGTTTACTGCTGCTGCCATTTTGGTCGGGATTATAGGTGAAATCGAGTTAGCAGCGCATCAAATTGCCCTTCAATGTATCACCTTGTCGTTTATGATACCGGTCGGGTTATCTCAGGCTGTTTCCGTATTGGTCGGGCGTAGTTATGGTGCTAATAAACTAGATGATGTTGGTGGTTATGCCGCTACTGGGGTACTGGTAGGATTCGTCGGAAGCTCGATTGCGGCTTTTGTGTTTTGGTTTTTCCCCGAAGTGATCGTAAACCTGTTTACCCAAGCAAAAGATACACAAGAGATTGCCAGTGTTCAGCAGGTAGGCATTCAACTGTTATGGGTCGCCGCGTTGTTTCAACTGGTTGATGGTGTACAGGTCATTACCATGGGGTCCTTAAGAGGGATGAAGCTCGCATTAGCCCCTACGCTTATTACCATTTTAGGTTATTGGGGGATAGGCTTTCCAAGTGCTTACTTCTTAATGGATTATTGGGGCGTTCAAGGTGTTTGGGGAGGGCTTGGTATCGGTTTAGGTGTGACGGCCATTATGTTGGTGGCACTCTTTATTTATCATCTTAATAATTTAAAAAAGAGGCAGGCGTTAGTGTTGAGTTAATGTCGTGCTGAAGTAGTTCTTTTTTCCTTTTATCAATTCTGGCCAATTCTGTGCATAGTACCCTCTATAACTCAATTTTAGTGTTTATAGAGGGTAAGCGTGTTCCATTATGGTGCATGAGAAGATACTTAGCGAAATCAATCAACAGCAGCTACCGAAGGGCTATATAAACGCGGTTGAGCGTTACTTAATACCGCTGGCAGAAAAAATAGCGGTATTAACAGCGCATAACAATGGTGCGCTGTTGGTCGGGGTGCAAGGGGGGCAAGGAACCGGAAAGTCAACGCTTGCCTTATTTACGTCTCTCGTTTTACAACATAGTCATCACCTAAACACGGTTAGTCTTTCGCTGGATGATTTTTATCTAACCAAGCGTGAGCGAGATCGGCTTGCCGGTGATGTTCATCCTCTACTCAAAACACGGGGTGTGCCAGGCACCCATGATATCGAACTCGCATTACAAACCATTTCTAAATTAAAGGCTTTGAAAGATGGCGAACATGTTCTAGTTCCTCGCTTCGATAAAGCGTCGGATGATAGAAAGCCTGAATCAGAGTGGGAAAGCATTAGCGGTAAGGTTGATGTGATTTTGTTTGAAGGTTGGTGTGTTGCTGCGCGCCCTGAAGATGACTTGTTGCTAGAAGACCCCATTAACAAATTTGAAACGGAACATGATGCGTTGGGCTTATGGCGAAACTGGGTCAATGAGCACTTAAAGTCAGATTGCACATCACTGTTTGATCAGCTGGATTATTTAATCGTGCTTCAAGCCCCTTCCTTTGATGTGATCTATGAATGGCGGCTACTGCAAGAACATAAACTGAAGGCCAGAATCGATGGTGTTTCGGGTCATCACAGTGGGGTTATGGATGATGATCAAGTCGCTCACTTTATTCAGCACTATGAGCGTATTACACGAAACTGCTTAAGTACGCTACCAGCCCTTGCAGATTGCTTGTTTAAGCTCGATAAGAATCACACCATTTATGAAATGGTTGAGCCCAAAAAGAACCACTCTTTTATTGTTGTTTCTGACTTAGACGGCACCTTGTTGGATCATTTTGATTACTCATTTTCTGCTGCTTTACCTGCACTTGCATCGCTTAAACAGCGAGATATTCCGCTAATTATCAATACCAGTAAAACGTATACAGAGGTCGAGGGAATTAAGACCGAATTGGCTGTAGAAACGCCTTGTATTGTAGAAAATGGCTCAGCGGTCTATCTACCAAAATCAACTTGGCCAACGCTAGGGGGGCAACTCTCAGACGACCTATTATTGATAGGCGATCAATACGTCAAAATATTGGGTGAGCCTAGAGCCAAAATACTAACCATACTGCAGCGTATAAAACATCAGAATGACTACTTATTTGAAGGGTTTTCTGACTTTACCCCTGAGGCGTTAGCCATGCTAACTGGACTTTCACAAGAATGTGCTATTCAGGCGCTAAACAGGCACTTTTCCGAACCTATTCTTTGGCATGACAGCGAAGAACGTTATCTAGATTTTGTCACTGAGGTGGAACGAAATGGTCTGATGCTGTTGCGTGGAGGTCGATTTATTCATGTGCTTGGGCGTTGCGATAAAGGTCAGTCGCTCGCGTGGTTGAAGGACTTATATAGCGAAAAGAGTGGCCGAAATACCGAGCCTCGCTTGGTGGCACTGGGCGATAGTCAAAATGATAGTGCCATGTTGGCGTTAGCTGATATTGCCGTGGTCGTTAAATCACCCGTGCATGAGTATCCAGAGGTTAATCAGCCTAAGGGTGAAGTACTTTATTCGACTCAAGAAGGCCCTAAAGGGTGGAATGAAGAGGTACTGAAAATTATTGAGCGTGCTAGTTAGCGCGACAACTTAAGTGTAAAGCCAAAAGATTAAGTCAAAATAATATGGAGTAACGAGTTATGGGCGATTTTTATCAGAATGGGATTATTACGACACTTCATAATTTATCGAGACGACCCGTAGAGGCATTAGAAGAAGAGCTACATCGCTTTTCAAAAACACGCCCTATGTCACTTATACTGCCTTCTCTATATTCTGAGTTGCAGGGTGAGGCGTTGCCCAATATTGTGAACGAATTACGCGGAGCAACCTATCTAAACGAAATCGTCATTGGGCTTGATAGAGCGTCTGAAGATGAGTATCGAAAAGCACTCAAGTTTTTTTCTGCTCTTCCTCAGCATCATCGGGTTCTCTGGAATGAAGGGCCAAGGCTTCAGGCCATTGATAAAAAATTGCAAAAAGAAGGTCTTGCTCCCTTAGAGCTGGGGAAAGGGAGAAATGTATGGTATTGCATGGGCTACACGCTAGCCTCTGGCCGCGCTCAGTCTGTGGCGTTACATGACTGTGATATCGTTACCTATGAGCGAGGTTTATTAGCTCGTCTTATTTATCCCGTTGCAAACCCCAATTTCAACTATGAATTTTGTAAAGGGTACTATGCAAGAGTTGCAAATGGCCAAATAAACGGCAGGGTAAGCAGGTTGTTAGTGACACCGTTAATTAGAGCGTTGAAAAAAGTATTTGGCTCTATGGACTATTTAGAGTACCTAGATAGCTATCGGTACCCCCTTGCAGGTGAATTTTCGTTCAGGTTAGATGTATTGAATGATATTCGAATACCGAGCGACTGGGGGCTTGAAATAGGTGTGTTGTCAGAAGTGAAGCGCAATTATGCCACCAACAGACTTTGCCAAGTCGATATCGCTGACGTTTATGATCATAAACATCAAAACCTATCGGAAGGGGATGATAGCGGCGGCTTGTCAAAAATGTCGATTGATATATCGAAAGCGCTATTTAGAAAGCTGGCGACCAATGGTGTGGTATTTAATGCAGAAACCTTTAGAACCATTAAAGCATCATACTTCCGGATAGCGTTGGACTTTGTCGAAACCTACCGTAACGATGCCATCATTAATGGGCTTAATTTCGATATTCACTCTGAAGAAAAAGCAGTTGAATTGTTTACTCAGAACATTGTTAAAGCAGGTAATCAGTTTTTGGAGCGCCCAATGGAAAAACCCTTTATACCCAGTTGGAATAGGGTAGTGAGCGCAATACCTGATATTTTTGAGCAAATAAAAACGGCTGTCGAGCTAGATCACGAGGAGTTCTCTCAGTCATAGTTCATACGAGTGCAGTAGGACTGTATTGATTAAATCCGCATTGATTAAGTCCGTAGCAATTTAGTCTAACTAGGTATCGGTTATGATGGAAGAGTTAAGGTTTAGAGTCATTTCTCACCTCGCTGTCCTTTATCCAGAGCAGTCAGAGAAAACGAGAAATATATTAGCCGATACGCTTATTCAGGCAATGGGTATCGAGGATACGGTTACGTCGCTAGCACAGTATGAAAATCACTGGGACCAACATGATGTGTATGTGATCACCTATGGCGATACCTTTCTGGCCCCAGGACAGAAGCCACTAAGCGGCCTGCATCAGTTTTTGATTAAACACCTAATGGGTACGATCAATAGTGTTCACATCCTGCCGTTTTTCCCTTATAGCTCAGATGATGGTTTTTCTGTTATTGATTATATGGCGGTTAATAAGGCACTGGGGGAATGGCGTGATATTAATTTAATTGCTAATGATTTTAAACTCATGGCTGACGTGGTGATTAATCACTGTTCTGCAGAAAGTCGCTGGTTTAAAAACTATCTCAAAGGACGTGAGCCTGGTCTAGGTTATTTTGTTGAAGCGTCCCCCTCCGATGATCTTTCTCACGTCGTTCGACCAAGGACATCACCGCTATTAAAGAAGGTGATTACTAAAGAGGGTGAAAAACATATCTGGTGCACATTTAGTCACGATCAAGTGGATTTAAATTTTGCTAATCCGAAGGTGCTGTTAGAGTTCGTTAAAATTATTAAAGGGTATCTTGATAACGGTATAGCGGTTTTTCGTTTAGATGCCGTCGCGTTTATATGGAAAGTGGTGGGTAGCACGAGTCTTAATTTACCAGAAACCCATGAAATTGTGCGCTTATTAAGAACGCTTATTGAAGCCCGAAAAAGTGATGCGGTGATTATTACAGAAACTAATATACCTAATCGAGAAAACTTATCTTATTTTGGCAACGCTAACGAGGCGCATGTTGTTTATAACTTTTCATTGCCTCCTTTACTGATTAATACCTTGGTGACTGGCAGTTCCCATTATTTGAAAAATTGGTTAATGAGTATGCCGCCTGCACAAATGGGGACTACATACTTTAACTTTATAGCTTCACATGACGGTATAGGGCTTCGACCGGCAGAAGGGTTGCTGTCTGATGAGGAAATTAAATTGTTAATGGATACCATGATTACCCATGGTGGAGAAGTCTCTTGGCGAGCTCTTGATAGTGGAGAAAATAAGCCTTATGAAGTCAATATCAGCCTGTTTGATGCATTAAAAGGCACTGTCAATGGGAAGGATCAATGGCAGATTGAGCGATTTGTGTGCGCGCATGCGGTGATGTTGGCACTGGAGGGTATTCCAGCCATCTATATTCATAGCCTCTTGGCTACTGGGAATGACTATGAAGGTGTCAAACGAACCGGGCACAAGCGCTCTATTAACCGATATCAATGGGACTATACAGAGCTTGAAAGAGCCCTAAACAGCCCCGAGTCCCGACATCATTTAGTTTTTAATAGACTAAAAAAGTTGATCGATATTAGAGTTAAGCAGCCTGCCTTTCACCCAAATGCGATTCAATATACGCTGCATTTAGGAGATGAAGTGTTTGCATTCTGGCGTCAGAGTTTGAGACGGGACCAGAGTGTTTTTTCGATTAACAACATTACTGACCAACCCCAAGTTATCCCTTTAACGGCTGTTAATCTTGTAGGGACTGATGAGTGGGTCGATCTCATCACTGGTGAGCGTTATCAAGACTTACATGGCACTTTGGTATTGGCACCTTATCAATCGGTTTGGTTGACTAATATGATTGGGGGATAAACTACGCGTATAGGGGGGTCGAAGTGTTTAGTTATAGGGACAGTGTTTAGTTACAAGGGAGGGGATTAGCTAGGTCTTAGCTATTTGGGTCTAAGCGCTTACTTCTTTTTTTGTGGACTTGGCGTTCAGGCGTTGGCTGTTTATCTGAAGGCGTTGCACGAGTTGATTTGCGCGTCGACAGAAATGCTTCGGTTATCACGCCAACTTGCTTGTTCACGACTTTTACTGATTTGTAGACATCACTGCTGGTTTGGTCGTGAAGTTCTCGTAGTTTTTGATTTCTAGTTTTTGTTTTTTCTTTTGATGATAGGTTATTGATCACATTAAATGCCGCATCAGAGATTGACTGGTGAATACTTTCTACTGCTACCGTACTACTATTAACTGTTTTCTCTACTAACGCTTGTTTAGCCTTTATTGATGCAGTGCGTGATTGTTGCTTACGTAAAAATTCGAGCAGCGCTAGGGTTTTCGCGTGACTACTCTTAATCTGTTTTTTTAGATTCGTTACTTTAACCATTAGCAATACGTTGATGGCTAATGGAATAACCAACAAGAAGGGGAGTAATGTATTAATCGTTTCTAGGTTCATTGCGATCTATCTTCCATAAATAACGGTCATGAACAGCACTTAGTGTTTCGTAACGGTGACGGATGCATCCACGTTTTTTTCTTCAAGGCCAGCTGCCACTTCGCTCGCTACTTGCTCATATACTTTTTTAATAATGAGTTCAGGCGCCACCTGACTGAGGTATTTTGTTAAAGGCTGTTCTCGTTTTGCTAGCCCAATAGGGTCGTCAATTTCGATTATTAATTTCATGCTTGGGGTGTAGGGCTCGCTCACCGAACTAGGGAGCGCTAATAGTTGTTCAAGCTGACTTCGTGCTTGTTCAGACTGAATAAGCGTATCTTTACTGATTCTCACTTGTCTCAAGAGATAGCATGGAAATAGAGTGAGAATGATAACGACAGAGATAAAAAGTATTGAAATCATAAAATGGTACATTTTTATTAAAACTGGGAAATGTAATTTAACCGTGAAGCCGCCACTGTTGGCAAGTTAAATTTTATGTTGTTAGCGCGCGGTCACATTGCGATTGTTTCGCTAAGCAATCAGTATGAGGGGTGAAGAATGGTCTACGCTTTATAAATGTTAAATAAGCTTGGTAAATGCCTGTAGGATTAAAATGCAATTTCATACTGTAAGTAACGCAATTAGTGTATTGCGAAAGGGGACAAAAGACGAACAGTGGTTTGAAGCCGCGTCTTTTCTGATTGATAGGGCATCGCCTGAAGTGAAATTGATGTTGGAAGTCGGCCGCGAGTTAGAGAAAAAAGAACGGGCGGATATTGCAAATAAGTCGTTAGACTTTCCTGCTAAAAAGTGGATGATTATTTTATTGGGGGGGGCTGTTTTGGCTGGGAGCGCAGGATATATTGGCTGGTTGATAACACAAGGTTTGGGATTGAGTTGTGGTTAATCCATGATTGTAGAGGTTAACCTATGTGTTCGCCCTCGACTTAAAAGAACAAAGACAGACACGTAGGTCTGTCACTAAATTTGTTGTTAAAGCGGTGGATTCCCGGTCACCCCAGGGCGCGCGCTCTTGCTTCGCAATTCACCTTGTTCGTGGGAATACGGTATCTGGGCTTACTCTTCGCCTTTATCAATAAACTTCGCTAATTGCGCTTTGAGGCTCTTGGGGATTTCTGTAATGGTGAGCGTGTCGTTCGACGGGTTGTAATGAACAGACGATTGAATTAAATCAGATGAAAATGACAAGCTCATTCCGTTGCCTTTGCCGGTAAACCGAACTAGATGTTTTAGTTTACGGTTGTCAGGTCTAAACTCTGTTTCACTGTTAAGGGCTTTTTCTTCTCTAGCAAAGCTGGCAAAGCGCTGTGGCTCGTTTTCGTCTAGGTAGTTTGACAGTTGTTCAATCTGTACAGGCTCGCCGATCTGTTGTTGCTCTACGCAATAATCGTATGCTTTTTTACGGTATTGGGTCGCATCTTTGCTTTCTACTTTACTGGTATATTTCTCAAGGGTCTCGAGTAATGTTTCGGTTTCTTTTTCAGTATCAATACTGTTTTGATAGCCAAGTGTTTTAGAAAATACGTCGCCAGCTTTTGCTGCGCTCCGGCTCATCGCTAACACGAAATAATCGTCTGTGGGTGTATCGCCTTGCCAGTCAGATAGCTCAATGCGCGCAGCTAAGTCGAGCTTTGAAGTGTTGAGATAATCAACGGTTTCCAGCTCGAGTGAACCACTGAGTTCCATACCGGATGCAGTTTCAAGAAACAGCAGGTAGAAAACATCGCCATCAGCACGACTATCTAAGACAAACATCAGGTAGCCATCTAGGGTAATGGGTTGTTCATCAAGGTGCTGCTTAAAAGTCTCGGTGACTTTTTGAGAGAAACTCAAAAAACTCATTTTGCTGTCGAGGGTTTCGGTTAACCAGCTGGCGAAGGGTGACTCGCCGACGTCGTCACTAAATCGACCATATTTTTTGCCTGGTTTACCGTTAAAGAGTTTTTTCTCTTGCGTTAGTAATGACTCATAGTCGGCTGTGACCGAGAGTAGCTCGTCACGAAGTTTTAACTCCGCAGGCTGGTCGTCTTGCCAGCGGGTAACACGATGAATAACGAGAGACTTAATGGCCATAATATAGATACCCGAATACAGTGAAGAAGGGCGATATTGTAACTCAGAGAAGGAGGCTTTGGGGAGATTAAATCGGATACAAGTAGCAAGGCAATACCAATAAAGGACGCCTTGCTACTTGTTGTTTTTATTTCAATTGCTTAAGCAATGATTTGATATCTTTTGTTAAATCGCTATCACTTTCAGCGGTTAACACGATATCAGCTTGCTCGGTAGCTGATTCCAAAACAGTAACGGCAATTAAACCTGACTGAACTAGAATTTGAGCTACTTTATTGCGCTCTTGATCATCTGCGGTGTTAACCTCAGAAAGTACGACCGCTGACTTACCCATATCAAACAGCTTGCGTTCAACGTCTAGTGCCAATTGCTCGGCTGCTGCACCGGTACATGCGATTTGAAGCGGCTGCTGGTTAAAGCGAATCGCTCTTTCTTCTGCTGTTACAGGTGCCCACTCGTCCAGATCACCTTCGTCGCATGCATTTTCGATCATACCAGCACCAATGGTAACGTTGGTTAGTCGATCAATAATGATGAATGCACCGGTTGTACGGTTGGCTTTGTAAGCGTCAAATGCAACAGGCTGATTCAAATGGAATCGACACAGTGCAATGCTGTTTAGGTCGAGCTGCTCACCTTGATCTTTTTCGAACGTGTTAACGTTGATTAGATGATGTATTTTTTGTACTGAGCCTGATACAGCACTGGTTCCCAGCTTAATATCGTATAGCTTACCTGGTTTTAGCGCGTCTTCTGCCATCCATACGACGTGTGCATCAAACGAAGCACCGACTTCAGGCATATCGTCTGCTTTAACAATCATGTCGCCGCGGCTGATATCAATTTCATCTTTCAGCGTTAAGGTAACGGCTTGATCAGCAAAGGCTTCATCTAAGTTACCATCAAAGGTAACGATGTCTTTAACCGTACTGACCTGGCGAGAAGGTAAGGCCATTATTTCGTCGCCAGGGTGAATCTTTCCAGAGGCAACCGTGCCGCAGAACCCTCTAAAGTCGAGGTTAGGACGGTTAACGTATTGCACAGGAAAACGGAAGTTTTCTAGGTTACGGTCAGCTGAAATCTCAACGCTTTCGAGCAGTTCCATCAGCGTTTGGCCTTCAAACCAAGGCATGTTTTCACTTCGGTCGACAACGTTGTCACCCTTTAAGGCTGAAATCGGTGCAAAGTAGATATTGTCGATATTCAGTTGTGAAGATAGTTCAAGATACTGTGCTTTGATCTCGTTGTAGCGGTCTTCACTGAAGTCGACGATATCCATTTTATTGATCGCGACGACGATGTGCTTAATACCTAATAGTGACGCTATAAAAGAATGACGACGAGTTTGAGTCAATACACCGTGACGGGCATCGATCAAAATGATGGCCATGTTTGCTGTAGATGCACCCGTTGCCATATTTCGCGTATATTGCTCATGCCCAGGGGTATCCGCAATAATAAACTTACGCTTAGTGGTCGAGAAAAAACGGTAAGCTACGTCAATGGTAATACCCTGCTCACGCTCTGCCTGTAGGCCATCTACTAGCAAGGCTAAATCGATTTCTTCGCCCGTAGTACCCGATTTTACGCTGTCAGCTTTAATCGATTCTAATTGATCTTCATAGATCATTTTAGAGTCATGTAATAGACGGCCAATTAAGGTGCTTTTACCGTCATCTACGCTGCCGCAAGTGAGTAGTCTTAATAATTCTTTATGTTCGTGCTGCTTTAGATATTCGTTAATATCCTGAGCAATTAGATCCGACTGATTTGACATGTCTGTATCTCTTTAATTCTCAATCTCTGAAAGTGTTTGTTTTTAAAAAAGCCTTGTTTGTGCGTATTGCCGTTGAGCAACTGCAGAAACAAATGTAGGGCTTGTTTAGAAATAACCTTCACGTTTTTTCTGTTCCATTGATCCGGCTTGGTCACTATCAATCAAGCGGCCTTGTCTTTCTGACGTCGTTGCCAAGAGCATTTCTTGAATAATTTCAGGCAGCGTTGTGGCTTCTGACTCGACAGCACCCGTAAGCGGGTAACAACCCAGTGTTCTAAAGCGCACAGATTTCATTTCAGGTGTTTCACCAGGCTCAAGTGGCAGACGTTCATCATCGACCATAATTGTAATGCCGTCACGCTCTACAACAGGGCGTTTTTTAGACAAGTAAAGCGGTACGATGTCTATGTTTTCAAGGTGGATATACTGCCAAATATCGAGCTCAGTCCAGTTAGACAGTGGGAATACACGAATACTTTCACCTTTGTCTTTTTTGCCGTTATAAAGGCTCCAAAGCTCAGGGCGTTGGTTTTTAGGATCCCAACCGTGGTTTTTATCGCGGAAAGAATACACGCGCTCTTTAGCGCGAGACTTCTCTTCATCACGACGAGCACCACCAAATGCAGCATCAAACTGATATTTATTTAAGGCTTGTTTTAAGCCTTCAGTTTTCATTACATCAGTATGCTTTGCACTACCGTGAGTGAATGGGCCAATCCCTTGATCAACGCCATCTTGGTTAATATGTACTAGCAGATCAAGACCGTATTTTTTTGCCTGCTCATCTCTGAATTCGATCATTTCCTTAAATTTCCATGTGGTATCCACATGAAGCAATGGGAATGGAGGCTTGCCTGGGAAAAAGGCTTTTCTTGCCAAATGAAGCATTACGGTAGAGTCTTTACCAATAGAGTAAAGCATCACGGGACGATCAAATTCAGCCGCAACTTCCCGGATAATTTGGATACTCTCCGCTTCAAGCTGCTTCAGATGAGTCAGATTGTAATCGGTCATGTTTTAAAACCTGCTTTAGATAGACGTCGGATAAATATGAAATGATAAATATCGCGTATTTTAAATCTGTCAATATCACAATTACCTATTGATTTAATTAGCTATTTATTAAATGTAGCTAACACAATAGGCATGTGAGTATTTCGAAAGGAAAGATTATACCAAATAATAGGTGATTATAAGAAGTTGATCTTCTAGATATAAAAGAAATAAGGATATAGCCTCAAGGTACTAAACAAAAGGTTATAAGTTAGCCTGCCTTTTGCTGCGCATCAATATACTGATTGATGTAGCTATAGCCGTTATTTTCAACCGAATCGAATTCTAGCCCCACTTGGAAAGAGTCACGGGATAGGCGGCGTGTGTAGACAATATTACATCGTGTCTTAACCAGAACGCTTTGAGTAGCCACAACCGGAACGGTAAATTCAATAGCGACCTGTACGGGCTTACTAGGCACAATGGGTGTGGTATTCGGGAGTAGCTTATTAAGGGTGCTGTTATCGCATGTCAGCATCATGCCTGCACGTGACAGGTTTGCGATATCGACGTTAACTAATACGTCAGTGTCTTTTAAAACCTTTGCTTGCAGTTGAGCTTTGATGCGAGAGTAGTGCCGGAGGTTTTTTTTGGTGCTATCGGTATCCATAAATCGTTGCTGCCACAGTTACATATTGATGCGTTTTCTATAAAGGGTGAACTTAACAGAGTGACCTCCGATATCATTGATCAAAAGCATGTTACTGCCGCACATTAATCAAATTTCTGCTTATAGTTACCTAGTTGTATGAATTTTAAGCGGTTATCCCCATGTTAGCAATTAAATCCCCGTTTCAGTTTGAAACAGAATGTATCACTGTGACCCAGTCGTAGGAAAAAAGAGGGAGTCGGGCGAGATATATTTGAGTTTGCTTTGGGTTAGTGGCTGACCCCATACAGCCAAAATTAATACGTTTACAGCGTAAAAAGATGACAGGTCTATTTTTTGAACCCAAAGGGTAGCCGTGAAGTTTGGTCATTTCAATGCATCACAATTTAAAGGTATCTGAGTTTTCAGAAGAGAGCTAAATCGATCTATTTGCTCATCACGCCAAGAAAAGGCAAGGGCAATAACCGCTTTCTCATGAGGTTCAACAAGGCTTCGGTCTTCTAACCCGTCTCTAGATGTGCTGATCACACCGGTACTTTCGGGGTATAACGCTTTATTAAGGCCTACTCCTACAATTTGGTCTTCACCTTTGCTAAATATCCAACCACGCCCACCATAAGGTTGTGATACTCCTCGCGCTAGGTTTTCCGTTTGCCAGCTTACAAAATCAGTAGGCTCTCGGTAGGATAAGGTCGTACTGATATAAAAACTTTTCTTGAATGTGTATGAAACTAGAGGGATCATTTTTCGTTCTTCTGTACTCAAGCGCGAACTCCCTATGGCATCACGGCCGGATTCAATCAGGATACGTAAGTACTGATCTCCACTTGATGCAAACACCTGACAAAGCCCATTAGCATATTGTCTGACATAGACTCCATCGACGTTAGGCCCAAGGTCCGGCACATCGACTGTTGAACTTATATCAGCGCCAGAAAGTATGTCGTAGTAATGACATTTACCGTAATCATTGGTGAATTTTCTTCTGCATCGCTCAAACGATTCGCCACGAATAACATCGCCGTCAACTGAATAATAAATCCAGTCTGAGTCTTTAGGTGATTGCGTTAGAAAATAAATAAACAGGATTAAAAGAGAGACATATATGACCCCTTGAATAATATCTTTAGGGGTCATTTTTGATGGTGTTGAATCCATTTATATAGCGTCCTTGCTGAGAGCAAATGTGATTAATCTGAAATAGCTTTTCTAGGCTTCATTTTTATGAACGAGGCGATAATATTGCCTTAGATGAAAGAGTTCAAGTCAGTGCAGTTTAAAGCTAACGTTAGTGTTTAATGTTGAACGGTATTTTTAATAATATTAAGGGGGGCGATATGTCTCATCAATATTTAGAACAGGCTAATAGAATGTGTCATATTTTAATTTTATTCTGTTTGAATCTGATTAATTTTTAACCTGTAATGTTAAGAATCTTCAGGTATAATCCGCCAACTTTTTAGTCAGAATGATGGTTGTCCAGAACAACTCTTCTTTATATAGCACCACTACAAATGATTGAGACCTATGACAGTTAAGAGCTTTGACCCTAGCCAGCAGAACGACACTATTACCGAAAACCAAGCAATTGCAGAGAGTGAGTTGATCGAAATGGCATCTGTAGAAGGCGCTTCAAGTGGTGCGCGCATTGGTTTTGTGAGCCTGGGGTGCCCTAAAAATTTAGTGGACTCTGAACGGATTTTGACTCAGCTTCGTATTGAGGGTTATGACGTAACCCCAAGCTATGATGATGCTGATATGGTTATTGTAAATACCTGTGGTTTTATTGATAGTGCGGTTCAGGAATCTTTAGATGCGATTGGTGAAGCGCTGGCCGAAAATGGAAAAGTATTGGTCACGGGTTGTTTGGGCGCAAAGAAAGATGATATTACTGAAGTTCACCCAGGTGTATTGGGTGTGACAGGGCCTCATGCTTACGAGAATGTATTAGATCAGGTTCATCAGCATGTGCCGCGCCCTGAGCATAACCCGTTTGAGCATCTTATTCCTGCGCAGGGTGTTAAGTTAACACCTCGTCATTATGCGTATTTAAAAATATCAGAAGGCTGTAATCAGAAGTGCACGTTTTGCATTATTCCATCAATGCGAGGACGTCTTGATAGCCGACCTGTTGGAGAGGTGTTAGACGAAGCGCAACGACTTGTTAGCAATGGCGTAAAAGAGCTATTAGTGGTTTCGCAAGATACGGGTGCTTACGGGGTTGATACTAAATACCGTATGGGCTTTTGGCAGGGGCGCCCGGTTAAAACGCGCTTTCTTGATTTATGTGAGTCACTAGGCGAGATGGGGGCTTGGGTTCGCTTGCACTATCTTTACCCTTACCCACATATTGATGATGCGATACCGTTGATGGCAGCAGGTAAGATTCTGCCGTATTTAGATATTCCGCTACAGCATGCTAGCCCGCGTATATTGAAGATGATGAAGCGCCCAGGATCGATCGATAACACGTTGGCGCGGATTAAAAAATGGCGAGAGATTTGCCCTGACTTAACTATTCGAAGCACGTTTATTGTCGGGTTCCCCGGCGAGACTGAAGAAGACTTTCAGTTATTGTTAGAATTTATAAAAGAAGCACAGCTTGATCGCGTCGGTTGCTTTAAGTATTCGCCTGTAGAAGGGGCCGTTGCAAACGATTTAGCAGAAGCGGTGCCTGAAGATGTTAAAGATGCGCGCTTGGCTCAGTTTATGGAGCTACAAGCTAAAATCAGTGCAGATCGATTACAGTTGAAAGTCGGCAAGCGTATGCAGGTGATTGTTGATGAAGTGACCGAAGAGGGATCGGTAGCCCGCACTAAGGGTGATGCGCCTGATGTTGATGGTTTAGTTTTTATTGATAATGTGACTAATGTAGCGCCAGGCGACATGCTTGATGTGATCATAGAAGAAGCGGATGAGCATGATATGTGGGCGCATTTAGCTGAATCTTAATGACTGTGTAGATTTATGGATCCCACCCTTCGCGGGAATGACAACGCTCACTAAGCATAACGGTTTTAATGTGTTTCTTATAGTGCGTCATCCTCGCGCATGTGGGGATCCAATGTTTTAGTTTGTTGGAATGACAATGGTTAAAGGCGTAGGCACCGACCTCATAAAAATAGCGCGCATAGAACAAGCACTTGAAAAACATGGAGATCGCTTTGCTTCGCGTATTTTAACACCTGATGAAATTCTTTTGTTTAAAGCTGCCCCAAGCAGTGTCCGTTATTTAGCCAAGCGGTTTGCCTTAAAAGAGGCAATTGTTAAAGCGTTAGGGACGGGGGTCGCGAAAGGAGTAGGGTGGCAAAATATCAACATAACAAACAACGAAGCCGGTCAGCCTTATGCAGAGTTAAATGGTATGGCGCAGACGGTCATGGCGTCTTTAGGGGCGACTTGCCTGAGTGTGAGTTTGTCTGATGAACAAGAATACGTATTGGCGTTCGCCGTATTATCTTAAGATACGTAACCTCAAAACTATGCACGATATCTCCTGATTCCACTTCGCTGCATCAAGGCTGCAAGAGCTTTTGGTTTGTTAGGTGGCTTTATGTTTATTGAAATTTCGTAGTGCTTTCTGCCAGTTGTTATAATCTGCCCAACGTAAGACTTGTTCAATGGCTTCTATGAGGTCTTCATAGTGAGCTTCTAGATTGTCTGATTTTTGTTTTAGTGCTGCTTCCATTCTCTCAGCGGTTTCTTGCAGTTCGGGCACGCCGCAGTATCGAGTCGCGCCGTGAAGCTTGTGTACTCGTTCAAGCAATGCTTCACGGTCTCCGTCTTCAAAGAATGTTTGTATGGCTTCTAAGTCAGGGACGAGGTGCTCAAGTAGCATGCTAAACAGTTCTTCTGCTAGGTCGTTTTTGCCTGCGGCCAACTTTATACAGAGGGCGATGTCTACACAGGCCGCTTTGCGTGCACGAGTTGATGGTTTGATCGTTTGGGGCGCAGGGTTATCAGCCTCTAGCAGTTCAGGGCTCGCGCATTGAAACCCCGTACGGTGATAAATAACATTTTGCAATTGCTGCTCGCTAATGGGTTTTGTTAAGTAGTCATCAAAACCTTTGTTGAGTAGGGTTTTCTTTTCTTCAGCCAGTGCGTGAGCGGTTAGTGCGATTATGGGGATGCGTTGACCGCTTTTTTCATGAGCTCTTATTTTCTCGGTTGTTTCAATGCCATCCATGCCGGGCATTTGTACATCCATAAAAATTAGATCAAATTTTTGTAGCTTCCACTTGGTTAGGGCTTCAAACCCGCTGGCGGCAGTGACGACATTGATCCCAAGCTCTTTAATAAGTACCTCTACTAGCTTCAGATTGGCGTCATTGTCGTCAACCGCTAGTATGGTGGGGGCGAGTGATTTTGTTGTCCCAGGTAGTGTATGGATAGGGTTGGGGAGTTCAGCTAAGCGGGGTTTAGGTTCGACAGTATCACCGTTAACAAGCGCGTGTAGTGTACCATAGAGGCGCTGATAGATAACCGGTTTAGTCAGGTGGGTGCTGGCTATATCGAGTATTGAGTGTTGGTGGTGATCTAGAGTAGGTGTAAGCAAAAGCGTTCGGCAGCCACGGTTATACTCTAGCTCGCTGAGCAGTTGTTTGTATTGGTTTGACCCCATTAAGTGTCGGTTGATACCGATGATGGCTACGGCAAACCCTTTACGTTTTTCTTGTGCCTTTATAACCGTACTAATTAAAGCAGAGGGTGAATCGACGTGCTTAACATGAACGCCTAAGTTGCTGAGCATGTGCTGAACGGCAAGACCGGTTGTAGCCTGGTTTTCTAGATATACAATACGCTCTCCCGAGAGCGCTTCTAATGTGGGTTCAGGGCTGGCATTACTTGCGATTTCAGTGGCGAGGGTAAACCAAAAGATAGAACCTTTACCTAGTTCGCTCTCGAGCCCGATTTCTCCGCCCATTTCTTCGATTAATCGCTTCGAAATAACCAAACCTAAACCGGTGCCGCCATACTGTCTTGCTGTAGATGCATCAGCTTGTGCAAATGCATTAAATAATGATTGTTGCTGAACCCTAGATAGCCCAACGCCGGTATCTGATACGCTGATCTTAATCTTAATGCTGTTGTCTTTTTGAGCCTCTAGCATTGCCCGAAGCACGACTTCACCACTTTGGGTGAATTTAATGGCGTTGTTGACTAAGTTTGTGATGATTTGTTTGATTCTTAAGGGGTCACCCAAAACATTGTTAGGCACGTCGCTATAAATTAGCGGCACTAAATCTAGCCCTTTACTGTGAGCGGTGGGGGCTAACATTGTCATGACATCTTCGATGATTTCTCTCAATTTTAACGGTGTTCGGTCAAGTATGAGTTTGCCTGCTTCGATTTTAGAAAAGTCGAGGATGTCATTAATAATCGTGAGTAGAATCTCAGAAGACTTTTTAATCGTGGTTAAATGGTCTTTTTGATGCTGTGATAGGCTCCCTTTCATTAATAGGTTAGTGAAGCCTAGAATACCGTTAAGCGGTGTGCGTATCTCGTGGCTCATATTTGCCAAAAATTCAGATTTAATGCGGCTCGCTTCAAGGGCTTCTTTTCGCGCGATATCAAGTTCGATATTTTGTATTTCAATTGTTTCGAGTGTTTCACGCAGGTCTTCGGTTGCCTGGTCTATATTGTGCTGCATTTCGTTGTGGGCTTTACTGAGTGTTTCAGCCATAGAGTTAATGCCCGCCTCTAACAGCATAAGCTCTTCTCCACCGCCACTATATACACGTGTGTCGAGCTTGCCTTCTTTTATTTCAGTTACGGCGCGAGTGACTTTTTCAATCGGCCGAATAACACCGCGAGTCATTTTTAATGCGATCAGCCAGTTAACGAAAATGCCCAAAAAGATAATCAGACAGCTGGTGAGTATCGCTTGATACTGAGCAACGGTTGAGTTCGCATGAGAAAGCTCCAAGGCAACCCAGCCCACATTACTTTTGTTGTCGGCATTAATATGCTGGGGTTGCGTCTTATCGAGGGAATGATCTGTCACGAGCGGTTGAGATTGTATTGGGGTAATAAACAGTGTGGAGTCATCGGTTTCTTGAATGACGACTCTGTCCTTAGGTAACTTAGCGGGGTTTATGGTTGATAGCATTTTCGGCCCAGAATGTACCAGGCTTCTATGGTAGCTATCTAAAATTATGATAGAGCGAACGTCTTTTTCTTCGAGAGTTGCATTCGTTAGACTCAAAAGAAGAGGGCGGTTACTGGTAATAACACCGTACTCACTGGCGGTCGTCAATTGCCGCCCAAGAGAAAGGCCTCGCTCATGTAGCAAGTTTTGAATGCTGCTGATCTGGGTGTAGGTAAACACAATACCCAATGTAAGCGCGATGGTGATGGCAGGGAAAAGCGCCAATACCATTACTCGGGTTTTAACTCCCCATTTTCTCATTGGAAGCCCTGTCATGCTGTGTGTAAAGTGACTTATTTCTAAACGTTATATAAATATCTAAATCTATGCTATATGTTTAGCTACACGTTTAAAGTGAGAGCACGTATATTAGTGCTTTGGCGTAAGCAAGCACAGAACTAATAACCGTTTTGGCAGTCTATCATAAGCGTCATTGAAATTTTTACATCTGTTAGCATTTCTTAGAGATCATTCATGGAATTTCCTACTATAGAGTCGCTTGTTGGTCATACGCCGTTAGTTCGATTACAACGACTCCCTGGCGACACAACCAATACAATACTAGTTAAATTGGAAGGCAATAACCCTGCCGGCTCAGTTAAAGACCGACCCGCGTTAAGTATGATACAAGCAGCAGAAAACCGAGGTGAGATAAAACCCGGTGACACGTTAATTGAGGCAACCAGTGGTAATACAGGTATTGCGTTAGCCATGGTTGCGGCGATTAAAGGTTATAAGATGGTTTTAATCATGCCGGGAAATATGAGCGAAGAGCGACGCGCGTCTATGTCAGCTTACGGTGCCGAGCTTATAACGGTTAGCAAAGAGCAGGGTATGGAGTTCGCCCGTGACCTAGCGCTTCAGATGCAAGCTGAAGGTAAGGGTCGAGTGCTTGATCAATTTTCTAACGAAGATAACTTGCTGGCTCATTACCATACAACAGGGCCAGAGATCTGGCAGCAAACGGGCGGTACGGTGACTCACTTTGTTAGTTCGATGGGAACCACCGGTACGATCATGGGCACCTCTCGCTACCTGAAAGAGAAAAACCCAGCAATACAAATTGTAGGGCTGCAGCCGAGTGAAGGTGCGTCGATTCCGGGTATTAGACGCTGGCCAGAAGCTTATTTGCCTCGCATTTTTAATGCTTCCAGTGTGGATGAAACCATCAATATGGGGCAGGAGGAAGCGGAAGAAACAATGAAAGCGCTTGCTCAACAAGAAGGTATTTTTTGTGGGGTTTCGTCTGGTGGCGCTGTTGCAGGTGCACTTCGTTTATCGAAAAGGGTTGAAAATGCAGTAATCGTCGCCATTATCTGTGACCGAGGAGACCGGTACCTTTCTACTGGCGTGTTTAAATAGTTATACTGATGCGTTAAGTAGTTACAAATTTGCAGCGGTTATTGACCTCAAAATCGCGTATTCTGCTGAGTTATTAGGCATTATTACACTTACTTTATTCGTGGCCATGCTTAGTTAAGGTCGCGTAGACAAGGCTGTAATCATCAATGGCAAGAAGACCTCAGCATAAAAAGAAAAAACTACCCGCAGGGTTGGTTGAGCTAACCATTAATGCGTTAACTCATGATGGTCGAGGCGTTGCTCGTCGAGAGGGTAAAACCCAATTTGTAGAAGGCGCGCTCGTGGGTGAAACGGTGCGAGCCCGTTATACCGATACGCGTAGTAAATTTGATGAATTGGTCGCTGAAGAGATCTTGGTTGCTTCAGAAGACCGTCTCACACCGCCTTGCCCCCATGCCTCACTCTGCGGGGGCTGCAGTTTGCAATATATCGACAGTGAAGCCCAGATACGCTTTAAGCAGACTGTATTACAGGGGCAGTTTCGTCATTTTGGCGACATAACAGTTGAATCGTTCCTTCCCCCTATGACGGGCCCTTCGTCAGGCTATCGCCGTAAGGCACGGCTAGGGGTTCGCTATGTGGGTAAGTGTGACGAAATGCTATTGGGGTTTCGTGAAAAGCGTAGCAGTTCTATTACCAATATTAACCAGTGCTTAGTGATGGATGATCGTATCGCTAAGCATATTGATGCGTTACGTGCGGTTATTCGTAGCCTGAGTGTATTTCGAGCTATTACGCATGTAGAAGTGGCGGCTGGGGATGCAGAGGTTGCACTTGTTTTTCGTCATATGTCGCCTTTAAATAATGAGGATATCGATAAGCTTATTGCGTTTGGTGATTCGCATTATTTTCATATTTATTTGCAGCCTCAAGATGCGGGTTCGACGTACCGAATTCATCCTAAGACCGGCGAAGAGCGTTTAACTTATCGATTGGATGATTTTGATTTAAACATGAAGTTCCATCCGCTAGATTTTACACAGGTCAATGCTGATATTAATCATCAGATGGTGAGCCGTGCGGTTGACTGGTTGCAAGTGAACTCAGAAGATAGAGTACTCGACCTGTTTTGCGGGTTAGGCAACTTTACATTACCTCTCGCTCGAAAGGCACGAGAGGTAGTCGGTGTAGAAGGCACTGAGGCGATGGTGTTACGGGGTCGAGAAAATGCCGAATATAATGACTTGCGCAACGTGAAATTTTATGGCGCAGACTTGCAAGCCGATTTTACTCAGTCAGAATGGGCTAAAGAAGGTTTTGATAAACTATTAATTGATCCACCTCGCTCAGGCGCGTTAGATATGGTTCGATATTTGCCTAAGTTTGGTGCGAAGAAAATTGTTTATGTTTCGTGCAACCCTGCAACATTATCGCGGGATGCGGGTGTATTGGTTGAACATGGTTACCGTATGGTTAAGGCGGGCGTTATGGACATGTTTCCGCACACTACACATGTTGAGTCAATTGCACTGTTTGAAAAATAATCGTATCAGGTGCGCGCCATAATAGGGCGGCTACTTGAACATTAGCGAACTAACGCTTGGACTAGGTATGGTTAAGGTTAGAGAAGATCATCATCTATCAGCAGAAGGCCACGTTGATATAGAAGGCTGGATTCAGCACATCTCAGTGCAAACAAAACTTGATGACGTAGATGTCATTCGGGATGCGTGCGAGCTAAGCCTCGAAATTGAAAAAGAGGCAGTAAGGGAAGATCGGCTATGGGCGCAAGGTCATAGCAGTTTTGAGACCGGTCTTGAAATGGCTCAAATTCTGGCAGAACTGAATCTTGATCAGCAATCACTGGTTGCTGCAATTCTTTACCGTGCGGTAAGGGAGGAGCGATTAAGCCTCGACGCTGTTAAGAAAAAGTTCGGTGAAGAGGTCGCTAAGCTGATTGACGGTGTTCAGCAAATGGCGGCGATTTCTGCTATTCATACCCCGTATAAGGGCTCAGTATTAGGTCAAAGCCAAGGCCAGCTCGATAATGTACGTAAGATGCTTATCACCATGATTGATGATGTGCGAGTGGTGCTAATTAAGCTAGCAGAGCGTACCTGTGCTATTCGAGCGGTTAAAAACGCTCAAGCAGAGAAGCGTCAACGCGTTGCTCGAGAAGTTTTTGATATATATGCGCCTTTAGCGCATCGGTTGGGTATCGGTCATGTTAAGTGGGAACTAGAAGATCTTTCGTTCCGTTATCTTCATGATACTGCATACAAAAAAATTGCTAAGCAGCTTCGAGAAAGGCGTGTCGATCGGGATGAATTTATTCGAACTGTACTCGATACGTTAGAAAGTGAAGTGGCAAGGTTTGGTCTAAAGGCCGAAATTACCGGAAGATCAAAGCATATTTACAGCATTTGGCGGAAGATGCATCGAAAGAATTTAGATTTCTCACAAATCTATGATATTCGAGCCTTTCGTATCTTAGTGCCTGAAGTTAGGGACTGTTACGCGGTATTGGGCATCGTACACTCATTATGGCGGCATATTCCTCACGAATTCGATGATTATATTGCTAACCCCAAAGGTAATGGCTATCGCTCGCTGCATACCGCCGTTGTAGGCCCTCAGGGTAAAGTAATGGAAGTACAAATTCGTACCCATGAAATGCACGAAGAGGCTGAGTTAGGCGTCTGTGCTCATTGGTTATACAAAGGCACTGATGTTAAGACTAAATCGACCGGTTATGAAGATAAAATTAGCTGGTTAAGGCAGGTGCTTGAGTGGCAAGAAGAAATCGGTGATGTTTCGGGGCTGGTTGATCAGCTTTCAACAGAAGCTAGCACCGACCGGGTATACGTGTTTACACCCGAAGGTCATGTAGTCGACTTAAGGCAAGGCGCAACGCCGGTTGATTTTGCTTATCGTGTGCATACAGAGGTAGGACATAGTTGCCGTGGTGCGAAAGTAAATGGTCGCATAGTACCGTTAACATACCCTTTAAAAACTGGCGAACAAGTTAGCATACTGACCTCAAACAACCCTGCACCAAGCCGTGACTGGTTAAACTCAGGGTTAGGGTATATTCAAACTTCGCGCGCCAGAGCCAAAGTGGCACACTGGTTTAAAGAGCAAAACCGAGAACAAAACATTATTGATGGTCGTGCAGTGCTTGAAGATGAATTTAAGCGGTTGTCTGTCGGCGATATTGAGCTTAATGAACTCGCTGAAAAAGTGAATTATAAATCGGCAGCCGATATGTTTGCCGCTATTGGTGCTGGTGATCTCAGGCCCATGCATGTGGCTAATGTCGCTCAAAAGCTGCTTGGTCCTCATGAAGAAGAGCAGCTAAGTCTGCAGCTTAATGTCTATAAAGAAGATAAATCGACAGATTCGGATATTCAGATACGAGGTGTGGGTAAGCTATTAACCACTATCGCCAACTGCTGCCAACCGGTGCCGGGGGATTCTATCATCGGTTATATTACCGTTGGGCGAGGGGTATCGATTCATCGAGATGATTGCATTAACCTGCTGCAGCTACAAGACAAAGATCCTAATCGTATTATCGAGGTATCTTGGGGTAAAACCCCTGAATCGACTTATGCCGTTGATGTTGAAATACAGGCGTATGATCGGGAGGGTTTAATACGGGATGTAACGATTATATTGGCGAATGAACGGGTCAATGTGATCGGGATGAACACTTATACAGACCGCATGAACAGTACTGCAACATTGATACTAAAGGTTGAAATTGATAGCCTCGATAGCTTGGGGCGCTTGTTATCGAAAATAAAACAGCTACCGAATGTCATAGAAGCACGACGTAAACGGGATAGTTAAGGAGTTGAGTTTATGAGTGAGCGCTACGGCATCGAAGATCTACTATACCTAATGAATCGCCTGCGTGACCCTGAAAAGGGTTGCCCGTGGGACATCAAGCAAACGTTTGATTCAATACTGCCTCATACTCTTGAAGAAGCCTATGAAGTGGCTGATGCCATAGAAAAAAAGGACTATGAGCACCTAAAAGATGAGCTAGGTGATTTGCTGTTTCAGGTGATATTTTATGCCCAAATGGGTAAAGAAAGCGCGTATTTTGACTTTTCTGACATCGTTTCAAACTTAGTCACAAAGCTCGTTCGACGTCATCCTCATGTGTTTCCTGATGGCACCTTAGTAAGCGAATTGGCCGATGGTGAGACCATCTCTGAAGCAGAAATAAAGCAAAACTGGGAGCGCATTAAAGCTGAGGAAAGAGCATTAAAAGCGAAAAAAGAAGCGCTTATTGCGTTAGAAAAGAAGAGGAAAGAAGCTCCATTTACCAGTGTGTTAGATGATATACCCGCTAACTTGCCATCGTTAGCTCGTGCAGAGAAACTGCAAAAACGAGCTGCTCACTATGCTTTTGACTGGCCCTCGGTTGAACCCGTGTTCGACAAAATACAAGAAGAGCTAAAAGAACTGAAAGATGTGCTAGCACACCCAGAAAGTGATGCGATAATGCAGCAACAACACCTCATAGATGAAATGGGTGATGTGCTATTTTGCTGCGTCAATTTAGCACGTGTTATAAAGGTGAATTCAGATACTGCACTCAGGTCGACCAATCAAAAGTTTATTAATCGCTTTCAATACATTGAAAAGTCACTCCTTCAGCAGGGAAAGGTTTTAGGTGATGTCCCGCTAGATGAGTTGGATGCCCTTTGGGATGAAGCCAAAGGTTCTTTTCAGAAACCGCTTACACGCTCACTGTCGTGATAGCTGAGCGCCCTAATTCGGTTTTGCTGTATAAGGTTAAGCGTCTAAAACGTATATGACGCTTCGCCGTAAATAGAGCGCCCAGCCATTGGAAAGTCACCCGGAATCCCCGCAACGGGTCCAGCACTCGCTTCATAGACAGACTCATCAAATGCATTGCGAATCGAAAAAGCCAGTTCTAAACTATTCCAAACTTTCTTTTTACGAAGGGTGAGGTCAACGGTTGTATAGTCGTCTACCGGTTTTCTGCTGTCGCCAAAAGCCCTTTTTTGTTCGCCCACCCAGTTGATTTGGGCATCAAAGTGCCAATGGGTGATGAATTCCCATTCACTGCGTCCGTATATTTGGTGATTGGGTGCATCACCTACATCTGTATTTGTTTTGTCATCCTCAGATTTTTGGTAGGCGTAGTTTGCAAGCAACCGAAGAGTGTTAATGGGTTCATAGTCTACTTCTAGCTCTGTTCCATAGCCCGTTCTTTTACCTGCATTTTGTGCTTGTGCCGTGTTGGGGCCGTCGTTTATGAATGTAATATAGTCGTCTATTTGGTAATAGAATATATTGGCGCTATAACGTAATTGAGATGAGAGTTGCTGGGAGAATGCAAATTCATAGGTGTCTATCGTTTCTGGGTCAAGTTCTGGGTTGCCTTTCGCGATAGGGTTGCTGGTAATATATAACTCAGCAACGGATGGCGCTCTAAAGGCTCGACCATAAAGTAACTTGGTTGTGATACTGTCGGTTGTAGCCCATACCAATGCAAGCCTTGGGTTAGTTGTATCTCCAAAGTCAGAGTAATGATCGTAGCGTATCCCTGATGTAAGTTGCCAGTTGTCTGCTAGTTGCCACTCATCTTGGGCAAAAATGTAATAGCTTGTTCGGTCTTTCTCAGGGAGAAACACTTCAGCCGTATCGCTGACATCTTCTATTCCTGGTCTGGGTAATCCATTTGGATAAAAGTTCTTTGATTCCGTGACTTCAAACACATCGCCCCAATATGCGCCAGTGCCAAGACGCACAATATGGCTGTTAAATCCGCGGTAAACGCTGCTGAAATCAAATCGAGCATTTTCTTCTTTCGTTTCAGGGTTACCGATAAATCCGTCAGGGTAGGCTCCACCAAATGCGCCAGAAGGGAATAGCAATATGTTTTCTTCGACGTCTAGTGTACCCCTGTAGTAACTTACGCGGCTTTCTATACCCCAATTGGGTGTTAGATCTTCTAAGGTGTGTGTGTAATCTGCATTGAAACGGTCGCTACCAAAGCGACCGTTAGGGTCTAAGGCTTGAGCAATCCCTGGGCCACTACCTACGTTGCTCCTGCCTTGAAACCCAACACGTAATCTTGAATTGTCATAAGCGATATCAAGTCTTGAGTCGATCATGTCTGTCATAGTGTTTACTGCGCCAGGTGCTAAAGACGCATTGGTCATGAATAAGGCATCCCAGTTGGTTTGGGCGTCATGTTGTATTTTTTCACGCCAGCCGTCAGTGGTTTCGTATTCAAACGTAAATCCGATATCAAAACCGTTGTAGTTACCTCCATGTTCCACCCAGCCTGCTTGTGTATTAAAACTACCGGCTCGCGCTCCGACTTTTGTACCGTCTATATCTTTACCTGTTTTTGTTACGATATTTATTACGCCGGCAAATGCGTCCGCGCCGTGCATGGCTGATCCTGGTCCTCGAATTACTTCAACGCGACTAATTGATTTTACCGGCATTCCGGCCCATGCGTTCCCTCGATTGCCAAAAGCTAACTGTGTTACTGGGATTCCATTAATAAGTACTAAGGTTTGAGAATTGTATTGAGAAGTAATGCCTCGAATATTGTATTTAGGGAAGTAAGCTTGGTCTGAGCGGCCAACATGAACACCTGGCACGGTTTCCAGTATTTCATCCAGATCAGTGGCGCCCATGGCAACGATGTCTTCTTCTGTGATTACCGTCGCAACAGCTGCGGCTTTATCCAGCGGAGTCTCAGTTCCCGTTGCAAGGCTAGTAACTCGAACCTGTCCTAACTCTTCAAGCGGTATATCCCATAAACTATCACTGCCGCCCAACGGCTCTTCATCAGCTAACACCGATCCACTGCCTAAGGCGATCGAAACCGCTAGTAGACCCGAAAAAGGTGAAGATGAAATATAAGAAGAGGGCGCCTGACGAATAGAGGGATTTACAGACTTTTTAATCATTGCTACACCGCTACACACAAAGTAGGCATTTGACGCATTTTATCGTCCTCTTTTTAAAGGTCCTGGTTTTGCGATGCCAAAGCCTTGGCCAAAATCTACGCCCATGGCTTTAAGTGCATCTTCAGTTTCCTGGTTTTCGACAAACTCGGCAATGGTTTGTAGTCCCGCTGCATGGCTGATGCGATTACAGGCTTCGACGATACCTTTATCAATAGGGTCATTAAGTAGATTTTGTACGAAACTACCGTCTACTTTAAGATAATCAACCGGTATGGTTTTGAGATACGAGAACGAACTCATGCCAACGCCAAAGTCATCGAGTGCAAATTTAAACCCTTCGTCGCGAATTTCAGTAATAAATTCGACAGCCTCGGTGAGGTTGTTTATTGCAGCCGTTTCGGTAATTTCGAGACAGATCCGATTGGGCTTTAAATCGTAATCTTTTAATAGCTTTCGAATATCATCAAAGAATGCATTATCGCTTAGAGAGGTTCCGGATAAATTGATAAAGAATGTGCCTTCATCTTTTTTGCCTAACCCTGACTCCGATAAATATTGAAAAACGTTCTTAACGACCCAGCGGTCAATAAGTGGCATCAGGTTATAGCGTTCTGCGGCAGGAATAAATGCACCAGGAGGCACTAAGCCTCCTTCTTCATAAAGTCTTACCAAAAACTCCCCATGTTCACCTTTACAGCTTGGCTGTAGCGCCTTCATGGGTTGAAAATAAAGTATGAAACGATCTTCTTCTAAGGCTTTTTTTATTTTGCTCGCCCATTGCATTTCATTACGGCGTTGGTTGTATTCTGCGTCGTCTTCACTGTACCACTGGATGCCGTCGCGACCTTTGTCTTTAGCCGCATAGCAAGCCATGTCGGCACAGCTCAGTAATTCATGTATGGAGGTGGTGTCTTGGTTGATGGCAACCATGCCAATACTGATACTGATAGCAAAGGGCTTATCTTGCCATGAAAAGCGTAAGTCTTTGATGTCTTGGCGAATACGCTCGGCTAGTGTTAGCGCGCGCTCTTTGGAGGTGTTCTCGAGTAGGATACCGAATTCATCACCGCCTAACCGTGCGAGGGTGTCAGATTCTCGGATGTGAAGCTGTAGCGATCGCGTGACTTGTTTGAGTAGTTCATCGCCAGCGACATGCCCGCATGTATCATTAACGATCTTAAATTGATCAAGGTCGAGATACATCAGTACATTAGGTTGGCCAAAGCGTTTACTATCGTCTACGGCAGCCCTAAGTCTTCGCTCAAACTCTTTACGATTAAGCAGGTTTGTGAGTGTGTCATGAAATGAAAGATAGTGAAGATTCTGCTCGGCCTCTTTGCGTGCTTGTTGGCCTGCTGTTGCTTTTAGTTCCCGCTGTATGACCGGTACTAAGCGAGCAAGATTGTCTTTCATTACGTAATCTTGAGCGCCTGTTTTCATTGCCTCTACGCCGACTTGTTCTTCAATGGTTCCTGAGACCACGATGACCGGCATATCGGGGGTGATTGCCTTGATGATTTTAATGGTATCTTGAGACGTGAGCCCAGGCATATTGTGATCAGATATTACAACATCCCAGTCGTGCATAGTGAGGGCTTTGCGGAGTGATTCCTCACCCTCCACCTGAAGGAACTCAGTCTTGAGTCCGCCTTTACGGAGTGCTCGAATGATTAACAGCGCATCATCTTCTGAGTCATCGATTATTAATATATGAAGCACATTTTCCACGTTTATTACGTTCTCTTGAGGCATTTAAAAGGGGCTAATACTTTTGCAAAATACACACATTAGTCATGTCAGCCAGGTGCAGCGCGTAAGGCCTGTTTTTACTTTGCTTTGGTCTAGTCTAAAGTCTAGTTAAATGGTGGCGTTCTGCCAGACTTATTTTTTTGGCGCAGACTGATCAGGATTATGGCCGCTCCTATAAGATATTACTTCGTCTTCAGGTGGCCGGTTGTCATGCAGGGTAAAATAAAATGTAGCACCTTCACCCAAGGTCGATTTTGCCCAAATATCGCCATGGTGCCGGTGTATAATACGGTAAACCGTTGCCAAGCCGATACCGGTTCCGTCAAATTGCTCTGGCGAGTGTAAGCGCTGGAATGCAGTGAATAAGTTTGTTGCGTAGCGTTCATCAAAGCCTGCGCCGTTATCTTTAATAAAGTAGATGGTGTGGCCGTTTTCGACATAATAGCCCACTTCTATTCTTGGAAGTTTTTCATATTTGGTGTATTTCCAAGCATTGCCGATGAGGTTATCAATTGCGACTTCGATTAGTTGTGGGTCGCCCATGATATACATTTCAGGTTGAACTTTAATGTTAATAATTCGATCGGGTTCTTGTTGCTGAAGTTGATAAAACGCGTGGTTAACCATGTCTGTAAGATCAAAATGAGTATCTTTAATTTGCTTACGGGTAACGCGAGAGAGTTGCAGTAAGCTGCTGATAAGCACACCCATTTTTTGGCTGGCGGCTCTGACACGCTTTAGGTAGTCATGTGCGGTTGGTTCCAGTTCTGCCCCGAAGTCTTCTAACAGTGCTTTACTGAATCCATCGATGGCGCGAAGAGGGGCGCGCAAATCATGTGATACCGAATAGCTAAAGGCTTCAAGCTCTTTGTTGGCCATTGCGAGCTCTTTGGTTCGTTCATTCACTTTTAGCTCAAGCCCTTCTGAGTTTTCAGTGATTACATGGTTTTGTTCTTGTATGGTTGAAAGCATCGTATTAAACGCATCGACTAGGTCACCGATCTCGTCATAGCTTTCTTTGGTCGCTCTAAGTGAGTAATCCTTCTTGTTGGTAACTTGGCGAGCCGTGTCTTTCAATAGTGTTAAGGGGGTGGTGATGTAGTTTTGCAAAAATGATGAAATGATGAATACAGCGAGAATGACCAATAATGAAAAGACGCCCGTTGCAATAACGTAGGTGGAAAGATGTGTGTTTAAGTTGTTTAGGGATACGCGCACGAATAGCAGACCGACGGTTTCACCATCAAGAACAATCGGTTGGGAGAGCTGGTAGTAACCTTCATTAAAATGACTTAGGTTGCGACTAGGGTGATCGGGACAGCCAGTGCTAGAGGTGTTTTTTTGCGGGCTATCTTGTTGCGTCTTGTCGAATGATGCAAGAATGTCGTCAGACTCGCTATAGATACACGTAGTCTCGATATCATCATGGATGCTTAGGCTATCTACGTTTTCTTGTAGCGCAACCGTATCGTTAAACAGTATCGCGGCATGGCTTCGGTTAGCAATGATTTTAGATGTGGTTGAAAACTCTTTGACCATGTTATTACGCAGGGATACATACTCGTATGCAATAAACACTGAACTCAATAACACGACCGTCAATAAGGTTGATGTCATGATGATCATGGTCAGCTTTTTCTTGATGGACAGGTATTGAGTTCTAAACATATCTGCCCCCTCTATTGAATAACATGGTTAGCAAGCTCTAATAATTTAGAACTGATTTGGATATTAGTTTCGCGGGCTTTTTTTAAATTGATGTCAAACTTGACCACATTTCCGAGTTTGATAAAACCAATCATGCCGCCTTTCTCAGTAAAGTTTTCAATATCGCTGATCGTTAAGATCGGACTGTTGTTGATTCTAGCGAGCAGTTCGCCGGTGAATACTTCTTCAGACGGTGCAATAAACACTACTGTGCAGTTTGGTAAGTCTATTTTATTCGGATAAATTATCTGAAGTGGCCGGTTTCGGACTTTGAGTGTATTAAGTTTTTGAGACTGAATGCCAAAGGGGTTATCGCCATAGATACAGATATTGATGCTGCTATTGGTGGGTTCTTCAGGCCAGGTAATAAATTTTATGAAGTTATAAAGGTAAACTGCTTTAACGTCATTTTCAGAACGAGCTTGTACCGTCGCGCTTAGGGTTAAAAGCAGTAAAATAGCTATTTGTACAACGCTTTTTCCTCGTTGGCTTAGCATTAATCCCTTGATAATCTAAGTTGAATTTTTTTTATACTTAATTTGAGGTAAATTTTAGGCGGCTATACCAAGGCTGTAAAGCGCTAAATTGATTATGGTTATGCTTAAAAAATTGTCTTTTTAGTCAATTAGGTGTAGACCTACCATTATAACGTTCAACATTTTAAGGTTAGCCTACTTACTATCACGGGTTACTGTTGCTTTTTCGATTAGAGGGAAACATATGTCTGAGCTACATCCATCGTTAAGAGACAATGTGAGGATGCTAGGGGAGCTTCTTGGCGGGAGCATTGAAGAACACCTCGGAGAGGACTTCTTAAATAAAATTGAAGCCATCCGAGCAGCGGCTAAAGATGACCGTGGACGCATGGGTGAATCGAGCCCTGCGCTACTAAAAACGCTTTCTGAGATGAAGGATTCTGAGCTTGTTCCGGTAACGCGTGCATTTAACCAGTTTTTGAACCTTGCCAATATTGCAGAGCAGTATCACGGTATTCGACGCCATCGCGAGAGTGACTCGGTTGATGATGTTGAGTCAGTTGCAGAGTTGTTAACTCGGTTAAAAGCAGCGGGTGTTAGCCATGATGACATTCGTAAGCTTATGGGAGAGTTAAAAGTTGAGTTTGTGCTCACGGCTCATCCAACCGAAGTTACGCGCCGTACATTGATTATGAAGTATGAATCAATTGCTGATTGTTTAGCGTCACTCGATCAAACCGATTTATCAGTTGGTGAAAAGCAAGCAATTGTCGAACGGTTACGAATATTAGTGGCAGAAGCTTGGCACACGGATGAAATACGGCATGACCGTCCAACTTCTGTTGATGAGGCTAAATGGGGGTTTGCAGTCATCGAAAATAGCCTTTGGCATGCGGTGCCTAAATTTCTTAAGCGTATGGATCAGGCGCTTACTAATGAATTCGATGAAGGGCTTTCTATTGATGCTTGTCCTATCCGTATTGCTTCATGGATGGGCGGTGATCGAGATGGGAACCCCAACGTGACGGCGCCGGTTACGCAAGAAGTGATGCTATTAAGTCGGTGGATGGCCGCAGACCTATATCTTCGCGATATAAATATTTTAAGAAACGAATTATCGATGTGGGATGCCAGCGAAGAGCTGCATCAGCAGGCGGGCGAAAGCCGAGAACCTTATCGTGAGGTGTTAGGGCGTTTACGCAAGCAGCTAATGGCGACTCGGCAGTGGGCAGAACAGGCGATAGAGTGGCTTAAACAAGGGCACTCAGACCTACTGGCTCCAGCCCCCGAGGTGCTGCTCGAAAACAGTCGTTTAGTTGAGCCCTTATTAATGTGTTATCGCTCACTTATTGAAAAAGGCCTGCATACCATCGCGAATGGGCAGTTGTTAGATACCATTAGACGCGTGCACTGTTTTGGTTTGGAATTAGTAAAACTCGATATTCGCCAAGACTCTGAACGTCATCGAAATGTTTTAAATGAAGTCACTCAATATTTAGGTTTGGGTGCGTTTTCTGAGTGGAGTGAAGACGAAAAAGTAGCGTTTTTAGTCAAAGAGTTACAGGGTAACCGTCCGTTAATTCCCCAAAAATGGCCGGCTTCGGATGAGGTAGCTGAAGTATTATCAACTTGCCGTGTTATCGCTCAGCAGCCGCCAGAGGCGCTAGGCTCTTACGTTATATCGATGGCTGGCCTGCCGTCTGATGTTTTGACTGTTATTTTACTACTCAGAGAATGCGGTATGACGCATCCTATGCGCATTGTACCGTTGTTTGAAACACTCGATGACCTACGCTACGCTCCGGAGTGTATAGACCGGTTGCTCTCTAATGACTGGTATAAGGCGTACACCCAAGGGCATCAAGAAGTGATGATTGGTTACTCAGACTCAGCTAAAGATGCAGGACAGATGATGGCTGCGTGGGCACAGTATCAAGCGCAAGAAAAGCTCGTCGTCACAGCAGGAGAGCATGGTGTACGCTTAACGCTCTTTCATGGTCGCGGCGGCACCGTGGGGCGAGGCGGTGGCCCAGCTAACCGTGCTATTCGCTCACAACCGCCAGGATCGGTTAATGGCACCTTTAGAATTACCGAGCAGGGCGAAATGATCCGTTTTAAATTTGGTTTGCCTAAAGTGGCAGAGCAAAGTTTAGCGGTTTACACCACTGCTGTGATTGAAGCATCACTATTGCCGCCGCCTCAGCCTAAAGATGAGTGGCGAGAGATGATGGATTGGCTAACCGAGCGATCATTGGCCTCATATCGTCATATCGTACGAGAGCACCCTGATTTTGTAAGCTACTTTCGATCGGGAACACCTGAGCAAGAGCTTGGTAAGCTTGCCTTGGGTAGCCGTCCGGCGAAACGAAAGGCAACCGGTGGGGTTGAAAGCTTGCGGGCTATACCGTGGATTTTTGCCTGGACGCAAACCCGCTTAATGCTACCTGCTTGGCTAGGGGGTGATGAAGCTATCAAGGCGGCATTGGATGCAGGTAAAACCGCTACTTTACGAACAATGATAGAAGAGTGGCCTTTCTTTAAAACCCATATTGATATGCTAGAGATGGTCGTCGCTAAGGCCGACACTCGCATAGCGCGCTACTATGACTATCGCTTAGTCTCTGATGATTTAAAGCCTCTAGGTAGGCTATTAAGGCAGAGGCTAAAAGATACTGTGTTATGGGTGAATGAATTGAAGCAGCAAGATTCATTGCTGCGAGATAACCCTGTATTTAAGCATTCGATGATCGTGCGGAACCCCTATACCGATCCGTTGCATTATCTTCAGGCTGAATTGCTAAAAAGAGTGAGATCAGAGGATGATGTGAGTATTGAAACCGTCGAGCGAGCGTTAAAAGTCACGATGGCTGGTATTGCCGCAGGTATGAGGAATACAGGGTAGGTTACCCGCCTCTTATCATATCTTTACAAAACGTAAACTTTGGCTACAGGGATTTGTGACCTCGTCGTCATGTAGTCAAAGTTTGACGCGCTAAACTAGCGACATTCTTTAGTTGAGGTGGTGTTTTTGTGCCAATAGCCGTTAGGTTGAATCAGTATCTTGTTCGTCAAAACGTGTTTGTTCATGAAATTTCTCATGAGCGAGCGGTGTCTCTTGATTGTGCAATCAGTAAAGCCCATGTAACGCCTGAGGCCACCTTAAAGTCAGTTTTGCTGATTGATGTTAAGGGGGTTGTAATGGCTGTTTGCCCTTTCCCTACTGATTTAAATATTGATGCCGTTAATCAAGTATTGGGGCGAAACCTTCAACCGTTGACGTCGGAGCAGTCTGATAAACTATTCACAGACTGTGAGACTGGCGCACAGCCTCCCGTGGGCGGCGCTTACGGCATACCGATGATTATAGATGACTCATTATTAGAACAAGATCTGTTTTATCTTCAGAGCGGATGTAATACCACAATGCTGCAGATGGATGGTCGATCATTCAGGCTGGCTATTGCAGGGGCAGCTAAAGGCGCAATTGCAACATGGAAAGAAGGCACACTCAGTGCTCCATTGTTAACGAATGGCAATATCTCGATTGATGATGTCGCTAAAAAATTAGAAAAGCTTTATCGCCTGCCACCGATGCCGGCAATAGCGGTAAAAATCCTTCATCTTGTTACTGACCCAGACTCATCGGTTGGAGAGTTAGCCGATGTCATTGAGTGTGACCCCAGTCTAGCCGCACAAATTATGCGTTATGCGCGCTCTGCCTTGTTTAACTATCAGGGTGACATCAGAAGCGTGCAAGACGCTGTTAATATCGTGCTTGGCTTCGAACGTGTGGCTCATATCGCGATGGGTGTGGCGGCCTCTAAAGCATTTGAGATACCAAAAGAAGGCCCGTTAGGCCTTGATGCATTTTGGAAACACACGCTTTATACCGCAAACTTATGCCAGCAATTGGCGCCCAAGCTCCCAGCAGAGGCGGGTGTTGACCGTGGTTTAGCGTACCTTGTTGGCTTACTTCATAATTTTGGCTTATTGCTTGTAGGGCATTTGTTTCCACCTGAGTTCTGTATGCTAAATAAGTTAAGAGAGGCCAGTCCTGAACAATCGATGGAGGCTGTCGAACAGCAGGTATTCGGTATGGGGGGCGCGCAAGACTTAATAGCATTAGGACATGGCACCATAGGTGGGATTCTTCTGAGAATGTGGAACCTGCCCGAAGAGGTGGTGAAATCAGCAGCGATGCACCAGACGATTGGCTATGAAGGTGACTGCCAAAATTATGTGCAGTTGGTGCAACTAGCAAATTGCCTACTTAAACCTTTTGGCATTGGTGATGAACTCAATGAACAAGACCCAGAACCGTTAATAGAAGCGCTTGGGTTAACGGTTGAACACGCGAATGAAGTGACTGAAGCTGTCATGGCGTGCTGTGGCGATTTAGATGCAATGGCGGCCGAAATGGCAGCTTAATCTTTGAACTCTGAACTATCTCCTTTTTCCTTTCTGTTGCCTTTTATTACCTCAACTTCGTATAATGTCCGGCTCGTCATTGCAGGTGCTTGATAAAAAGCAAATCTAATACCTGTCTTTTTTGACGTAACTATTTGATAATTCATTGAATTAGCAAGGGAGTTGCAGTTAATGGAATGACTTACAGTTGTGGCTTGGTAGTGGTTATTAGCTAAACAAGATTGATTAAACCGTTTGAATCTTTCAGTACAAGGTCGTATTGCGAGGGTTTGATTTCTTGATCAGGATCGAGTGATATAGCAGAAATATAAGGCCACACGTCAATTAACGTAAAACTGTAAGACGAAAACGTATTTTAAACATTTTATTTATAAAACTATGGGAGCAATCCAGCAATGCGAGTCATTTTATTAGGCGCACCGGGCGCGGGTAAAGGCACACAGGCGCAATTTATCTCAGAGAAGTACGATATTCCTCAAATTTCAACGGGTGATATGTTGCGTGCAGCAGTTAAGGCCGGCACTCCTTTGGGAATCAAAGTAAAAGAAGTCATGGCATCTGGTGGCTTAGTGTCTGATGAAACTATCATCGCATTGATTCAAGAGCGTATTAAAGACAAAGATTGCGAAAATGGTTTCTTGTTTGATGGGTTTCCTCGTACGATCCCACAAGCAGAAGCACTAAAAAACAACGGCATTAAAATTGATTCTGTCGTAGAGATTAGTGTTGATGATGAAGAAATTATTGGACGTTTAAGTGGGCGTCGAGTTCATGAAGCGAGCGGCCGTATTTACCATATTCAGCACAATGCACCAAAGGTTGAAGGTAAAGATGATGAAACGGGCGAGCCATTGATCCAGCGTGAAGACGATTCTGAAGCAACTGTTCGTAAGCGTTTGGACGTATATCATGCTCAAACAGCGCCATTAATTGAGTACTACCAAGGCTGGGCAAAAGACGACGCAGAAAATGCGCCAGTGTATGTTGCAGTTAAAGGTGTAGGCACCGTTGACGATATTCGTGCAAAAGTTATTGCTGGCTTAGAAGGTTAATACCTACTAGCGATCGTTATATGAGAGGGGATGCCCTCTGAAAGGGCTGTATCCGATTACCGGTACAGCTTTTTTTTTGAACACCTTATTTTGAAATGACCTGATATTTGGTTTTTACGTCAACCTGAGAGATAGAACAATGGCTTGTATACTGGCGCTCGATACGTCGTCTGAAGGTTGCTCTGCGGCCCTCATTAAAGAAGGCCACGTGACCAGCGCCTACGAAGTCGTGCCACGTGACCATACGCGTAAAATTATTCCGATGATTCAGCAAGTGCTAAAAGATAGTGGCACCCGAGCAGACGAGCTTGATGCTATTGCCTTTGGCCGAGGGCCAGGCTCTTTTACGGGGTTGCGTATTGCGGCTGGGGTGACTCAAGGTTTAGCCTATGGGCTCGGCATTAAAGTAGTGCCAGTATCGACTCTTGAGGCTATGGCGCTCGAGGCGTTTATGGTTGGCGGACACCAGCAAGTGGTAACCGCTATAGATGCCCGTATGGATGAAGTGTATTGGGGGGCGTTTGAAATTGCCGACAATAAGGTGATTGCAATTCAACCCGAGTGTGTTTCTAAACCAGAGCAGGTAGCGCTTGCTGAAGGCCGTTTTGACGGGGTTGGTAGTGCAAGCGTTGGTCAGTTTTCGGGGGTAGGGAGTGGCTGGTCGTTTATTCAGCGAATGCCTGAGACGGTGCAAAATAGAGTGGCTGTAGTCGACGAAGCGTTAATGGCGAAAGCAGAATATATTGCTAAAATCGCGGACAGTAAATTTAGCGCATCAGGCGGGGCTTCAGATGATATTGTTTCGGCAGAATTCGCTATACCGGTTTATTTACGTGATACGGTGACTTGGAAAAAACTGCCAGGGCGGGAATAAAAAATCACAATAGGCATTACTGTTACTAAAGAGCTGTCACTAAAGCAGTTGCTGTCATTCCCGCGAAGGCAGGAATCCATTGCTATTAGGCACCTTATAAATCAGATATCGGCCTCCGCAAGGATGACAACATACTTCATCAACGACTTACATACAGATAAGCACAAGGAACAAAAATGGATTGGTTTCAAACATTAGCGCTGGCATTAATACAGGGGCTAACGGAGTTTTTGCCCGTATCAAGCTCTGCCCATTTGATTTTGCCTTCACAAGTGCTGGGATGGCAAGACCAAGGGCTTGCATTTGATGTAGCTGTTCATGTGGGAACGTTACTTGCAGTGGTGCTATATTTTAGACGAGATGTTATTAGTCTGACTCTTTCTTGGGTCGACAGTGTGGTTAAACGCAAAAATAGTGATGAAAGTCGTTTGGCTTGGTTGATTGTCTTAGCCACCATCCCCGCAGGAATCGCAGGGCTATTGCTGGATGATTTTATTGAAGAGAATCTACGATCGGCGGCTGTTATTGCCACTACGACTGTATTGTTTGGAGTGGTGTTATGGTGGTCAGATTTCAACGGTAGCCGCGAACGTTCGTTAAAAGCAATCAATTGGAAAGACGCCCTCATCATCGGTTTCTCTCAAGCGTTGGCGCTAATACCCGGAACCTCTCGATCAGGTATCACCATGACCGCTGCTTTGTTAATAGGCTTTAGTCGTGATGCGGCTGCACGTTACTCATTTTTACTGTCAATTCCGTTGATTGCTGCAGCGGGCTTGTTAAAAAGTGTTGAGCTTGTTCAAACCGGTACGGATGCACAGTGGACCATGATTGGCGTGGGTACGGTTGCGGCCTTTTTAAGCGCTTATGCCTGTATTCATTTGTTTCTGAGTTTTCTTGAGCGCATTGGCTTTACACCTTTTGTCATTTACCGCCTTTTACTCGGTGCGGTTTTAGGGCTATATTTATTGCTGTGATGCATCGGTTTAGATCAATAGGCGAAATACGGTAGGTTAAGGTTGGATATAAATAACGCGATTATTCCTGTAAATGTTAATCGTCCTCTTAATGAGGGGGTTAATACTCGGCTGCCTCAAACGAATGAGGTGTCTGAAGCAGGAAGAGAGCGTCGTGCTGATCGCGTCAACCGAGATACTATTGACCCTGCTGAATTGCAGCGCAGGGTAGAGCAGAAACAAGCCTCTCAGGCGATTGATGTTAGTCGCTTTAAATCTAATGAGTCTTTATCTTTAAATACTCAGCAAGCGCTTAATACTTACCAGCAAACAGAAATAGCCGCACAAGAGTTCGAAGGTGGCGTATTAGTCGGTATCGACCTGTTTGCTTAGATGAATGTCTTCAAATGAATCCAATTGATATCAAAGAAACTCTAGCGGTGTCCGTAAGTGCGGGCGGCGATCAGGCCGCGGCTAACGATTTTGCACAACGCTTAGGGTTAGAAGTACTCGGTGAGGTGAAACCCTCAAAAGAGCGTCGTTTTCCTTTTTTGATGATTTATGACTCAACGGGTCCTTCTTTGGTGGAAACCGGAAAAGGGGCACCCGGGCCTGTTAATGCTGATTTTGTTTCAGGTAAGGTTGATCATAGACGCAAATTTGGAGGCGGCAAAGGTCAGATGATCGCCAAAGCCGTAGGCCTAAAGTCAGGCATCACACCACAGGTGTTAGACGCAACCGCCGGCCTAGGTCGAGACGCGTTTGTATTAGCTAGTCTAGGCTGCCAGATGACACTTTTAGAACGATCGCCTGTAGTGGCTGAGCTTTTATCGGCTGGGCTTGAACGTGCCCGTTTATCTTACGATGTAGCCCCGATTGCGTCGTTAATGACCTTAATTAATGCCGACAGCATTGAATGGCTAACGGCTCAAACAGAGCCTGTGGCGGATGTTATTTATCTTGACCCGATGTTTCCTGATCGTGACAAATCATCACTCGTTAAAAAAGAAATGCGGCTGTTTAAGCCATTGGTGGGTGGCGACTTAGACGCTGCTGAGCTACTTAAGGCCGCGTTAGAAAAAGCGCGCTACCGTGTTGTGGTTAAACGACCTCGTAAAGCACCTGAGATTGAAGGTATTAAGCCTACTTTGAAGCTAGAGGGTAAAAGCAGTCGTTATGATGTTTATACGTTGAAGTCATTAGATGGACTGAAAGGGGGATAATAAAATACGGTTTATTGGTAACCTAAAGCCGGCTGTCCTCTGTTGTCATCCCCACCTTCGCGGGGATGACACTAAACACCAGAGCGACACAAACACCATTAACGCAGCCCTTGTAGCCTTGATGCAGCGAAGCGGAATCAGGGTTTTAACAACCCTTAGCTCAGCGTCGTCACCTGCAATACACTTTGTCGCATTTCTGCATTCAAAACGAGCTTAGCGTCTTCTACAACGGCGGCTAATTTATCAGTGTACACTAGCTTACCGTCTTCATCTTCGGTGATGATGTTGTTTTCTTTCAAATTCGCAATAAAGTGTCTGAATAGCGACTTATCAAAAAACTCAGGCGCATTGAGTCCATAAAGAATCGACATCCGTTGAGCCATCTGAGTACTTTGTTCTTCAAGCTCCGTTGCATCGATAACCCCAGGCCCTTGATTACGCAGTACCGCAATACTAATGTAATAGCGCTCGATGGTTTGAATAATAAAGCGCGCCAATACGCTGAGTAATACAAAGTTAGCCGACCCGGTGCTTGGGCGACAAAGACTATCACCTTCAACGTGCAGCAGGTCGTTGCTGATCAATATGTCTATCCATTGTTCGATGACATCATCAATTTCGTCTTTGCTCCAGTGTATGAATAGCTCCGCTTTTATATAGGGATAAATAGAGCTGACTAAGAATACGACTTTTTCCCTTTTCATCATTGGGTTGTTCTGAAAAAGGCTAGCGACAAGCGCGGGCACTGCATACAAATGAAGAATATTGTTTCGGTAATACGTCATCAGTGTTGCGTTATTTCCCTCTAAGGTGATGATGTCACCTAAACTTTGCTTCTGTCGTGAGATCAAGCCCATTTCTTCAGCATATTCTAACCAATCTTTGCCGCAGCCATCGGGGTACGATATATGAGGGCTGTATGGCATCTGTTTTAGAAGATTACTAAATGTGTCCATCTGGCTTGCTAAAATTTTCTCATCCATCGATTGTTTGGCCGTCGATAGAAGAATTAACCCTGTCATGTTGATTGGGTTAATTGATGACGCATCATTGATACGAGTCGTGATCTCATCTGCGAGGTCGTTTACAACCGCGTTGAGCCATTTTGGACGATACTCTGCATCATAGGCTTGATCTTTCCATTGAGGCTGCTGCTGGTTTAAAAACTCAGTTAAATAGATCGGCTCGCCAAAGTTCACATTTACTTTACCGAATGACTTTCGGAGGTTTGAAAGTGATCTAAATAGCCCAAAAACGGATTCTTTCTCTTTCTTTTTGCCGCGCAGTTCACCTAAGTACGTTCGTCCTTCGAGTACTTTTTCATAGCCTACATAAACAGGCATAAAGGCGATAGGTTTGCTGCTGTTTCGCAAGTAACTTCGCACGGTCATGGCGATCATGCCTGGGCGAGGCTGCAACATTCTACCGGTGCGGCTTCGACCTCCTTCTACAAAGTACTCAACAGAGTAGCCTTTTGAAAACATTTGATAGAGGTATTCGTTAAAGATTGCGGCATAGAGCTTGTTATCTTTAAAGCTTCGGCGCATAAAGAAAGCACCGCCACGGCGAAGTAATGGTCCAATGATAGGCATGTTGAGGTTAATGCCCGCCGCGATGTGAGGCACCATGACACCGTGCTTGTATAGTACGTATGAAAGCAGGAGATAATCGATGTGGCTTCTGTGACAGGGTACGTAGATTACCGTGTTTTCTTTTGCGATCTCCTGAACCGTTTCAATATTTCGAATATTGACCCCGTTGTAAATTTTATTCCATACCCAAGATAGGATTCGAGATAAAAAACGAATCACCGTCATGGAGAGGTTAGACGCTATTTCGTCACCGTACTTAATGGCTCGCGCTTTTACCTTCTCAGGTGAAATATCTTCTTCTTTAGCGGTTTCCCGGATAACGTCTTTAACGGCCGTGCTGTGGATGAGTGACTGAACTAATGTGCGACGGTGGGATAAATCAGGGCCAAGAATAGCTTGCCGGGTGCGGCGGAAATGTACGCGTAATATTCTTGCCAGCTTACGTGTAGCGATTTCTTCGTTATTTTCAGTGTCGCTTTTTTTATCATTAACGATGGCCTGCAATGATATAGGCTTACTGAATTGTACAAAGGTACTTCGCCCATGAATCAAAATGATTAAAAACTTTTGTAAACGACCGGCTACCGACCAGCTATCAGACAAAAGCATTTTAAACATCGACTTCTGTTTCTCCGGCTCTCGGCCCCATAGCAATGAAACAGGTACAATTTGAACATCTATTTCAGGATTGAGGCCCGCTTCGTGCACCATTTGCTTCAAACGTTCTGTTACTGTTGGGCTTTGGCGCTTTCGAAACCATTGTCCCTGTCGTGAATATAGAAAGAAGAATGAGCGGCGAATATCTTTGTCGCCAATGGGAAGTGGTGCTTGTGAAGAGGGAAGGTCAGCTGCGAGGCACTCTTGCTCTAGCACCAGACGACTAGAAAATGAACTGTACTGCAATACATAGCAAACAGGCTTATCGGGGTCTAATTGCAAAAACGCTTTATCGTTACCGACAACTTCAGTTTTAACCCAGAAAAAAAGTATCTTTCTCAAAATAGTGAAGAAAAAGGAGCTTAATCCTAAAAAGTGGCTCATAGTCTCATCTTGCGTGGTTGAATAGTAATGGTAAGTTTATCTGTTAAGGCTCAAGGTAGTAAAGCCGAAACCTTTCAATAACATTACCAAAAAGTATAAGAGATATTTCTTTTTGTCTATGATTTCACCTATTTAAGCGCTTGAAAAGCATATAAACTGTTCATATATTTTGAGTGCTAGATAGACGTATAGAAGTGTCATTGATACGTATATATAAATAGAAAAGAGGGAGTTATTCACTCGTCATGATCCAAATTTCAGAATTAACGCGAAGGTTTGGCCCATTTACAGCCGTAAATAAGGTCAGCTTTAATGTTAAACTAGGCGAAGTACTAGGCTTTTTAGGCCCTAATGGTGCGGGCAAATCAACTACCATGAAGATGATTACCGGTTTTTTAGCGCCGACCTCGGGGCAGGTGACGGTAATGGGACAAAATGTTGCTAAAAACCCAATGAACGCTCAAAAACAGATGGGGTATTTGCCTGAAGGAGCGCCTTCTTATGGGGATATGACTGTTCTGAACTTCTTACGCTTTATTGGCAAGGTTCGGGGTTTTAGTGGTGAAGCGTTAGATCAACGTATTAACAAAGTGGTTGGGCAGGTCGCTTTATCAGAGGTGCTTAATCAGCGTATCGAAACCTTATCAAAAGGGTTTAAGCGTCGGGTCGGCATTGCTCAAGCCATTATTCATGATCCTCAGGTATTGATTCTGGATGAACCAACAGATGGGCTCGACCCTAACCAAAAGCATCAAGTTAGAGAACTTATTCGGAACTTGTCTAAAGATAAAATAGTCATTATATCAACACATATTCTTGAAGAAGTAAGCGCCGTGTGTAGCCGGGCTTTGATTATTTCTTCAGGCAATATTGTGTTTGACGGAACACCCGCCGAGTTAGCAGCTAAATCAAAATACCATAATGCTGTCACCGTAAAGTTCACCCACCCTTACGAAGTAAAGCAAAAACTTGAATCGCTCGTTAACGTTTACGGTATTGAATGCGATGATGAAAGTGGCCTGATTACGGTCTTTCCTGAAACCGGTAAGTCGGTGCTTAAACAGGTGAATGAGCTGATCCACGCACAAGATTGGGAGGTTGAAGAGTTTCATGTTGAAAAGGGCCGGCTTGATGATGTGTTTCGTCAGGTAACCGTAGGGGAGATTGCATGATGGGAACTCAGATCATTATGAGGCGTGAGCTAGCTAGCTATTTCACGACACCTTTAGCATATATATTTATCGTCATATTTTTGATGATGTCGGGTGTGTTCACCTTTTATTTGGGGCGATTTTTTGAGCGGGGTCAGGCTGACTTAATCTCATTTTTCAATTTTATACCTTGGCTCTACCTTATTCTGGTGCCTGCTATCGCGATGCGATTATGGTCTGAAGAACGTAAAAGCGGGACGATAGAATTGTTGATGACATTGCCTATTACTGTTGTGCAAGCGGTATTAGGGAAGTTTCTCGCGGCATGGTTATTTATTGGTGTCGCATTGATGTTAACGTTTCCTGTTTGGGTGACGGTGAACTATCTTGGCGAGCCAGACAATGGCGTTATATTAGCGAGCTACTTAGGCAGTTGGCTAATGGCGGGTGGCTTCTTGGCCATAGGATCATGTGTTTCAGCAGCGACTAAAAGTCAGGTGGTCGCGTTTATTTTAACGCTGGTTATTTGCTTTGTATTTGTTGCGGCTGGTTTTCCAATGGTTTTGGATGCCTTTACTGAATGGGCGCCACTCTGGCTGATTGACGGTATCTCTTCGCTAAGCTTTTTAACCCATTTTGATGCAGTTTCAAGAGGTGTCATTGACCTTCGTGATTTGCTTTATTTCTTAATAATGACGGTGTGCTGGTTAACGGCAACCACGATTGTTATCAACATTAAAAAAGCAGATTAGGGTAGGGAATTAGATTAATGAAAAATATCATGCATTCTAAAACTGGCCTGATTGTTATTCTGGCCATATTTATTGTCTTTTCGTTACTGAGCGCTCGACTGTTTAACGGGGTGCGTTTTGATTTAACAGAAGGGCAGCTGTACACGCTGACAGATGAAACACAAAAAATACTGAGTGAACTCGACTCACCGGTCACGTTAAAACTTTATTTTTCTGAAAAAGCGACAGCCGAATTGCCAGGGCTAAGAACGTATGCTCATAGAATCAAAGAACTGCTAGATGAGTATGCGACTTTGGCTGACGGTAAACTAACCGTTTCGTTTGTTGACCCCATCCCATTCTCTGAAGAAGAAGATGAAGCCTCGGCAGCAGGTCTTCAGGGGGTTCCAGTGGGGATTCGAGGGGATGAGATATTCTTTGGTCTAGTAGGCACTAATGACAGTGACGGGGAAGAGGTTATTAGCTTCTTTCAGCCCGATAAAGAGCAGTTTGTAGAGTATGAACTCACCAAACTAATTTATAACTTATCTAACCCTGAGCTACCGGTCGTAGGTATTATTAGTGGTGTGAACATTAACGGCGGCTTTGATTATATGACTCAGCAGCGCCAACCTGCTTGGGTGGTGATGCAACAAATGGAAGACCTGTTTGATGTGCGACCACTGGCAGAAGATATTGACGCCATTGATGCTGAGGTTGACATTCTATTATTGGTACACCCTAAAGATCTCTCTGAACAGACGCTGTTTGCTATTGATCAATTCGTGATGAAGGGGGGGCGTACATTGGTGTTTGTTGATCCGTTTGCTGAAGCGGACATACCACCCGCGCCGATGGCCGCAACGGCAAGTCGACGCTCTGATTTATCACCTCTATTTGCCGAATGGGGTATTGCGCTTCAAGACGCACATATTGTAGGGGATTTTATTAACTCACTCGTGGTGAATATGGGGGGAGGGCGTAATCCGGTTCGTCATATTGGGCTACTAGGTCTTGATTTAGGTGCGTTTAATGATCAAGACGTGGTGATGGCAGGGTTAGAAAGTATTAATCTTTCATCAGTCGGCATTCTAGATACTGTTGAAGGCGCTACTACTCAGGTTGTACCGTTAATACAGTCAAGTATTGAGTCTCAGCCTCTGGAAGCTGATCGCTTAAAAGCGTTACAAAATCCAGAATCGTTAATGGAGTCATTTACGCCAACGGGTAAGCAGTATACATTAGCGGCTAGAATAACAGGGGCTGCCAATTCGGCTTTTCCTGAAGGTGTGGAAGTAGAAGAACGGCAGGTGGTAGAAGAAGAGCCCGGTGTACCTGAGGCAGAACCTGTAATGGTTAAGCGATTATTGGTTCCAGATGTGCTCAAAAACGATAATATAAACGTTATTGTAGTGGCCGATACCGATATACTTAGCGATCGACTATGGGTTCAAGTGCAACAGTTTTTTGGTCAGCGCGTTGTGTCGCCGTGGGCTGATAATGCAGGATTTTTGATCAACGCACTTGAAAACCTAGCCGGTAATGAAGACCTCATAAATATTCGTAGCCGCGGTCGTTTTTCGAGGCCTTTTACAAAGGTCGAGGAACTACGAAGACATGCTGAAGAGCAATTCTTAGCGCAGCAGCAAGTGCTACAAGAGCAGTTAGAGCAGACCGAAGCGAAGCTGCTTGAGATGGAGCAGATACGCGGAGGCGGCGACAGCGCGATTTTGTCTGAAGAGCAGGCATTAGAGCTTGCACGTTTTCAGGATGAGAAAATCAAAATAAGAAAAGAGCTTCGTGATGTACAGCATCAATTGGATAGGGATATTGAATCATTGGGTACAGAGTTAAAAATGATCAATATTTTCTTGGTTCCATTACTTCTAACATTATTGTTAGTGCTTATGAGGTTTATCAGAAAGCGTGTCGCTTAGCACTTTAAAGGAGGCCGCAGCGCGGTCTCCCACTGTCATGGTGTTCGATTCAGGTGTAGGCGGTCTAAGCGTCTGTGAATCAATCCTTTCTTTGTGCCCTGGCGTTCGCATTATCTATATAGCGGATAATGCGTCGTTTCCTTATGGCACTAAATCAGAAGATTATCTTCGAAGTAGAATTACGACTGTTTTGTCAGCACAGTGTAAACGCTATCAGCCCGATATGCTGGTGATTGCCTGTAACACAGCGAGTACCTTAGTGCTCTCTGACTTGAGAGCAATGCTAAGCATCCCTGTGGTCGGTGTTGTGCCCGCTATTAAGCCTGCGGCAGAGTCAACGCAAACGGGGGCTATTGGTCTTCTGGCCACTTCAGCAACAGTTCAGCGGCACTATACTAATCAGTTAGTCGCCGACTTTGCTTCTCATTGTGATGTTATTCGGGTGGGAAGCAGTCGATTGGTTGAAATGGCAGAACTTTATCTAAGGGGGGAGGAGATTAATGAGGCAGAATTAGCGAGCATTTTAGCGGACTTTTTTTGTGAAACATTAGCTCAACCAGTGGATAAAATTGTGTTGGGCTGCACACACTTTCCGTTGCTGAAATCGCAGTTGAACAATTGTGCGCCTCAGCAGGTTGAATGGGTAGACTCAGGTAGCGCTATTGCTAAGCGTGTCAAAGGCCTATTTGAGTCAGCAAACTTAACAATAGACGCCTCCGTCAAGCCGGTCCATCAAGTTCGCTTTACGGGTGAGGCGGTTGCCAATGAACACTTTAATCAGCGGCTTTCGTCATTGGGTTTTCAGGATTTTGAAATTCAAGAATATATAAACTAAAGTGCTGCTTAGTGGAAATCGCTTATAGCCATAAGTTGCATTACCAATAATACTAACGTCCAGAATGATCTGAATGTTAACCGTCAATGAAAATTGTTAGGGGATAATAATGAAAAAATGGTATTTAGGTGCAGTGCTAGGCTTGGTTGCATTGATTGTAGCGGGCTGTGCAAGTTTTGGCGATTTTGGCAGAGTCATTAATGTGGGTATGGCGACGAACTATGCACCACTGGCTTTTGAGAAAGATGGAAAAGTACAAGGTATGGAAGTTGACTTTGCCAATGCGCTGGGCGAGTCGCTTAATGCCTCTATTAATATAAAAACGTATGCTTGGGAAGATCTGCTTGAGGCTTTGGACTCTGGAGAAGTAGATGTTGTAATGTCTGGTGTATCTATGACTGAGAAGCGCAAAGGCATGGTGATGTTCTCTGAGCCTTATATGGAAACAGGGCAGATGGCGATTATCAGAGCTGATGACGCTGGGCACCTATCATCCACAATCGAGTTGATGTCTGGCAATCACCGTGTCGGTTACTCATTGAATACAACGGGTCAGCAATTTGTGACCAATAAGCTGAAAAATTCAGAACACGTGAGTTTTGCCACGACTCAAGAAGGAATAGAAGGTTTGATCAATAATAACATTGACTACTTTGTGCATGACGCACCAACGGTTTGGCAGCTAACGAGTTCGTACCCGACCGATGAGCGGTTATTTGGTCTTTATACCCCGCTAACAGACGAGTATTTAGCATGGGCTGTAAAAACGGGTAACGAATCGCTTCAGAAAGAGCTTAATACCACATTAGAACGCTGGAAAGAGAATGGTTTTTTAACGTCAACGATAAGCAAATGGATACCCGTATCCGTTGTATTATCTGAACCTGGCGTATAAGCGCCTAAGGTTTATTGCAATCATAAAAAAAGGCGGATCATTTCAGAAATCCGCCTTTAATGTTCTAGCTATTTTTATTATTGTTAGTCTAAATTCTACTCGTACAAGACTTACTCTAAGTATTTAGATAACCTTAGTGAGCTTAAATATTGAGATAAAGGCTCTAAGGGGTAATGCACCTTTGTGTGCGCAATAAGTTTTCTTAATATCGCCTCTAAAACGCCCTTTAGTGAAGACGAGCCCTTTAAAGTTATAGAGCGAGTTACCTTTTTCATAAACTAGGTTACTAATGCTACGTAATATCTTTGATTCTTGAGGTTCTATTTCATCAGCCAGCATCAACGGTATTAGGCCAAGATCAAGGTAAGGTACGCCTTCTTCTTTGAATACTTCCATCGCATGAGTCATTAGCGTATAAAAAATACCCTGTTTAAACTCCGCATTTGCACGTGAGATATTGGGTACGTAGCTAATGATCTCATTGTTGCGATAAATGGGATCAAAGTAGACAAAGCCAACCGCTTTGTCGCCTTCATACGCATAAAAATGTCGCTCGTTTTCTTTATAATCCATCTTCATTGGACGAATCAAAAAGCTAATCTCGTTACTTTTACACTTGCGTGTCTTGATCCACGCGTCTGATATTTCACGTGTGTGGTCATCACTAAAGCGTTCTTTAACGGTGATGCCATTCTTTTCGGCCTGGTTAATGGCTGTACGAAGAACCTGCTTCTTTTTACCCTTTAGAGACCAATTCTTTAAATCGATGGTTGATTCAGAACCAAATTGTGTCCCGTAAAGGCCGAACTTTTCATGAAGAATGTCCACAACAGGCTTGCTGATCTGGATATAGCTAGCATTAGGGAACTTTTTGTGAAAAGCCGTGACGATAAGCTCGAAATCTTTTTTGTCTGAAACGGGGTCAGACAACACAAAGGTTGCCCCCCACTGTTTCATATATCCGATGTAGCCAACGTTTGGGATGTCAAAATACTGCATGCCAGGCTGTAGCGTAGAGAACGACTGGGAATGGGTGCCGTACTTTTTAAGGTACTCAACCCTTTCAGAGAACGTAAAGCTATTCTCGCTCGTAATGTTTAATCCGTTATGAACTAATGCTTGATTATTCATTCCAGTGTCTCCTATCGGGTTTTTCTATTTTTTATTTTTGTTATTTATTTGTTATTTATGTTGAGCTTTCTTAATTAGGCTTGTTTCTGACCCATAATGGACCAGTAGCAATTTAGCCCTAAAAACCTGAACTGCTTTTGGTCTTTAATGGTAAGACCCAGTTCTTTCATGATTTCGGGATAGTTATAAATATTGTGCATTGCATTATTAGCAGCGACCCAGAAGATCGTTACAGCACCGTACCAGTATGCTTTTTGCAGTGTACGGTTAATAATGTTGCCTGACGGGTATTCAAAGTCACCGATCACAACTTTTGCTTTAGGCTTGGCGCACTTCATTAGGTGACGCAGGATTTCAAGCATCATCTCTTCACTGAACACATTTAAGAAGAAGTTAGCAACGACCATGTCGTACTTCTCAAACTCTTCAAATTTAAGAATGTCGCTGTGAACCTGTCTGATGGTGAGGTTGTCAGGGTGTTTATCAACGGCCTCTTTAAATTTACGAAGCATGGTTTCTGATAAATCAACGACCGTTACATCGGCACCTAGCTCGGCTGCTTTAATGGCATCCTTACCATGTCCGACACCGGCGATCAGAATTTTGTCGCCAGGCTTAACGTGTTCTGCATCGAGCATTGCTCTTTTACAGTTATGGATAGACTCTCCGCCATAAATACTACTGAGGAGGTCGTATGCAGGACCAATAAACTTATACTTATCTTTCATGCTCAATCTCTTGTTGTTTTACTGCAAGTCCGTCGCATTAAATTATTGTCGGTTGCTTTTTCAGCTTTAGAACTGATCAGCTTTTGATGGAATCATGGTAAAGAAGCGACCTCTCAAAAGCTGTGAGGCAACACTCATTTTTGTTTGCAAAACTTAACAAAACGTAAAATATTGCAAAAAAAACAGTGAAAAAATCTGAGTGTTAGACAAGATTTTTTGGATTGTTAGACAATTAAAAATCGGCTTTAGAGTCGCATTATTACTGGGTTTTAGGCTGGTAGGTGTAAGTCTTGGAGCCTATACGGTATGAAAAGGACGAGTTTGTTAGTTCCTACTTTAACAGGAGAGGAGGTGGGTGCTTATGGATGATTTGGTAAACGCTTTAGCCCCCCTGGCAATACACTTGAATCCATTGCTGCTACTTGCTTATTGGGTTAACTGGCTTTTGATTGAGCACCATGATTGATTAGTTGAATGGTTTCATCTGCCGGTCTGGCTTTGCCAAAGAAGAACCCTTGTATTTCATGACAGCCTAAGCTTTTGAGATATTCGAGTTGGCTTGCGGTTTCGACGCCCTCAGCAACGATATTGAGCTTTAACCCATGTGCCATAGCAACAATCGCATTAACAATACAGGCATCATTGTCTGAGCTCTGAATATCATGCACAAACGATTGATCGACCTTCAAAGTATGAATTGGAAGCTTATGGAGATAGTTCAGTGATGAGTATCCTGTTCCGAAATCATCAATAGCGATGGTGATCCCATGATCGGCTAACTTACTTAGTTTTTGAATCATGTGCTCGAGGTCATTCATGATAACGTTTTCAGTGAGCTCAATTTCTAAGTTCTCGGGTGGAAAATTATGCTCTTCAAGTTGTTGGAAGAGCATATCTACAAAGCGAGGGTGTTCGACTTGAGATGGCGAAAAGTTCACCGCTAGTCGTATATCTTTATGGCCTGTGTCGATCCAACTTTTAACTTCAGCACAGGCTGTTGCAAGTACCCATTCGCTGATATCTACGATGAGCTTGGTTTCTTCAGCTAACGGAATAAATTCTGATGGATAAATAATGCCGCGTTCTGGGTGATGCCACCGAATGAGCGCTTCAACTCCGATAATTTCGTCGGTTTTTGCATTAATCTGCGGCTGATAATAAACCCTGAATTCTTTGTTATCGAGTGCGTTACGCATGTCTCGTTCAATTTTAAGTCGGTTTGAACACGTTACATTCATTGTGTCAGAGTAAAACTTGTAACCATCCTTTCCTCTGCCTTTAACGTGATACATGGCAATGTCAGCATTTTGAATAAGTTGCTCGACGCTGTTACCGGCTTCACTATACATTGCGATGCCTACGCTGACGCCCACAAAGACTTCATGCTCGCCCAGTATAAAGGGCTCTTTAAGTACGTTAATTACTTTTCGAGCAATTTTGCGAGCGTCTTCTTTTGATGAAATATCGGGTAGCAGGAGTGTGAATTCGTCTCCACCAAAGCGGGATAGTGTATCGCCTTCTCGTAAGCAGTTTTCGAGGCGCATAGAGACTGACTGAAGTAAGCGGTCGCCCATAGCGTGCCCCAGAGTGTCATTCACAACCTTGAAACGATCAAGATCCAAAAACATCACCGCAAGACTTTGCGTGTTTCGCTTGGCATGCGTGATAGCTAGGCTTAGTCGATCTTTAAAAAGGGCTCGGTTAGGGAGGCGTGTTAAAAGGTCGTGATAAGCCTGAAAATTGATAAACTCTTCGGCTTCTTTTCTTTCTGTGATGTCTCGAGCGGTACCATAAGTGCCTATTAGTTGTTTAAGGCTGCTGCCTGGTGTGTTACTTACACTAGATGTACTGCTTTCAATGGGAAATACCGTTACTTCAAAATAGCGTTGAGCTCGACTATCTCCACGAGACTTAAGGTGTAACTCAATGGTTCTCGTAGTGCGGCCACTCTGTTCGTTATCTTTAAAAATGTAGCCTGCACGCTCAGCATCTTTGTTATTTATAATGAGTTCATAGTGCTGGCCAAGTAATTCTTGCTTTTGATAGCCCAGAACAGACTCAACCTTATTATTAATAAAGGTAAATCGACCTTCACGGTCAAGCATAAAAACGATATCGGGAGAGCTATTTACGATGTATCGATGCAGTTCTTCAGACTTTTTAAGGCGAATTTGCATGGCGTTATGCGCTTTTTCTAATAGCTTTTTTTGCAACGCATTTTCGACTGTTGCTAATAACTCTTCAGGCACATAAGGTTTTTTAAGGTAGTCATAAGCTCCACGACGAAGCGCTTTGCTGACAGCTGAAAAGGAAGATTCACCACTCACCACTATAGTGGCTGTGTTGATTTGCTTTTCAGACATGAAATCCATGACCTGATGCCCGCTAAAGTCACCCATGCGCAAGTCTAGTAATACAAGATCATACTGTTGTTTACTGAGTTGCAAACAGGCATTTTTGCCGCCAAGTGCTGTATCCACCTGATAGTGGTTAGCAATTAATAGCTCTTTAAGGCTGGTTAATAGTCGCTCTTCATCGTCAACAACAAGAAGGCGCGCTTTATTTATATTTATAGACAGGTCAATGTCTTTAATATCAGCGTTCATACTGCACTTATGACCTACTCAAGTTTCATTATTATCATGAGTTGTCCTCCTTAACTTACATTAATGTCCTTTGGCTCTTCGCCAGACTAGTTGCGCTATTGGTTAGCAGCAACTAACACCCTTTTTTAATTTAATCGATATTTCTCACAGGTATGAGTATTTGTATTTTTGTACCCGTTTGATTGCTTCTACAGCTAATAGTGCCACCCATTTCTGTGACTAAGTTTTTTGTAATACTTAAACCAAGCCCTGAATGCCTCTGTCCTTTAGTGGTGGTAACAGGTTGGAATAGATTACTGAGTATGTCGTCAGGTATTCCAGGGCCTTTATCAGTCACGACTATTTCTATGAAGTCCCGACCATTTACATTCACGTTATGGGAGGTTTTTAAGTAGATGTCACCCCCTGACTCCATCGCCTCTGAGGCGTTTTTGATCAGGTTTGTGAGTACTTGTCGAATCGGGTTTCGGTTGCCTTTCTGGCGTTTTAATTTGTTGTCTAATGATACGTGGCAATTGATTGCATGACTTAAATATAGTGACCCTTGAAACAGCTTATTGAGATCCATAATTTCCCGGTTAATGTCTACACCTGGCGCTTGATCTGCTTCTGTGTGTTGGAGGTCTCGTAGTCTTAGGATGATTTGGCCCGCGCGGTCAATTTCTTCTTTTAGAATATCAATTTCAGACTGTATTTCATGCGCATTACCGAGCTTTAGGGCAAGCCCTTCAAGGTAGTTTCTGACGATGCTGAGCGGATTGCTGGCTTCATGTACTGCATCATTTATTTTTAGTTGAAGTTCTTCTTCTGTTAATGAAGTTGAAGACTCGGTAATCGTGTTATTGAGTCGTTCGCACGCATTGGCTACCTCTGATGAAAAGCAATCAAGTAGGTGTAAGGTGTTTGGGGTGATGCTTTTTTCAGAGGATGTTCCCATCACTAACACACCCATAACACAGCCATTAATGGTCATGGGGACAGATACAATGTGACGGTTTTGGGTGATCTTAACGAAGTGTTGGTCAATAGCGGGTAGCGCTTCGGGAAAAAGAGTTTGGTTTGCAGAGTGGATAATGGTTTTGCTAGTGACGGAACGGGCGATTAAGCATCTGGCTGGCTGAAGCGAGATTGAAAGCGTTGTTTCGGAAGCTGAGTGATCCAAGTCTGAAAAATGCTGATATTTTAGAATACCATCAGTAGGATCAATTAATAATACTTGCGAACCCTTATACCCAAACAGCAGTTCAGCGGCTTCCTGAATGCCTTGAAATAGTTGGGGGAGCGATGTTGATTGTGAAAGATGATTATTGGCCGATTGCAATAAGCCTATATTTCTGACTTGTTCGGCCAACGCCACCTGTTTCTTCTTATCGGTTTCGGATTCAAGGTCATTACCAGGGCGACTATCAATATCGATCTTGAGTGATTTAGCAATTTTAACCACTTCGTTTTGAATCTGAGCGACTATCTCTGACGTTAATGCAGCCGAGAGACCAAACATGCTTTCTGCTATTTCAAAACTTTCGGGCTCATCGAGTGCGTTTTCTTTACTCAGTTGGCTAGATAAAAATATGAGTTTGACGAGGTGGTGAGCATCGAGCACTGCATTAACGGGGGCGTGGTGGAAGCGAATAGCATCTGAGGCAAATGTGCCAAGGTTCCATTCATCAATGAGCCAAGCACCTACGTCAGAATGATGGGTTAGAAATAGTGTGTGCTCAATTTCTATGCGGGTGTGTTCATTTGCTTCATTCTGAATCAGCTGGCTGTATTGATCGGGGTAATTTGTCTCAAGCACTAATTCGCCAATATTATGCAAAAGCCCAGTTAGGTAAGCTTGTTCTGGTTGCTGATAGCTCGTTAAAGTCGCCAGCGCTTTAGCCAATAGGGCGCATGAGAGAGAGCGCCGCCAGAAGTGTTTCAAATATTGAGTATGGGTCGTATTAAAACCAGAAAAAAACTGTTGCACTGACGCGGTGATAACAACCGTTTTTATAGTTTCTGTGCCGAGTACTAATAAGGCTCTTTCCAGAGAGTTTATGTTGCCTCCTCTGGAGTAGAACGATGAATTGGCAAGAGAAATGACGCGCGCAGAAATTGCAGCGTCACGACTAATAATATCGGATACCTGCTGGAAATTGGCGGTACTACTTTGGCAAGCGACCAACATATCGACCAATATATGAGGCAGAGAAGGTAGCTTATTTACCTTAAGTGCCTCAAAAATGGCATCCGGCTTATTTGTCATCTATTTACTTCTTTATATTATTATTAAGTGATCACTCATTACTTAAAACGGTGAGGACACTCTTTATTATTTAATTTTTAGTAAACATTCGCAGTTAACTGCTTCAGTTTTTTTTAATAAAACAATGCTACTTTCCTACTAAGTAGCCTCTTTTTGGCTACAAACACGCCTTGCTTGTCATGTTTGAACCAAAAAAATAATAGGTACAGCGTCAGGTTTCTAACCTTATATAACAATAATTTAGGTCAATTTTTGTATAAAAACTTTTATCTTTAGTTCATTTATTAAACAGCTTAATGGTTAGATACTAAAGAATATTCGTTAAAAATTAAAGGGTTGTTGGTGTTTATTTAGGTTATTTATAGGATTGCCAAGATAAAAAATGAGATTGTAGTCATTATTTTTTGTTCTTTATCATCATTAATCGTTATAGAATGAGGCATACGTTATAACCTATGAGTAGGGATTAGGGTTCTTTAATTAGCCCCAATAAAAAATAAGAATGAAAATCCCGGCAGTATTAATTAATGGCTATAAAGAGTAATACTTCTTCAGTTGTACCTGTCTCACCGGCTTTACCTAAAAGGTGTGAGGCTAAAAAGACGCGGGTTATTGCGTTTACTAGCGGCAAGGGTGGCGTGGGTAAAACCAGTCTTTCTGTAAACCTAGCACTTGCCCTTGCGCGATCAGGCTCTAAAGTCTGTCTATTTGATGCAGACATGGGTATGGCTAACGTCAATATCATGCTTGGTATTACTCCTGCCTATACACTAGAACACTTGTTTACTGATGAAAAATCGATCGAAGACATTGTGGTCACCGGGCCGGCAGGTCTGGATATTATCCCTGGTGCGTCTGGTTTTTCTAAATGCGTTGACCTTGAAGGCGTACAACAACAGCGATTGGTGTCAGCGTTACAGTATCTCGAGCCCAAGTATGACTATTTAATTATTGATACCTCCGCGGGTATTTCTTCGACTGTACTGCATTTTGTTGCTGCCGCCCAAATGGCTGCGATTGTCATTACACCTGAACCAACCTCACTAACAGATGCGTTTTCTCTGTTGAAGGTACTGCGGAGACGTGGCTATAAGCGAATTCCCCAGGTAGTGGTGAATATGGCTAAAAGTGCTGTTAAGGCAGAGAGCCTATATCGTCGTTTTGATGCGGCTGTAAAAAAATACATAGGCTTAGGTACGGAGTATTTAGGTTATGTCTGGATGGATGAAAGTATCCGTGCATCGGTCACACTCCAAAGGCCGGTTTCATTGTTGCCTGAGAGCGACCCCTCTTGTAAAAGCTTTTATCGATTAGCCGACAGTTTAGACAACGCATATAACCGTGGAAAAGTCCCCCGTGTTTCGTTTAGTACCTACTGGGAAAAAGTCGTTGAACGTTCAAGCAAAAAGAGGGCAAGCGTGTCTTCAGCACCGGTAAGCACTGAAGATGCTACGGTTGCTGAAAGCAAAGCAATTGATCGTCATTTAATCCAAAACCCAGCAAGTGATACTCATAAGACGAATGAGAGCGTTCTTCCATTGCATCAATCGTCTGAAGATCAGTGGATTGACCTGAGAGTTAGGCTAAATCATTTTTTGAAAAATGATGACACCACGCCTGAGCAGGTCACCACTCTTTTATCGAGTTGTATCTTTAGTTATGGTGATCAATTAGGGCGTGCGGCGAGTGATCTACTACATGGATTGCTTCACGTTATAGACCCTGCCACATTAAGTGATGAAGATAGATGCTTAGTGATAGAAAACCTAGCAAGATTGAAGCAGGTCCCTGAGAATAAGCCAGACGATGGGGAGATCACAGAGACCTTGTCGTCCGCGGTCGATGCACCTGTACAAAAACACCAGTATGATGAAACAGGGTTTGGCAGCCAAGATCGGCTGATTGAAAAGATTAGAGCCTCTAAAGGGCAGGTTTCGTTAGATCACTTATTAGAATCAATTAAATATGCATCACTAGTAGAATCATAGACTTTTTAAGAATGGACTCAGTATGAGAAAGGAAACGCTACAATTTAATTCGTTGGGCGACAGCCTAACGGGCATGTTGTTTATCCCCGAAAATAAACAATCAGCCAATGCGGCATTATTACCCGCCGTTATTATTTGTCACGGTGCGGTTGATTACAAAGAGCACTTCTTTGGTTTTGCGATGTTTCTGGCAGAAAATGGGTATGCCACCCTTGCGCTAGATATGCATGGCCACGGTGAAAGTGAGGGTGGAAGGTACCACGTTAAGATGGCTGAGTGGGTGCCTGACGTTAATGCTGCCATCGATGTGCTGGCGGCTCATCCTGAAATTGATGCATCCCGTATTGGGGCGCTTGGCTTCTCATCAGGCGGAACTGCAGTTCTTGAAGCGGCTGCACAACAGTCTCGATTAAACGCGTTAGTGACACTCGATGCGACAGTAAGAAATGTGATTAACCCTCTTGAGGTCGCTTTTTTCAAATCTGTGTCGAAAGTTGGCGCATTAAAACAAAAAATATCAGGAGAGGATATTAAGCTCTCTTTGTATGAAATGGCTATTCGGGTGCCAGTGTCTTGTAATCCCGACGTTAGTCAGACGTTTTTTGACGACCCTTATTTTAAGGCGGGCTATAGTGCTTACCCGTTACCTGGCGCTATTGAAAGTGTGGTGATTGATACGCTTGATCGCGTCGATAAAATTACTATTCCTGTGTGTGTTATTCATGGCGAAGACGATCAGGTTGACCCGCCTAAGTCGGCTCGCCTCTTATACAAAAAACTTCGCGCACAAAAACAACTCAATATTATTCCCCGCAGCGGTCATGTCGGCCATTTGGATTACCAGAAAGATAAAATTCATGATCTTGCCAAGCAATGGTTTGATATTCATCTCTGATAGTTTGTTGTTTTCAATAGTATAGCCGCCCTCTAAATTCGGTTGTTCTACAATCCATAATTGTTCTGCAAAGTACGTCCTGACTGCTCTGTGAGTCTGTTCACGATACCTCACGCGCGTTCTTGAAATCCTAAAAAACGAGTCCTGGTTCACTATTCCACGTGTAACGATCTGTAAAGCTGTATATAACAATCGCATCTTAGAAGGCGCTGGAAGTTTGTATTGATTGGGCTCACAATGTTGCTTAAATCAGTTCAAACTGAAGAATAAATATAACGCTAACGAGCTGTGTTGTTGAGTCCAGATGAAAGGCATAAATATTGTTTAACTGAGTTCGAATCAAACTCGGTTAAATATATAACGCATAAGGAAATGCTTACAATAATTTAGGCACAGGTGAGTTATGGTTGCGAATAAGTTAAGTGTTAAAGCACTCAAAAATACCGGCATATCAGTAATTAATGCGCTTAAAGGTAAACACGTTCTTGTGACAGGTACAACGGGCTTTGTTGGCAAAGTTATTATCGAAAAGTTGATGCGTGACGTCCCTGAAATTGGCGGGATTCATTTGCTTATTCGAGGGAATTCAAAGTACCCAACGGCACAAGGTAGATTTAAGCACGAAATCGCTAGCGCTTCGGTTTTTGAAAAAATGAATGCCGATGACCCCGAAGCTTTTCAGCGCTTTTGTGATCAAAATATACATTGCATTACGGGCGAAATAACGGAACGACATTTTGGGTTAAATACCGCAGAGTTTAATCTGCTTATTAATAAAGTTGATGTTGTGGTGAACTCTGCTGCCAGTGTCAATTTTAGAGAACCGCTTGATCAAGCGCTCTCGATTAATGCGTTGTCTCTTTATAATATTGCTGAGTTTTCACGTTTAGCGGGACGTATCCCTGTTCTTCAGGTCTCAACTTGCTATGTCAATGGGTTTAACCAAGGTGATTTAGCAGAAGAAAATGTTGAACCCGCGAGCGGACTCATTCCGTATGACCATCGCGGATACTATCGTGTCGAAGGCTTGATAGAAGAGCTTCAGGATAAAGTGGCGGCACTTAAAAGTAGTTACACCGAGGGTGTACTTCAAGAGAAACTAATCGACTTAGGTATTGCTGAAGCGAACCGTTTGGGTTGGAATGACACCTATACATTTACCAAGTGGATGGGAGAGCAGATTTTAAGGAAAACGTTACAAGAGACTGCGTTAACCCTATTACGCCCGGCGATTGTAGAAAGTACATTGATAGGCCCTGTTCCTGGCTGGATAGAGGGCGTTAAAGTCGCAGATGCTATTTTGATGGCTTATGCGCGAGAAAAGGTGACGTTTTTCCCCGGAGATCCTAACGGCATTATTGATATAATACCTGCAGACCTTGTTGCAAATAGCATCATTCTTGGTGTTGCAGAGTTGCTAGATCAAACGGATACAACGTTTCTAGGGAATAGCGTCAACCCTCCGCATAGGGTTTACCAATGCTGTAGCAGCGGCACTAACCCTGTGACTATTGATGAAATGATTAAATTGGTGCAACAAGAAGCAGACGAAAACTATCAACAATACAAGAAACTGTTTTATCGCAAGCCCAAACGCCCGTTTGTGATGGTAAGTAAGCATCTATTTTTAGGTATGATGAATACCATAAAACTCCCACTGATGATGCTCAATAAAGTGGGCAAGTGGTTTGGGCAGGATATTCATGTAAAAACTTTGGATAATGTTGAAACTGCCATGAATCTATCCACCGTTTTTTCGTTTTATTCCGAACCAAAATATCGATTTCATAACCCGCAGCTTATCGCCTTGAGTCAACGTATCAATGAAACAGAGCGTTCAATATTCCCCGTTGACGCACGGTTAATAGATTGGGCGCGATATATACGAAAAATTCATATACCGGGTTTAAATCGTTATGCGTTAAAAGAGCGCAAGCCATATAAGCGTAAGCCTGCAGTCGAAGACAAAAAGAGTAAAGCCGCATAAAAAGGCAATGCTAGCCCTTGTAGGCGTGATGAAAAGCGGCACGACTAGTACAAGGGCAGGTGCTAAATTGACTCTTTTCGCGCTAAAGTATTGCTTCTATAGGCTGGGAGGAGTGCTTGTTGATCTATTGTAGAGTCGGCCCTTGGCCGACTGCAGTTTTTATGTCTATTTCTAATAAATTGATTATACTTCATGAGGATAGCGCTTTAATTGAAGTCATTAACCGCCAATAAAAGAATAAAATTCCAACCATGAAAGGCTTCTGCATTTAATCTCCAGTCTTTTGAGACGCTATACCTTGGTCTAATTTAAAACTGGCAAGTTGAAGCGTAGAAATAGAACTATCATTTCAATACAAACAATAAATCATATGTTGACAGTCATTGTTAATGGATCAACAAAGAGGATAAAAATATGAGTGATGGTAAGGTGTATCCAGTAAAAGAGGCCGCAAAAAGCCGAGCACTGGTAGACAAAGAGCAGTACATGGCAATGTATAAAGAGTCGGTAGAAAATCCGAATGCTTTTTGGGGTGAACATGGCAAAAGGCTGGACTGGATTAAACCCTATACGACTGTTAAAAATTCCTCATATGACCGTAATAACTTATCCATTAAATGGTTTGAAGACGGGACACTTAACGCCAGTGCTAACTGCCTAGATCGTCACTTAGCTGAGCGAGGTGATCAAACCGCAATTATTTTTGAAGGGGATGACCCTGATAACTCTCGTCACATTACCTATCGAGAACTCCACCAAGAGACATGTAAGTTTGCCAATGTTTTAAAAACGCAAGGTGTTAAAAAGGGCGATATCGTGACTATTTATATGCCCATGATTGTTGAAACCGCTGTGGCTATGCTGGCATGTGCTCGAATAGGGGCTATGCATTCTGTTGTGTTTGGTGGTTTCTCGCCTGAAGCGCTCGCCGCGCGGGTAAAAGACGGCGGCGCTAAGTGGGTTATTACCGCAGACCAAGGTCTGCGTGGTGGTCGTCCTGTTCCGCTTAAAAAGAATGTCGATGCCGCATTAAGGCATGACGATGTGACAACTGTCGAAAAGGTGATTGTTGTTCAGCACACGGCGGGCGATATTGATTGGCATGAAGGGCGCGATGTTTGGTTTCATGAACTGATGGCTGATGCGAGCACTGAATGTGAACCGGTAGAAATGAATGCAGAAGACCCATTATTCATGCTTTATACCTCTGGCTCAACTGGCACACCAAAAGGTGTATTGCACACTACGGGTGGGTATATGGTGTATGCCTCGATGACCCATGAGTATGTCTTTGATTATCAGCAAGGTGATATCTATTGGTGTACTGCTGATTTTGGTTGGATAACTGGGCACTCGTATATTCTTTACGGACCGTTAGCGAACGGTGCGACTACGGTGTTGTTTGAAGGGGTGCCTAATTACCCTGACAGCTCCCGTATAGGTAAGGTCGTTGATAAGCACAAGATTAATGTTCTCTATACCGCTCCCACTGCGATTCGTGCGTTAATGGCCGAAGGCGACCAGTATATGAAGCAGAGTACGCGTGAAAGCCTGCGTCTATTGGGTACGGTGGGTGAGCCGATCAATCCTGAAGCATGGGAGTGGTATTACAATGTTGTGGGTGATCAGAGATGTCCAGTAGTTGATACTTGGTGGCAGACAGAAACAGGCGGTATTCTGATTTCACCTTTACCGGGTGCGACTGATCTTAAGCCAGGTTCTGCAACGTTACCTTTCTTTGGCGTACAACCAGCGTTAGTGGATGGCGATGGCAATGTGCTAGAGGGCGCAACTGAAGGTAACTTGGTTATATTAGATAGCTGGCCAGGGCAGATGAGAACCGTTTACGGAGATCATGAACGCTTTATTTTGACTTACTTCAGCACTTATCCGGGAACCTACTTTACAGGGGATGGGGCGCGACGAGATGAAGATGGCTATTATTGGATCACCGGGCGTGTTGATGATGTGCTTAACGTGTCTGGCCACCGAATGGGGACGGCTGAAATTGAGAGTGCGTTAGTAGCTCATCCGTTAGTCGCAGAAGCGGCAGTTGTAGGCTATCCTCATGACATCAAGGGGCAAGGTATTTATGTTTATGTTACGTTAAACCATGATGCAGACCCTTCTGATGAATTGAAAACTGAGTTGGTACAGTGGGTGCGTAAAGAAATCGGCCCTGTGGCGTCACCTGATCTTATTCAGTGGGCACCTAGCTTACCTAAAACTCGCTCAGGTAAAATTATGCGGAGAATCCTGCGCAAGATAGCCGCTAATGAGCATGATAGCCTAGGTGATACCTCAACATTGGCAGACCCTTCGGTTGTTGAAGATTTGATAGAATTCCGGGAAAACACCTGATATGAGTTATAAGATCATTATTGCAGACGATCATCCACTGTTTCGTGCCGCCTTAAAGCAGGCGGTAGGGCAGGCAGTCGATGATGTCGAGGTGATTGAGGCTGACACGATCGCTGAGCTACAGCGGTCGGTGTTAGAACACTCTGACGCAGACCTTGTGCTGCTTGACCTTAATATGCCAGGGGCTCACGGCTTTTCGGGGCTCGTATTTATGCGCGGCCAGTATCCGGGGCTGCCAGTGGTAATGATCTCAGGAACAGAAGATATTCAGGTGATTCGTAAGGCGATTGATTATGGAGCGTCGGGGTTTATTCCTAAGTCAACGTCACTTAAATTGATCGCTGAGGGTATTCAAGCTGTGCTAAACGGTGATGTGTGGTTGCCCGCTGATGTGCAAGACCGCATTGATGGCGTTGACCCTGAAACCTGTGACTTTTCAGAAAAGTTAGCCACACTTACGCCGCAGCAATTTAGAGTGTTGGGTATGTTAATGGAAGGCCTACTAAATAAGCAGATTGCCTATGAATTAGATGTTTCAGAGGCAACGATAAAAGCGCATATTACCGCTGTATTTAGAAAGCTAGGAGTTCGTAATCGTACTCAGGCGGTAATAGCGGTTCAGCAGTTAGAAGTAGAGCGACCTGCCGCGCCCGAGTAATCGACCAAGGTTGGCGCACTTTCAACTCTGTTTCTACCTAATCGTTTAGCCTCATATAACGCGAGGTCTGCCTGCTTAAATAGCTCTTGCGAGCTATTTTTGTTGGTCGGATACAGCGTTGAAACCCCGAGACTGGCTGTTAAATTTACATCGCTGTCGCCATATTCTATTGATATTTTTTCGATTTGACGTCTCAGTTTATCTGCAATCAATATGGCTTGATCTTGATGAAGCGTGGGTAACAGAACGGCAAACTCTTCACCTCCAATTCGTGCCAGTGTGTCCATTGTTCGGTTGAACTCAGTTTTGAGCGTTTTGGACATTTCTTTTAAGCATTCGTCACCGATCAAGTGCCCGTAAATATCATTCACCTTTTTAAAGTTATCAAGATCGATAACAATCAAGGATAAGGGGCCTTTTTCTCTCATTGCTCTGTTAAATTCTTCATCCATTTTTTCATTAAAATAACGTTTGTTTTTAAGCTCCGTTAAAGGATCAAGTGTGTTGAGCTCTGCCAGTTGGTTAGATTTTTCTTCGAGCTCATACTGGCTATTAAGTGCAATAAAATACTCTTTACGCTGAATGCCGGATATACCATAAAGACCGCCCAGCATGAGCACACACAGTGCCGAGTATGAGGATGAGAATGGGTGGTCAATGAGCAAAATCGTAATGCTAGGAGGTAGCAGCATAGGTATAAGAAATAGAATTAGGAACCGTCTAGATGGCGCGAGTGAAGCCAACCCTCCAGCGCAGAGACCCGCTCCAGCAATAAGTGTTGACGCGATAGCGTCTTGGAATAATGGATCTAAAATCAGCTGACCGGAACAAAACCCCCAACCAAGACTAGAGACGGAGACACCTAACAGCAGTATGGTGCTATTACTGCCTGGATTGGTTTTGTGTTGAGCGCGGTAAATATAAATGCAAGAGAGTCGAATGAACGCACAAATAGCAATAATAGATGTCCACAATATTGTGGTATTAATTCGTGAGTCGGCGAAGAAAAAGTCATATTCAGGAAATATTAGCGCAGCCCAAATAGCCATATAAAAAATGACGCCAGGGTAAGACCGTGCGGCTAAATCTTGATAAAGCTGTCTTGTTGCTTTGGGTATAAATTGTTCGTTGATATATGCTTTCATGGCCTGGCTCATACCAATAGTTGTACAACTTGTTTTTATTTTTAAAAAATATTAACACCTTTACACTTATAAATAGTGAACAGTGTCAATTCTTTATAACTATGACGGGGTGTTTAACAAAATTTATGCTTGATTATGCATTAATGGCTTGAAGAGGCCATTAGAATTTTATTACGCAACCATCGATTGGCAGGGTCCTTATCGACATTAACATGCCAGTAAAGGTGAACATCAATGCCTGGTAGCTCTACAGGTAATGAATAGAGTGCAATATCCAGCACTTTACTAAACATTTTGGCCGCTGTTTCTGGCATGGTTAATAACATGTTACTGCTTTCAACCACTCGACACGCTGAGAAAAAATGCTGACATCTCAACCCGACTTGGCGTTGCACACCTAGCCGCCCTAGCTCAAAATCTTCCATGCCTGGCCCTGATACTCTTGATGAAACCAGCACATGTTTTTGCTCAAGGTAATGGTCAAGATCAAGCGTGTTGCTGAGGGCAGGATGGTTTTTGGCCGCTACCACAACCAGTTGATCATTCTCGAGCTGGGTATGACAGATGTTATCACTCACCGGTAGCAGAATATCGATGGCAAAATCGATATCCCCAGAGGCTAGCTTGTTTTCTAACTCGCTGCGCCTAACTCGGGTGCTGGTAAGGTCTACCGAGGGCGCTTCTTTATTTATATGCTCCATTAAATATGGCAAATAGGATGCTTCTAATGAGTCATGCACGCTAATGGCGTAGCGTTTTTGTGCTGTGGATGGGTCAAATTGTCTAGACTGCTGTAACGCGACCTGAAGTTGATGCAATGCTTCACGCACATCTGATATGACATTTTTAGCCACTGCAGTGGGGAGCATTTTATTGCTTTGGCGCACGAACAGCGGGTCATCAAAGTGGTCTCGTAATCGCGCCAGCGAGTGACTAACCGCAGGTTGTGTTAAGTTCAGTACGCTTGCTGCCCGGGTGAGGTTCCCTTCGGTATAGATCGCATCAAATACAATAAAGAGGTTAAGGTCTATTCTCATGTTATAGCTCGGTTCTAGTCGCCGTATAGACAGTATGTGTGTGGCTGATACGAATAGGTTAGCGATACTTAACTATTAATTCAACTAATAGATAATCATTATAACTATTCATTTGTCTAATTAATTTTCTCAGACTAGGATTAGATTATTACGTGAACAATAGTATTCACGCGTTAGCCTATTAATATTAGATTAAGCCTTTGGAGGCCTTTATGGATTTCAGCTTGTCAGAACGTTCGCAGGATTATTTAAAACGCGTTAAAGCGTTTATGGAAAAAGAGATACTGCCTATTGAGGATGAGTATTTTCGAGAGCTGAAATCGCTTGAAAATCCGTGGGTGGTATTGCCGATTATTAAAACCTTAAAAGAAAAGGCAAAGGCAGAAGGGCTCTGGAATATGTTTTTGCCTGTGGAGGGGTATGGCCCTGCATTAACCAATGCTGAATATGCCCCAATTGCAGAACAAACTGGACGCAGTTTTATTGCGCCTGAAATTTTCAACTGTAATGCGCCTGACACCGGCAATATGGAAGTGTTGGTTCACTATGGTTCGGAACAGCAAAAAGAACAATGGCTAACCCCGTTACTGGAAGGAAAGATCCGATCTGCATTTTGTATGACAGAGCCAGATGTTGCGTCTTCAGATGCCACTAATATGGCTGCGACAGCGATGGTAGAAGGGGACGAGGTGGTTCTGAATGGCACCAAGTGGTGGAGTACCGGTATAGGTCATCCTGATTGCCAGGTGTTGATCTTTATGGGGGTAACAAACCCTGACGCACATCGTCATCAGCGGCACTCAATGGTGTTGGTACCCATGAATACGCCAGGTGTAAAAGTCGAGCGAATGCTGCCTGTTTTTGGTGATTTAGATGAGCCTTATGGACATGGTGAAGTGAGCTTTACCAATGTTAGATTGCCTAAGAGTGCCATTATCGCAGGCCCTGGGCGAGGGTTTGAAGTCGCTCAAGGGCGTTTAGGCCCAGGCCGTATCCACCACTGTATGCGTGCGATTGGTGCATCAGAACGTGCGTTGGAGTTACTTATTAAACGCGCGGTAAGCCGAGAAGCATTTGGTCAACCTTTAGCTAAGTTAGGGGGTAACCGAGATATTATTGCCAATGCCAGAATGTCGATTGAGCAGGCTCGACTGTTAACGCTTAAAGCCGCATGGACGCTCGATACTAAAGGCATCATGGGGGCAATAAGCGATGTCTCACAAATTAAAGTGGTTGCGCCTAATGTATTGCAGACCATTGTTGATCAAGCTATTCAAATTCATGGCGGCGCAGGCATGAGTGAAGACTTTCCATTGACTCAATTGTTCGCCTATGCGCGATGCTTGCGGTTAGCAGACGGACCAGACGAAGTGCACCGTCTATTGGTTTCAAAGTTTGAATTGGCGAAATATAAGCATTTGATGAAAAAGTAATCTGAGAGCAATCGAATAATGAATGATAAACGAATATTTATAACCGGCGGTGCAAGTGGCCTCGGAAAAGCCATCGCGATGCGTTTTGCCCGAGAAGGGTTTAAGGTCTGTATAGGCGACGTGAATGATGAGCGTGGCCATGAAGCAGAAACTGAACTGAAAGCTATCGCACCAGATGCACTCTACTTATTTTGTGATGTGACCAAAGTAAAGCATCTTGAAAGTGTACGTACTGAACTAGAAGATCGTTGGGGCGGTGTCGATATAGTCGTCAATAATGCGGGTGTAGCCGGTACAGCAGGGGCTATTGAAGATGTTAGCCTTGCCGATTGGCAATGGGTGATTGATGTTAATTTGATGGGCGTGGTAAGAGGGTGTAAGACCTTCACGCCGCTATTTAAGCAGCAAGGGAGCGGTCACTTTGTCAATATCGCCTCAGCGGCAGGCTTGTTGAGTGCACCGATGATGAGCAACTACAATGCAACAAAAGCCGGTGTTGTCTCGTTGTCTGAAACGCTACTGGCAGAGCTTTGCACTCACAATATTACCACCAGTGTTGTTTGTCCCGCGTTTTTTCAAACTAACTTAACGGAATCGATGCGGTCTCATATTGGGGGCGTCCACTCAAAAGTTAATAAGTTAATGAGCCGCTCAAAGATTACCGCTGAAGATGTTGCAGACAGTATTTTTCAGGCTTATATGAAAGAAGAATTCTGGGTGGTAACGCACCCGTTTGAGCGTCGAATGTGGTATGTAAAACGTCTCTCAGCTAAAGGGTTTAATATGCTCATGCAGCATCAAGCCAAGAAATTATTTCGTAACTAAACAAGAACAAATCACACCAGCAAGTTGATAGGGGGCGTAATGTCAGTATTAGATGAAGCATCTGAAGTAAGGGAAGGAGAATCTCTTGATCTGGATAAAGTTGATCAATATCTCAAACAGGTACTACCAGACCTAGAAGGACCGCTGACGGTTAAACAGTTTGCCGGTGGAGCGTCTAACCTCACTTATTTATTACAGTATCATAATCGTGATTTGATCTTGCGCAGACCTCCGTTTGGTCATATAGCGAAATCAGCTCATGACATGATTCGTGAATCTAATATTATGCAATCGTTACGTCCGGTCTACCCCTATGTACCGGGTGTGTTAGCGCAGTGCGATGATCACTCTGTGATGGGATGTGACTTCTACGTTATGGAGCGCTTTGTGGGCATTATTCCACGTAAAGAGATGCCTAAAGAAGTCGCTCTAAACGAAGACGATACCCGTCGACTATGCCTTAATGTCATTGATAAGTTGGTTGAACTTCATCAGGTTGATTACAAGAAGGCAGGCCTTGACAGCATTGGTAAAGGTGGCGGTTATGTGAAGCGTCAAATTGAAGGCTGGAGTGACCGTTATACTAAAGCCATCACAGATGATGCCACCTCGTTTGAGACTGTAATGGCATGGCTCAAAGAAAATATGCCAGACGATGTGGGTACTTGCATTATTCATAATGACTATCGTTTTGATAATGTCGTTTTAAACCCCGATAACCCATTCGATATTATCGGTGTGCTCGATTGGGAAATGGCAACCCTGGGTGACCCGTTGATGGACTTGGGTAACACCCTTGCATATTGGGTAGAAGCTGATGATGACCCGCAGTTTCAGTTTATGCGACGTCAACCGACTCATCTAAAGGGAATGCTCACACGGAAAGAAGTGATTGAGTATTACGTGAAAAAATCAGGGTTAGCACTTGCCTCATTTGATTTTTATGAAATATATGGCCTGTTCCGATTAGCGGCGATTATTCAGCAAATATATAACCGTTACTATCATGGGCATACTAAAGATAAGCGGTTTGCGGGTTTTGTTCATGCTGCACAGTATTTAGAGCAGCGTTGCTTGAAACTGATAGAGAAAAGTGAACTCTAATGGGTGCGATTTATTTGGTGAGGCATGGGCAAGCGTCGTTTGGCAAAGCTGATTACGACAAACTGTCTGAAAAAGGTTGTGAGCAATCAGAAATATTAGGGCAAGCGTTTAGCAAAACGGCGAACCCTGATCGTTTTTATTCAGGCAATTTACTACGACATGAGCAGACGGCGAATTATTTTATGTCGGGGTTTGGTGGTAGCCATTTAGCCACGGTTACTCACTCGGGCTTTAACGAGTTTAATCATGTTGAAATACTCGTTAAGTATCGGCCTGAGTGGAAAGATTTCAATACCATGGCGACAGATATTGCAAAAGCACCGATACCCCAAAAAGCATTTCAACAGGCGTTCTCAGATGCGGTGATTCGTTGGGTTTCGGGTAATCATGATACTGACTATGAAGAAACATGGCGGCAGTTTCAAAACCGGTGCAATAATGCGTTAAAAACGATTATTGAACAGTCGCCTGAGGCAAAAAATATTGTGATATTTACCTCGGGCGGGCCGATTTCAGTGATCTTGCAGCAGATTCTTAAGCTTGGAGACCGAGAGACATTATCGGTTAACGAAATGCTGGTGAATACAGGGGTAACCAAGTTACTGTTTTCAGGTGACCGAATCAGTATGTCGTATTTGAATAATCATAGTCACCTCGAAATGGCGGGTAGTGATTGGGTGACTTACCGTTAGATTGTTGGCATAAAATGGATCTCCGCATTTGCGTGGATGATAAAGAACGCATCGTTATGGTTATAAAATATCAATGTTTCTAGTTGAGACTAATGAACCAATAAAGATAAGAAAGAGAGGATAGGATGAGTAATTTATTTGATTTGACAGGTAAAGTGGCATTAGTCACTGGCGCAAGTCGTGGTATTGGCGAAAGTATTGCTAAGCAGTTGGCCGAGAATGGTGCTCACGTTATTATCTCGAGCCGCAAGGTAGAAGGTTGTCAGCAGGTGGCTGATGACATTAAAAAGGCTGGCGGAAGTGCTGAAGCGATCGCTTGTCATATTGGCGATATGGAGCAGGTTGAGTCTATTTTTAAACAAATTGAAGAAAAACACGGTAAGTTGGATATTCTGGTCAATAATGCAGCCGCCAACCCTTACTTTGGTCATGTGTTAGACACAGACTTGAGTGCGTTTCAAAAAACAGTTGACGTGAATATTAGAGGCTACTTCTTCATGTCGACTTATGGCGCGAAACTGATGAAAAAGAGTGGCGGTGGGGCTATTGTAAATGTCGCCTCTGTTAACGGCGTTATTCCAGGGCCCTTTCAAGGCATTTATTCAATCACTAAAGCGGCGGTTATCTCAATGACCAAAACATTCGCTAAAGAGTGTGCTGCATTGAATATTAGAGTGAATGCCATTCTACCTGGTGCGACAGATACTAAATTTGCTTCCACTATTGTCAATAATCCTGCGATCTTGAAGAAAGCGATGGAGCATGTACCCATGAACCGAGTTGCTAGCCCAGATGAAATGGCAGGCGCGGCGCTGTATTTGGCTTCAGATGCGGCGAGCTACACTACAGGTACCTGCTTGAATGTTGATGGTGGTTACTTGTTAGGTTAATCGGTTAGTCAGCGTAGTTTAAGCTTGGTAGTACGAAACAACGAAATAAGGGTGTAAAAATGAGTCAATCTTGGTTAATTTATGGGGCCTATGGTTACAGTGCGCAGTTAATCGCGCAAGAGGCAAAGCAAAGAGGGTTAACGCCCATTTTGGCAGGCAGAAATGAAGCTAAGGTTAAAGCCGTTGCGACGCGTTTAAATTTCGACTATCGAGTGTTTGACCTTGATAACCCTCAAACCGTTGCTGAGCAGTTGGCTGATGTTGCTATGGTTATTCACTGCGCTGGCCCGTTTGCTCATACCAGTAAACAGATGATTGAAGCCTGTATTCTGTCTTCGACTCACTATTTTGATATAACGGGCGAAATCGAAGTATTTGAGTATGCACATAGTGATGTGGTTAATGGGCGCGCAAAAGCCGCCGGGATTGTGGTTTGTCCAGGTATTGGTTTTGATGTGATACCCACAGACTGTGTTGCTCGGGTACTCTCTGAAGCGATGCCTGATGCAACGCACTTAACGTTAGGTTTCTCTGGTGGTTCGGCATTAAGCCCTGGTACGGCAAAAAGCTCAGTAGAAGGTTTAGCGAATGGCAATAAAGTGCGTATTGATGGTGACATCGTCTCGTCGGGTGTTAACACCCGAACGATTGATTTTGGTAAAGGCCCCCGAAAAGCGATGAACATTGCGTGGGGGGATGTAAGTACTGCTTTTTACTCGACGGGTATCCCAAATATCGAAGTCTATATACCTGCCTCTAAAAAGACTATTCGCATGGTTAAGGTTGCCGCGCTATTGAGACCTGCATTGAGATTAAGCTTTATTCAGGATTTCTTGAAAAAGCAGATAGATAAAAAAATAGCCGGTCCTGATGAGTCTATTAGGCGTAAATATCGCTCTTCAGTTTGGGGAGAAGTCCGTAATCGTTCAGGTCAGGTTAAAACAGCCTACCTTGAAACACCGAACGGATACGATGTGACGGTACTGGGGCCGCTCGCTATAGTTGACCACTTTATAAATGGAAAAAACGATAAAGTAGGGAGTTTGACACCGTCGTTAATGATGGGAAGTCATTTTGTTTCGACCTTGCCCGACACGACGGAGATTCGTCTGCAGTAGAAACGAGCACCGTTGAAACGAGTAAAGTAGAAATAAGCGTTGATTGTTCTATTGCACCTTTGTCGTGTGACTATTAACCCACTTAGTAAAATTATCTGCGGGTAGGGGGTGTGAAAGGAAGAATCCTTGCATCCCTCTAATGTTTCGTTGATTTAACACATCCATTTGTTTCTGAGTTTCAACGCCTTCAGCCATTACGGTAAAGCCTAGGTTCTCGGCGAGATCGATAATGGTGTCTACGATAGCCGTTCCACCTTCACCATCATGCATATTATCGATAAAACTTCGGTCAATTTTTAATTCATCGACAGGAAATGAGTGGAGGTAAGATAACGACGAATAGCCTGTGCCAAAATCATCAATAGACACCCAAAAACCTTCTTTCTTGAGTTGTTTTATTTGATCAATGGTATGGTCTCTATCGATCATTAGCATGCTTTCTGTAATTTCTAACTTAATTTTTTGAGGCGATAGTCCGTACTCTTCTAATGTGCCGAGCAAACTCTGGTTTAGTTCGGTTCTAAACTGGCACGCGCTGATATTAATAGCCAGCGTGAATTGGTTATCATTGATGTAACGATTGCCTAAACTCCTGAATAATAGGCAGGCATCTCTTAAAACGATATGTTGAAGTTGATGGATTAGCCCTGACTGTTCTGCCACGGGTATAAAATGGAACGGGGATATTAGGCCTTTTTCAGGGTGGTTCCAGCGTATGAGCGCTTCAGCGCCAATGATGTTTCCCTTGCGGTCTAATTGCGGCTGGAAATATGCTGAAAACTCATCTTTCTTAATGGAACTGATAATTTCTCGCTCAATTTGTAAGCGTTGATCAATAATTTCTTGTAATGCAGGTTCGTAAAATGAGTAACTGTTACCCCCAAGCTTTTTAGAGCGGTACATGGCGGTTTCAACACGTTTAAGTGCTTCGTCAGCGGTTATTTCGTTGCCTTCAATCAAGCTAATACCAATACTACACCTGATTTTATACTCTTCATTATCGAGCTTAAAGGGTTGAGACATACTGGTGATTAGCTTTTCTGCAACGATGGTCGCGTTACTGGCTGTAATGTTTCTATCTTTATCTAATGCTTCTAACATAATGATAAAATCGTCACCCGCAATACGGCCAATGGTGTCAGCATCTTTTAAAACAGGGGTTAATCTAGCGGCGACCATTTTTAAAAGTTGATCGCCTACATTGTGCCCTAATGAATCATTAATGCGTTTAAAGTTATCTAAATCAAGAATGAGCAAAGCCCCAACTTCACGGTTTTGTATGACTCTTTCTATAGTCGTCTGTAGCCGCTCGGTGAGAAATCTTCGATTAGGTAGTGCAGTTATCGGATCAAAGAACGCTAATTGTTGCACCTGCTCTTCTGCTATTTTTCGAGCTGTTATATCCCTCGCTATCCATAAAACGTGACGTTTGTTCGGCTGGTCAGGTTGGTAGTTGTTGATAACGGCAGTACGTCCTTCAAATGTGCAGGCCCCCCCCTGAACATCAAGGTCGTATTCAAAAATTTGTATCTCTTCCGAGTCAAGCGTTTTATCAATAATGGTCATCATTGATTGAGCGTTCTGATCGGGAATAACATCGTTGATGTACTTACCTATTAGTGTTTCAGGCGAGATAATTAGTAGTTGGCTTTCTGACCCATAAACATCAACATACATCCCTTTCTCATCAATCACTATTGCCATATCGGGCATAACACTCGTTAATGCTTGTAGCTTTTCGTTAGTAAACTTCAGTTCTGATGTGAGTGCTTGCTCTCTTTGGTGAGCTTTTTCTTTTTCGATTGCTAGGCTTGAGAGGTGAGAAAACTTTTCGATAAGTTCTAAGTGAATGGCGCTTGGCTTTTTTACTTGGGTGTAATAGATAGCAAAGCTGCCCAACACTTCATGTTTGGATGAGATGATAGGGGTTGACCAACAGGCTTTGAGGCCGTGTTGTAATGCAATGTCTTTATAGTCGGCCCATAGTGGGTCATGCTCTATATCATTCACGATAACCTGTTCTTTTCGGTAGACAGCTGTTCCACATGAACCCACTGAAGGCCCAATCGTCACGCCATCAATTGCGTCACAATAGGCTTGAGGCAAATGGGGGGCTGCGCCATGAAGAAGCTGATTTCCGTCTAGAATAAGAATTGAGCTTTTCGCGTTAGCTGAATCAATAACACTTTCGATTTGCTCACAAATGCTGTTTAAACACTCTTCTAGTGGCGCGCTTAATGCGATCTTTTCTATAACGTTTTGCTGCGCGTCTAGTAAAGAAGAGAGTAGTTGTTGGTTCATTGAAATCAGGTTCCTGCTAATTCAATTAATATTTAGGTCTTTAACGAGCATGACTTAATAGAGTATAGAACATTGGGGCTGGAAGTCATGGATGCCGGTCGTGTTTATTTGGCCTGAATGCTATTATTTTCAATCTGTTATTCTGAATAAGCACGTTTAAGGTGAGGAATCATAATGTTGCGTACGTTTAAAAAAATAATAACCTATACGCTGTTATTTTTTATCTTGTTATATTTGCTGGTTTGGGCTTTATCTCCCACAGAGATTCGACATTTCTTGTCTGACTATTTAGAACAACAACAGCTTGTGTTATCCAGTGATGCTTCAATTCGTTATACCCACCCTGACGCTGAAAAACTCGGCCATTGAGTTAGCAATTGATGAAGCGCTTCATGAACTCAAACTTAACTCGTTTGTTATTAGCGATCTTAATGCCACATTAGCCGCTCAGCGCTTATTGTTAGCTATTGATAGCGAGATTAATCAGTCATCACTCTCTCTTGAAATTAAGGCAGACTTAAACGCAGGGACCGGAAACGTCATGGTAGACGTGGGGCTAACCAAAATAGATATAGCTCGATTCAAACACTTTTTGCCTGACAACATAACGGAACTTGAAGGGCAGGCGAGCTATCACGGGCAACATGTTATTGAGTTGGGGGCGGATAGCATTACGGTTGCTTGGCCTCGGTTGAACGTATATCGCAACCACCTGCAAAGAATCGTGAAGCCTTTGCAGTTGCTTTGGGCGCGTTTAACCTTAAAAATGATGCGCATATATATTTTACTGATAATGGTGTTAGCCCTGCTTATAAACGGCACTTTATAGTGACAACCCTTAATGCGGGCCCGTTTGATACTCAGCGGCCTGACGATGAAAGCCTTTATACCGTGGTGGGGAAAAGCGACAAATATGCTAGTTTTAATTTTTCTGGTCGCGCAAAACCGTTTTCAGCAACGCCCTTTTATCATCTTAATGGTTTTTTTCACGAAGTCAGTTTGCCGGGGATATCTGCCTATATAAAAGAGGCGCTTCGGTATGAAATCCAAAGTGGTCAATTAGACTTGGGCTTAGATGTGACCTTAACAGGAGACATTATTGATGGCGAAGCCGATGTTTTGTTAAGAGGGATAGAGCTAACGGCTGCCGATGATCACGAAGCGGGTTCCATTAACGACCAAACATCGGTGCCGTTTAATATGGCGCTCGGTTTGCTTAAAGATGGTGATGGTAATGTTGAATTATCTCTTCCGCTTTTAGGTGATATTAATAGTCCGTCATTTGGTCTTTCCGGGTTTATGACATTGGTGATTCAGCAGGCTACGCTTTCTGCCGCAAAAGATTATTTAATGACCACCTTTGTACCTTACGCTAGCGTGGTTAAAGTGGCGATTGTTGCAGGTGAGTTTGCACTTAAAGTGCGGGTTAATGATTTGGTTTACCCCGCAGGTGAAGTGGCATTGCAACCCGAACATGACGTGTTTTTGGAGGAGTTTTCGGCCTTAATGAAAGATAAAGAGGATGTCAGCCTTAAGCTATGTGCTGTTGCCGTCGCCGCCGATATCGATAAGCCTGCAGGTACTAAAATGACGGAAGCATCCGATATCGAGCAACTGAACGCTATCTCAAATCAACGTGTCGAGAACTTTAAAGATTACATGGTTGATGAAGAGGGGATTAGTTCATCTAGGCTGCTACTTTGTACCCCGCAAATTAACTCAAGCAAAGATGCTAAGCCGAGCTTAACATTCTCGACATAGTCTGCGTTAAAATAGGGTTATGGGTGATTCTTGGCCTGGCTTTTAATGAGCTTAGTCATCATGGCCCTTAAGCCTGCGGGTTTAACAGGCTTATGCAGTATTTGATAACCTCTTTGGTGTACTTCTTCTATGAGTGTTTGCCCTGTTTGTGCGGTTACTAACACGCCGGGAATACGCCCGCCAGGAGCTAAAGGGGCAAAAAATGATTGTAGTTCATCCATCGTATCAAGCCCGTTTTCGTCATTGTCTAGTTGATAATCGGCCAAAATAATTTCAGGTCGTTTATTCGCACTCTTTTGCTGCGCGTCTTCTAGACTATGCGCGGCAATAACCTTGCAGCTCCAACCTCTTAATAGCGTGGCCATACCCTCTAAAATGATCGGGTCGTTATCAATGCAGAGTACATTTAAGCCTTCAAGACCGCCCACTTTACGCGTTGAAACTGGCGTTCGTTCATTTGATACGTGTGCGGATTTACTTTGACCGATAGGGACGGTAATAGAAAAAACACTGCCTTTACCCAATGTAGACGTAACCTTAATCGGGTGGCCAAGCATATGACTTATTCTGTCGACTATGGCGAGCCCTAAACCTAATCCTTTCTTCTCTTTCCCGTGATGGGGGAGACGCTTAAACTCTTCAAAAATTAACTTAATGTCACTGTCAGAAATACCGGGGCCCGTATCCCATACTTCAATACGCACAAATCCTTTTAACCGACGACAACCCAGAAGTATTTTGCCGTGAGGTGTGTAGCGAATCGCGTTGGATAAGAAGTTTTGAATGACCCTGCGAAGAAGTTGAGAGTCTGAATGAACGGTTTGATAGCAAGGCACCGTTTTGAGGGTTAGGTTTTGGTCTTCTGCAATGACGGTAAACTCAGCATTTAACTGTTTAAGAATATCTTGAATACAAAAGTCACTGAGGTGAGTCTCGAGCACACCTGCATCGAGCTTTGATATATCTAGTAACGTGCTGAGGATTTCTTCTGCTGCGGCTAATGAGTCGTCTATATTCTCAATGAGTGAGCGGTCTTTATCTTGCTCTTGATGCTGCTGGTGCAGGGCAGAGGTGAACAGTCTTGCAGCATTAAGGGGTTGGAGTAAGTCATGACTCGCAGACGCAAGAAAACGCGTTTTACTCTGGTTGGCTTGTTCAGCGACTGACTTGGCTTGTAATAGTTGGTCATTGAGCACCGAGAGCTCTTGTGTTCTTTCTTCAACTCGTTGCTCAAGATAGGTGTTGGTCTCTTTTAGCGCCTGGGTGGTTTTTCTTAAGTCTGTAATATCTGCAAATGTGGTCACAAAGCCGCCGCTTGGTGTAGGGATGCCTTGAATTAGGAGCACTGAACCATCGGGGCGTTCGCGTTCATATTCATGGGGCGTACCGTCCTGCATCAGTTTCAAGCGATCTTTAATCAATACTTCGATTTTTTTAGGTGGTAGATTAGCCGCAATAAGGTTTAGCCTCACTAAGTCGGCGATTGGTCGCCCGACTTTTACAAACCCTTTTGGGTAATTAAACAGGCTTAGGTATCGCTGATTCCAAGCAACAATTCGCTGCTGCTCATCAATAACGCTAACACCGAGTGATATATTCTCGATCGCCGACTGTAATAGATCACGGTTAAACTGCATGACCTGCGAGGCTTCATCAACAATACTTACGACATCATCAAGGTGCATGTCGCGACCCTTAATCGTTGAGTCTAAAACGACTTTGGCGGTTGAAGAGCCGATAACACTCGCGAGCTGTTTTTCAATAAAGTTCATTAAATTGGGGGTAGCATGACGACCAGGCGATAACTTCTCGTTGTAACGGGTTTCGTAAATCATAAAGATCGCGTCTGCTTTTTCGGGCCCCATAAAACGTTCAGTGAGTGCTTTAAGGTCATCAATAGTGGCGTTGCTTTTTCGTTGATCTGCGAGTGAGTCTTGATGTGAACTATCCACTTCGTGAAAGAATGCAGCGGCTTGTATTTTTTCTCTGACTCGTTGACGAGTGAACAGCGACACAACAATATAGAGAAAAATATTGGTGCCTAAGCTCCAAACGATACCGTGAGTAATTAATCCCATATCACTGCCGAATAAGGCAGTAGGGACTAGCCAATCACTATTAAATATTCCTTTATCAATAATATCTGAAGAGATCCAATTATTACGAGCGAGAGTGGGCAGTAATAAGGTGTAAATCCAAATCAAAAAACCACTGGTTAAACCAATGACCGCACCGTGGAAATTGCCTCTACGCCACATGACTCCGCCCACTAAAGAAGGGGCAAACTGTGCGACAGCAACGAACGAAAGTAAGCCGAAAGAGGTGAGGCTGAAGTCTCGCGCCGTAAGTCGGTAAAAGCCGTAAGCAAGTAACAATAATAAAACAATGGTGACACGACGAATGTTGAGGAATAAGCGACTTAAGTTTTGCTGTTGGCTGAGCTTAATTTGAAATAATTTAAATATAGAGGGAATAACAATCTCATTGCACACCATGGTACTTAGGGTCACCGAAGACACAATGACCATGGCCGTTGCCGCAGAACCACCGCCTAAAAACGCTAAAATAGTTAGCCATTTTTGATCGGCAATAATGGGCAAATTGAGTAGCAGTGTGTCTGCATTAACCGTACCCGGTTCAAACATAAGCCAGCCTGCACCGGCTATCGGGAGTACAAATACACTCGCAATAATCAGGTAAAGCGGCATCATCACCCGAGCGACTTGAAAATCGCTTCGATGGTAGTTCTCCACAACGGTGACATGAAACTGCCTTGGTAGACAGATAATGGCGCACATTGAAATGATAGTCTGAGCGATAAAATCACTATTGCTAAATCCGCCGAGACTAAACTTCTCAAGCCCTGATGATTGGTTTATTCGAGTAAATATGTCGTCAATACCGTTAAACATGCTGTAGCAAACAAAGAGCCCTACGAATACAAATGCGACCATTTTGATCACCGACTCAAATGCAACGGCTTGCATCATGCCTTGGTGATGTTCCGTCGCATCAAGATGGCGTGTACCAAATATAATCGTAAAGAGAGCCATCAGGAGAGCAACCCACCACGCAGTGTCTTTAAATAAGCTAATACTACTGGTGTCTTGGGCCATATCACCGGTGGTTAAAATACTAAATCCCATCGAAACCGCTTTAAGTTGCAGTGCAATATACGGAATAATACCCACTACCGCGATCGCTGTAACCAGAACAGAAATCAGCTGAGACTTGCCATACCGTGCAGCAATAAAGTCAGCAATTGACGTCGTACTTTGTTTTTTACTAATACGAATAATTCGGTCGATAATCGGGCCAAAAAAGAAGAATGTCAGCAGCGGGCCTAAGTAAATAGGTAAATAGCCCAAGCCCTCTGTTGAGGCTCTGCCGACGGCGCCATAAAACGTCCAAGAGGTAAAGTAAACCGCCATCGACAAACTGTATATTTGAGGGCGAATAAACCGATTATTATATAGCGATGAATGACGGTCTCCATAATAGGCGATTCCGAAAAGCGCACTAATATAGATAAAAGAACAGGCGATCAGTATCCAGCCCTGAACCATCTTTAGCCTCTTGCATGAAAAAATGTAAATGAAAAAAATTACAGCGATTAAGACTGTAGGGGTTAATTATGCGTATTTATAAAGCATAACCTTCGACATAAAATATACAACAACTGCCCCTTAATAATTAATATATATTTACTAAGCGATTGATTTTTAGGGTTAAAAATTCGATAGACTAAAGTCTTATTTCCTCGCAAGCAATTGACGCCTATCTTTGATAGACCACTAAAAAAATAATAAGTGGTCTAATCGTGGAGGAGTCTTATGTCAGATAACAAACAAGCAGCACAAGCTTATTGGAAAGAAAACGTCAGATTATTGCTAATACTCTTAGCAATTTGGTTTGCAGTTTCATATGGATGCGGCATTCTATTTGTAGATGCTTTGGATACAATCAAAATCGGTGGATTTCCACTTGGGTTTTGGTTTGCTCAGCAGGGGTCTATCTATACCTTCGTTGTTTTAATTTTCGTATATACGGCTCGAATGAACACCCTCGATCGTAAATATGATTTTCATGAAGAATAAGAGGTAGGCAAACAATGGATACCCAAACACTCATATATATATTTGTAGGCGCCACTTTTGCGCTCTACATTGGCATCGCGATCTGGTCTCGAGCAGGTTCTACCAGTGAATACTATGTAGCAAGTGGTGGTGTGCACCCCATTGCAAATGGTATGGCAACAGGCGCAGACTGGATGTCAGCTGCTTCGTTTATTTCTATGGCCGGTATTATTTCCTTTGTTGGGCGTGATGGCGCGGTTTATCTGATGGGTTGGACTGGCGGCTATGTATTGCTAGCTATGTGTCTGGCGCCTTATCTAAGAAAGTTTGGTAAGTTTACCGTACCGGAATTTATTGGTGAGCGTTACTACTCCCAAGCAGCCCGTGTGGTTGCGATTATCTGTGTAATTTTTATCTCCTTCACTTACGTCGCAGGCCAGATGCGCGGTGTTGGTATCGTGTTCTCTCGTTACCTTGAAGTTGATATCAATTCTGGCGTATTGATCGGCATGGCGATTGTATTTTTCTATGCCGTACTAGGCGGCATGAAAGGTATTACCTATACGCAAGTGGCACAGTACTGTGTGATGATCTTCGCATATATGATCCCGGCCATATATATATCTATGTTAGTGACCGGCAACCCCATCCCCCAATTAGGGTTTGGTAGCACGCTCAGTGGCAGCGATGTATTCTTGCTCGATAAACTAGATGGCCTGTCTCAGGAGCTGGGGTTTGCACAATATACCGCCGGTAGCAAATCCACCATTGATATGTTCTTTATTACCATGGCACTAATGGTGGGTACTGCAGGGTTACCTCACGTCATTGTTCGTTTCTTCACGGTACCTAAAGTAAGCGACGCACGTAAGTCAGCCGGCTACGCACTACTGTTTATTGCCATTCTTTATACAACAGCGCCAGCGGTTGCTTCATTTGCGCGTGTTAACTTACTAGAAACGGTAAGCGAAGCAGAATATGATGAACTACCAGAGTGGTTTGAAAGCTGGGAAAATGCGGGGCTACTCGCATGGCAAGATAAAAATTCAGATGGAAAAATCCAATATGTCGCAGGTGCTCCATTTGCGGGTAAGCCAACCTTTGATGATAACATTCGAGGCGCTAGTCAAGAGCGCGTAGTGACTAACACACCAACAGATAACGCCAACGAGCTTTATGTTGATCGCGATATTATGGTACTGGCCAACCCTGAAATAGCACAACTACCCGGTTGGGTTATTGCATTGATGGCTGCTGGTGGCTTAGCCGCAGCACTCTCAACCGCCGCAGGACTGTTACTGGTGATCTCGACATCTATCTCGCACGATTTGTTGAAGAGCAACTTGATGCCCGATATAGATGAGAAAAAAGAACTTCTCGCCGCACGTTTTGCCGCCGCGGCTGCAATATGTGTCGCCGGTTACTTTGGCATTAACCCGCCAGGTTTCGTGGCCCAAGTAGTCGCCTTTGCATTCGGACTCGCCGCATCCTCCTTCTTTCCCGCCATCTTGATGGGTATATTCTATAAGAGAATGAACAAAGAAGGCGCGATAGCCGGTATGGTGTCAGGCTTGGTGTTCACCTTTGCATACATCATCTACTTTAAGTTCGTAAACCCAGCGGCAAACACGCCTGATAACTGGTTCTTCGGTATCTCACCAGAAGGCATCGGAACATTGGGGATGTTATTGAACTTCGCGGTATCGTTTGCAGTCTCTAAAGTAACACCGCCACCACCCGAGCATATTCAGCATTTGGTAGAAGATATACGTGTACCTCGCGGTGCAGCAGCGCCGGTAGCGGAACACTAATCATAAGAAAGCATTAAGCGCGTCAGGAGACTGACGCGCATTTCGCTTAGCGTTCTAATGGGCTTATAACTCCATTTGCACCCTGTCCTAATACATGGGTATAAATTTCGGTGGTCTCTACATTAGAGTGCCCAAGTAGTTTCTGAATTGTTCTAATATCGTAGCCCTGCTGTAATAAAGACGTCGCAAAGCTGTGTCTAAACGTATGGCAGCTTGCATGCTTATGAATGCCTGCTTTAGCAATAGCCGCTTTAACCGCTCTCTGAACGGAACGATCCATAACGTGGTGTCGTCTCGTTTTATCTGAACGAGGATCAACAGAATAATTACTTGAGGGGAAAAGGTACTTCCATTCGAGAGACGATGCTGATGTAGGATATTTATACGCTAATCGATCTGGCATATATACCTCTCCAAACCCATCTTCGACATCTTGTTGATGAATTAAATTAACCAACGTAATTTGCTTTCTTAATGCCGCATGTAGCACTGAAGGTAATACCGTTGAACGATCCTTTCCTCCTTTACCGTCACGCACAATAAGAACACTCATGCCGAAATCAAGGTCTTTAATTCTGAGCCTAATGCATTCAGAGATACGAAGGCCAGAACCAAACATTAACTGCGCCATAAGTTTATAAGGCCCTTGTAATTCACTAATGACACGCATAGCTTCATCATGAGAAAAAACCACAGGTAACTTACGTGACTTCTTAGCATGAGAAAATTTCAAGTCTTTCAGTTCGGTGCCTAGAAATTCACGATATAAAAACACAAGAGCATTTAAAGCGGTTCTCTGTGTATTTTTAGCCGCATTGAGCTGAACCCCTAAATGGTCAAGGTACATTTCAATATGCGCTTCAGAAAGCAGTGATGGGTGTTGTTTATTATGAAATCGTATATATCTGATGACCCAGCTTACGTAGGTTTTTTCAGTTTTGTAAGCTAAGCCCCTTTTGCGAATATAGAACCGAAACTTATCTATAAAACGCACAGGCTGAGCAGGTAATGGCGCGGGTATATCCAGCATTAATTAAACCTCCGTGTTAATCAATCAAGTATTTTACTGTACATGAATACAGCTAAAATATCTACATTAAACCGACCAGCTTTCAGGATATACGACATCATGTCGTAATTTGAGATTGAATCTTGGGTAAATAGCTGGATTTGTTGAATAAATAAGTTTGTTTAGAGGTGTCACTACTTTTTACTTTGCGACACTATGTCGCAATTTGAGAAATTAAATTATTTATTATTTGGCCAAAGAGCTGATTTGTATTGAAATGATTGATTTTTAGACGATATCATAACCACAAAGTGATCTACGACATAATGTCGTAGAATTAGCTGTTATGTTTCGTCAGCAATAAACACCCGAGTATATTTGTGAGATATTTTAATGATTGAAGTCTTAATTTTGGCAGTAGCACTGAGCATGGACGCATTTGCGGTTTCTATAGGGCTTGGATCAAAGCGGGTCAAGAAGACAAAGTCGCTAGCTATAATTGCTGCAATATATTTCGGGTTATTCCAAGCGCTAATGCCATTTATAGGCTACTTTGGTGGAAAAGGTGTGCTCGGCTGGGTTGAGAATTATGCACATTGGATTGCATTCTTCCTTCTTATAACAGTTGGAGGAAAGATGATTTATGAAGCCATTAGCGAGGGTGTTGAAGAAGATATTGCACAAATCACTCATAAAGTGATGCTTATTTTAGCTATTGCTACGAGCATAGATGCAATGGCTGCTGGGTTTACATTAAATCTACTCGAAGTCAACCCGATAATTGCTTGCGGAATCATTGGTGTTACGACATTTATATTCAGCTTGGTTGGTGTGTTTATTGGTGCTAGAAGTGGGACATGGCTAGAAAGCAAGGCAGAGCTTTTGGGCGGTATAATACTCATTCTAATTGGGTTGAAATTTCTGGTATTTTGAGACTCTGCAGTGAAGCCAAAAACACATAACAATCGCAGTCACAGCGACGGCTTTTTCGTTGCGGCTTCGCCTCCACTACAAAGCCGCGCGTGCTGCGGGCGTTAGGTGTGCTAAATCCTTGTATTTGTAGTGTATATTTTAAATGTTTGTAGGTATTCGAACCAAACTCAGTGCAAAAGTTAAGCATTGAAAGTACCGTACTTTACTACGCTTTAGTTGTGGGGCAGCCCACATTAGCGATTAAAAATAGAGTTCAAAATTCTTCGCTTCAGTCTTTGTGCAAAATGGATAAAGTGGAGTAAATATTAAACGGTGTGAGTCACGGGAATAAGAGCCTTTGGAGCAAGTATCAAAGTCCGAAGTGGCGTCCACACCTAACAAAAAGCATCATAGGACAACAACAAAAGCGGCCAAAGAGCCGGCCACTTTTATTGTTGCCCATGTGCAAAGCGTTAACCGTTTTCAGATGAGAGAAAAATGCAGTCAAATAACCTTTTTAAAGTAGCCTTATTTATTCTTAGTGCAATTATTACAACAAACGCACATGCAATGTTTAAGTGCACAGATAATGCTGGCCAAGTATCTTTCCAAGATAGGCCGTGTGCAAAGGATGAAACTATGAAAGAAATTAAACTGGAAAAATCTCAGGAATCCTCAGCTACCCCAAATAAAAAAGAACTAATCGAAATTCTTGCTAAAGCATACGGTAAAAAGTTAGATCCTAACGATCCTAAAATGTTGCAAGCAGCAGAAGCATTCCTTGTTACCAATGCTGGAAAAGCTTATGCGTTTACAAAAGTATATGGTGTATCTTTAGAGTTTTGCCCAAATAATCAGTCATTAATAAACGCAATGAATACTTATAAGCGCAAAGCCAAGAACAGTATCGCACTTGGTAAAATTTACTACAGAGATGGGTATGATCTTCAGCTTGGCCAAAAACGATTCAAACATACGGGGCAACAGTTAACAAAAGGATTAGATGATATGTTGGTAGGTCTCAGGAAAGAGCATAAAAGAGACCCTAAGGGCAAGTGCAAAGAATCTATTCAAGCTCTTAAATCACTGGCAATGGTATACAGCGGTTAACCAACGGCTGCACCGGACAAATTTCCGCTGTCACCTTTTGTGCAAAAACACGCACAAAAGCCGCCATCAAAAATTTGCTCGGTGATCCGGGCGTTAGCAGCAAAAATACATGTACCGTATATTGTGCATATAAAATAACTGAGTTATAGTTGTTCAATAAATTGTACATATAGGTGATTTATGAGAGTTGTATCTTTTACTGAAGCAAGAAATGGATTAAAAGCTGTTTTAGACTCTGTCGTTAATGATGCAGACACCACTGTTATAACGCGTCGAGATTCAGAAGATGCGGTAGTGATGTCATTAGATTATTACAATAGTTTGATGGAAACAGTTCATTTATTAAAGTCTCCTGCAAATGCAGAACATTTAAACAAATCAATAGCTCAATATAAAAGTGGTAAAACTACGCAAAGAGATATAGTCGATGAGTAGTAGGCTACTTTGTTGGACTGATGAAGCTTGGAATGATTACGTTTACTGGCAAGGTCAGGACAAAAAGACATTAAAGCGTATAAACAAATTAATCAGTGACACTAAGCGTTCACCATTTGAGGGTATTGGTAAGCCTGAACCTCTTAAAGAAAATTTGTCAGGTTTCTGGTCACGCCGAATTGATGACTCCAATCGTTTAGTTTATGCCGTTGATGATAAAACGCTAACCATAATATCGTGCAGGTATCATTACTAATGTGTATGCACCAAATAAAACTGCTAACAAGGCGCTCTACCGGATTCCATAATTTATCGCGGTTTTTGCAAAGAAACGCAAAAAGCCGCGTCAAATTATTCCACCGGTAAGCTAGGCGTTATAGGTCATGAGAAATAGTTAAATATGAAGCATTTACTCATAGTATTAATTTTATCCACTTTCTCTCTTGCCGGTTTTGCAGGTGGTCAGTCAATTTCCTCTGCTTACGAAACCAGAACTAGTAATGTACAAGTTAGCAACACTGGAATAGTCGTTAAAGTTCTACCCGATGATGATAAAGGTTCCCGTCATCAAAAATTTATACTTAAGCTACCATCAGGGCAGACTGTTTTAATAGCCCATAATATTGATTTAGCTCCTAAGATAAACTCAATCAAGACGGGTGACTCTATTGAATTTTATGGAGAGTATGAGTGGAACGCTAAAGGTGGTGTAGTTCATTGGACACATCATGATCCCGCGGCTCGGCATGAAGGTGGTTGGCTTAAACATAATGGGGTTGTATACAAATAGCCCTATAACCAACAGCAGCATAGGACAACAACAAAAGCGGCCAAAAGAAAATGCCGGCCACTTTCATTGTTGCCCATGTGCAAAGCGTTAGGTATTCAGGATATTAAGATGCGTGAAAATGACTATTGTTGCCCAATTTGTAAAACTGATTTGGATTTTTATTCACGTTATCCAAATTATGTTTGTTCTCGATGTGCTTTAAAGGTCGCAGATGAAGACGGACGAGCCTTAAGCTTTTTTAATGAAGGCATGCATGGAGGTTTTGTTGCGGTTTACACTGATACTAATGAAAGGCGAGATTCTCACACCTGTTACATTGATGGAATAAAATGCTATGCAGATGAAGCTTATATGGGCGGAATTGTAGTGCAAGTAAATACCTAACAAAAAGCTCAATAGGACAAATATTCGCTGTCACTTTTTATGCAAAAACACGCATAAAAACCGCCATCAAACATTTGCCCATTAGCAAAGCGTTAGGTGAAAAAGGAACTATCGAAGCATGGATTTCACTCCAATGTTAAATCAAATATACAGTGCTGTATGGTACTTGGTGCCATTTTTTGTTGTTCTTACTGTCATCAAAACACCGTGGTTCAAAGGTGTTCTTGGAGAGTTTCAGGTTAATTTATTGTTAAAACTATTTTTGCCTAAAGAGAACTATCACCTTATAAAAAATGCCACATTACCGACAGAGAATGGAACTACACAAATACACCATATTTTGGTTTCAAAATATGGTGTATTTGTCATTGAAACAAAGAACATGAAAGGCTGGATATTTGGTTCTTCTAATCAAAAACAATGGACTCAAAAAATATTTAAACACTCAAGTAAGTTTCAAAATCCAATACATCAAAATTACAAACATATTAAAACTCTCGAAAGCTGTTTGGGTATTAATCAGGAATACCTTTACTCGGTTATTGTCTTTATTGGTGACAGTACATTTAAAACTCAAATGCCTGAATATGTCACTTATGCTAGAGGTTGTGTCCAATACATCAAATCAAAAAATATTGAGGTATTAACACAAAAAGAAACCGCTGAAATAGTTGAGAAAATTGAAGGTGGTAGACTTCAACGAAGCATAAAAACAAATAGAGAGCATGTTGCTCATGTTAAAGAAATTATTAGCTCTAAAGAGAAAAAAGAACAAGAAAACTCTTGCCCCAAATGCGGTTCTGAAATGATTCTGAGGGAATCAAAAAAAGGAGCTAATGCAGGGAATAAATTTTGGGGTTGTTCGTCATTTCCTAAATGTAGAAAAATCGTTAACATCACCTAACCAACAGCTCAAACGGACAAAATATGCTGTCATTTTTTTTGCAAAAACACGCAAATAAAACGCCATCAAATTTAGCCGTTTAGCAAAGCGTTAGGTGTGCTACCAGTCAGTATTTATGGCGGTTTTGGTTTAAAGCGTGTGCGGTTTCGAACCAAAACCAGTGCAAAAGTGAAGCATTGAAAGTACCGTACTTTAATACGCTTGAGTTGTGGGGCATCCCACATTAACGATTGAAATTAGCGTTTAAAATTCTTCGCTTCAGTCTTCGTGCAAAAAGGATGAAGTGGAGTAAATATTAGAAGGTATGGATCACGGGAATAAGAGACTTTGGAGAAAGTATCAAAGTCCGAAGTGACTTCCACACCTAACCAATAGCAGCATAGGACAACAACAAAAGCGGCCAAAGAGCCGGCCGCTTTTGTTGTTGCCCATGTGCAAGGCGTTAGGTGTGCTACCAGACTGTATTTATGGTGTATTTGGTTTTAACAGTGTGCGATTACGATCCAAAACCAGTGCAAAAGTGAAGTGCTGAAAGTACCGTATAATTAAAGGCTTTAGTTGTGGGGCATCCCACATTAACGGTTGAAAATAGCGTTTAAAGTTCTTCGCTTCAGTCTTCGTGCAAGATGGATGAAGTGGAATAAAAATTAGAAGGTGTGAGTCACGGGAATAAGAGACTTTGGAGTAAAGGTCAAAGCCCGAAGTGACTTCCACACCTAACCAGTAGCAGCATAGGACAACAACAAAAGCGGCCAAAGAGAAAAAGCTGGCCGTTTTTGTTGTTGCCCATGTGCAAAGCGTTAGGGGTCTTAAAGCCATATAGTCACGTCAGTCTAAGCGTCAAAAAGAGTACGCCGCAGTGTAGCAACGCTGCAAAGGTCAGCCTGTGTTAAAAGCAAAAGTTAAGCTCTGAATTTAAAGGTAAATTAATCTCCTTAGTTGTAGGGCAGCCCACTTGAAGGATTGAAATTAAAAGCCAATGTTCTTCGCTTAGGTCATCGTGCAAAATGGATAAAGCGGAATAAGTATTAAAGCGTGTGAGTGGAATACGAGACTTCGGAGTAAGTATCAACGTCCGAAGATAAATAAAAAAGCGTTGGGGGAATGAGTAACTTCGGAATAACATAGTAAAGTCCGAAGTGAAATAACCCCCTAACAAGTAGCATCATAGGACAACAACAAAAGCGGCCAAAAAGAAAAGGCCGGCCACTTTTGCTGTTGCCCATGTGCAAAGCGTTAGGTGTGCTACCAGACTGTATTTATGGTGTATTTGGTTTTAACAGTGTGCGATTACGATCCAAAACCAGTGCAAAAGTGAAGTGCTGAAAGTACCGTATAATTAAAGGCTTTAGTTGTGGGGCATCCCACATTAACGGTTGAAAATAGCGTTTAAAATTCTTCGCTTCAGTCTTCGTGCAAGATGGATGAAGTGGAATAAAAATTAGAAGGTGTGAGTCACGGGAATAAGAGACTTTGGAGTAAAGGTCAAAGCCCGAAGTGACTTCCACACCTAACCAGTAGCAGCATAGGACAACAACAAAAGCGGCCAAAGAGAAAAAGCTGGCCGTTTTTGTTGTTGCCCATGTGCAAAGCGTTAGGTGTGCTACCAGTCAGTATTTATGGCGGTTTTGGTTTAAAGCGTGTGCGGTTTCGAACCAAAACCAGTGCAAAAGTGAAGCATTGAAAGTACCGTACTTTAATACGCTTGAGTTGTGGGGCATCCCACATTAACGATTGAAATTAGCGTTTAAAATTCTTCGCTTCAGTCTTCGTGCAAAAAGGATGAAGTGGAGTAAATATTAGAAGGTATGGATCACGGGAATAAGAGACTTTGGAGAAAGTATCAAAGTCCGAAGTGACTTCCACACCTAACCAATAGCAGCATAGGACAACAACAAAAGCGGCCAAAGAGCCGGCCGCTTTTGTTGTTGCCCATGTGCAAGGCGTTAGGTGTGCTACCAGACTGTATTTATGGTGTTTTTGGTTTTAACATTGTGCGATTGCGACCCAAAACCAGTGCAAAAGTGAAGCATTGAAAGTACCGTACTTTACTACGCTTTAGTTGTGGGGCAACCCACATTAACGGTTGGATTAAGCGTTTAAAGTTCTTCGCTTCGGTCTTCGTGCAAGCACGCTAGAGTGGAGTAAAAATTTAAGGTGTGGATCACGGGAATAAGAGCCTTTGGAATAAAGGTCAAAGTCTGAAGTGGCGTCCACACCTAACAAGTAGCAGCATAGGACAACAACAAAAGCGGCCAAAGAGAAAAAGCTGGCCGTTTTTGTTGTTGCCCATGTGCAAAGCGTTATGTGTAAGTAGAGTATTGAGATATGGAATTCCAAACGATCCCGGTTTTACGAATATTTGATGTAGAAAAGGCTAATGAATTCTACCTAGAGTTTCTTGGCATGACCTTGGATTGGGAGCATCGCTTTGAAAAAGGTGCCCCAATTTATATGCAGGTATCAAAAGGTAATTTAGTATTACATCTTAGTGAGCATTCTGGTGATTGCACACCAGGAGGCAAAGTCTTTTTAAATGTCAGTGACTTTGACTCACTATTCAAAGAAATAACTTCCCGAAAGTATAAATACAACAAGCCTTCAGTAGAGTTAGCTCCATGGGGCAGTCGGACTTTCACTGTTATCGATCCATGTTCTAATAAGTTACTTTTTAATGAACTATCAAACACATAACAATCAGCAGCAAGGGACAACAACAAAAGCGGCCAAAGAGAAAAAGCCGGCCGTTTTTGTTGTTGCCCATGTGCAAAGCGTTATATTTTTTAATAGGAGCATAAATTGAAGGAAGGGGAGCCATCATGGATAGCACTTATTTACCCAGTTATTGCTATTCCTTTCAAATTACTAGCTCGTTATTTACCTCTACCAATAGCTATTTATTCATTTTTTGAAAGCAGTTGGTCACCAGTTTTGGTATACCTAGTTATAGTGGTGGTAGGTCTTGTTATTCTTCACTATTTTGAGAAATATACGTTAAAGAAGGTAAATGGTTGTTCAACTGAAATATAACAAGGCCAAGCAACATCAGCCATTTCATGGCTTGGACAGCCTTGCAGTCGTGCTTTTTGTGCATGGCTTCGCCATTGTTGCACAAAAATCACAACTACAAGTCTGCCGTTGTTGGCAGCGTTAGGTGTGCTAAATCCTTGTATTTGTAGTGTATATTTTAAATGTTTGTAGGTATTCGAACCAAACTCAGTGCAAAAGTTAAGCATTGAAAGTACCGTACTTTACTACGCTTTAGTTGTGGGGCAGCCCACATTAGCGATTAAAAATAGAGTTCAAAATTCTTCGCTTCAGTCTTTGTGCAAAATGGATAAAGTGGAGTAAATATTAAACGGTGTGAGTCACGGGAATAAGAGCCTTTGGAGCAAGTATCAAAGTCCGAAGTGGCGTCCACACCTAACAAAAAGCATCATAGGACAACAACAAAAGCGGCCAAAGAGCCGGCCACTTTTATTGTTGCCCATGTGCAAAGCGTTAGGTGTCTTAAAGTTCAGTGGCGACGGTGTTTCGGATTGAAAAAAGTGTACGTTTGCCATAATAATTAGTGCAAAAGTTAAGCACCGAAAGTGCCGCTCAGTAATCCACTTGGGTTGTGGGGCCTCTCGCATTAACGTTAGTATTTTGAGTTTAAAATTCTTCGCTCAGTTCGTCGTGCAAAATGGATAGAGCGGAATAAAGATTAAAGTGTTGTTAGGGGGAGTGAGGAACTTCGGGGAAATATCAAAGTCCGAAGTGAATTGAACACCTAACAAAAAGCTCAAAAGGACAAATATTCGCTGTCACTTTTTATGCAAAGAGCCGCATAAAAACCGCCATCAAACATTTGCCCATTAGCTGGGCGTTAGGTGTGCTACCAGTCAGTATTTATGGCGGTTTTGGTTTAAAGCGTGTGCGGTTTCGAACCAAAACCAGTGCAAAAGTGAAGCATTGAAAGTACCGTACTTTAATACGCTTGAGTTGTGGGGCATCCCACATTAACGATTGAAATTAGCGTTTAAAATTCTTCGCTTCAGTCTTCGTGCAAAAAGGATGAAGTGGAGTAAATATTAGAAGGTATGGATCACGGGAATAAGAGACTTTGGAGAAAGTATCAAAGTCCGAAGTGACTTCCACACCTAACCAATAGCAGCATAGGACAACAACAAAAGCGGCCAAAGAGCCGGCCGCTTTTGTTGTTGCCCATGTGCAAGGCGTTAGGTGTGCTACCAGACTGTATTTATGGTGTTTTTGTTTTAAATAATGTGCGGTTTCGATCCAAATTCAGTGCAAAAGTTAAGTGCTGAAAGTGCCGTAAATTTACACGCTTGAGTTGTGGGGCAGCCCACATTAACGGTTGAAAATAGCGTTTAAAATTCTTCGGTTCAATCATCGTGCAAGATGGATGAAGTGGAATAAAAATTAGAAGGTGTGAGTCACGGGAATAAGAGCCTTTGGAGTCAATATCAAAGTCCGAAGTGGCGTCCACACCTAACCAGTAGCAGCATAGGACAACAACAAAAGCGGCCAAAGAGAAAAAACTGGCCGTTTTGTTGTTGCCCATGTGCAAAGCGTTAGGTGTGCTACCAGTCAGTATTTATGGCGTTTTTGGTTTAAAGCGTGTGCGGTTTCGATCAAAAAACAGTGCAAAAGTTAAGTGTTGTGTATACCGTAAAGTTACACGCTTGAGTTGTGGGGTAGCCCTCATTAACGATTGTACTTAGCGTTTAAAATTCTTCGTTTCAATCTTCGTGCAAGATGGATGAAGTGGAATAAAAATTAGAAGGTGTGAGTCACGGGAATAAGAGACTTTGGAGTAAAGGTCAAAGTCCGAGGTGACTTCCACACCTAACCAGTAGCAGCATAGGACAACAACAAAAGCGGCCAAAGAGAAAAAGCTGGCCGTTTTTGTTGTTGCCCATGTGCAAAGCGTTAAGTTTTTTAAGTCGTTTTAACAAACAAGGAGAATACAATGACATCATTGTTCACTTTTAAGACACTGATCACCCCAAAAATCATTCCTATTTTTTACTGGCTTGGTTTGATTGCCAACGCAATTGGCGCGTTTAAAATTGCATCTATGTTTGGCGGTGTTGGTTTATTTGCAGGGATTGCTTCTTTCATTTTTGGATTTATCAGTATTAGAATTGGCTGCGAACTATTAATTGTATTGTTCAGAATTAATGAGAGCCTTAAAACTGTTGAAACTTTAAAATTATCTGAAACCTTGCAAGATAAAGGTTGAATCCAACTTAACCAGTAGCAGCATAGGACGCCCAATACTACGCACTTCGTGCTCCATATTGGCCGCCTATGTGCTTGGCGTTATACGTAAAAGAACATTATGAATAAATCAAATTTTGTACTCATTGTTATACTTATTAGCTTTCTAGTGAGTGGGATAGTAGAAGGTATTTTTAGCTTTAGTATTTCAGACCAGCAAGCTATAACTGTGGCCCACTCAATATTTATTGCTGTTTGTGTTTTTATTTGGTGCGGCCGGCATGCTAAGGAAAATGAGTTACGAAAAATTGGTGGTTATAAAGTTTTTTGTGCGGTATTTCCAATAATAGGTGTACCTGTATACTTTTTCCGTTTTTTTGGCTTTAAATCTGGAACTGTGAAAACAGGAAAAGCATTGTTCTATCTTCTATTGATCGTCATAGTCATTGCTTTACCTATTATTTTTATACCGAAATTAATAGGCTAAAATTAACTCTGGAATGAATAATCGTATAACCAGGCAATCAAAGATCGCCCTTACAGGGCTGGACCTCCACTGCTACGCAGTTCCGGCCCTTTATCGCAGCGTTAGGTGTGCTAAATCCTTGTATTTGTAGTGTATATTTCAAAGTGGTGTAGGTTTTTTTAACCAAATTCATTGCAAAAGTTAAGTGTTGAAAGTGCCGTAAAGTTAAAGGCTTTAGTTGTGGGGCATCCCACATTAACGGTTGGATTAAGCGTTTAAAATTCTTCGCTTCTATCTTAGTGCAAGATGGATGAAGTGGAGTAAAAATTAAGGGTGTGGATCACGGGAATAAGAGCCTTTGGAATAAAGGTCAAAGTCTGAAGTGACGTCCACACCTAACAATAAGCATCATAGGAAAATTAATAAAAGCGGCCAAAAAGACGGCCACGTTTATTAATTTCCCATGTGCAAGGCGTTAGGTGTGTGTTCTGGTCAACTCCAGCCGGACACTTTCCTAAAGGAATTCTCAAACTCAATTGGCGACTGATCAGCATTAGCTGAATGTAGTCGATCAACATTATAATATTTCATGTATTTTGTTACGTCTTCTTGCATATGTTCACGCGTTGGTTGCGGCACTTTAAGCAACCAATCATGTTTTAAACTACCGAAAAAACGTTCAACAACAGCGTTATCCCAGCACGCTCCAACATCACCCATGCTCGCACGACAATTTAACCTTTTCAATAAACGCCTACAAAGCCATTACTTGTGTATTGAGAGCCGCGATCACTGTGGAATACCACCCCTTTTGGAGGTTTTCGCAAGTGATGTGCTTTTGTTAGTGCTTTCTCCACTAGATTACGCGTCATGCGCTTAGATATATGCCAGCCAACAATACGGCGTGAATATAAATCCATCACAATGGCTAGATAAAGCCAGCCTTCACCTGTCTTTAAGTAACTTACATCGCCAGCCCATACTTGATTTGGCCCAACAGGGTTAAAGTTCATGTTTAGCAGGTTGTCTGCAACACTATCGCTATGTTTTCGTTTTGTTGTGACTTTATAAGCAATACGCTGGGTCACAACTAACTTCAGTTTTTTCATTAATTTAATTACGCGATAACGCGTTACTTTAAAGCCTTCTTTGCGTAATACCTTAACAAGCTCTCGACTACCCAAGCTGTTTCGACTTGCTTGAAACAAAACTTTAGTACGTCGATACAAGCGCAGTGTTTCATCGTTTATTAATTCACCTGGTTTTTTTAACCAAGCATAATAAGCGGATGAACTAACCTGCATTGCTTGGCACGCTATTGATATGGTGTACTTTGTACCAAGCTTACTGATAAATGAATATTTTATTTCATTTCTTTCGCAAAGAAGGCGCTGGCCTTTTTTAATATCTCACGCTCCATTTGTAAGCGCTTATTATCTTTTCTAAGCTGAATCAGTTCTGCTCGTTCATCAACTGACAGCATTTCACCTGAAGCCTGCTTTTTGTGTTTTACGACCCAGTTATATAAGATTTTGTCAGTGACGCCTAATGATGCGGCAGCCTCTACAACGGTATAATTTTGTTCGAGCACTAAAGCAACTGCTTCTTGTTTAAACTCGTCTGGATAACTTTTATTTGTTCGTTTAGTCATATTCACCTCAATAATAGGATTATATTCCATTATTAAAGTGTCCTGTTAATTCAAACACAACAAGTATCAATGTCCGAAGATAAATAAAAAAGCGTTGGGGGAATGAGTAACTTCGGAATAACATATTAAAGTCCGAAGTGAAATAAACCCCTAACAAGTAGCATCATAGGACAACAACAAAAGCGGCCAAAAAGAAAAGGCTGGCCACTTTTGCTGTTGCCCATGTGCAAAGCGTTAGGTGTGCTACCAGTCAGTATTTATGGCGGTTTTGGTTTAAAGCGTGTGCGGTTTCGAACCAAAACCAGTGCAAAAGTGAAGCATTGAAAGTACCGTACTTTAATACGCTTGAGTTGTGGGGCATCCCACATTAACGATTGAAATTAGCGTTTAAAATTCTTCGCTTCAGTCTTCGTGCAAAAAGGATGAAGTGGAGTAAATATTAGAAGGTATGGATCACGGGAATAAGAGACTTTGGAGAAAGTATCAAAGTCCGAAGTGACTTCCACACCTAACCAATAGCAGCATAGGACAACAACAAAAGCGGCCAAAGAGCCGGCCGCTTTTGTTGTTGCCCATGTGCAAGGCGTTAACTGTAGGTAGGCATGGACGACGAACTAGACTTTGAAAAATGGGAAGCAGCAATTGGTAAACTGATATTAGCCTGCTCACGTGTAGAGTATGAATTAATTCGACTCTATGAGAAGTGGTTGCCTGATAGGGTATATCACAAAGATGCGTATCTAAGCCGTTTTGATAAATCAATTGGTGTTGCAAGGCGGTCATTAAAAAACGGAGACACCATTTCCGAACTCCTAGTTCATATGAAAAAGGCAGCTAATATTAGGCACCTTATTGCTCATAACCCTATACATTATTCATCAGAAACAAATGACTTTCATATTTTTGATTTAAAAAATAATGAAAATTCTGTTTGTATTAATGAATTGCTGTCAATTTCAGAATCGATTGGAATCATTTCAACTGAACTTGCAGTGCAGCTGAGAATAAATGTATAAAACAGTTAACAAGGCCAAGCAACATCAGCCACTACGTGGCTTGGACAGCCTTGCAGCCGCGCTTTTTGTGCATGGCTTCGCCATTATTGCACAAAAATCACAACTACAAGTCTGCCGTTGTTGGCAGCGTTAGCTTTCTCTGAGAGTTTTATGAAAGATCCATGGAATCCAATTAATGAAGAGCTTAGAGAGTGGGCATATGATGCTGATTCGCTTTGGCCTACACAAGACTTTGATCTAGCAGTAGGCGAACTATATCTTTCGGATATTATTATAGAGTTGGCATCTGATAACAGCTGTCCCAAGCAACGCTTCTTCCTAAAATGTGCTTATTTGATCGTAGGTGATGCGGTAAGAACTGATTACCACACTGAAACTAGAGAAGACGTTAGTAATTTTCTGAAGCAAGCAAGTAAAACCGGTAATGTTTACTTATTAAAGTTTGTAGAGCATGCTAAAGAACTTATGAGTAATCCATCAAAATTTGATTATGATCAGTGGTGTGATGGAGGTCTTGCCAATGTGCAGTTCAAAAGCTAACAAGTTGCTGCAGCGGACAAAATGTGCTGTCACCTTTTTTGCAAAGAAACGCAAAAAAACTGCCAACAAATTTTGCCGTTGAGCTAAGCGTTAGAGGTTGGTCTTTAGGCAAAAGGAAGTAATATGAAAAAGTGTCCACATTGTGAAGAAAAGGCGATTCCATTATTGCACGTAATCGACTCGTCACCAGAAATTGGTGCCGTTTGCACTGGCTGTGGAAAGCAATCTAGCGTTGAATTTGGTGCTTCATTTCTGAATTTACTAATGCACTTCACGCTAATATTTTACGTATGGACAACTATAAAAAGTGGCAGTGAATACAGCCTTATAGGAACATATATTGTAATGGCAATTCTAATTGAAGCTGTTTATATTTGGACTGCTCCATTTTCAATAAAGCCAGACAATATGATTAAACTCATTAGCCGAAGCTTAATTGCAATAGTATTGGGGTTGTTGTCTGTATCCGTAATAATCGGACAATTAAACCTATAACAAGTAGCTCAATAGGACAAATATTCGCTGTCACTTTTTGTGCAAAAACACGCACAAAAACCGCCATCAAACATTTGCCCATTAGCAAAGCGTTAGCTGTAAATTATGGAAATTCTATAAATGTGCGAATGGATTGAATTATTATCGAAAGTAAATTGGTCAAATTGGGTTTCATCTTTAACAACCGTGGCGATATTTGTACTTGCCATTTTTCAATATCGTGAAACCAAAATAATCAATAAAATTCAGAAATCACTAAGTGCAATTGATCTAACTCCAAGTATTGATTTGCAATATATATTCAGCACTGGAACTCTTCTAATAAAAAATACAGGAAGGTCGCAACTTTATTTTTTTGCGTTATCAACTAATACAACAGGAAAAAAAGCTCAAGAAATTACAGCTAGACCTGAGGGCCAAAGAGTTATCGCTATAAATAGTTCATTTCCATTGAAATTTGATATAGAACTTAATAAGTCGGCATTCCTTGAGGGGCAGAAAAAGGATGTAGCGTTAAATGGCTTAGTTTACATTTCAAATTTACATGGCTCAAAATTTAGTATTAGTCTTACGGTAAAGTTAATTGCAAGTTTTTCGGGTGACTCTATAGCGCCAGTTATTCATGGCCAAGCTGCTTGGATTGAGGAAATGGTTGAATTAGAGTCTTTCCCATGGGAATAATCAGCTAACAAGGCCAAGCAACATCAACCACTTCGTGGTTTGGACAGCCTTGCAGCCGCGATTTTTGTGCATGGCTACGCCATTATTGCACAAAAATCACAACTACAAGTCTGCCGTTGTTGGCAGCGTTAGGTGTGCTACCAGACTGTATTTATGATGTTTTTGGCTTTAAATTGTGTGCGGTTGCGAACCAAAAACAGTGCAAAAGTTAAGCATTGAAAGTATCGTACGTTAATGCGTTTGAGTCGTGGGATAGCCCACATTAGCGATTGGAAATAGAGTTTAAAATTCTTCGCTTCGGTCTTCGTGCAATCAGGATAGAGTGGAGTGAAAATTAAAGGGTGTAGGTCACGGGAATAAGAGCCTTTGGTGCAAAGGTCAACGTCTTAAGTGACATCCACACCTAACAATAAGCAGCATAGGACAACAACAAAACCGGCCAAAAAGACGGCCGCCTTTGTTGTTGCCCATGTGCAAGGCGTTAGGTGTGCTAAATTATTGTATTTGTAGTGAATATTTCGAAGGGTTGTAGGTGTTCGAACCAAAATCATTGCAAAAGTTAAGTGCTGTAAATACCGTAATTTATTACGCTTGAGTTGTGGGGCAGCCCACATTAGCGTTTGAAAATAGAAATCAAAATTCTTCGCTTCGGTCTTCGTGCAAACACGCTAGAGTGGAGTAAAAATTAAAGGGTGTGAGTCACGGGAATAATAGCCTTTGGAGTAAAGGTCAAAATCTGAAGTGACGTCCACACCTAACAATAAGCATCATAGGAAAATTAATAAAAGCGGCCAAAAAGACGGCCACGTTTATTAATTTCCCATGTGCAAGGCGTTAGAATTTTAAAATAAGGAAGCATTATGCAGTGCCCAAAATGTAGAAATATAGATTTGAAGCCTACGAAAATGGAAGAAGGGCTTCCCGTTATGGGGTGCCCTGAGTGCGAGGGCTCTTTGCTGTCATTACTCTACTATCGCGATTGGGCGGAAAGAAATGAGCCAATAGAGCAGAGTGATAAAATTGATGCTGATGTAACTGTTGAAAGCGATGCTAAAACAGCACTTTCTTGCCCAAAGTGCAGTAAATTAATGACAAAGTACTCCATATCTAGCGATCACAAAAACCGTATTGACCTCTGTGGTTTCTGTGATGAAGCATGGCTGGACGGTAGTGAATGGAAGCTACTAAAGTCTTTAGAGCTTGCCCATAAGCTTCCAAAGGTTTTTACAGACCAATGGCAAAGAAATGTACGAGGGCAAAAAATGGAAACTATGAAAGTTGAGCGGTTGAAAAAGCTAGTTGGGGAAAGTGATACAGCTAAAGCCGTAGAGATAAGAGATTGGCTTAAAAACCACGAGAAAAAAGTGCCAATTGTTCAGTTCATAGGTTCGGAGTAAATAAATTCTAACCAGAAGCTCAAACGGACAAATATTCGCTGTCACTTTTTATGCAAAAACACGCATAAAAACCGCCATCAAACATTTGCCGTTTAGCAAAGCGTTAGGTGTGCTACCAAGCTGTATTAATAGTGTTTTTGTTTTAAAGCGTGTACGGTTTCGATCAAAAAACAGTGCAAAAGTTAAGCGTTGAAAGTATCGTATTTGAATACGCTTGAGTTGTGGGGCAGGCCACATCAACGGTGAATTTAGAATCTAAACGTCTTCGCTTCAGTCTTCGTGAAAAATGGATAGAGCGAAGTAAATATTAAAAGGTATGGATCACGGGAATAAGAGACTTTGGAGCAAGTACCAAAGTCCGAAGTGACTTCCACACCTAACCAAAAGCAGCATAGGACAACAACAAAATCGGCCAAAGAGACGGCCGCTTTTGTTGTTGCCCATGTGCAAGGCGTTATGTGTGCTAAGTCCTTGTATTTGTGATGTAAATTCCAAAGGATTGTAGGTGTTCGAACCAAATTCAGTGTAAAAGTTAAGTGCTGAAAATACCGTAATTTACTACGCTTTAGTTGTGGGGCAGCCCACATTAGCGATTGAAAATAGAAATCAAAATTCTTCGCTTCAATCTTCGTGCAAGATGGATGAAGTGGAATAAAAATTAAGGGTGTGGATCACGGGAATAAGAGCCTTTGGAATAAAGGTCAAAGTCCGAAGTGGCGTCCACACCTAACAATAAGCATCATAGGAAAATTAATAAAAGCGGCCAAAAAGACGGCCACGTTTATTAATTTCCCATGTGCAAGGCGTTATGAGCTGTAAGTATGAATGAAGAGTGGAACTTCGAAGAGAAATCATCAAGGTCAACCAAGGCCACAGTTTTACTGATAGTCTCTTTCGTAATTGGGGTTTCAGTTTGGGCCTACTTCTTTCCTGTTATTACTTATTCCGCCGTATTTTGGGTAGGTATTGTTTTAATGGGCTTACCTCTTTATTGTGCTGCTGAGGGTTTAGGTAACTTAGGTTTAGATCGTAAATTTATTAAAAACTGGCCTAGGTTTTTACGTTTAACTTATGGGGTTATTTGGGTATTAATTTGTATGGCTATTTGCATAGCTGTCATTGGTGTTTTGTCATCAATGCTCGTGCAATGACCGCAACTATGCTCATAACCAAAAGCACCAACGGACTCCATAATCTGTCGCGGTTTTTGCAAAGAAACGCAAAAAGCCCCGCCAAATTATTACGCCGTTGTGCTAGGCGTTAGAGGTCTTTAGGTAAAAGGAAGCATTATGAAAAAGTGTCCACATTGTGAAGAAAAGTCGATTCCATTATTGCACGTAATCGATTCGTCACCTGATATTGGTGCTGTTTGCACTAGTTGTGGAAAGCAATCTAGCGTTGAATTTGGTGCTTCATTTTTAAATTTACTAATGCACTTTACGCTAATTTTTTACGTATGGACCACTATAAAAAGTGGCAGTGAATATAGCCTTATAGGAACATATATTGTAATGGCAATTCTAATTGAAGCTATCTATATTTGGACTGCTCCATTCTCAATAAAGCAAGATAATATGATTAAGCTCATTAGTCGAAGCTTAATTGCAGTAGTGTTGGGGTTGGTTTCTGTGTCCGTAATAATCGGACAATTGAACCTCTAACAAGGCGTTCAATGATCAGCCAACAAGTTGGCTTGGACAGTCACTACTGCGGCCTTTTTGGTGTATGTCGCTTCGCGCCATTTTACACCAAAAATTCCTCCGCAGTGCCTGCCCATTAACGCGGCGTTATACGAAAAAATATGACTCATACTAAGCATCTTACACATGCAAGACTTCTACTTTTTGTTGGGAGTGCTATATTAGCAATATTGTTTTTCACCATTGTGGCATTAGAAGTATGGTCATTGATTGTGCCGTTTCTAATTGTTGCACTAATAGTAAATCTCCACATAGATTCAAAACTATCTGAATTTTGTTGTCCTCAATGTAAAAAACAGGTTTATTTAGCTTCAAAATCATATAAATCAGCAACAACTGGAAAGTGTCCTCATTGTGGGGTTAAGCTTGTATAACCAGTGCATGTTGCATCAGCCACTGCGTGGCTTGGACAGCTTTGCTACGCGGCTTCGCCGCTTCACAAAACTGCCGCAAATGCAGGCGTTAGGTGTGCTACCAGACTGCATTTATGGTGTTTTTTTCTTAAAACGTGTGCGGTTTAGTCCTAAAAGCAGTGCAAAATTTAAGTGTTGAGAATACCGTAAAGTTACCTGCTTGAGTTGTGGGGCAGCCCACATTAACGGTTGAAAATAGTGTTTAAAATTCTTCGCTTCAATCTTCGTGCAAGATGGATGAAGTGGAATAAAAATTAGAAGGTGTGGAACACGGGAATAAGAGCCTTTGGAATAAAGGTCAAAGTCCGAAGTGACTTCCACACCTAACCAGTAGCAGCATAGGACAACAACAAAAGCGGCCAAAGAGAAAAAGCTGGCCGTTTTTGTTGTTGCCCATGTGCAAAGCGTTATGTTTTCTAATCGCCCAAAAGGGGGAATATGAGTAATTATTTCAAAGATATATCTACTTTTTGGAAAGATAGTGACTATGCAAGAGAAGAGTATATAAACGAAACGCCAAGTGCTGAATTGGTTAAAGAAATAGAAAAAGAGCTTGGATACAAACTCCCTGATTCTTATGTCGAGTTAATGCAAAGCCAAAATGGCGGTATCCCTATAAATACATGCTTCCCAACAAATGAGGCTACGTCTTGGGCAGATGATCACGTAGCAATTCACGGCATTCTGGGAATAGGTAGAGAGAAAACCTATTCTCTTTGTGGTGAGGTTGGCAGTAAGTTCATGATAGATGAATGGGAATATCCTGATATTGGTATTTACTTCGGCGATTGCCCATCAGCTGGTCATGATATGTTTTGCCTAGACTATAGAGCCTGCGGCAAAAATGGAGAACCACAGGTGGTTCACGTAGATCAAGAAGATGATTATAAAATTACCTTTTTAGCAAGCAGCTTCGAAGAATTCATTAAAGGGTTAGTTAATGATGAGGCCTTCGATTAAAACAAAAAACATAACAAACAGCTCCACCGGACTCCGTAATGTTTGCACCTTTCCTGCAAAAATACGCAGTAAAGTCGCCAACATTACTACGCGCGGTGAGCTGGGCGTTAGTGGTTCCAAATCGCATATTTTTAAGTGGTCAGTTGTTTAAAGCGTCCTAGTTTTGGGGCGCTAAATCGCAGGTGTTTTGAATTCAGTTCTTAAACGAACGCTTGCGGTAAGTTAAGTTGAGCCAATCGGCATTTTTTAAATGTGTACGTTTCGTTTGGCTGGGTAAATCGTCATAATCTGGCGGTACAAAATTAAAGGTAGTGATGGCTAACTGGAACTAATTCAAGCCATCAATATTTAAACCGTTAGTACCTAGAACTAGGGCAGTTCTAATCAACATCCTAGGGCTACAGCACTAACCAGGCTAAGCAATGGACTCCGCAAACTGTCACGCTTTTTGTTCCAAAAAGCCCGCCAGTTTGCTCCGCCATTGTTAGCGGCGTTAGTGGTTCCAAACCGCATATTTTTAAGTGGTCAGTTGTTTAAAGCTTCCTAGCTTTGGGTAGCTAAACCGCAGGTGTTTCGGGTTCAGTTTATAAGCGAACGCTTGCGGCAAGTTAAGTTGAGCCAATCGACATTTTTTAAATATGTACGTTTCGTTTGGCTGGGTAAATCGTCATAATCTGGCGGTACAAAATTAAAGGTATCGAAGGCTATCTGGAACTAATTCAAGCCATCAATATTTAAACCGTTAGTACCTAGAGCTAGGGCAGTTCCAATCAACATCCTAGAGCTACAGCACTAACCAGGCTAAGCAATGGACTCCGCAAACTGTCACGCTTTTTGTTCCAAAAAGCCCGCCAATTTGCTCCGCCATTGTTAGCGGCGTTAACCACTAATATGATATCGAACAAAGTTTCAAATCAGAGTGCAGAAATCAAGATCGAACATGAAAAGTGTTCTGATCCTAATTTATGTCGCGATAAAGAAATATTTATTGAGTCTAATAGCTCTGATAACAATACATTAACTACGCTGACTTTTAATGATCGTCTAAAAATATTCGTATTCTGGGAGTCATTTTCTTCAGCCGAGTTTTTTGATGTCCTTTATGTTCCAGAAACAGAAGTGTTATTTTTAGGGTGTGGCTCTATTAGCGCAAGAGTTTCGACTATAGCTAGTAAGCTTATCGGCCTAGAACATGTTTGTCTGTTTTGGGCGCTAACTCGGCAGAATAATTATGTTCTTGAAACAGGTGAACTTGATTGTTTCTTATATACATTAGATGGCAAAAAGGTCTCAAGCACAGCCGTTGACCCACCATATGAAATGGAAGTCACAGATCAAGGAATTAAATTCACGTCTATTGTCGTCGGCACAACTTGGTTACGTTATGATTAAAATGGTTAACCAGGCGTTCAACACGGACTCCGTAATGCTGTCACCTTTTGTGCAAAAAAAACGCACAAAAACTGCCATCATTACTCCTCCGGTTAACGCGGCGTTAGGCACTCATGGAACGACAAGAATTATTAGACACTATTGAAGAGATAGAATTCTTTCCGGAAAGGAAAGATGAGCTTTTTTCTTATCTAGAAAATTACCTTCATAAGAAGGATTTTGAAGTAATAGAAAAGCTCCTTAGAGCCGGTGCGCAGCCAAACTCTAAAGACGCGCTATCTGATTATTTTTTGTATCTGTTGCACGAGTATCAAGTTGAAAAAGCAATAAATGGTAGTCTCATACTTACCATAATTGATTTGCTTTTAAAGCATGGTGGCAATCCAAATCGCGTGGCGATGAACAACTGGCGGGCATATGATTATGCCGTTGCTTACGAAGTTTCAGAAGTTGCTAATTTATTATTAAGGTATGGTGCCAAGCCAGAAATCAGGCCAAAAATATAAAGTGCCTAACCAGAACATCAAAGATCGCCAGACAAGCTGGCTGGACCTCCACTGCTGCGCAGTTCCGGCCCTTTATGTTGGCGTTATATTTGAGGTTAATAATTGAGCCCTGACTATTCAACGTACTCTGATAAAGAACTTGCAGAAGCATTTAGTTCAATTGATAGGCTAAAATACCCTGCTAACTTTGAGACCTTAAAAGAAGAAATAACTTTGAGGAAGTACAGTGCTGAATATACAAATAAAAGTAATGATCAGAGTCAAAATATCGAGTCTATATTTCGCAGCACAAGAAAAAAATACTATGTTGCAGTAATTGTTTTAGTTGTTAGCCTTGTTTCTATTTTTTTTATAACAGTCGGAACTGGTAATCACGTGTTAGCAACACCAATTCTAATTTTCGTTTATTTCTTAGGTAATTATTATCTATCAAGGCTGTTAAACTATAAGTGTCTTAACTGTAATCAAGCAGCTTTACGTAATAAATTTTCACCAAACCTTACCGGTCGATGTGCACATTGTGATGCAAAAATACCGTAAAGAAATATAACCAGAAAATGTTTAGGACAAATAATGCTACGCGCCTACGGCACTCCACATTATTTGCCCAAAATTTAAGCGTTAGGGGTCTTAAAGCCATATAGTTACGTCAGCCTAAGCGTCAAAAAGAGTACGCCGCAGTGAAGCAAAGCTGCAAAGGTTAGCCCGTGTTAAAAGCAAAAGTTTGCATGTGAATTTGACGTAAACTAATACGCTTTAGTTGTGGGGCAACCCACTTAAAGGATTGAAGTTGAGAAATAATGTTCTTCGCTTAGGTCATCGTGCAAAGTGGATAAAGCGGAATAAACATTAAAAAGTGTTAGTGGAATACGAGACTTCGGAGTAAGTATCAACGTCCGAAGATAATTAAAAAATCGTTGGGGGGAATGAGTAACTTCGGAATAACATAGTAAAGTCCGAAGTGAAATAAACCCCTAACAAGTAGCATCATAGGACAACAACAAAAGCGGCCTAAAAGAAAAGGCCGGCCACTTTTGCTGTTGCCCATGTGCAAAGCGTTAGGTGTGCTACCAAGCTGTATTTTTGGTGTTTTTGTTTTAAAGAGTGTGCGGTTTCGATCCAAAAACAGTGCAAAAGTTAAGCGTTGAAAGTATCGTACTTTAATACGCTTGAGTTGTGGGGCAGCCCGCATCAACGGTGAGCTTAGAATTTAAACGTCTTCGCTTCAGTCTTCGTGCAAAAAGGTTGAAGTGAAGTAAATATTAAAGGGTGTGAGTCACGGGAGTAAGAGACTTTGGAGCCAATATCAAAGTCCGAAGTGACTTCCACACCTAACAAGTCGCAGCAAGGGACAACAACAAAACCGGCCAAAAAGACGGCCGCCTTTGTTGTTGCCCATGTGCAAGGCGTTATATGTCCGGAGGGTAAGGTGGAATTAGCAATAGTTTCTTGTATCTTGGTAGGGCTTGCTGTTGCGTGTTTAGCTATTGGGGATTTATTGAAAAAGTTCTTACCAAATCTAGATGGAGTATTTCCAGCCGGAGTGCATGTCTTGGCTTAAGGTTTATATATGATTAAGAAAACAGTTCTAGCTTTAGCCCTCTTCGGAGGGCTTATATTGCTAGGTGCTTATTCTTACGTTACTTCAATCCCAAAATTGAAACCTCCTGTAGTGATTGGAGAAGTATGGGCTATGTCTGATGGAGGCTCTTTAATTGCTTCATTTGTAGACTCTAATGGGGAAGAATTCCGTTTTGGGATTATTGGTGATCTTCATACAGACGTTGGTAAATTTCCCCTGTTCTATATGCGTAGTCAAAATTTACTTCCTTATAATTATTCTCCAGCATTAATGAGTGATGAAGAAAAAGACTTTGCGCTGTTTTTAGAGGCTTGGTTTCAACAGAGTGTCACTCCTGAACTATTTGCTAGGCTAGAGCGGCATGACTTCGATAGTTATGATGAAAAAGAAATGGAAGTTGCTATTATCTATGGAATCTATGAAGAAATTCGTAGAAGAAACCAACCTTAACCAGCAAATGTTTAGGACAGCTTTGCTCCACGGCTTCGCCGTTCCACAAACCTGCCTAAAATTAGGGCGTTAACTAAAAAAATATGAACTCAATCGCACTAATAAAAACGATCGCATTAATAGGGCTTTACGTTGTTCCCCTTTTTATTTTGATTGTATCTTTCTTCTCAAGGAAACCACTGAAGCCTTGGGTATATATTTTTCAATCAATATCTTTGTTATTTTGTTCTTCAGTGCTTTTGGTCATGGTTCAACAGCTGAAGACAATGTCTGATGAGCTGGACGAAAAAGACCTAAATATGAAGTTTGGGCAGATTATGGCTGCTCAAAATCATATTAAGATGAATCAGGCACTTATTATAGACCTTATCGAAAACGGTGAGTCCGAATTGGAGTTCAGCGCGAAGTTTGATTCGCCGAAAAATCTTCTTGATGATGAAGAGAAAGCCGATAAAGACTACTTCGACTCCTTCCTTTTTATTTTTGAAGTTATAAGTGCTTTGTTTGCAATACCGTTGGCTGTCAACTTCTTCGTGCATGGAGTAACCTCGAGGCACTTCACGACTAATGTGTATGAGGTCCCAAAATCCCTCTACAGTAAGATTTCGCGTCTAGAATCTGGACTAAGTACACTGATAGGGCTTAATTTTATGCTAGTCGTTGTGGTTCTTTTCGGTGTATTTAGTTAACAAGTTGGTCAACGGGATGCCAACTACGCTGCGCTCCGTTGCCACCCGTTACCAAAGCGTTAAGCACTAAATAATATGAGCTACGATATAGAGTTCCCAAACCCATTTTGGCTGGGCATCAAAATCAAAGAAACTGAAGATAAGCTTCCGTCTCTTGGTTGTGAGGTTGAACTAAAATTAGAGTTGCCCCGAGGTAGCTTTACATACTCTGCAACTGATATGTGGTTTGAGTGCGCAATACTTGATGAGTTTTTGGCGCAACTAAAAAAGATTAAAAGTGGGCAAGCTAGCAAGGCTGAGTTTTACGATATGGATAGAGAGCTATTGCTTACAATTACAAATCAAGAAATCCAATTGTCGGTTCATCGAATACATAGCGAAATGGGTTCTGGTTATATGGAATTCAAGAAAGATTTCGACCCAGAACTAATACATCAATATATAGCCCACATAGAGAGTTTCGCGAAATGGTGGTAAAAATGCTTAACCAGTGCATCTTGCCGGACTTGGGTAAACTGTCACCTTTTGTGCAAAAATACGCACAAAAGCCGCCAATTCACCCAAGCCGCAAATTCAGGCGTTATGTGAAAAGTACTGAGGAAACATCATGAAAGGTAGTTGTCTCTGCGGCGGAATAGAATATGAAGTCAGTGAACTAGATTCACCGATTCAGCATTGTTCTTGTAATACGTGCAGGAAAGCACATGCTGCGGCGTTCAATACGGCATCAGGAGTTCAACGTAGTAATTTCCGATGGTTAAAAGGTGAATCATTGCTTTCTAAATTTGAATCATCACCGGGAAAAATAAGGTGTTTTTGTTCAAAGTGCGGAACTCACTTGATTAAAGAGAAGGAGGGAAGTTCAGTTCTAGTCTTGAGGGTGGCAACTCTTGATGAAGATCCTGGTAAAATACCAGAGCTCAGAATTTGGTCTTCACATGAAGTTCCTTGGTTAAACTACACCTCAGCAATGCCTACTTACGATGAGTGGGAACCAGGGAGATGAAATCACATAACAAGGCGTTCAATGATCGCCCAACAAGTTGGGCTGGACAGTCACTACTGCGGCCTTTTTGGTGTATGTCGCTTCGCGCCAGTTTACACCAAAAAGTCCTCCGCAGTGCCTGCCCATTAACGCGGCGTTAGGTGTGCTACCAGACTGTATTTATGGTGTATTTGGTTTTAACAGTGTGCGATTGCGATCCAAAACCAGTGCAAAAGTGAAGCATTGAAAGTACCGTACTTTACTACCTTTGAGTTGTGGGGCAGCCCACATTAACGGTTGAAAATAGTGTTTAAGATTCTTCGCTTCAATCTTCGTGCAAGATGGATGAAGTGGAATAAAAATTAGAAGGTGTGGAACACGGGAATAAGAGCCTTTGGAATAAAGGTCAAAGTCTGAAGTGACGTCCACACCTAACAAGTAGCAGCATAGGACAACAACAAAAGCGGCCAAAGAGAAAAAGCCGGCCGTTTTTGTTGTTGCCCATGTGCAAAGCGTTATGGTCATTGAAAGGAGTCAATTGTGATCATTAGTTGGTTTATAGTGATTATAGCTGTTTTAGCTTTGTTACCAAATTTGATGCCAGGTGCAGTCTCATTATTTGGGTTATTGCTATCGTTAATTGCATTGCTACTATCAGCACTTAGTACAAAGGAAGGAGGTACGGCCTTCTTTAAAACAACAATGGTTATTACTGCAATTGCTATTTTGCTCGTAAATGACACATTAAGGTTATGGGGTGCTATCGAAACCCCAATAATGATAAAAGTATTTTTGTATATAATGATTTTAGTCGCATATGTATTAAGTGTGCTGATCGTTAAAAAATACAGACAAAACCAAAAAACAAATTAGAGCATGGTGCTAGCAACTAAATTCAATGCCAGTAGCTAACATCTAGCCATAACAAGTAGCTGCAACGGATTCCGTATTTTTGTCACTTTTTTTGCAAAGAACCGCAAAAATAGCGCCAAAAATACTACTCCGTTGAGCAAGGCGTTAGCAAACTAAATTATGACAAAATATTTTATCAAATTATTCAATTTAACCGTACTAACACTAGTTCTCTCGGGATGTGCAATAAGCGAAGTGTATAATGTTAATATTCCCGTTCGAGCTTCTGGTAAAAATATCACATATTCACAGATCAAATATCCGGATTTTTCTTTACATGTACGACTGTTAAATGATGTTCAAACCTACGAACACTTTCTCATTACCGTAATTCCAGTATATTTGAGCTTTGAGGATAAACCAAAAATAAGTTATCTCAGAAAGCGCGAACCATACAATAGAGAAAAAGAATTCCGTATTTTGTTAGCAATTATGCCAGAGTCTAAAGGCTATCAGCTTTACCCTAACAACATTGAACTGAGAATAGATGATAAAACGATAAGCCCAGTAAAAATAGAAGGACCTATCCATTATTTCCCAGACAAAAATATTGGATTCCCAGAAGACTGGAGCGAGGAAATATTAAAAGAAAAAGTCCAAGAGGGTTATGTTTTTTCAGTAATGAAACAAGAAGAACAAAGCCTCGATATTAACGAAGATCTAAAAATATCATTAGCTAGAACAGGGCTATGGAGTTGTTACGAGTTAGTCTTTAATCATCCAACTCCTTCCACTGATAGAAAATTTAACCTAAAAATCGATGGTTTATCAAAAGAAGAGCAAGAAATAAGCATTCAAAGCATTGAATTTAAAGAAACTATTTTTAATGATATTGGTTCAATACCATAAAATTGCTAACAAGGCGTTCAATGATCAGCCAACAAGTTGGCTTGGACAGTCACTACTGCGGCCTTTTTGGTGTATGTCGCTTCGCGCCATTTTACACCAAAAATTCCTCCGCAGTGCCTGCCCATTAACGCGGCGTTATGTGTGTAAATAGATATGAATAATCACTGTTGCTCAGATATGGAAAACTCATTAACTTTAAATTGTGACCAACACACAGATGAGTATTCTTGCCCAGATGTCTTAATCAATTACTCTGATAAATTCGATGAGTACGGGTTAATAATCCATGATGGCGGCAATAGTTCACTATTGATCCAATATTGTCCTTTTTGTGGCACCAAAATGCCCGAGTCAAAAAGAGACTTGTGGTTCGACACGCTCGAAAGTATGGGGTTTGATGACCCAGCAGAACAAGAAATTCCTGAACAATTTAATAGCAGAGATTGGTATGAAAGCACCTAGCATCAATTATGAAGTGCGACAATCACATAACAAGGTGTTCAATTGGGAATTGGGCAAGCTGTCACCTTTTTTGAAAAAACACTCAAAAAAGTCGCCATCTCACCCAATCCCATTAACACGGCGTTAGGTGTGCTACCAAGCTGTATTAATAGTGTTTTTGTTTTAAAGCGTGTACGGTTTCGATCAAAAAACAGTGCAAAAGTTAAGCGTTGAAAGTATCGTATTTGAATACGCTTGAGTTGTGGGGCAGGCCACATCAACGGTGAATTTAGAATCTAAACGTCTTCGCTTCAGTCTTCGTGAAAAATGGATAGAGCGAAGTAAATATTAAAAGGTATGGGTCACGGGAATAAGAGACTTTGGAGCAAGTACCAAAGTCCGAAGTGACTTCCACACCTAACCAAAAGCAGCATAGGACAACAACAAAATCGGCCAAAGAGACGGCCGCTTTTGTTGTTGCCCATGTGCAAGGCGTTAGGTGTGCTACCAGACTGTATTTATGGTGTATTTGGTTTTAACAGTGTGTGATTACGATCCAAAACCAGTGCAAAAGTGAAGTGCTGAAAGTACCGTATAATTAAAGGCTTTAGTAGTGGGGCAGCCCACATTAGCGATTGAGATAAGCATTTAAAATTCTTCGCTTCAATCTTCGTGCAAGCACGCTAGAGTAGAGTACAAATTAAGGGTTTGGATTACGGGAATAAGAGCCTTTGGAATAAAGGTCAAAGTCTGAAGTGACGTCCACACCTAACCAGTAGCAGCATAGGACAACAACAAAAGCGGCCAAAGAGAAAAAGCCGGCCACCTTTGCTATTGCCCATGTGCAAAGCGTTAAATGCCAATATGAAACAGACAATCAATGCTCTAATCATCATTTTATTGTTTGTGCTCAGTGATATGGAGTCAGCCAATAAAATTGAGTCAGTTGTTATCCCTATACTCATGTTTCTTGCTATTGGGGTTTTCATCTATAAGCACTACAAAAAGCGCGGTAAGCGGTAATTAAACCCCACCTTGCGGCAGTGTTTCATTCATGAGCAAGGTTGTCAGGTTCTGATTCCAAGGCAGCAACGCCTCTACGTCATCAACACTACTCACGCGCGGTAGTTCGGTAAACAACTGCTTAAGATAAGCATAAGGCTCCAGCCCATTCGCTTTAGCCGTTTCAATAACGCTATAGATTCTTGCACTGGCGTGAGCCCCTCTCGGTGTATCACTAAACAACCAGTTCTTACGACCGATTACGAACGGTCGGATAGCATTCTCCGCGATGTTGTTATCGATATTCAAGCGGCCATCTTCCAAGTAAGTCGTCAGACGTGACCAGTATTTGTGCAGATAATTCAGGGCCTTTCCCAATAATGTGGTTGGTGGGACAGCAGGCAAGGTTTTATCCAGCCAGTGTCTCAGCTTTTCGAGCACGGGTTTCGCCTTCTCTTGCCGCATTTGATAACGGTTTTCTGGTGTCGCATCTTGATAAGCTCGCTCTAACCCATACAGCTTGCCAATCATGTCGATAGCGACATCAACCTTACTGCGCGTTTTGGCTTTAGCTTTAGGTTGTGCTTTTTTAGCCTCCATAAACTTACGCCGAGCGTGAGCCATACAGCAGAGTTGAGTAACGCCTGGTTGTGATGCCACCGCGTTATAGCCTTCATAACCATCCGTTTGCAGATAGCCTTGATAGCCAGACAGCAGGCGCAGGGGTACCTGACCGGAACGACTCTGATCATAATCAAACAAAATAATGCGCTGTTGCGGCGGCCCTGCCACTTGAACCCACATATAGGATTGGCTACTGGCCGGTTTATCGGGCTCTTTCAGCACCTTAACGACCGTTTCATCGCAATGAATAACGGGGCTTGCCAGTAGCTGATCACGCATCAGGTTGATAAGCGGTTGTAGCAACTCGCTGGAGCGGATCACCCAGTTAGCCAGTGTTTGCCGTGGAAGGTGAATGCCTACGCGTTTGAACATTCCTTCCTGTCTGTATAGCGGTAATGCATCTTGATACTTCGATACCGCAATATGAGCTAACAAACCCGCACTGGCATTACTCTTTGGAATGGGCTGAGCAGGTTTGAATGCCGTTTTGACCTTATCTTCGCAGGCCTTGCAGGCATACTTCTTTTGGATATGCTGAAGTACACGTATTTTGGCAGGAATGATGTCCAGCTGTTCGGAGGTTTCTTCACCTATTTCCGAGAGTTGGCAGCCGCAAGGGCATTGACGCTCAGACTCAGGAAGATCATGGATGACTTTAACGCGAGGTAGCTCAGACGGTAATGGCTTACGGCCACGAGTCTTGGCTTTGGTCTTTGTCTCAGGACTGAGTATAGCTTCCGCATCCAACTCAAGAATGGGGTCTTCTGCGGTTTCTTCCGTTTCATTGAAGAGTTCACCCTGACCTGGCGCTTTCTCGCTTTGCGAGGCAAATTTACGATGCAGGAACAGACGCCACTGCTCTTCTAATTGCTCTACGCGAGCCTGCTTCTTATCGACCTCAGCTTGCTTTTCATCCAACAGGTTTTGCTGCTTTTGGACTAAAGCTTTAAGGCTTTCAACATCGTTAGGTAGGTTGTTTGGGTTGATTTTCATGGCCTGTATTATACCTGATTACGCTTAGATAACCGACTGATAATTCAGGGTTTGGTGAGGTTTATTACTCCATAAATCAAAGCCATCCAATAGCCAGTTTAGTTCCTGAGTCGTCAGGGTAATAACATCAGACGCTTGTTTATTTGGCCACTTAAACCGTTCTTTATCTAAGCGTTTATACCAGAGACAAAAACCATTGCGCTCCCAATACAGTACCTTGATTTTATCACGCTGACGGTTACAGAAAGCGAATAGCGCTTTCTCGAAAGGGTTCAGTTCCATCTCCGCTTCGACCAGGATGGCCAAGCCGTTAATCGACTTTCTAAAGTCCACGGGGTCTTTATGCAGGTAGACGGTAATCGATAAGTCATCAGGCCTCATCATGACAACGGACCACCCGTCGTCATTTGTAAGCGGAACTTACCCCAGGCAACGGACAAAGAGAAAGCGACAGGGTGCGCCCTAACCGTCGCCGTTTTTTGTGATGGTGTAACGAGGGCTTTTGCAAAAGCCGTTGTAGATTCGGTTTGCAGAAAACCTTTGCGGCGAAGTTCGTGTTTATAGCTGTAAAGCTGTGATACTTTCAGGTCATGTTGATCACAGTAAGCGGGAGCGGTTAGCTTCTTCTGCTCGCACTGCTGTATGTGGTTGAGCCAGTAGGCTTGTTTTTTTGTGAGTGCTGATTTGCTCATGATTTTGCCTCATAATGAATGAAGCTTGAGCGTATTTGAATAACTTCGCAGATGTTAGGTGGGGATTATTGAGCGCTTACAAAGCGCGGGCACGATGACACTCCGTCAAATCCAGGTAGTGGTTATTTCTAATTAATTGCTAAAGGCTAAGCTCAAGGTGTCAACGGAACTGCAAATCACATTAATCGCAACAGCATTTATTGTCTTTAATCTATCTTATGTTTATTGCTGGGCAATGGCGGCCACTTATTATCAGGGGCCGCGCATGGAAGTCTTGCTTCAAGCGATGGTTTTTCATCGCAACAAATTTAAACCCGAAGGTTTGGTTTATCGTCGGCGCATGATTTACCATCAAATAGTAATTATGGCTTTGTTCTTCCTTTATGGGGCTGTCGTTCAGTGATCAAAGCATTTAACAAGTTTAGCCTGCCTCGCCCCGGAAAAAGCCCCGGGGCTGGACTCGCTATCGCTCGCCGCAGCTAAAGGCGTTAAGAGTCAATAAATGCAAGCAATCAGAATATCCCTAATCTCAGCAATAGTAATAACGTCATTGCTAATTTTCTTTGGTTTTTACCAGTATTTTGGCCTTGGTAACGAAAATGTTATTAGAGGGCCTGCTGATTCAGGCTTTACATTTATTGCATTATTTCTCATTCTTGTTTTTTTCTTCGTTGTGGCTTTATTGAGCTTTGTTCCATCAGTAATTGGTCTCTTTAGGGTTGGTTCAGTCCAAACTAAATTTGTTCCAATACTGGTAGCAATAGGTAGTATAGTTATTTGTTTTACCATACTATTTTATTCAATATTACCAGCAATAGACGCGGCAAACGGCGGATGAATAAAACTCTTAACTAGAACATCAAAGATCGCCAGACAAGCTGGCTGGACCTCCACTGCTACGCAGTTCCGGCCCTTTATGTAAGCGTTAGGTGCTCTAAAGGTCTATGGCTACGGTAGCTTGAGCGTCAATAAGGGTACGCCGCAGTTAAGTATCAAAGCAAAAGTGAAACACCGTAGTAGCGAGTAAAAATAGCCGCTTAGGTTGTGGGGCAACTCGCATTAAAAACTGCATCAATAAATTAAAATTCTTCGCTCAGTTCAATGTGCAAAATTAAAAGGACTGAGTAAAAATTAAAGAGTGTTAGGGTTAAAATAATAAACTTCGGAGAAACGAGTCAAAGTCCGAAGTGATTTCAGCACCTAACAAGTCACATCATAGGACAACAACAAAAGCGGCCAAAGAGCCGGCCACTTTCATTGTTGCCCATGTGCTAGGCGTTATACGTAAAAGAACATTATGAATAAATCAAATTTTGTACTCATTGTTATACTTATTAGCTTTCTAGTGAGTGGGATAGTAGAAGGTATTTTTAGCTTTAGTATTTCAGACCAGCAAGCTATAACTGTGGCCCACTCAATATTTATTGCTGTTTGTGTTTTTATTTGGTGCGGCCGGCATGCTAAGGAAAATGAGTTACGAAAAATTGGTGGTTATAAAGTTTTTTGTGCGGTATTTCCAATAATAGGTGTACCTGTATACTTTTTCCGTTTTTTTGGCTTTAAATCTGGAACTGTGAAAACAGGAAAAGCATTGTTCTATCTTCTATTGATCGTCATAGTCATTGCTTTACCTATTATTTTTATACCGAAATTAATAGGCTAATATTAACTCTGGAATGAATAATCGTATAACCAGGCAATCAAAGATCGCCCTTACAGGGCTGGACCTCCACTGCTACGCAGTTCCGGCCCTTTATCGCAGCGTTATATGGCCGAGTGAACGCACCAAACTTTAAGAGTCTATTATGAAATATATTGCGGAAAAAGATCTTTTCGAAGAAGGCAAGTGGGAGCCCCAGATTGTTCTCCCTCTGCGAAATCGACATCCGGAAGATCCATTGCTTCACTGGGTTTCCATCTGGTTTGCTGCGCGCAACCTTCTTAGCGACGCGGAAGAGCATCCAGACCACTGGGATATCAAATACGAGGGTCTCACAAAGCAATATGTAATTGAGGTCAGAGACGAGTGCGAGAAAGAATGGCGAAGCTTGTGGCCTTCACGAGAATCTTCTCCTAACTTAGAGGCTGTTCTTGGTATTGTGCGTCGATTTGTTGGCTTCAAATCCTTCGAGCCACCTGAAGGACTTTAAGTTCAAAGCAATAAACCATATAACAAGTTGCTCAAGTCGGATTGTGGTAAATTGACACCTTGTTTGCAAAGAACCGCAAACAAACCGCCAATTCACCACAACCGCTTAGCAAGGCGTTATAAGTCGTAAGGAAGTGAAATGGAGTTTCCACATCAGGAGTTAAAAGCGAAATCAGGCTCAATCTCTGGGTTTATTTTTGAAAACCCGAATGTCGGTTTGAAAAGGGGTCTGTTCATATCAATAGAAATTGACTTCGAGCCAATTAAATATGGGGATAATGAGTGGGAATGTTCTTTAGCTTCAGAGTGGATACCATTTAAAGGTAAGAGTTGGCACGAGTTAGAGTCAATTGATTTTCAAAACGAAATTGTAAAAGAAATGAACGAAACAACGTTCTATCTCACAACACATGATTGGTGCAATGATGTGCATATCGAGTTGAAGCGAGTAGAAAGAAACTTGTTCAATCTTAAATTAATGGCCAATGCAGAGTTTTCGGGCTACTACGGTGGCGATGAGAATTCATCCATGCCAATTACAGTTGATTTAACGGTTCCTTTTACAAATTTTATTATTCGAAGAGATAATTTGTTTCCAAAACCAAATTCAATTGAAGAAGCCTTAGCGGTGTCTAATGAATTCATAGATACAACAACATTCAAAGAACCATCTTTCGATGGTGAGGTATTTAAATTTGAACCTCAGTGCTAAACGGCTTATAACCAGTGCAGGCATGGGACGTCAAAAAGCTACGTTCGTTCCTCACTACACTTTTTGCCGCACATGCTGCAGGCGTTATACGGCAAAAGCTTAAAGCTTCCTGTTTGGTTTTGTGGGTCTAAGCTGCTTAGTTTTCTTAATCGGTTTGTTTGTTTTTCATTGGTATGTGGCACCTCAACATTTTGTTCAGGTGGCTTAATAAAGTTCAGCTAAACACCACTTTCACTGATTTCGTTTGTGGCTTTTTGTTTGAGACTTCATCACAAATTTCAAGTTAAAGGGTTTTGTTCTCTGGTGGTTTGTTTAAACTCCGTGGGATTGAAACGTTAATATTTTAATCGGTGAATTAAAGAGTGCGCTTTCGCTACGCTTCAGTCAGTGACTTCGCTTAAACTCAACGGTTTGCCTTATAACCATAAGCACCACGGGACTTAGTAATCGTCGCGCCTTTTGCACAGGAACGCAAAAGTCCCTCCAATTACTAAGCACGTGTGCTAGGCGTTAGGTGTGCTAAATCCTTGTATTTATGATGTATATTTCAAAGGTTTGTAGGTAATCGAACCAAATTCAGTGCAAAAGTGAAGTGCTGAAAATACCGCAAATTTACACGCTTGAGTTGTGGGGCAGCCCACATTAACGGTTGGATTAAGCGGTTAACATTCTTCGTTTCAATCTTCGTGCAAGATGGATGAAGTGGAATAAAAATTAAAGGGTGTGAGTCACGGGAATAAGATCCTTTGGAGTCAATATCAAAGTCCGAAGTGACGTCCACACCTAACCATTAGCTGCAACGGATTCCGCATTTTTGTCACTTTTTATGCAAAGAGCCGCATAAAAACTGCCAAAAATACTACACCGTTGAGCAGGGCGTTATGTGAATCAGACAGCAGCAGGTATATAGAATGAGTATTACAGGATCATGTTTATGTGGTGCAGTAAGCTTTGAAGTGAGTGGAGAATTCGAAAGCCTATATTTATGTCATTGTAATCGCTGCCAAAAAGATACAGGCTCAGTACATGCTTCAAACCTGTTTTCTTCTTCTGCAAAGTTGATATGGAAAACGGGCGAAGACAGAGTAAAAACTTATAAGCTACCTTCAACTAGGCATGTAAAATGTTTTTGCTCAAATTGTGGTTCGGCACTACCAAGTTTACAAATGAATAATCAATTAGTTGTAGTGCCGGCAGGCAGTTTAGATCAAGCTATCTCTATAAAGCCAACAGCTCATATTTTTACCTCTAGTTCAGCTGCCTGGGCACAAAATCTGGAGAGAGTAATTTCTTATGAACAACTACCAGAATAAACACATAACAAGTGGCTCCTGCGGATTGGGTAAAACTGGCACCTTTTTCGCCTCGCTTCGCTGGCAAAAAAGCCGCCAGTTTTACCCAACCGCAGAGCAAGGCGTTAGGTGTGCTACCAGGCTGTATTTATGGTGTTTTTGTTTTAAAGAGTGTGCGGTATCGATCCAAAACCAGTGCAAAAATTAAGCGTTGAAAGTACCGTGCATTAATACGCTTGTGTTGTGGGGCCGCCCACACTAGCTATTGAAAATAGAAATCAAAATTCTTCGCTTCACTCTTCGTGCAAGATGGATGAAGTGGAATAAAAATTAGAAGGTGTGAGTCACGGGAGTGAGGAACTTTGGAGCCAATATCAAAGTCCGAAGTGACTTCCACACCTAACCAATAGCAGCATAGGACAACAACAAAAGCGGCCAAAGAGAAAAAACTGGCCGTTTTTGTTGTTGCCCATGTGCAAAGCGTTATGCTCTAAAAGTAAATCGAGGATAGTATGATAAAAGGAAGTTGTCTCTGTGAAGAGGTTAAGTATCGATACGATGGTTGAATCAATGAAGTTGCAGTTTGCCATTGCAGCCAATGTAAGCGAGCACAGGGAACACCGTTCGTCACCAATGCTCCAATAGAGCTTGAAAAATTTACTTTTACCAATGGTTCTAGTTCTTTAAAAACGTTCTTCTCAAGTCCAAATAAAAAGCGTGTATTTTGTGGTAACTGTGGCAGTCCGTTGTATAGCCAAAGAACTGACATGCCTGAAACAATAAGGTTAAGGCTTGGTACAGTAACGGAGGGTCATATACCTGTGCCAAACTACGAAATATATTGTGAATCAAAATCAGGCTGGTTTAGTACAAATACTGAAAGACCAAACTATGAACAAAATAAAGCATAACCAATAGCTCAATAGGACAAATATTCGCTGTCACTTTTTATGCAAAAACACGCATAAAAACCGCCATCAAACATTTGCCCATTAGCAAAGCGTTAGGTGTGCTGAATCCTTGTATTTGTATTGTATATTTCAAAGGATTGTAGGCATTCGAACCAAATTCAGTGCAAAAGTTAAGTGCTGAAAGCACCGTAATTTATTAAGCTTGAGTTGTGGGGTAGCCCACATTTACGATTGTACTTAGCGTTTAAAATTCTTCGTTTCAATCATCGTGCAAGATGGATGAAGTGGAGTAAAAATTAAGGGTGTGAGTCACGGGAATAAGAGCCCTTGAAGTCAATATCAAAGTCCGAAGTGACGTCCACACCTAACCAGTAGCAGCATAGGACAACAACAAAAGCGGCCAAAGAGAAAAAGCCGGCCGTTTTTGTTGTTGCCCATGTGCAAAGCGTTATAGCTTAAGGTAAATATGAACATAAACGTAAATAATACATATATTAAGGGGCTAGGCATGCTTCCTTTTACGTTATTTGCGTTTATTTGGCTGCTGTCCTATTTTCAAGACTGGTTTATTGTTGCTCTTTTACTAACAATAGTAATTGTCGAATTGATATATACGCCATTGATAAAACCAATTAATCTTTTTAGTTTGTCTCAGACAGCAAGATATTTGATATTAGTTTTTGTTCAACTGATCTTTGTACTTGGCTTAATAGTATTTAATTAAAATACTATGTCGAAGCGTAGTGAGTGCTGTGAGTAAAAATAGTTACTACGGTTACACTTGAAAAAGCATTAAAAGAATCAGGGTAGCCATTAAATTGAGTGGCCATAGAGGGCATATTGCTATAACAAGTAAATGTTAAGGACAGCTTTGCTCCACGGCTACGCCGTTCCACAAACCTGCCATAAATTTGAGCGTTAGGTGTGCTACCAGTCAGTATTTATGGCGGTTTTGGTTTAAAGCGTGTGCGGTTCCGATCAAAAAACAGTGCAAAAGTTAAGCGTTGAAAGTATCGTACTTTAATACGCTTGAGTTGTGGGGCAGCCCGCATCAACGGTGAATTTAGAATTTAAACGTCTTCGTTTCAGTCTTCGTGCAAAAAGGATGAAGTGGAGCAATATTAAAAGGTATGGATCACGGGAATAAGAGACTTTGGAGTAAGTATCAAAGTCCGAAGTGACTTCCACACCTAACCAATAGCAGCATAGGACAACAACAAAAGCGGCCAAAAAGACGGCCACTTTCATTGTTGCCCATGTGCAAGGCGTTAGGTGTGCTAAATCCTTCTATTTGTAGTTTAAGTTTCAAAGGGTTGTAGGTGTTTTAACCAAATTCAGTGCAAAAGTTAAGAGCTGAAAGTAGCGTATAGTTGAAGGCTTTAGTTGTGGGGCATCCCACATTAACGGTTAGATTAAGCGTTTAAAATTCTTCTCTTCAATCTTCGTGCAAGATGGATGAAGTGGAGTAAAAATTAAGGGTGTAAGTCACGGGAATAAGAGCCTTTTGAATAAAGGTCAAAGTCCGAAGTGTCGTCCACACCTAACCAGTAGCAGCATAGGACAACAACAAAAGCGGCCAAAAAGAAAAAGCCGGCCACTTTTGTTGTTGCCCATGTGCAAAGCGTTAGGTGCTCTAAAGGTCTATGGCTACGGTAGCTTGAGCGTCAATAAGGGTACGCCGCAGTTAAGTATCAAAGCAAAAGTGAAACACCGTAGTAGCGAGTAAAAATAGCCGCTTAGGTTGTGGGGCAACTCGCATTAAAAACTGCATCAATAAATTAAAATTCTTCGCTCAGTTCAATGTGCAAAATTAAAAGGACTGAGTAAAAATTAAAGAGTGTTAGGGTTAAAATAATAAACTTCGGAGAAACGAGTCAAAGTCCGAAGTGATTTCAGCACCTAACAAGTCACATCATAGGACAACAACAAAAGCGGCCAAAGAGCCGGCCACTTTCATTGTTGCCCATGTGCTAGGCGTTAGGTGTGCTACCAGGCTGTATTTATGGTGTTTTTGTTTTAAAGAGTGTGCGGTATCGATCCAAAACCAGTGCAAAAATTAAGCGTTGAAAGTACCGTGCATTAATACGCTTGTGTTGTGGGGCCGCCCACACTAGCTATTGAAAATAGAAATCAAAATTCTTCGCTTCACTCTTCGTGCAAGATGGATGAAGTGGAATAAAAATTAGAAGGTGTGAGTCACGGGAGTGAGGAACTTTGGAGCCAATATCAAAGTCCGAAGTGACTTCCACACCTAACCAATAGCAGCATAGGACAACAACAAAAGCGGCCAAAGAGAAAAAACTGGCCGTTTTTGTTGTTGCCCATGTGCAAAGCGTTAGGTGTGCTAAATTCTTGTATTTGTAGTGTAAATTTCAAAGGGTTGTAGGTGTTTTAACCAAATTCAGTGCAAAAGTGAAGAACTGAAAATACCGTATAGTTAAAGGCTTTAGTTGTGGGGCATCCCACATTAACGGTTGGATTAAGCGTTTAAAATTCTTCGCTTCGGTCTTCGTGCAAGCACGCTAGAGTGGAGTAAAAATTAAAGGTGTGGGTCACGGGAATAAGAGCCTTTGGAATCAAGGTCAAAGTCCGAAGTGACGTCCACACCTAACAATAAGCATCATAGGAAAATTAATAAAAGCGGCCAAAAAGACGGCCACGTTTATTAATTTCCCATGTGCAAGGCGTTAGGGGTCTTAAAGCCATATAGTTACGTCAGCCTAAGCGTCAAAAAGAGTACGCCGCAGTGAAGCAAAACGGCTAGAATTAACCCATGTTTAAAGCAAAAGTTAATGTGTGAAAGTGCCGTAAATTAATACGCTTTAGTTGTGGGGCTGCCCACTTGAAGGATTAAAATTAATAGTCAATGTTCTTCGCTTAGGTCATCGTGCAAAATGGATAAAGCGGAATAAGCATTAAAGCGTGTTAGTGGAATACGAATCTTCGGAGCAAGTATCAATATCCGAAGTTAAATAAAAAGAGTGTTAGTGGAATGAGAAACTTCGGAATAACATATTAAAGTCCGAAGTGAATTAAACCCCTAACAAGTCGCAGCAAGGGACAACAACAAAAGCGGCCAAAGAGCCGGCCACTTTTGCTGTTGCCCATGTGCAAGGCGTTATATTTTTTTCGCATTACCATGGAAAGGTGAATTAATTGGGTATCGTATTTGAAGTATTAGGCTGGTTATTCTGGGATTTGATATTCGCGTTTATTTTTTATACTACGGGCGCATTAATTCTGAGAGTTATTTCATTCGGTTTATTGAGAAAACCCATATTTAGTTTTGGAGTCTTCAACAAAGAAAAGAAACAGGGAAATAAAGAATTAAGTACTGCCTACATAACAGGGCTTATTTTTTACGTATTAATAATTAGTGTAATAATTTGGTTGAACTAAATATCAACTATGTGCCACAAGTGTTTTAAAGGGAAATAAAACATGAATAAAAACCAAAGAATAGCATTTTGGTCTACTTTTATTGGCTTTTGCATTACAGGTACTATCAGCATATATTTTCAAGGTGCCTTTGACGATCTAAGTTTCGTCGGGTCACTTATACTCACTGGCTTTTATTTAGCTGTGGGCTTTTTCATTCATAAGTATATAAAATCAAACCCAGATGAAGTCGAAAAATGGTTTGAGAAATAGAATTTGAAATATAACAAGGCAATCAAAGATCGCCCACAAAATACGTGGGCTGGACCTCCAAAGCCTACGGCTTTTCCGGCCCTTTATCGCGGCGTTAGGTGTGCTACCAGACTGTATTTATAGTGTTTTTGTTTTAAAGAGTGTGCGGTTTCGATCAAAAAACAGTGCAAAAGTTAAGCGTTGAAAGTATCGTACTTTAATACGCTTGAGTTGTGGGGCAGCCCGCATCAACGGTGAGTTTAGAATTTAAACGTCTTCGCTTCAGTCTTCGTGCAAAAAGGATGAAGTGAAGTAAATATTAAAGGGTGTGAGTCACGGGAATAAGAGACTTTGGAGCCAATATCAAAGTCCGAAGTGACTTCCACACCTAACAAGTCGCAGCAAGGGACAACAACAAAAGCGGCCAAAAAGACGGCCACTTTCATTGTTGCCCATGTGCAAGGCGTTAGGTGTGCTAAGTCTTGTATTTATGGTTTATATTTCAAAGGATTGTAGGCATTCGCACCAAATTCAGTGCAAAAGTTAAGTGCTGAAAGTGCCTTATAGTTAAAGGCTTTAGTTGTGGGGCATCCCACATTAACGATTGGATTAAGCGTTAAAAGTTCTTCGCTTCGGTCTTCGTGCAAGCACGCAAGTGTGGAGTAAAAATTAATGGTGTGGATCACGGGAATAAGAGCCTTTGGAATAAAGGTCAAAGTCCGAAGTGACGTCCACACCTAACAATAAGCATCATAGGAAAATTAATAAAAGCGGCCAAAAAGACGGCCACGTTTATTAATTTCCCATGTGCAAGGCGTTAGGTGTGCTACCAAGCTGTATTAATAGTGTTTTTGTTTTAAAGCGTGTACGGTTTCGATCCAAAAACAGTGCAAAAGTTAAGCATTGAAAATACCGTACTTTAATACGTTTGAGTTGTGGGGCATCCCACATTAACGATTGAAATTAGCGTTTAAAATTCTTCGCTTCAGTCTTCGTGAAAAATGGATGAAGTGGAGTAAATGTTAGAAGGTATGGATCACGGGAATGAGGAACTTTGGATTAAGCATCAAAGTCCGAAGTGACTTCCACACCTAACCAATAGCAGCATAGGACAACAACAAAAACGGCCAAGGAGCCGGCCACTTTTGCTGTTGCCCATGTGCAAGGCGTTAGCTGTAAAATGAGAACATCAAATGGAAGTTGAAAAATCAATTGAAAAACTAAATGAGTTGTTAGTTGAGCACGGGTTTAGCGTAAAAAAACCACTCCCCTTGGTTGCGTTTGGTGCTTTCAAAGAGTTTTGTTCATTGCCTGTTGAGTGCATGGAAGATGATGTTTTATTGCAATTTGGCGTTTTCGATTTTACGGGTGAATCTCTTTTTTATCTTGATTTCGTAAGGCAATTTTGTATCGAGGAAAATGGTGAATATTCACATATGGAACAACTTCATGTTGAATTTACATGCAAGCCTGCTGTTATGCTGGCTAACCTAGAAGCAAGTTTATGGGCAGAGGAATACCCAAGCCTTGAAAAGTATTTTGAGCATGTCCAAGCTTTGGATGTTTTTAAAAAAGTAGAGCAAGCAGAATCATGGAATGTCGAAATATACCAAGAGCAGGTATAGAAATCACAGCTAACCAGACGCAGCACAGGACAATTAATAAAAGCGGCCAAAGAGCCGGCCACTGTTATTAGTCGCCTGTGTGCAAGGCGTTAGGTATTCAGGATATTAAGATGCGTGAAAATGACTATTGTTGCCCAATTTGTAAAACTGATTTGGATTTTTATTCACGTTATCCAAATTATGTTTGTTCTCGATGTGCTTTAAAGGTCGCAGATGAAGACGGCCGAGCCTTAAGCTTTTTTAATGAAGGCATGCATGGAGGTTTTGTTGCGGTTTACACTGATACTAATGAAAGGCGAGATTCTCACACCTGTTACATTGATGGAATAAAATGCTATGCAGATGAAGCTTATATGGGCGGAATTGTAGTGCAAGTAAATACCTAACAAAAAGCTCAATAGGACAAATATTCGCTGTCACTTTTTATGCAAAAACACGCATAAAAACCGCCATCAAACATTTGCCCATTAGCAAAGCGTTATGCGCACTAGAGATAGAGCATGAATGAATCAGATTGGAAAATATTTAAGCAAATAAAAGAGAATGCTATTGAACAATTTTGTTCACTTTGTCTTGCTGAGTTTCGAGAGGCCATTGATGATGAAAGTGAGCATGTTCATTCAAGGTATTTACTCAATTACAAGTTAGTCGAAAACCGAAATAAGCAAATGAGTTTGCTCTTCGATGGGCATAGTCGTTCAAAGGCTTGGATACAACTAATAGCTATACGCGGCGAAGGTTTAGCTGACGAAGAGTTAGTTTCAAAACTAACAGATGAATTTCGTGAAAAAACTGATCCAGCAAGGCACAAATGGTAAAAGTGCATAACAAGGCAATCAAAGATCGCCCACAAAAACACGTGGGCTGGACCTCACTGCGTTCGGCCCTTTATTGCGGCGTTATGTTTTCACAGAGAATTTCGCATGAATATTAGAGAAGTAATAAGAGAAGATTGGAATGCAATCTGGCCTATTTTTCATGAAATTGTTAAAGCCGGAGAAACTTATGCATACGATGTTGAAACCACGAAGGAACAGGCAGAGAAAATCTGGCTAGATGCACCCCGTAAGACATATGTTTTTGAAGAGGCGGGTCAAATATTCGGCACATACTATATAAAAACAAACCAAGCTGGGCCGGGTAGCCATGTTTGCAACTGTGGGTATATGGTTTCATCAAAGGCACGAGGCAAAGGGTTAGCTACAACAATGTGCGAACACTCTCAAAAAGTTGCATCTGAGCTTGGCTATAAAGCAATGCAATTTAATTTTGTAGCATCAAGTAATGAAGGTGCAGTTCGTTTGTGGAGCAAACTAGGCTTTGATACTGTTGGCCGTTTACCCAATGCATTTAACCACCCCAATTTAGGTTACGTTGATGCATTGGTGATGTTCAAATGGTTAGAAAAAACATAACAAGTGCGTCAACAAGGACGTTCATAAATTCGCGCCTGTTACGTAGGCGTTAAATGCCGAAGAGGGGATTATGGAACATCTAGCTAAAGCCACTATTCATGCTCTAATGTTCTTCGAGTTAGTTAAGGATGATGTACTTGATCCAGATACGTAAGCGGTAATTAAACCCCATCTTGCGGCAGTGTTTCATTCATGAGCAAGGTTGTCAGGTTCTGATTCCAAGGCAACAACGCCTCTACGTCATCGACACTATTCACGCGCGGTAGCTCGGTAAACAACTGCTTGAGATATGCGTAAGGCTCCAGCCCATTAGCTTTAGCTGATTCAATAACGCTATAGATCCTTGCACTGGCGTGAGCCCCTCTCGGTGTATCACTAAACAACCAGTTCTTACGACCGATTACGAACGGTCGGATAGCATTCTCCGCTATGTTGTTATCGATATTCAAGCGGCCATCTTCCAAGTAAGTCGTCAGACGTGACCAGTATTTGTGCAGATAATTCAGGGCCTTTCCCAATAATGTGGTTGGTGGGACAGCAGGCAAGGTTTTATCCAGCCAGTGTCTCAGCTTTTCGAGCACGGGTTTCGCCTTCTCTTGCCGCATTTGATAACGGTTTTCTGGTGTCGCATCTTGATAAGCTCGCTCTAACCCATACAGCTTGCCAATCATGTCGATAGCGACATCAACCTTACTGCGCGTTTTGGCTTTAGCTTTAGGTTGTGCTTTTTTAGCCTCCATAAACTTACGCCGAGCGTGAGCCATACAGCAGAGTTGAGTAACGCCTGGTTGTGATGCCACCGCGTTATAGCCTTCATAACCATCCGTTTGCAGATAGCCTTGATAGCCAGACAACAGGCGCAGGGGTACCTGACCGGAACGACCCTGATCATAATCGAACAAGATAATGCGTTGTTGCGGTGGCCCTGCCACCTGAACCCACATATAGGATTGGCTACTGGCCGGTTTATCGGGCTCTTTCAGCACCTTAACGACCGTTTCATCGCAATGAATAACGGGGCTTGCCAGTAGCTGATCACGCATCAGGTTGATAAGCGGTTGTAGCAACTCGCTGGAGCGGATCACCCAGTTAGCCAGTGTTTGCCGTGGAAGGTGAATGCCTACGCGTTTGAACATTCCTTCCTGTCTGTATAGCGGTAATGCATCTTGATACTTCGATACCGCAATATGAGCTAACAAACCCGCACTGGCATTACTCTTTGGAATGGGCTGAGCAGGTTTGAATGCCGTTTTGACCTTATCTTCGCAGGCCTTGCAGGCATACTTCTTTTGGATATGCTGAAGTACACGTATTTTGGCAGGAATGATGTCCAGCTGTTCGGAGGTTTCTTCACCTATTTCCGAGAGTTGGCAGCCGCAAGGGCATTGACGCTCAGACTCAGGAAGATCATGGATGACTTTAACGCGAGGTAGCTCAGACGGTAATGGCTTACGGCCACGAGTCTTGGCTTTGGTCTTTGTCTCAGGACTGAGTATAGCTTCCGCATCCAACTCAAGAATGGGGTCTTCTGCGGTTTCTTCCGTTTCATTGAAGAGTTCACCCTGACCTGGCGCTTTCTCGCTTTGCGAGGCAAATTTACGATGCAGGAACAGACGCCACTGCTCTTCTAATTGCTCTACGCGAGCCTGCTTCTTATCGACCTCAGCTTGCTTTTCATCCAACAGGTTTTGCTGCTTTTGGACTAAAGCTTTAAGGCTTTCAACATCGTTAGGTAGGTTGTTTGGGTTGATTTTCATGGCCTGTATTATACCTGATTACGCTTAGATAACCGACTGATAATTCAGGGTTTGGTGAGGTTTATTACTCCATAAATCAAAGCCATCCAATAGCCAGTTTAGTTCCTGAGTCGTCAGGGTAATAACATCAGACGCTTGTTTATTTGGCCACTTAAACCGTTCTTTATCTAAGCGTTTATACCAGAGACAAAAACCATTGCGCTCCCAATACAGTACCTTGATTTTATCACGCTGACGGTTACAGAAAGCGAATAGCGCTTTCTCGAAAGGGTTCAGTTCCATCTCCGCTTCGACCAAGATGGCCAAGCCGTTAATCGATTTTCGGAAGTCTACAGGAGCTTTATGCAAGTAGACGGTAATCGATAAGTCATCAGGCCTCATCATGACAACGGACCACCCGTCGTCATTTGTAAGCGGAACTTACCCCAGGCAACGGACAAAGAGAAAGCGACAGGGTGCACCCTAACCGTCGTCGTTTTTTGTGGTGGTTTAACGGTGGCTTTTGCAAAAGCCGTTGTAGATTCCGTTTGGAGAAAACCTTTGCGGCGAAGTTCGTGTTTATAGCTGTAAAGCTGTGATACTTTCAGGTCATGTTGATCACAGTAAGCGGGAGCGGTTAGCTTCTTCTGCTCGCACTGCTGTATGTGGTTGAGCCAGTAGGCTTGTTTTTTTGTGAGTGCTGATTTGCTCATGATTTTGCCTCATAATGAATGAAGCTTGAGCGTATTTGAATAACTTCGCAGATGTTAGGTGGGGATTATTGAGCGCTTACGAATAAACTGTTTCGCTCCAGTAATATTGTCCTTTCGATAAAAAACAAGCGAAATCTGCGAAGTCTAAACACACAGTAGAAAAACCATTAAGTAGTTCATATACACCTTCAAGAACACTGACAAGCTCTCTGTGGCTTTTTAAACTGGATACGCAGTGTGTTCCGAATTTAGCCTCTAATTTCAAAGTAAAAGTAAGCAAAGAATCGACCGAGAAATATTGTTTGGCATCCACTATAAAAATAATAGGACGCGTTATCAGCGTCATTCCTTCAATCCACTTGGTTATATTCCCACCTTTTATTTCACTTGCATCAATGATTATAAAATCACAATGACGATCACCTGCTAATTTGTAATCAAAATAAAATCTACTTTTATTGCTCATCTTGAACTGATTTACAATTTCCCTAGATTTAGAACCGAAAACATGGAACACTTTATTTATCTGGCCTTCATTCATACTGGCTGCCCTTCATGTCTGGTATTAAGCTTTTTACGAATACTATTCAAGCCCTTCACTTAATTCACCCCCTACTAATTACTTAAAAAACATGCACTTTAATGTATAGGGGTTGAGTTCTTAGGTTAGGGGGAAACTTACAGGAATATTTTTATATTACTATATAAGTCAATGGTATATAGGGTTTAAATACCTGATGTAGAAAAGACAATAAGGTGATCTTTCGTTGTAACAACATAAGCAACAAATACAATGGATGTTCTGGTCTAATGGAACCGGTCACTTTAATGAGAGAAGATATTCGTCAAATATTAAAGTTTCAGGGATACCTACAAGAGCGAATACTTACCTTTGTTTGAAAACGCAAGCGTCTCCTTTCGGACTCATCATGGCTTAATCTTCAATTGGAATTTCAAGAGTAAGTTAGCATCCTGCCAGCCAATAAAAAGGTAGTCGATAAGAAGGCAAGCGGATGTTAATAGACGAGATGAACTTGGACCAATTACTGGAGCTGAATGAGATGATCTGTGCTCGAATTGAAGAAGTGCGAGCACAACAAGACCTCGATGCGCTAAAAAATCTACGTTTAGGACAGCAAGTGCATTTTGATAGCCAGAAAGGGCCTATTTTTGGGACGGTCATTAAAATGAACCGCAAGACGATTATTGTCCAAACCGAAGGCGGTCGTCAGTGGAAAATCCCGGCCGGGATAGCCGCTCCTATCAAGGATCTTGGCTAGGGGAATCGCTGAGAGTGTAGCACGTCTCAGTTTGAACGGTTACGGTTCGAGTTGTTGGGGTGATGTAATTGAAGCGCTAGCCAGCAGTTTTAAATTATATTGCTGAATCTGTTAGAAGTGATGCGTGGGGGGGGGAGCCCGCTTTAAAAGTTATTAATTTAAGTATCTCCTAATAGATATAAAAAATATTGATGTAACACTGAAGTATAAGGTTTAATGGGGGTGTGATTGGTGGGAAGTAGCGGTATAGATGAAATAAACGTAGTATTAATTGTTTCTATCGATTAACAATTAAATTCCCTTGTTTTCTCAAAGAGCTTTCACCATGTTTAAATATAGGTAAAATGCCTACCAGAAAGCTTTTTAATATCCTTTATGCGCCAGCTTTTATATAACTCGAAGAGTTTAAACTAAATTTTAAGTGTCACTATTATGTTTGATTTTATCAAAACTAAAACGATAGTTGCTCCGTACGAGCCTATTGAATTTCCAGTACTGGACAATGAAGATCTAACATATAGATTTAATGTGGCCGAATTGGCAAAAAATGCGGCTAGAGAAAATCGACCTGATATGAATTACAAAGGTGAGGATGCAAACGAACTAGACTTTCATCATAAGATAGAGACCTATGCTCACCAAGCGACCATTAAGGTAAAACAGTTAACTGAAGACCTCCGTAATAATATAACATCTACAAGTATTAATAAAGAAATAACTGATGTCGAAAATGTTGAGAAAGAGTTCAAAAACAAGGTGTCTGCTGAGTTTACTCCTCTCTTAACAGAGTTGGCAGCTGTAAGAGGTGATGTTATAGCTGCTGAAGATGATTTAAGTGATTTTAAAAAAGTAAATAAATTACGAAGGTCTGCTGACTACCCTGAAAGTCATGTTCTTACTTTAGGTATTCTGGTTTTTGCGTTATTGATCGAATCTCTACTGAATGGCTTTTTCTTTGCAAAAGGTAGTGATTTTGGCCTTGTTGGAGGGGTTAGTATTGCTCTTATTGTTTCATTGCTAAATATCTCTATAGGATATTTAAGTGGGTGGTGGGTGTTTAGGTATAAAAACCATATATCTAGAAAATGGGTTTATTGTTCAACAATCTTGTTTATTTCAACCGTGGTTGTATCTATTGTTTTTAATTTATTGGTTGCCCATTACCGAGAAGCTTTAGGGGTAGACCCAGAGCACGCAGCGACACTAGCGGTATCTTCGTTCCAAGACGGATTGCTTTCTATAACTGATGTGGAATCATGGCTTCTATTTATGATAGGCATTGTTTTCTTCAGTCTCGCTGTTTATAAAGGTTATAGCATGGATGATCCCTACCCAGGGTATGGTAAAATGTCTAGAAAAAGAAATAGACTTTTGGGTGATTTAGATGAATTGCGAAAAGAGATGATTGATGATCTAGATGAGTTGCACCAATATCATTTGGAAATTATTGAGATCAAATATGTTGATCTTCAAAGACGACAAAAACTTTTAAATGGATTCATAAGTTCATTTGAATATCAAATGGGCATATATCGATCATACATAAAAAACCTTCGAAGTAATCTTAATTATATAATTGCCACATATAGAGATATAAATACTTCAGAAAGAACTGCCCCACCTCCAGCTTACTTTGACAGCAAGTACAATGCAGAATTTGACCTTGATGAAGTGAGTTCTGACTACGATGATAAACGTTATGAGATTGCACGCTTACTTGAAGGGCTCGCTGATAGCTTGCCAGCTAAAAAAGCTTACATGCTTAACTTTAAAGAAGAGTATCACCAGAAAATAGATGAGGTTGCTAAGCTTTGAGTCGGCGATCTAGAAGAAAAAAAACAAAAGACCTTCAGGGGTTCTTAATTTTAACTGTTTGCGCGACTGTTTTTTGTTCACTGTTCGTTGGATATTATTTTATTAAAGACAGTTTTGTTGCTAGAGATGAAATTAGTTTGTGCCGAAGTGATGGTGTTGTTTCTCGAGAAACTGTTTTAGTTTTTGACGCAACTGACAGCCTCTCTGAGACACAAGCCCTTGTAATTAAAAAACGTATCAAGCGTCTTGTAGAAAACTCAAAGATTGACGAACGTTTTACTGTTTACGTATTGAGCGACCTTGTAGGTGGTTTTAGTCCTAAGCTCTCTGTTTGTAATCCAGGTGATGGCCAAGATAAAAGTGAACTTATTGCAAATAAGAGAAAATTATATAGCTCTTGGAAGGAAAGCTTTGTTGATAAAATAGAAGTATCTCTTGATCAACTGATCGGCGACTATACATCTACATCATCTCCAATAATGGAAATGATTAAATTTGCTTCCGTGAACACAATGATTGATTCCCCTTCCGACCAAAGAAGGCTGGTGATAGTGTCTGATATGCTCCACCATAATGATAAATTCTCTCATTACAGAGATAACCCTGTATTTAAAACTCTAAAGGGAAAACCCTATGGATCAGAGGTTAGGCCTTACCTAGGAAATGTGAGCATCACTATTTTTTATGTTCAAAGATCAAAGAGTATGGCGCACCAAAATAGAGGGCATATCCGTTTTTGGGAAGAGTATGTCAGTGATGGGGGCGGACAAGTTATTAAAGTAGAAACTATAAACTAGAGCATAGTATGAAAAACGAAAATAATTATATAAGTGGAAGAAGAAAGTTAATCGCAGAAAGGGTTTCTGTCAAGCATGCTTTTCTTATTGCTGTCGTAATCGGCGCGTTCTGTATCGTTCTTGGGATTCTGTTTAATTCAATTATTTTCAGTATGGCCGTACCTCCACTGGTTATGATAGGTTACATCGTGCTTGTAAATAACGAAGCGCCTGATCTTCCTAAATCTACAATAGGGGATAGTTATTACTATTTAGGTTTCATTCTCACACTAATATCACTGGTTGTTTCTTTATTTTCGCTTTCAGCTAGTGATTCCATCAACATGAACTCAATTATTGGTAGTTTTGGTGCTGCACTGGGAACCACTATTGTTGGGTTGGTTGCTCGTTTGTGGGTTACTGCTTTTTCAATTGAGACTAAAGTGAGGATAGAGCGCTTAGAGACAGAAATGGAAAAATCTCTGACTCAGTTTACTGAGCAGTTAGATATATTGACAAGCATATCAACAAACTCTCTAACAAAAGTGCACTCTGAGACAGAGTCTACTTTAAAAGGTGTACTATCAGACTATCAGAGCATTAATGCACAGGTTGCTGAGTTGTTTAAATCCTCTATGGAAGGCGGGGCGGAAAGTGTTAAATTAGCGTTTGATGGCCTCACTGAACGGATAAATAAAATTAAGGTTGATCCAGATATTATCTCAAGCCCGCTTGAGTCCGCTCTAGCTGGTTTGGTCTCTACTATTGAAGAACATAAGGGAAGTTATCATGCCCTTAACCTGAAAATGATAAACTCGAACAATGATTTATCAAAACAGTTGTCTCAGTCTAGTACAATTATCACCGGTCACATTTCTGCTTTTGAGTCTGAACTTGCAAAGGTTGTTGATAGCCAATCTAAATCTTATCAAAAGAATTTGGAAGAGATCTCATCATCAATTTTAAGTGGCTTGGGAGATGTAAAGGATGTGAAAATGGATTTGAAATCTTCGGTTACTTCTGACTTGGAAAGCCTAAAAGGCGAAATTTTGGAGTTTACTGATACAATAAACCTCTGGAATGAATCATTATCAAGCTCGCTTCAAAACTTCGATGAGATTACAGATCTTGTTACTATCAATGCGAATCATATGAGTTCTGGTGCCTCTAGACTTAAAGAGGCTACAGTGGATTTTAGTGAAAGCCTTGGAGCAACAGGGCAACTGAACGAGACCGTGACAAATGTAGTTTCTACCATACGAGAACTTAATAATCACCTCACGGAAACCATTAAAATAGGCCAGGCAGCAAATATAAAAATAGAGTCCTCGGCTAATTCTACAGAGCAAGCTTCACATCAAGTAGCATCCGATATTGCTAAGGTTTATGGTTCGCTCGCGGAGCAGCTGAAGAGTTTAGGTGAGAGAACTTAATGTCTTCCATGCAAGAGGAGCGCTCGCAGCCAATTGTAGAAACATCTTTAACTGAATTAGCTTTCATATTCTTTTTTATACTGCTTATTTTCTCGGCATGGAAATTCACCGAATTTGACAAAATGTTAGATGAGAAAAACGCTGCTCAAGCAAATCTTGAAATGCAACTTAGCGATTTAACAAGTGGAATGAAAGAGGCTGCTAAGCTTGCAGGGTTAGAAGAACCCTTTGACCCAGCTGCTTTATTTAAAGAGCTATCTATAGAGAAAGGTAAAGCTGAAAGTACTTCTAAAAAATTAATGGAGTTTGAATCTCTGACTAAAACAATAGAACAGGTAGGTAAGGACTCAGGATTCGAGGATAGCTCATCTGAGGAATTACTAGAAAGGATAGTCCAGCTGCACCAAGATACTAAGGGGCAAAACCTCAATCTTAGGAAGAAAATCACACAATTAGGTAACGGCCTTGATCACCCGCCTTGCTGGGCTGATCCTATCACTGGAAACATACAGTATTTATTTGATGTTGTTATTAATGAAGAAAATGTGCATTTTCATCCTGGTTGGCCAGAATCTAGACACGCCCAAGCAATTAATAACCGGAACATATCCTCTATACCTGGCGTATATAATTTAAACAAAGATCTTTGGGTTAAAAGCCAAGGTCTTTATGAGGAATCTATTGCAGCAAAGTGTCGGCACTTCGTAAAAGTATATGACCATGCTGATTCAAAGAGGGCGTTTAAGTCTTACCTGCTCGGAATTGAAAATCATTTCTATAAGTTTTTGAGTAGACAGCGATATGAAAGACTCTGATGATATTTTGTCTATCAAGCGACAAGATTTTCTAACTTGTTCAGATGATCTGGTGAATAAGTTAGCTCGAAAACAGACAGATCAGCAGCAAAAAACAATTGCTGAAGGTAGTATTTTTTCACGGATACGTTCTCTGTGGTCTGATAAAAAAGGAAAAAATTGAGATTGGTGTAAAGATTCCATAAAATATCATGCTATTTAGGAATAGGAATAGGAATAGGAATAGGAATAGGAATAGGAATAGGAATAGGAATAGGAATAGGAATAGAACGCTCGAAACCAAAAAACAAGATAACAAAGTACCATACTTTCGGCATGATACTGTTTTGAAACTGACCTTTTAACACCCCCCAGAATAGCATTCAGGCTTGTTCGTAATTTTGATTTGCTTGGAAATGCACCTTACGACCATCGTCATAAGTCCGATAACAATCTTCGTTGGTACATCGCGTGTTACATTCGTTTATATGGTGAAAATAATAACAGTGTCCATTTGATTGGGGCGGTATCTATTATCTAGATGGTCAATATTATGTAACCGTTCAAACTGAGACATACTTGGCTCTCAGCGATTACCCTTCCCCATCAAAGCCTTTTTCAAGCTTAGATGACGCTAGGAGGTGGGTGCATAGTTTTAGCACTTGGTACAACAACGAGCACTGCCATAGCGGCATTAAATTTGTTACCCCAGCGCAACGTCATTATGGCGAAGATAAAGCAGTTTTCAAACAGCGTAACATCACTTATGAAGCCGCTAAAATAGCCAACCCAGCCCGCTGGAAAGGACGAAAATCACGCAACTGGGAGCATGAAAATGAAGTGCTGCTTAATCCACCAAAAGAGAAGACTGCAGAGCCGAGAGCAAGAGAGTTTGAAAAAAGTAGCTTAGAATAACGGACAGCTAGCTTGACAGATACTGGAGGGGTGGAAGTTCGATTGATGATGAACTGCTAAATTCATTGCTTAAAGATAAATGAAGTAATACCTGATTACTAGGTTAAAGCTGTATATTTAGATGCGGGAATGAAATAACAGGTAATAATTATAAGCACCATAATATTCCCGCCGCCTTAAAAATATATTATCCTCAACGCTCCACTCAAAAAAATGGATTTTATTATGGGTAACGGATACCTAGCATTAACCCGCCGTGAAGGTGAAAAACTATTCTTTTTCATCGAAGACTCTAATGGTACTATTACAAAAATCAGGATTGACCTTAACGAAATCACTGGCAATCAGGTAAAAATAGGTATCGATGCACCTAAAACCGTTCAAATTATTAGAGATGAACTATTAAGCAAATAATTATTTTCAAAATAATTCACTGTGCTTTGCTCATATACTTATGAATACAAAAAAACACCTGATAAGCCTTATAGCATTGTTAATTACCACGTTTGCACTAGTTGCCCATGCTGACACCCTAAACTTCCGAAAGGCTAAGAAGGAACTACAAAAGGTCTACTCTGACAACCAGATCAGTTTCTATTGTGGCTGCACCTTTTCATCACAATTAAAAGCAGGGTCTAAAACCAAGAAACGTTTAACTCCTGATTGGGATAGCTGCGGCTACACGCCCCGTAAACAGCCCAATCGCGCCAGTCGCATTGAATGGGAACACGTCATGCCAGCACATCATTTTGGGCAGCATATGCAATGCTGGCGCGATGGTGGGCGTAAAGTATGTAAGAAGGATAATGTATTCAAAGAAATGGAAGGCGATATGCACAACCTAGTACCCGCTATAGGTGAAGTTAACGGTGACCGTTCCAACTTCAAATACGGCATGATAGAAAACGAATCGCGGGTTTACGGCTCATGTGATGCTGAAGTTGATTTCAAGGGTAAACGATTTGAACCTTCACCGAGTGTTCGGGGGGATATTGCACGAACTTACTTTTATATGTCAGAACGATACAATGTGCGATTAAGCAAGCAGCAACGGCAGCTGCTTTCAGCTTGGGACAAGCTAGACCCTGTTGACGACTGGGAACGAACCAAGAATAAACGTATTGAGAGTATCCAAGGTAATTCAAACCCGTTTATCCAATAACGGCGGTTATTACCGTGACCACATTAAAAACAATACCGGTGCGAATATTCGCATCGGTAACTTTACCCAGAATGGAAAGCTATCCCATTCATCTTCACAACCGCAGAAGTCGTTAAAATAATTTAGACATAATGTCGATACCGTAAACCACAAAATAGTAATCAAACCAAACAACAAATAATCCATAGTTACTCCTGTTAATTCTATGAATTTGCAAACTGAAAAATCTTGTTGGCTATAAGTTCTGCCCCACTCAGATTTTGATACCCCATCAGGAAATATTTTCTCAACACCACCATCAATCAAGCCATTACCAGAAGTGAGAATCATGAATAACTGGTCGCGTGTTAATTCAAAAGCATCACATAGCTGAAGATAGGTTTCGATGTATTCAATTGGTAATGAGATAGTTAGTCGTGATGGTATTTTCTTTGGCTTTGTCATAAGTACCCCGTTGTTTTGGGGTATTTATGCATTCACCTGAAGCTATTCTTTATTACCGCGCACACATCTCTCAGCTTCTGCATAAGCTATTTTAAAGCTGTCATCTGATACAGGCATTCCCGCTGGTGATAAGGGCGTCACACCCATAGTAGCTCGCTTTGCTTCTACTTTAGCAATGTACTCACTACTCATTGGGTTAATACCTTTATTGCGCTCTTTACAATCAACACCTGAATCATACATATGGTCATATTCTTCAGGGTATTTTTCAATATGAATCTTGTGAGCAAGTTCATTGATTTCGGCTTTGGTAGCATCTTCACTGTCAAGGTGTTTAATTTCAGGGGTAGATAGTCCAATACGGGCTTCAGTATGTTTTCGATTCTCCTCTTTTTTAAAGCGGTTCATATAGTTACCTCATTTAATGTTGAAAAGCAGTGTCATAGCATTATGTTGACTTACGGTCAGTACATGTATGGCCGCAGACTGTTTCAGTCGTTGTACATCGATAACTTCCCGAACTGGATTTTGGTATCGTAGTTCGGTACACCAACGTTGATAGAAGAATTGAATACCGGCATCAACATCACCGGTAAGGGTTATCAAGTCGGCACGAAGATATTCATTTGGTTGATTCCATTGCCGGTAAGTACTGCATTTATCAACATCAAAGCATGTGTGTGAATCAAAAAGGGATATATGTAAATCGTAGTCGAATCCAATAATGGTGGATTCAAAATCATAACGGTCAGGGGTGAACCCGTGACTGATAAGAATGGATTCAAAATTGAGTAGCATGGCAGAGACCTTTGTTGTTGACTTGCCAAATTTCTTTGCCAACTAATCAAAAGTATCTGTGAATCATACTATTTTGGTGATCAAAAATCAATCAGTTACATTGCTCGGTCAATTTTTAATTTAGGTTAAACTATTTCAGTGATGAGCAACGTTGCACTCACCTCCATGTCATGCAGCCTGACATGTTGGTAAACATCATCAACCATTGTCTGAATCCGTTTCATCATCTTCGATTCATTACCCACAATCTGATATAGCGTTGCTTCCAGTTCATGACGTTGAAGGTGATGCGTTAAACGTCATGCGTTAAACGTCATGCCAGTTTATTCAGTGCATGACGACGCAGACCTGCACCTACAGGTACATTGTTGTATTCAGCAATATAACGCTGCACTTTATCTTCACATGACTTCACTGTCCGTTCATTGAAAATATGGGGAATCACTATTGGCTTCACTGGTTCAGGAATGTATTCAATAAAGAAAAGAAACAGGGGAATAAAGAGCTGGGTGCTGCATACCTGACTGGTCTATTATTTTACGTATCATTAATTTCTGTACTAATTGTTCTGAACTAAACCACCAGGATACAAGCGACCTGAACATTTTTTAAAAAGGGGGGCTGCACCCTACCAAAATATGGGTGCTACTTTGCACTTAAAACCGCCATACTTTTGTAACGAACATTAGCCGCATTATAACGAAAAAGACACTGACCTATTAGAATTCTATGAGAAACAAGTAGATCAATTTGTCGCAGCTTTTCATCACGACTGATTAATATCACTAGCGTCCTCAGGGATCACTTATCCGCAGCGTTTGTGGATAAGCTTGGGGATATTTATGCTTGAGTACGGTGGCCTCTATCTCTTAAAGGGTTGGTTGTTTTTTGTACATAAATAGTTTTTATGTACAAATAAGTGCATGTCTTTGAGCTGATGATTTTAAAGTGTATCGATCCATCAAACTCCGATGGATATGCTAAAAGAATAAAGCTCCTCGGCAGGCCAATAATCAGGCCTTCCTTCCTTTTCGTGAAGTGAAACTTCTACAAAATGCCCGTCTCTAATCCAGTGATTAGTTATCGATAGAGTATCTATGTATACTTATAGATTGACAATATATTATATATAGTATATATATAGCTATACATTAACTATATGTATGCATACCTATAAGTTGACATGATATGAGCCTTAAAAAAGTCGTAATACAGCAGTATAGAGAAAATGTTAATCGCGCAAAGCAAAAGGTCGAAGGACTCCGTGTACCTTCAGAGGGGTGGCTTCGTACCACCCGAAAGGCTCTTGGAATGTCTGGGGCACAACTTGGGAGGAGGCTTGGTGTAACACGCGGCTCTATTTCAAACACAGAAAAGGCCGAGCTTAACGGTGGAGTTACACTCAAAGCTATGCAACAAATGGCTGAAGGGTTGGGGTGTCGATTTGTTTATGCCGTAGTGCCTGAAAAAAATATAGAAGATGTTATTTACCGCCGAGCGTTAAAAAAGGCAAGAGAGCAGATTGAAGAGGCTAGCGTGCATATGGCACTGGAAGAGCAGGTGCTAAGCAGTAGTATGCTGGATATCGAAGTCAGAAGGCTTGCCGATGAAATGTTCAATGAGGCTAGTGCTGAGTTATGGAATGACGATGAATGAAATTATAGGTAACCCAGATGGAGCTACACCTCTTGACCCAGATGAGTTGGAGGGTCTTATTTTCACTCACATTCAGACAAGGGGGCAACTCGACCAACTTGAGCTGATTAACGTTCAAACTGGTATTAAATGGCTTAAAAAACAAAAAAAGGCAGACCCTTTTACGGAGGGCTTTGTGTGCAGCTTACATAAGAGGTTGTTTGGTGATGTATGGAGGTGGGCAGGCTGCTTTCGTAAGACGGAAAAAAATATTGGCTGTGATGCGATTTATATTGGCGTTAACCTGAAGAATTTATTGGACGATGTACGTTATTGGGTTGAACATGACATTTACGCATCAAAAGAGTTAGCAGCGCGCTTTCATCACCGATTAGTTGCTATCCATCCATTCCCCAATGGCAATGGAAGGTTCTCCCGAATAATGGCCGACTCAGTTTTGACGATTGCGATGAATGAAGAGCCTATAGACTGGGCAGGAGGGCATAACCTTCAATCTATGTCTGATCATCGTAAAACATACATTGCGGCACTTCGAGCGGCGGATCAAGGTGACTACACTCTTCTACTGGATTTTGTTGGGGCTTGATAAGTAGCTCTTTGAATATCCCACCCAGTATTTTCGACCTGCCAGCCCATCATTAGAAGTCAAATTAAAGCGACATGGCTGGGAGATACGTTAGCTTACCTCGAATAGCCTAGTTAAGTTATTTCGATAACTGGTGTAATGCTCTCCAGCTTGAGGGGAAATAAAACTCCAGGCAAATCTGGAAACTCTAAAGGAGCAATATGCCAATCCATTAGAAAAAACTTCACTAGTGCTTTTTTGATGTTAATTGTTAAAACACCATTAGCCATCTTGTAATCAAGTTCAACTGATTCAGGGTGTTCTAGTTTATGATTTGGCGTGATTTTTAGCGTAACATGCTCATTCCATTCAGAATCAAAACTTTTTTCCTGTTTAGGTTCTGGAAGATAGTTTGTCAGCTTTGAGTGCACGACTCGATTAAGTTTAAAGCTTCTAAATTCCCCACTCTTATGGTCAAAAGCTCTAACATAGGTAGAAGTTCCAGTGGCAATAAGGCTATGAGGGGCTATTAATCTTGTGCTCTCACCTGACGTTTGCGATATATACGCTATTTCCACTTTCTTACGTAAATAAAGGGCGCGAAAAATTGAAGAAATGTTGGCTAGCACAGGCAATGAAGATTGGAGTCGTTGTGTGTATATATTGTCAGCAATACTTGGATCGCATGTAACTGACAGAGAACCTTTGCCAATAAGATCAAGAGCATGCTCTACAGAGTGCTCAAAAAGAGGCGAGAACCAGTCAACCGGAGTATATGCCCTAAGCTGATGGCTATACTTTAATCGCTCTCCTGATCTTTCTTGATAGGTTTTAATGTCTTTGGATGCGGTTGCTTCTTTTATATCAAATCGATTCATTAACAGCTTTCTGCTTACACAGCCCAAAACCAGTGCACATAAATCAATATAGTTAAGTCTTTGCTGTTGCCTTTCTTCAGTGAGATTTAACTGCATGTTTTGTTCCTATTATGTGTCCCTTTGCTGTTAATTTTAACATACTGTACAATAATAGGCAGTATATAAATATATATAGCGTCTAAAATAATACACTTATGTCAGCGAATACACTGTTATGGAATTTAAAAAGCTAGCAAGATACCTTCAAAAGATTAGTAGCGAGAGGCCTATAGACTTAGGTGCATTCTACCGATTATTAAATACAATAAGATTGGATGTTAGCTTTAGCCAGGATGAGATAAGAGCGACAAAGGTAAAGGGAAATAAATACATAGTTACCTATTTACCACCATCTTTAAAACGCTGTTTGGAGCAGATTGCTAGGGGATCAGAGGCAGAAACAAGGTCAGAAGCTGCCGTTCAAAACAATAGCCACTCGGTAAAGGTTAACGGCTCTTTTTTGATTATAAGAAAGGGTGTTTCAGACCCGAAGATAATTGTATTTGATGGTGACGGTAATTTAACTAAAGATTACGCGCGAGCTGATACTGCATTACTGATCGAAAACAGACAAAACTTTCTTAACATAAGTGAAACTTTAGAGTTTTTGGCAGATAACTCAAATGTTGATTTTGGCTTGGATATTGATGTTATTTTCACGAGTGGAAATGAGGTAAGCAATTCACTTCATTCCAGTTTTTTAAGGCAATACAAAGAACTTTTTCTTTTTTTAGACTTGGATTTAGGCGGTTTACAAATAGCAGCTAACATCATGGTGTTAACTGATAACTATCAGCATCAATTTATTGTTCCTGATGATATTGAAAAACGATTAGAAAGAGTTCAAACAACTGCATCGCCTGAACATATCGACAAAGTAATTGAGATAGGCGTTAAGTTTGATGCCTTAGCTCCTTTTGCACGGTTAATTAAAAAACATAGAAAAACGATTGAACAGGAGAGTTTTTTACATGTCTATGAATGGTGTTAGTGATTTATTAAATGAAGATTATGTACTAAATAGACTTGTCTATATTAACTCTGCCCAGCATGGGTATTCTGAAATCATGCTAAATACGCACCTAGCTATGTTTGGCGATAACAATCAAGGCAAAACAGCCAGCCTCGCTGGGACAAAATTATTACTGTACCCCGAGACATCTCTTACTAATTGTGCAGAGAAGTTTTGTTTTGAAGGCAGAGATGGAGCCTACTCAACGGAAGAGTCTTACCTGTTTTACTTTCCCAGCCCCCATTCTTACATAGTGTTAGAAGTTAGTAATCCTGAAGGTAAATTCTGCATGGTTCTATATAGGAATAATCAGAATTGGGGTTATGGTCGATTCTTTGTCCCTGCAGAATACGAAGCATTAAGGTCTGTATTTTGGAATGACTCTGAAGATAGCTTTCCGCCTGATTTGTCACTATCAAGTGTTGGCTCTCAACTAAAGTCACTGAAAGCAATTCAAGTATCTGACGAAAAAGAAATAGCGAGTCTTATGTTTGCTAGTTTTCGAGACTCGCCTGATCGAAAACGCTTCTGCGTCATTCCGCTAAAAGATGGAGACTCTAAAGATGCAATCTCGGCATTTAAGAAAATTTATCAGTTAGCTTTTGATACGGGAAGCTCAAAAACAGAAACCCTTCCAACAGCTATTGCTACATTGATAGATATGGGCAGGAGTCGTGACCAGGAGAAGCTAGACGCCAACCTAATAGACTTAATTGAACAGCATAATCAGTTGTTGGATCAGCAGGAATGGCTGCAAAAAATCGAAAACGCATCCCTGACGTGGCGAAAAACGAAAGAGTCATTCGATGAATCAGCTATAAGAATAGCTAAATATTCAAGGCTATATCGCTCGGTCAATCATGCAGTAGAGGCTTTTGAAAAGAGCAATAAAAAGCGATTAAGTGAAATAAAAACTCCTTTTGATGATGTAAGCAGGCAAAAACACAACCTTGAAGAAAACATCAAAACCAGCGACGCAGAACAATTAATATTCTCTGGTGCCACTGAACAGCTAGTGAAGCAGCTAGTGCGTAGCCGAAATAAACTTAAAAAGGTGAAAGCATTAAAAGCACGCTACGTTAATATGCCTATCGATGAAATATTAGGTGCATTTAATGATGAGATTAGGACGTTAACGGAGTCAATTAAGACACTAAAAGAAGAAGATGGCGCAATAAAAAGCTTGGTAAAGCTAAACACTAGGCGGGCAGTTCTTGAGGAAAATATTTCAGGTCTTGAATCTTTAGCTAAAGAAACTGAGGAGACCATTTTCTTCCAGCTGCGAAATGAGGACGCCGCTGATGTTTTGCACTCCCTTAACTCACAGCTTTGTAATATCACTTCAGTTATTGATCCAGAAACAAAAAGAACCATTTTAGATTTTGCCTCACTTTTAGGCAAAGATGGTTCTGGTCGGTTGACATTTTTAGAGTCAACCTTAAATGAAGTGCCCTATAACAAATTCAACATTGAAGAACAAAGAGTTAAATGGGTTAAAAGTATAGAGAATTATTGCGCAGAGCTAAGCAAAGTACGAAAAGATATTACCGTACACCATGAGGCTGTAAAGCACGACACCATTGAGGGTGTGATAGAGCGCGAAGACGCCGACCTTAATAAGGCAATAAAGGAACGAGATCTGATAGGTGGACTTGAACAGCTTGAAAAAGATACAAAAGAAACGGAAGTATCATTAGCTGCTCAGCAATCAAAGCAGCAAGAGCTTGAAAATAAGAACAACGAACAGAAAAATAAACATAGCGAAATTCAGAGGGAATACAGCGAACTTTCAAACAAGTTGACTGGAATACAAAAAGAAATAGATTCGCTGGAAGGAATAAAAGCTAATCTTAAGACTGCATTTTCTTTCATTCGCCCCTTCGATCTTCAGGGGGAAGTAGATTCGCTGAAAGAGATAAAAAGTGAAGATGGTTTGGAGGTACTAAACCAAGCCAAGAAGGCGTCAATAAGTTTTAGAGAGTTTGAAGCTGATTTTAACACTCTGGCAATTGAGCTGCCTCACAGTGAAATTGATCCTCATAAAAGGCGCGAAGATCTTCATGAATACAATCAATTAATCAAAATACACTCAACCACATTTGATACTTTTGAGTACGAAAAAACAAAGCATGATAATGCTAAACAAAGCCATAATCAGCTAGTTAATAATCAACTTAGTGAACTGAAAGACTCTAAGGCACTTATTACCAATTATATTTCAGAGTTGAATCAGGATTTAAACAGCAAACATGTATCGAACTTATCTGAAATCAAACTACATGTAGAGTTAAATTCAAATTTCCTAGCGCTGCTAGACACACTGGATAAGCACAACATTCAGGACGACTCCTTACTCGACCCTTCTTTTTATTCATCACTGTTAAAGTTCGTAGACAAATACTTTAATAAAAGGACCCGCCGACTTAAATTAAAGGACATCATCACTTCGATCCAATACCAATACACTCTGGCAGAGACCAACGAAGTTGTAACTAAAAGTCAGTCAGGTGGAACTACAAGTACTATTACCGCATTTGTTTTGGCTGTTCTTTTAAAGCGAATCACGCCTAATTACGTAAAACTTCAAATCCCAATCATAGTAGATGAAATTGGAACACTGGACGGCAAAAATACCAGCGCGACAATTAAGCAAATTGCAGAGCATGGATTTTCTATATTTTGCGCCACCCCTACCTTTAGCCCTTTAGTCGCAAATTTGGTGGGGCGGTGGGTTTCAATTGATCGCTTTTCCGTGACAGCTCCACTGGTAAAAAAATGTCACATGCACATATTGCCTGCACATATCGAGTCATTTGAAGGGCAGGATGAATGCGCTTAAACCGAGATATATTAATACAAGCAATAGTTAAGCACCAAAACACTTTTCTGGAGCTTATTGATTATATAGATTCAAGTGATGGAGCCTTTGAAATCCCCGAGGCGCTATATCTAAAGTTATATAATCGAAAAATATGCTTAGATCCTGACGATAATATTCCCGCCCACTTAAGTATTACAACTCTGCTTGAGAATGGAATATTTATACATAACGATAAAAACACGGGCATGATTACATTAGAGCGTGTAATTGTAGAGCTGTTACGGTTTTTGGATATTAAACGAGTCCGAGAACTCACTAGCGCCGATTTTGAAGGCATGCGACTTCAGCTTTCTCACTCTTCGGATAATGTGATTTTTAGTGAAATTGATTCGAACGAATATAAAGAATCAATGCAGTTTTTTAATGGGAACCTTAGTGAAATACAATCCAAAATAAAACAAAATGTCACCGCCCTTCATTTTCAAGTAGACCAGGTCTCTGAGGAATACAAAGGGTATGACTCTGGCGACGGCTCGATTAGTGTTTTTGACCTATACGACAAAGTGTCCAGTCTGTATAACCGCTATGTACTGCCTTGCTATGAATTTATAGACCCTTCTATGGTGATGAAGAACACTAAATCAGTCTCCCTATCGATTCAGTCAGTGATAGATTATCATTTAGACGATGGCCATCAACGCTACATACTAGCAAACAACCTAGGGTTCAGGAAAACAGCCATAGCGAGTTATTACAAAGATATAGCGGTTTTAGTTAGGAAATTAGAACAGTTTTCACAGCACCTATCTAAAGACAGAAATAGCTTTCTCTCTATAGAGAGCGCATATAGCGATCTGATGGCTAGCTTAATACCTCTCAGGCATGGAAAGCAGCGAAATAAATACTTATCAAAGGACTCCGAAATATTTCACTCGTTCACGTCCCTTGACGGTTTGGCCACAGCTAAATCTAAATATGCGTCAAAGTTAAACTGGGATGAAGAGCGAACCCCCTTAAGACTTAATGAGTTTGTAAGGACTATCGGACTAAATGAGAAAAGTAAAAATGAGGAAACGTTAAAGCCTTTACAGATACAAGGTAAAGTTTCGGATGAAAGAAGTGAAAAAATAACTCAAATAATAATAAGAAATAAACCACTTGAGCAATTAGAAGACACTCACGCATACATTCACAATCTATTACAAGAAAACCTCACCGATTTCAAATTATTTGATGTGCTTTATGGTATTGCAGCATTCACTGCTTTATATAAAAAAACTGATTTTATTTTTCGAAAAGATAGAAAAAGATTGTGTGATTCAACGCACTTTTATGAGTACCTATGTATTCAGTATAGAAAGGATTACCCATATGTTTAATCAGACCAAAAGTGTTCAGATATTCAACGAGCTAATGAATGGCAAAGTGATTAATAAATCCATATTAAACAATAGCGGGAGTCGGGTAGACAACGAACTCTTTGTTGAAATTATGGATAATTTGGATGTATATCATAACCAGTACAGAATGAACGGTTATGACTTTGTTGATAAATCTAGTTATGTATTGATTCGAGAAAGGTCTGGTCAAAAAGAAGATCTAAAAACTGATGCCACTATGAAAGTGTGCGTATTATTATTGTTGATCGGAAAGTTTATAAATGAACATAACTATAAAATAGGGAAGCTTACTGAAGCGAATGGTGGTTTGACTAAATCAGACTTTGAAGACATTGAAAAAATGCCTGACACCGCAGAGTTGCTTGATAAGTCTGGCTTGAAAAAGGGCTTATGGGTTGCGATAAAAAGCAATTTGATTGACCGAAATATATTATTAGAAATGCCGTCAGCTGGAAAATATATCCTTTCTGATGCGGGAATTGCATTTTATGACGAGATACAATCCAACTATAAAGACCAGTAACTATCAATTCGATATCTTTGACTTCTCACCCACCTAAAGGAAGGTGATTCTAAGGGCCATTACGAGCCCAAAGACCAGGACGGCTTATCCCGCTACCTGTTCTCCTGCGAGAAGGTCTAGCCCGACCCCGAGAATATTGATCGCCGAGTTTGTACCTCGACAGGTGTGGTGCGTACCGCACACCTCACATCCCCATTCTCTTATTCGGAATCCTTCTAGGCCCTTGGGGTTCTGGGGACATCCCCGCCTAATGTAACACTTATCGCTACAGCCCACGCTTCATAAGGTCTCCAGAGGTGCCTTAATTTTCAAAATCGCTGCAATATCCCAATTATAGTAGTATTCCGGCTTTTGCGAGAAGCCCATGCCTAATTCAAAACGCCTGACCATACTCCACGAAGCAGAAATTAACGATTTATACGGCATTCCCAGCCTATCACTGGAAGAAAAGCGCGTCAGCTTTGCACTAAATGACTTGGAACAAGACGTTATTAAATCCATCAGGGATCGAAAGCATAAATGCTATGCCATAGCACTTCTCTGCTATTTTAAAATCAAACCGATTCAACTCAACCCACCTTACAAGGAATTGCAGGAAGACCTGGCCTTTATCGCTGAAGAGTATTTCCCTAAATTTAAAGTCCCTCGCTTCAGTGTTAGTCGTATGCAAAAAGCACGTATCTACGACAAGATTTTCAACCTGCAGGACTTCAAAGCATGGGATGTAGAGCAACATCAGGAACCTCTCATTACCTATTTGCAACAGGTTGCCAAATCCTGGATTGAACCACGATTTTTATTTGATGCATGCACCGAATACCTTGCTCGAAATCATATAGCTATCCCTAAATATACCGTACTTCAGCGAATTATCAGCCAGGTAAGCAAGCAGGAACGTAAGCGACTTTCTGACACATTAAAAACAACTATGTCAGATGAATTAGCTTCTAACCTCGCTAATTTAATCGATGGAGAAGGCACACTAACGCTCAAAGAACTTAAACAGGCTGCCAAAAGTTTTAATGCCCCTGAATTGGAAAAAGAGTTGAACGTTAACAAACTCATTCAGCCCTGGATGGATGAAGTGAATCAGGTAGTCTCTGCTCTAGCACTATCACAACAAAACCAGCTGCATTATGCGGCGATGGTTGATTACTATTCTATTACTAAGCTTAAACGCTTTGACAGTGTCACGCAGCAGCTCTATTTACTTTGTTATCTTCAGGAGCGCGCACAAATCAATATTGAACGTTTGGCCGATGGGTTTATCTACCACGTTCGAAAATTGCGTGAAAAAGCCAAAGAGTACGCCAAGGAGATGGCCTATAAAGATTGGGAAGGTGGAGTATCAAATATCAGCAAAGCCGCTGACTTATTATACTTTTATATTGACGATGATATTGATGATCAGGTGTCGTTTCGACAAATAAAACAACAGGTACAAAGCTTACTTGGAGCGCGAGAAATAGAATCACTGTGCTTGTATCTGAAGAAACAAAAACGCACGAAAAATGATTACATCTGGGAATTTTATGATAAACAGCGTGAGCTTATTAAACATTTAATACGCCCTATATTTTTATGCCTGACCTTTGAAGGGTCAGATAAAACACAGGCTTTATCTGCACAATTAAATGGAATGAAAGAAACATTGTTAGACTCTGGTGAATTAGCGTCTACAGACCGACGGTTAATTTCGTCTAAGCAACAATTGTATGTGATCGATGCAGATAACAACGTATTTCCTGAACGTTATGAGATCATGTTGTATTTAGCAGCTCAAAATAACCTTGATGGGAAACTATTTATACCGACGGCCATTAAATATCGTGCATTACATGATGACCTTGTTGGAGATATCCCTTGGGCACAGAAAGACAAGCTACTTAAAGGTTCCATGCTAGACAGCATGAATACCGAACCTGCCCAGCTTGTGAACTCAATGGAACAGAAAATGAATGATAAGCTGCAACGAGTTTGCCAGCGCATTGACGATGGTGACAATCAAAATGTGATACTGCGTAATCGCTCAGGAAAGACGCAATGGAGGTTGCCGTATTCAGGAACAAAATCGGCTTTAAACAACCCCTTTTTTGATCGCATGAAACCGATTAACATTGCCGATGTATTACGCTTCGTGCATCAGGAAACAGGCTTTTTAAAGCACTTTGAGCATGTTCGTCAGGTACAGTCTGGACAGAGCGATCATTTGAATGACTTGCTGGCAGCAGTCATTGGCAATGGTACTTATTACGGCTTACATGGTATGGCCAGTATCTCTGACCGGTCATATGATCACCTACGCACAGTACAGGCCAATTATTTGCGGCCTGAAACGCTCAACCTCGGCAATGATGCAATTAACGATGCGACGGCGAAATTAGCCATCTTCAAGCATTACAATATCCAGGAAGGACTCATTCATGCCAGTGCCGATGGGCAGAAATTCGAATCGCGGTTAGAGACTTTTAAAACCCGCTATTCATCTAAATACTTTGGCACGAATAAAGGACTGACATCGATGAACCTGATTGCCAATCATGTCGCCTTGAATGCCCAGATTATTGGTGCCAATGAACATGAATCACACTTTATTTTAGACCTGCTTCATAACAATACCTCTGAAATTAAGCCGGATATATTATCAACGGATACGCACGGGGTTAATCATGTGAACTTTGCTTTGCTGGACCTGTTTGGCTATACCTTTGCGCCGCGCTATGCTCAGTTTGGAACAGTGATATCAGATCTTTTTGATGTGAGTGAGGGAGAAGATAATAAGGCGACCCTATCATTGAAAAAGCCTATCAATACAGCACTGATCATCGATGAGTGGGATACTATTCAGCGCATTGTTATATCGCTACAGCAGAAGACTATAACGCAGGCAACACTTGTTAGAAAGCTTTCTGGTTACAGTCAAAACCACCCCTTGCTGAAAGCGTTAACTGAATACAATCGTATGCTCAAGGCCATGTACTTACTGGACTATATTGATGATGCTAGTTTAAGAACTTATGTGCAGCGAGCATTGAATCGCGGAGAGGCTTATCATCAACTACGTCGTGCCATTGCTCATGTGAATGGTAACCGTTTTCAAGGAAAATCAGACGACCAAATCGTTTTGTGGAATGAATGCGCTAGGCTGTTAACTAACGCCATTATTTATTTTAACTCACTGATATTGACGCGGTTACTCGAGCATTTTGAGGCGGAAGGTGACGACAAGAAGCTCGAAATTATCAAGCAGGTATCACCAGTGGCTTGGCATAATATCAATTTGAATGGGACTTACAGCTTCAGCTTTGAGCACAATTTACTCAATTTGGATGAGATTATGCAATCAATAGTGCAAAATGAAAATTAAGGCACCTCTGGAGACCCTATGAGGCGTGGGCTGTAGCGATAAGTGTTACATTAGGCGGGGATGTCCCCAGAACCCCCATATCGACCTCCTGCGCCCACTCCTGTTCAGCCTCTTCGGTTACATCGATACGGTTAAGCCCTTCACGCTCCATGGCGTCGATGATGTCGGCAGTCCAGTTGACCTGCCATTCACCGGTAGTGATCATCTGCGCTTGCGCGGCTGGGGTGGACGGGCCGTGGATCATAAACATATTGGGAAAACCGGATACCATCGCCCCAAGATAGGTGGTTGGGCCATCAGCCCACTTGTCTTTAAGCTTGCGGTTGTTGCAGCCCTCGATATCGATCCGATCCATGGCGCCGGTAACAGCATCGAACCCCGTAGCTGTGATAATCACATCCAAGTCGTACTGCGCCGCCGCGGTGCGTAAGCCCGATTCGGTAAACTCAACAATAGGCGCTGTTTTTACATCCACTAGCGTGACATTGTCGCGGTTATACATTTCAAAGTAACCATTGCCGACACACAGGCGCTTGCCGCCGATAGGGTAGGTTGTTGGGCATAGCAGCTCAGCCACTTCTGGGTCTTTGACGATTGAGCGGATTTTTCCGCGGGCGAATTCGCAGACTATTTCGTTGGCTGCGGTATCTGTCATGACATCACTAAAGGCGACTATTAGCTGAAATGCGCTTTTCGAGTTCCAAGCTTTCTCAAGAATTTCCTCGCGCTGTTCTGGGCTGCAGTCATGCGCAGAAAACTCTGGGTATTCGACCATTGAAGCGCCATAGGTCTGCAGTATATGTTCGCGGCGCTGTGGATAGTTGTCTTTCCAGTCCCGTTCATGCGCCTCGTCAAGCGGTCTGTTTCCAGAGGGCATGCAATAGGCTGGGGTGCGTTGAAAAACATATAATTCATCGGCTTGCTCGGCAATGATTGGCATTGCTTGAATACCGGTAGATCCGGTGCCGATAAAACCGACCCGCTTGCCGGAGAAATCTACCCCCTCGGCTGGCCATCTGGCCGTGTGATAGATCTCGCCTTTGAACTGCTCGCGGCCTGGCCACGGTGGCAAGTTGGGTGCGGTGAGACTGCCCGTTGCGGCTATGACATGGCGGCAGGCGAAGTGACCACCGGTGGCGGTGTAAACATGCCAGAGGTTCTCGGCTTCATTAAATTTCATGCGGGTAACGGGATTAGAAAAGCGTATATGCTCACGTAAATTGAAGCGATCAGCTACGTGGTTTGCATAGCGCTCGAGATCTGGCTGGGCAGAAAAATACTCCGGCCAAGACCATTCCTGCTGTAAGTCTTCGTCGAATCCGTAGGAGTATTCAACGCTTTGAATATCCACCCGCGCGCCGGGGTAGCGGTTCCAATACCAAGTACCGCCGACACCGTCTCCAGCTTCAAGGCAGACTACTTTATAGTTACGCAGGCGGTGTATGGCATACATACCAGAAAAACCTGCACCAATAATAACAACATCTACGGTTTCAACATTCGTGCTGCTCATAAAAATCCTGTGACTAGTAGTTTGATTTACATCTGGAATACCCAGCGGGTAACTGAGCATAGCAAGTTCGTCGCGACACTCATGTTCCGACACAAGCGTTCCGGTGATGCCTGATTATGCTACAAGATAAAGGTATGCAATAGGGTCCGCACCGTACGTTTGTGCTAGTTATCTGACGAAATTTCAACCCGATTGGCTATTGTCTGCAGAAGCGAAGGGCAGCTATGGCTGACAGCGGTGCGCGCTCCCATGTCTTCGGGCGCGGCTAGGGCTAGAGTTATTGCCAGTAATGATGAAGGTATTAGTCTTGCAGTGCTGATCCAGTGGCAGGCGGGCGGTACCTAGGCCACCTAATACCCGCAGAAATACCGTTGACAACACTGACAATAACCTTAAGGCCAAATATGAACTGAGACGCGCAGCTTTACCCACTGGGATCATTTTCAGAAAAAACCGTACTAGTTGATTAAGGTTTCCGAAAGGCCTTGCTACACATGATAGCCAATTAATCGCGCGTTTTACCGGCCGTTGTCTCAGTGCTATTGCTAGTATTGTTCTCAACGGTGGGAGCGTTGATAGGGAAAGAAGATCGCATCAACCACCACCAAAAAGTGTTGGCTATAAACGAGTTGGTATCGGTAAATTTTGGCGCGTTATGCTGTTTAACATCACAGATGTCTAATTGTACGTAAGCTTGACGATAGCGCTCTGGTCATGCAGTTTTTGATTAAAATTTACTCGAACCCTTTGGTTGGGTAACCTATTACACGTTTATGTTCTCTTTTGTGATTCAATTAACCCAACATTAAAAGGCTGTAACTTGTTTTATAGGCTATACTAAATTCAATGCAGGATGGTGATGTTTGTTGGCTGGTTTTTATTCGCAGCTAAAGATTAAGGCTTATCCCTTTCTAATAAGTCCCTTTCTAATTAGTTATTTTCTAAAAATTTATAACAATGGTTATTGGCAATATGAGTCAGCAAAAAGGTTTCAGCTCAATCTTCAAGCCCAAAACTCAGCGTTTGGCGCTTGAGCCGCGGATAGTCTTTGATGCAGCGCTGCCAATAGCTATCGCTGAGCAGGTGGATAACACCACTAACACCGAGCCATCAACAACGGCCGCAGCCCACCAAGATGCGGAATCACTCAGTGATTTTTCCCCTGAAATATTTGCTGAAAGCCCCCAAACTCGGCAGCTAGTTTTTATTGATGCGGGTATTGAAAATCAACAATCAATAGCGAATCAATTCGCCAATAGCGAAGTTATTTTACTCAATGGCGAAGAAGATGGTTTGCTACAAATTGCTGCGGCAGTAGCTGGGCGCAACGATATTGACGCTATTCATTTATTCAGCCACGGCAGCGATGGGGAGTTACAGCTAGGCAATAGTGCTGTTAATGAAGCGGCACTAAGGCAAGACTCACAAGACTATAGTGCGGCCCTAAGCCAAATACGTGCGGCTTTATCGGGTGATGCCGATATTTTGCTTTATGGTTGTGATGTGGCAAGCAGTGCTGAAGGCCAATCTTTTGTGGCTGCTTTGGCGGCGGCGACCGGAGCCGATATAGCAGCTTCTACTGACCCCACTGGGGCAAAAGGCTTAGGTGGTGATTGGGATTTGGAGTGGCAAGCCGGTAATATTGAAACACAAGCCGTTGAGGTGACAGGTTTTGCTAGTTTGCTCGGCCCACCACAAATAACTGATACCCAAGCAGGGCTTGATACCCGCAGCACTGATGAAGACACGCCACTATCCATCACCGGCGTTAGCGTTACCGATGACGATGTGGGTGTGGAGCTAGAGGCTGCCATCAGCGTGACCGGCGGCAGTATCACTTTAGCTGGGGCAGGGTGGTCAGTGACAGCAGGTGCCGATGGTAGCAGTGCTGTCACCATTACTGGCACCGAGGCAGAAATTAATACTGCTCTCAATGGCATGATTTTTACGCCAACCGCTAACAGTAATAGCTTGGATCCAGCCTACACGCCGCTTATTGATATTACCGTCAATGATGTTGATACCCCCGATGGTCCGACAACCATTCAAATCAGTGATATTGAAGTGGTCGCCATAAATGATGCGCCGACTATCAGCGGCGGCACGCCTTTAGAGATAGATGAGGGTGGCAGCAGCAGTTTTTCTGCCGTGACAACAACGAGTTTTGGTTTTACTCAAGCCCAGCTAGGGTTGACGGATATCGATACCCAAGCCGTTCAGACCATCATTAAAATAGCGGCTGTGCCCACCAATGGTGATTTGCTGTTCAACGGCAATTTAATTGCGGTTGGCTCGACCTTTTCAGCAGCAGATATTGCTAACTTCTCTTATCAGCACGACGGCTCACAAGTGACTGCGGCGACAACCGACAGCTTTTTGATCACTGTTGATGATGGTGCTGGTGGGTTGATCACTAACCAGTCGATTTCAGTCAATATTAACCCGATTAATCAAGCACCTACTTTAGAGGGTGTTATCACTGTAATTGAAGGCGAAACGGCGGTTAATCTTGCTGATAACGGTTTATTAATAGCGCCCTTTAATAGCCCGAGAGGGGCGATTACTTTTTTTGATCCTGAGGGGGGTGCTGCGCAAAGTTACGAAATCACCAGCTTGCCGGTCAATGGCACGCTGTTCTATAACGGTGTAGCAATAACGGCCGCCACTGTCGGCACCCCTTTTGCGGTTGCCGACCCTAGCTTGCTGACTTACAGCCACTCAGGCGGTGAAAACACCTCTGATAGTTTTAACATGCAGGTTGTGGATGATGGCGGTGGTGAGGGCAATGTGCTTTCTGATGCGGCGACCATTCAGTTAGATATTGTGCCCAACAATGATGACCCACTGCTGAATACTAATGTACCTCAGACCATGGCTCCAGGTTCTTCGTCAATAACTTTGACTGCCGCTATGCTTGAAGTAACTGATGTTGATTCGGCAAACACCTCGCTAACATACACATTAACAAGTGTTCCAAACCCAGCAGATGGCTACTTTACCGTTAACGGTCAAACGCTCACCGCCGGTGCTACGTTTACTCAGGCTGATATTAATGCTGGCAATGTAAGCTATGTAACACTTAGCGACACCCCGCGTACCGACAGTATGACTTTTACGGTAAAGGACGGCGGTATCCGGTTGTTTCCAGATAGCCGAGACGGTGGTATTTACGATAATCCTACACAGGGGAGCCCACTAACGCCGATAACCTTTGACGTGATTGTCCCCGATACCGTGATTGTCAGCCCTGACCCCGTTCCGAGTGCGGCCCCCATTAATACCTCGCCGGTGAGTGGTGGCTCAAATACTATCGATGCGGCTGACCTAAACGAGGGTGGCACATTCAACTTTAGTGATACTGAATTATTAATTACCGACGCTGAGAGCAGTGCCGATGAGTTGGTGTACCGATTAGTTTCTTTACCAACGAGCGGTTTTATTAGTCTCAATGGCGCCTCTCTAACTTACAACCAAACTTTTACCCAAGCTGATGTCAATAACGGTAATGTTAGCTTCGTTCATAATGGTGATGAAGACTTTGTTGATTCTTTTAATTACACCCTTTCAGATGGTAATACGGAGTCAGCACCGCAATCGTTCAGCATTGCAGTAACCCCCCAAAATGACACGCCAGAGGCAGTCAACAATAATGCTGTTTTTGTCAGTGAAAACAATGTTGTTGTTATCACCGATGCCAACATTATTTTGAGTGACCGAGATAACTCGGCCTCTGATAACGAGGGCGGTGTTCATGCGGCTAACGACGAGCTGAGCTTTAGAATTACTGCCGACACCCTTCACGGTGAGTTAAGGCTTGATGGCGTGCTGATAACCGCCAATACAACCGTGGTCACGCTGGCGCAGTTGCAAAATGGTGATTTGACCTACACCCATTCAGGCGGTGAAAATTTTTCCGATTCGTTTTCTATTGTGCCACTTGATGATTCAGGTGTGGTTGTGCCAACTGCTACTAACGCTAGTTCAGAAGGCTCGACCTTGGTCGTGCCGATTACTATTTTTCCAGTCAATGATGCTCCCTCGTTTGTTTCAAAATGGCAGCTGGTAACTGGCGAGGCTGGTGCTGTTGCTGAGGGCGGTACACGGGTTATCGGGGGTGCTGAATCTTATGCCACGATTAATGGTATTAGCGGTTCAGGTTTACCGACACCTGATTCTGATACGGCTGTCGCGCACTTAGTGTTTGGCGATGACGATAACTCTAGCATTCAGCGACAATACCGCATCACCGATGCCCCCAATAATGGCCGTTTATTTTTGGGTGGTAAAGCGCTTGGTGCAGGTTCGGTATTCACTCAAGACGCTTTAGATTCAGGCCTGATCAGTTATGAGCATGATGGCAGTGAAACAAACAGCGACTCTTTTGATTATGTCGTTAGCGATGGTGATTGGACCGCGAATGATTCGCAGAGCTTTGCTCAGGGCACTCCAGCGCTGGGCTCGACCTTTTTAATTGAAATTACCCCTACTAATGATGTTATCGAAATTTCCGGCCCCGATAACTTGGATGTTTTCGCAGCGGGTGCTGCAACCACTAACGTGCCGGTTATCACACTGGCTGACCTAGATTTTGATGACGGCATAACGGCAGGCGAAACCGATTTTATGCGTATTGAGGTTAGTTGCTTAGGCTCAGGTGCTCATATATTAAATTACACCGCGCCCGACCCTAGCAGTCTTGTTGCTGGCAAAGGCACTAACAATATGATTTTGCAGGGTACCAAAGCAGAGATTGATGCTGTGCTTGCTAGTCTAACCATTGCCTTTAGTGCCGACCAAAATAGCGACAGCATACAGCTGAGAGTGATCGGCGATGATCGTTTGCGCGATGGTTCAGGTGTTTTGCTAGCCGGTGCCAACGGCGGCGCTATCAATGACGATGGCTCTGCTGTTAATAGCAGCAATAACCGCGTTGCCTTTGATATTGCTTTGCGTGTCTCTAACAATAACGATGCGCCCACTATCACCAATGTTTCGAGTTTTACCGTTAACGAAGATGCACAAATTACTTTAGGCGGCTTTGCACTATCAGATGCTGATAGTTTTGGTGAAGATGTTACCGCCACCGTTGAGCTTTTTAACGATGCTGGTCGAACCACTTTAGCCAGCAGTACAAATGAGGGACGTTTAAGATTAAGCAGCCAACCCGGTATAGTCATTGCTGGTAACAACTCTAATACGCTCACAATCACCGGCAACATAACCGACGTCGAAAATGCATTAAATGCGCTACGTTTTCAGGGTCGTGGTGACTTTAATGGCCCAGGCCTTGGCAATGGCACGTTATATTTAACAACCACTATTGCCGATTTTGATCATGCCGATGGCCAGCAAACGGCGACTGTCGATAATGAAATCACCATCACTCCAGTTAACGATGCTCCTGTTTTAGCGATCAACGCAACGTTAGCATCAGGCTTGACCTTAAACTCTGGAACCAGCATTAGCATTAATGCTGAAGGTGGTTCATTCACCTTGAATGATAATAGTGATACTAGCGAGGGTGCGGCCGATCTTATATCAGTCTCGGTTGCTGCTACCAATAACGCTGGTGGCGCACCCTATGGCACCTTAACCGCGACGGCCTCTGGCGCGGCAGTAATCACTAATGACAATACTGATACCATTACTATAACTGGCACCTCCGCTGATGTTGAAGCCACCTTAAATTCACTGGTTTATGCCCCAGCCAATGCCAACGTCGATACCGTTGTTCGGATCACCACTACTGCCGATGATCGCGTTGGCGGTATTGGCAATGGTACCGAAGGTGTTGGTGTGGATGGCAACAACACCGACGCTGAAGATTTTCTAATCGCTGTTTCTGGTACCAATGACGCCCCCGTCATTACTGTGCCTGTTAACCCTACGGTTTTAGAAGACAGTAGCGCTAACGCGATCAGCGGTATTTCAATCGATGATCCCGATGACTTTGGCAGCGACTTACAAGTCAGTCTCACTCTCGGCGGCACGCCCAAAGGAACCATTAACTTAAGCACGATTGCCGGTTTAACCTTTACCACTGGCGATGGCACTAACGATACCGCGATGGTGTTTACTGGTACTAAAGCAGCCATTAATACCGCACTGGCTTCGCTCACTTTTACGCCGACAGGTGATCAAAACACCGTCGCTTTTACGCAGGCCTTAACCATCGCTGTTGATGACCAAGGCAACACAGGCACCGGTGGCGCGTTAACGGATTCAGAAACCCTGCAAATCACCATTACCCCAGTCAATGATGCACCGCTGCGAACAGCAGCGAGCACGAGCTTACCAACACTGCCAGAAGACACGGCAAACCCAGCTGGCGATACCGTCAGCAACTTATTTGGGCCAAGGTTTGACGACAGCACCGATACTGTCACCAATGGCTCGACGGCCAATACCCTAGCGGGCGTGGCGATTGTTGATAATGCCGCGACCGCCACTCAAGGCGCTTGGCAGTACAACAGTGGTGGCGGCTGGTTGGCCATCCCAACCACTGCCAGCTTGTCTGATCCGTTTTTATTATCGAGCACCGATCAGGTTCGTTTTTTAGCGCAGCCTGATTGGAACGGCACACCCGGTGATTTAACGGTGCGCTTAATCGATAGCTCCAGTGGAGCCGTTGCCACGGGTGCGGGTGCTGATTTAAGTGGAGCCGCCACCGGTGGCACAACTGCCTTTTCTAATGCGGCCAATGCGGTCACCTTGGGCACGGTTATCACCGCAGTTAACGATGCACCTGTCGCCAGTGGTAGTTCAACCCTTGCAGCCATTGATGAAGACAACACCAACCCATCGGGTGCTGCACTGAGCAGTGTGATCACCAGCTCACAATACGATGACAGCACCGATACCATCGCCGGCGGTTCGACGGCGACAGCGCTGGGTGGCATCGCCATAATTGGCAACGCCGCCAACCCCGTCACCGAAGGTAGCTGGCAATACAACAGTGGTGCGGGTTGGGTGACGATCACCAATGTGGGCTTGTCATCGGGCAATGCCTTAGTGTTACCCGCCACCGCCGATATCCGTTTTTTACCGGTGGCAGAATACAGCGGCACCCCGGGTGCATTAACGGTACACCTTGCTGACAGCGTGCAAGCGGAGGCCTCGGGTCAGGATATTTCTGGCAATCTAGGCACGACAGAAACATGGTCGGCGGCTAGCATCAACATCGCCACGGCGGTTAACCCCGTCAACGATGCGCCAGTTATCAGCGGTGTTGTTACCACGCACACTTACACAGAAAATGATCCGGCTGTGGTGTTAGAACCGGCGCTGAGCTTGGCTGATGTTGACGATGCAGATTTAAACCAGGCAGTGATTACTATTTTCAGCGGGTTTGTTGCGGGTGATACGCTTGCCTTGGATGCTGCACTGGCTGCCTCATTGGGTTTAACCGTAGACAGCTCGGTAGCAGGTACGCTGACCATTAGCGGCAATGCTACCAAAGCTGAATACCAATCGTTACTACAAACAGTGAGTTACAGCTCGAGTTCTGATAACCCTGGCAGTGCAGACCGCATTATCAATTGGACAGTGCGCGATGAAAATTCAGAGGTCGCAACTAACGGTCAGCAGACCTCAGCGGTGGTGACTACCACGGTTGAAGTCACACCGGTTAACGATGCTCCCGTCATTACCGTGCCCGCTAACTCTACGGTTTTGGAAGACAGCACCGCTAATGCAATCGGCGTTTCAATTGCCGATGCCGATGATTCTGGCAGCGACTTACAAGTCAGTCTCACTCTCGGCGGTACTCCCAAAGGCACCATTAACTTAAGCACGATTGCCGGTTTAACCTTTACTACCGGTGATGGCGCTAACGACACCGCGATGGTGTTTACTGGCACCAAAGCGGCTATCAATACCGCGCTGGCCTCATTAACGTTTACGCCGACTGGCGATCAAAATACCGTGGCTTTTACACAGGCATTAACTATCGCTGTTGATGACCAAGGCAACACCGGCACCGGCGGTGCGTTGACCGATTCAGAAACCCTGCAAATCACCATTACCCCGGTCAATGATGCACCGCTGCGAACAGCGGCGAGCACCAGCTTACCAACACTACCCGAAGACACCACCAACCCTGCAGGCGATACCGTCAGCAACTTATTTGGTCCAAGGTTTGACGACAGCACCGATACTGTCACCAATGGCTCGACGGCTAATACCCTTGCGGGCGTGGCGATTGTTGACAATGCCGCGAGCGCCGCTCAAGGCGCTTGGCAGTACAATAGTGGTGGAGTCTGGTTGGCCATCCCAACCACCGCCAGCTTGGCCAATCCGTTTTTATTATCAAGCACCGATCAAGTTCGCTTTTTAGCGCTGCCTGATTGGAACGGCACACCCGGTGATTTAACGGTGCGTTTAATCGACAGCTCCAGTGGAGCCGTTACCACAGGTGCGGGTGCTGATTTGAGCGCAGCCGCTACCGGTGGCACCACAGCATTCTCCAATGCGGCCAATGCGGTCACCTTGGGTACGGTTATTACCCCGGTGAATGATGCACCGCTGCGAACAGCCCCGAGCGCAAGCTTGCCGACGCTATTAGAGGACACAGTAAACCCAGCAGGCGATACCGTTAGCAATTTATTTGGCCCAAGGTTTGACGACAGCACCGATACCGTCACCAATGGCTCTACGGCCAATACCCTGGCGGGCGTGGCGATTGTTGATAATGCCGCGACCGCCACTCAAGGCGCTTGGCAGTACAATAGTGGTGGAGGCTGGCTGGTCATCCCGACCACCGCCAGCTTGGTCAATCCGTTTTTATTATCGAGCACCGATCAAGTTCGCTTTTTAGCGCAGCCTGATTGGAACGGCACGCCCGGTGATTTAACCGTACGCTTAATTGATAGCTCCAGCGGTGCAGTTACCACAGGTGCGGGTGCTGATTTGAGCGCAGCCGCTACCGGTGGCACCACCGCATTCTCCAATGCGGCCAATGCCGTCACGCTGGGCACTGTTATTGCCGCAGTCAACGATGCGCCTGTCGCCAGTGGTAGTGCAACCCTTACAGCCATTGATGAAGACAACACCAACCCAGCCGGTGCTGCACTGAGCAGTGTTATCACCAGCTCACAATACGATGACAGCACCGATACCGTTGTGGGCGGCTCCAGTGCGACAGCCCTTGGTGGTATCGCCATTATTGGCAACGCCGCTAACCCAGTTACAGAAGGTAGCTGGCAATACGACAGTGGTGCGGGTTGGGTAACAATCACCAACGTGGGTTTGTCATCGGGCAATGCCCTAGTGCTACCCGCCACCGCCGATATTCGTTTTTTACCGGTGGCAGAATACAGCGGCACCCCGGGTGAATTAACGGTGCACCTTGCTGACAGCGTGCAAGCGGAGGCCTCGGGTCAGGATATTTCTGCCAACCTAGGCACGACGGAAACGTGGTCGGCGGCTAACATCAACATCGCCACGGTGGTTAACCCCGTCAACGATGCGCCGGTCATCAGCGGTGTTGCTACTACGCACAGTTACACAGAAAATGATCCGGCGGTGGTGTTAGAGCCAGCGCTGAGCCTGGCTGATATTGACGATGCTGATTTAAACCAAGCCGTGATTACCATAGCCGGTGGTTTTACCGCAGGCGATACACTGGCGCTGGATGCAGCACTGGTTACCTCATTGGGCTTAACGGTAGACAGCTCGGTAGCAGGCACGCTGACCATTAGCGGCAATGCCACTAAAGCCGAATACCAATCATTATTGCAGACTGTGAGTTACAGCTCTGGTGCTAATCCAGGCAATGCAGACCGCATTATCAATTGGACGGTGCGCGATGAAAATGTCGAGGCCGCAGCCAATGGCCAGCAAACGTCTGCTGTGGTTACCACCACGGTTGAGGTTGTACCGGTTAATAATGCGGCAACAGTCAGTAGCGCAGACGTTAGTCTTGATGAAACGGATGCGCCGTTGATATTCAGTGGCACCCTCACTAGCATCGATCCTGATGACCCAGACAACACGTTTACACCCGTGACCATTACTCGCCCCAATGGCGAATTAATCTTAAATGTTAACGGCACATGGACCTTTACTGCCAGCAGTGCGTTCGACAGTTTAAATGTTGGTGACTCGATTAATGAAGTGTTTAACGTCACTACGGTAGATGGCACACCGACAACAATAGAAGTCACCATTAACGGTACAAATGACAACCCTGTTGCCGCTGGCGATACTCAGACTACCGACGAAGACACCCTGCTCAATGCCACTGTGCCCGCTGGTAGTGATGTCGATGGCACCATTGATCCCAATGGTTTTGCGTTAGTGACTAACGTGGGTGAAGGTTCTCTGACATTTAACCCCGATGGCAGTTATAGCTTTGATCCGGCCGGCGACTTTGATGATTTAGCACCGGGCGGCAGCCGAGACGTTAGCTTCACTTACACAAACAGTGATAATAATGGCGGTGTCAGTACCCCCGTAACGGTCACTATCACCGTCACCGGCCTTAACGATATCGCGGTTAGTACTTTGCCTGAGCCACAAACCGCAACCGAAGACACAACGCTTACGATCAATGGCATCGGTGTGCAGGATGCTGAAAACGCTATCCTCACCACAACATTATCGTTGCCCGCTAATGCTGGCGTTATTAATGTGATCGTTGGGGGTGGGGCAACCATTACTGATAACGGCACCAATACGGTTGTTATTACGGGTACATCTACTCAAATCAATGCTGCTTTATTAGCCGTTGATTACACGCCCGCTGACGATTTTAATACCTCCGCATCGGGACCTATCGCTATGGGTATTGAAATCACCGAAGGGTTTGCAACGCATGTGTCGTCACTGGCTTTAACGGTGCTACCTGTTATTGATATTAGTGATGATGCAGTTACCACTAATGAAACTCAACAGGTTACGTTTGATGTGCTAGCCAATGATAATTTTGAAGGTGTCGCGACAGTCTCAGTGTTCACCCAAGCTCAAAATGGCATAGTGGTATTAAATCAAAATGGTACTTTTAGTTATACGCCGAATGTAGATTTCGAAGGCACCGATAGTTTTACGTATACGGCGAGCGTTAACGGTATCACTGAAACAGCGACGGTTAATATCACCGTGCTACCTGTAAACGATAACCCCGTAGCAAACGATGATAGTTATAGCGTTGATGGCGCCACCGGTACCACAGGTGTTGTGTTGAACTTGCTTGATAATGACACCGATATTAATGACGACACCCTTGTTGTCACTAGTATTGCAGGTCAACCAGTGATCGCAGGTCAAGCACAAACCTTGCCTGTGCCTAATGGTGAAGTCACTATCAGCGCCAGTGGTGTAATCACTTTTTATCCGGACCCTAGTTTTGTTGGCGGCTTTAATTTCGATTATGAAATTAGTGATGGCGAGGGCGGTACAGCTTCGGCAACAATTTACATCGATATAACGGCGGAGTCACGGGTGGAAGGAGAGCACCGACATTCCGGTACTTTTAGACCTGACTTTACCGTGCCGCTTCGCCCCGTTGACCCTGCGCTGCATGTTTTGTTGAGTGTTCAAGAAGCGAGAAATGAAATCCAACTCAGCTCTGGTTTAAATCTTTTAGATATTGACTCCGTTGCCTACAAAGAACTACTAGGTGGTTTGGATATCGGCCTAGCGTTTGCCTCTGGTGATAAAGGCTTAGGCGAGTTAGGCGGTAAAGATTTTTCACCGCTGGGTATTGAACGCTACCCCGATAATGCACTTTATGTACAGCAGTCTGTCCGGCAAATCCCGTTACCTACATCACATGCAGTTTTCGTGCAGTTAGCGGTTAATCAATCGCAGCTTGAATCTGCAGCCCGCAATGGTTTGGTTGATTCATTTAATTCGGCTTCACTAGGGGTTAATCATTTACTTGACCCTTTTGCTAAGCCTGAATTGTCTGCCACAAAAATAGTCGCTAATAATGATCGTTGGCAAGCAGATGACGATGTTAATAACGCGCAGGAAAAGTTAGCTGATGATGATGCACCGAGTTCATTGATGGCCGACCATAAAGGTTTTTTTGATGATATCGACGATGGTGGAGAAAGCATCACTGCTGCAAGTAGTTTTAGTGAGCAGCTTAAACAATCAGCAGCACTGAGGCTGGCTAGCGGCTCAGAAAATATTATCACTCACCATAAAAAAGCCTAAGTACTACTGGTTTGTATGGTAAAAATTTAACGAATTATGATTAAAATAATTGAAAGTAAATGTGGAGTAAATGTGTAATGAAAGCCCTTTTAAGCAAGCGGTTTTTTACCGAGACAATAACGCGTTCTTGGCGCTTTAATGCGCCGATTTTTTGTCTTTTTTTGGGAGGGTGTGCTGTATCTCCTCAGTTGGCAACTCAGGATGAAGTTAGAGACAGGGTGGCGTCGGATACAACACAAATGTTTGAGAACCAGGAGGCTATTAACGGGCCTATTACCTTGGATGAAGCGCTGGCCAGAGCGTTAAAATATAATTTGGATTTTCGTTTAAAGAATATGGAGTCAGCGTTGGCGCTGGGCTTAAATGAACTATCCAAATTCGATATGCTGCCGCGTGTTTTGGCATCAGCAGGTTACAGTCAACGTAATAATGACTCTGGCGGTTCCAGTTATGGCATCGAAGATGGCTTAGAGTCGTTGCGTCCTTCTTCGTCTCAAGAAAAAAGTTACCATACTGAAAGTATTGAGTTTAGCTGGAATTCATTAGATTTTGGCGTTTCTTATTATCGTGCAAGGCAGCAGGCTGATCAGTACTTAATTGCTGAAGAGCGTCGCAGAAAAGTAGTGCAAGGCTTATTTCAAGATGTTCGTGCATCCTATTGGCGTGCGCTAGGTGCGCAGCGCTTAGAGCAGCAGGTTAGTGCTACCATACAGAGAATTGATCGTGCGATTGATCAATCCACTGAAGCGGAAGCCCAGCAAATTATTGCGCCGGTGACGGCGCTTAATTATCAGCGGGCATTATTAGATGCGGCCTACATGCTCAATAAGCGTCGTCAAGATCTAGCTTATGCAAAGAGTGAGCTTGCTGCCTTGATGAATGTCCCCTCTGGTGTCACCTTTAGCTTAGCCGACACTCAAGAGCACACATTGCCTGCTGCGCCTAACAATATAAATCAACTCGAAGAAATGGCACTGTTACAACGCCCTGAGTTGCGCGAGGAGGATTTTAGAAAGCGGATCACTGCGGATGAAACACGCAAGCAAATTTTGAGTATGTTTCCGGCAATCAGCTTGAATTATGGTTTATTTAAAGACTCAAATAAATACCTTTATAACAATGAATGGACGCAGGGCGGTGTTTCGCTGTCGTGGAACTTGATGAAATTAGCCAGCATCCCTTCGCTGAACGATTCTCGTGAAGAGCAAGAAAAAACTGACACCGCACGCCGCATGGCATTATCAATGGCGATCCTCACCCAAGTACGCATTTCGATAGAGCGTTATCGCTTGGCGGCCGGTGAGTTTAACTTGGCTGATAAAGCGGCTGACGTAGATCATCGCTTGTCACAGTACGCTCGTGATGCGCTGAGCTCAAAAATGGATAGCGAACTTGAAGTTATTCGAACTGAAGCCAAAGCGCTATTAGGTGATTATCAGCGTGCTAATGCTTATGCTAATTCTCAAATTGCTTTTGGTCGCTTATACAATACGCTTGGATTTGATCCGTTGCCTTATGAGGGTGGTGATTTAGACTTAGCCCAATTAACCGCACTAATTAGTGAGCATCGGACACAATTACAGACAAATTCCTTCAGCTTGAAGTCGCAGTTGTTTGGACAACAAGCCAATGTCAGCATTCGAGTGCAAGGTATTGATGACCCAATATTAAAAAACAGCATGACTGAGCAGTTGGTAACTATGCTCGAAAGAAATGATATTAGCGTTGATCAAGCAGCAGGAATACCACTTACTTTTAGTCTTAGTCGCAACAATGCTAATGGTCTACAAAAGGCGTTATGGTTAGTGAAAATGGATAATAAAGATGATTCAAACAGTGTTGAGTATGAAACAACTTTGCCACAAAACGCTCGCGCCTCGACCTATGAAGCCAGTTTATTAGCTGCGGCTTCTGCTAGCTTGTCGTCAACCCGAAACTGGTTGTCGCAACCTCTGCACAATGCTCAGCCCTCTGCTCAATCCGTTGAGATGTAAATGATAAAGCGTATTAAATTTTTTGTATTATTGCTTGCTACGTTCACTGTCCAGTTTTCTCAAGCACAGCTTGCTGGGCAGACAAACTTAGAAAACAATCGTTTAAATCAAAGTGCTAACTTGGCTTCGCAAGCAGATTATCGACATGCTGCTATTAGAGTTTTATTGGCGCCCGAAAAAGAAACGGTGTTATCGAGCTCGGTAGCCGCCAAAATCAATCAGTTTAATGTTTCTCTTGGCTCCTCGTTTGAAAAAGATCAATTGCTATTAGAGTTTTCATGTAAGGAACAAACAGCTCGAAAAAACATGGTACAAGCTGAGTTGGCTGGGGCTCTAGAAACACATGAAGGCAAAGTAAAAATGCAGGGCCTAAAGCAGGCGAGTAGTATTGAAGTGGCCTTGGCTGCAAGTGAAGTTGCCAGATTGCGGGCGCAATTAACGCTTAGCGCTGTACAAATAGAAAACTGCCAGATAAAAGCGCCTTGGCAAGGTAGAGTTTCAAAAGTATTTGTTAGTAATCACATGAGCGTGGCTGCTGGTGAACCTCTGTTAGAGTTAGTTAAAGATGGTCGTTTGAAAATACGTTTGAACGTACCCTCAAAAAAGCTAAGCCACATCAATGTGGGTGACCTGTTTGCTGTCAATATCGACGAAACCGGCAGCCGCTATCAAGCAAAAATTGTTGCCATCAACAGCCGTATTGACTCAGTCAGTCAAACTATCGAACTAGAAGGTCGAATGATAGAACACTACCCCGGCTTGCTAGCCGGTATGAGCGGCACTGCTATTCTTGCGGAGAAACAAGTTGAGTGATGGTTTGCCAATAGGGTGCTAACCTTAATTTAACTGATCTTGTGCCAGCTACATAGGGTGTTGGGTTTGAACGAATACTTTATCTCTCAATCAGCGACGCTTTAAAAAAGTTACCTTTATGAATAAAGAAAAACCTTCAGCAGAAAAAAAAGCGTCGGCAACTAATCAGCAAATTAAAACCAGCCGCACTCCAGCACAAAACTCGGCAGAACAAACAAAACTATCGGTGTTACTGCACCTAGAAAAACGTGCCTTGGCTGCGCAAAATAACCAAGCATTAAGTTTTGTGATCGCGAATGAAACACATCTGTTAACGCCATATCGGCAGTCGCTGATAATGGAAAAGAATATTGGTGGTCAATTTATTCTGAGCCAAGCCTCAGGCTTAGCTCATATCGTTGAAGATTCTCCTTTTTCCATTTGGTTGCAATCGATGGTTGCCAGTTTAGATCTTGATGGCCACGAGGCTAAGTCGATACTGGTGCAAAGTGAATCTATTAGAGAAGATTTGCAGCCGGGCTGGCTGGAGTGGTTGCCAGAGCAGTTGTTAATTATCCCTGTGCTCGATAGCGATAATAACGTCGCCATGATAGTGCTGTATGCGCGGGAACAAGCCTGGTCGCCTTTAGACTTAGATTTACTGCATCGGTTACACGACTGTTATGCGTATTGTTATCGGGCCATGGATAAGGGTGAAAATAACCTCGCCCGAAAGCTACGACAATTCATTAGCACTGGCCGTTTACGCTGGGCGGCAATGCTGATAGTACTGGCTTTGTTTATTCCTGTTCGACTTTCAGTACTTGCCCCAGCTGAAGTTGTGGCCTTAAATGCCAAAGCAGTAGCTTCGCCTATTGATGGTGTTATCGGAGAAATTTATGTGCAGCCCAATGCCGTGGTTAATATCGGTGACGCGCTATTTTCACTCGATGATAGCGCACTGCAAAGCCGAAAAAATATCGCCCTAAAGGCACTCGTGATCGCAAGGGCCGATGCTTTGGTAGCAGAGCAGCAAGCGTTTAATGATTATAGTAGTAAAGCAGATTTGGCATCAGCGTTGGGTAGAGTCCGAGAAAAAGAAGCTGAGCTTGGAGCTGTTGAATTACTGCTACAGCGCGTCACCGTAAAAGCTGATCGTAAGGGCTTAGCGATATTTGCTGATAAAAATGATTGGATCGGTCGCCCTGTGCAAGTGGGTGAGCGTATTATGCAGCTTGCCAGTGCTGAAGATGCGGGTATTGAAATTTGGCTACCCGTAGCTGATGCTATCAACTTGGATATTGGTGCACCCATTCGTGTTTTCTTACACACGCAGCCCTTGTCTCCCCTAGACGCTCGTTTATTACAGACTAGCTATCAGACTAGCCAGAGCCCCGAAGGTGTTTCATCCTATACTTTGTTTGGCCATTTTAATGCTGAAAACAATCTCCCCCGCTTAGGGCTTCGTGGTACCGCGCGCATTTCATCTGATTGGACAATCTTAGGTTACTACCTGTTTCGTCGTCCCATTGCTGCCCTGCGTGAGTTTACCGGTTTATGAGCGGCGGTTTTCCTGCACTGCGTGAAGAGCTAAAACTTTTACCTGCGGCGGCCAATAACGACGGTTCACCAGCTTGGATGATTTTAGACCCCATTATCAATCGCTTCTATCGCATTGGTTGGTTAGATTTCGAATTACTACTGCGCTGGGGGGTAGGACAGGCCAACATATTATTAGAGGCCGTTAATCGAGAAACAACCTTGCACGTTGATGAGACTGACATCGATAGCTTGATCGTTTTTTTACAGCAGCATAATCTGCTTCAGGCCACTAACTCGAAAGCCGCTAATGATTTACAACAGCGCGCAGAAAATCAGAAGAAAAATACTTTTCAGTGGCTGTTGCAGCATTACCTGTTCTTTCGTATACCGCTAATCAAACCACAACGCTGGCTCAAAAATACCTATCCGTATATTGCATGGTTATATTCAAAAGCGACCTTGTTTGGCCTGGTTTTTTTTGCTTTCTTGGGCGGCTACTTAATTAGTCGTCAGTGGGACACCTTTACTGCAACGCTCATCAATCAGTTGGGTTTTGACAGTATTTTTGGTTTTGCTATTGCCCTCATTATTGCAAAAGCTTTGCACGAATTAGCACATGCTTATACCGCCACTCGCTACGGTGTTCGAGTTGCACATATGGGTGTGGCGATGGTGGTGATGTTCCCAATGCTTTACACCGATACCAGTGAAAGTTGGAAGTTATCAAATTCGAAGCAGCGAATGGCTATTGCTAGTGCGGGTATTATTGCCGAGCTTGGGCTGGCAATCATTGCCACGCTGGCTTGGTGTTTAATGTCCGATGGCGCAGTTCGAGAAGCTATGTTTTATCTTGCCACTACAAGCTGGGTGCTCACGTTGTTGATCAATGTTAGCCCCTTCTTACGCTTTGATGGTTATTTTATTTTGGCAGATATACTCGATATGCCCAATCTTCACGAACGTTCAGCGGCCATGGCTAAAGTCTGGTTGAGGCGAGCATTGTTTGGCATCGAAGACGATTGGCCTGTCACCGAGCAAACCAGTTGGCGGCCTTGGTTGATCGTTTTTGCGCTATTGACTTGGGTTTATCGTTTTTTTGTTTATATTGGTATTGCTCTGCTGGTCTATTTTTTCTTTTTTAAATTGGCGGGTATCGCGCTCTTTATTATTGAGCTTTTTGTTTTTATTGGCAGGCCGGTATTGGCCGAGCTGACAGTCTGGTGGCAGCGGCGTAACGAGATGAGTGTGACTAAGAAAAAACGGTGGTTAATTGTATTTATCGCGCTTTTATTACTGGTGATGATTCCTTGGCATACCAGCATTTCAAGTATTGGCTGGGTTCATGCTGCGCGTCAGCAAGTGATCTTTTCACCGTTGGCTGGCCAGTTGCAACAATTACCCTCGACCCAACAGACCGCACAAGGCGATACGCTTTTTGTTTTGACCTCACCCGAGCTGGCGCATTCTGAACAGAAAGCACGGACTATGGCTGAGCACACTTGGCGCCAGCTCAATGGCTTAATAGGGATTAGCAATGGCGAGCAGCAGCGCCCTGGTTTAATGTCTCGCTATGAACGCTACTTAGCAGAGGCCAAGCTCTATCAACAGGAGCAGCAGCGGCTGGTATTAAAGGCACATTTTAGCGGTAAATTATTTGATATTGACCCTTACTTAGCTAAAGGTGTATGGGTTAAATCACATCAACCGCTGGCTATGTTAGCCGATGATAGTAGCTGGATAGTTGAAGCTTATCTCCCTGAAAATGACATAGGGCGAGTGACGGAGGGTGCTCAGGCACGAATCAAGTTAAGAGAGCAGAAACCGTATTTTATAAACGGCGTTGTCGAAACTATTGATGTATCGCCGCTGGCTCATTTACCACACCCCATGCTAGATGCCACGGCGGGCGGTCCTATTAGCACCACCTCTCATGGCAAAGATAAACGCCAACCACAGCAAGTTTTATTTCGAGTTAGAATCCGTTTGCTTGAAGCTCCACACTCAGTTCGAATGGGCTTAGCCGATGTTACCGTACAAGGTGAGGCGCGTGCCTGGTTGCCTGATAAATTGAGGGCAGTAGCGGCAGTGTTGATTCGAGAGAGCGGCTTTTAATTGTTCTCGTTTGGCTAACAGACCGGTTTTCGTGAACAACGATAAGGACTGATTAGTGGTAGGGCAGTTACCGTGAAAAACAGATTAATGCTAGTCCTAGCATACTCCTAAGCAGTCTATCGATTATACGGTTAGATAATCGACAGGCGAATAAATCAAAGGCTTATTGGTGATCCTCGCTTTACGATGCAGCTAGCTCTAGGTTAATCGTTGATAGCAATTAATTATTAACCAATTTTAGAACGTCTTTCTTTGGCTGTTGTTAAAGTGACTGTTGTTAAAGTGATTGTTGATTGCCGTTTCCACAGCGGGGTAAAAAGAAATTTCTAATCTGCCGAACTAGTCGTTTATTGTTTATAGTAAGCGAAGCAAGAATGAGCGCCTAGTGCTGTTTTTAGTGCATGGTGAAATTGGACAGGTTAGCGTGCTCTAGCAACTACTCGAAGGAGTTTCTGATTATGATGAAGTGTGACCCCGTTACAGGCGCCTGCCTGCTACCCGATCAAGACCAGCCTGACGATTCGTCCCTGCCTGCTAAGCATAAAGGTTTGGCTGTTCGCTATATTGGTGATCCGATGTGCTCTTGGTGCTGGGGTATCTCTCCCACCGTCCGCGCAATAGAAGTTTTTTGTGAAGCGCAAAGTATTGAGTTCTCTATCACCATGGGTGGTCTACGGGCGGGCGGTGGTGAGTTGTGGAATCCAGCGTTTAAGGACTTTTTGCGCAATGAGTGGCAGCACATCGCTGAAATTACTGGGCAGCCTTTTGGCTTCACGCTATTGGAAGCCGCACATTTTGATTATGATACCGAGCCCGCCTGCCGAGCCGTGGCGACGGTGAAATTACTTCAGGTAAGGGATGTCCTCCCGGCCTCAATCGTATTGGCATTCTTCTCGGCGGTTCAGCACAAATTTTACGTTGCAGGGCAAGACCCTAAAACCGTAGATTACTATGCCAGTATTTGCGCCAGCTTATCACTGGATTTTGATCAGTTTCGCACTGTGTTCGATTCGCCAGAAGCTCTGCAAGCGGTTCAGCAGGAGTTCGCTCGCTGTCGACAATGGGGCGTGCGCTCTTTTCCGACGCTGCTGCTAGAGCGCGATGGCGAGACAGTGCCGCTGGCCGCAGGCTATGTCACCGCAGAGAAAGTTATCTCTCAATTACAGCAAGTTATCGCCGGTCGATTGGCTTCATAGCCTAGCTATTTCTAAATAAAGAGGCGTGCCCCGCGCCCTTAGGTGCTGGGTTTTTTAGGTTGAAGAGGCATTTGGTGTGGTCCATGACTGGCTCGATGGATAGCCTCTACCTAGCTGGCGGGCTCCGCTTGGTTAGGCTTTTTGCCTTTAGCTATTTCCGCCTGTTGTTTTTTCACCGCCTTGTTTCGTTGTTGATCTGCCTGCTGCAGCCACAGCAGCGTATCGACATAACCAATAAAACGATTTAAGTAGCGCGGTGAAATGTCTTTTATTCTTGATAGCGAACCACTGGCTAGCCGTTCGGGATTGAGTGGGCCAGGATTATCGGGGCGGTTATTGATAGCTTGGGTGGTCAAGTTGTCGATATGACGTTTTGCCCAAGAATCTCTAAATAATGCGATGGATTTTAATTCGCCAGCGGCTGAGCGTTTGCTGGAACTGCTAACGTTCCCGACAAGCGATGCGCTGGCCGCGGCCTCTTGTTGACTGAGTTGTTGATTGAGACGAGAGCCCTGTGACTGTGTTTCTGGGGCATGATCTTGCAGTAGACTTTCGGTTAGTTGTTGTAGTGGGTTGTGCTGGCGCTGTTGTTGGGGTTCTGGGGACATCCCCGCCTAATGTAACACTTATCGCTACAGCCCACGCTTCATAAGGTCTCCAGAGGTGCCTTAATTTTCAAAATCGCTGCAATATCCCAATTATAGTAGTATTCCGGCTTTTGCGAGAAGCCCATGCCTAATTCAAAACGCCTGACCATACTCCACGAAGCAGAAATTAACGATTTATACGGCATTCCCAGCCTATCACTGGAAGAAAAGCGCGTCAGCTTTGCACTAAATGACTTGGAACAAGACGTTATTAAATCCATCAGGGATCGAAAGCATAAATGCTATGCCATAGCACTTCTCTGCTATTTTAAAATCAAACCGATTCAACTCAACCCACCTTACAAGGAATTGCAGGAAGACCTGGCCTTTATCGCTGAAGAGTATTTCCCTAAATTTAAAGTCCCTCGCTTCAGTGTTAGTCGTATGCAAAAAGCACGTATCTACGACAAGATTTTCAACCTGCAGGACTTCAAAGCATGGGATGTAGAGCAACATCAGGAACCTCTCATTACCTATTTGCAACAGGTTGCCAAATCCTGGATTGAACCACGATTTTTATTTGATGCATGCACCGAATACCTTGCTCGAAATCATATAGCTATCCCTAAATATACCGTACTTCAGCGAATTATCAGCCAGGTAAGCAAGCAGGAACGTAAGCGACTTTCTGACACATTAAAAACAACTATGTCAGATGAATTAGCTTCTAACCTCGCTAATTTAATCGATGGAGAAGGCACACTAACGCTCAAAGAACTTAAACAGGCTGCCAAAAGTTTTAATGCCCCTGAATTGGAAAAAGAGTTGAACGTTAACAAACTCATTCAGCCCTGGATGGATGAAGTGAATCAGGTAGTCTCTGCTCTAGCACTATCACAACAAAACCAGCTGCATTATGCGGCGATGGTTGATTACTATTCTATTACTAAGCTTAAACGCTTTGACAGTGTCACGCAGCAGCTCTATTTACTTTGTTATCTTCAGGAGCGCGCACAAATCAATATTGAACGTTTGGCCGATGGGTTTATCTACCACGTTCGAAAATTGCGTGAAAAAGCCAAAGAGTACGCCAAGGAGATGGCCTATAAAGATTGGGAAGGTGCAGTATCAAATATCAGCAAAGCCGCTGACTTATTATACTTTTATATTGACGATGATATTGATGATCAGGTGTCGTTTCGACAAATAAAACAACAGGTACAAAGCTTACTTGGAGCGCGAGAAATAGAATCACTGTGCTTGTATCTGAAGAAACAAAAACGCACGAAAAATGATTACATCTGGGAATTTTATGATAAACAGCGTGAGCTTATTAAACATTTAATACGCCCTATATTTTTATGCCTGACCTTTGAAGGGTCAGATAAAACACAGGCTTTATCTGCACAATTAAATGGAATGAAAGAAACATTGTTAGACTCTGGTGAATTAGCGTCTACAGACCGACGGTTAATTTCGTCTAAGCAACAATTGTATGTGATCGATGCAGATAACAACGTATTTCCTGAACGTTATGAGATCATGTTGTATTTAGCAGCTCAAAATAACCTTGATGGGAAACTATTTATACCGACGGCCATTAAATATCGTGCATTACATGATGACCTTGTTGGAGATATCCCTTGGGCACAGAAAGACAAGCTACTTAAAGGTTCCATGCTAGACAGCATGAATACCGAACCTGCCCAGCTTGTGAACTCAATGGAACAGAAAATGAATGATAAGCTGCAACGAGTTTGCCAGCGCATTGACGATGGTGACAATCAAAATGTGATACTGCGTAATCGCTCAGGAAAGACGCAATGGAGGTTGCCGTATTCAGGAACAAAATCGGCTTTAAACAACCCCTTTTTTGATCGCATGAAACCGATTAACATTGCCGATGTATTACGCTTCGTGCATCAGGAAACAGGCTTTTTAAAGCACTTTGAGCATGTTCGTCAGGTACAGTCTGGACAGAGCGATCATTTGAATGACTTGCTGGCAGCAGTCATTGGCAATGGTACTTATTACGGCTTACATGGTATGGCCAGTATCTCTGACCGGTCATATGATCACCTACGCACAGTACAGGCCAATTATTTGCGGCCTGAAACGCTCAACCTCGGCAATGATGCAATTAACGATGCGACGGCGAAATTAGCCATCTTCAAGCATTACAATATCCAGGAAGGACTCATTCATGCCAGTGCCGATGGGCAGAAATTCGAATCGCGGTTAGAGACTTTTAAAACCCGCTATTCATCTAAATACTTTGGCACGAATAAAGGACTGACATCGATGAACCTGATTGCCAATCATGTCGCCTTGAATGCCCAGATTATTGGTGCCAATGAACATGAATCACACTTTATTTTAGACCTGCTTCATAACAATACCTCTGAAATTAAGCCGGATATATTATCAACGGATACGCACGGGGTTAATCATGTGAACTTTGCTTTGCTGGACCTGTTTGGCTATACCTTTGCGCCGCGCTATGCTCAGTTTGGAACAGTGATATCAGATCTTTTTGATGTGAGTGAGGGAGAAGATAATAAGGCGACCCTATCATTGAAAAAGCCTATCAATACAGCACTGATCATCGATGAGTGGGATACTATTCAGCGCATTGTTATATCGCTACAGCAGAAGACTATAACGCAGGCAACACTTGTTAGAAAGCTTTCTGGTTACAGTCAAAACCACCCCTTGCTGAAAGCGTTAACTGAATACAATCGTATGCTCAAGGCCATGTACTTACTGGACTATATTGATGATGCTAGTTTAAGAACTTATGTGCAGCGAGCATTGAATCGCGGAGAGGCTTATCATCAACTACGTCGTGCCATTGCTCATGTGAATGGTAACCGTTTTCAAGGAAAATCAGACGACCAAATCGTTTTGTGGAATGAATGCGCTAGGCTGTTAACTAACGCCATTATTTATTTTAACTCACTGATATTGACGCGGTTACTCGAGCATTTTGAGGCGGAAGGTGACGACAAGAAGCTCGAAATTATCAAGCAGGTATCACCAGTGGCTTGGCATAATATCAATTTGAATGGGACTTACAGCTTCAGCTTTGAGCACAATTTACTCAATTTGGATGAGATTATGCAATCAATAGTGCAAAATGAAAATTAAGGCACCTCTGGAGACCCTATGAGGCGTGGGCTGTAGCGATAAGTGTTACATTAGGCGGGGATGTCCCCAGAACCCCCTGTTTGACCTGCGGCAGGCCTGCCAGCTTTTCTTCAGCTTGACAAGGTGCAGAAAGTACAATAGTTGTTTTTGTTTTATCAGAGTCTCCCTCTCGATATGCTGGGGTGGTTTTTGTCTCAGTCCTTTTCTTTTTTGCAGGACTAACTGGACTAGTTTCTCTTGATGGCTGAGTTTGATTATTTTCGCTATAACCTCGATTCTTTAGCACACTCTTTGCAATAGAGCTTTGCGTGCTACTCCCTGATTTCACTTTTTTAAGCAATTCCTTATCAGACCATTTAGACATCTTTCGCTCTTTATATCGGTGAGACAACCGCAGGCATAGTAACCAAATTTCAAGGCTACCAGTATGGCAACCCACTTTAAAAAGATACAGATAATCGCATTAAAATTGCTATTACATATCACAAAACTGTAGATATTTGGGGAGTTAATTAAAGCACTTATCTGTAGCTTCTGGTTTTCTCCATTCTTCGCGTTCCATGACTTTAGCGATCCCTGCCCCCGTATAACCACTTAACCAAGCTCTATGTAGGTTGTTTTTAGCAATTAATTTTCTTACTACTCTGGGAATTAACAAGCTCTGGTAACCCAAGTGGAAGAAAAAATCATACAGGTTTTCTGAGCATGATAGACACTGCTTTAGTCGACGCGTGTAATATCTTTTTCTTTTGACCGTTAACGTTTTATTGTTCAGCATAATAGTCTCTTCATACAGTTAGCTACCAGTATTTCGCGGACTTACAATCCAGCAACTAGGGTCAGCGTCGACACATCAATTGTATTTTTTAAATCTATGAATGACTGCAAGAATGATTAAACGCACAACTTCTACATTTAAACTTATTCGGCCATGCTTTGAGTGCAGTACCTCTATGAGCGCTTCGTGTTATATCGACATACTGCTTAACCTCGTCAAATAATGCCTTGTCACTTGAAGGGAGATTAATATATTGATCTTTTGAACCCGTTTTAATGAGAATACGAATGACCTTATACCCCTCTCCACGAGCGGCTAAGGCTGCAGTTTTGGCTTGAACAATATCACTTTGATAAATATTGGTGCCTTTACGGCTTTTATACTCAACCGCTAAAATTCCACCCTTTATTTTATACATGAGGTCTGGTTTACCTAAGACTTCAAAAACTCGGTTAAAGAAAGGATTTGTTTTACGTCCTTTATCGACCCATATTAATTTACCCTCAATCCCTAGCTTGTTTCGGCTAAGCATCTTCCCCAGTAATGGAAAAATAAAAGAGAGTAGGGCGATAGCTATCAGCCCAAAAAGTAGAGCATCAATCATTGTTCTTTGCCTTATCTAGCTTTAACACTAAGCCGTTAACTACGTAGAGCAAAGGCTTATTAAGCGCAGGGAAGGCGCTAGCGACACTAATTAATAGCGGCGATAGTCGATAATAGACATTTATAAACACCTTACCTGGCAGGTTATTCTTCAAATGCTGATCTCGAAAACCTCTTAATAGCTGAGTACGGCGGTCATCTACACCATAAAGGTGTGAAGCCACATAGCATCGCTTATCTTCTGCCAACTTATTCAACTGGTCGTGTCCAGCATCCCCTTTAATCCGAGCTGCTTTAGCTTTGTCTGAAACCTTAGCTCCCTTTTGGGCTAACTCTAAATAATGAGGACAAAACGCCGCGCGGCCTACTTTGCTAGCAGAAACCCAGTTACTTTGTTTTTTCATTACTCACTCTTCCCATTGTTTTGTTTTCATGGACGCAATGTAGCCGTCAACCGCTGCCTTGGTATTGTTGTCTCGATAAATCTCTGTGACTGTCTGGTTGTTCTTTGAGCAGTAGTAAACGATGTTTACTAGCTCATCCCTAAACTGCGTTAAGTCCGTTATGCACCGAGAAAGAGCTGATCGAATAGTCTTGTCCATGTTGGCTGAATAACTATCATTTAGCATGGGGTTCGCTGCAACATTAAGAATTACCCTGCCATTATCCTTAATCCTTGATTCAACTAAAGAAAAAAATTCGAAAGTCGATGTGTGCATAGGGATAGTTGCAGCATTAGAGTAGAGATCTACAACAATCGAGTCCCACTTTGCTTCCTTGTTGGCTAGCAAAAAGTTTCTTGCATCATGAGCTATGAATTGCCCACTGATGGGCTCACCAAGAAAAAGGTCTTCTGCTACAGGCTTAATTTTTGAGTCGATATCAATATAAGTAAAATGGGCTCCATTTTGGGTTTCTGCGGAAAGAGTGAACCCCCCAGCCCCTAATACAAGGATCTCTTTATTAGATGCGTCATCTGAAAAAATGCCGTCTTTGATCATTTCAATGTAAGGCCACCCTTTACGGTCCTCTTTGCCAATAAAAGAAGCGCTGCTTCGATTAATAATAAAACGTTTCCCCTTTGGATGGTCGGCCACGTTGAAATTAGAGTACGGCGTTGTTTCAGCAAATATGCTGTTACTCACTTTTATGTTTAGAACGTAGGTGATGGACAATGATATAAGCGCAATAGCGATAATAAATTTAGATTTTGTCGATTGCCAATTCAAAAGGAATACTAAACAGCTAGCCAGAATGAGGCAGTTGATGAAAATTGAGTAACCAACCCCAAGAAAATACATGATGACTAACGAGGTCAGAAGGCATCCAAGCACGTTACCTACAGTACTTAGTGCGGTTGCATTTCCTGCGGCTTCGCTCTTGTTCGTATCCTGGTTGGACGTGTGTAATAACAGTGGAACGGTTTGCCCTAGAAAAAACACTAATGGAGACATGATTAATAAACAGAACGCAAATAGATGAACGAGTGGGTTGTGCAGGGTAGGGATTAAGGGTGTCATCTCTATAATGGTTTCGAAAAATAAATTGACGAAAACATATGAAAGGCCAATCCCAAATAATGAGATGCTGAATAATAAGTTAATAATTAATGTTCTGGAGTAGGCTGCACTACTTTTCTTCCCTCCCCAGTAGTAACCCAAGGCCAGTGCGCCTAAGAAACAGCTAATTACAATAGATGTTGTCAGCACGGAGCTTCCAACGTAAGGCGCTGTCTGGCGTATTGTAATCATCTGAAGACCGCTGCTAGCTAACCCTTCCAGAAGTAAAATCAAAGCAGCCTTATACTTAAGCATCATAGAAACAACCACAAAAAACAAAGAGGCTGGAAAAGTACCTTTTCTGCTTTATACATACCTCATAGAAAGGGTCAAAGATCAGATACCTTTAATTTTTCTTGCGGGTTGATGTGATTTATTGTAATTTCCTAAATGTACCTTAGGGTACAGCGTAAAAATGCCACAATGAGTCAGGAAGCAGGCATTGACCGATATAGGTTTGACTCAAACTCCACAATCCAATCTTTCTATACTCTTCACTACCCCCTTAATCTAATAGGTCTGTCGACCTGTACCCTCTATTTTTGTATCTATAACTCCCACAAAATATCTACTACGTCGCTTAACTGTCACTGCTTAATGGCCGTTTGATTGACGAACCATTTTTATTTAATCACCCCCAAAAAGACGATTTAGTTTGTTCTCCTACTGGTTGAGTACAAATCCAATCGCCTTTGGCGCACCTGATTCTTGTTGTTATTGCATTTGCAGTAGCACTTGATTAGTTCCCTCAATTAGCCATGAAACGGGAATGGACACTGCGGTGTTTGGCTAAAACTCAACCAATTTCGAAACAATAGGAGATACAACTATGTTCGATGATCTAGAAATAATCTATATGCGTGCGTACAAATCCTTAGGGGTTTGGCGTATTGCTAAAAGACTGTGCCTTGGCTACTTGTCTGTTCCTACCGGGGTAACCTTATGGAATGTTTTTGAAAAAGAGCCAATTAATATAGCTATTGCATTGAGCATGATTACTGCTTCATGCATTGCTCAACTCGTCGTTGAAAGCAAAGTCGCTCACTACGAAAGTATGGTGAAATTGCTGGAGAAAAAGCTTGGTAGTGCACCTTAAACTTACCTGTGTTGATTTTTTGATCACATAGGTACAGAATAAAAGGAGATAATTACCATGAGTAATATGATGATTGAACAAATAGCTATTTTCACATTTCTGTTAGTGGCAACCATACTCGCTTTTGCATGGTTTGATACTAGAGCAGAAAAAAAACTTATTCGAAATATTAAGAATAAGAACCATCTTAACAGCCATTAATATTGGCTCTTTAAGTTAATCCGTATGCTCTAATCCATTTAGAGCATCGTTAACTTATGCCTCAAGATATGTTTTTACATTTCTGAAACCCCCTTAGAGCAGCATAACTATCTAGTTTCGCGCTCAATCGTTTCGAACTATAGATCAATCTTTTGATCCTATCCTATGTGATAAGGGTTGCTTTTGTTTGTTCGAAATTCCTCAAATCTCGTATGTTGCTGCATTTGCAATAACACTTGATAAGTTCCCTCAATTAGCCATGAAACGGGAATGGACACTACTGTGTTTGGCTATAACTCAACCTACAAATCAAAACATGGAGAATCAATAATGTTTGATTTTATTGCTCACGTAGCACTTAACAACCGAAAGAATAATATTCAAGAGGCTGTTAATAAATCAGTAGAAAAATCCCATTTGGGGAAATTCATAGTCTGTATTACCCGTGCTAAGAATGTTCTGATTCTTTCCGAATATTCAGCTCAGGTTAGAAATGATATTACCGGTATTGTATTTGATACGGTTAACGGTTATCACCTGTCTAGCACGAACACTAAAGGAGCAATCTAATGACTTTTTTCAGTCTTTTTTTGGGTGCTCTCATTTGTTTCTTTTTCACATCGTTGCTTGCTAAGGTTTTTGAATACGGTTTCGCCTTCGGCGATAAATCAGTGGGAGCTACACTAAGGTATGGCCCTGCTATCCTTAAAAAAACGCTTAAACTAAGCTTAAACCTACTTGTAATATGCCTCGGCTTTCTACTCGGTATGACCAAAAAAATAGGTCATAAATTGAATAGAGATGGTGATGTGATTATTACGGAGCTCAATACCTCCCCTGAAGAATTATTACGGGATGTTAACCAAAAGATAATCAATCCCCATAGGCGCTCGCCTGTTCTGATTGAATATCCCTCTCAACAAAATAAATAGGCGATACATCGCGTATCAAAAGGCTATATTAATTGGCCATATTGGCTAAATTAAACAAAGCGACAATCAATATCAGCAGCATCAATCACACCCACCGCAACAAGCATTAGGGCGTGCTTTTAATGATGATATAGATTTCTAGAACGGCTTAACCAATAACCCCGATGGGACTTTACCCATCAAGGGCGAGTCTCATCATTTTCTAAGGTAAATGAATATGGGATTCGCAAGAAAAGAAGTGTACTACTGGTTGGAAACGGCAACTACCAAGCAATTAAAAAGCATGCTTGATTCATTAGGCGCCTATAACAATCTACTATCCTGTAAAGAGCAGCTAGCCTCATCGAAATGGTTTCGTACCAAAATCATTGAGGAAATTAATGCTCGTGAGGAGGCTGGACAACGCTAAAAATTGTCTTCTTCTTTCTCAACTTTTCAAGTAACAAATTAGTTTCATCCTCTGAACCACAAATGATTGATTGTAATGCCTGCCATTCCAATGTGTTCGGCTTATCTCTCAAATGTTTGTCGGCTTCTTCGCGCAAATACTCAAGAAAATAAGGGCTTGCTGCCTCTCTTGCCTTGATGTACTGCGCATAAGTTTTGATTGACCTGGCTTCAATACCCGCCTTTGCGAGTAATGGTTCCTGACTTTCAAGGCCCACTTTTGTAAATCGAAAATTTCCGTTGTTATCAACGATGTAATCTTTGCTTTGCATATATCTCAACCTCTATGGGGAGCTTATACCCCATATACTCAACTAGCAACTGGAGCAATCTATGACGTCTACTCAAGCAGTAGCGACGATGGACTGGAAAACAGCAATTTCAACGTCTGAGTCTAAGTTTAAAGAATTCAATACGTTAGACTTTTCTCAAGAGCAGATCTTTGCGACCCAGCTAATGAAGAACAATGACTATCTTCTTCAAACCGCAAAGAAAGACCCAACCTCACTTAAATTGGCATTGTATAACGTAGCCGCAATTGGACTTTCGTTACATCCAAGTAGTGGGCTGGCGTATCTTATTCCTCGCAAGGGGAAAATAATTGTCGATATTTCATATCGAGGTTTAATTAAACTTGGTGTTGAAAGTGGGGCAATTCGTTGGGCAAAAGCAGAGTTAGTTTATGCTCAAGATAGCTTTACTTACCACGGTCCAGCAGAAAAACCGACTCATAACTACGATCCGTTTGAATCAAATCGTGGTGAGCTTAGAGGCGGGTATTGTATTGCTGAATTAGCCAGTGGCGGATTCTTGGTTGAAGCTATGTCGAAAGCTGACATGGACAAAATCAGAAATTCATCTGAAGCGTTCAAAAAGAAATCTGGCCCCTGGGTAGAGTGGGAAGACCAGATGCAACTTAAAAGTATCGTAAAACGTGCTTACAAATGGTGGCCCAGTTCTAACTATCGAATGGCTGAAGCCGTTCGAATTCTTAATGAAGATAATGAAGAAGGACTGTCTAGCATTAAAGAATCGGTTTCCACTGTTGTGTCATTACCTGAACCACCAAGACCTGAAGATGTTTCAACTAAAGTCGTATCTTTCGTGAACCAACTGGTTGTACGAGCGATCGATACGGGTGCTTATGAAGCGTCCAAAGAACTCGCTAGATCCAGGCTAACAAACCTCAGTGATCTTTCATACGCGTTAAATGAGATAGGTAGGGCAGCAACAGATCAAGGTCAATATGACAACTCTGTTGTAGCTGAAATCATGCCTAATTCTTAACTTTATTTCGCTATAACCAAACCCGAAGGGAATAATATCATCCCATTGGGCTGGTGTTATTTTTTTCTTAGGGAGGATTTTATGCCAGCTAAGATGATTGTAGTAAATCTTTCTCAAGGGACTGATGAATGGCTGAAATGGAGGTCTGGTGGCATTACCGCTACAGACATCATCATCATTCTAGGATTAAGCCCTCATAAGACTCGATGGCAGCTTTGGGCAGAGAAAGTTGGTCGCATTAATGCGCCTGATATATCAAAAAACCCGAATGTTATAAGAGGAAATAGACTGGAGGATGATATTCGCCTGTTAGCGGAAGACCGCTATGGTGACATTCTACTGCCTATATGTGGTGAATTTGGTGAATGGCCTATTCTTCGTGCGAGTTTTGATGGTTTAGATACTGCCCTCAAACCGTATGAATTTAAAGCCCCCGCCGATTCAACCTACGAAACTTTAGAACAAGAAGGTGTCAACGCCAGCACTTACAAAATGTATGAAGCGCAAGTTCATGCTCAATGTGTTGTTGCCGGCAAACGAGAAGGCCAGCTTATTTTCTATAAAGAAGATGGCAAAGATCTGGATTTCACCGTAACGCTTACGAATGAATATGCAGAACACATCATTAATGAAGCTAAAATCTTTTGGCAGATGGTTGTTAAAAAGAAGCCGCCGGCACTTGACCCAGAAAGAGACTGGTTTATACCCGAAAAGGGTGAGACTTGCTTTATATGGGAGACCAAGGTTGGAGCATGGTGTATGAACAATCATCGCATCAATACGTTGAAAGCTGAACTTATTGCGCTGCAACAGGCGCAGGAACCTCTACAAAAAGAAATTATCCAGTTAATGGGGCCATATTATCAGGCCGACATTGGTGGTGTGAAAGTTTCCAGATTTACAAAGCAAGGAGGTATTGATTACAAAGAGTTTCTTAAAGACAAGTTTCCGGGTCAGGATTTATCTGATGAACTTGAAAGCTATAGGAAGTTATCTCGTGAAGAAACCAGGTTTACTAGGTCTTCTGATGAGCTTGTTAACCGTGAAGAGGGAGAAGTTATTACCTCAGTGAAAGCCGCTTACTTTTAAAAGTACAGGTTTAACAAAAAATAAAGAAGTCTACGTGTAGCGCGCTCTCCAACTGGAGGCGGGCTCACAGGCTTCCCCTAAATGCTTTATGTCATATGAGAGTGTTTAGGGGAGCCTGTGAGCTTCAAATCCAGTTAACTTATTGTGGAGAAGCGCTATGGCTTACCAAAGAGAAATACATTTACCGGCTGATTCGCAAGTTAATGCCGCAATATCAGCTGCTATTGACGACGCAGACAAACTGGCTAAACGAAGTGGCTGTAAAATGACAGTGGTTCGCACACTGAATTATGGAATTTGTGTTTACCCTGACTTTAAAATGATTGTATGCAAACACGAGATCGTAGAAGAAATCTACAACACTGAAAACGGTTTCAAATTCGCGGAAACGGGATAAATACCGGTGCCATGAAAAACAAACGATATTTGTAATAAATATGATTGAGGTGAGTGCAATAATTGTACTCACCTCATCTATAACGACTCAGCTGGAGTCGCTATAGATGAGGTGATGAAAGCAAGATTAAGTAAAAGAATTTTTGCTCGTACTTAGTGCGACAAAATAAGTGTCCATCCTAGATATTGAAACGGACACAACGGCTGCGGCTGTATATCTAAACTAAAAAAATAATGTCATGCCAGTAGGTCATCATCACCTACTGGGTGATTGATGTATCTATTGGTTGACGATAACTCAACTCAATGGAATATAACTATGTTCAAACGCGACCAAGCTCTTGCTGTACGCACTATTTTCAACCTTGATGTACCTGTAGAGGTAATCACTACTGGTTTCTCTGATACTAATAATCCTCATGTACCAAAAATAAATGAGGGGTATATTTTTAGAAGAGAGACTCTACGCGACATTTTGTCTTTTCTGGATGATCCAGATGAAGATGGACTGTTCTTTGCTGGTCACTACGGTGCTGGTAAAACAACCCTTCCTTACCAAGTAGCCGCAAGGCTCAGCTGGCCCATTCAATCTCTTACGGCGCATAGTCGTCTGGAGTTTGATGACCTAATGGGTACCTGGAAGCTCGTTAATGGTGTTATGGAATTTCTACACGGCCCATTAGCTATTGCTATGCGTGAAGGTCACCTTTTCATTTTGAATGAGATTGACCGCACTGATCCTGGTCAGCTTGCTGGTTTGCATGATGTTCTTGAAGGACATCCTTTAGTTATTGCAACTAATGGTGGAGAGGTTATACGCGCACATGAGAACTTCCGATTCATAGCAACAGGAAATAGCTTAGGTTCTGGAGACAGTACTGGGCTATACCAAGGCGTTAACCAATTGGATATCGCTTTTATGGATCGCTTTAGAGTCGTTGAAGTTCAATACCCCACTGAGGATATTGAAATGGCAATTCTCGAAAAGAAAACACCTGACCTACCAGAAGAAATTCGAAAGAATATGATCAAAGTTGCAAATAAAATACGCAACCTTTTCATTGGTGGTGAGGAAGTGGCAACGCCTCTAACGATTACAATGTCTACAAGGGCTTTGTGTCGCTGGGCTAAGTTAACACTGGTGTTTCGCAATGCGCCTAATGCGCTTTCGTATGCTTTGAATCAGTCCTTGCTTGCAAAGGCTGAACCCGAGCAAAAGATTGCCATTGAGCAAATTGCTAAAGATGTGTTTGGTGAAAACTGGACTCAAAAGGATGCAGCATGAGTAATGACATAGCTGTTTTTCACTTTGCAGATGATCGCTCTGATAAAGTCTGGGCAATTGACTCAACGATAAATCAATCAGGGGAATACACTGTTTGGTATGGAAGAAATGGCAGCAAGCTTCGCCATGATTCCGTGTCAATTAGTCCTGATCGAGTGGCTCGTATAAACGAAAAGCTGAATAGTGGGTATGTACGACTGAAGGATAGAACCATAGATGCAGAAACTTGCAGAATGATCTCTATTCATCAGGAAACTGAAACCACCGATTCTCTTCCTACCTCTCTGTGGTATCGAATTCATGATCAAGTCAGCCTAGCTGATATGAGTGATTTTTTGAAATCCACAGTAAGTAATCTTGCAGCTTATGATAAAAGGCAGTCTGAGTACCTTCAGGCGACCCCAGTTTATAAGTTGTTGCAGTTTGGTAATTCGAATGGATGTGCAGAATATAAAGAAGGCCCTCTGGGTGTTCTTTTGCTTTTCGCGCTTCGCCGCTACTTTCAGGAAAAGGTCGAACATCTTTTTCATAGTGGTGGGTTAGTTCAAATTGCCGACGACAATAACAATATGTTGCCTGATCGTTTTGAAGATCTAGGTGATTATATTACAGATAGTTGTAGACAATTGTTTAATGAGCTTGGATTTGATGATGAGATGTTCATTCTTCCCACTGCAAAACCTGTAGGCATGGAGCACTATTCATCCATTAAAACAATTAAACAACTAGCAATAGCCATGGGCTGTATTAATGCACCAATTGATTTGTCTGTTCTGCAGATAGAAACAAAGGCCGCATTTTTTTAGCGCATTTAAGAGAGTTTTTCTTTCTTTTCTATACCAACGAACAAGACAACCAGGGAGCAATATTATGTTGTCATTGATTCAACGAGTAGGAGAACTACTTATACAAGTTGAGGTTAATCGAAGCTTGGGCGATAAAGAACGAGTAAGTGATTTGTATCTGGATGCTTATGATGAAGTCTTCAACGCAGGGTTAGATGCTTGTCTAATGGATAAAACTAAAAAGTATGGAGTGTTTTTATTCCACTACCCAGAGTTTGTTAAACCGTGGGATGACGGGTACAACGAAGGAATGATTCGCATCTCTAGAAATGGATGTGGATATTGCCAAGACCCAACTAGCCATATTTGCCCTTATCACGGGTAATACGACCTTAATGGGCTTCTGCCTGTTTATCTAATTTCTTGTCGATCCTAGACAAGAAACTTAACCCAAAGGGAAATCAACCCTTTCGGGTCGGTTTTCCTTATAAATACTTAGGACAACCTTATGAACTTTTCTTTTGGCAAGAGAACCTTCGGAATCGACCCTGAAGATACTTCTGTAACCTTTGAAGTATGGGTTTCATTGTCTGACATTGACCCTTACAAAAGTGTTGGACTTATTCGAGTTGACCTGGATAAAGAAAATAATCTTATCGTCGGATTTCTAAACGAATCTATTGACGAAGCAATGCAAGATGCCTTGAAGGATGAGGTCATGAACTATTCCGATACTAGTGGATTGTATGCAAATCGTAACGGTATTAAGGACATGCTATTGACCCAACGTAAAACGGTCTTATGGGCAAAAGATAGTGAATACGGGTTGGAGGAGTGCTGTAGCGTTTGTAACTATGTGGCTCCCTCATATTCACCGACTTTCTGTCTTTCTTGTATACCAGAGTGAAATTAGGACTGACTTAATTTCGTTTAACCTAAGCAGGCTTAGCTTGTTTATCTATACCTCTTGTCGATTTCAGACAGGAAACTCTTCGCCCCACCGGTATAAAACTAAATGAATCAACCCGTTTGGGTTCGTTTCTCTATCTCGTCCGTCGATTTCAGGCAGGCACACTCAATAACGTCTTTTTAATAAGGCTAACTCTACGCACCATCTCAACTTAACTAGGAGATACACATGGAATTCATCCATGGAACCACACTCGTCCATTTAAAAATCCGTTGCTGGTCAGGGGAGAAAAAAGCCTCACGTGATCATGATATTAAACTGGGCTTAAATGGCGAATTACCACCTCAAAAACTGCTTGATTTAGGCAGAAAGAAAATCTTTCCACCAAAGGCGTTTGATCCATTAGCAAGAGAACGTAAAGCGGCAGAAAGAGCGTGTTTATCAATTGGTACGCGTTTCATGGGTGGCTATGCCATTCCAGACGAAGATGTTGATGAGATCGTTATAAAACTAGATAGCATTAAAGAAAAGTTCCGGTTGGCATTGGCAGATTTCTTGTCTGATTTTGACCGGAACAAAGAAGATTGGCTATCGGATAATGTCGAGTTTGCTCATATTATCCGTGACCAAGTTCCTGATCGTGAAGCGGTTGAAAAATCGTTCGACTTTTCTTTTACGCTATACAAAATGCAACCTGTTGAAGGTTTTGAACCTGATGCAGATGACGTTGCTAATCAAGTCTTGCATGAAATTGGAATGACCTGCAAAGAGATGTCTAATCGCCTACTGGATCGTAAAACAGCCATAAGTGGTAAGAAACTCAAAGAGCAGGTTGAACCTCTCATCAAGAAACTGGACACCTTGTCCTTCGGAAATGGTCGCATTTTAAAAGTACTGAATGAATTTCGTGCACTGCACAATTCAGTACCGCTAGAACGCATCGATCAGGACCACCCAAGTCATAGCCAGACAGTGCTGTTTCTTTCAATGTGTGCGGATAGCGAAAAGCTTGAACGTATTATTGATGGACAATTATCAGTGGCGAAACTGATCCAAAGTTCACAGCCTCCAGCCCCATCACAGGACGCGGTAGGAAGTGACTTATCAACAACTAAGCCTGCGGCTGCAATGAGTTCTATTGCTTCAGCTGGCGCTTACTTCTAGGGAGAAATGTATGTCTAACATACAAACCGCTCTGGAAAGAGCACTACCTATTGTTGCCGCTGCTTATGGCGAGCAATTTGGTGTAAAAGTCGTGCTTTCGGGTTCTGACGCTTATACCGACGGTGAAACCATTGTTCTGCCAATGTTGAAATCAATGAGTGAACTAAAGGATGTCCTTTTTGGGTATCTGGCTCATGAAGCTTCGCATGTAAAAAATTCGTGCTTTGACACTATTAAAAAATGTAAGAGCCCGTTAGAAAAATCTTTTCTCAATATCATTGAGGATATAAGGATTGAACAACTTATTCAGGAAGAGTTTCCTGGCACTCAATTCACGTTGAATGCTGTGGCGACTTATGTTGTGGAGCAGGGCATGAGCCTCCCCGCAACACCTGAAGATAATGAGGCATCTCAATTGCACCAATACCTTTTGCATCGATTACGTGCAGAAATACTGGATCAAGATTCCTCAAAACCATTGGCTAAATCGAGTTTACAGGTAGTTGAACAGACGTTTCCGCTTGGCTTCTTCATCCGTTTGGATGGGCTCCTAGCAAAACATATGAACAACCTTTCCTGCAGCGATGATTGTCTGCTATTAGCTAGAGCTATTATGAAGGCTCTAGAAGAGGCAGAAGAAGAACAGCGTCAACAAGAGCTAAATGATCAAAACCAACAACAGGATGACAACGCTCAGTCTCAAGATGAGCAAAGTCAGAATGGTGATGGAACTGGTCAGGATGCTAAAGGTTCTTCACAGTCACAAACTGATCAAGCTGGTTCATCAAATGATGAGCAGGTCAATCAGGGTCAAGAAGGTTCTTCGTCTAGCAGAGATGCTGGTGATGATAGTAACCAGGTTAGTAGCCAGGGAGGTTCCCCGGCTGATGATTCACGTTCAACGGATCAGCAATCGTCCACCAACGACAGCCAAACGGGCAGTCAAGGCAGCGATGCAGGTTTAGGTGATAAAGGCGCTTCTTTGCATGAGAAAGTCAGTAATGAGACTAATCTGCCGGAAGATGCCATTAGTAACCTAAAAGGTGAGTTGAGTCAGCAAGCTATAGAAGATAACAACGGTCAGCGTTTTGATATTAATACATCAAGCGTTGGCGATCTTATGGGCTCAAATGGTGATACCAGTAGTTTGGCGACAGGAATACTTGCCTCGTCAGCTCTACGGTCTCGCTTACTTGGCCTACTTCAAGCTCAAAGCCGCCAAAAAGAATGGCTCCATACAAGGGGTAATCGGGTGTCTGGAAAGCGTCTGAGCAGATTGGCAACTGGTGATTCACGGGTATTTATTAAACGTGAGGAACTAAAAAAGCCTGAAACTGCGGTTCATGTATTGCTGGATACCAGTGGTTCTATGGATGCAACTCAGGATATTGCTAATCACGCGACAGTGTCTTTAGCTCTGGCTATATCGTCTATTCCTAAATGCGACATTGCAGTATCGATGTTTCCGGGAGTTAACGGAGCAGTCAGCCCAATGGTTCACCGTGGTCAGCCCGTCAGGGCTAACTTAGGACGATTTGCAGTTACCTCACACGGAGGCACGCCGCTGGCTGAAGCCATGCTGTATGCCGCTAGAGAGTTATCTGCTAGTCCTCGTCAACGTAAGGTTTTGATCATCATTACTGATGGTGCTCCAAATAATGCTCAAGGAGTTCATTATTTGAACAGTCTTATCGATGGCCATATCGATACCTATGCAATAGGTATCGCCACAACTGCTGTTAGTCGGTTTTTTGAAAACTGGTCCACTATTCAAAACATAAGCGAGCTTCAAAGCGCTTTGTTCAAGATAGCGGGTAATTTTTTAGAACTGAACTAACTGGCTTCGCTCACCGCTCTGTGGGGATACATCTCCCTGCAAGGGTGGGGTGTGTCTCTCATACTGGGAGAAACATCATGAAGCAACAACTGCCTATGCTGGATGCTACCAACGATTTTGAAGGCTCAACTGACCCTGATAGTGATATTGGAAACATTCTTACTGAAGAAGAAATACTTCTATTAAAAGAAAATCTTATTGTTGAAACTGCGAAGTCTGCGTTTGGATTAAGCAGAGGAGGCAATAAGAGAAAACCATCTGATGAAGCCTGGGAATGGATTTTGTCAGAAGATCGAGAGTTGCCATTTTCGTTTGCTGCATGTTGCCGCGAATGGAACGCAGATCCTGACAAAGTGCTTGAAGGTTTACGGTATTACAGACGTAAATTATTAAGCTAACTTCACCCAAACTGGGACATACATCTTGTCCCTATGGGCTTGATGTATCCCTGTCTATACGGAAGGAAATCATCATGCCTGCTCAACCCAAAGCTTTAACTCATCAAGTAAATGCACACGGAACCAAAATTCGTCATATGACGGTATATACCAAAGAGTTTGTAACAGAGCTGTCTTTTCAGTTTGTTGAAAATTCTTGGGTACCGTTTAAGCGAGTGGTCCACTCCGTGCATTAGCTGCCAATAGGCTAGTCGCCTTTTGTTATTTCACTGTGCTGATAGTGAAACTAAGTAAATAAGTGAATCTATCAGTTAGGAGAAAAGTAATGAGAAAAAGAAACTCAACACAACTAAAAGAAAAAATGAGCGGCTATTGGCTTAATGCTTTTGCCGTTCTCGCTCCTGGATTAAGGCACGCCGTTAAAAAGCTAGGACAAAATGTACCTTGCCCTATTGATGGTGGAACAGATGGTTTCAGGTTGTTCAACGATGCAAATGAAACCGGTGGTGGGGTAAAACAATCTGAGCGAATCATTCCTGAAGGGATTGATATGCTTATGTGGGTAAACAATTGGTCATTTACACAAGCATTTGATGAATTAGAAGGTTGGATGAATGGAGCGCCTATCCAGTCCCAACCGGTTATCCATATACCAAAAGTCAAAGTAGTTGATGAAGCTAACCTAAGGAAGTGGCTAAACCGTATCTGGGGAGAATCATTATCTCTGGAGCACCAAATGTCATATCCCGCAAGAGCTTATTTTGGGTATCGCCGTATTTCACAAGCAGCATTAACCGCAAGTGATATACGGTTTCACCCAAACCTTAACTATAAGGACACTAATGGAAATAGCCTTGGGACGTTTGGCGCTGTGCTTTGCTTAGTGCGAAATAATGAAGGCAATCCTGTCTCTATTCACCGAACGTTTTTAACAAAATCAGGCGTGAAAGTGAATCTTGGTGAGAAGAACAAAGCACGAAAGGTAACCCCGCCTGTCTTAAAAGACAGTAAAGGTCGCCAGCTTCGTTTATTCGAACCAAAAAATGGCTACTTGGGTGTCTGTGAGGGACTGGAAACTGCATTGGCAGTACACCAGGCTAAACAGCTCCCTATATGGCCCAACTTATCTAATACAAATTTGCATTCGTTTATAGCTCCTCCGGGAATTCATACAGTGATCAACTTTGTAGATAAGGACAGAAGTAAAGCAGGAAAAAAACCGGCAGGCGAGAACTCAGCGCTGATCTTGGAGGCCAACTTAAAGGCTCAAGGTATTCGGGTAATAAACCTGCTTCCACCAATACCCATTCTTGATACAGATAAGAAGGGTGTCGATTGGGCTGATCAGTTGATACGAGATCCAAGAGGGTTTGATCTTATAGATCAAGCGGTGGATTTTGTGCAATTGAAACAAGCTTAATTACTTTACTCAGCCCAAATGGGGATTTACTTTCCCCTTATGGGTGGAGTATGTCTCCTAACTTAACGAGACAACTCATGAAATATCATAAGTTTAAAGCCGGTGAAGAAGCTGGAACATACATTGTCGATAGTAGTGTTACTGCAGACGACATTCTTAAAATGGCCCGTCAACTGGCTAGAAACAAACTATCGAAGGGTTCAAAGATACAAAGCCCAAAAGATACTTTTGAGTATCTTGAAGCGCTGTATCGAAATCATGAGCACGAAGTATTTGGCATTATTTATTTGAATAACCAAAACCGAGTGATTGCATCTGAGGAACTGTTCAGAGGCACTATTGATGGCGCTTCAGTGTACCCACGAGAAGTGGTTAAACAATCTCTTACTCATAACGCGGCGGCATTAATAATTTACCATAATCATCCATCTGGTGAGCCCGAACCTAGTGAATGCGATAAGAAAATAACTTTGCGTTTACAGAAGGCTCTACTTTTAGTCGATATTAAGGTATTGGATCATATTGTTGTTGCGACCAATGGTTGCGTTTCATTAGCACAACGAGGCGTACTCTAAATTTAACTTAGAACTCTCCTACGGGGCAAAGCACCCCGTAAGGGGTGTTCTGTCTTTGTAGGTTTCCTTAACTCAACTACTGGAAACTTAACCATGAACCATTTACTAGCAACACAAATACTTGAAGCGTTTCAATATAAAACAATGGTTGTCGGCCACTCTCCGCTATTAGGGGGGGCTGCAGCTATTTGTGAGAATGGAAATATCGTTGTGTCATGGGTTGATGATGAAAGTAATCTTATTTCTGAAACCTTCGATATGGCGAAGCTAAGAAATTCAAAATTAGCTGCTAATTCTGTTTTCATTGAAAATATTAAAGGAGAAGAGGTACAGGTTTCGTTTTATGAGACCGTTCCCGTTTCCTTCCAAGAGTTTGCCAGTGATGAAGAAAGTAACACCCCGATTGATAACTGCTATAAATGCTGCGGTAAAACTTGGGAGTTACGTTCTAACTCGAAAAGTAAGAGCAAATGTGATGTTTGCGAAAAGGAAATAGAACCCTTTAAGTGCGTTCGATACCCTTTTTAAGGTTGTTGGTATAGTTGGTCGCGTTGCGTTAGCAGCAAGAGTCCTATTATAAACAACAATTCACTTATAGCTAACCTGCGGGGAAAGCCCCGTAAGGGGCGTTCTATCTTTGTGGGTTTTCTGAATTCAACTTTTGGAATCTTGACAATAGATCGTCCAAGGTATATCAATGAGAGAGAATATAAGTTCTGTTAATTGAGATTATGATGAATACATTAATGATCGTTAGTATTGCTTTACTTGTTCTATTTACGGTTATCGGTATAAAAGTGATAGTCGATGATAGACGCTCTTGGAAGGAGATTGAAGCGAAGGCATCAGACTCCAATATTAAGGGATTTAATTAGTTTATTAAAAGCCTCCACACAGGAGGCTTTTTCTTTATCTGCAGATTAATAATTGTGGTTGAGTATTAAAGATGGTTGCTGAAGGTTCATTTAATCTATGGGGCAACCAACTAACGCCGCAAGATTGCTTGGTTAGAATTGGTTGCCACATAAACCTCTTTTAACACTGATTGAAAGACCGAATTTATTAACTACATCTTGTACTGTCTTTAAAAACCAATCTTGGGCATCAGGATGTACATATATATCATTAATAGGTAAGCGCTCAATAATCCCCACCTAACATCTGCGAAGTTATTCAAATACGCTCAAGCTTCATTCATTATGAGGCAAAATCATGAGCAAATCAGCACTCACAAAAAAACAAGCCTACTGGCTCAACCACATACAGCAGTGCGAGCAGAAGAAGCTAACCGCTCCCGCTTACTGTGATCAACATGACCTGAAAGTATCACAGCTTTACAGCTATAAACACGAACTTCGCCGCAAAGGTTTTCTCCAAACGGAATCTACAACGGCTTTTGCAAAAGCCACCGTTAAACCACCACAAAAAACGACGACGGTTAGGGTGCACCCTGTCGCTTTCTCTTTGTCCGTTGCCTGGGGTAAGTTCCGCTTACAAATGACGACGGGTGGTCCGTTGTCATGATGAGGCCTGATGACTTATCGATTACCGTCTACTTGCATAAAGCTCCTGTAGACTTCCGAAAATCGATTAACGGCTTGGCCATCTTGGTCGAAGCGGAGATGGAACTGAACCCTTTCGAGAAAGCGCTATTCGCTTTCTGTAACCGTCAGCGTGATAAAATCAAGGTACTGTATTGGGAGCGCAATGGTTTTTGTCTCTGGTATAAACGCTTAGATAAAGAACGGTTTAAGTGGCCAAATAAACAAGCGTCTGATGTTATTACCCTGACGACTCAGGAACTAAACTGGCTATTGGATGGCTTTGATTTATGGAGTAATAAACCTCACCAAACCCTGAATTATCAGTCGGTTATCTAAGCGTAATCAGGTATAATACAGGCCATGAAAATCAACCCAAACAACCTACCTAACGATGTTGAAAGCCTTAAAGCTTTAGTCCAAAAGCAGCAAAACCTGTTGGATGAAAAGCAAGCTGAGGTCGATAAGAAGCAGGCTCGCGTAGAGCAATTAGAAGAGCAGTGGCGTCTGTTCCTGCATCGTAAATTTGCCTCGCAAAGCGAGAAAGCGCCAGGTCAGGGTGAACTCTTCAATGAAACGGAAGAAACCGCAGAAGACCCCATTCTTGAGTTGGATGCGGAAGCTATACTCAGTCCTGAGACAAAGACCAAAGCCAAGACTCGTGGCCGTAAGCCATTACCGTCTGAGCTACCTCGCGTTAAAGTCATCCATGATCTTCCTGAGTCTGAGCGTCAATGCCCTTGCGGCTGCCAACTCTCGGAAATAGGTGAAGAAACCTCCGAACAGCTGGACATCATTCCTGCCAAAATACGTGTACTTCAGCATATCCAAAAGAAGTATGCCTGCAAGGCCTGCGAAGATAAGGTCAAAACGGCATTCAAACCTGCTCAGCCCATTCCAAAGAGTAATGCCAGTGCGGGTTTGTTAGCTCATATTGCGGTATCGAAGTATCAAGATGCATTACCGCTATACAGACAGGAAGGAATGTTCAAACGCGTAGGCATTCACCTTCCACGGCAAACACTGGCTAACTGGGTGATCCGCTCCAGCGAGTTGCTACAACCGCTTATCAACCTGATGCGTGATCAGCTACTGGCAAGCCCCGTTATTCATTGCGATGAAACGGTCGTTAAGGTGCTGAAAGAGCCCGATAAACCGGCCAGTAGCCAATCCTATATGTGGGTTCAAGTGGCAGGGCCGCCGCAACAGCGCATTATTTTGTTTGATTATGATCAGAGTCGTTCCGGTCAGGTACCCCTGCGCCTGCTGTCTGGCTATCAAGGCTATCTGCAAACGGATGGTTATGAAGGCTATAACGCGGTGGCATCACAACCAGGCGTTACTCAACTCTGCTGTATGGCTCACGCTCGGCGTAAGTTTATGGAGGCTAAAAAAGCACAACCTAAAGCTAAAGCCAAAACGCGCAGTAAGGTTGATGTCGCTATCGACATGATTGGCAAGCTGTATGGGTTAGAGCGAGCTTATCAAGATGCGACACCAGAAAATCGTTATCAAATGCGACAAGAGAAGGCGAAGCCAGTTCTGGAGAAACTGCGACATTGGCTGGATAAAACATTACCCACTGTCCCGCCAACGATCTTGCTCGGAAAGGCGCTGAACTACCTGCATAAATACTGGGCTCGGCTGACTGTCTACCTGGAAGATGGTTGCTTGAATATAGACAATAACATAGCGGAGAATGCTATCCGGCCGTTCGTAATAGGTCGTAAGAACTGGTTGTTTAGTGATACACCGAGAGGGGCTCACGCCAGTGCAAGAATCTATAGCGTTATTGAAACGGCTAAAGCGAATGGGCTGGAGCCTTATGCTTATCTTAAGCAGTTGTTTACCGAACTACCGCGCGTGAGTAGTGTTGATGACGTAGAGGCGTTGCTGCCTTGGAATCAGAACCTGACAACCTTGCTCATGAATGAAACACTGCCGCAAGGTGGGGTTTAATTACCGCTTACGTTTATTCTCAATCTATCGATGAATTAAAATTAAAAGTTGTGGAAAAGCAAAATAATGTTAAAGCGATAGCAAAAAATAATGATCAGCAGGTTTCAGGATTGTTTTTGTGTATAAAAGGTATTATCTCACCTAACATATTAGAAAACTTAGTGCTTATTATTAATGCCTTGGAGGAGCTAGAACCATTATTTAATTGTGTTCCACCTAGATTATTTGGTCATAGTAATATGAATGCAAGAGTCGATGTACACGAAGACTCTGACTTACGGGGCTTAGGGGTTCACATGCTTTGGGCTTTATCTGATCGTTAAGTTATACCTTGATCTTAAAAGTGACAAAGTTGACTTGTGACTATGAAAGCTCAAGTGTCTTTAAAATACAAATAGTAGGGATAATTAAAATGCACGCGTCCAAATTACACTACCCCGAAAATGAACTGGTTATTCAGAATGAGCTTAATTCAGTATTTCGTGAATGGAGTTCATTTGCAATAGGTAAACCCTTTCCTAATAAGCGAACATCAGATGATATGGTCTTAGATGGTTTCTATCCGTATTACTCCAAGCAAAAATGTAAAGTTTTGTTTGTAGGTCGCGAATCACTTGGATTAACTGGTGATAATTACATAGATTTATTGCATCATATTTATACAACAAAAAAGACTATTGGTGATAAAACACTTAACCAGCATAGATTTCATGCGTTAATGTTTTATATCACTTATGGATTGAATAATGATTGTTGTCACTGGAATGATATACCAATGGCAACAGAAATAGCTGATACGTTTGCTTCTGAGCGGGGTATCAGTTTTGCTTTCATGAACTTATCAAAGCTTAGTAATGATACGGATGACTGGAATGCTGATTGGGCGCTGATTGATGGGTTTGTTGATGTGTTTAATGATTCCCCTGTAAATTATTTTGCTAATCAGATTGATACAGTTTGCCCTGATATCATTCTAACAATGAACTTAGAGTCTAGGTTAAAGGTGCTGGGTGAGGTCAGCGTGATTGAGTACGGAGAATGCGCTAGTTACTATACTTTGCGAACAGCCAATAAAAAATACCTACTTATTGACCTGTACCATTTTTCAGCTATTAAGTCTCAGCAGAGCTGTTACTATGAGCCTGTAGTGAAAGGTTTTAAGAAGTTCCATGAGCACAATTCTGATGATTAAATGTCTGATTCATAGAGATAGTTTCACTATAATGCTTTCTCATGAGCAGAGAAATAAAGCATTGAAAGTTCTAAGTCTGTGATAGGAAAACTTTACCCTGAATGTGGATAGCTTAAAATAACGACTGAGTTTAAACGGAGACAGTAGGTCAATTCCTAGCGGTTTATCGTTACCCGAAAAGCGAGCGCTTTTACTCCCTTGCCTGCGTTTATCGCCCTTCATAACGGAGGCAGCTGACCTAAAGCGTTTTAACGAAAAATCCTAAACTCTTACTCCATAGCTCGCGCTTACATAGTCTTTGGGCCATGAAGTAGTTAACAAAACTTTACGACTACTCTTTTCTTGCGTCTTCCTCTCTCGCTAAAAACTCAGCTTTTGCCTTGCTCAACAATACAAACGCTTTGTGATACCTTTTCATTCGAAGCAAGTCTTTTTCTTTAACGCCTTTTAGGCGAGTAATATCGGAGTTATGCTCCAAGTCCTTACGTTTAACTCTAATGGCGTCATAATTTTGCGCGATGTCGCTGATATAGTCTTCGTAGCTTTGCCCTGACTTATGGGTAAGGTATGTAAGAGCAGTACAAACCCGCTCACTAAAGCCTTCTTCCTCTAGGTGTTCCAACGTAATATCACTATCTTCAATGACATCATGAAGCACTGCAATGGTTGCCAATTCTATGTCAAACATCAGCTGATTCATTAGATGCAGGGGGTGTAATATGTACGGTTTTCCGCCTCGATCAAACTGGCCACGGTGAGCACTAACCGCTATTTGTATCGCCTTTTCAAGCTGCTTGTTTTTGTTTGGTTTATTTTTCACTGACGCCTCCGTACCAGCCTCTCTATCCATTAAGTGTACCCGTGATCCGAAATTGGCTATCACCAATAATGCCGGCGGGCATTCCTAAATAACTCATTAATCTCGTAGGTTGCCTCAGTTTTGTGAATTTCCAGCAGCGCAGAACGAAGCATCTCCCAGGCTTCATCGAAAGACCTGCAATTAAGGCTGATTTCTTTATGCTTTTGCACACCCTTATCAACCACTACTTGCAACGAAAGCAGCTCTATTTCTTTCTTACTTCTGCTGCGTCGGCGCTTTGATAACCCTTTAATGCTACCGTCTTCTTTGAACAACTTGTTAATAGCAAGATCATGCTGAAGTCGTCGAATGTGTTTTCGCCTATCTATTTCTGCCTGACGCTCCTCGGCTAGTCGAGTAGCTTTTTTTTTACCTAATATGGAGAATGAGAAATACTCCTGAATCCCCAACTCTTTGTCTAAAACTCTTATTCGCTGAGGGTTGTCTTTGCTCGGGTGATACATCACAGTCAATTTACATACATCCAGTGATTATGTTGGAGTTATTTAGGGTTGCCTGCCTAAGCTGATACTATCCATCCATTAACCCTCCGTGAACAGTAGCGTCTCACACCGAGAGCAATTAAAAAGTGTCTTGTTGTCATTTTTGTACACACCCTTCTTATATATCCCGCGATGACCGCAGTGAATACATTGATGCCACCCATGTTGATCGCTAGAATACGGTAACGAATAGTACTCTTCACGGTTTGTTGGTGGAGTAGCGCTAAAAATTATCGCTCCTATCCATACAGCTATAAGCCACCAAAAATAATGCAGACCTACAGAGCCCGATAAGAAAACATACACACCACCAATAAACCAAATAATAAGTAAGCTGAAAAATGCTGTCCAAAAATTTCGTTTACTTTAGGCTGCTTTAGTTTCGTAAATACGCTGTAATTCATTCAGAGCTTCCTGCTTCGGCCAACTTGTCGGATTAGTGTTGGCAGGAGGTTTTTTCGGTTTAAAACTCTTTCCGCAGCCTGTACAAAAATTAGACCCATTTGGTGATTCAACCTGACACTTGAAGCAAACCATGAAAACCTCAAAAAAAAGTTAGCGGCCTTAAATTTAACACAGTTAATTTACCACCTTTTCCAGAGAACAAAAGAGGGAGTTACGGTGAATTATTGGGTGATATTTTGAAAACTCCCCGTACTTTCGGCAACTATTCAACACTTCCTCCTCCACTGATAGTCAGTTTCAGGCTTATTTTGATGGCGTTAATAGGGATGTAGATACGGGCGATCAGATGGGCCTTTTTTAAAATTTCGATATAAACAATCTTATCAGAATATAAGAATAATTATTCTCATGTGAATAACTTACACCCCCTTGCGTTTTAAGAGATCCCTTTAGTTTGTGTGATAAGAAAACTTTAAAAGGGGGGCTGTTAAGAGTTGTTCAAAGATAGCAAAACCTTAGTCGATATAAAACACGTCAAGACTTGGGCGCACGATATAGGCTTGTTAAGAGTTTACAGGCTCATCTTTCTGTATTTTATTTCGATCAAGTTCGTATATTCATCTAGAACAGATTGGTCAATACCAACCTGCTCACCCTTTAGTACTATCTCTCTAGCAGCAATAACCGTTGCATCGTCTAGTAACCCTTCATACCTAGTATCACTCTGAGCTGTTTTAATAGCCTGTCGAAGCACTTCAAGCCCAGGCCCAAGTGACCTAGGGGAGTTGGCTAACCAGTAACCAATGCGAAATTGACAGGGAGCAAAGCCCATATCTGCACAGCTATTAAAGCGATTCATGGTGTCTTTAGCCACTAATGTTAACTGATCTGTGTTTATGTTCTTAGGGGGTACTGAAAACTCAGAAAAGTCTCGCGTTAAGTGTGTTGTAAGGTTGTAATCAGCGACATAATAATCAGCAGGCCAATAACCTTTTTCAGAGGCTGCCTCCATCAATTTAAGAGCTCCCTCCTTTGCATTTGGAATCTTTTCTTTTGTGAATAATAATAACAGTGCATTATTCACTAATACATCAACACCTCTTTCACCGTCAGATAATCTTGAAACCCAATAATTAGGTCCCTTGGCAACAATAAAAGGAATACCAACGTCTTGATCAGTGTTGGGCGTACTTTTTGATGTGTGATCCATTCCAATAGCTAGTAATAGACCCATGAGTGTGAAGTCGCTAGTGTCTAGGTTATGCCCGAAGAGCTCTTCTACTTTGTCAAAAGTAACTACTGGGGCGCTTTTTTCTTGAGGCTGTAGCTTTGGTAAGGCGAACAATGACTGGCTTATACCGGCGAGAATGCAGCCAAAAACAATGTTTTGTATGGCACTTAACTTACTCATCATTCGCAACCTTTGCTTGAATACTCTCTATAATCCATCGCTTTGTTGTACCGGGGTACTCTAATTTCACTTCTCTTTTATTAGGGTTAATCGTTTCAGTACAAATGTTAGTTACTTTATAATTCAACCTAGCATATTTTGTGTACATGCCAGACAGGCTCATGCTCTCTAGTTCGAGGCTTTCACATCTAGCCTCTATATTCATCAAGTCCATAAAGTGCTGAGTTTCAATTTCAGTAGCTTTATTAGACCACTCAGACATGATGATGATGGAAAGGTCCAAGATCTTATTTTCATCACTAGAAAAATAGTACTGCAGATCGGATCGACTCATGCCCTCCCGAACTTCATGATAAAAACCATCCACAAATTCGATTGCGGATTTCTCTGTGGCGCCTTTTAGGTGATCGATTTCTCTTGCATCACCAGCTATGGCTTGATTAGCAAGTACAATGGCGCTAGTTAACAGTACTCGTATTATGTTCATCCTCTATCTCCGAAGTATCCCTTACGCTCGATCTTCAGCTTACGCTGAATGGGTAAAATCCTATTAATTAACTCTTCTCGATCTTTTATAGCTCTAATTTTTATGATGGGCTGATCGCTATCATTAGTCTCCATAACCAACGTAGACAAGCCTAACAAGCCAAGAATTCCCGCTGGTGGGCTTTTAAAGTCATTAACATCACTCAGTTCGCAAAGCTTTTCTTCTCGAAATATGCTGGTTATTCCCTTTGCTTCTTTAATTTTATTCATGGTTATTGTGGTGTGTTCATAACGGACACTCAAATACGCATGCAGGATACTTAGTACAGATATAGTAATTAATGTAAGGCTGGCCCAGCCTATAACGCTGACCACTATTTCAGTGTACTCTTCACTTAACCCTGCGCCCCATAAAGCCTTGAAGACGAGTGCGCCAACTAAAATAATTGACCACCATAAGAAGGTACCTAAATTAACCCACTGTGAAGGCTTTCCCTGCCATAGTATGGTTTCATCATCATAAGCAACAGTAGCTCGGTCATGCGTATCTAACTCTTCTTCAATGGCCATTAAGTTGTCTGGATTACTCATTTTTAATTTCCTTATTCTGCCTGTTACGGACACGCTAAAGCCCTGTCATCTATAAAATAATATGTTTGCTTAGTAGGTACTGGTTAGGTAGCGGGAGTTCATAATGTTGGTTGCCATCAACCACTATAAGTAACGTTGTAGGTAGGCTTGAATTAAGTACCTGCTGTATGATTTCTAACGGTTTAATGGCTTCATCAATATGATCTAGAATTAACGTATTACTGACCTCATCTAGTAAAATTGAACCTCTGTTCTTGCACTCTAGTAGAGTAAAGTTATTGAAATTCTCAATTAGCCTGTAAAGGTTTCGATCTTTGTTTGAACTGGTCGTATCGGTAATTCTAACTATATTCACGCAGACTCCAGGTACTCAAGGTTTTGCGGCTTCAAAAGAGACTAGAAGTACAACAAAGCAAATAGCCATCCCAAATGAGGATATAGCTCGGCTTATCGCCCTATAAGTCTCTTCTTTTTCTTTGTATTGCCCGATATAGGAGAGGCCCACCTCAACAGCACCGAATAAAATACTTAGCTTTGCAGCCAAGAAAAGCGCTAATGGAAACGTTTGATAGGAGAACTTGCCTGTATTGATGATGACCAGCATTAGTATTGATGCCAGAGCAACGATTATATAAGGGTAGTATTTTGGTGACTTAAACCATCTCATAGATTCAACCATGCTTTCCACTTTGCATGTGCCATACACTTACTGGAGGTTGTGACAACTCCCGAGTATTAAGCGTGCCTTTGTAAATGGCGATACACTTAACCACCTTCACGCCCACAATCGATGCTTCATTGATGAAGGCATGATAAGCGTCGACTATGGACTCAGATAGCAATTGGAATTGATGCTTTTTCATGTCTTGCGAGTACACATCAGCACTATAGGCAATAATGCTAGGCGCATGATTAAAGTTAACCCGTATCACCTTTCCCATAACAAAGACTCCTATTGCGGCAAAAGGTAAGCAGTTAGAGCAATAGAGGCGAAAATAGCGATTACTGAGTTTATCTTCTTATCTTTAATGATAAGTTTATCGCGTTGGTTATTGTCAATTTTTCCCTGTTTGCAGAGTAAGTTAACGGTGAATACTACGAGTGGGTTACCTATAAACATAAAAAGCTCCTGTTTAGAGCAATATTATATTTTTATAATTGGAAGGTAGTGATAAATGGGTCAGATAACTAAGACCCATTACCGTTAATTGAGGAGATTGAGTAGAGTTCTCGCGAGCAAGCGATACTCCTTAATCTATTTTAATGCGGATCATGCAAGTCAGTTAAAGCGCTAATAATGCCCTATTGCTGTGGCACTTATTTCCCTCCCGATAGAAAACGGTTGTATTCAGGCAGCCCAGTATAAAACTCACTAATCGGTGTGGTAGGATTATTACAATAACGAATTAAAATGTACGGAAAAACTAAGGTTTTTATGAGCAACTTATGTGAAATTAGCGTCATCATTAGGCGTGTTAATGCCCGTTCTTATCAGGTGTCATGCAGCAACTTTGAATATACGGACAATTACCAAGCCAGTTTATATAATGACTTATTCACTATTCCAAAATCACAAGTGATAGAAACTCGCGATTTAGATAATGGCAGAACAGCTATCGTGCTCCCATTATGGCTGGCAAAAAAGAGTGGCTTTACTGAATTCATTATTAAACAAAATTAAATTAGGGTGTTTCATAATGATCCTGCTCATTTTGAAGAATGAGCTCAGCTAAATACATTTGATATATCAAATTTGCCAATAACTTTAGGTTTCTGACATTCTTAATCCAGTCTTGTAAATCCCCTTTTCTCTGGTGAGCCATTACTACAGCACTTTCTTTGGATCGTATTGCTGGATTTATCTTGCTGTACTCCAGATAATCCATAAACTTAACTCTATTTGCAATAGACAAGCACTCCGCTTTTGCTTGATTAAGTACTCGCTTGTCCTGCTGATAAAGGATTCCTAAGGGAGTTCTTTTAACTAGCCACTCTGCCATCCTTGCCATAAAGAATGCCTTGCCAAAAATATAATTAAGCAGCATTGCACTTATAGCCGCGAGAGCCATCTCCTCTATATCAATATTGACTCTCACTGCGTCAGTAAACATAACAAATAAATATACAAATCCTGACCAGATAGCCAAAGACATAATCAATGCGATCTTTCGATGATAAGGCAAGGAAAGTCCTGTAAAAGTAACTGCTGAAACATTGATACCGCTAAATTTATTGTCCATGGTGCCTCCTCCTGTTTGAAATTACTATCTCACAGGTTTAAAGACTGGCAACTCTTACTTTCATCATTGAATAAACTGCAGAGCTTAAAGCTGTTACCCCGTTTCATTGCTGCAGTTCTGGCTATTACTTATTCTGTTAAGGGTTATGCGATGCCTGCCCTGCTTGCTTTGCTTCTTATGATGGCGAGATGTATTCAAAACTAATTCTGATTCAACCCAGCGCCGATGACGTTCTTAAACAGCTCAGAGAAGATATAAATAACAAACATTCCTCAACTAAAAATATAGAGGGGTTAACCTACGGGGTGAGCGATGTTTTATGAAACATTGGACTATAACGCGCAGTACCCGACCCCGCCCTCCCCTCGGTTATATTTTGTCGACCATTAACCTGCCTCCAGTTATTGATAGTAAAATTTAAATCAATTTTAATTGACAGCTTAGATGTACATAACTACTGTATATAAAAATCACAGGAATAAACAGTTATGGAAAAACAATATTCTTTAGATGAGTTATGCCAGCTATTAGGGTTATCGAAACGAACCATTCGATATTACATGCAAGAAGGGTTAGTTGATCGTCCTATGGGACAAAAGCGAGGTGCTTACTATACCGGTGCGCATCTGAAGCAGTTGCAACAGCTGCAGGAATGGCAAAGTGCTGGCTATAGTTTGGATCGCATCAAAGAGCTGATGGGTCAGTCGGCAACCCCTGCGGATACCTTACTGGCATTGCAACCGAAGCGGGGTGATGTGTCTGTGTGGAGTCACATTCATCTTGCACCCGGTGTCGAACTCCATATCAACCCAGAAAAAGCAGGTATGACGCCAGAAATGACACGCAAACTGTATCAGCAGATTGGCGCGTTAGTTGATCAATTAGATAAAGACGAGAGCTAACATGGAACAGGCAGCAGTGTTTGAAATGCTCACCACAGAAGGTGAAGCGATTCCTTTAACAGGGGTTCGAGTTGACGCGGTAGTAAAAGACACATCCATTGAAACGGTGATACGCCAAGAATATAGCAACCAGGAAAAGCACGCTATTGAAGCGGTTTACACTTTCCCTCTGCCTGTTGGCGCTACGTTATTGTCGCTAAATGTAGGCTTAAATGGCCAGCAGCATGCCGGCGTTGTGGTTGAGGCTAAGCAGGCAGAAGAACAATATGAAGAAGCGATTACTGATGGTGATACCGCTATGCGGCTACAGCAGGTCGATGACAGTCTGTTTACGCTGAATCTCGGTAATCTGCAGCAAAATGATATTGCCATTATCGAAATTCACTATGTGCAGTTATTACACTGGCAAGACGATCACCTACGCCTGATGATTCCTACAACACTCGGGCCTCGCTACGGAAACCCTCTAGAACTGGGGATGCAGCCTCACCAAGTGCCTTCGTCTTCGTTGGCTGTTACGCACTTAATGGACTTAACGGTTCGTATTGAGGGCGACTTAGCTAAAAGTAAGGTGAGCTGCCCAAGCCATGGGGTCAGTATCCAAGCTGAGGACGAAACACTATGTGTGCGCCCTGCTAACAAAGACCTTCCCATGGATCGGGATTTTGTTTTACTTATTCAGCGCACCGAGCAGGAAAGCGCTACAGCCTATTATGATGTGGACTTAGATGGGCGTTGGGTCGCTTGGGTGCCCGTTAACCCCCGTGTGGATTTTGTGTCAGAGCCCAAGCAGGTGAAAATTGTCGTTGATTGCTCTGGTTCAATGGCAGGCACATCTATTCAGCAGGCAAAAATTGCTTTGCGAGAAATAATTGACCAATTGCGGCCTGAAGATAGCTTTACCGTCATTAATTTTGGCTCCAGTTGGCGTGCACTGTTTAAACAACTGCAACCTGCATCTGACGCAAATAAGCGTAAGGCATACAAATGGATAACAAAGACAGATGCCGATCTTGGAGGCACTGAAATTGAAGCCGCGTTGGATGCGGCTTATCGTATTGTTGGTAAGAGTCAAGAGTGTGACCTAGGCGCTGACGTGCTACTGATTACTGATGGTCAAACCTATGATGTTACAGAGGTCTGCAAAAATGCCTCAAACAGTGGTCATCGGCACTTTACCGTGGGCGTGGGAAGTGCTGTAGCTGAAGATTTAGTTCGTGGTTTAGCCGATAAAACAGGTGGGGCTTGCGAGTTAGTGACGCCGAATGAAGATATGGCTTTGTCTATTGTCCGTCACTTTAATCGAATGTACTTACCTCCTGTCACCTGGTCTGAGGTTGTATGGCCTCATACCCCTATGGAAGCAATCCCCACAGAGATAACGCATGCCTTTAGTGGTGATACGCTTCACCTGTTTGCGGTATTTGATCAGTGTCCTCAGGGGGCTGTGGCAATAAAGCTAACATTTGGCGAGGCGGCTTGGAGTAACACATTTAAGTTGGAACCCTATAAACCGCGAGAGAGTGAAGAAAGCACACCGTTATCTGAACTCACGCTGGCTCGCTTGGGCGCTGCACAACGTATAACTCAAAGTGAATCAACTGAAGAAAAGGTTGAGCTTGGCATTAAATATCAACTTCAATCATCGCTGACTAACTACTTAGTGATTGTGGAGAGGGATGTAAAAGACGAATCAGCGTTTGGACCTGAATTGCGACAAGTGCCAAGTATGTTGCCTGCTGGTTGGGGTGGGACGAGTTCGTTCGAGGTGATGGATTCGGCATGCTTTGAAAGCCTGCCTGATTATGCATCGCTTGAAAAGCCTAGGGTGATGAGACCGATGCTGGGGCCTGAATTTTCGCGTAACGAAAACTATTCTGATATCCCCATGTTTTTAAGGCGTCAAACGGATAGCAGTGCAGATGATTTCGCGAATAATCTTGAAAAGCACTATCGTCGATTACTTGTTAATCCGCTCAAATCAGCACCTAGAGCGATTGATGAGCTAGTTGGTTTTGGCTTAGATGACGAGATTGTGACGGTATTGTTCGCATTGGTTGAAAGTGGGTATAGCGAGCAAGAAGTGGTTGCCGTCTTTCTGTATCTATTTAGTCAGGCTGAATTGGGTCAAATTTTATTGCCCAGATTCGTCATTAGATCCATCAGGAAAGCGTTTAAAAAGGGCTCCATTAGTGCTGATCTTTGTGAGGAGGTTGCAACATCCATCGCTAGATTAAATGATAGATCGCCGTGGCTACCGAAACCTGCCACTGATGATTCACGTTTAATGTATTAGCGTTTAAGTTGTGTATATGAGCTTGGAAAATTTAATGAAGGGTAACGACTTTCTAGTGTTTGTTTATGGCACTTTGCGTAAGGGTGAAAGTAATGATGCCTTATTGCAAGAGGCTGAATCTCTGGGTTTTTATGAAACAGAGTCTGAATATACGATGTTTGATTTAGGTTACTTCCCAGCGGTTACGCCGTCTGGGAAAACATCGATAAGCGGCGAGCTATATCGGGTAGACCAGCAAACCGCTAAAAATCTAGACCAGCTTGAAGGTTATCCCTCCTATTACGACCGAATACAGATCACCACCCCCATGGGGGATGCCTGGATTTACGTAATACACCACCTTACAGAAGACTATGATGAAGTCGAAAAAGGTGACTGGGTTAAGTACTGCGCTAGAAAAGACGCACAAGGAGTACGGAATGGATATCGACACAGAGGTTAGTGAGAATAATAGCAATATGAACGGAGAGCTTGAGCGGTTACATTGGGGGGATACCCAGCTGGAGTTTCCGTTACGTGAAGTTTGCATAGACACCATGTTCAAAATCCGTGATAACTGGCGAGCTCACCTCATTGAACTGGCTTGTGGTAATGCTTGCTCAGAAGCCCCGACGCAAGCAGAGGTAGCCAATTATTGTCGCTACCTGCTCAGTCTCCAGAGGGGGCGAGTTATAAAAATTTCGCCTGGTTCTTGGGGGCTGACTGAAGACCTGGCTATGCCTTCTTCTGATGCTCGAGTAGAGTTTATCTATTTCCCTACCTATATCGCTGTTAGCACATTGGTTTTAGCTTGGCAGCGCTATCCAGAGTTGAGTGATCAATTACCTGATTTCAAAAGACAGTTACGACAAGGAATAAAGTTTATGCTCGGTCGCCGCTTGAGAGGAAGTGGTTATGACGCAGATAGGCTGTTAGTTGAAGCCATTGAAATCCTGGCACTGGGCAAGGTGTTTGATTTTGTTAAGCAGCAGCCGACCTTTTTCCCCAAGCTGACAGAGATCTGTGATCAGGCTTTGATTTATCTGCAGTCATGCCCTGATCAATTAGGTCCGGAAGAAGTTAATTGGTACTTTGTCCCTTATGACCTTCGGCAAAGAGCTATTTGTCTGCTTCAAGGGGGGGATGCCTGCAAGCTAGTCGCATTACCCGAGAGGCTACAAAGGTACCAGCAGGCTACCGACGATTGGATTGAACGGTTAGCAAAACGTGTAGCGCTGGATGCTTATGAGCACATACAGGCGTCTGTACAAGAAGAGCTGTTTAATAAGCTGGAATGCTTCCAACAATTGTATGATGCGCTACCCGCCAGCGTGGTATTTCCTTCAAGAAAACTAGAAGGTATGTCTCAAGCAGTTGCGTTAGAAACAAAAGTAGCACTGCCGTTTGGCATTGTGGTTGATGCTCAGATTGATATACCCGAACCCCAAGAATGCATCCATCTTGAGCAGCAGGATATAGAGGAAAGAGTGATGGCCTTCATGAGGCAATGTATTCATGTTTTCAGAAGTGACTGGCTGCCGAAAGAGGTTCAAAACCGGTTCTATGCAGTGATCCCTCAATCTATTACGTTTAGAGGGCGAGTTGCTGAAGTCTACGTGCAAGCCTATGTCAAAACAAAATAGGGCGTCTAGCATTCATTATTGTAAGGAAAGAAGATGATTTTACATATACCACATGCCTCAACGAAAACATGGGACACTGACAAGTTCATTGAAGAAACTAAACGCGAAGCGATTGATAAGCTAACAGATTGGTACACTGATGAATTGTTTTATCATGAATTTGCAACGCCGGTAGTATTTCCGTGGAGTCGGGTTTTCTGTGATGTTGAGCGGTTTAGAAATAATGAAGATGAATCGATGTCTAAGTTGGGTATGGGGGTTGTTTATCGCAAGGGGTTAGATGGAAAAAACCTTCTAAAAGATGTGACCACATTAGAGGCTGAGGAAAAAATCAAATCATCTTTTTATGATCGGCATCACCGTAAATTTTCAGTTGCGGTTAATCGCTCGCTTGGTTTATTTCCGGTAGTGTTTGTTGTCGATTGCCACAGTTTTTACCCAACTAAACTCGCGCATGAGGAATCAAGTGATAGACCTGATTTCTGCATCGGCACTGATGACTTTCATACACCAGTTGAGGTTGTTGATGAAGTTAAAGCATACCTTGAAGGGTTAGGTTTTACTGTGTCTATTAACTCTCCGTTTAAAGGAACTATGGTGCCATTGATACACTTGCATAAAAATGAAGATGTAAAGTCGATTATGATTGAGGTTAATAGAAAGCTTTACTTAAAAGCACCTTATATCGGTGAGAAAAATGACAACTTTGAAAGCATTCAAAATGTACTTACAGGATTACTGGAGATAATAAGTGAGTATGAAATTTCTAAGGAAACTTAAACCTTCCCCCGAATAAAAACACCTCCCTGAAATACAATTGAAAGACTCAAAGTGTTTTCAGTGACTAATTTAAGTCCATTTATTTCTAGCTGCGGCCGAGTAGATGATTACAGAAATTTGTCTTTAATAAAGAGAGACTTTAATATTAGCAGTCTTTGGGTTAGGCGGATTCTGCCTAATACTTTGAAATAAGGGATCTTTTTAATAAACCGTTATGTGAAAAGTACTGAGGACGCATCATGAAAGGTAGTTGTCTCTGCGGTGAAATAGAATATGAAGTTAGTGAACTAGATTCACCGATTCAGCATTGTTCTTGTAATACGTGCAGAAAAGCGCATTCTGCGGCATTCAATACAGCATCAGGAGTTCAAAATAGCAATTTTCGATGGTTAAAAGGAGAATCGCTGCTTTCTAAATTTGAATCGTCGCCGGGAAAAATAAGATATTTTTGTTCAAAGTGTGGAACTCACTTGATTAAAGAAAAGAAGGGAAGTTCAGTTCTAGTCTTGAGGGTGGCAACTCTTGATGAAGATCCTGGTAAAATACCGGAGTTCAGAATTTGGTCTTCACATGAAGTTCCTTGGTTAAATTACACCTCAACAATACCTACTTACGATGAGTGGGAACCTGGGAGATGAAATCACATAAAAAGGCCTCACTTTGCTTTTTAAAAGGAAGTTCGTTTATTTTTAAGCACTTACTCAAGTAGCTATCCAAATCTGAATACCCCTGTTGGTCACAGCATACCTATAAATTTAGTTTCCACTATTAATGTAAGCGGTAATTAAACCCCACCTTGCGGCAGTGTTTCATTCATGAGCAAGGTTGTCAGGTTCTGATTCCAAGGCAGCAACGCCTCTACGTCATCAACACTACTCACGCGCGGTAGTTCGGTAAACAACTGCTTAAGATAAGCATAAGGCTCCAGCCCATTCGCTTTAGCCGTTTCAATAACGCTATAGATTCTTGCACTGGCGTGAGCCCCTCTCGGTGTATCACTAAACAACCAGTTCTTACGACCTATTACGAACGGCCGGATAGCATTCTCCGCTATGTTATTGTCTATATTCAAGCAACCATCTTCCAGGTAGACAGTCAGCCGAGCCCAGTATTTATGCAGGTAGTTCAGCGCCTTTCCGAGCAAGATCGTTGGCGGGACAGTGGGTAATGTTTTATCCAGCCAATGTCGCAGTTTCTCCAGAACTGGCTTCGCCTTCTCTTGTCGCATTTGATAACGATTTTCTGGTGTCGCATCTTGATAAGCTCGCTCTAACCCATACAGCTTGCCAATCATGTCGATAGCGACATCAACCTTACTGCGCGTTTTGGCTTTAGCTTTAGGTTGTGCTTTTTTAGCCTCCATAAACTTACGCCGAGCGTGAGCCATACAGCAGAGTTGAGTAACGCCTGGTTGTGATGCCACCGCGTTATAGCCTTCATAACCATCCGTTTGCAGATAGCCTTGATAGCCAGACAGCAGGCGCAGGGGTACCTGACCGGAACGACTCTGATCATAATCAAACAAAATAATGCGCTGTTGCGGCGGCCCTGCCACTTGAACCCACATATAGGATTGGCTACTGGCCGGTTTATCGGGCTCTTTCAGCACCTTAACGACCGTTTCATCGCAATGAATGACTGGGCTTGCCAGTAACTGGTCACGCATCAGGTTGGTGAGCGGTTGTAGCAGTTCGCTAGAGCGGATCATCCAGTTAGCCAGTGTTTGCCGTGGAAGGTGGATGCCTACGCGCTTGAACATACCTTCCTGTCTGTATAGCGGTAGTGCATCTTGATACTTCGATACCGCAATATGGGCTAACAAACCCGCACTGGCATTACTCTTTGGAATGGGCTGAGCAGGTTTGGTCGCTGTTTTGACCTTCTCTTCGCAGGCCTTGCAGGCATACTTCTTCTGAATATGTTGAAGTACGCGTATTTTGGCAGGAATGATATCAAGCTGTTCGGAGGTTTCTTCACCTATTTCCGAGAGTTGGCAGCCGCAAGGGCATTGACGCTCAGACTCAGGAAGATCATGGATTACTTTAACGCGAGGTAGCTCAGACGGTAATGGCTTACGGCCACGAGTCTTGGCTTTGGTCTTTGTCTCAGGACTGGGTATAGCTTCCGCATCCAACTCAAGAATGGGGTCTTCTGCGGTTTCTTCCGTTTCATTGAAGAGCTCACCCTGACCTGGCGCTTTCTCGCTTTGCGAGGCAAATTTACGATGCAGGAACAGACGCCACTGCTCTTCTAGTTGCTCTACGCGAGCCTGCTTCTTATCGACCTCAGCCTGCTTTTCATCCAACAGAACTTGCTGTTTTTGGACTAAAGCTTTAAGGCTTTCAACATCGTTAGGTAGGTTGTTTGGGTTGATTTTCATGGCCTGTATTATACCTGATTACGCTTAGATAACCGACTGATAATTCAGGGTTTGGTGAGGTTTATTACTCCATAAATCAAAGCCATCCAATAGCCAGTTTAGTTCCTGAGTCGTCAGGGTAATAACATCAGACGCTTGTTTATTTGGCCACTTAAACCGTTCTTTATCTAAGCGTTTATACCAGAGACAAAAACCATTGCGCTCCCAATACAGTACCTTGATTTTATCACGCTGACGGTTACAGAAAGCGAATAGCGCTTTCTCGAAAGGGTTCAGTTCCATCTCCGCTTCGACCAGGATGGCCAAGCCGTTAATCGACTTTCTAAAGTCCACGGGGTCTTTATGCAGGTAGACGGTAATCGATAAGTCATCAGGCCTCATCATGACAACGGACCACCCGTCGTCATTTGTAAGCGGAACTTACCCCAGGCAACGGACAAAGAGAAAGCGACAGGGTGCGCCCTAACCGTCGCCGTTTTTTGTGATGGTGTAACGAGGGCTTTTGCAAAAGCCGTTGTAGATTCGGTTTGCAGAAAACCTTTGCGGCGAAGTTCGTGTTTATAGCTGTAAAGCTGTGATACTTTCAGGTCATGTTGATCACAGTAAGCGGGAGCGGTTAGCTTCTTCTGCTCGCACTGCTGTATGTGGTTGAGCCAGTAGGCTTGTTTTTTTGTGAGTGCTGATTTGCTCATGATTTTGCCTCATAATGAATGAAGCTTGAGCGTATTTGAATAACTTCGCAGATGTTAGGTGGGGATTATTGAGCGCTTACCCTGCAAATACACAGAGACGAACTAGATCAAAAAAACACAATTATTGCGGGTGACTTTAATAGTAACGCAGTATGGGACAAACAGGATCGTTGGTGGAGTCACACCGATACAATTAATGAGCTTTCCGCAATAAATATCGAGAGTTTATACCATCATCAAACAGGTGAGCAGCAAGGGCAGGAGACCCGGCCCACTTTCTATCTTCATAGAAAAGAAGATAAACCTTACCATATTGATTATGTTTTTATGTCTAATAACCTATTGTCATGCAGTACAATTGAGCTAGGTAAAATTAGTAAATGGCTGTCTGTAAGTGACCATATGCCAATATGTGCAACCATCAGCAGTTAACAAGTAGCTCAATAGGACAAATATTCGCTGTCACTTTTTGTGCAAAAACACGCACAAAAAACGCCATCAAATATTTGCCCATTAGCAAAGCGTTAAGTGTCAATATCAATTATGCAAACAGAGCTACATAAACTGAAATTCAAGTATAGGTGTCTCATTAGTACATTGGGGGCGCTGGGCTTTTTTCCTGCACTTGGTGCCATCTTTTTGTGGGTTTCTATGTTTGAAAAATACAATACGCCACCCGATCCTAATTGGTTACCGTTTACAGGTCTTATCTTTATTTTTGCTGTACAGGTTTTATTAAATCAGTTTGTAATATATGTTGGTTTTAGGTCTGTCATGAGGAAAAAAATAGGAGTAACTAATGAGCAGTTCAAGCTCTTATTTTTTCAAAAGTGGTATCCTGCGGAATGGTACCGTTAACCAAAACCACTTAACCAATAGCTGCTTAGGGCAGCCAATAAATACGGCCAAAAAAGACTGGCCGCATTTATTAACTGCCCAAGAGCAATGCGTTAGTTTTTTTTGTCGCAGAGTGATACTATAGTGATACATTTTAAATTAAGGTGTCATTATGAGAACCGAAGTCGTTACGACGTTAAAGAGGCAAGCAACGAAGCTGCTTGCTGATCTACATGAGTCAAAAGAACCTATTCTCATAACTGAACATGGTCAACCATCTGCATATTTACTTGATGTTGCTGATTACGAGTTGATGGTAGACCGGATGAAGATTCTTGAGGGTATCGCTAAAGGCGAGCAGGCTATTCGAGATGGCCGAACCTTGGGTATGGAGCAAGCTAGAGAGAAAATGAATAAATGGCTCAAATAACTTGGACTGAGCCAGCTCTAGAAAATCTGAATGATATTGCTGAGTATATTGCAGTTAGCAATCCGTATGCTGCTAAACAGTTAGTAGAAAACGTTTTCAGTAAGGTTCAAAGACTTGAGCAATTTCCTGATTCAGGCAGAGTGCCTGAAGAAATTTCTACCCTAAATTACCGAGAAGTGGTGGTAAATCCTTGTCGTGTTTTCTATAAGGTTGATAACGATTCAGTCTATATCCTTCACGTGATGAGGCAAGAAAGAGATTTACGTAAGTTTTTACTATCTACCGAAAATGAAAACTAACCAAACGTTCAACAGGACTCGCCTTCGGCTCGCGCGGTTAACGCGGCGTTAAGCGAAGGGAATCGGATGATTCACGTAATTAAAGGGCTATGGAGACTGTATTCAGTAAGGGGCCTTGAGCTTGATCAGGATAAAGAGATTACAAGTGACTGTGAATGTTGTGGTAACAAGGGGCGAACCAGTGTGCTACCAGACTGTATTTATGGTGTATTTGGTTTTAACAGTGTGCGATTACGATCCAAAACCAGTGCAAAAGTGAAGTGCTGAAAGTACCGTATAATTAAAGGCTTTAGTTGTGGGGCATCCCACATTAACTGTTGAAAATAGCGTTTAACATTCTTCGTTTTAATCATCGTGCACGATGGATGAAGTGGAATAAAAATTAGAAGGTGTGAGTCACGGGAATGAGAGCCTTTGGTATAAAGGTCAAAGTCCGAAGTGACTTCCACACCTAACCAGTAGCAGCATAGGGCAACAACAAAAGCGGCCAAAGAGAAAAAGCTGGCCGCTTTTGTTGTTGCTCATGTGCAAAGCGTTATGCAAGGGTTGAGGTCATAGTATGCTTACAGTAGAGCCTAGAAGTTGGATTGAGTTACTTATTCTTTCAGCTTTAATTAGCCTCGGAATTCGAATATTAAATTCTTCTTTGAGAGCATCAGATCCAGATTCTGGAAGCTTTGTAGAAATATTTAAGGGGAAAGATGATTTTTGGTTACCCTATTTAATAGGGGTAATGGAAATTGCAGCTTATTCTCTACTGTTAAAATCAAACGTTAGCAACGTATGTTGGGGCTTGGCTTGCTTTTAAAACCGTCAATCGTTGGCATTATAGCCCTGGAGTTGGTAGAGGGCTCTTTAATCGTTACTTATTTTCAAATGGTATAGTTTTGATTTCGGCCTTTATCTTAGCTAAAAATATTTATGAATAGCAAGTGCAGGCAACCTCGGGCACTACGTGCCCTGGACAGTCTTTCCGTGGCCCTATTTGTGCGTGGCTCCGCCACTATTGCACAAATCGCTCCACTCCAAGCCTGCCGTTGCTGCAGGCGTTATCAAACAAGGAAGTGCATCAATGAAGCAAACGGGTAGTTGTCTCTGCGGAGGCATCGAATACGAAATCAGCGGTCCGTTGACCGATGTTTTGAACTGTCATTGCTCAATGTGCCGGAAGCTACATGCTTCAGCGTTCAGAACCCGCGCCAAGGTAAAGTCTTCTGACTGGCATACCGTTAAAGGTCAGGAGCTGATGAAGTTCTACGAATCCTCTCCGGGTGAGCATAAGGGATTTTGCTCAAACTGTGGTTCCAGCCTCTACACAAAATTCGATGCAAACCCCGCTATCTTTGGTTTTCCACTCGGAACACTCGATACCGACCCAGGAGTTAAAGCCGAGCGCCACGTGTTCGTTGGCAGCAAGGCTCCTTGGTTCGAGATTACTGACGACCTGCCTCAGAGTGCGGAGTATGACTGAGACAGTGATAACAAGCCGCGTAAGGCGGACGTCCCTGACGGGCCGCCGCTTCGCTCCGCGTTATGTACTAATGGAATTCCAATGAATAAACTTTTTATATTACTACTCAGTATCTACTCTGTTAATGCTTTGAGTGATGAATTTGATTGTAATGAAGCAATGACTACTCCTCAGATAAATTACTGTGCTGGAGTTGAATTAGAAAAAGCTCAACATGAAATGAATACATATCTAGCTAAGAGCAAAGAACATAATAACTATGACCTTGAGCTAATTAAATCAATTAATGTAGCCCAAAAAGCATGGCTGTTGTATGCAAATGCACATTGCGATTCTATTTATACGCAGTGGCGTGATGGGACAATAAGAGGAGTGATGTCTTTGAGTTGTAAAACGAAAGTTACGAAACAACGGACACACGAAATCTGGGCTAACTTTCTAACTTATATGGATAGTACGCCCGCTGTTTTACCAGAACCCGAGTTGTAATAAATTGATCGTACATAACAAGTTGCTTAAACGGAATAAAAACAGTTGGCCATCGCTTCGCGAATATAACCAACCATTTTTATCCGCTTAGCAAGGCGTTATAAATTGAACTAAAACATGAAGCTTCTTCCAATAATTGTACTACTTATGTTTTCGACTAAATCTACGGCTAAAGAAGTTATAATTGTCACGGACGTAAACGGTTTACCTATTGCTGGGGCTGAGGTAATAGCGATGTCATATTCAATCAATATGAAAAGTATTTTTACTAACTCTGAGGGTGAGGCTGTTCTTAAAAGCAACATCCAAACTTTGAAGTGGGTAAACATTGAAAAAAAAGAATATGAAACAACTCATACTCAAATTACAGGGGAGTGGCCTTTGTATGTTCAGCTTCACAAGGATAAAACTTTATAACAAGGCCAATCAACATCAACCACTTCGTGGTTTGGTCAGGGTTAGAATGCCAAATATCATAAAGTTTATCTTGCTAGCTATACCTGTTTTATCTATTGGTATATTTATGAGTTACCGAGACTTTGATGAGGTTGAGCGCATTGCTTTCGATGGACGTGTCTCCTTCATTGAATGGGAGTCACGCAATCATGATATACCGTTGATAGAAGTAAGTCGTAATAATGGTACCAAGGTGAAATTCAGTAGTAGAATCGTAACCGGTCATTTTCAGACGTTATTGCACTAACAGTCTAATGCTCTTTACGGTTCCAGCGATAAAACGATTCTAATGATCTCACGTAAATCCTCTTCTGTAATGATCTCGTATTCATCATAAGTGTTCAGCGTATATTTTGAGAGTATCCCATTCATTTTTGAGAACCCGCCAAGGATCTTATGCCGATGTTTAGATTTCAACCCCTCAAGGGCTAACCCTGCATAAGCCCCTGCCACCAAGTGGCTCTTCTGCCATAGCTCTAACGAGGAGTCAGACGCAATCGATCTGACTTTGGCCGCACTATCAGACCAGTCCTGGTAAACCTTTTTATCTGCCATAATTGACATTCTCCACATCTGAACGCATTGGGTTAGCGGCAAACTTTTCTTTCCACTCCCGAGGGGTTAGTTCTTCTACCTTACTGGCAGGGTGACAACTAATACGCTGTAAAACATCAATTAGGTAGTCATAAGGGTTAACGCCATGCAGCTTGCAAGTCACTAGTAAGCTTTGAATAACACCCACCTGTTCCGCGCCAATCTCATACAAAGCTACGAAGGAAGTTTATCTTCTGTCTCTGAAAATGAGTGCACTGATGAGGATGAATTTTCTGAAATACAAGATGACAGGCTATATTTAAATCGATTGCTCTCTTTGGTTAATCTACAAATAGATGAACTAGAGAATAGTATGCCAAGCCTTAACCCTGTTCGTGATAAAGACTAGAAATGTATAATCAGGCCATCTTGTGGATCTTCGTTTTCTGTCACCGTTTATGCAAAGAAACGCATAAACGTCGCCATCAAACTCAGCCCGCAAATGGCAGCGTTATATCTTCATCGTTTTCCCACAGATATCACGGTAACTATTACTATTTCATCATTAACTTCATAAACTAATCTATATCCAGCCTGCCTTAGCTTAATTTTATAAAGCTCGTTTGCCCCTGATAGTTTGGCGCTTTTAATTTTGGGGCTATCTAAAACTGCGGCTAGCTTTTTCTTAAATTGTTCTTTTACCGTAGCGCCTAGTTTATTCCACTCTTTCAGGGCAGACTTTTTAAACTCTAGCTCATAGGTCATTCAAATTAACCTTTACACTTTCTTCACTTTTCCGTTTCTCAGCAAGTGTAATAAGCTCGAGATCTTCAATTCTATCCATTAAGTATTCGTAGGTTTCAGCAGGTATACAATAAAATGCAGGCTCATTTCTATTCAGTACAGCTATTGGCTCACCGTCACCGCTGAGTGCTACTCTCATTGGATTTGCTTTGAGCTCGCTTATGCTTGCAGCCATTTCAGTTAAAATTCGCGTTGTCATAAATTCACCAGTACGATAAAATGGTCGCTAATTAGGTCTTACTATAAAGCTTAAAATATAACAAAGCAATCAAAGATCGCCCACAAAAAGCTGTGGGTTGGACGCGCAAAGATACGCGCGCCCTTTATTGCGGCGTTATAAGTCCTCAAGGAGAATTGAGCCACATGCTTAATGAACGAGAAATTGAATTAGCTGAAAGACTTATAAAATTGCACGACGGGAAAAGTTATCGCGCACTCCAAGAAATGTCTATGCCGCCTAAAGATCCGAAAGATAACAGAAGATATGTACATACAAATGTGCAGTGACATAGATAATGAAATGGGTGATATAGAGAGCATCGAACCCATAGAGGTTTTAATGAGAGCTGATTCAAAGTTTACTCTCTGGAAGGCAAAGTACAGTAAAAGTAACTTTATGGTATTCTGGGCAATAGGCTTTGATTTAGAGACATCAAAAGTTCAAGACGTCTTGGTTCAGTGGTAAGTGCATAACAAGTTGCTCAAGCCTCGTTCCGGCGCAAAAACACGCGCCTCCACTGGACAGTCAAACCATCAATTTGCCTGCCGCTTAGCAAGGCGTTAAATGCCGGTAATGGCAAAGTCCAACGCATCAATTATTTCTTGTCTTAAGTGTCCTAAAGAACCAATTGGAGACTTTAGCAGTTTCTTAGAAATTGAAGATATTTGTGGTGTCATTAATACTAGATCTTGGCCTTCGTAGTGAATCTCTAGTTGTAATCTCTGCATTATTTGGTTTTTAAAGTTTTCAGTTTTTCCTAGAGGTATTACGATTCTAGTCTCAATATCTGAAATATAGTTATTTTGTATATCTACTAGAAAAGGGTAAAACTTACTTGAAGCCTTGCTTGGGTTTTTGTAAACATCAAGTTGCGACATCAGAAGCTCCTGAACTCATCACCAAAACAACCATGTGTTTCAACGAACTCGTTATAAGCTTTAATTGCTTTTTTGTTTTCTTTTTTCCATTGTTCGGCTTCAGATTTGGCAAGTTCCGCTCTCAAGGCTAACTCAAGAGTCGCAGACAAGTTGATATTAATTGAGCGTGTTTTTTTTAATAAATCACTGTTTATACTTAGGTTTGTAGCTTTCTTTGGTGCGCTGGTATCATAAAGTTCTTGCATTGTTTACACTCCACTTATTAGCAATAAATAAATTATGCGCATAAATGTGCGCATTGTAAGGCATTTAACCACAAGCGGCTCCACCGGACAAATTTTAGTGTCATCATTTTTGTTCCAAAAATGCCGCCACAAAAAATTGCTCGGTGAGCCGAGCGTTATAAATATCATTAGGTATAGAGGAAGCTCTTAATGAACAACATTAAAATATGGACGTTCTTTGTTCTATTAGTTACAGCCCAACTCACGTACGGAGGGTCATTTTACTCTGCACCCTCGTCTGGTGGCTCAATTGCGACCTCGGTTTCCATTGAAGACAAAGGCATATACAACTTAGTAGTTTCTGTTCAATTCTTAAATGAACCTTTCGATAAAGCTCCATACACATCTGAAGATTATGAAGAAATGATTAACCGTCTTAATGTAATGTGGCGTGGAGTCGTTTTAAAAAGAGTGCTTGGCCAAAGTAACTATAAAGTTTCAGACCTAGCAGGGTTAAAGCAAAAAATTGATGAAGATATCTTTCAACTTGTAGGTGAAGCTAGGAAAAAGCATGGAGTTAAGGCTAGTGCAGAAGTAGTCTATTCTATTGGCAGTTTTTACTTGGTAAATTTAAATAAAGAATAAGATATTTATAACAAGCAAATGTTTAGGATAGTTTTGCTCCACGGCTTCGCCGTTCCACAAATCTACCTAAAATTAGGGCGTTACAAATTCTATACGCAGCTTCGCCATCTGTACTATAATGTAATACAAGTGAATACATTAAGAGGTAAATAAAATGGCTGTTACAAGTATTCGTCTAAATTCTGAAGTGGAGCTACCACTTGAAAATTTGGCTCACAAGTTAGATAGATCTAAAAACTATATTATAAATCAAGCTATTAAAGAGTTTCTCCAGCGGCAATCAATGGATGATGCTCGCTGGGAAGATACGCTGGAAGCTTTAAACTCAATTAAATCTGGCAAAGCTATAGATGGTAATGAAGTTGCTGCGTGGCTGGATAGCTGGGGAAGCAATGAAGAATTGTCGCCACCGAAAGTATGAAAATTCAGTATTCATCAGAAGCAATTGATGATTTAGTTCGGCTACGAGAGTTTATTGCAGCAAAGAACCCATATGCTGCAAAACATGTAGCGCAGAAGCTTCTTTCTGGTATCGAAAAACTGAAAGATTTTCCTGAAATTGGCTTGTCGGTTCAGCGGTCCCCAGAACCAGAAAAGATCAGAGACTTATTTATTACAAATTATACTGTTAGGTACCTTATTGGTCAGGAAGCCATTTTTGTACTTCGGGTTTGGCACGGCAAAGAAATCGAAAAAGACTTGTAACAAGTACATCAATGATCGCCCACAAAAGAGCCTGTGGACTGGACCTTCACTGCTACGCAGTTCCGGTCCTTTATCGCGGCGTTATATTTTTATTCATAGTGTAGGAGGTAACAATGGCTCATATCCCAGAAGAAGCACATGTCGTGGCCTACTATTTGGTAACCCCCCAGGTTCTTATAAAAATATTGAGCCTAATAAAAATATGACGAATTTGCTTATTAGTTACTCTCGGTTCTTTTCAATGCCAGACAGCTCATTGAAGAGACTGCGAGATGAATATGATGCTTTTTTCCCACATAGAGCCGGTTATAAAGGTGCAGAAAAGAGATCATCTCGTGTAAAAGTTAATGATTCTCTTAAAAATCTAAGTGAAACTGAGTTACATGAAAAAGTATTAAGTATTGTAAATGAAGAGTCAGCTTTATTACCTGAAATCGAAACAGACGCTCCTTTGTGGGAAGGAAAAAGAGTTAAAATTCAAGTCAGTAAATTTGAAAGAAATAGATATGCACGTGCTGCTTGTATTGAGCACCACGGATTAACATGTCAATGCTGTTTAAATAATATGGGTGAACTTTACGGGGCAATTGCTGACGGTATTATTGAGGTTCACCATATCAAACCTATTTCTGAAGTTGGTATTGATTATCAAATTGACCCCATCAATGACCTAGTTCCACTGTGTCCTAATTGCCATAGGGTTGTACATAAACGAAACCCACCGTATACAGTTGAAGAAGTGCAGTCAGCGTTTAAAAAAATATAACAAGGCATTTAAAACGGAACTAATATTTATCGTACCGAAATGGGCAAAGGCAACATAGGTAAATCAATTGAATACCCAAACCCTTCGCTCGATACTGGTCCACTCTAAAAGGAGAGGCTAAATGTTTTATATATTAGAGTGCCAACATCATAAACTAGTAGGAAGAATATCCTTTCAGAGTACTGGTTGGGGGTTAGACTTTACTGAAGGAAAATTACTTGACCCTGAATTTGGGGGGGATATTACGGTTGAGTTCGAAGACAATCATGGTTCATTACCTGACTATTTTGAACTAGACGAAACGCCTATTGTAAGTGAGGATTTTATAAAGGTATGGAAGTCATTACCGATTGATAATTATCAACTATTTCCTGTCACGGTTAAATATCCTGATAGCCAATTACAGGGATATTACATATTAAATATTGTTGGTCGTGTTGCATGTATTGATTTGGATGCGAGCAACTTGAAAATGTTTAAAAATGTAATTGTTAGAATAAAAAAGTTAGTTTTGAATACCGATATTCAATTAGTTGAGCTTTTCAGGGCTAACGAGTTTCCACTTGCTATATTCATATCTGAGACGATTCAACAACAATTGAGTTTGGCAAAATTATCCGGATTACTAATGAAGCCTGTTGATGGTTGGAATGATAAACATCGTTTTTAGGCTGTAGGTCATATTATGCTGGAATATCCAGTTATCGATCCATGTTCTAATAAGTTACTTTTTAATGAACTATCAAACACATAACAATCAGCAGCAAGGGGCAACAACAAAAGCGGCCAAAGAGCCGGCCACTTTTGCTGTTGCCCATGTGCAAGGCGTTAGCAGTATTAAAACCTGTCTCATATATTGTACATGAAGTAATATTAAGTTATAGTTGTTCAACTAATTGTACATGTGGGTGATATATGAGAGTTGTATCTTTTACTGAAGCAAGAAATGGATTAAAAGCTGTTTTAGATTCTGTCGTTAACGATGCAGATACCACCGTTATAACGCGCAGAGACTCAGAGGACGCTGTGGTAATGTCTTTAGATTACTACAATAGTTTAATGGAGACTGTTCATTTGTTAAGGTCTCCTGCAAATGCCGAGCATCTAAGTAAATCTATAGCGCAATACAAAAGTGGCCAAACAACTCAAAGAGAAATAATTGATGAGTAGCAGGTTGCTTAGTTGGACAGATGAAGCGTGGAATGACTATATTTATTGGCAAGGTCAGGATAAAAAGACTTTAAAACGTATCAATAAATTAATTAGTGACACAATGCGCTCGCCATTTGAGGGTATAGGTAAACCTGAACCTCTTAAAGAAAATTTGTCAGGTTTCTGGTCTCGTAGAATAGATGATACAAATAGGTTAGTGTATGTAGTCAATGACAAAGCATTGACCATAATTTCGTGCAGGTATCATTATTAGTATGGATATCAAACAAACTGCCAACAAGTGCCTGCATAGGACAAAGTACAGTTATCACCTTTTGTGAAAAAAACACTCACAAAAGTCGCCAACTGCACTTTTCCCATGAGGCAGGCGTTAACTTACAAAACTATGATCAAGATAATTGAAAACGAACTAGATAACGCTTTTCTGAAAAGAAAAAAGAAGGCAGTTCTTAAAAAGTTTGAGCCTAGAAAATCAAAGACTATTGAAGCGGCAAATCTTCTTTGTACTTTTTTAGTTGCCACAGACCGTCCTGCTGAGGCGCTTGAAATACTAAAGTCTTATTCTGAAAACATCCCTTTCATCGAACACAGATGGGAGCGCAGAATTGCGACTTGCCAAGCTATTTTGTTGCAAGCTTACATTGAAAAGAAAAACGGTAATATCGACGAAGCTAATCGACTTAATGAAATCGTCGTTAACAATGATTACTACCCTTATATTGAGTCGGGCCCTAAAGAAGCATATTTCAAAAAACTCTTAGAAGGTCTTAGGTCTACACCAGGTTTGCTTGTTTCTTGCGAAGTTGGGCACAGTGATACTTGCGTCATATATGCCGAAACTTTATTAAGCATGCTGTACTTCGAGCAGTTACACAAATCAATTTGTACGTTCAGTAAGGCTGAGGAAACATTGCTCCAAGCAGCTATGTCAGAAACAATTGAAATGCTAAACAAGTACATAATTCATGGAATAAAAAGCTAACAAGGCTATCGTAGGGGCGTTATGGAGTTCCAGGAACGAGTTCTGACAAATACATGAGAATTGGTTTGATGAAAACAGCTTTAAGTTTTTTTGTGATGTTTTTTCTGGCGGTATTCCCATCTATGCCATTTGCTGATGATGATAACTCCCTTATCACAACAGTAGAGCGAATCGCCGACGAGCTAGGAGCTCGCGTGGGCTTTGGTGCTTATGATTTGGAGTCTGGTCAGCGGTGGGAATATCACGCTGACCAGCGATTTGCGATGTCCAGCACGTTTAAAACGCTTGCTTGTGCCGCACTGCTTCACCGGGTCGATGCGGGACAAGAGAATCTCGACAGAAAGGTGAGTTTTTCAGAGTCTGATTTGGTTACCTACTCCCCTGTTACGGAGAAATACGCTGGCGGGCAAGCCATGACCCTCTCGGATCTCTGTGAGGCCGCTTTGACAATGAGCGACAATACAGCCGCAAACTTAATATTGAGAGTTCTGGGTGGGCCGGCAAATGTTACATCGTTCGCCAGGGGATTGGGGGATGGTGTAACCCGTCTCGATCGGTGGGAAACGGACCTCAATGAGGCCGCGCCAGGCGATCAAAGAGACACCACAACTCCAAATGCGATGGTGACGAATCTTCAGGATTTGCTGTTGGGCGACGCATTATCTGCAAAGTCTAGAGGTCGACTACGGGACTGGCTTGAGAGAAACCAGGTTGCAGATGGACTTTTTAGGGCTGTTGTACCCGAAGGCTGGATCGTTGCTGATCGAACTGGGGCTGGAGGTTTCGGATCGCGATCTATAACAGCAATAATATGGCCACCGGAGCGCCAGCCTATCATAGTGGCTTTGTACCTTGCGGAAACTGAGGCGCCTTTTTCAAAAAGAAATGACGCTATCTCGGAGATAGGTAAAGCGCTAATTGTGACCGTGAATAGGGGCCGATAAAACATAACCAATGGCTGTTGGCGGACGCACCTACGCTGCGCTCCGGCACGCCGCAAAACCAAGCGTTATGGGTGTACAAGTCTTTCTCTCGCATCCATGTTTTTATGTAAAATACGAACGATTTCAATACTTGTCTCGCTCGTACCACGGTAAAAAACAATGTGACTGGTAACTGGGAATTTTCTGTAACCTGTCTTAATATAATCGCATTCAGTTCCAACTCTTGGGGTTTTTGACAACATATGAAACGTATCATCAAATTGTCGTATATAAATTTTACGTTGTTCTTTTCCCCATTTTCGTTGGGTATAAATCGCAATCGATTTCAAATCAGCTCTAGCTTTAGTAGTAAGCGTAAATGTACCCATTAACCAAGTTCATCATCAAGTTCATTCATCAGGCTTTCATAGCTGTACTCTGCCGTACCACTTTTTTCACCTTCGTCGAGCAATTGCCTAAGAACGGCTATCTTTCTTTCGTTATCTTCAAACATTCTAAGCGCAGCTCGAACAACTTCACTTGCTGAGGCAAAGCGACCTTCATTAATTTGGTTGGCAATAAATCCATCAAAGTGCTTACCAAGTGTCATACTGGTATTTTTTGGCATAAGATTACCTTATATATTATTAATTGGTACTTTATGGTACTACCCCATAACAAGTTGCTCAAGTCGGATTGTGGTAAATCGCTTAGCAAGGCGTTACATGCTAGCGAAATAGCTCACTATGAGTTCCAATCCTTGCAAGTTTTAAAGAGTTGTTATCTACTTTATATATCAAAACTAAATCTGGCTTAACATGACAATCACGGTAACCTTGCCAATTACCCGACAACAAATGATCAACATATTTATCTGGCAAAGTTTCACCAAGTTGTAATAGTTTAATCACGTGCCCAACTTCAACTACATCAGGTATTGGCAGTTTCGCAATTTTCTTAAAATCTTTTTTTAAATTGCGTTGCGTATTCAAGTGTGAGCATTATTTCAAGCCATCAATGTCTAAATGGTTAAAAAGCTCTTCAATCGTTCCAGCTTTAGTGCCATTTCCAGACTCTAGCTCTTCAATTGCATTTGCTGTCAAGGTATTTGGTGTTTTTGCTTTAAGTTCAAAAGGTATTCCACCATAATTAATAACAGCTTTGGCAAATAGCTTTAAGGCTTGCGAGGTGCTTAGACCCATATCGTCACATACATTAGTAAATGCTAGCTTTGTGTCATGGTCTATGCGTGTACTTAGCATTTCTGTCTTCATGTTTGATACCTATTTGCTTAATATGTAATACATAGTAAGACGAGGTATAGCAAAATGCATGTAACAAGGCCATCTTGCGGATCTCGTTTTCTGTCACCTTTTATGCAAAGAAACGCATAAAAGTCGCCATCAAACTTCGACCGCAAATGACGGCGTTAGGTGTGCTAACTCCTTGTATTTATAGTGTATATTTTACAGGGTTGTGACCGATAAACCTATTTCAGGAAAATCTTTTAGTTTATCGATACCAGAAAGAAGTTTCTGCGCGACATGTTTTGCAGCATATGTTTTTTTCTGCGACGAACCAAGTCGAAACTTCTTCACGGATTGCCTGCTCGCCTTTTGCGATACCTTCCAAAATTATCATCCGATCTACCATCAACTTGTAATCAGCTACATCAAGCAAATAGGCTGATGGCTGACCATGCTCAGTTATGAGAATAGGTTCTTTTGACTCATGAAGGTCTGCAAGCAGTTTCGTTGCTTGCCTCTTTAAAGTAGTAACGGCTTCGGTTCTCATAGTGACACCTTAGATTAAAATGTATCACTACAGTATCACTCTTCTTCAAAAAAAAACTAACGCCTTGCTAAGCTGTCAACCCATCACAATCCGACTTGAGCAAAGCAATTAAAAAAGGCTTGTAGTAAAGCAATCTTGCGGAACTCGAATTTCCTCACAATTAGTGGACACCTTGCTATAGTTATGGTTCACCCCTAGCGCTATAGATATCTAATAGCGTTGCAATGAAACTTAACTGGAGTCCAATATGACCAGCAACTTAATCAAGAAAATGCTCGACAATTGGGAGCTACGTTCAGCTCATATTAAAGAGCAAGTAAGTACCAAGGTTGTTCTCAACAGGGAGGACCTAGTCAAGATAGAAGCGCTTGCAGAGGCTTATAAAATGCCTGCCAGTGATTTGCTAGCCGACCTCATCAATACTGTTTTGTTAGAAATAGAAGAACAAATGCCCTATGTGGCTGGCGATAAAGTGATTCGAATTGAGGAGGGTGAGCCCATATACGAAGACATTGGGCGGACACCCGAATATATGGCTGCAAAAGCCAGATTGGAAAAGCAGTAATAAAAGTAGACGCATTCATTTTATTGGTATCAAGATTAGAGGCCGTTTCTGGTTGTTTGCAGTGATTTGAAACGTGATATCTGTTAGTGAGTTTAGACTCTGTTAAGTTGATATTTCAGTGCACGACAGACCAAACGATTCGGTATAGAAGTACTGATATGGTTCGCCCCTAATGGGTAAGTGCGTACAAGTACGGATTATTTTGTCTATTGTGTTACGACAAAATGCTTTTTGGGTGAATATGAATAATAAAAACGACTATTCTTGGGGCGAGTATCTATGCTTATGAAGAAGCAAATGCCTATATTTGTTCATTTTTATATTGCGCTTGTTGTCTGTTGTTTAAATAGCAACGTGTACGCTGAAACCGTACGGGTGTATGTGGAGACGCCGTCGGTGTTGGTGGACGAAGAGGGGCGCTCACTAGGCATCTCTGTATTTAAGGCAATGGAGAAGGTTTCAGACCTTAGATTTAAATTTACTCGGTCAACCTATTCGCGTGCGTTATTGAACCTCAAAAAAGATAAAGCAGATGTTGTTTTACACCTCCCTTATGGGGTGGAGCCGGGCTTTGATGAGTACGGTATTTATCTAGACTGGTCTGTGCCAGTTAAAGCCGATTTATATGCAGTGGATCCTAAGTCTTTCAAAAATCTCTCTGAGATAGGGGATAAACAAATTGGTATCCCTAGAGGTAATGCTAAATTTGCGAGCAAATTGACAGGGATTCCTCAAGAAAAGTTCTACGAAGTTGATACGATGAATTCGCTGATTAAAATGTTAGCGGCAAAGCGGGTCGATTTGATATGGTTTGACCGAGTAGCGGTTAGGCAGGCTCTTAAACAGTACAATGTATCTAATATTTACTACTATGAATATCCTAAGCTAGGCAAGCAAGGCAGTATTGGTGTGGGCCTTCAAAACACTGAACGAGGAAGGCGGCTAAAGAAAGTGATAGATGAGCTGATTCCCCTGATTGATGTGGATACTATTCTTGCTCCTTACTATAAGCATCTTCAACCTGACCTCCCTGCAACAGGGAAGGTTAACTTGGGTGGAGCAGGTTAAGGCTGACACCGTTATAGCTGAGTCTTGGCTACCTTTCCCAAACAAACCTGTTACCTTGACTCTACTGTCTGCGCGACCTACAGTGAAAGAGCGCCTACCGTGGGCAAGTATGTCCGCGATGTATCTGTGTTAGGTATTGCTCACGAGGGATATTTGCATGATAACTAATAGCTTTGGCACACGCGACACGTTGCTGGTTGATGACTCCGCCTACCATATCTACCGACTTGATCAGATTAAAACGTCGCATAGGCTCCCCTTCAGCCTTAAAGTGCTGTTAGAAAATTTGCTGCGTAATGAGGATGGCCGTCTCGTCACTCGTGAACAGATCCAAGCACTCGCCGATTGGAAACCGCAAGCTTCTCAGCAACATGAAATTCAATTCACACCGTCGCGGGTATTGATGCAAGATTTTACCGGTGTGCCTTGTGTGGTTGATTTGGTTGCGATGCGTGATGCGATTATCGCACTGGGTGGCGACCCTCAGCGTATTAACCCACTAGTGCCCAGTGAGTTGGTGATTGACCACTCTGTGATAGCCGATGTGTTCGGCCAAGCTAATGCCTTTACGGCTAATGCTGAGCTTGAGTTTCAGCGTAACGTTGAACGTTATCAGTTATTGCGTTGGGGGCAGCAGGCGTTTGATAACTTTAAGGTGGTACCACCGGGAACAGGCATCTGTCATCAGGTTAACTTGGAGTATTTGTCGCGAGTTGTATTTACGCGAGAAGGGCCTGATGGCATGGTGGCGTACCCGGACACGTTGGTTGGTACTGACTCTCATACACCGATGGTTAATGGATTAGGCGTATTGGGTTGGGGGGTGGGAGGTATCGAAGCGGAAGCGGCGATGCTTGGGCAACCGATGAGTATGCTGATCCCTCAAGTCGTTGGCCTCAAACTGACGGGAGAGTTCCCCCCAGGAACGACAGCTACAGACCTTGTGCTTACTGTCGCGGAATTATTACGTAAGACGGGGGTAGTGGGTAAGTTTGTTGAATTTTATGGCCCTGGTGTCGCCAACATCCCATTGGCCAATCGCGCAACGCTAGGCAATATGAGCCCTGAGTACGGCTCAACGTGTGCTATTTTCCCGATTGATGATGAGACGTTAACATACATGCGATTGACGGGTCGGTCTGAACACGAGATTCGGCTGGTAGCGGCTTACGCAAAAGAACAAGGGTTATGGCATGACCCGAACAATGAGCCAGAGTACTCGCAAACCGTTGAGCTTGATCTGGGCTCATTAGTGCCATCCATCGCTGGGCCTAAGCGGCCGCAAGATCGTATCTCGGTAGATGTTGCACCAGACACAGTTAGGGCGCTATTGGCCGGTGAGTCGGTGATTGCCAGCGACACGATGACCATCATACCTGATTCAACCGCTATCAAAGCTGAGGACTTATACGATTGTGGGGTCGATCATAACTGGCCCCATAGACCTGTCGGTATCACCTTGGTTGATGGCACTCAAACTCAACTCGACAATGGGCATGTAGTGCTCGCGGCTATCACGTCTTGTACTAACACATCGAACCCGTTGGTGATGATTGGGGCGGGGCTGTTGGCTAAGCGTGCGGTGGAAAAAGGATTATCTCGAAAACCTTGGGTTAAAACCTCGCTAGCGCCTGGCTCTCGTGTGGTGACTGATTATTATGAGCGAGCGGGGCTTACCGCGTACTTAGATAAGCTTGGTTTCAACTTGGTGGGTTATGGTTGCACTACTTGTATCGGTAATTCAGGGCCGTTAATACCGGAAGTCGCGACTGCTGTGGATGAACATAATCTTAACGTTAGCGGGGTGCTCTCGGGTAACCGAAATTTTGAGGGGCGCATTCATCCACAAACACAGATGAACTTTCTTGCCTCACCTATGCTGGTGGTCGCCTATGCCTTGGTGGGGACGATGCATACCAATCTGTTGAAAGATTCGCTCGGCACAGGCAGTGACGGTAAACCGGTATATCTACGGGATATTTGGCCTTCGATTCGTGAGATTCAAGACGTGATTGATGAGTGTGTACAAGCCGATATGTTCACGAACGGCTATGCCGATGTCTTTGCGGGTGACGAAAACTGGCGCAGTCTTAAGATACCTGACGGTAGTGCCTTTGTGTGGGATGCTGGCTCAACTTATGTTCGTCAGCCTCCATACTTCGATGGTGTGGGTCGAGAGCCGGTCGCTATTACCGATGTAAAAGGGGCACGGTTACTGGCTAAACTTGGTGACTCTGTGACTACCGACCACATTAGCCCAGCCGGTGCCATTGCAATTGACTCGCCTGCGGGCAAGTATCTGAGCGATCATGGTATTGATCAAAAGGGGTTTAACTCCTACGGTTCGCGACGAGGTAATCATGAAGTGATGATCAGAGGTACCTTTGCCAATATCCGCTTGCGTAACCAGTTGGCACCGGGAACCGAAGGTGGTTTCACGCGTGATTTTACGCAACAGGGTGGGCCTGTTAGTAGTATCTATGATGCGTCTGTTAACTATATCAAGGCAGGCACGCCGCTAGTGATTTTAGCCGGTAAGGAATACGGTTCAGGATCTTCTCGTGACTGGGCTGCCAAGGGCACTGCGTTGCTAGGTGTTCGTGCGGTCATTGCTGAGTCATACGAGCGTATTCACCGTTCAAACCTCATTGGTATGGGGGTTTTGCCGTTGCAGTATAATGACGGTGAAAATGCAGAATCATTGGGGCTCACGGGGGAAGAAGTGTTTGATATTAGTGGTTTGGCAGGGAATGAGATGCCACCGCACGAAGTGCCTGTATGTGCGACGGATGAGCAGGGGAACGCGACTAGGTTTGTGGCGAAGGTGCGTATCGATACACCTGTTGAGGCTGATTATTATCGACATGGGGGAATTCTACCCTACATGTTGCGACAACTGCTTGATAACGAGTAAGCCAACGCACAGGCTATTAACGTTTCATAATACGAAGTCGTTTATAGCCTTTAATTTTTTCAGCTAACTGGGCTAATGTGTCGATTGCTTGTTTTTCGGCTTCTCTCAGTAGAATCAGCATGATCTCAGCGGTCGCTAAGGCGTCTGCTGAGGCGTTGTGACGATTGCTAACGTTAAGTCCAAAGTGATTCACCCAGTCATCTAACCCTGCCTGTTGCATCGAACGGCCAACTTCGATGGATGGAAGTAAAGCGGCCGCAATATCGGCTACATCAAAGAACGTATGCTTAAGCGGTAACCCTAGATCACGCTTTAGTGCGCGGGTTAGCATGCCTTGATCAAAAGGTGCGTGATAGGCGAGAAAAACGGACTCGCCGGTATAGGCCATAAATTCAGCTAAAACAGCTTCTGCGGGTTCACCACTAGCCACTTCGTTGGGCGAAATACCGTGAATTAGAACGGTATCATCCACTTTGTTTAACTCTCTGAATATCGTTCGCTCAAAGGATTGGGTCAGTTGAATTTCATTGTTTTCGATCACCACAGCGCCGACTGCAATGATTTGATCTTTGTGAATATTAAGGCCTGTGGTCTCAAGGTCTATAACCACAAATCGAGTGCTTTTTAACGGTGTAAAATCGATTTTTTGAGGCGGCGGAAAACCCTTAGCGTCAGCCTTGAGGTTAGATGTTTTTTTAAAACGGCTTAACCAGTTAAGGTTAAGAAAACGTCCGGTTTTATTACTCATATCATTATCGCGTGTGTTTAAGGCTCATATTCTAATACACTTGTACTGAGGCCTTATGCCAAAGCAGGGGGCATGTTATAAGGCATAGGTGACTTCTAGTTTGTGTTGAAGTCGCTTAGCTTGCCTGAATGCTTCACGCAATATGCGTTGATCGAGCTGGTTTAATTGCGCGGGTGATATTCGGTTTGTCAGTGTTTTTCCGTGGCGTGATAGCTCTTGATGGTTGCGCATTCTAAGCAACTGAATAAGACCGTAAGACTCGATCCAAGCATTCGCATCTTTGCGATCCATGGCACCACACTCGACGAGTGCTTGAATTCGGTCAATGGTATTCGATTCGATAATACCGCGCCCCAACGAAAGAATTCGTGCGGCATCCACAAATGGGGTTAGTCCCTGTATTTTTAAGTCGAGGGTATTTTTCTCACCCCCCTTGGCATACACAAATCCCTTAAACATATTTAAAGGGGGGCGATTATGCATGGCACAAACGGCCATCATTTTTTGAAATAGAGTATTTTTTTGGATCGCGGCAACGACTCGCTTAAACATATCTGTTGCGATTTTTTCATCACCCCAAATAGGCCGCATATCGAGAAATATGCTTGAGTTTAATAGGTTCTCAGGCGTATTGGTGTTGATAAATTGGTAATACCATTCTTCCCATTCACTTCGGCTGCGGCAAAGGTCTGGGTTACTGGCCATAATGTTACCTTTGCACCAGGTGAATCCGCATTCATCGAGCCGAGTATTTATTTCTTTTGCTAGCGGTAAGAGCAGACTGCGGGCTTGGTCATTGGTCATACCTTCAGGTGCTTGAAACAGGATGCCATTATCTTGATCGGTTACCAGTGTTTGTTCCTTGCGGCCCTCGCTGCCAAACACCAACCAGGTAAAGGGGACTCCTGGGTCTCCGAATGATTGGATAGTGAGCTCTATGACGCGCACAACGGTGTAGTCGTTAAGTAGTGTAATAATATGGTTCAACTGCTGCGAAGCTGCACCGTATGCAATCATGGTATCAATAAGTTGGGTGATATCTTCACGAATACTCAGTAGAGTCACGACGCTCGAAGCGCTTGCGATGGCTCTTGCTAAGTGAACAAGGTCAACACGTTGTAATGAAAATAAATCTCGCTCAGAGACAACGCCTGTGAGCTTGTTATCTTCATCTACGACACAAACGTGGGCAAAGTGGTGTGTTGCCATTAATAACGCCGCTTCAAATGCAGAGGCGGAAGAGGGCAGTGACATTGGGTTAGGGGTCATCACGCTGGATATCGGCACATTAAAATCACACTGACCTTCTGCAATCACACGTCTGACATCTCGGAGGGTGAATATTCCGCTCGGCTCTCGGCTGTCATTGGTGATAATAATACTGCCAACATTTTTGTTATGCATCACGCTAATGGCTTTTTGCAGCGGTAAGTCGGGCGTACAAACGATGGGATTACGAATAGCGAGTTCAGATATCGCTTGGTCTAATGAATGTTGGCGACCGAGTGTTTCTACGGCTTTTTTTTGTATTTTCTGGTTTACCTGATCAAGCAAACTGCTTACACCCCTGACGCAGAAATCGCGGAATATGTCACTTTGAGTAAAAATCTTAACAAAGTGGTCACGGGGGATTTTTAAACAAAAGGTATCGCCAGAGGCTCTATGAACGGTCTGGGTGGCTCGCTCGCTGACCAGTGCGGCAATGGGAAAACACTCTCCAGGGGCAATTTCAAACGTGGTGCTCGCCGGTGCTTTAGCGGCATCATTCATTTTAGAGGAGGTGTCAGGGGTAGAGTATGTCTCACCGTTAATAAGGGCTTGGCGTTGAGTAGACTTTCGCTCGCCGCGGATATTGCCTTGCTTTACGATATAGAAGTGGCCTACAACCCCTAAGTCTGGGCTTAATATAACGTCCCCATCGGCATAAAACGTGAGTGTTGCCTGTTCAAGTAATGATGCAATATGACTATCTTCCATTTGACTAAAAGGCGGGTATTGGTTCAAAAAAGTCATGAGCGCTCGAATGTTTTGTTGTACTGCTGACTTTCCTGTTTCTTCTTGAGTCATGTTGCCTTTCGCCTCTGAATATCCACGGTTATTGTTCCTAGAATCACGTTTGAAATAAGCATGCTAGGGAGGACAGTAACCTCATTAGTTTAGTTTAGTTCAGTGTGGTGGGGTTTGATCTAAGACCTATGTCTAAGTGTTAATATCAATGCCTAATAATCGATAACTAGTTGGAGAAAAGAAAAAGAAATGATAACTTGCCTCTTAACTGGCGTTTGGATTAAAGATAAATATTACTGAAGATGGTTATGGCTGAAGAAGATTCTGATCTGTTTTTTGAAGAAATGGGCGATGTAGAGCCGTTAAAAAAAAGAGACAAAGCACACCTTGATGCCCAGAAGGCGCTTACCCCTGGTCATTTGGTCAGGCGAGTAACGGCCGTTACAGAAAAAACAGTTGATGATAACCACTTAACCGCTACAGACCATATTGAAATACTCTCATCGACGGACGTACTGGAATACAAGCAAGCTGGCATACAGCATGGTGTGTATAAGAAACTTAGAATGGGGCGATACCCGATTGATGCAAGGCTTGATTTGCATCGAATGACGGTTGAGGTTGCCAGAAAAGAAGTCTTTCGGTTTATTCATGACTGTATGAAGTATGACTTACGTACCGTGATCATTTTGCATGGGAAGGGGGATCGAAACCCAGACAAAAAAGCGCTTCTTAAAAGTCATTTGGCTAAATGGTTACCCGAAATGGAAGACGTGATGGCGTTTCACTCTGCACAAAAGCACCACGGTGGAACTGGTGCCGTGTATGTTTTATTGAGAAAAAGTGACAATGACCGCCAAGCGAATCGGGAGCGTCACGGTTTACGATAGCGCTTACCTTAACATCTGATTAAGGGTAAGTTCTTAGACAGTCATTGATAAAAAAGTAAAAGCCTCGATAATCTTGCCTGAAATGCGAAATATCCATTAATAAGCTGTCACGTGTAGCAAAGTAGATGGCTCGTTGTCCATGATAATCAATTACTTGGCTAGCTTGAGTCAGGTATATCCCAAACTGATCTAGCCGCCTCACCAATTTGGGCTCAATTGCTAAAAATACAATGCTACGGTGGCTTTGGATAAAGAGAGAGATAGCGGCAAGGTATAACCCTATATTGATAAACGGAAACTTTCGCTGCTGCTCGGTCATCTCAGTCGATAAGTCGTTAATGACGCCTCTGGGAGAGAGCTGTTCTCCACTCCTCTGCCTGAAATTTTTAGTAATGACCATGCGAGAAATTTCGCAGTAGGAACCATAAGGTAGTGTGTCTGGGTTAATTAAATTTCGGTAAAATGCTTGGCTGTAATTCCGCTCAAAAGGGAGTAATAGCCCGCGCTTTTGAGTCGGCGGGATAATCAGTCTTATGCTGCCAGCGGCTTCTTGTGTTGTTTGAAGCCTGAGTAAACACTGTAGAGAAAAGCGATCATACTCATCTCGCTCTCTGAGTTTATGGTGATAGATATCGTAGCCAAACTCTTCGCAGTAGGTTTGATAACGCATCTTATAGATCTCATCATACTGGTCTGGCGTGCATACCTGCTGCAGTTGAAAGTAGTCCGCAAACATTTGAGCTAAAGCTGGCGAACTGCTTTGCTTCAGGTGAAGGGGAGCTTGGTTCATAATGATTTTTTTCTCACCCTCGGTAGTTGTCATTGATGAAAGAAGGGGGTCTAGAGTAGAGTGTCTCTATCTTCAGTCTAGTCCTGATTAATAAATATACAAAGCGAGATGAGAATCTTTTTCATCTTCTGTTAAAGATCTGTTTTTTCCTAACAAATGCGCAGTTATAATCTGTTAGAGAGGCTGCTTATAGGCCTGAGCATAAGGTGTTCTAGCTTGTTTCTACTGAGACACAACAGACATTCCGGCGAAAGCGGAAATGAATGATTTTAAACGACGCTAAAACGTCGGTTCCCCGACTTTTCGTGGGTGACAAGAAGGGACCATTACGGAGTTTCTGGGTGGGCAATAGCCATAACAAATGGGGATAAGAATGTTTGATATCACTCGCTATGCGGACGCGTCTCATAAAATTATTGAAGCGGGCCGTTTTCTTTACGCCAATGGTTGGTCGCCAGCCACTAGCAGCAATTACTCTGCTCGGATTGATGAACAACATATTGCTATTACGGTCTCAGGAAAGCATAAAGGAGCTTTAACCAGTGCGGATGTAATGGTGGTTAACCTTGAAGGAAGCCCTGTTCAGAGTGACTGTAAATCATCAGCAGAAACTTTGCTTCATTCGGTGGTTTATGCGCTTTTTCCCGAAGTCGGTGCGGTATTACATACTCACTCGATGTCGGCGACCGTGCTAAGCCGCTGGATGAAGGGTGAGAATGAGCTATGTTTAACGGACTATGAACTACAAAAAGCCTTTCCTGGTTATGAGAGTCATGAATCCACATTGACCATACCCATTTTTGAAAATACGCAAAATATTGATGCGTTGGCCGCCGAGACAAAGGCTTACTTTAAACAGAACCCGCATATACCTGGTTACCTTATCCGAGGGCATGGTTTATATACTTGGGGTAACACTATGGCAGATTGCCTTCGCCACGTTGAGGCATTTGAATTTTTATTGCAGTGTGAATTAGAAATGAGAAGGTTACCCTAATGAGCAAATTAACGGTTTATGAAGATCAGGATTTCAATACGCCTGCATTGGTGACAGAAGATAGCGCTAAAATAGCGGATCTACTTAATGAGAAGGGGGTTCGCTTTGAGCATTGGCCCACTCAATCTCTCTCTGCAAATGCTGAACAAGAAGAAATATTGGCGGCTTATAGCGCTGATGTCTCTAGATTAAAAAATGAATGTGGCTTTACCACTGCTGACGTAGTCAAGCTTACGCCTGACAATCTACAAAAAGATGAATTCAGGAAAAAGTTTTTAGCTGAGCATATACACGTCGAAGATGAAGTTAGGTTTTTTGTTGAAGGCCAAGGTCTATTTTTTCTAAATATTGATAGTAAAGTGTATGTGGTTCTTTGCCAAAAAAATGACCTAATAAGCGTCCCAGATGGCGTCACGCATTGGTTTGATATGGGGCCTAAGCCTTCGTTTACGTGTATTCGCTTGTTTACCAACCCAAAAGGTTGGGTTGCCGAGTTTACGGGAAGCACTATTGCTGATCAGGTGCCAGGTTGGGAGCAGTTAATGGAGACTGCAGAATGATTAAGGCGATTGTCACTGACATTGAAGGCACCACTAGTTCAATTAGCTTTGTGCATGAGGTTTTGTTCCCCTACGCAAAAAAGCATATGGCCGGATTTATTCGTCATGCAGAGGCGCTAAATGATCGCGCGCAGCATGACGTGAGTAATCAGTTAGATGAGGTCGCGCACCTTTCTGGTATTCAGCGAGATGACACAGAAGCCCTTATTCAGCAGTTATTAGACTGGATTGACGAAGACAAAAAAGCCACCCCACTTAAGGCCCTGCAAGGGATGATCTGGCAACAAGGTTATCGGCAAGGTGATTTTGTGGGGCATGTTTACAAGGATGCCGCCGATTATTTAAAACAATGGCATGATCAGGGCATAGATCTTTATGTTTACTCGTCAGGCTCGGTTAATGCACAGAAGTTGATTTTTGGTCATACTGAGTTTGGTGACCTTACGCCGCTGTTTAAAGGGTACTTTGATACTCAAGTAGGGGGAAAGAGAGAGGTTGAGTCATACCAACATATTATTCGTGAAATCGGGCTAAAAGGAGAAGAAATTTTATTTTTATCTGACATCGAACAAGAGCTCGATGCCGCTACAATTGCAACAATGCAAACCTGTTGGTTAATAAGGAAACATGACTCAAGAATGTCGATTAGCGAAGCCGCTAAAAAGTATTTGGTGGCTAGAGATTTTAGTGAAATAGTGATTTAAGTCGATCAATTGCAGTGGTAATCGTTTAAATTGTTTGTTAATCTGCCGCGCATTATTCCACTCAAAAGGACTTTGAGGGAGCGGTAGAAAACACTCACCCACACGGATGTAGGTAGTAAAAACATGGATTTGTTATTCCGGATTGAGCCAGTTCAGTCTGAAGCTCTTTTAGATACAGACAGCGCTCATAGAGACGCTTCATTTACAAACTTATCAGCAGATAATCATTTTACCTTCTCACCTTTGGGTGGCCTAATTGGGCGCTCGACAGAATGTGATTGGGTGTTAGCTGACCCTGATCTTCGCCTCTCAGGGAAGCATGCTGCAATCTCATTTGAACATCATCAATATCAAATTACAGATCTTAGCACTAATGGGTTGTTTGTTAATGATCAGTTAGAGCCGTTAGGTAAGGGAAATACCCACGCCATTAATACCGGTGACCGGTTTGTAATGGGGCCATTTTGTATGGTGGCCAGTGTTGCTAATGCCGTTAACACACCCGACATTGATTTGACCGAAATGCTAACGGATGAAGAAGGTATTCAGCCCTTAATGCCGGATGACTCGGCCACTGATGAAATATCACTGGTTGAGCATGAGCACCTAATTAGCGCAAATGGAACGAGCTTTGATGACCTGCTTGAATTCCCCACGCCTAAGCAAGAAGAGCCTGTACCCCTCGAGGTAACGGACCAAGCTAATGTAAGAAGGGAACCTGCTGAGCCGGTTTCTTCTCATACGATTGAATCTGTCGCTCTTCCACCTTGTAACAATCCGCCTACAGTCAGCGCAAAAAGAACATTACATCATACGGCTGAACCATCTGATCGAGGCGACAAGCATTTACCATTATTTCAGTTTTTACGTGGCGCGGGTTTAGATGATGAGCTTCTTTTGCACCCCGAACTCAATGAATTGATGTTCAACTTTGGCGCTTTATTAAAGCGTTATACGGGTGAGATTATGAAGTTGATGGGAGAGCGAAGCCGCTATAAAAACCAATGTCGGTTAGATATGACATTGGTGGCCGCCGAGCATAATAACCCGCTGAAATACTGTGTAAATGAAGTACAAGCATTACGTGAGATGATCATTTCCCCGCAGCGCGAAAATCTATCTGGCGGGCAGGCCATTGAGTCAGCGATGGAGGATATCCGTGATCATTTTTCTCGCGTAGAAAAAGGGTATCAAGGGACGCTATCTTCGCTGATTGATTTTATCGGCATGACAGACGGGAAGACGGCTTCTTCTGCTATTACACCCCATAAAAAACAACCCACTCAAACCTTATCTAATATGCCTTGGCATTACCGTAAGCGACTAAAACAGTTGCAACAAAAAACGGCGATGTTAAAAGACCCAGGGTATTACTCCGATGAGTTTTTCTCTCCTCGCTTTGCCTATTTTTATCAAAATCCTGAGCGTGCCAACCAGTATTTAGACTCAGCTACCCCTAAAACAGAAAACCCCAGGTAGAGTGCTTTAGGTGCACCAATAGCAAGCGTTAATCGTATGTAGGGTCACCGTCCGCTGGATAGCGGTCTGTAGGATAGCTGCCTGAAGGGTAACAATAGGCTGGTAATCCTAAACGGGATATAGAGGAAAGGAACTCAATGACTAAGTATTTCATATCAGTGTTTTTAAGCGTGATGCTATGTAGCATTTTGAGTGGGTGTGCGAGTTGGTTTGTATCTGACATCACAAAACTAGATATTCGGCTCACGGCATCAGGCGATTTAAACCCCGATATATCGGGTAGGCCTTCACCATTAGTGGTCCGGCTCTATGAGTTAAAAGCGCCTTCTATATTTGAAAATGCTGACTTTTACAGCCTTTATGACTACGGCAAAGAAACGCTTGGTCCTGATTTTGTGGAAATGGAAGAGCTGACACTCAAACCAGGCGAACAATTAAAGATGAAGTTGGCTCTTCAAAATGACACTAATTACATTGCTATTTTAGGCGCATATCGTGATATGAATGGGGCTAATTGGAGGCGCATTATTCCAATGTCACTAAAGAATAAAAACAGAAAGAATATTGTGTTTTCCGGCAGCAGCATAGACGTACTGGACTAGATAACTAAATAAAGGGTTTCGCCATGGATAAGGTGATATGGAGCGAAGGTATGTTTCTTCGTCCTCAGCATTTTCAGCAGTTTGAACGATATATAGAGGATCAGGTTGTTTCTCGTAACCGCTACTTTACACCCTATTATTGGGGTGTAAAAACATTAGAGTTTGATTTGTCACTACTGTCGGTTGGTAAGGTGGCGGTGGTGTTTGCTGAAGGTGTTTTTCCTGATGGTAGTTTGTTTAACGTTAATTATGACCCAGACTTTCCCTTAGTGATACAGGTAACTAAAGGGCAAGAGAATCAATGCCTTTATCTGGCTATTCCAGCTCAAATTAACGGAGCTGTAGCGAGTGACGAATCAGCGCATAGTCAAGGTGTACGATACCGACAGAAACATCAGGACATTAGAGACAGTCACGGTGTTGATAATGATCGAGTGTATGCGATTGCAACCGGCGACCTAAACGTTCGACTGTTGACAGAAGACCAGCTAGAAGATGCGTTTATTGCTTTGCCAATTGCTCAGATTAACGCCGTTAGTGTTGATGGCTCGGTTGTGCTCAATTCACTCTTTGGTGCGCCTGCTATCGATATGTCTATTCATGCTGAATGTATGACGAGGTTGACTGATCTCGTTATTTTAATGCACGAAAAAGCAAAGCAGCTTGCGTCGACGATAGAGAGTGGCAAGGGGAATGGAGCAGGCACGGTGGTTGATTTGTTGATGCTAAAAGCACTTAACAGTTGGGGGGCAGAGCTAACAATACTAACTCAGCAATCACCTTTGCACCCTTACAAATTGTTTAAACGTCTCTCTATGTTTGTTGCAGAAATTAGTACTTTTGCACGGGCTGAACGAGTGGCGGTGATAGGCGTTGAATACAGTCATATAGCGTCTTCTCAGAAATTGCAGGCACTCATAGAGAACGCGAGAGTATTGGTTTCAACAGCCTTCAAGAGTAAAGCGGTTGCTTTACCGGTGCAGCGTAAGAAGTTTGGGATAAGTGTGGTAGGCCTACCCACCGAGTCGATGGTAAATGATGAGTTTATCTTAGCAATAAAAGCAGATTTGTCAGCAGACGCCATTCGTAAACTGGTCAGCAGTAAACTTAAAGCCGGAAGTATTGATAATATTAAAGACTTGGTTAACTTGCAGTTACCTGGCTGTGTTAAAGAACTGCTACCCGTCACGCCCCGCCAGATTCCTTATCATGCAGGCATGCACTATTTTCGCTTGCTACCAGATGCTGAGATGAAAGGGCGTATAAAACACTCAAACGGCGTTGGGCTTCATGTTTCGGGGGATGTTCCGGGTATGGAGTTGGAGTTTTGGGTTGTATCTGCAGAGTAATGTTTTATCGGTATCAGCACGAAAAGCAGCACAGGCGCAGGCATTGTTACAGGTATTGTTACATAAACGATGATAAACAGACTCTAAGGAAAGAGGCTGTGGGATATACAGAGACAATGGATAGTTTACTTAAAGCAGAAAATCACATCTCACCTATTACAGGGAAAAACCGAGAGGTTATGTTAGAGGTCATATCTGAAAAGACTGTTGTACAAGTTGAGCCCATTGAGCCAGATCAGTCTTCAGTATTTGATGAGAAAACCATTGTATTAGACGAGAAACCCAAACGCAGTATTAGCGATTATACGCCTGATGTGGCTGGCTCTTTTTCTGATCGCCAGAGTTCAGATGGGTATTCAGAGGGCTCGCAGTCTGCTATGCATCGTCGAACCGTTAATGACAATATGCTAGTGAATTGCGCGATGCCGTTAATCCATCAGGCAATGAGCATGGCGTCATCGTCAGAGCCTGCCGATATTCAAGCTGTTCGGTCTAGTCTGATATCTGATATGAGACGCTTTCAAAATAAAGCAGAACAGTGTATTAGCGATCAACGCCATATTGTGGCCGCTCGATATATACTCTGTTCGTTTATTGATGAAGCCATTGCCACAACCCCTTGGGGTGTGTCGCATCGCTGGGGGGCTGAAAGTTTGTTGAGTTGTTTTCATCACGAAACGTATGGTGGAGATGGTTTTTTTACGTTACTTGAGCGGGCCATGCAGCAACCCCAGCAATATTTGGATTTATTAGAGTTGATGTATGTCTGTCTTTCGCTTGGCTTTTCGGGGCGTTATCGTGTTGATGCGCAGGGCGCAACCAAGCTAGAAAACATCCGCGAATCTATGATGACAACAATCGCGGCTAATCAGAAGCCTGATAATAGAGGCGTGGTGGTAGGAGATGTTCATCGCCAGGTGGCGATAAAGAAACGAGCAAAGTGGCTAGGGCCTGTTGTTATTTCGACACTGTTATTAGGCAACGCTGCAGGCTATTGGGTTTTATCAAATCAGTTAGAGGCGCGTATGGATACAGCCTCTGAATATGTATTAAGTAGCATGGGTGTATCAAACTAGCGCTTTTAACGCCAACTTGAGCATACTTGCCTGAAACAACAACGAGCGGATCAAATGGAATTGAGCGCATGAATTGGACGGGTATTCGTTTTTTTAGTAAAAAACGAGAACAGACATCATCAATCGAACTCTCAGAGACAACCCTCTCTTCAAAGACTTATCAAGCTTTGTTTCGGCAGCAGCTTAAGGCATTAAGAGAGGGGATGGGAGAGAAAACGTTTGAGCGTTTTTATAAAAAACCACTGAGCCATAAAACGCTCTACTGGGTGTTAGAGTCTCCTCATGCCGACTTGGTCGCGCTGAGTGGACGCTCCGTTGCAGACGTAACCCCTCGTATTAAACATCAACAAAGTGGGTATACGTTACCTTCTTGGTACAGTGAGGGCTCATCGTTATTCATGAGGCTGCACTTTGAGAATGAAGTGTACCGCTCAAACTACTCATACGACGATACACTCCAGCCTTTGGTCGATATGTTAGGCAAACGTCGACATGTAAAGCGTTTTGGTGGCGTGCTGATTTACCTCCACCGGCATGATCTAGAGGTCGATAGTGCTCCTGCTTGGCTGAGCAAGATGGCTTCATTTGTTGGTCAGGCTTCTTTACTAGCAAAACAAAACCTTCCCGTATATCTCGTGCTTGAAGGTGTCGGTTTATCTAGCCGTGTATCCACGCCTATAGGGTTGTTTCGAGACGAAGAAACAGTATTGGCTGAACAATTTGGACAATGGTTTTCTCAGGCACAAGCAGAACTTAAAAACCGATTATTGAGAAAATCACTTAAGGATGTTCAGTATGTTCATGATGTTGAAACCCGCAAAGCCGCGTTTGCAGAACTCAATGCAATAGAACAGGGCGTTCAGCAGCTCAAACAAGTCTCCGAGCAGTTCAATCATCGTTGGCACTTTTCTGGAAAATCTATCACCCCTTGGGTTAGAGCCGTTTTTATTGCACCTAATAGTCGCTCTGTTGTTGGTATGTATTCTGTTCATCGTTTGCTCTCCAACACTGAGCAATCTCAACCAATCGAATCTAGTAGTAATCAGTGGTGGCAGCGATTTAGCAATATTCTGCACCAAGATAGAGGGTGCGGTAAGGCTGAACCTGAAAACAACACCCACCAAAAACTGATCATGATATGTATGGGGGTTGCCGTATTGTTTGGGCTGGCTTGGAGTCAGTTGATGTGGCGGGACTATGCGCATGCGGGTGCAATGGTAGACCGGTTTAACGAACAACTTATGCCTTTGTTATCTGTTGATGCGAATGGACCGGGTAGTGTAATAGGGTTTGATCGTGTTTTAGAACGATTGATGTTTATTGATCGGTTTAATGATGACCTAAGTGAAGAGAAGCGTCTTGCGTTGTGGCCTAGTGCATTTATGAGGCAGACCGCCGACAGCCAGCAGCAAACGTTAGCTGTTATTTCAGAGAGTATGCTAATGAAGGAATTTAATACCGCATTAGAGCACACTTTGTTCTGGTCAACTCCAGCCGGACACTTTCCTAAAGGAATTCTCAAACTCAATTGGCGACTGATCAGCATTAGCTGAATGTAGTCGATCAACATTATAATATTTCATGTATTTTGTTACGTCTTCTTGCATATGTTCACGCGTTGGTTGCGGCACTTTAAGCAACCAATCATGTTTTAAACTACCGAAAAAACGTTCAACAACAGCGTTATCCCAGCACGCTCCAACATCACCCATGCTCGCACGACAATTTAACCTTTTCAATAAACGCCTAAAGCCATTACTTGTGTATTGAGAGCCGCGATCACTGTGGAATACCACCCCTTTTGGAGGTTTTCGCAAGTGATGTGCTTTTGTTAGTGCTTTCTCCACTAGATTACGCGTCATGCGCTTAGATATATGCCAGCCAACAATACGGCGTGAATATAAATCCATCACAATGGCTAGATAAAGCCAGCCTTCACCTGTCTTTAAGTAACTTACATCGCCAGCCCATACTTGATTTGGCCCAACAGGGTTAAAGTTCATGTTTAGCAGGTTGTCTGCAACACTATCGCTATGTTTTCGTTTTGTTGTGACTTTATAAGCAATACGCTGGGTCACAACTAACTTCAGTTTTTTCATTAATTTAATTACGCGATAACGCGTTACTTTAAAGCCTTCTTTGCGTAATACCTTAACAAGCTCTCGACTACCCAAGCTGTTTCGACTTGCTTGAAACAAAACTTTAGTACGTCGATACAAGCGCAGTGTTTCATCGTTTATTAATTCACCTGGTTTTTTTAACCAAGCATAATAAGCGGATGAACTAACCTGCATTGCTTGGCACGCTATTGATATGGTGTACTTTGTACCAAGCTTACTGATAAATGAATATTTTATTTCATTTCTTTCGCAAAGAAGGCGCTGGCCTTTTTTAATATCTCACGCTCCATTTGTAAGCGCTTATTATCTTTTCTAAGCTGAATCAGTTCTGCTCGTTCATCAACTGACAGCATTTCACCTGAAGCCTGCTTTTTGTGTTTTGCGACCCAGTTATATAAGATTTTGTCAGTGACGCCTAATGATGCGGCAGCCTCTACAACGGTATAATTTTGTTCGAGCACTAAAGCAACTGCTTCTTGTTTAAACTCGTCTGGATAACTTTTATTTGTTCGTTTAGTCATATTCACCTCAATAATAGGATTATATTCCATTATTAAAGTGTCCTGTTAATTCAAACACAACAGAGCACCCCGTTCGATTTTCAGTGGCTAATGGCAAAAAAGGCTGTGAGTGGGAAAAGGACGCGACAGGGCACTCAAAATACTGGACCCAACAATCTACGGATGTCGATTATCGCGAGTCATTTCGTACTCAAGTAGATAAAAAACGACCTCATGAGGCGTTAATGATCGACAAAGACTTTTTACTTGATCGAGCGGCCACGACTCAGTATCCGCCACTTTTTAATCAAGCTGACTATCAAAATGTTGCTGTGTTGGTGCGCATCCCCGATGCAAAGGGGCAAGGCAAGTGGATTCTACCTCATGCTAGTTTCTCCGACGACATCAAGCAGGTTGCCACGCATTTGGGCATTCCTATCACCCTTGAAGGAGAGAGGGCCATTTCGTTTGAACATTATGATTGGGCGGCATCGGTTGAATTTATGGTCGTGGTGATGGCTTCGAACGTTGAAAAAGATCGATACGAAAACTTGGGGAGTGTATGGAAGCATCTCAACCTAGCGTTTGAGTTGGAAGAGTTTAATTTTGTTTTCAAGAATACCCAAGGTCCAAAATTGACTAAAACAATGCATTATCTGGGAGAGATGAATCAGGTGGCGCGCGGATACTATCAGGCTGATAACCCTGCGCCCATTGTTTTTAAAGCAGATGAAAGCACTCATTTTAAAAAGAACGCTGCATTTAAACAATTGCTGGCACTGTTTGAAGATAGCACTGCACCTAAATGGAAAGAAAAAATGGAAGCCCTAGCGGGTTGGTTTGGTGTGAGTGAGCAAGAATCCAATAAACGACACCTGTTTGTGTCTCACTATGTGCCTGATTATGAGTCGCCTACGGGCTACGTTGTGAAAGGGATTAGACCCTTTGGAGAGGGGCGTGTTGAGGTTATTGAGACAAATCCGCCGCAGTTAAAAGCAGACAGTTCGGACCCATTTCGTTACCAGTTTGGAGACTTTAAAACGCTGGGTAAAACAGGGTTTAGTTGTGAAAAAGCGTCTCTATATGTCACTCCTAATAACAATATACCTTATGAGTTTCGGTTTAGTGTTCCCGAGCAGTATGACGGCGATGCCCCGTGGATGAAAGAACCCGAAAACCCTAAAGACTCTATACTGAAACAAGCCGGCATCAAGGGGAAAGAGGCTAAAGAAAAGGCATATTTAGAAAAACTGAAGGCGATTAAGAAATGGATTGAGAAAGATACAAGATCTGTTCGCATTGACCGGAATGAACTGTATAAATAATAAAAACGATGCGCGGTCATAGCAAAAAAAGAGGGTGATTTCCCCTCTTTTCCTTTGTGTTTCAACCCTCTAAAAACAAGCCAATGTTTCGTTCACTGCTTTCGCATAGAGCGTTCCAAATTGCTCGCGATCTTTATCATTAATGCCCACTACCCAAGCCTGAGAGGTTTGTCCTGAAAACTGATAGTACAGTTGCTGCTCAGGATATGGGGAGCTGACGCTGACTTGGTCTGCAAAATCCCATAAGCCTGGTTGTGCGTACTCGTTATCTCGAATCTGATCTAGGATATTTCTCTGAGTGACTCGGTCATGATAGACCAATGCGGTATTGTCAGTGTTTTCTATCAGTGAAAAACGGTGAGAACCACAAGTCTTGGGGAACTGATAATGACAGAATTGAAGTGGTTCTGCGTTTGCTTGTTTGGCTGAGGTAAGGGGTTGAGCGGTGCAGTGTATACGAATGGTTTGAATGATTTTTCTGATGGTTAAATCGTGACCGTAACGGCGGGACAGCCGGTTAATATTGCCTGATATCTCATTATAGCCATCGGCGTCATACTGCAGTTGCTCAGGTGAATCATAATGAGTTGCTGGCGGGTTTGATATCTTGCCATTTTGCGGTTGAGTTAGCCCAACAGCCCGATACTCAGCATCGTCAAATCGTACGTTGCTAGTACATGCGGTTAGGCTGGCCAGTACCGATGGAATAACAAGCGCCAAAACCATATTTTTGACCGGCGTGTTAAGCGCGAAAACTGAATTTAAAAAAGGGGATATAGCTAAAAAATGGTGTGACATGCTGCGAATCCTTCGCTCAATAATAACCACCTCTTAATCCGTTAAGAGGGCTGAGCGCCTATTCTATCAAATAGTCACTCAACACAGAAATATAAAATTGTTACTCAGTAGAAAATTCTATTGCCTCATACTTTGAGGTGTCACACGTAACACTTCTTCTATGGTGGTTAAGCCTGCACCGACTTTATTTGCGCCGCTGAGTCTGAGGCTGTGCATACCCTCTTTTATGGCCTGCTTTCTTAATGCTTCAAGATCACAGTTATCGGATATAAGCGGCTTCATTGTATTGCTGATAGGCATGATCTCATAGACTCCTGCACGGCCTTTATAGCCGGTATCGCGGCATTCAAGGCAGCCGACTGGTCTACACGTATTTGACGGTAATGGGGCTCGCCATGGCGTTGTAATGCTCTTCCATGCGTCTTCATCAATAGGGTGAGGCGCTTTGCATTTAGAACAAAGGGTTCTGACCAACCGCTGTGCCATTACCCCGAGTACGGTGGCTTTAATAATATACGAGGGAACCCCGAGTTCTATTAATCGAGTAATCGTGCTGGGGGCGTCATTGGTGTGTAAGGTTGATAGTACTAAGTGCCCAGTGAGCGCGGCTTGGGTTGCCATTTCTGCGGTTTCTAAATCACGAATCTCACCGATCATAATAATATCGGGGTCTTGTCGCATGAGTGCTTTGATGCCACTCGAAAATGAGAGGTCAATATTAGATTGAACTTGCATCTGATTAAACAGAGGCTCGACCATTTCAATAGGGTCTTCAATGGTACAGACATTGACTTCGGTGGTGGCCAGTTGGCGTAAGGTTGAATAGAGCGTTGTGGTTTTGCCTGACCCTGTGGGGCCTGTCACCAAAATAATGCCGTTTGGTTGCTTTGCCATGCGTTCCCAACGACGGCTGTCTTCAGCTGAAAACCCTAAGTCAGGAAAGGACCTTAATAATACATCAGGGTCAAAAATTCTCATGACCATTTTTTCGCCAAAGGCTGTTGGCAATGTTGAAAGACGAAGTTCTATTTCTTTGTCGTTTTCACCTTTGGTTTTAATGCGGCCATCTTGTGGTTTTCTCTTTTCGGCAACGTTCAGGCGACCTAGAATTTTAAGGCGGCTAATGACCGCGATCCCCACTTGAGCGGGTAGTTCGTAAACATTGTGCAATACGCCATCTATACGAAATCTGACCTGCACAATTTCTCGGCGTGGTTCGATATGAATGTCGCTAGCGCGTTGTTCAAATGCATATTGCAGCAACCAGTCTACTATATTAACAATATGCTGGTCGTTGGCGTCTGGATTAGCATCGCTACCGAGCTGTAGCATTTGTTCAAAGTTTTGAATACTGCTTTGAGACTGACCAGAGGCTTTGTTAACAGAGTTGGCAAGCTGATAAAACTCAATGGTAAAACGTTTTAAGTCGGCAGGGTTTACAACCACGTGCTTAATGCTTTTTCTTAATACGTGTTGTAAATTTTCAACCCAGTCATCGACAAACGGCTGAGCACTGGCAACCACCACTTGTGTTGGTGACGTTTCGACAGCGAGTATGCCGTGACGTTGTGCAAATGCGAAAGACATGGCATTTGCACTTTTACTGGCGTCGACCTTGAGAGGGTCAATATGGAAAAGTGGCTGATCAGCCCAGTCGGCTAACCATTGGCTCAGGTTGTCTAAGGTGAGGTTTTCATCACAGAGACGGTTTTTTAGATTAGCCCCTGCAATAATTTCTAACGGATGCAGTGATAACGCTTGTCTTGATTTTGATTGGTTAACGAGCTGGTCAGAATCTTCTTGATTAATAATGCCATCAGCTAACAATTGGTTAACAATATCGGAGAGCGCTAATGTCTGTTTAATTTTTTTCGAAACTGCATTATTCATTTGGATATGAATGTCCGTTCAAGTTAACCTGAAAAATAGCCGCTGCAATCAGAGAGATCGCGTGTATTACTCTAAGTATAACGGCTGTTTATCTTTATGCTGATTTCCTTCTCGTTTGTTGCTTTAAAGGGGCACACCGGTTCGTTTTTGCCAAAACACATTCATCATAGAGGCGATAAATAGCAAGACGGTTGTTGCCGTAATGGCGCTTTCTAATAAGTCACCTTCGGTTAAATAGGCTGCAACGACTGAACGGGTAAAATAGAAGAGTACAACAAAGCAGAGCCAAATATGGGCACGAAGATGACCCTTTAGCAAGCCCGGCAAAAAGATAATCAAAGGGACTATTTTGACTGCGAGCATCAGCCCTCGAGAGGCTTCGGGTGGCAGCGTTGTAATCAGGGTAGAAACCACCAATAAAACCAGCAATAACAAGTAGGATAATAATGCGGTTATTTGGGAGTACTTTACTTTTTGGTTCAATGTCATGGTGGTCTATCTCAGTGGTTTAACGATTTAATTTTAATGCAAGTTCAGCCACGCGCTGGCCTTGTTTTTGGCACAGTGTTTGTTCAGTAGCTGAGAGTGTGTTTTTTTGTGCGTCATGAGCCCAGTGACTTGCGCCGTAGGGGGTGCCGCCTTCTGCTGTGGTATTGAGTTCGCCGACCGAGTAGGGAATACCTGAAATAACCATCCCTTGATGTAATAGCGGTAGCATCATCGTTAGCAGCGTTGATTCTTGCCCTCCATGTAAACTGCCCGTAGAGGTAAACACTCCAGCGGGTTTGTCGTTTAAGGCGCCACTTAACCAAATATCTGACGTTCCATCTAAAAAGTATTTTAACGGAGCCGCCATATTTCCAAACCGGGTAGGGCTGCCGAGTAATAAGCCTGCACAATTTTTTAATTCTTCACTGGTGCAGTAGAGTGCGCCTTCAGTGGGAATGTCGCTTTCGGTTGCTTCGCAAGTGGCAGAGATAGCCGGTACGGTGCGAATAAGTGAACGAATGCCGTTGACCTTTTCTACACCCCGTGCGATTTGCATCGCCATCTCTTTCGTTGCGCCATGTCGGCTGTAATACAGTACAAGCACATAAGGCTGTTCTGTGGTCATAATGAATTCCGAGTGTTTGTGAAGGGGGACTGCTGATGCTATAAGATAGTTAATACATCTTCTGGTGGACGGCCCAACGCAGCTTTGCCATTAGCTAACACAATAGGGCGCTCGATGAGTTTAGGGAACGTGACCATTGCATCAATCAGTTGCGCGTCGGTCAGCGCGTCATCCGCTAAATTGTTTTCTTTATAAAGGGCTTCTTTTGTACGCATTAGTTGGCGAGGTTTTATCGCCAATTTTGTTAAGATGTCTCTTATCTGATCAGCAGAAGGGGGTGTTTCTAGATAAAGCACCACCTCTGGCGTTACACTTTTCTCTTCAAGTAGGGCAAGTGTTTGGCGTGACTTTGAGCATCTTGGATTGTGATAAATGGTCGCTTGAGTGGTCATGATAAGTCCTATATGCAAAATCGAATGAGGCTATTCTATAAGATTTCGTTTAGCGTATCATTAGTGGTTCACAATCTTATGTCTATGTGGGGACGTAATGTTACGAAAATTAAACGTTTTGTGGTTATTTATCGCGTTAGCGACTGTTTTGAGTACGGCGGGGTGTGGACAGACTGAGTTCACCCTCACCAATGGGGAAATAAAACCGATGAGCGACTTTCAAGGGCGTTGGCTGGTGGTTAACTACTGGGCTGTTTGGTGTAAACCCTGCGTTGAAGAGATACCTCAATTAAATAAGTTGAATGAACGCGAAGATACGGTTGTTTTGGGGGTGAATTTTGATGGTATTCAAGGTGATGCGTTGATACACCAGGCAGAAACACTGGGGATACAATACGCAATGATAGCCCATGACCCGGCTGAAAACCTAGATATAAAACGGCCAAGTGTCTTGCCTGCGACCGTCTTGATTGATCCAGACAGTAACATTAAACATGTGCTGTTTGGGCCGCAAACGGTTGATTCGATTGTAGATAAAATGCAATGAACATTAAGTCAGGCGTTAAGCGCTCTCTAGCTTAGTCGTTTGATAATTTCATCTAGACAACGCTCTTGCTGTTCGACCCATAGGCCATAAGATAACGGGAAAATACTTAAATTGGCTCGATTAAATAACTTGTAAGTCTCAAGCTCAAAATAATCTTGCCAGGGGCCCGGAAAACCAATGAGGTCAATGGCGAGTCGTTTATCGTTAGCATGACAAAGAATGTCTACTTTTCTCCCTGCAATGGGATAGCTCTTCCATGTTTGAACCCCTCTTTCGTTAAGGGTCTTACACACTTGAGTTTGGAACGAATCGAGGGTGTCATCGTGACCGATATGCTGGGAAGCAACGTTTGTGTAGTACTCAATAAATTGCTTTAACAAATGGTCATTCGGCAATAATTTGGGGTCGAATGAAAAAAATACATGCTGTGCTTGTCTAGCCCGAGTGATAGCGACATTAAACATGTCTTCTTTTCTTAAATACACTGCAGCCCTTTGTGAGTCGTTATCGATAGCAAATGAGAGCAACATGATGTCGCGTTCTTCACCCTGAAAACCATATGGGGTTGCGGCTCTTATGTTATGCCTGCTGATGGTGTCGTGGGTGAAGTTACGGTTTAGCTGTTTTGCGATGGCTTCTGCTTGATGTCTAAACGGTGAGATAATGCCAATAGAGGGTGGGTGGGACTTATTTTTGAACCGATTAATCGTATCTTCTAATAATGCAGAGATTCGTTCAATCTCAACCGTGTTGGTGCCTTTTTTACACCGTGTGCCCGAGGTGCGGTGGAGGTATACATTGCCTAAAGCATCTTGGTTTGGTCTATGCTGCATGATTTTCAGTCGGCTGTCATAAAAATGATGGTTGCTGAAGGCGATGATGTCTTGCTTGCTTCTAAAATGTTCATCTAGCATGGTGACGCTTTTTTGAGTCGTTATCGCATCTGAAGCAAGGTGGAGGATACTGTTATCTCGATAACTGAGCTTATTTAAGGCTTCTTCATCGATGTGGTTTTTTTGTAATAATTCACGCTCTTTTTCTTTAGATAAAAACGATACATGTTTAAGTTGTTTAGCGTCTCCGACGATAAGAGCGCGTTTAGCGCGATATAACGCGGGCAGGGCAGCGGCAATATTGCATTGAGTGGCTTCATCAATCAGTACAACATCAAACAGTTCTTTTTTTAACGGCAGCGTTCGATGCAAGGTATCTGCTGTGACTAACCACACCGGAAACGCTTGGAGTAAGTGTTGAGGGTCGATCGAGTTAAAAATATCTGCTTGTTTGCCAGATGATCGTGCTCGAATGGCTTGATTAAACTTAACCAGTTCGGAGCGATGATGATTCAGTAAGTGCTCAATGCGTGCTTGGGTTGTTAGCTTAATATGGTGGGCGGCTTGTTGCTCTCGTTCAGACAAGGATTGTTGAAGCTCGTCAATAATAGACCACTGTGTTTTAAGTTTAGGGAGTCTGTATTTTATATAACGATAGATCAATCGCGAAAGCAAAGACGCCCTTGGCTGTTGGGCTTGTTTGATAAAACGTCCAAATAGCATTGAGCGTTTGTTGCACTTAATGAATTGCTTCTCAAGACTCTTGGTTCGTTGCTGTGTTTGGCGCAGTTGCGATAACGAATGTTTGAGCGCATCATCGTCAATGGCTTTGATGCCGAAATTAAGCCAACTAGCGACTTGGCTCTTCAGTTCTTTGAGTACGGCTTTGTCACCAGTCCGTATATGGCAGCCGGTGAGAAAAAAATGCTCGTCTAGTTTTTGCTCAATGACATCAATGGCTTGTTCGGTTTCACAAACAATCAGAACGGATTCATTTTGGGTGACTCTATCAGCAACGGTTGCTGCAATGGTGTAGCTCTTGCCTGTGCCAGGTGGTCCTGAAATTAGCCCAAGTGTTTCTGATGAAGCGATCTTGATAGCTGTTTTTTGGGCTTTACTTAATAGTCCAGGCACGGCCTCAAAGTTGGGTGGTGCCGAAACGTTTGGCGCGACTTCTTGGTTAGATAACAACTTAAAGATAGGAGCTGACACAGAACCTGACTGTGCGATGCTTTTGAGCTCATGTATGATTCCGCTCGAACTCTTCGGGCGATCAACTAACATTACAGCGGCCGATGAAGTGACTTTGAGTCCTTTTGGCGAGACCTTATCTAACTGAGTGGTAAGTTCAGGGTATCGGAGTAGGTAAAGGGCATCTTTTATGTCGGTGTATTGCTGAATCCAGCTAACTAGGTTTGATATGTGAGTATCTGTTAGCGCTCCATCTATTTTGGGGACGTTTGAAAGCGCCTCCTCTCGATTTTCGTCGCCTACTAGCTCTAATAATAAGCGAGTATTAAGCTGGGGAGTATCATTGGTTAGGTAAACAAAGGTCGTGTTGTTTTCGATTTCGATTCTAGTGGGATAAATAAGTAGTGGACTGCAGATAGTGCGCTGTTTATTCGAGCCAAACGACCCTGCAATGCGTCCTTTGACAAAAAAAAGTCCATATACAAGCGCTTTTTCTCGAAGGTAAAGCGCTTGTCGTTTCAATAAGTGTTCGCCCGCTTTGTAAGCTACGGGCGCACGGTGAAACGTTTGACGTGCTATGAGCTCTTCTTCAGATAACCAGTGACAGTCAGAGCCTAGTTTATCTGTATTCCATACGGACAGATCACGATTATCTGACCGATAGCAATCACGATAAAAATTGACCTTATTGTTAATGGCGTATTGGCCGTTTTCAATAGTATCGTTAATGGAGCAAACCCAGCATTGTTGGCAGTTAGTTAAGAATAATATGTGGGAGGTAGCGTGATAAATCTTGGGTGACTACCGATGCATCCTCGCGCACCGATATGCCTGCCGGCTGATCGTTGACGAGCCACGAACCAATCAGTGTGTAGTTGTCTCCAAACTTGGGAAGTGGGTGGTAGGCTTGATATATAAATCCTTCTTCGCCATATGGCCCCATAGTATCTAAGATAGGTTGGCCGTTTTTTATAATCGATACATTTGACCCTTCCCTAGAGAAGATGGGTTTTTTTACGATATCAAAGGCTACCGAGTTATCCAGCTCGTCTTCAAAAAATGCGGGCAGCAGGTTAGGGTGATTGGGGAACATCTTCCAAAGCATGGGCAGTAATGCCTTGTTGGATAGCACCGACTTCCAAATTGGTTCTATCCATTGCGTCGAGTTTTTGTTGATTAAGCCTGCATACTCTTCTCGCTGCATAAACTCCCAAGGGTAGAGTTTAAACATGAGCTCAATCGCTTGGTTATCTAGGTCTGTGAATAGATCCCCTTCGCCATGCCCGATATCTTCGATATAGATGAACTTAGTAGGGATACCGGCTTCATTGGCGCAATCTTCTAAATACTGAACCGTACCTCTATCTTCTTCGGTGTCTTTGCAGCAGCCGAAATAAAGGTAGGGGTGATTGGTTTTGGCGTAAATTTGACTGAACTGGTTAATCAGTTTTTCTTGCAATGAATTAAACTGATCAGCCCCTCTGTTTATTTTACCCGTTTGCACGCTTTCTTCTAACCAGAGCCATTGCCAAAAGCCTGATTCGTAAATGCTGGTAGGGGTATCAGCATTGTTTTCGTAGAGCTTTGCGTCGGTTTTGCCGTCATAAGCAAAGTCGAGTCGTGAATAGAGGCTAGGGTCGCCATTAACCCATGATGTATTAATGGCGTCCCAAAAGGCTTCTGGTATCTTAAATTTCGCGAGTAGTTCGGCATCGTTAACGACTTTATCGACGACAGCCAGACACATCTGGTGGATTTCTGCCGTAGGATCTTCGATCCCTTTTTCAATTTGCTCTAGTGAAAACTGATAGTAGGCGGTTTCGTCCCAGTACGCTTTTCCATACATGGTATGAAACTTGAAGCCGAAATCCTTGGCTTTTTCGCGCCAGTCTGGGCGCTCTTTTATTGGCATCCTTATCATAATGTTTAGCCGCCCCAGCCACCTCGAGACTTTGAACCGCCCCATGAAGACTTAGCTGCCACCGTTGAGCCAAAGCCACCTCTTGACATAGTGCGTGTAACTTTTGGCTTAGGTTTGAAGGCATCACTACCCACTTCGACCTTTCTGGATCGGTTTGACCCATAACGGTAACCGTCTGATGATACCCAATGACCATAAAGCGGCGATCGGTAAGCATTGGAGGTGAAAACGGGGTTGTTATCATATCTGTTATGGTCAAGCGCTCTGGCAAACATAAAACCTGCCATTGCAGGCATAAAAATGCTGCTTGATTGAGAGGTTTGGTTGTTTACGCAGGTGTGAGAGCCAAAATCAGACTCACAATCCCTCATGCTTCGATATTTAGGGGCTGTTTTTTCTGCTTTAGCCAGTGCGTCTTCGTAAGCGGCTCGGCACTCTTGCTCTAGTTCTGGATTTTCAGCCGTGCATTGATCAACGTTAGTATAGACCACTGCTTTACGGCTATCGGAGCATCCAGCAAGCGTCATGCTGGCAAACGCGACCCCAAGGGGAGCCAAATGGAGCTGACGAGATACCTTTCTCATTCTGTCCAGATTGATGCTTTTAGTCCTTTTCATGATATCTCTCCCTAGTAAGTCATGCACGCTGCATTAAGGATACCTACCGCAACGGAGAAGCCGCCAAGAACGATGCCTGCAGACACTTCGTCATCATTGATGCGCTGGACTATTTTAGGAACAAAAACGAACCGAACAATAGCAAATGCTATTACTTGAGCAATCAGTGCAACCGCAGCCCAAATCCAAAAATCTAGTAGGGACACTGAGTTTGATGCGGCGCCACCTAAAGCAATCGAAAAACCAATCACTGCGCCAATAAGCCCGATTGCGGCTGCGCTACTTTTATCTTCTTTAACGAGCTTCCATTCATCATGCGGTGTGATAAGTGTGTACAGAAACTTAAAAATAAGGAGTAAAAAGAGCGAAGAGGCAAAGTAGAGTGCGAAGTTTCCAAGCCCTAATAATGATTGTGTAATTGCGTCCATGTAATGGTTCCTTTAATTGTGCTGATTGAAATTAATAAATAAGGTTGTTGTTAGCATCGTTAGCCGATAATAGTTATATCTGCAGGCCTAAGATCAAAACCCGTAGAAATAACTAAGCATCGGTCGAATTGATTGTCGATTATTTTTTCCTCACCTGACACCATGAGATACTCACATAAGTCGTCATTGATACCGCGTTCATACAGCATCATAAACTGGTCTGTTTCACTCTCAGTATGTTCTTCGGTATATGTTGTTTCTGTTACTGCAACCGGAGGAGACTGGCTTCCTATGTCTTCCCATACTCTTTCAAAGGTATGATCTTCTAATAAGTAGGTCGGTTGACTAATTTTTTTACTTAACAGGTTGTTCCAGTCTTGTTCTGAGCTGACTGATTTTGTTTCATAAAAATACCATAATTTAACATCTTCAATATGGTTTTCAGTCATGCCACCGTTAAGTATTACCTGAACAAAACTATCGTCGTCGGTATAAAAACGCAGAATGGTACTATTATTGTCAGGTTTTACAACTCCAACAGCTTGAATAAGTTGTGTTTTAGCTGCGCCCTCAATAATTAAATGAGGTTCAATAAGTCTTAGTTTAAGTGGGTCTAACTCAAATGCGCCGCCGATTCTTAACCCCATTATTTCGGGTATGCTGGGGGTCGTGACGGTTTCTTTTTTAAAGAATTTTTTAAACATAAAGTGCGTTCCAATCAAGGCCGTCGATTCGTTCGTCTGCAATGTAGTAGATGGTGGCGCCACCGTGGAGGGTTTTATTAAAGCTTGGGTTTAACTCTGGCTTTGAACCTGTTTCCGCGATCGCGATAATGGTTGCATCATGTTTTTCTTTAAAGGCAATGAAAATATCACGTATGGACACACTTTGACTGCTTTTAGGGTAGGTTATGGCGTATTGAGTCATACCGTCTTCTACATTAAGAAGATCGTGATGCAGTTCGCTAGAACCGGGGTACATAGCAGCCTTTACTATTAACTCTACGTCAACAGATGGCGCGCACTCAATATTGGGGCAGTGTACTTTGAGCAGTTGACTCAAATGGTCATCTTGGAAGTAGGCGATCATGTGTGCATTAGGGTTTCTGCTGTTGCAGAACAATGCGGTTGTCATGGTGATATCGTCTTCAGGGGTATCAATAATAATTGATGAGGCGCTATCGATGCCTGCGCGCTGCATGTGCTCGTTATCGCTATAGCTTTCAACTTTAACAAAACCGATATCATTCGGCAGCGGGTTTTCTATGTCGGCCTTTGTGCACAAGGCTATTTTTCGTTCCTCTTCTGCGCCAGATTGCTCTCGCAGCAAAAGTTTTATTAAATGAATGGTTCTTTTTTCATTCCAACCTATAACTAGAATGTGATTTGAGTAATCTAGATTCTTCAAGCCTTTTACTCCTTTTCTCCACTGAAATGATGCATAAGCCGCGACTCGCCCAATAAATAATGCGAAGAGGCTGAGCCCGAAAGGAACAACAAAAATACTGACGGTTAACTTTCCTAGCGTGGTAGAAGGAGAAAGGTCACCATAACCTACAGTGGAGGCGGTAATAATTAACCAGTATGGGAAGTCAGGGAAGGATGTAAGTGCATCCTCGCCCGCAAGATGTAGCAGTAAATATGATATACACACATAAAAGAAAACTGAAAGGGCAAGACCTTGCCATTTCAGTTCCAAAAAGTGTGTAAAAATAACCGCTCTAAGTTTAGTAAGAATAAACATGGATTCGGTTATTATTTACCTGCAAGAATACGCGCTAGAGCATCATCTGCGCTAGTTGCTGAGCCTGCGACGCCTGCTGCTTTTAAACGCGCATCAAGGTCGCTCCCGCTTTCTTCAGAAGCCAGTTCTTCAGCCGATTGAAGCTCAGCTGCGCGCTGAGTTTGTTTTTCCTGAATTCTTTGTAGCGACTCTGCTGCAGTTTTCATTTTGCTGTTAGCACCTAGGTGCCGTGACGAAACAGCCACTTGAGCCTTTTGAACCGACTCCGTTGCTTTTACCATATCCACTTGCTGCTCCATGCGTCGCAAATTGCTTTTCGCTTGGCTGATGCTGCGTCTTAGGTTTTGCTCGGTCTGATTAAATTGGTCTACAAATTTTTGCTCAGTGTCTAATTGCGCTTGAAGCTCTACGACCTTCTGTGCGCAATCTAGTGCAAGTTGTTGATCGGTGCCTGCTGCTTTTCTGGCATGGCCTTCATACTCGGTAACAGAGGCGCTTAAGCTTTGCGTCTTTTGTTCAGCAAGCTTTCTTTTTGCCATTATTTGAGTCAAAGAGTGATCTGACTTTCGTAACTCTTCTTTTGCTTCCCTAATTTCTTGATCTAAGATGCGCAACGCTTGATTATCTGCGACGGCTTCAGCGGCCTCGTTTGCGCCACCCTTTATTGCTGAGACTAATTTTTTCCAAACACTCATAAAATTACTCCTTATTTAAGGTGGTCTTGGTAGGCATCGAGAAAACCCTCGATATTTTGAAAAAGCATCTGAATTTCCAGCAAAATACTTTCTTCTTTAGATTGGGAAGATAGGGCGCCAAACGCCATGTAATAATCTTCTCCGCCTACTTGAGTCATGCCCATCGTGGTTAGTGGAAATACCTGATGAGTCTTAAGTATTTCTTCATTAAGTAATGCGGTGTCCATTACTTGGGACTTGGCAAAAAGTAGCGACTCTACAATAATTTGTTCGCCACTAACGGCTAAATAGGCATCAATTCCGTCATCATTCGTGATGCGAATACAACCATCTTCTTTAGTAATCGCCATATCCTGATTTTCGGACAGTAGCTGTTCTAGCGTGTTGAGGTTCCAACTCATGTACATCCCCTGTATTAAAATTGAGCGCATAAGGCTTTCGAGCGCGATTTAAATATTACTTGCACAGAATTTAATTTGAATTATAGTAATTAATAAAAACTGAATGTAAAGTATATTTTACAAAAAAACACTGAGTGAAAATACCTATGTCCTCAAATATTAAGCCTGCCACGTCATGCTGGAGAGAGTTAGCATCTCGTGTTATTAAGTCCGAAATGGCAAAAAAAGGCATAAAATATAGTGACTTGAGCGATCGATTGGAGAGGTTAGATACGCTTCAAAGCGCTGACAACTTAAGAAATAAAATCAATAAAGGCATTTTGGGTGCGGACCTTTTTTTACAAATTATGCTCGTTCTAAATGTAACAAAGATTGAGCGTGAGAACTTGGTAGAAATATTAAAAGAAGTCGGTGTGGCTGAGAGTGAGCTACAGTAATATTAAGGTTGCTCGTATTTTAACAGAACTGAGTGGAGGTGTTATGAAGGGTGCTGGCGGTACAAGTGGTGGGATAGGTCAGTTTTTTATTGGTTTTATCATGATGTGTGGTGGTTTTTATCTGCTGCTTAACTCAATCTCTGTCACCTCAAGCTTTGGGTTTGGCGCAAGAATGTATGGTTTTTCGGCATTTGGCGGTAACTATGGGATAACGTCTGGGATGATTATGATCCCCTTCATGTTTGGTGTGGGACTTATTTTTTATAATTCTAAAAATGTCATGGGTTGGTTGCTATCGATTGGCGCTATTGTTGCGCTTGTGTTTGGTGTAATTGCCTCAATTCGATTTAATTTTAGATCAATGTCTGCGTTTGATTTGATAATGATTTTAGTCTTATCTATTGGCGGGCTAGGTTTGTTTCTTCGATCATTAAAGGCGATTGATAGCGCTGAATCTTGATATTTATTCTTATATTCCTGTCATTCACTCTGTGGTTGGTTCTAACCGCGTGCTAATATTCACTTTTTTATTACCCATAATAATAAGTAAGCTATCCTCGGGATATGGAGATGCTTTTTAGGCATCTATCCCGTGTGTATTCATTTAAGGAATTAAAGTCGAATATGTTCTCTGAGCCTAATTTAAACGTGTTATTTAGCCAATTGGTAGGCAGTTGGCAAGATGGTGTGATGTTGCTAGACGACAGCTTGACTATTCGTTACAGCAACACAACCTTTCACAACATGACCAAAGATCAGTGGTTGATTTCAGATGAGGCGTTGCCATCGGGCTTGTTAGGGGAGGTTTTTGTGCCTCGGTTTGCTCAACAGTTACAAGGGCTAGCGGAGGCTATTTTTAGGGTTGATGATCCTCATTGGTTGAGTGATCACCTTATTATTACTGATGACTATGAGGTCGAACGGCATTTTAGTGTGCAGGCGTTGCCGCTTTCGCTAGAGGTTGATGCAGCAAGTGGCAATGAGGCACCTAAATGGGTCGCGATTTGTCTTAAGAATATATCGGCACTTATTCGGCACGAAGTAAGAGGTAATGAGCTTGAGCTTGAATTGGAACAAAATAGCCTACGCGATGAAGTGACAGGGCTTAGCAGTCGGGCTTATTGGGAATCTTGGTTAAGTAGTGAATTTAATCGTAGCAAACGATACCAACAAGATTTATCTATTTTATTGATTGATCTGGCCACCCATCATGAGAATTTGCCTGAACTCCCTGTCGATGCTTATGTTAATGTGTTGGCTGATGTGGCGTTATTGATACAAGGTGTACTTAGAAACTCAGATCAAGCGGCTCGTTATAGTGACAAGCGTATAGTTGCGCTACTGCCCCATACCAATAGCACTGGCTCAGAGATTTTAGCGGCGCGTATTAACGCTAAAATTGAGCATTATCTAGAAGAAAGCGAGCTGCAGGAGTGGGTTGAGTTTAGAATGGGTGTAGCTGTTTTTCATGGTGTCCCTCAGACTGATGAAGACTGTGAGATAGATCGCTATGATGATCTATTGCAGCTCGCCGAAGATGACCTATTAAGCTGATGTTGATACAGTGTTAGCATTTAATTTTTTAGTTAAATAGAAGAGTTTATGTCTGTCCCTTTTGTACATCTCAAAGTCCATTCTGAATTTTCGCTGGTCGATGGCACTATTCGACTAAAGCCGCTGATGAAAAAACTGGCAAGCTATAAGATGCCCGCTGTAGCGCTGACCGACCAGTCGAACATGTGTGCGTTGGTCAAATTTTACAACGGTGCAATGGGGGCGGGTATTAAGCCTATCATTGGTGTTGATTTATGGCTTCGCAATCTTGATGAAGATGATAATCCAAGCCGAATTACCTTGTATGCGCGAAATGACGTCGGCTATCGCAATATAACTGAGCTCGTCTCTCGTGGTTTTACTGAGGGGCAGCGTTACGATAAGGCGATTATTGATAAAGAATGGATAGAAGACGCTTCTGAAGGCGTTATTGCGTTATCAGGAGCAAAGATTGGTGAAATTGGTCGAGCGCTTCTATCAGGTAAAAAAGAGCTGGCTAAAGAGCGGCTCCGTTATTGGATGAGCGTTTTTCCTGATTCGTTTTATCTTGAGCTGCAGCGAACAGGGCGGGTGAATGATGAAGAGTGTCTGCACTTAAGTGTTGAGCTGGCTACCGAAATGGGCTGCCCAGTGGTCGCGACTAATGATGTGCACTTTATGGAAACGGAAGATTTTGAAGCGCATGAAACCCGTGTCTGCATCCATGATAGCTGCACGATTGATGACCCTCGTAGAAATAAATTTTATAGCCCAGAGCAATACCTTAAAAGCCCCGAAGAAATGGCTGAGTTATTTTCAGACATACCGGAAGCATTAGAAAACACGCTAGAAATTGCAAAGCGCTGTAATGTTGAGGTTCAGTTGGGTGAGTACTTCTTGCCTAACTACCCGATCCCTGAAGGGATGACGATGGATGAGTTCTTCCGCAAGATATCCCAAGAGGGGCTAGAAGAAAGACTCGAGACTATTTTAGATAAAAATGCTGATGATTATCAGGATAGGCGTCAGCCTTATCTTGATCGATTGAAGTTTGAACTGGATATCATCATTCAGATGGGGTTTCCGGGTTATTTCTTGATCGTAATGGACTTTATTCAGTGGTCCAAAAATAATGATATTCCTGTCGGCCCTGGTCGAGGGTCGGGTGCCGGCTCTTTGGTGGCCTATGTACTTAAAATTACCGATCTTGATCCACTGCAATATGATCTTCTTTTTGAGCGATTCCTAAACCCTGAACGGGTTTCGATGCCTGACTTTGATATCGATTTCTGTATGGATGGTCGTGACAGGGTTATCGCCTATGTTGCAGATAACTATGGCCGTAATGCGGTATCCCAGATTATTACCTTTGGTACCATGGCTGCAAAAGCGGTTGTGCGAGATGTTGCCCGTGTTCAGGGGAAGTCTTACGGCTTGGCTGATCGTTTATCGAAGATGATTCCGTTTGAAATCGGCATGACTTTGGCTAAAGCCGTGGATATGGAAGCGCCGTTGCGGGAGTTTATCGAACAGGATGAAGACGCCCAAGAAATTTGGGAAATGGCCTTAAAATTAGAAGGTATAACCCGTAATACTGGTAAGCATGCCGGTGGTGTGGTTATCGCTCCGACTAAGCTCACCGACTTTTCACCGCTTCACTGTGATGAAGAAGGTGATGGCTTGGTGACTCAGTTTGATAAGAATGATGTTGAATCAGCGGGGCTCGTTAAGTTTGACTTTTTGGGGTTGAGAACACTCACTATTGTGGACTGGGCTTTGAAAATGATCAATGCCCGTAAAATGGCTCACGACCCGGTTAATATCGATCGAATTCCGTTGGATGATCCACCGTCGTTTGCCTTGCTTAAGCGAGCAGAAACGACTGCAGTGTTCCAGCTAGAATCTCGCGGAATGAAAGATCTAGTTAACCGCTTACAGCCTGATGATCTTGAAGATATGATCGCTTTGGTGGCACTGTTTAGACCAGGGCCGCTTGAGTCAGGCATGGTTGATGACTTTATCGCCCGAAAGCATGGCAAGGCTGATGTGGCTTACCCTCATGTAGATTTCCAGCATGAATGCTTGAAGCCGATTCTTGAACCCACCTACGGTGTTATCGTTTATCAAGAACAGGTTATGCAGATTGCGCAGGCTTTGGCAGGTTACACCCTCGGTGGTGCCGACATGCTTCGACGGGCTATGGGTAAGAAAAAGCCTGAGGAGATGGAAAAGCAGCGGGCGATTTTTGCTGAAGGGGCTAAAGGACAGGGAATAGACCCTGACTTGGCGATGAAGATATTTGATCTGGTTGAAAAGTTTGCTGGATACGGATTTAACAAATCGCACTCTGCAGCCTATGCATTGGTTTCTTATCAAACGTTATGGCTCAAAACCCATTACCCTGCAGAGTTTATGGCAGCGGTACTGACTGCGGATATGCAGAACACCGACAAGGTGGTGATACTGGTTGAAGAATGTCGGCGAATGGGGCTCGACCTCGTTTTACCTGATGTTAATGTGAGTGAATACACGTTTACGGTAGATGAAAATGATCGGGTTGTTTATGGACTGGGTGCCATAAAAGGGTTAGGTGAGGGACCGATAGAAAGTCTGATTGAGGCGAGGCAAGCAGGAGGGCCATTTACGAGCTTGTTCGATTTTTGCGATCGAGTCGATATGAAGAAGGTCAACAAGCGAGCCCTTGAAGCCTTAATAAAGTCAGGTGCGATGGATAATATTGGCCCTAGTCGCGGTCGTTTAATGGCGAGTATTGGTGAGGCGGGGCGACGAGCAGATCAGAATAGTCGAAATCAGAGTGCCGGCATGGATGATATGTTTGGTGAAGTGATTTCTGATGAGGCTGAAGATGTGTACGCAGAAACTAAAAATATCAGAGAGTGGAGCGAGAAAGAGCGTCTAAAGCTTGAAAAAGACACGCTTGGGCTTTATCTCACGGGTCACCCATTTGATGAATACGAGAAAGAGGTTCGGCAGTTTGCTAAAACGCCGATCGCTGATATCCAGCCAGGCAAAGGGAATATCAACATCGCAGGACTCATCGTTGCTGTAAGGACGATGAAGAATAAAAAAGGCAACACGATGGCGTTTGTTACGATTGATGATCGAACAGCCAGAACAGAGATAGCCTTTTTCTCAGATAGTTATGAACAGAATAAAGACCTACTTGTTAGCGATACTATTTTGGTTGTGGAAGGTGAGGTCAGCATTGATGATTACACAGGCTCAACCAAAATGAGAGTTAACGCGGCTTACGACATCCTCAGTGCGCGCATGCGTCATGCTAAATCGCTATATTTAAAAGTGGATGAAGGGGTTTTTGTTAACGGCTTTTTAAATGAACTAGAAGAAACACTTACGCCTTATAAAGGTGAGGGTTGTAAAGTGACGGTTGATTATCATCGCAGTGACGCTCGCTCGATGATCGAGTTAGGCCGTGACTGGCAGGTTAAACCTGCGGATGAGCTCATTCAGGGGCTTCGCTATGTGCTTGGCGATACTAATGTGAAGATGCGTTATCGAGATTAAGTTAGCGTATTCTCGCCAATCAGCATTAAAATAAAGTCGATCTTCGAGGATGTTCAGGGTATTTAACTGGAAATGTGTCGAATTTCCTCGAAAATGTCCGGTTTCCTCTCGATGACTCTTGTGTTTTGATAGGTAAATTGTAGAAAATACCAATTATTAGAGTGCTTTTACTAGCCATGTTCACTTGGCTATTGGTACAGTGCCAGTATTGACTGCCCACTGACGAACTTTCTTTGCAACAGATTATAGCGATATGAACGCTTATTACTTGGATTTCGAACAACCTATTGCTGAGCTTGAAGAGAAAATCGAAGAGCTTAGAATGGTGGGTAATGATAGTGATTTGAATATCACGGAAGAAATTAACCGCCTCAAAAATAAAAGTGTGACATTGACCGAAAATATTTTTTCGGATCTTTCCGCATGGGATGTCGCACGCCTTGCTCGTCACCCAAAGCGACCTTACACGTTAGACTATATTTCTCATATCTTTACGGACTTTGACGAATTGCATGGCGATCGTGCATTCGCAGATGATCCTTCTATTGTGGGAGGGATCGCTCGGCTAGCAGGTGAGCCTGTGATGGTGATTGGTCATCAGAAAGGACGAGAAATAAAAGAGAAGGTCAGACGTAACTTTGGTATGCCTAAACCTGAAGGGTACCGAAAGGCCTGCCGCCTAATGGAAATGGCTGAACGTTTTAAACTACCTATACTGACCTTTATTGATACGCCTGGTGCGTACCCGGGTATCGGTGCTGAAGAGCGTGGTCAGAGCGAGGCTATTGCCCATAATTTAGCGGTTATGTCTCGCCTTAAAACACCGATTATTTCAACGGTTATTGGTGAAGGTGGTTCTGGTGGTGCGCTAGCGATTGGTGTTTGCGACCAACTCTATATGCTTGAATACTCAACCTATGCGGTTATTTCGCCAGAAGGGTGTGCTTCTATTTTATGGAAGAGTGCGGAGTATGCGTCAGAAGCAGCGGAGGCGATGGGTATAACGGCGTCTAAGCTTCAGGCATTAGGGTTTGTTGATCGATTAATCGATGAGCCATTGGGTGCTGCCCACCGTGACCATGAGCAGATAGCCGAAAACCTGCAAGCAGCGCTAATAGCTGGACTTAAAAAACTTAAAAAGATGCCTGTTGATGAGTTGGTTGAGGCAAGATATCAGCGCTTGACGTCATATGACCGGTTCCTCTGATTCAAAACGGCATACCAAGCCTCATGTGTTAGATGAGGCTTGGTATGCCTCATTGCCCGATTCTTTACAGCAATCTCTTCAATCCATTCCTGCTTCAAATAATTACTATGTTGCTTTAAGTGGTGGGTTGGACTCTTCATTGCTGCTACTGCTTGCAAGTCGTTATCTATCTCAGTTTCGTCAGTCGCCCGTTACGGCGATTCATGTGCATCATGGCTTGAGTGACTATGCTGATCAATGGCAGGCTCACTGCGAGCAAATGTGTCAACGATGGGGTGTCGCGTTAGTCGTTCGGAAGGTCTCGCTCACCAACAAAACCAAAGGTGTGGAAGAGGCCGCTAGAGCGGCGCGTTACACTGTTTTTGAAGATGTGTTGCCTAATGGTGCGGTGTTGCTACAGGGTCATCACCAAAATGATCAGGCAGAAACTGTGTTATTGAGATTGATGAGGGGGGCGGGCGCAAAAGGTATTGCGAGTATCCCTCGAACCCGTGAATTTAACTCAGCAATCATTGAACGGCCATTTTTAGCGCTACCTAGAAAGATACTTCTTCAAGTTGCTACAGCGTTTGAACTTGAATGGGTTGAGGATGAGAGTAATGCCAGCCTTGATTACGATAGAAATTATATTAGGCATGAAATTATCCCTCAGCTAGAAAATCGTTGGCAGGGGGCTATTAGTCGGTTGGCTATGTCGGCCAGCCATTGTCGCGAAAGTGCGGAATTAGAAGACGCACTTGCTCAGATTGATTTAGCATCTATAAAGCATGATGTTTTTGATTTGGCGTTATCAATCACAGAATTAATGACGTTACCGATGAGTCGTCAGCGCAATGTGGTTCGCTACTGGTTACGGCAGAAAGGGGTGGGATACCCTGGAGAAAAACGATTTCAAAGAATTTGGACTGAGCTGTTGATTGCAAGAGATGATGCGAACCCATTGATTGAGTGGTCGTTAGGGTGTGTTAGGCGTTATCGAAATGCAATATTTGCTTTATCTGTGAGGGAGATAGAAGATCAAAAAGCTGCTTCCCACGATGTTATTAAGATTGGTGTTGAGCCTTCATTATATGGCGATGACCAAGGTGTCGGCCGATTAAGCTTGTTTGAGCGCACGATATTAGGGAAATGCTATACACTCTGCGTAATGGATGGCGAGTCTAAAGAGGGTGATAGGCTTTTGCTGCGACGGCCAAAGAGAGGCGAGCAAGTCAGTATTCAGTTTCGTCAGGGCGGAGAATTATTTAAGCCAGTTGGAAAGGCGCATCATCGGCCGTTAAAAAAATGGTTTCATGATGAGAATGTGCCACCATGGTTGAGAGATTCGATTCCGTTGCTATATTACAATGAGAGCTTAGTAGCGGTTGGAAACTTATTAGTAGCGGAAGGTTTTCAGGGTATAATGCGTCCTGAAAGCATCGAAATAAAGTGGGGCTAAAAGCCAAGCCATAATCAATTGTAAAATATTGATATCAGCGATCGTTAGATAGATGATTTTCGTTGAGTCGAATTTGAGATTCTGGTACCCTGACCCCCCATCTTGAGATGACAATCTCCCCTCACTAATTAATGTTTCATAAACTTACTGTTTTATAAACAAAAGACTTACGGGATCTGCATGACGCGCTATATATTCGTCACCGGTGGTGTTGTATCTTCTCTGGGTAAAGGTATTGCCTCAGCTTCTTTGGCCGCAATATTGGAATCTAGAGGACTAAAAGTAACCATTTTAAAACTTGATCCATATATCAATGTTGATCCGGGTACGATGAGCCCTTTTCAGCATGGAGAAGTGTTTGTTACGGATGATGGCGCAGAGACGGATCTGGACCTAGGACACTACGAACGATATATCCGAAGAACCATGACCAAGCGTAATAACTTTACCAGTGGTCGCGTTTACGAAGATGTTATTCGTAAAGAACGTCGTGGTGACTACTTGGGTGGTACGGTTCAGGTTATTCCTCACATTACCGATGAAATAAAGCGTCGTGTTGTAGAAGGTGCGGGGGATGTAGATGTCGCGTTAGTCGAAATTGGCGGAACGGTGGGCGATATTGAATCACAGCCATTCCTTGAAGCGATTCGTCAGCTAAGAGTTGAAGTGGGCGCACAGCGCAGCCTCTTTATGCATTTGACGTTGGTGCCTTATATCGCCACTGCTGGCGAAACCAAAACCAAGCCTACACAGCACTCTGTTAAAGAAATGCGTTCTATAGGTCTTCAGCCAGATATTCTTTTATGTCGCTCAGATCATCCGATTGATGATTCTTCACGTCGAAAAATCGCACTCTTCACCAATGTAGAAGAGCGTGCAGTGATTGGCTTAGAAGATGCGGACAGCATTTATAAAATTCCTTCAATGCTCCATCAAAGAGGCTTGGACGATATTATCGTTGAGCGCTTTAACTTAGAGGCGAAGCCTGCAGACCTTTCTGAGTGGGATGCCGTAGTAGAAGCGGAAGCGAGCCCAACAAAAGATGTCACCATTGCAATGGTTGGCAAATATATGGAATTGCTTGATGCATATAAGTCGTTGATTGAAGCGCTTAAGCATGCAGGTATACATAACCGTACTAAAATCAAAATGCGCTATATCGATTCAGAAGATATTGAGCGTGATGGTACTGGGGTTTTAGATACCGTTGATGCTATTTTAGTACCAGGTGGTTTTGGTGAGCGCGGTGTGGAAGGCAAGATCAAAACTGTACAGTATGCGCGTGAGAACAAAGTCCCTTATTTAGGTATTTGCTTAGGCATGCAAGTGGCCGTTATTGAGTTTGCCCGTAACGTTGCCGGAATGGAAGGTGCGCACAGTACTGAGTTTACTCAAGAATCACCGTTTCCTGTTGTGGGGCTTATCACAGAGTGGAAAGATGCTAGCGGTGCGGTAGAAACACGTGATGAAGATTCGGACCTTGGCGGAACAATGCGTCTAGGTGGTCAGGAGTGCCGTCTTGAAGAAGGTACTAAAGCGTATGAAAGCTATGGCAAGCCCGTTATTGTAGAGCGTCATCGCCATCGTTTTGAAGTGAATAATAACTTCTTGCCCAAATTAAATGAGGCAGGGTTAGTGATTTCAGGTCGTTCAATGGATGGGGCGCTGGTCGAGATTGTAGAAGACCCTAGCCACCCTTGGTTTGTGGCTTGTCAGTTCCACCCTGAGTTTACGTCTAATCCACGTGATGGACATGGCTTGTTTGAAGGGTTTGTTCGCGCTGCCTTTGATAATAAAAAATAGGGACCTTAGATATGTCTAAAGTTATTAACGTTCAGAATATATCCGTTGCTAACGATCGCCCTTTTGTATTATTTGGCGGAATGAATGTTTTAGAGTCACGCGATATGGCGATGCAGATCGCTGAAAAGTACGTAGAAGTGACTCAGAAATTGGGTATTCCCTACGTATTTAAAGCCTCATTCGATAAAGCGAATCGTTCCTCAATCCACTCTTATCGTGGACCTGGCATGGAAGAAGGGCTGAAGATCTTCGAAGAGATTAAGTCGACATTCAATGTGCCTGTTATAACCGACGTACATGAGATTTATCAGGCGGCACCAGTAGCGGACGTTTGTGATGTTATCCAGCTACCTGCTTTTCTGGCTCGCCAAACCGACCTGGTGGCAGCAATGGCTAAAACCGGCGCGGTGATTAATGTTAAAAAGCCGCAGTTCCTGAGCCCTTCTCAAATGGGTAATATCGTTGAGAAGTTCAAAGAAGCGGGTAACGAGAATATTATTTTATGTGAGCGCGGCAGTAACTTTGGCTATGACAACTTGGTTGTTGATATGCTTGGTTTTAGGACCATGAAAGAGTGTACTGGTGGGCTTCCGCTGATTTTTGATGTCACTCATGCATTGCAATGCCGTGACCCATCCGGTGCTGCATCGGGTGGACGCAGAGGGCAAGTGGCTGAGTTAGCACGTGCAGGTATGGCGGCAGGTTTAGCAGGATTATTCCTAGAAGCACACCCAGACCCTGACAATGCTAAATGCGATGGCCCAAGTGCATTACGTTTAGATAAGTTAGAACCGTTTTTACAGCAGATTAAAGCCATTGATGATTTGGTTAAGAGCCTTGAACCGCTAGATACTGAATAGGCTTTAGCAAACGTTTAACGGGCTGATACAGCACACTCGTAAATGGGGTACACCACACGTTATCTTCGCGTAGATGGGATACACAGCACGTCATCCTTGCGAATGTGGGGATCCATTGTTTTAGGTGTGCAAGTATTTGGATTCCCGCCTTCTCGGGAATGACGTGAGCTGTTAAATACGGTAATAACTGAAAGAATACTTTTTAAATAGTAATTGTGTCGTAATTGGAGATACAGAGTAATGGCAAAAATCGTTGATATCAAAGGACGTGAAGTACTAGATTCTCGTGGTAACCCGACAGTGGAAGCCGATGTTTTTCTAGAGGGTGGCTTTGTAGCAACTGCATGTGCACCTTCTGGCGCATCTACCGGTTCGCGTGAAGCACTTGAATTAAGAGATGGCGATAAGTCTCGTTACCTGGGCAAGGGTGTATTAAACGCTGTTGCGGGTATTAATACGACTATTCGTGATGCTCTAGTAGGAATGGATGCTACAGATCAACGCGCACTTGATAACAAGATGCTTGAGTTAGACGGTACTGATAACAAAGCGACTTTAGGTGCGAACGCAATTCTTGCTGTTTCATTGGCAGCCGCTAAAGCAGCCGCGCAGTCTAAGGGTGTTGAGTTATACGTTCATATCGCCGACATCAATGGTACACCAGGCCAGTATTCAATGCCTGTACCTATGATGAATATTCTTAACGGTGGTGAACACGCCGATAATAATGTCGATATTCAAGAGTTTATGGTTCAGCCAGTGACTGCACCAACATTTGCAGAAGCATTGCGTGCAGGTGCAGAGATATTTCATGCACTGAAAAAAGTATTAAAAAGCAAAGGTCTTAATACGGCTGTTGGTGACGAAGGTGGCTTTGCGCCAAACCTAGAATCAAATGAAGCGGCATTAGCGGTTATTAAAGATGCAATTGCTGAAACAGGTTATGAATTAGGCAAAGATATCACGCTAGCGCTTGATTGTGCGGCGTCTGAATTCTACAAAGACGGTCAGTATAACTTAGCGGGCGAGGGTAAAATATTTGATTCTGAAGGCTTCTCGGACTACCTCGATGACTTGACTAAAAAGTACCCGATTGTATCGATTGAAGATGGCCTAGACGAAAGCGACTGGGATGGTTGGGCATATTCAACTAAGAAGTCAGGCGAGTTCATCCAGTTAGTGGGGGATGATTTGTTTGTGACTAATACTCGTATCCTTAAAGAAGGTATCGATAAGAGTATTGCTAACTCAATTCTTATTAAGTTCAACCAAATCGGTAGCTTATCTGAGACGCTTGATGCGATAAAGATGGCAAAAGATGCTGGATATACTGCGGTTATTTCTCACCGTTCAGGTGAAACAGAAGATACCACTATCGCAGATTTAGCGGTAGGTACCTGTGCAGGCCAGATCAAAACGGGTTCATTGTGCCGATCTGATCGTGTTGCTAAGTATAACCGCCTGCTAAGAATTGAAGAGCAGTTAGGGCGTGCGGCACCTTATAAAGGCTTGGTCGAAATTAACGGTAAAGTAAGAGTCTAACACTGACTACTGATCAAGCGTTTAGAAAGGGCAGAGTAATATCTGCCCTTTCTTGTTTTAAATGCTGCTATTTCTGTGCATAAATAACAGTGGCACACTTAGCAGGTTAAACTTAGACTTAGACTTAATTTGATTGCTGTTAGTGTACCCACTATGAAATGGCTCTGGCTTTTACTTTCTGTTTTTATTGTAACGTTACAAGTTCGCCTTTGGGTAGGAGAGGGCAGCTTTGCACAAGTGTGGGTGTTACAGAAACAGATTGACGAACAAATTGCAGCCAACCAATTGTTGGCTGATCGTAATGCACTGCTCGATGCCGAGGTACTAGACCTAAAGTCGGGAAATGAAGCGATTGAAGAGCGTGCCAGAAATCATTTGGGCATGATTCATAAAGGTGAGTCTTTTTATCTGTTAATTGATAATAAGTGAGCCTATGAAAATAACGTATCGGGTGCGTACTTTCTACTATGACTAATCCCACCTCCGCTATGACTAATTCCACCCCAGCGATGACTAAGACCTCCCCCCCTCGTCCATCTATTAAATATTGGGTTATCGTTCCTGCCGCCGGTGTAGGCAGTCGAATGAATGCAGACCGCCCAAAGCAATACCTTCCGCTATCTGATAAAACGGTTATTGAGCATACACTCGAAAAACTCCTTAGCTATCCACTCTTTGATCATCTGTTAGTGGGGGTTTCGGTAGACGATCAATACTGGGAGCGATTTCCTATCAGCTGTAATAAGCGGGTCGTGCGGTTTGATGGAGGAAAAGAAAGGGTTGATACCGTGTTGAATGGGCTTCAGCTTATTGCTGATAGGGCAAGCCCTGATGACTGGGTGCTCGTGCATGATGTCGCACGCCCTTGCATTACGCTCAACGATATTGATCGAATGGTTAAGGCGTTAGAGGCTGATGACGTAGGCGGAATACTGGGTGTGCCTGTTGCTGATACAGTAAAGAAAGTGGTGAATGGGGGTATTGTAAATACAGTAGACCGCTCATCGCTATGGCGTGCTTATACGCCGCAGATGTTTCGGTATCAAGCCTTGTATAGCGCACTCGAGAATGGTTTGAATAAAGGTGTCGTGATTACCGATGAAGCATCAGCGATGGAAGCGGAAGGCCTAACACCTAAAATGATTCAGGGTAGCGCTGAAAACATTAAAATTACTCAGCCGGGTGACCTCCATTTAGCTGAGATATATCTATCAAGAGAAAAGGATATGGTGACTAGATGAGTTTACCCATAATTAGAGTTGGGCAAGGTTACGACGTTCATGCGTTTGAATCGGGTGATCATGTCACTATTGGGGGGGTGAAAATCCCATATGCACAAGGCTTAAAAGCACACTCTGATGGAGATGTACTGCTTCATGCGCTGTGTGATGCGTTGCTAGGTGCGGTGGCACTGGGCGATATAGGGCATCATTTTCCTGATACTGATGCAGAGTGGGCTGGTGCAGATAGCCGTTCGCTACTACGAAAAGTACGATCGCTTATTCTACCGTTCGGCATTTCTAATGTTGATTGCACTATTGTTGCTCAGGCTCCCAAGATGGCACCGTATATTCAACGCATGAGAGAGAGTATTGCAGAAGATTTATCCATAGATGTTGAAACCGTCAGTGTTAAAGCTACGACTACAGAACATTTAGGGTTTACTGGTCGTAAAGAAGGGATCGCGTGTTTTGCGACCTGTTTAGTGATCAAGCCGCTATAGCGAAGTTTTTGAATAGGACATTAAATTTGGAATATAACCTATCGTTTCCCACCGCGAATAAAAATATAAGCTGCCAAGGTGTTATTAGAACCTGTAATGAAGATTTCTTTGTTGAGGAGATGATGGATGTCTCATTGGCTGACGAGGGCGAGCATGTTTGGCTCTTTGTTGAGAAACGAGGTGAAAACACAGACTTTATTGCGCGCAAAATAGCCAAGCATGCCGGTGTGAGAGAAATGGACATTGGCTTAAGTGGTTTAAAAGATCGACATGCTGTGACGCGGCAGTGGTTTAGTGTTTATTTGGGTAATAACCCTGAGCCAGAGTGGGCGCAGTTAAATGATGAGAACTTACAGGTGCTCTCATACCAGCGACACAGCCATAAACTTCGTCGAGGGCAGCACTACGCTAATCGGTTTGTACTGCGTATTCGCGATATAAAGGGTGATCTAGCATTGCTTGAGCAGTCCCTTGAAGCGGTAAGTCGTCGAGGATTCCCCAATTACTTTGGTGAACAGCGTTTTGGCAGAAATGGCGCGAATGTTAATAAAGCCGTCGCGATGTTTAAGCGTGAAATTAAGGCCACTAAAAGTAAGCGAGGTTTTTACCTTTCAGCGGCTCGCTCTTTTCTATTTAATAGGGTACTGGCCGAACGGATAGAAAACAGTAGTTGGCTAGATAGGCCTTCTGCCGGACCACTTTACGGCGAGTTACCGCGAGACTTTGTTGATCAAATTTTTGAAGATCGTGATCCGGAAGGCTATGTTGGGTGCAGTCAGCTTGAACGCTCGATTTTCGAACAATACCCAGATATCACTAAAGGGTTGTATGCCAACCGTTTAAAAATGGAAGAGCGCCCGCTAGCGGCTATACCGCAAGAGATGACGTGGACGTTGCTAGAAAATGTTCTCGATGTTGGTTTTTTGTTACCAACCGGATCATTTGCTACATCATTATTGAATGAAGTAGTAAACTACAGTGTTTTTGAACGAACTTACCCATCGGAATAAAATAATAATAGCTACTTTAATAACTTATTTTAGCAACGTCAGTTCATCAACATAAAAAGAAAAATAATGAATTTATTAATTTCAAACGGCGATGGCGTGAGCAATCCGCTTACGTTAAATCGATCTCAGTGTGCTGCTTTTCTAGAACATGGGTTTGTTTTAATAACACCGATACATATAGACATGACAGGTTATGATGCAATCAGTGATGTTAACCACTGGATTGAGGGGATAAAGTGAGTCAAACATTCGATTTACAGGGGATCGGGATGACCTCTATGCGCACAAGAATGCGCTTAGTTCAAAGGCTTAGGGAAAAAGGCATCGATAATCAAGATGTGTTAGATGTAATGGCGAATACGCCTCGTCACATATTTGTCGATGAAGCATTAGCGCATAGAGCGTATGAAGATACGGCATTACCTATTGGCCACAATCAAACGTTATCTCAGCCGTATATTGTGGCGAGAATGACCCAAGTGCTGCTGCAGTCAAAACCTGCCCGAGTGCTTGAGCTCGGTACAGGTTCAGGTTTTCAGACCGCTATTTTAGCTCAGTTGGTGAATGAAGTTTTTAGTGTGGAGCGAATAAGGCCGCTACAAGAGAAAGCTAAGGAGCGATTTCGCCAAATGGGATTGCGTAATGTTTATACCCGTCACGCTGATGGAGGAATGGGTTGGCCTAGCTCGGCGCCTTTTGATGGGATTATTGTGACCGCTGCTCCGAGCGAAATACCCAAAGAATTGTTGAACCAACTCGCAGATGGTGGGCGACTGGTTATTCCTGTCGGTGATGATACGCAAGAGCTTACTGTGGTAACACGAAACGGAGATGACTTTAACTATGAAGTGATTGAACCTGTGTATTTTGTTCCGTTGCTTGGCGGTGTTATTCGTTAGTTATTAATTTATTAGGGATGAGTTTTGAAACAATCAAAAGCGTTGTTGTTTTTTAAAGGTGCTGCAATGGGTGCTGCGGATATTGTTCCAGGGGTATCTGGTGGAACAATTGCCTTTATTACGGGTATTTATGAAGAGTTGATCAACTCGATTCAGTCGGTTTCATGGAAAACCCTTGTTACGTTGAAACAGGACGGCATTTCTGCTGCGTGGAATTCAATCAATGGGTGGTTTTTATTAACGCTATTTTCAGGGATTTTATTCAGTGTTTTTACCCTGGCAAAGCTAATCAGTTTTTTGTTAGTTGCGTACCCAGAAGTGCTATGGTCATTTTTCTTTGGCCTTGTTCTGGCCTCGGTTTGGCATGTGAGCCAGCAAATTAAAGTATGGCGGTGGATTAATCTGCTACCTGTTTTAGTGGGTGTGTTAGTCGCTTGGGGGGCTAGCAGTGCGACGCCTGCAGAAGTGGAGGCGACAACATTAAACCTCTTTCTTTCTGGTTGTTTAGCCATTTGTGCCATGATTCTTCCCGGTATATCAGGGAGCTTTATTCTACTGTTGTTAGGTATGTATAGCGTCATACTTGATGCGGTAAAATCGTTAGATGTCGCGGTATTAGCTATTTTTGCAGGTGGTTGTGTTGTTGGATTGCTAACAATCGCTAATTTACTCGCTTGGGCATTTAAACGTTTTCATGACTATACATTACTCGTGTTAACGGGGTTTATGATTGGTGCACTGGATAAAGTATGGCCTTGGAAAGAAACGATAAGCTTTCGGATGAACAGTCACGGCGAACAAGTTCCACTGATACAGTCTAATGTGTTACCTGCTACCTTTGAAACCTTAACAGGGCAGTCGTCTCAGCTAGGTTGGGCATTGATTTCAGTGGTTTGCGGTATCGCTATTGTCTTGTTATTAGAAAAAGTGGGGCGCAGTAGACATTAAAAGTGTGAACCAGTTGTTACTTTAGGGTGTTTCCTTTGGTAACGTTTCGCTTTTCGGGTAACTAAAGTGAGTGTCTGGCTGTATTGAAATAGTTTGCTAGAATAATAGGTTAGCGTAGATTCTTAATATTGTGTGACTTCTTATATATCGTTTTGGAATATATGAGCTTATTTATAGTATATTAAATTATTGTGTATTTATTCGAAACGACTCAAAAGCACCCCCCTTTGACTGTTGGTTCCCAGCCTTTAGTTGTTCTGTTGTTTCGAAATTTATCTTTTTTTTGCCTAATTCTTTCTTTATCTGCTTGTAATTCAAGTGGAATTTATCAAGATAAAAACTTTAACCCCCCTGTTTATTTTGGCTCTCATAAGGTCAGTCAGGGAGACACTATGTATTCCATCGCTTGGCGCTACGGTAGGGATTACAAGGAGTTGGCCTCTGCGAATAATATTAAGCCGCCCTATATTATTAAGTTAGGGCAGAGGGTACGGCTCGACCTTAGAGGGTCAGTTTCTAGCGCGACTCAAAAAACGTCATCGGTAAACTATAAAAAAACGCGACAAGTTAAAGCGCCTACAAAAAGTAAGCCTGTTGCGTCCGCAAAAAAGAAGCCGCGTGCTAGCACAAAATCAAAGCGCGTCAAGGGTGTAAATTGGCATTGGCCTCATCTTGGCCGAGTTATTGCAAGATACTCTTCTGCTGGCAATGATAACAAAGGTATCGACATTGCTGGCACATTGGGTGATTCAGTAATTTCAGCTGCCAATGGTGAAGTGGTGTATGCAGGAAGCGGATTACTAGGGTATGGGAAATTGATAATTATATATCATAACGAACATTACCTAAGTGCTTATGCGCATAACGATCAGATCTTGGTAAAAGAAGGCCAAAAGATAAAACAAGGTCAGAAGATAGCTGAAATGGGGAATACTGGCACTAACCGGGTGAAACTTCATTTTGAAATAAGACGAGATGGAAAACCGGTTAACCCATTGAACTATTTACCTAAACGGTAAAAGTTCGAAAAGAAAAGTTACAAAAAATAAAATATTGTTTGGTCCGTATCTTGTAGTCTACGGTTAATACCAAACGGGGTAGTTCATATAACAACTAGATTGTTTAGACGTTACAACCCTTTACGGTTGTGAAGTCCTTAAAAACAATACAGAAAGCAGGGCCCGTATTATGTCAGCTGAAAGAGAAAAATACGTCGAAGAAGTAGCTTTTGAGAAGGGTACTAAAGTAACAAAAGCCGTTAAGCGTGATGAAGAGAGTGTGGTTACTCCGATTGATCGTAAAAAGGCTAATAAGTACACCGCGGAATCAAAAAATTATCGTCAATTGGACGCCACTCAAATCTACTTAAATGAAATCGGTTTTTCACCGCTTTTAACACCGGAAGAAGAGGTTTACTACGCACGACTCGCACAAAAAGGCGATGAGGCAGGACGTAAACGGATGATCGAATCCAATCTTCGCTTGGTGGTTAAAATTGCTCGGCGATATGTAAATCGTGGATTAACGCTTCTCGATCTTATTGAAGAAGGTAACTTAGGGTTAATTCGAGCGGTTGAAAAGTTTGACCCTGAAAGAGGTTTCCGGTTTTCTACGTATGCCACATGGTGGATAAGACAGACAATTGAACGTGCGATTATGAACCAAACGCGCACGATTCGTCTTCCGATTCATGTTGTTAAAGAGCTTAATCTATATTTAAGAGCTGCAAGAGAGTTGACTCAAAAATTAGACCATGAGCCAACTGCAGAAGAAATTGCCGATTTATTAGATAAGCCTGTTGAAGATGTTAAACGAATGCTTGGCCTTAATGAGCGTATCACTTCTGTAGATACGCCTGTAGGCGCCAACGGCGATAAATGCCTGTTGGACACCGTTGCTGACGAGTCTGCGTCAGACCCTGCTGAGTTGTTGCAAGACAGCAACCTTAGAGGCAGTATTGATACTTGGTTAGACCAACTATCGGGTAAACAGCAAGAAGTATTAGCTCGACGCTTTGGGCTTCGTGGCTACCAGATGAGCACGCTTGAAGAAGTGGGCAGAGAAATTGGTCTGACTCGCGAACGTGTTAGACAGATTCAGGTAGAAGCGCTTAAACGTTTGAGAGATATCCTTGAGAAACAAGGGTTAACGGGCGAAACATTATTTAAATAGACGATATTTAAATAATAGACGACATTTGAGTAGATATTGTATAAATAAAGTACAGCTGAAATATCAAATTGGGTGAGTTTAACCCTGTTTTATTAGAACCACGTATTTGAAAGGACTCTTATGTCTTTTTAAAACGTGGTTTTTTTGTGTACAAAATTACGATAAATAACCCTCGTTTTTATTAATTAGCATATTGTTTGAGAACTATTGAGCAGTATAATCATCAGGCTCCTGATACCATCGGCTAGTGATAAAGATTCATAGGTAGTCGACTTATCATTAGTCCGGCTCGTGACTTACCAAGCAGAGAGTTGGGAGGCACGTTGGTTTAGGGCTACTAAAAATAATCAATTAGGGATGAAAGGTAAATGAAACAGATAATTACAGCATTGGTATTAGTTTTAGGGCTTACTCAAGTTGCTTTTGCAAAAGAAGTTGGGGGCGTTAAAATTCCTGATTCAATTAAAGCTGGCAGCTCTGATCTTGCACTGAATGGCGCAGGTTTACGTGAAAAGTGGATGTTTGATGTTTATGTTGGTGGTCTGTATCTCGGTCAGAAGTCTTCTGATGCAACACAAGTAATTAATGCAGATGAGCCTATGGCTATTAAACTACACATGTTGCGTGACGTGTCTGGCGAAAAAATGACAAACGCTACACGTGAAGGTTTTGAGAACGCAACTAACGGTAACACTGCAGCTATCAAAACTGAAATTGATAGCTTCTTAGCGGTATTCGGTGATGAAGCGACTGAAAATAACGTATACGACATGGTATATGTTCCTGGTAAAGGTGTTGAAGTTTACGTTAATGGTAAACTAGCTAACACCATTGAAGGCGCAGACTTCAAAAAAGCACTTTTTGGTATCTGGTTGTCTGATAAGCCAGCACAGAAAAGCTTAAGAGATGAAATGCTAGGTAGCTAATCACGCTTACTACCTCTCTAAATAAAAAGGTCGCATTTTGGGTGTTATAATAAACGCCTGATGCGGCCTTTTTTATTGGTTTTGGTTACACTATTGTTTAGATAGGCATTTTATTAGCAGCATCACATTGAGGTGTAATGAATATAGTTGGGTTGCAAAAAACAGTCATGGTCACGTTGGCTGTTTTTATGTTGGCAATAGGGCTTAATGTTCATGCCAGCGCTGGCGAAATTCGGGTAGCGGTCGCTAGCAACTTTAGCGACACGATAAAAGCGTTGGCTCATTCGTTTGAAAAACAAACTGGGCATCATGTAGTGGTGGTCGTGGGTTCTACAGGTAAACACTATGCTCAAATAGTACATGGTGCTCCTTATGACGCTTTTTTTGCTGCTGACATCGAGCGGCCTCAACGGTTAGAGCGTGAGGGGTATGCTATTCCTTCAACTCGATTTACCTATGCTATAGGAAAGCTCGTGTTATGGAGCCCAAATGAAGACTTAGTGGATGAAAGTCTCAGTATCTTTCAGTCTGCTGAGTTTCGATATTTGGCAATTGCGAATCCAAAGTTAGCACCTTATGGCTTAGCAGCCAAAGATGTGTTGCAAGCAAAAGGGTTGTGGGCCTCACTGCAAACGAAAATGGTACGAGGTGAAAATATCGGTCAGACCTATCAGTTTGTTAAAAGTGGTAATGCTGAATTAGGGTTTGTTGCTTACACACAAGTAAAAAATAAGATAGATCGACGAGAAGGGTCTGTATGGATGATCCCACAATCACTCTATACACCGATTGAGCAGCAAGCGGTATTATTAAAAAGTAATCCTGTAGCACGCTCATTTCTCTCATTTGTTAAAAGTGAAGAGTCAAAAATAGTGATTCAGCGCTACGGATACGGTTCATTATGAATTTAAGCGGTTTTGATATCGCGGCACTACTTTTGACGTTTAAATTAGCGGCTATTACGACAGGCATATTACTGTTGATAGGTACGCCGGTGGCGTGGTGGTTAGCCAATACTCGTTTTAAGTTCAAATTTATATTTGAAGGGTTAGTAGCACTTCCTTTGGTGCTGCCCCCGACAGTTCTCGGTTTTTATCTTCTTATTACGCTGGGTCCTAATGGGCCTCTTGGGCAGATGATGGCATGGCTCGGTGGGCCCTCATTGGCATTTACCTTCAGCGGCTTGGTTATCGGTTCTGTTTTTTACTCAATGCCCTTTGTTATACAGCCCTTACAAAATGCGTTTTCTGCCATTGGGAAAAGACCAATGGAGGTAGCGGCAACGCTTAGAGCCTCTCCGTTAGATCGTTTTTTTTCCGTCGCTATGCCGCTCGCTAAACATGGTTTTTTAACTGCTGCCGTTCTTGGCTTTGCGCATACGATTGGTGAATTTGGTGTTGTGCTCATGATTGGTGGGAATATTCCGGGTGAAACCCAGGTGCTTTCGATTGCCATCTATGATCATGTTGAAGCGCTTGAGTATAGTCAGGCACATTGGTTGTCTGGAGGCCTTTTACTGCTTTCTTTTCTTATGTTGATGATTGTCTATGCGCTTAACGGTCGATTGAACTGGGGGCGCACATGAGTATAGAGGCCAAATTTAAGTTAACCAAGAAAGCGTTTGAGCTAGATGTCGCATTAACTATCCCTAGTAAAGGTGTTACCGCTGTTTTTGGTCCGTCAGGGTGTGGTAAAACGACACTGCTACGATTGATTGCGGGGTTGGAGCGTTGTGATAATGGGTATTTGAAAGTTAGAGATAACGTTTGGCAGGGGATAGAGGGGTTTATACCTTCACATGAACGAGCCATTGGTTATGTGTTTCAGGAAGCGAGCCTATTTTCACACTTAAATGTGGCCGATAATCTAGCATATGGCGTAAAGCGCGTCCCTGCCACTGAGCGAAAAGTATCGATCGATCACGCTGTAGCATTATTGGGGATTGGCCATCTCTTGAGCCGCAAAACCGATAAACTGTCAGGCGGCGAAAAACAGCGAGTCGCTATTGCTAGAGCGTTAGCGGTGAGCCCTAAAGTGTTGCTAATGGATGAGCCTTTATCGGCATTAGATCAGGCTTTGAAGCGTGAGATTATGCCGTACCTTGAATCGTTGCATGATGAGCTCGATATCCCGATTATTTATGTCAGCCATGCACCTGATGAAGTGGCTCGCTTGGCCGATCATCTGGTATTGCTTGAAGCGGGTAAGGTAAGGGCCGAAGGGCCCATTGAGGGCATGCTGACTCGATTGGACTTGCCTCTCGCGCACGGCGATGATGCTGCGGCTGTTATAAAAGCCAATGTTGCTTCTCACGATAGCCACTACGGTGTCACCTATCTTGATTTTAGGGGAGGCCAGTTTATAGTGCCTTGCAACACGCTTTCTGTTGGGCAAGCCGTAAGACTTAGGGTTGTGGCACGAGATGTTAGTTTAACGCTTGAGCACCAGACGGGAACCAGTATCCTTAATATTTTTCCGGCAACGGTTACGGAAATAATAACCGATGAACAGCCAGAAGTGATTGTGAGGTTAAAGGTTGGAGAGGTGACTTTATTGTCGCGAGTTACTAAAAAATCTGCTGCACAGCTTAATCTGAAATGCGGCCAGCATGTCTATGCTCAAATTAAGAGTATTGCGTTATTAACCGATAATAAGTCGATTTAAGTCTAGTGGCTGATTACTGATAAAAATTTATATTCGTTTCTGGCTGAGTACGAAAACGTTTATAGCTCCATTGATATTGTTCAGGGCAGTCTAGTATACATTGCTCGATACTCTTATTCAGCGCAGTGGCTGCAATGGCGGGGTCTGGGTCGCGGACTAGATCATTTGCTGGCTTTAGTACCACTGAGTAACGTCCATCACTCATTCTCTTGGCATAGCAGCATAATAAGTAGGCTGGAGTTGTGCTAGCCATTTCACCAATTAGCTTTCCAGTGAGAGCCTTTTGACCAAAAAAGGGGGCAAAGACGCCACTTTTAATTCGCGGCTGCTGGTCTGGAAGAACCGCGACTACGCCTTTATTTTCTAAAATTTTATAGAGCGACATAACACCCTCACGGTCGGCAGGCACTAAACCTACGTCTACTCGTTTTCGGGTATCAAATATAAATTTGTCTAGTTTGGGAATTTTTGCCGTTTTGTACATCACGGTCATGAATAGATAGGTTCGGAAGAAGTGATTGAGGATTTCCCAGTTACCTAAATGGGGGGCGATAAGAATAATGCCGTTGTTTTCATCAAGTGCTTGCTGTAAATATTCTTCCCCCTCAATGTGCGTGATGAGCTTATGAACTTTAGGGATTGGCCACATCCATGACATGCCCATCTCGGTGTATGTTTTGCCCAATGCTTTGAGGCTTTTTTTAACGATGCGGTTGATCTCATCGTCGCTGTAGTCAGGAAAGCATAGCCTCAAATTCACCTCTGAAATTTTGCGTTTTTTGCTATTGGTTATCCACAAAATCCAACCGATGAAGGCACCTAATTTATGTGCAATGGAGAGAGGTAATAAGGCGATTAACCAAATGGCACAGATGCCGATAGAGACTATAAAACTTTTCACTACTGATCTTCCTAAATATTGCAAGAGAGACGATTATCATCGCTAATAAGGAAGAAGGTAGAGTGGACCGTCGACCAGAAACAATGTTCTGTATAGGTGTTTAACTAATTGCGTTGTAACGGTGTTACAAAAAGGTGCACAAGATTGTAGCACCTTAATGAGCGAGCCAGGAAGTGATAGTGCTTTTTGAATTATTTATTTTTTATTTCATCTATCTTATCTGCAATATGCGTCAGTTCCGGTCGGTGTTGGCGAATTTCATCCGTACTTAAGCCATCTATTTCATGAGGGAAGACCAGCCACTCATTACTTTCATGAACGTAATAGTCAGGCACTCTGTCCGTTTTATTGTTGGCAGGCTTGTAATAGGGTGTCGCTATTCGAATCTCAGGGGTGTTTTTCTTGCAGGCTCTTTTGATGTCGAGAATCGTTTGGTTAATGCTTAAACCGCTATCATGTACATCATCGACTATCAGTAAGCTGTCTTCACTCTCTAGACGCTTGATTAAATAGGTGAGACCATGAACTTTTACTTTTTTGCTGCGCTCACCGATGCCGGTATAGGATGATGTCCGTATCGCAATATGATCTGATTCTACGCCAAAGACATGCAATAGTTCTTGTACTGCTATTCCTACCGGTGCTCCGCCCCGCCATACACCCACAATGTAGTCAGGGCGATAGCCGCTTTCATAAATATTGATTGCCAGCTGGAAGGAGTCTTCTAAAAGTTGCTGGGCGCTGATGTAAACCTTTTCCATCTTACTGCCTATTATATTCAAAAAGTTGTCGAGGATGATGCTCTAGAAAGAGTGCAATGCTAGCAAATTATTGCTGCTTATCGTTAATTTTAAGGGTGTTAATTCGGCGTTTAATTAATTATTTTTAGATAGGCGTTTAAACCATCAAAGTTAAATGTACGAATAGATTAGAGGGGGGGCTAAAGACGCTTTATCATTATGTTGCTGTTTAGCGGTTTACTGGGTTATCTCGAAGCGCTATAAAGTAGTGTTTAGAAAGGAGGGTGACACTACTTAACCGTGACGATGATTGCTAACGGTCCTTTTGATATCCCAGTGGTTCGACTGAGGCATATTATATTTTGTCTGCTCGAGAGGATTTAGAGCGGTTTAAAACCGAAATACGATAAGACTCTAATCAGAGTATTCGGTTTTATCTTTGAATTCACATAAATCTTCGATAATACAGGCGCCACATTTTGGCTTTCGCGCGGTGCAAATATATCGGCCGTGAAGAATCAACCAGTGGTGGGCATCTAAAAGATATTCTTTGGGCACTAGTCGCATCAGTCTTTTTTCAACGTCTACTACGTTTTTGCCTGTCGCGATTTTGGTTCGATTAGATACGCGAAAGATGTGCGTGTCTACCGCCATAACAGGCATGCCGAATGCAGTATTCAGCACCACATTGGCCGTCTTTCGGCCAACACCGGGGAGTGCTTCTAGCGATTCGCGGTCTTGGGGTACTTCAGCGTTATGCTTTTTGATTAAAATGTCGCAGGTTTTTATGATATTGGCGGCTTTGCTATTAAATAGGCCAATTGTTTTGACGTACTCTTTTAGTTTATCCAACCCGAGCGCATAAATGGCTTCGGGGGTATTGGCGACAGGGTATAGCTTATCTGTCGCTTTGTTAACGCCTACATCAGTAGCTTGAGCAGATAAAATAACCGCAATTAGCAACTCAAAAGGCGTGCTGTAGTTAAGTTCCGTTTCAGGGTTGGGATTATCCGCTTTTAAGCGTCTAAATATTTCAGTGCGAATATCCTTGTTCATTAAGAAATAGTGCCTGTTGTTCTGACGCGCTTGCTGCCTGATACCACCTTAACGCTGTTTCTTTGCTCTCTTTCTTTTAAGCGGTCATCGATAATGTTTTTGATGGCAATAATAATACCCATGCCTACAAAGGCGCCGGGGGGTAAGATGGCAAAGAGAAAGTCAGGGTAATCTGTAAAGACATTGATCTGCCAGTCTTTAGCGATTTCACCAAAGAGTAAATCCATGCCACTGAACAGGGTTCCCTGTCCGATCAGTTCACGCACAGTCCCTAAAATGATTAACACAATACTAAAACCCAACCCCATCATAAGGCCATCTAATGCTGAGGGGACGACGGAATTCTTAGATGCAAATGCATCAGCTCTGCCTAAAATAGCACAGTTGGTCACGATAAGAGGGATAAAAATCCCTAAGATTTCATACAGCTCGTAGGTATAGGCTTGCATGAGTAGTTCTGCACAGGTCACCAGTGAGGCAATGATCATTACAAATGCAGGTAGTCTTACCGTCTCGGGTACAAAGTTACGTATTAACGAAACAGAAATATTAGAGCCGAGCAGTACGAGCGTAGTCGCAAGGCCTAGCCCGATTGCGTTAACGGTCGTACCGGTGACGGCGAGTAAAGGGCATAGTCCAAGAAGTTGAACGAGTGCGGGATTATTTTTCCACAGGCCGTTAAGTGTAATTTCTTTATAGCTACTATTGGCCATTCGAATCACCCTCTACTGATAACTGTGGACTGGGTAGTGCTTTTAATAGTTCGACTTTGTTTTGCTCGAAGAAGTTTAATGCATTGTGAACGCCGCTAACGATGGCTCTTGGTGTTATTGTTGCGCCTGTTAACTGGTCAAACTCTCCGTCATCTTTCTTTACTTTCCACTGATCTGGCGCTGGTTGGGTCAATGAAACACCCTCGAACTGTTTTATCCAGTCAGATTTTTTGATATCAATTTTATCACCGAGCCCTGGTGTTTCTTTGTGATTAATGACTCGAACGCCTTTAACCTTGCCGTTTGCTTCTATGCCGACAATCATTGAAATCGGGCCGGAATACCCGTTTTCTGCCACCACCGGTAAAATGATGGCCGTAGCCATGTCATCATTGCGAGCGATATAGGCTTCTTTGCTGTTAGGGAGATTGAGTAGCCCGCCTGCTTCGAGTAAAAACGTATCTTCTAGAAGGTCATTGTCGTGCTCTTCATGAGATATTATTTGCAGCAATGCTTTCGATTGGGCTTTTTTGACCTGTTTTTCGATGGTTTCTTTGGTCATTATCTGTGTTGCTGCGATAAGGCCTGCGGTGATAATGGCAAATATACCCAGCCCAATAACAGATCTGGTTATGGATTGTTTTATTGAATCCATTATTCTGACTCCTTCGCGCCGCGCTTGGCTTTAGCATAGCCGTATGTTCGTGGCTGGGTGTACAAGTCGATAAGTGGTGCTGCAAAATTCATTAGTAGAACTGAGAATGCGATGGCATCAGGGTAGCTGCCATAGGTTCTGATGATGTAAGTCAGAATGCCGATGCCCGCACCGTAGATCAGTTTCCCTTGAGGGCTAACGGCCGATGTTACCGGGTCGGTTGCAATAAAAAATGCGCCCAGCATGGTCGCACCTGCCAATAGATGTAGTAAGAGGGGCGTGGTTTGGTCTGCATCCCAACCGAACACTAGCGACATTACAACGAGTGCTACCAACATGCTAATGGGGGTATGCCATGTAAACACCCCTTTTTTCATCAAAAACAGGCCGCCGGCTAAAAAGGCAATATTTACCCATTCCCACCCATGAGCAATAAAGTCACCAAAAACAGGGTTCTTTACGACGTCTTCTGCGATCGAGTGGCCTATTTCATGTTTATATACATCAAGTGGTGTTGCCATCGTGAATGCATCAATACTTTGAGATGCAAAACCAAATACGGTGCTTAGGGTATCAATGAAACTCATTGGGCTGTCGAGTAAATAGCTAGGAGTGGCCCAACTGGTAGTCATAGCGACAGGGAATGAAATCAGCACCAATGCAAACCCTACCATAGCAGGGTTGAATGGGTTGTATCCCATGCCGCCATAAAGGTGTTTTGCCACAATAATGGCAAACCCCACTGCAACAACAGACACCCACCAAGGTGCCAAAGGCGGTAGCGCTAATCCCAGTAAAACCCCTGTTACTAATGCACTATAGTCGCCTAAATAAAATGCAAGCGGGCGTTTTCTTATTAGTAGTACACTCGACTCTGCTAATAGCGCGATAATAGAACACCAGATTACATTAATCAGGTTACCCCAGCCAAAGAACCATGTCAGCGCTAAAAGGCCAGGAAGTGTTGCGATCACCACTGCACGCATCAAGTTAGCCGTTTTTCTAGGCCCGTGTGCGTGAGGGGATGTAATTGTCATTAAGCCCATTTAGTTAACCGTTACTCTCTGTTGGTTCAGTTTGTTGTTCGGCGCTTTTTGCGTCGTTAAGAGCGGTTTCTGCATGGCTCACTCTTGTGCGGTTTTTTGCAATAGCGCGTTCAATTTTCTCTACACGATCGGGGTGGTTTTGTTTGGCGTCTTCTAATGTATCTAACATCAGTTGTAGCTTGCTCTTGGCCTTATCGACGTTGACTTGTAGCTCTTTAATAGAAGGTCCAGTGGATGCTTGTGGTGCTGCACCTTGTGCCTGCGCAGACTCTCCCATAGTCGCTATTTGGTTTTTAAGTTTCAATACATTGCTTTTGCTGCTTTCTACAGCAGTTGCCAGTTTTTCTGCACGCGCTGGGTTATTGGTGAGTGCATCTTTCCAGGCAGCTTCCATCTTGCTAAATTTATCTTCGGCGCTGAGCAACTTTTTTTGCAGGGTTTCTAGTGTGACTTCTGGTGCTGCTTGGGCTTGCTTTTTGGCCTCCACTCGTTGTAATGCGGCTTGAATAGCAGCGGCCTTGTCATTCTTTGAATCTGGCTCTGTGGTTACGCCTGACGCAGATGATTCTTTTGCGGCTTCAGCTTCTTTTTTAGCGGCCTGAGCTTTTGCCGCCGCTTCCGCTCTGGCTTTGCGCTTGGCTTCTTTCTCTGCTTTTTCTCGCTCTATACGCTCTTGTCGGAACTCAAAGCGCTCGCGAGCTTGATTCGATTTTTCTTGGTCTGCTTTTATTTGTCTTATTTCGCCTTTCGCATATCGGTAGTATTGAACTAATGGGATAGTGCTGGGGCAAACGTATGAGCAGGCACCACATTCAATGCAGTCAAATAGATTGTGATTTTCAGCTTTTTCAAACTCTTGCCCTTTCGCAAACCAGTACAGTTGTTGCGGTAGCAACTCAGCAGGGCATACTTCCGAACACATGCCGCAACGAATACAGGCTTGAGCAGGCTGTGGTGGTGTGAGCTCTTTGTTTGTGGCCGCTAATAAACAGTTAGTGGTTTTTACAACCGGTAATCGAGTGTCGTGTAATGTAAAGCCCATCATAGGGCCACCCATCACTAAGCGGCTACCTTTTTGATTTAGGTATCCATTTTTTTCAAGTAGCCAGTCGATAGGCGTACCAATTAAAACTTCAACGTTACCTTTGTTGGCGATGCAGTCGCCGGTTATGGTGGTAACGCGTGAGATAAGTGGTTCGTCGAATCGGATAGCGCGATATACTGCAGCGGCGGTGGCTACATTCTGGCACATGACGCCAATATCTGCGGGGATTCGCCCATGAGGAACTTCTTTACCCGTCAGAATCTTAATCAGTTGTTTTTCACCTCCAGAAGGATATTTAGTGGGAATAACGACCACTTCTATTCGGGTGTCTTTAGCTGCCTCGCGAAGAGCGCTAATGGCTTCAGGTTTGTTATCTTCAACGCCTATTAGGCATTCGCCAGGTTGAAGAATGTAGGCCATTATTTCAAGACCTAGAATAACGTCTTTGGCGCGCTCTCTCATTAAACGGTCATCAGAGGTGATGTAGGGCTCGCATTCTGCGCCGTTTAATATCAGCGTATTAACTTTATCTTGGCGCGGCGGGTTTAGCTTAATAGCGGTAGGGAAACCTGCGCCGCCCATACCAGCGATACCCGCATTACGTATTCGAACGAGTAGTTCTTCAGGAGACAATGTTGAATAGTCTTCACAGGGCGTACGTTCGCACCATTTATCTTCACCGTCGGTGTCGATTATGACGCACAGGTCTGTCATGCCAGATGCATGAGGTACCTGATGGTCTTCAATTGCGCTCACTGTACCAGAGGTTGGGGCGTGAATAGCCACACTAATCGGGCCAACAGCCTCGGCGATTAACTGGCCTTTAAGTATCTTTTCGCCAACATTTACGATCGGCTCAGCGCGATGCCCTACATGTTGCTGTAGTGGCAATATCAACTGAGGAGGAATACCTGCATTCGCAATGCTATTTTGATTCGATTGGTCTTTATTCTCTTTTGGATGTATACCGCCATGAAAGTCCCATATTTGTTTCATGATACAGATACCTCTGGGCCTTTATCGGTTGCTATGATGTTGTCAGCGGTTGGCGGTTGGTTAATAGGGCTATCCCACGACCAAGATTTGATATCTTCTGGCACTGATACCATATCGATACAGTCAACAGGGCAGGGCTCAACACATAAGTCGCAGCCAGTACACTCATCGGCAATAACGGTATGCATTTGCTTTGCCGCACCCAAAATGGCATCGACGGGGCAGGCTTGAATACATTTAGTGCAGCCGATGCATTCATCTTCACGAATAACCGCTACTTGCTTGCCGGTTTCTTCTCCGTGTTCCGCATCGAGTGGCGGGGCTTCGACATCGAGTAAATCAGCGAGTGACTGGATAGTCGCTTCACCCCCCGGAGGGCATTTGTTGATTTCTTCGCCATTGGCAATGGCTTCAGCATAAGGGCGGCAACCGGGGAAACCACATTGGCCACATTGAGTTTGAGGGAGCAAATTGTCGATTTCATCAACAATTGGGTTTCCTTCAACTTTAAATTTGATTGCAGCGAACCCAAGGATCGCGCCAAAGACGACAGCCAAGGCGAGAAGGGTAAGAATGGCGCTTAAAATAATACTCATTGATTAAGCCGATCCCTAAATGTTAACTAAGCCGGTGAAGCCTAAAAAAGCTAATGACATTAAGCCTGCGGTAATCATGCCAATCGCAGAACCCTTGAAAGGAGTGGGTACATCCGCGACCGCTATTCGCTCTCGCATGGCCGAGAACAAAACCAGTACCAATGCAAACCCGACCGCAGCGCCAAAGCCATACATGATGGACTCAACAAAGCCGTTTTGTTTTTTGATATTCAACAGTGCGACACCCAGTACAGCACAGTTGGTGGTGATTAAAGGGAGGAATATACCGAGTACTCTATAAAGTAGAGGGCTGGTTTTTCTCACGACAATTTCGGTAAATTGAACCACCACCGCGATGACCAAAATAAAGGTGATGGTTTGTAGGTATTCGAGTCCGAGAGGCTCTAACAGATACTCGAATGCTAAATAACTGCAAACAGACGAAAGCGTCAAAACAAAGGTTGTCGCCAGCGACATTCCCATAGCAGTTTCTAGCTTATTGGAAACACCCATAAATGGACATAAACCCAGAAACTGGACTAGCACGAAATTGTTAACCAATATGGTGCTGACAAGAATGAGGATGTATTCGGTCATCATGTACTCCAATTAGCTAACCCGAGCATAGGTTAGCCTCTATAAGGCCCGCTATTATCTGAGAGCTTGTTATTCCATTCAAGATTTACAAAGAGAAAACCTAGTTGATTTTGGAATAAGGTTATTAAATCTTGTATTGGTATTTAACTTTATCGGTAGCTCGACAGTAAAGTTTCTGTCAGGCATGCAGGAACAACACTGTCATTCCCCCAAGTAATACCGTTATTACATAATCCTCATGCCAGGCTTGGCGCCTTCATGTGGCTCTAATAACCAAATCTCTTTACCACCAGGGCCTGCGGCTAACACCATGCCTTCAGACATACCAAATTTCATTTTTCGAGGCTTAAGGTTCGCCACCATGACGGTTAGCTTTCCGACCAAGTCTTCTGGCTGGTAAGCAGACTTAATGCCTGAGAATACCGTTTTGGTTTCGCCCCCTAAATCAAGTGTTAAACGGAGCAGTTTTTTGGCGCCTTCTACATGCTCTGCATTGGCAATGAGCGCTACGCGCAAGTCAACCTTGGCAAAATCATCAAATTCAATTTCATCGGCAAAAGGCTCAAGTGGAGAAGACTCTTCTGCAGCTGCAGGCGCAGATTTTCCACTGACTTTAGCTTCAGCAATGGCGTCTTCTTTAGAGGCTTCAATCATGGCTTCAATTTTGCTCATTTCGATGCGCGTCATCATGGGCTTAAACTTGTTTACTTCATGATCAAGTAGTAACTCACCGCGCTGATGCCAACTTAATTTGACGTTCAAAAACGCTTCAGTCTTCTCCGTCATTGCGGGTAGTACGGGGGCCAAATAGGTGACCAGTAGCTTAAACATGTTGATCGCGTTAGAGCAGATGTTCTGTAATATTTGCTCTTGACCTTCTTGTTTAGCCAGCGTCCAAGGTGCTTTATCATGAATATATTGGTTAGCCGTTTCAGCTAGCTCCATAATAAGACGAACCGCTTTGCCAAAATCACGAGATTCATACAGCGCTGCAATGTCATCACCTGCATCAACAAACTGTTTTAATAATTCAGGCTCATCGCAGGTGGCTGATAAACGGCCATCGAAACGTTTAGTGATAAAACCTGCGCAGCGGCTAGCGATATTGACGACTTTTCCGACTAAATCAGAGTTTACACGTTGTGCAAAGTCTTCTAGGTTAAGGTCTAAGTCATCTACATGGCTTGTCAGTTTTGCTGCAAAATAATAACGCAAATACTCAGGGTTCAGCTGTTCTAGGTACGTACTGGCTTTGATAAATGTGCCTCGAGACTTAGACATCTTTTTGCCGTTTACTGTGACAAATCCATGAGCATAAACAGCAGTAGGCGTTCTAAAGTCAGCACAATGTAGCATCGCTGGCCAAAACAAGGCGTGAAAGTTAATAATGTCTTTGCCGATAAAGTGATACAGCTCGGTCGTGGAATCTTTTCCCCAATAATCTTCAAAGTTAAGATCGTCACGACGCTTACATAGGTTTTTGAAGCTGGCCATGTAACCAATAGGGGCATCTAGCCAAACATAAAAGTATTTGCCTGGCTGATTGGGAATTTCAAACCCGAAGTAAGGCGCGTCACGACTGATATCCCACTCTTGTAGGCCAGAATCTAGCCATTCAGATAGCTTATTCGCGATTTGTGGTTGTAATGTTCCGCTGCGGGTCCATTCTTTCAAAAACTCAGTAAATTCTGGCAATTTGAAGAAGAAGTGTTCGGAATCTTTTTCAATCGGCGTTGCTCCAGAAATAGCAGAGCGTGGGTTAATCAACTCCATTGGCGTGTAAGTCGCACTACAGACTTCACAGTTATCGCCATATTGGTCTTCGGCTTTACATTTAGGACAGGTGCCTTTAATAAAACGATCCGCTAGAAAGAGCTCTTTTTCAGGGTCAAACGCTTGAGTGATTGAGCGAGATGCAATGCGATCTTTGGCTAGGCATCTGTTGTAAATCAGCTCAGACAGCTCTTTATTTTCGTCAGAGTGAGTCGAGTAGTAGTTATCGAAATCAATTAAGAAATTATCGAAATCTGCCTTATGCTCTTTATTGACACGATCAATGAGCTGTTCAGGCGTGATGCCTTCATTTTCTGCACGCAGCATAATAGCCGTGCCATGTGCATCGTCTGCACAGACATAAGTACAGTTTTCACCACGCAGCTTCTGAAAACGCACCCAAATATCAGTTTGGATATACTCCAGCATGTGGCCTAAATGAATAGGGCCGTTAGCATAGGGGAGCGCGCTGGTTACCAGAATGTTTCGTGCAGTGGTCTGTGTCATGTTATATATCCCAGGCTAGTCTTTTAGTTCTGATCAACTGTTCGGTCTTTTCTCTAAAAACAAGAGGTTATCTAGCAGCGCATTGAAATTAATCTGTAAAGTATCAGCGCTTCGAAATTAGAGTATGGAAAATGGGCGCTATGATACCGTTTGATGTCAAAAATTTCATCTTAATTCCGGCGCTTGGCGTGTTATTATTGAGCAAACGCAAGATAAATTATCTTTGGGTGAATTGAAATACCGATAGCATTTTAAGTTACCGTTAGAAGTAGTAGACTATTTTACTTGGTTTTACCCTCCAATAACATTTTTCGGAATGTCGTTTTACAAGCAATTGCTCGGTGGAATAAATTTATGAGTCAAGTCGACGCGACGCAGTTAGAATCTGCAATCAAGTGTTACCAAGACCCTTATCTAAATGAAAATTTATATGAGCTTAACGCTATTCAAAATGTAGAGAGCGATGAGCAGGGGAACGTAAAAGTAGATATCCAGATGGGTTACCCTTGTGATGGTATTAAGGGAGGAATGGCTCAAATCTTAACGTCTGCGATTGAAAATGTGGATGGCGTGGAATCAGTTACAATTAACGTGACTACGAAGATTATTCCGCACCAGGTTCAAAACCATATGAAGAATATGGACAAAGTAAAAAATATTATTGCGGTGGCTTCGGGTAAGGGTGGAGTGGGTAAATCTACAACATCTATTAACTTGGCATTAGCGCTGAGCCAAGAAGGCGCTAAAGTCGGTATATTGGATGCGGATATATATGGGCCTAGTGTCGGCTTAATGTTGGGGTTTCCTGACGGAACGACGCCTAAAACACATGAGAACAAGTTTTTTATACCGCTCGAAAAATATGGTATACAAGCCATGTCGATGGCTTTTTTAGTGAATGATAAAACGCCGATGGTATGGCGTGGTCCAATGGTTAGTGGTGCGGTTCAGCAGTTGTTGAATCAGTCGTTATGGGATGATCTTGACTACTTGATTGTTGATATGCCGCCAGGTACAGGTGATATCCAACTGACGTTGTCACAGAAAGTCCCAGTTGCGGGGTCTGTTATTGTGACCACGCCACAGGACATTGCTTTGCTTGATTGCAAGAAGGGCATTGAAATGTTCCGCAAAGTGGATATTCCGGTGTTGGGTGTTATCGAAAATATGAGTGTTCATATTTGTAGTAACTGCGGGCACCATGAACCCCTCTTTGGAGAGGGCGGTGGTGAGCGTATAGCAGAAGAATATGATACGGCGTTACTTGGGCAGTTACCGCTGCACAAAACAATCAGGGAGCAAACAGATTCAGGTACGCCAACTGTAGTGGCTGAACCTGATTCAGAAGTTGCACTGATGTATCGAGATATTGCTCGAAAAGTGACGGCTGAGCTGTCTAAGCGCGCTAAGAATTACAGTAATGTGTTTCCTGAGATTATTGTGAGTCAGGATTAAACAAGCTAGCAGGCGCAAGCGGAGAGTTTGCGCCTCGTTTCAGCAATTAGTACTACTCCTTGCAAGCTTTATCAGTGAAGCTGTCACTCTTACGTTGCATTCTCATGCTGTTAATGAATACACAAAGACTGCTTAAGGTCATGGCAATCGCTGCTACGACCGGCTGTACCCACCCTGTAATCGCCATTGGCAGGGCCACTCCGTTATAAATAATTGCCCAGATCAGATTTTGTCGCATGAGCCTACGTGCCCGATGTGCGAACTGTAACGTGGATGGTATTCTCATTAATCCATCAGGTAAATAAACAGCTGCGGCTGAGCTGGCTGATGTCGATGCTGAATGAACTGCAATGCCTAGTTGTGCTGATGCTAAGGCTAAGCCGTCGTTCAACCCGTCACCCACGAACGCGACACTGTGGTGCTTTTCTAGGTATTGAATAAAGCGACATTTTTGTTCGGGAGTCGCTTCGGCGATTACCCGTTCAGGCGGAATGTTCAAATGGTGTGCCAATGCTAGCGATGACCGGCGAGTATCGCCACTTAACAAATACATCGGCATGTTCATGTCCTTTAATGCTGGTATTAAAGAGAATGCTTCTGGTCGGATAGTTTCTTTGAATGTGATTTTTCCTGCATGCTGGTTATTGCAAGCAAGGTGTAATGTCATTTCGTCTTCAGTATTAACCAGTAGTTTTACACCTTGCGCTTTCAGCCAAGAGGCTCTTCCAGCTAAAACAGTTTGGTTACCTAACTGCCAGCAGGTGCCATGACCTAGTGCGGTTTTTCGGCTGCCGATTGTGCTATCGATGGTGGGAGTGCCTCGCATGGAAAGGCCTCTCGCTGTGGGGTGAGGAGAGTCTTGAAGTGTGTTAATGGCTAACTGTAATAACTCGCTTTTTGACCAACCATTTGCTGGCTTAATGGTGGCTACTGTCGGGTTGTTAGTCGTGAGTGTGCCTGTTTTATCAAAAACGACCACGTTAATATCTGCAGCTGTTTCGAGCGCGGCAGGGTCTTGAAAAACGATGCCGTTGGTGGTCATGTGTGCGTGCCCCATGATGACGACTAACGGGATGGCAAGACTTAATGCGCAAGGGCAGGTGATAATCATCACAGCAAGAGCGCGTGCGGTTGCATCAAGGAGTGGAAGTCCTTGAAATAAGGCAAGCATCATAGCTGTAGTAGCGGCAATAAGAATGGTCGGAAGTAGTATTCTTGCTACCCGATCGGTGATGAGTTGTAGGGCGGTCTTTCTACTGAGTAACCCTCGTATTGATTGCGCTAGGTTGTCTATGCGGCGCTGACCGACGATGGCGGTCACGCTGAGTTTTACCTCTCCTTCAATTAAGATGCATCCTGCGTATAGCTCCGAATCAGGGCCGATTAGCTGCGGCGTGCTTTCGCCACTTATCATGGATATATCCATATACCCTGTACCGCTGATAACGCAGGCATCTAGGGCGAGATGCTGGCCTGAGCTCAGAGTGATAGTTTGATCGAGTTGAACCTGTTTAGCAGGTAGGGTTTCAGGTTCCCCGTTTGGCTGAATAACAGTGACGTCCTCGGGGGCTTCATTAAGATAGCTGCGTACTACGTCCGCAGCATGTCGTCTTACACTGTGATCAAGTAAGCGCGCAATGAGTTGAAAGGTGATGAGCATGACACTGGCATCAAAATAAACATGATTACTACCTTCGATAAGGCTCCACACAGAAAGAATGCATGCTGCAGCTACAGCAAATGTAATCAGTGTATCGAGCCCTGGTACGCCGACTATAAGCGTGCGCCAGCCGACTTTGTAAAAGTGTGTGCCTGAGTAAATAAGTACGGGTAGGGCAAATAATCCGCTAGCTAATGCTAGGGACCAGGTTATGTCGGGTTCGACAATGCCGAGAGGGGCTAAATACACGAGAAAGGCTGGCATCATGCTCCACATACCAAACACGACCGCAACGGCTAACCGCCATTGCAGTCGTTTGCGTATGGTGTCGCATACACGTTCAGATTGAGTTGATTGGGTCGTATGAAGGCGATAGCCTAATCGTGAGATTGCGAGTTTAAGCTTAGTAATATTGGTTTGTTCGGTATTCCAGCTCAGCATGGCCGTGTCGGCTGCAAAACTGACCGAAACGTCTATTACTCCTTGCTGTCGACTTAGCAGCATTTCTATTGCTGCTGCACAGCTACCGCAATGCATGCCCTCGACGAATAGTACGCTTTCTTGTACCGTCTTGTGGGCAGGCATTGCAGTGCTATCGATCATATCAAGGTGTCTGGAATGTCTGTTTCAGTTCGTTTACCGTCCATGGGTCACGATCACCAATAACCTCATTATGTTTTTCAACGATGGAGGCATCAATAGCTTCCGCGTTATTGCCCCAATTTTGACGGATGTATGTCAGCACCGCAGCGAGTTCAGCAGAAGAAAGAGTCCCTTTAAAGGAAGGCATGATTCCATTGTATGTATTTCCCGCTACTTCGATTTCACCACTTAGACCATCGTGAATAATGGCAAGTGGAAGATTCGAATCTTCTGCTGTGACCCATTGACTGCCCGCCAGTGGAGGGAACGCGCCGGGTATGCCTTGGCCGGTAGCCTGATGACAGGCTGCGCAGTGAGCTGAAAACACGGTTTTACCTTCTGGGGCGGCAACGATTGTGCCGTCTAGAGACTCTTCTGGGCTCTGTGGGGGGGCGGCTACGGCTGTTCTACTATCACCGCCGAGCATCGGTTTGCCTATTTGCCAAGCATAATAACCAACACCCCAGACGATAAGGATAAAAATCCATGCTAGCACGGCTTTGGGTGTGGTGAGGGTACCTTCTTCAGGTTCGGGGTTTTCACGCAATTGTGTATGTTTATCATCGTTTATCACGGCGACTGTTACTCCTTTATATCGTCAGGCTGAGCGTTAACGTCGGGCTGAGGTAAGGTCGGCGCAGGGTATGTGTGATCGAGCCCTAACAGGTATTCAGCCAATGCTAGCGCTTTATCGGTGGCAACGACATGGCCTTTTTTAGGGCCGTACGGCGGGGGTATATGAACTTCTTTTTCTCCCTCTGCGACTTTATCCACTGTCTTAAATAAGAAACGGTGAGGCGGCATAATGCTATCAGGTACAACCGCCTGAGGGCTGTACAGGTGAATTAATTGCCAATCGATGCTGGGTTGTCGAGCGCCAATATTGAACAGGTCAGGGCCTGTACGCATGGTACCTAGAAGGTGTGGTTCATCATACTTATAGTCGCCTGGCACAGACGGGCGACCCCAGCCTCGATCTTTGTCACCCGGCGCGAATGAAGGGTCGCGAGGTTGCTGGCTATGGCAATAGATACAGCCATTAGCAATATACACCTGACGTCCTTTTAATTGTTGCGCCGTGTAGGGTTTAAGGTCTTCCGGCACCTCTTCAGATGACATTTGTATGTACGGCATCACTACCAGCGTGAGCATAGCCAAAAGCAGAATTAAGGCTGCGCCTACCATTATCGCAAGTGCACGTTTCATCGAATCACCTCCTTATTCATGGAGCGAAATAGTGTGGGTTGATCTTTACTTTCTCCCCGTCGAAGTAGCATCGCCAAAAAGTGAAGCGCAAAGACTAGGTGGCCGAGGGTCATTAAAGAGCCGCCAAGGGTGCGCGCTTCTAAATAAGGAATCGTCATACGTACAATATCCATGAAGGGGGTATCAGCGGTTAAAAGCTCGATACCTTGTTTCCAGCCGGCGATAGTCATTGAAAAGAAATAAATTAGGATGCCCGCGCTCACCAACCAAAAATGCAAGCTGATCAACCCTCTCGATGGCCACTCCCAGTTCATTAGGCGAGGCATGACAAAGTAGATGGCGCCAAACAAAATAAAGCTTAGAAATGCATACATACCTAGGTGCGCATGCGCTACGGTGTAGTGCGTGAAGTGGGTAATGACGTTAATGCTTCGTAAGGCTTCCATTGAACCTTGTAAAGACGACGCGGTATACATCAGTGCACCAATCCAAACAAAACGAAGTGTAGGGGAGTCTTTAAGGCGGCCGAAGTTACCCATCATCGTACCGTGATGGTTGATGGCAACAGTGATGACTGGAATCGACATCATGACGCTATGAACAATAGATAGGGTGACAAGCCAGGTTGGAATGGGCCCGCCGATGATGTGGTGTATGCCGACCTGACTGTAGAATAACGCTAATGACCAGAAGCCGATCAATGATAGCTGATAAGAGATAATAGGCCGACCGAGAATTTTAGGAATCATGTAATAAGCGATACCAATACCCAGTGGTGTGACCCAAAGCCCCAGCACGTTATGGGCAAACCACCAGTTAACAGTGGCCCCCGAGGCGCCTGGAAAAGTAAACGGCATGTTGGCGATAAAAAATAGAATTGGAAACCATACCAATGCTGCTAATAAGTACCAACTAGTGACATATAGATGAGACACCGTGCGGTTTGCTGCTGTCAGTAGTAATGGGACGGCACATAAAGCCCCACCCACAACAAATAAAAGGTCTATCTGCCAAGGGAACTCAAGCCATTCCTTACCGTCAGATAGCCCTATGTTAATGGCGCCAAGCCCAAGCACTAAACCGATGTTCCAGATAGCACTTCCTAGTATCGCGTATCGGCTACCGACTAAGGGTGTTTTGAATAGACGGGGAATTAAAAATAATGCGATACCAATACCGGCCATAGATGACCAACCATAGGAAACCGCATTCAAGTGCATAGGTCGGATACGACCAAAGGTAAACCATTCACTACTGGCTAGCAATTCTGGCATGTGCATCTTTGCAGAGGAGAGTAGGCCATAAAATGAGCCAACCACAATCCAGACAATAGAAGACGCGATCCACGCCAAAGCTGCTTTGCGGGATGACTGGTCAGCTTGATAGCGTGCAGAAAGCTCGAGGTCAGGCTTTTCAGTCAGTTCTTGTGTGGATTTCTCAGCGGGATCTTCGCCAACCCCTTCTTCACCAGAGGTGAAAATTGTGCGGGCAGCGTCCTTTCCGTGACGGAATTGATTGTTGGCGATAGACCAGATAAGTAATAGAAGACCTACGGTCGATAGTAAGAAGGTGATGATAAGAAGGATGGCAATGGTCGGGGTCATGAGCAGCCCTTTTGTACGGTGATATCTGCAGTAAGAAGATATCGTTGGTGCGAAGAGATAATGCAAACGGGTAAGCGCTAGCGCTCTTGTTTGGCGATTAGTGCCCACTAACCTATGTAGGCAACTAAAGGCCTGTTAGATCTAAAAGTATTAGTTGAAAGCTAACTTATAACTTTTTTCAGAATACTCCTTCATTTATCTAACGACAACCCGCTATTTTCATTGTCATTGATAAATGTCAAGTCTTATCTGAATTTAATGGAAGGTATTATAGTAGTGAGAGTATGTAATGCTTAGGCGTGATTAATAAGTCCTAAATCTCTGGCCTAAGCTCATAAAATACACATTATCATTTAACTTCATTTCTCCAGCGACATTACCAAAGTCTAAGTCATACTTAGCACGCCTTACGCCTGCACCAATGCTGAATCCAGAGCGGGTAAAGTACTCAATGCCTGCGCGCCCGTATAGACCTAATGATATATCATCGGTGCTATCTGATAGATTGATTGAAATGTTCGCCCCGCCTTGAGTAGCGGGTAGGTGTGCGGGCTCTGAGTCTGAGTTGTTGATATGCCCGTAGGCTAAAACGGGGCCTGCGCCAGCATAAATTCTGAAGCGGCTGGTAGGGGCTAGAGCAGCAAAAACGCCGCCATGTATTTCCATTAAAAAGAACTGACTCTTTAGCGCTAAAGCGGCTTGATTGTTCGTCGCGACGAAAACAAAACTGTCGTTTTTCCAGCCAATATTCGCGCCTGTTTCAAAACCGTATTCAAACCACTGGCGTGATATGGGGATTTGCGCTTGTATTCCAGCAAATGGCATTGAAGGGATGTCCGCATAAGATTTCTCGCCAGTACTCTCGTCAGTCATGACCGCTTGGCTTTGAGTATCTAGTTTGCCTAGCATGACAGATAGATAGATCCAGTCGTCAGTAGGCGGTTTGTTTGGGGTGGTGACTTCTTCATATTTTATAGGGTCTGCATGTAGGTGGCTTGAAAGCATACAAGAGAGTGCGGTCACAACGATAGAGGTTATGAATAAAGGGGAGGTTGATCGAGTCATCATTTAATCGTTTGTTCCTAGTTTAATATGGCATTAAATTAATCACTTTTTAGACGCTCTAGGCGAAGACGGTGTCGTTTATCAAATAAATGACGGCTTCCAAGCTTAAGAGATGCGTAAATCCCAAAGCCTGATCCGGCAGAGATTAAAAAGAGTATCAGTATTTGATACTTTACCGCTTCAATAGGGCTGCTTCCTGCTAGAATTTGTCCTGTCATCATTCCTGGTAGCGCGACTATACCGGCAGAAGCCATGCCATTGATAGACGGTATCATGCCGGCACGCATGGCATCTCTTTTGATATCGGCTAATGCTTCTTTGCTTTGTTCGCCTAACATTAATCGTTGTTCAATGACCTGCTGCTGGAGCCATACTGTTGAGGTGAGTCGATCCATAGAAATAGAAATGCCATTCATGGTATTACCGAGCAGCATGCCGAGTAGCGGAATAGCATATTGGGGAGAATACCAAGGGTCTGCTTGAATCACGATGGTCAGCGTGGCAATAGTGAGTATAAATGAAGATAGAAACATTGATAAAACAGTTGATAAGTAACCATAACTGTCTGTAAAAGGGCGCTGTTGGCGACTGATTACTTCGCGGCCGGCAGCCAATAGCATGACGGAAGCCACTAGAATAAGCCATAGCGGGTTAATGTCACCAAATAGCCAACGTAAAATAAAGCCGATCAACAATAACTGTACTGTTGCTCTTATTGCCGCAATAATAAGTTGCTTATGAAGGTTGAGTTGCTGCTTTAAACTAATAGCAGCAAGAATAAGGATCAAAAAAGACGTTGCAACAAAGTCCCATACACTTAGGCTTACGCTACTCATCTTTGAACACTCTCTATTTTTCCATTTTCCATTTTAAATGATATATCTGCCACTCGTTTTAGCTGTTCTGGGTCATGGCTTACCCAAATTGCCGCCGCATTATTGTTGGTTAGATAATCTCTTACGAGTGATTCAACACTTGCAGTATTTTCATTATCTAGGCTTCCTGTGGGTTCATCTAATAATAAAACCTGAGGCTTTTTTTCAAGCGACCTGAGCAGAGCGAGACGTTGCTTTTGACCTGTTGAAAGTTGGTTAACGGGGTTCCGGGCGATATCGGTGGCTAATGATAATCGTACTAAGTGGTCTTTATTCATAGGATGCTGAAAGTGCTCGCCCACCGTGTTGTGCCACCAAAAACTTTCTGCGGGAACAAGTTGAACTTTTTGTCGCCACTTAGGCGCTTCAATAGCTTTGCTATGGATGCCTGCTAGCTTAATGTTGCCACGGCTTTCAATAAGGTCAGCAAGAGATTTTAAAAAAACACTTTTACCGCATCCAGAGGGGCCACTAAGACCAACGATTTGTTGGGTATAGATCTGCATATCAACCGGTCCAACATGAAAAACCAGGAGTTTGTTGATGGATAAAAGTGCGTGAGTTTGGCTCATATGAGGGAGTGTTAATGCCTTAATGTCATGATGGACGAGTGTGTTTGTGAGTGAGACTGCATTACTGTCTTTTTAAAAGTATCAGATCAGGGTATGATTGCCACCTTATTTTTAGTATAAAAAGCATTCATTCAAAGAACATAATTAACGAGACGAACTAAGATGACAATCAAGTCTGACAAATGGATTCGAAGAATGGCCGAGCAAACTGGCATGATCGAACCTTTTGAACCAGGCCAAGTGCGTGAAGACGAACAGGGTCGTATAATCTCTTATGGTACATCAAGCTATGGTTATGATGTGCGCTGCAGTAATGAGTTTAAAATATTTACTAATGTACATTCTGCGACAGTAGACCCGAAGAATTTTGACGAAAATAGTTTTGTTGATGTTCAAAGTGATGTCTGCATTATTCCACCCAACTCATTTGCATTGGCTCGTACGGTTGAGTACTTCCGGATCCCAAGAAACGTATTAACGATTTGTCTTGGTAAATCAACTTATGCGCGCTGCGGTATCATTGTTAACGTGACGCCTCTCGAACCAGAATGGGAAGGCCATGTAACATTAGAGTTTTCTAACACCACCACATTGCCCGCAAAAATTTATGCTAATGAAGGTGTGGCTCAAATGTTATTTTTTGAGTCAGATGAAGAATGTGAAACAAGTTATAAAGATCGTGGTGGTAAGTATCATGGTCAAACTGGCGTAACATTACCAAGAACTTAACATTGCTAAGAGCATAGCATTGTTAATATGTTGAATTGATAATGAACTATTTGAGGAGTCCTCTGATTAACTTAAGGGCTCCTTTTTTGTTTGTCTTGCTTTAAATCCCCCCATTTCGATCCGTAAGAGGTTTTTTGTGTGCGTATTGTTCAAATACTGCCGCTATTAGTAGCGTCAATTCTGGCGTATTTTGTTCTTTATGCCCCACAGCCGTTATTTCCCTTACTTTCTATTAGTTTAGGGTTATCAGAAACTCAAACTGGATTGCTAACGACGGCGACTATGCTTCCGCTGTTTATCGCTCCGTTAACATTTGGCCGTCTGCTATCAAAGTATTCCCCTGAAAGGTTGCTGCGTATTTCTTTGTTGTTATTGGCATTAACCACAACCGGCTTTGTTTTAGCGAATGACTTTACGCTATTGCTGGTTATTCGTTTTTGCCAAGGGCTTTTACTGCCTGTATTGCTTACTTCGGTGATGACATTAACCTCAAGATGTGCAGGACCAACGTCAATAAAACAAGCGATGTCTGCCTATGTAACGGCGACGATTTTAGGGGGGTTGTTTGGTCGATTAATTAGCGGTTTTTTTGCAGACTATAGTGATTGGCGTTATTTCTTTTATTTGCTGTCTGTTCTGTTAGTGGTGATGGCGTGCGCTCCTTTTGGGCGAGAGAATACATCTGCAGTGCAAGACGACCAAATTAATTGGCACGACATTAAGGTTCTACTGTTTGATCGTGGGCTAGGATATGTCTTTTTAGCGGTTAGTTGTTTGTTTTTTATTTTTTCAGCGATGATGAATTTTTTACCCTTTAGAGTCAGTGACCTAAACTCTGAAGCGTCAGGTATATTTATTAGTTTAATGTATAGCGGTTATTTATTAGGGGTTGTGACTTCGCTACTGTCGTCTAAACTTTCTATACTAGGAGGTGGAGATCATCGTACCCTAATGATAGGTTTTATAATCTATACATTAGCGATTGCAATGACGGTGTTTAATGACATAAACATTTTGTTTATATCATTGTTTGTCTTCTGTGGTGCTATGTTTTTAGTGCACTCTATTGCAGCGGCGTGGGTGAACACTGTCGCAGGTGAAAAACGACGCTTGGTTAATGCATTGTACTTGACCTTTTATTATTTGGGTGGCGTACTAGGGTCAGTGTTACCCGGTTTAGTCTATGAGTGGTTTGGCTGGAACTATTTTGTGGTGGTATTAATTTTGGCTGCAGCTATTGGTTTGATGAGCATTAGCAAGATAAAAATAAATTAAAGTGATTATGGATAGCGAGCAATTAGAAGATCAAAATCAAGCATTTGTTGGTGACTTACAACAAGGTCGTGGTGAATGTGAAGAGGGACATGAACGAGAAGGGGTGATTAAATATAAGCTACTGTTTAATCAGCAACCTATTCCTTCATGCATGCCGGTAGAACTGCTCGACATGTGGCGGCATGTGTTGTTCAATCTAAAATTAGTAGGTCAAGACCCTCAACGCTATGGGGGGCTAGGTTTTGGTAATATATCAACTCGAGTACCAACGGAGGCGGCTTGCTTGTTGGCAGAAAAGACTCACCAGAATATCAAAAATGCCTTTTTGATATCGGGCAGTCAAACAGGACATCTTCCTTATTTAAGCTCTGAGCATTGCGCGGTTGTGACTCGTTGCTTCCCTAAACTTAATCATTTAATCGCGCTAGGCGAGTGTAAACCTTCGTCCGAGTCATTGACCCATGGTGTGCTATATAATGAATTCCCTTCTGTTGGCGCGGTTGTCCATGTGCATTCGCCTTTAATATGGCGATTAGCAGAACGATTGTCGTTACCTACTACATGTGCCGACATTCCATACGGTACAACTGATATGGCTGCTGCAGTGGTTAGTGTTGCAAACGATATCTCAGCCAAGTCGATTGCGCCGGTGTTCGCGATGAAGGGGCATAGGGATGGTATTGTATCATTTGGCCCCGACTTAGCTTCTGCCATTTCGACATTGCTGTCGGTTTATCACCAATCGGTTATGAAAACTGTTCGTTAAATTCCGCTATAACCGTTAAAATAGTATTTTTCAAATATCATCTTAGTAAAATTATTCAATGGACTCCTGAGTTACTATTTTTTAACGAGGTTAGTGTGAAAGCGAATCAGTTTCAGCGGCATCTTGCACAGCTAAAAGGCTGGAGAGAAACCGCCTTTATTTTAGCGCTAGCAGAAAGGGCGTACCCTAATTTTGCGCTATTTTCTCAGGTTGTTGAGTTTTCTGGTGCACAAGCCGTTACTAATTGCTTAGAGCAAGGTTGGGCCGCACTAGTAGAGAATGCAGAAGAAGATCGCTACATCGAGCTACTGGAACTGCTTGAAGAAAACGTACCAGATCTCGCAGAGTACGATATGTTTGGCGCGGTGACGGCGGTCAGCTTTTGTGAAACGCTTGAGCAAGCATTGCTGAGTCAAGTTAATACTGAGAAACGCCGAGCGACGGATACGGCGCAAAACTCGTTTGAAGGCGTGATGGATTTTATAGAGACCACCGAGGGCGAAGGCTTGTCTGAAGACGAGTTAGTTAAGGTGTTCGATCAAAGCTCCCTGATTAAGCGAGAAATGGCCTTTCAGGAAGAGTTAGTTGATCGATTACGTAAAGAAAGCGTCCCCGACCAACATGTCGTAGCGGGTCTTAGGCTATTAGCCTCTGATGAAGGGGTGAGCAATATCGGTATTTCATTAGACGAAGAGTGAGCGGTTTTGTTATCCACTCAGTCGTATATTAATAGCATGCGTGTGTTAAAGCGTTTAAAGGGCAGGTAGATGAAATTATCAGCATTTGGAGAGAAATTCACCCGTCAATCGGGTATTACTTCGTTGATGGATGACCTAGGGAATGCGCTATCTTCAGGGTCTGATATGATCATGATGGGAGGGGGTAATCCGGGGCATATACCTGAAGTTCAAGCTAAGTTTCATCAACGCTTAGAAGATATTTTGGCAGACGAGAATCAGTTTAAGCGACTGATTGGTATTTATGATCCACCGCAAGGCGAGAAAGAGTTTATTAGTCATTTAGTTAAACTTTTGAATAACCTCTATGGTTGGAACCTAACCGAACGTAATATTGGCTTGACCAACGGTAGTCAGGCGGCATTCTTCATGCTGTTTAATATGTTTGCGGGCGACTACGATGATGGCTCTAAGCGTAAAATACAGTTACCCTTAGCGCCCGAATATATTGGCTATGCAGATGCTGGGTTGACTAGTCATTTTTTTACTGCCGCAAGGCCTAGCTTTGAGTATTTTGATAAACATACATTTAAGTATCATGTTGACTTTGACAAGCTTCATATCACTGAAGAGACAGGCGCTATTTGTGTCTCTCGACCGACTAATCCAACGGGTAATGTATTGACCGATGAAGAGGTCTCTCGGCTAGACAAAATCGCTAAGAGCCATGGTGTGCCTCTTATTATAGATGGCGCATACGGAACGCCTTTTCCTCACCTTATTTTCACTGATGCGACCCCCATCTGGAATGAAAATATCATTCTGTGCTTAAGCCTTTCTAAGCTAGGATTGCCTGCCGCCAGAACCGGAATCGTCATTGCTAATGAAGATGTGATCGCGTCTATGTCAGGCATTAATGCTATTTTGAATCTTGCAACAGGTAGCTTTGGCAGCATGTTGGCGAACGATATGGTAGCATCGGGTGAGATCATTTCACTCAGTAAAGATATTGTTTGTCCGTATTACGAGAGTAAAGCTGAAAAAGCCGTGAAGCTATTGGGTGACGGGCTTGATGGATACCCTTATCTATTGCATAAGCCTGAAGGCGCAATGTTTTTGTGGTTGTGGTTAAAAGATTTACCGATTTCAAACCAAGCGCTTTATGAAAGGCTTAAAGCTCGAGGTGTGCTGGTGGTATCGGGCCATTATTTTTTCCCGGGTATCGATGATGACTGGCAGCATAAGCAAGAGTGTATTCGTATTACCTATTCACAAGATGAGGCTGTAGTGAAAAAGGGCCTCGCCATTATTGCTGATGAAGTTAAAAAAGCGTATGACGAAGCAGAGAAATAATTAATTACTCTGATCCTTGTAATGATAGGTTTTTACACGGTTTCGGCCCGCAGATTTGGCTTGGTACATGGCTATATCTGCGGTTTCAACCGCCTCGCTAATCGGGTGTCTTTTACTGATAGAGGATACACCAAAGGACGCCGTTATTTTAATGCTATAAGGTTGACCATCTAGCCCCGTAATATCAATGGGTTGGGCTGCCAGATCCTCTCTAATACGGTTCATAATGGCTTCAGTATCGTTGATGCTCGTATCAGGCAGACAAAGTAGAAACTCTTCACCACCATAACGGCCAATCGAATCATAAGGGCGAAGTCTCTCTTTTAGATAATTTGCGAAAAACATCAGTACTTCATCGCCCGCTTGATGTCCGTATTGATCGTTTACCTTTTTGAAATAATCTAAGTCAACCATTACGATGCTAGAAACGCCTGAGGTTCGGGTTAGCCGTGCATGTTCTCTTTCTAATAATGCATATAATGCCTGACGATTGTGGACGCCCGTTAAGTAATCAAACGAATATAATTGGCCGAATAGAGCATCGCGAAGGTGTGTCATCGAAAGTGTAAATTCGATCTCTTTGGCGGTGAATTTATCGTAATCCTCGGGCGTTAATTCTTGCTTATTCGCTATTTTAAGAGAGATGTGTCTAACACTATCGTGCAGCGCTATATGGAGTGAACCAAGCCGTGGGAATTCGTCTTGTTCTTCGGTAAAAAGACTATGCTCGCCATAGTACCAAAGACCAAACCCACAATGCTTATGGGCATTAGACTGTATAAATTCGTCAGAGATAGGCAGTTGGAAAACAAGCTTTTTGTTCCATTCAGCCAACCATTTTTTATGCAGCAATATGGCGTTGTTGATGGCAACAATGTCGCTATTTATTTGTGATACTACGTTGCTCTGTACAGATTTTGAAAGCATCAGCAAATTCTCATTTCAAATGAAGATATATTTAATTAGCTTATATAATTCATTATAAAACGTGGGTGAATAATATATTTGATCTACTACATAAGAACGCTAAGTTACGTGTATTGAGCATACCCCCAATAGTTAAAACCTGCAATTTTAGGAGTGGATGGTAGATAGCGAGTTTCCATGTTCATTATAGTAAAACCGGCCTGCTCAAGGCATTGAGGAATAGGGCGGTTTAAATTACAGCCACCGGATACCTGCTTCCAGTAAGGGTTTATGCGCTGCTGCCAACGTTTTATAGATTCGTCTGGCGCTTCTCCATGCTCGCAGAATAATAATTTACCTCCTGGTTTAAGCACTCGTTTCATCTGGTTTAATGCTGCTTCCCAGTCGGGGATGGTACAGAGCGTATAGGTGAGGAGTATTGTGTCAACGCTATGATTATCGAGTGGAATTTCTTCGCCAGGCAGGTCTAACCATTTTATATCTATAGCGGACTTTTCGAGATTCTTAGCTGCCTTTTTGCGCATCCCCGAGGAGGGTTCTAAGCCCCAGATAAACTCGACATTTTCAGGGTTGTAAAAAGGCAAGTTGAGCCCCGAGCCAAACCCAACCTCTAAAACGCGGCCTTCGGCAAAAGGGACTATTTTGTTTCGTTGCCGCAAAATGGGTTTGCTGCCACAAGCTAAGTTGATAACGTGAGGTAAGAGATACTCTTCATATAATTTCATTGCATTAGTGACTCTTTAATATAGTCAACTCAGCCGTGGCAGATTGACCTGGGGGTACACGCCAAGTGTTGCCAAATGCTGCACCGCGCTCTACACAGATATACTCATCATAGTGATTAACGGTAATGTCTGCCATTTTTTCAGCTAATTCACTCCCCGGGTTCCAAACGATAGCGGTGGGGCAATTTGTCCCTTTGATCGATAAAGAAGGTGACCCCTTAATTACTTGCTCAGTGTCGACGCTCTCGTACACTCGATCTACTTCGGTTTTAAAGCATACAGCGCCGCTTTGCGTTATGGGCGTTAAGGCGTTAGTGGCATCGAGATACGTGTTATTTTCTAGCCCTGTAACGCGAACACGGTTTAAATCGTCAACACAAAAATAACTGTGGAGCGCCCAGCTAAATGGCATTTCAATGGGGCTTGAATTTTTTACAGAAAATGAAATATCAATATGATCTGACAGTAATAGAGTCAATTCGAGCGAGAATTTATGGGGGAATAGTGAAAAATCCTCTTTTGCAGACAGAAACTGGAAGACTAACTTCATCACGCCGGATGGGCTTTCTGTGATGTTGATGAGTTGCCAGTCTTGAGTGCGCACAAAACCATGCTTAGGCTTGGTGGCATCTTGGTGGTTGACGCCAAACCAAGGTGCACAAACGGGAATGCCGCCGCGTACAGGATGCCCTTCTTGAAATACCGCTTTAGGGCTTAACCAAAGCCAAGGGGTCGCGTCCTTGGGGGCAAACTCTAAAAGTTGAGCACCTTGTACCGCAATCACTGCATTGCACATAGGGCTTTCAATATTGAGTAGCGCTAGAGACTCAGTTGAACCATATAGCGCGCGACTATCAGACATAGAAACAGACGGGGCTAACTGAAGTTGTTCTTGTATAGATTGAAGATTTGTCACAGCAACGCTCACAGGTCGGTTGGTTTAAGGCATTAGTGTACGAATTTTTCTTTTCAATTGAGTGAAAGCGAGTATTCCTGCTAAGATATTGGCGATCATTACACCTGCAAAAATCCCTATTACGCCCCATATCTGAGCGCCGATGAAGGCTAAGGGAACCATTAAAATGAATAGGCGAGTTAGCACTAAAATAGCGGCCTGTTTAGGTTGGTGGAAGGCATTGTATGTCGCACTGGTTACGATGATTAAGCCCATGCCGGCATAGCTAATCGGCACCATTCTCAGAAACATTTCGATCAGATGAATAACATCTGGATTGTCTGAAAATAATCTGGATAAAACAGGCGCGCTGAGGGCTAGAACAATACAAAGACTGGCCCCCCAAAGTAGTGCGAATTTAATCGCAAAGTTTAGGCTTTGTTGCACTCGGTCGTACTTTTTTGCGCCCCAGTTTTGACCTATAAAAGGGGTTAATACCGATGAAAGCGCCATGACCCCAATCATCGCTAAAGACTCTATTCTTGTACCAACGCCTAGCGCGGCTACTGCATAGTCTCCGTATGAAGCGGCTAAGTGTGTGAGAATACCGATAGTGACGGGTGCCATCATATTGGTTGTGGCGGCAGGTAATGCCAATTTTAGTAGGCTGCTCCAAGATCGCCACACGTCTGCTAGTGACGGTATAGCAATCGTTAGCATTTTTTCTCTTAAAATTAAAACCCAAAGCGAAAAAAGAAAGGTTAAAGAGTATGAGATTAGCGTTGCTAATGCAGCACCTGTTAGCTCAAGCCTTGGAAAAGGGCCTAACCCAAAAATTAATAGTGGATCGAGAATAATGTTGACGGCCGCTGCAACTAACATCACACGACTAGGAGTCTTTGTGTCGCCTGTTGCCCTAATAGCGCTATTACCCACCATGGGGATTACCACCAACCCTACGCCAACATACCAAACAGACATATAGTCATGAATAAGGTCTATTTGCGGCATTGAGGCGCCAAGTGCGGTAAATATTGGGTCTATTGTATGATAACCGGTTAACGCGACTAAAAAGACCAGAATGAAGGCTAGAGCAAGACAGTCAGTTGTTAGGCGCTTAACCCTGCCATGGTCCCCTGAACCAATAGCGCGAGATACTAGAGCCGAGGTGCCAATGCTCAAGCCCATCGCAAGGCTAATTACTATCATGGTTACAGGAAATGTAAAGCTAATTGCCGCTAACTCTTTTGCTCCCAGTTGACCAACATAAAACGTATCGACTACGTTAATAAAGATAATCGATATGATACCAAGTGCCATGTGCCTTGAAAGTGTTATAAGCGTTTTATCAACAGGGCCTTGAGTTAGTCGGGCTGAAGGCTTGCGTGCGGGGGGGGGAGTTGGGTGCTGGTTTGTCATCGAGGCAGTATACTACATTTATTTATTACGTTGTGCTCAGTTTAACCGACTCTATTTATTGATAAGGTGGTTAATACAGAGTGTCATTTTAAAGTTTATTGCTATGCTATAGTTTTAATATAGGTTGTTTACGCTTGACCATATTTAAATAGCGAAACGTAATGGATGGTAACTAAGGCAGATCGATAATGCTTGAAAAAACAACGCCCGATAGTATTGAAATTAATGAAAAAGATGCGGAAAACGCGCTAAAAGGCGTTATTATTCCTCCTCATCCTTACATATTACAGGATATAGCGGCTGTTTATCCTGACATAGAAAAAATTTCTTCAATCATAATAAAAGACCCTAGTGTTGCTGGCGCCATTATTAAAGTCGTTAATTCGGCCGCTTTTTCATTGGCAAGAGAGATTGAATCGGTTCAAGAAGCCGTTACGTTGTTAGGGCTTGATAGCGTGATCAACGTGGTTAACGCAGTGCTTTTAAAAAGTTCATTTCAAGAAACGGTTGATATGAAAGCATTGGAGTCATTCTGGCAAGCCAGTGATGATGCCGCTGTAGCTGCAGGTTTTATCGCTAAAGACCTTAAACTCTGTAAGCCGGATACTGCGTATATGGTTGGGTTGTTTCATGATTGCGGCGTCCCATTGATGATGCAGAAGCATAAAAACTATTTGAGCTTACTTCATAAAATATATGGCCAAGATCAACACCCATTTACCGTTGTTGAAAGTCATTTGTACAAAACAAACCATGCGGACTTAGGTTTTTTTCTAGCCAGATCATGGAAATTGCCTAAAATGGTCACCGACGTTATCAAGCATCACCACAATGTTGATCTATTGAATAAGCTGTTTGGGGCTGAACGAACAGAAACCACAACGCTGATGGCTATTCTAAAGTTGGCTGAGTATGTGACCAAAGAGTTTAAAACATTGGGTCAAAGCGAAGAGAGTTATGAATGGCTATCCATAAAAGATAGTTTATTAGACTACCTTGGCATTTGTGAACTAGATGTAGAGGATTTGAGAGAAAAAGCCATCGAAACCATTGAGGCGGGAACATGCTGACTCGATAGTCAAAACACTGGCGAATAAAGTGCTGTGGTCACGTTGGTATAGCACCTTATTCGCGTGATATTTATGATCAAGGATGTTTCTTTTCTGTTTATCTAACTGTATATTTGACGTCCTATCGCTGGGCAGGTTGCTGCTTTTTGACGTATTGCTTGAGCTCAGCTCTAAATGACACCAAATCATGTATCTGTTGTTCGATGCTAGTCATCTTCTGTTGGTTTTTAACTTTCTTTTTTGTATAGAAATTTAATGATTGGTATTGGCGGCTTGCCTGCCAAAATGCGGTGTCTGGTTCGATATATTGTAAAAAGTCTTTACAGTTATACCCCTCTTGACCTGTGCTGATGGCTGTTTGGCAGTCATTAGACTTTAGCCATGCTTCGGATATGATACTAGCAACTTTGTCGACTCGTTCGTCTAACGGGCCGTCTAGAACAACAGGCTGTTTGTACTGGTTGCGCCCGTCGATATCTTCCCACCAATGTGAGGTTGGATGAGCTGCTTTAGCGGATGTATAGTTTTTGCTGATATGGCTGCAGGGTGTATCTGAATAGACTGTTCGTTGATTAATTTCGCAGGTATGAATTTCAGCGGCAGCGTTTGAAGATATTAGGCTTACAAGTAATACAGTAAAAACTCTCATGTAGTGCCCCGATTTTTATTAGAATGGGTTTATATTGTTTTTGCTCTTCCGTGAATTAATAGAGTTATCATAATAACGCAATATAGAAAATTAAATAGTACATAGGTCTAATAATTGGCCTTGCGTTCATTATTTAAGCGCTGATTTTATAGTTGTTATTTGAACGTAACGTGACAAATCATTACTGATAAAATGTTGATTTTTGTTTACAATCCCAGCCCCAAAAATTGCTCTGGTTTTACGTTCCAGACCGCATGATAGGTGAATACTATGATTTTGAAAGAAACAGATGGGCCTTTGAAGCAAGCAGAAGGGTCTAAAAAAGAAGTCAGCTTGTCCCAAACGGTTGTCTGTGCGTTATATAAATTTGTAACGCTTAGCGATTATGAAATGCTACGTCAGCCTTTACTTGATGTCATGCTCAAAAATGAAGTGAGAGGCACGCTGCTGTTGGCCGAAGAAGGTATCAACGGAACTGTAGCAAGTAGTCGAGAAGGTATTGATGCACTGTTGGATTGGTTGAAAACAGATAGCCGGTTTGCTGATATTTCTTATAAAGAATCGTATGACGAAGGTGTTCCATTTAATAGAACTAAGGTCAAGCTGAAAAAAGAAATTGTAACCATGGGGGTTGAAGGTATTGACCCTAAACATGTAGTGGGCACTTACGTTAAGCCTAAAGACTGGAATGCATTGATTTCTGACCCTGAGGTTCTGTTGGTTGATACTCGTAACGACTATGAAGTTAATATTGGTACGTTTAAGAATGCTGTAAATCCTCAAACTGAGACGTTCCGAGAATTTCCTGAGTATGTTGAGAAGCATCTTGACCCAGCAAAACATAAGAAAGTTGCGATGTTTTGTACGGGAGGAATCCGTTGCGAAAAGTCTACCGCGTTTTTGAAAGAAAAAGGCTTTGATGAAGTGTATCACCTTGAAGGTGGAATTCTTAAGTACCTTGAAGAAGTGCCAGAAGAAAAGACTTTATGGGAAGGTGAATGCTTTGTATTTGATAATCGTGTTGCCGTAGATCACAAGCTCGAAAAGGGACAGTACGACCAATGTAACGCGTGCAGGTTCCCCATCACTGAACAAGAAAAGTTAAGTGAGCACTATGTAGTTGGCGTCAGCTGCCCGCATTGTTTTGATAAGAGTAGTGATGAACAAAAAGCACGGTATGCTGAACGTCAGCGTCAAATTGACTTAGCTTCTCAGCGAGGAGAAGAACATGTCGGCGACGAAGCTGCAAAGGTAATAGCAAAGCGGCGTGAGTTGAAGCAAGAGGCTCGGTTAAAACAGCAACAGCGATGCTCTGACTTTCCTGGGTAGTTAAGATGTTTTTGGGGGAGGGATGGTAGATAGGATTTTACTTTTCTCCCCATGAAGTACCTTGATCAGTTCAACTCTTGATACGTCTTTAGGAATGCCTTTCTCCTCTAAATAGTCCATCATACGGTTAAAGTGCTGTCGACGCTTATTACCTTTATCAGACATGTCTCGACGATCATTAAACTCATCCATTAGTGTAGAGCCGCATGGGCAATTTCGAAACACTTCAACAACAGTAGAGCCATCATCTTCAACTGAAGACTTCATTGAGGAGGTCGCAGTAGGAATCTTTTCGGTCGCTTTTATAAACGCTTCTGCTGTTTGATAAGACCTTCCACAACAGGCGCATTTTTTGGGGAAAGCAGATGCCGCTAATGCCGTTAATCCATCAAATAGTTCGCTATCGATTTTAATTTCATCGCCATTACCGGCCATATCATTGCCTATCGAATTTTTTATATACCTACTATTAACTATAGGCTGAATTTTAGATTGATCAAAAATAATTTGGTCTCTGATATTGTGATATTAATGAACAGTTTGATGCTCGTGTTTTTTTTGATTTTCAAGCTATAGTGTTAATAAGACCTTAAAAAAAGTGTGAATAAGGCCTGCCTAATTTTAGTCTACCGCCCCAAAATGATACGGGTAAATGACGCCGGCTAATTGAGCGCCGTTGTAATGGGTAATAATCGTTGAAAAAATCGATTTCAAGAAACATAACGTTGACCGTATGCGGCTTACTTGTTGCGTTAAACCTTGTTGTGAGTTTTGTTACGTATATTAAAAATAATAAAGACGAAGAGCTTAGATTTCAGCAGCGCGCGCTTTATATTACAGAAATTGCCTCGCAGTCAGGAAGCGGCTTATTGTGGGGGTTTGAGTACGATAAGTTAGCACTTTTTAGTGAATACCTTCTTGATGACCCTATTTTATCTGGCGTGTTATTTACCTCTAGTTCGGAAACTCATTTTGGAAACCGTATCATTGGCTTTGTTAAAGGCAAGGGCAGCGTTAATGACGAGGCTGATAGTATTGAACCTTATTATCCTGAATATTATGACGATATTAAGCATATTGAGCTTATTCGAGGGGGTGAAACTATTGGTCAGTTATTCGTTTTTTTTGATAAGAGAAGTCTACACGCGCACCAAACTCAACGGATATGGGCTGATTTAATCAGGGGTACATTGATTTTTTCGGTCTTCTTTATTGCGATATATGTTGTTCTGCAAACACAATTTGTTAAGCCTTTTAAGCGCTCCCATGAGTTGGCAAAAGCGTTAACGAAGAAGTTTAATGAGTTTAACCTTCACATCGGTAAAGGAGGAAATCTAGAGTCTAGTAGCTTTAACGATTTTAATGCCCTAATCGAGGGGTACTCCGTTCAACTAAACCGGCAGGATGAAGTAGGAGATTTTTATCGCGCTTTTAATGCCTTGGTGAATGCTATAACGATGATCCTATCTGAGCTTTCTCAATACTCCGCACAATTAAACACGCTCAATGAAGAGCTAGAGCAAAGAGTGAAGGATAGAACTCAAGAGCTTGAAGACACTCTTAATAGCTTAAAAAATACACAAAGTCGTATGGTTCAGCAAGAAAAGCTAGCCTCTATTGGCCAACTGGCGGCTGGGGTCGCACATGAAATCAACAACCCTTTAGGGTATATCAGCAGTAATATTAACCGGCTTGAGGATTACTTTAACGACATATCTGAATTTATTGATGCACTAGAAAAACAGTCGACTCAAACTGATGGCTTTTCGATAGAGAGCGATAGTCGTAAAACGTTTTCAGAGCTTAAGGCTCAGTTTGACTATGGTTTTATCAAACAAGATCTCCCAGACCTATTAAAGGACTGTGTAGAAGGGAGTGTGAGAGTACAGACGATTGTGCAAAATCTTAAGTCATTCTCTCGAATGGATGATGCGGGAGAAAATACCGAGTTTGATATTAATGATGCCGTTAATAGTACGCTAAAGCTTGTGCGCAATGAGCTGAAATACAACTGTGATGTTGAAATAGATTTAGGTGATTCATTAGTCGTGGCTGGCCATTACGGACAAATCAATCAGGTTATTTCTAACTTGTTAGTCAACGCATCGCATGCGATTAAAGAAACAGGGAAGCATGGCTCCGTTGTAATTAAAACCTGGTCAGATGAGTGCAATGTATATTTAAGGGTAAAAGATACAGGAAAGGGTATTCCACAGAGTCAAATAAACAAAATATTTGAAGCTTTTTTTACCACTAAAGATGTAGGGAAGGGGACTGGTCTCGGGCTTAATATTTCCTACGATATTATCGTTAATAAACACGGGGGTGACATTTCGGTAGAAAGTGAGGTGGGAAAAGGCACTTCATTTTTGATAACGCTACCTCGTGAGCGAAGGCGTGATGATACCGATGAAGTCAGGAGAGAACGTGACATTTAGCGAAGTGATACGTGATAGCCCTATTACCAAAGGTACTTGTGTTGACTATCTTATGCATTTAAAAGGGCATATTGATAGCGCGTCGGTTGCATGGGTTTGGTATGGAGCCTCTTTCACGAGTTCCATGCAAAACTCCTTGCTAAGCAATGGCTCAGGCGCGCTAGCAGCAATACCTGACAGCCTTTTTCAAGCGGTAAAGCCTCATTTAAAAGTAAATCAATGGGTTGAGTTTACATTCAACCTATCTGATAAAGCATATTCATGTAGAGCGCTTACCGTTAATATGGGGGATGAGCGATCCGCTGTATTGATTTTCAGTGAGCAGGCACCAGTGATGAGCCCGCATCAAACATGTCTAGCCGAGCTCTGCCTTTCTAATATTTCATTTTTGCGTCAACAGCAAGATACCGACTTAAAGTTGAAAGAACTCGGGCGGCATATGCTGTATCAAATAGTGTGGTCTGAAATTCTAGAATGGATTAGAACGCTAGATATTGAGGATGATGATTTTTATAAAAAGTTGATGGTTCGCCTAATGCTTCTGACGGAATCTAGTGCTAGCGCTATTTATATTGAAAATGAAAAAGAAAACCTTAAGGACCCTTCACAATGGTTTTATCGAGGGATTAATTTTGAAGATATTGAACAGTTTGAACAGATTCTAAACGATAAAAACAAACAGCTTCATGCCGCCATGGTGATGGAGGACTTTAATGATTTATCGAATACATATTCAGGCTATTCAATGGTGGCCCAACACGCCCATCTTTTATTGTGCCCAGTGATAGACCCTGAAGGCCAACGAAAAGCTATTATTATTTTATCGAAAAAGCCCACTCAAGATGGGTTCTTAATCACAGATCACATCTATATCAATCAACTGATCAATCAGGTTTATAGTGGCATTGAAAAAAATCGTTTAGTTAGTGCGCTTGAGCGTTCAAACCAATCCCTTGAAAAAGAACATGAGGCTCAAAAACAACTAATTCAGCAGCTTCAAGACACCCAGGCGCAGCTATTACAGTCTGAAAAAATGGCATCAATTGGCCAGTTGGCGGCGGGTGTGGCTCATGAAATTAATAACCCTATTGGGTTTGTAAACTCAAATTTATCAACGTTGTCTGAGTTTAGTCAGTCCATGCTCTCCGCGATTCAAGCATTAGGAGAGAAAATAAACGGTGGTAATGATGTTGAACTTCAGCAGTTTTACACTCGTTTGGCCAAAGAGCATGAAATCGAGTTTATAACAGACGACTTATCATCGTTATTGGAGGAGTCAAAAGAAGGCATTTCTCGGGTTAGGGGCATAGTTCAGGATTTAAAAGATTTTTCACATACTGATAGTGGCGAGTTTTCGATAGTGGACCTTCGACAAACTATTGATAAGACTCTCAACCTAATTCATAACGAGATCAAATACAGTGTGGAACTGATAACCGATTATGCTGAATTACCAGAAGTGGAGATGATGGAGTCGCAGATTAGCCAAGTTATTCTAAACTTACTGGTAAATGCCTCTCACGCCATTGAAGACAGAGGCACTATCACGATCAAAACGATGGTTGATAAACATCAAGACAGTATTCAAATAATGATTCAAGATACAGGAAAAGGTATTAGTCCTGAGCATTTAGGTAAGTTGTTTGACCCATTCTTCACGACAAAACCTGTAGGTAAGGGGACTGGGTTAGGGCTCTCACTGTCTTATGGCATTATTCAGCGACATCATGGGGATATCAGTGTAGAGAGCGAACTAGGAGTAGGTACGACGTTTAAAGTGACGTTACCGGTAACACAACCGGTGGTAATGGAAAGTGAGGCTTCAAAATGGAGTTAGAAAATAAAGAGAGCGTTTTATTTGTAGATGATGAACCTGCAATACTGTCATCGCTAAAGCGCCTGTTTAGAAAGTCTGGTTTTAATTGCTATTTTGCTGAAAGCGGAGAGGAAGGGCTTAAGGTACTGGAGCAACAACCCATCGATTTAATTGTGTCTGATATGCGCATGCCAAAAATGAGTGGCGCGGAGTTTCTTTCAATTGCGCGATCAAAGTGGCCTGATACAGTTAGGATATTACTAACGGGTCACTCAGACATTGGTGCGACTATTGAGGCCTTGAATAAAGGTGGTATCTACCGTTATATCAGTAAGCCTTGGAATGACCAAGAGCTAGAAGAGGCAATAGATCAGAGTCTTCGCTTGCGAAGGCTGGAGCGTGAAAGAGAAGAGTGGCTTAAGCTGACTCAGACTCAAAACGAAAAACTACAATCATTCAATACTGAGCTAGAAGCGCGGGTTTTAACCCGAACTCAAGAAATACAGCAAACAGCTGACATGCTAGACATGGCTTATGAAGAGCTAAAACAGAGCTCTGACATGTTTATTAAGGTGTTTTCGACGATAATCAGTAGTCGATTTAATTCACAGCGTATTAACGCTAGTATGATGGCTGATTTGGCAAAGAAAATAGCTCAAAAAGTTAATTTACCTAAAGATGAAATTAACCACATTTATTACGCTTGCTTACTACATGAGCTGGGTAAAACAGGGTTGCCTGATAGCATATTAGCGGTACCTGAGTCTTCGCTGGATAGTGAGAATACAGAGATATACCGTCAATACCCCGCTTTGGGTGAGATGATTTTGATGGGAGTTGATCAATTAGCGCTCACATCAAAAATTATTGGCAGCCATATGGAGCGGTTTGATGGCCAGGGGTTCCCTAACGGCCTTAAAGGAAGTGCTATCCCTCGGGGAGCAAGGCTATTAAGGGTTGTTCGAGATTTTATTGGCCTTCAAATGGGGGTTTTAGAACGAGAGTCGATGAGTAATGACGAGGCGTTTAAATACATCAAAAGTCACTCTGCAAAAATATATGACCCTGGGGTTGTAAAGGTGTTAGGTCTATTTCAAAGTGACTTTGTGGTCTCTTCTGTTAGTTCAGGTGAACGGCATATTGATGTACTGGCGCTGAAACCTGGTATGAAAGTGGCGCGAGATGTAACCAATGCAAATGGAATTTTATTAATATCAAAAGATTTTCTGCTGACGAATCCTATTATTAATCGATTTATGTCAATCGAACGGTTGGAAAGGAAAAAGCTGAAAGTTTATGTATATCTCGATGGAGAAGGAAAATGAGTGTGATAGTGATTATTGATGATGAAATCAACATTCTAAAATCGATCCAAAGAGTGCTTAGACATCAGCCTTGGGAGGTGCTTACGTATAATAATCCTCATGATGCTATTAATGATCTAAGTGGCCGTTCCGACATTGATGTGATTATCTCTGATTATCGAATGCCTGAAATAGATGGTGTCGAAGTATTACAAACGCTAAAAGAATATTGCCCTGATTCGATTCGTATGATTTTAAGTGGGCAGGTTGATATGGCGGGCGTGCTAGATGCGATTAATAAGGCTGAAGTTTATCGATTTATAATGAAACCATGGAATGATGACGACCTTGTCATGACTATTAAAAATGCCATCTCTCACAATGAGCTTATCAAAGAGAACAAACAGCTTGCTGAGACCGTGAGAGCGCAACATCGGGAGATAAGTCTTCATGTCACTGAATTTAAACGGCTTGAACGTGAGTCTCCAGGCATTACTAAGGTTAAATGGGAAGACGATGGTTCGATAGATATGAGTGATGAGTTTTAACGGTACTCTTCTTACAACCGATAAACGGAGCGGTTAAACTGAGACTACACGATTTCGTCCGTTATGCTTGGCCTGATAAAGTGCTTTATCTGCTCTATTTAAAGCACTTTCAAGCGACTCTTTCTGTTGCATTTCTACAACACCAATACTGACTGTAAAGCTAATCGTTATATTATCTTCATATTGAATTTCTAGTTTCTCGATGAGTTGCCGAATCTTTTCGGCGGTTAACATGGCTTGGCTTAAATCGAGGCCAGGCATGGATATTGCGAACTCTTCTCCGCCTAGACGACTGAACATATCTGTATCTCTTAAATTTTCGATACAGGTATTTGAAAACTCGATGAGTGCAAGGTCGCCAGCATGATGCCCATAGGTATCGTTAACCTTCTTAAAGTGGTCAATATCAAGCATCATTACCGATACCGGCATTTTATAACGTACTTGATAGCTGTGGTGCTGGGCGGCTTGGGCAAGAAAAAAACGACGGTTAAAGGCGCCCGTTAAGTCATCTTTAATGGCGAGTTCTGTAAGGCGACGATTGGCAGCTTCAAGTTCAGATTGGGTTTCTTGAAGCTTTTTGTTGAGTATTTGAAGGTGTTCATAACGAGTGTGACCTTCTCGCGCATTCAGCTCTTCAAGTTCTGACTTAAGCGTTGCTTCGGTAGGGAGTATTTCAATTGTGGCGTATTTGCGTTCATTACGTGTTTCTATCGCGGTTACCAATGCGCGCATTGAGCAGTTCATCGCGATACTAAATATACCGGAAGCTTTACCACAAATGAGGGGGAGGTTATCGTTAATATTTTGGGTTTCGCGTATAACGAGTTCGAATGGGTCTTCAATGACCAGTATTGCTTTATTATTTCTCCAATCCACAGACTTTAGGGACATAAACCCCCAACCTGCGCTAGCGACTACGCCGGCCCAAATTTCAAAGCCTTGTTCAAAGTCACTGTTCTTACGGGTGATAATGTAGTTATAATTTTGTTTCGCGCCTTCAGATGCTTCATAGGCCACAAGCAAAAAGTAAAAACTCTCACCCAACTGCTCAATCAGCGGGGTTAGCATATTTTTAAGGGTCGGGTTTTTCCATAATAGAATTCCATCTTTACCGAAAAAGTGAAGTTTCTTCTTTATATTATCCCAATGATACCCATCAGGCAGTGACATAGAGTGGTACTCCAAATACCTAGCTTAACGCTGTGTTGCTGTCATTATAACAATAGTCGTAAACCCTGGCTTTTACGACTGCTTGTTTAATGATCATTTTTATATGACTTTTACAACATTTAACAGTTGGCCTGTGAAGGGCGTACGGTGTTTATTTTAATTCACTTGAGTTTTTCCCTAGCATGCGTCTTGCGACAATGAGCTGTTGAATCTGTTGGGTGCCTTCAAATATGTCTAGAATTTTAGAATCTCTAGCCCACTTCTCAAGCAGGTGAGACTCGCTATAGCCTAAGGTTGAACATAGCTCAGCACATTTTAACGTAATGTTATTAGCTGTTCGGCCTGCCTTGGCTTTTGCCATAGAGGCCTCTTTAGAGTTAGGTAGGCCATTGTCAGCCATCCACGCGGCTTTTAATGTGAGCAGTCGAGCGGCTTCTAGGTCAGCCTCCATTCGATAAAGTTCAGCTTCACATGCTAGGGCATTATTAATAGGTTCAGCGTAGTCGGCAGCAATGCCGGATGATTGAAGTAGCGATTGAGTGAGCTCGAGAGAGGCGCGTGCTAACCCGACCGCCATTGCTGCGACAACAGGGCGTGTATTGTCAAACGTCTGCATTACGCCACCAAACCCTTTTTGCGTATCAATTTCAGGGTTGCCCAATAAGTTTCTTTTAGGCACGCGGCAGTTGTCAAACCGGATCGTCGCAGTGTCTGATGCTTTTATGCCTAACTTTTTATCTAACCGAACCAATTCTAAGCCTGGGGTTCCTTTTTCGACTACAAAAGACTTTATTGCCGCACGTCCGAGTGTTTTGTTTAGCGACGCCCATACAACAATGGCATCACAACGGTCGCCAGCCGTAATGAATATTTTTTCACCGTTAATAATATACTCGTCGCCATCTAACTTCGCAGTGGTGCTAATATTCGCTGAGTCTGAACCCGCGTTAGGCTCTGTAATTGCCATGGCAGCCCAGGTGTTTTTATAACGTTCAAGTTGTTCTTTGTTCGCGACGGCTGCAATCGCTGCGTTACCTAAGCCTTGTCTCGGGAGACTTAATGCAAGCCCTACATCACCCCAGCAGAGTTCCGTTAGGCCTAATACGGTCGCCATGTTGCTACCATTTTTAACCGCATCAGATGTCTCAGTGTCTTTATCTTGCTTTAGTTTTGCTGCGCCTGCGCCGCCTTTGATATCACCGTCGTTCATGCCGTCCATAATCGACGCAAGCATGTTGAGCTCAACAGGGTATTCATGCTCTGCTGAGTCGTACTTTCGTGAAATAGGGCGAAAAACTTCTACCGCTACTTGTTGCGCCTGATTGATAAGTGCATTAAATTTTCGAGGTATTTCAAAGTTCATTGTTTATGTCCTGTTCGTTAATCGCTTTTAGTGGCTCATCAGAAAGCGCTACGGGGTTTAGGTCAGGCTTATTGTTTATGTCTTTACTGCAGACCATTAGGCATGTAACCCATATAAAATAGCGATTGATCTCATGTCTCTATACCATCGCTCAACAGGGTGTTCTTTGATGAAACCGTGGCCTCCCAGAAGTTGTACGCCATTTGTGCCTATCTCCATGGCTTTGTCTGAGCAGAAAACTTTCGCTAAATAGGCTTCTTTATGAAAGGGTAAGCCTTGCTCGGCGAGACTGGCGGCTCGATAGGTTAGGAGGCGCATTCCCTCAAGCTCAATGCCAATATTGGCAATCATAAAAGCAACCGATTGACGGTGACTAATAGGCTCACCAAATGCGACGCGTTCATTACAGTATTTGACTACGTAATCTTGAATCGCTTGCCCGCAACCGATGGCTAAGGCGCATCGGGCTAGGTTTGATAGGTCAAGAAATGTCTGATAGCAGAAATACTCGTCGCCAAGGCGTGCGTCGGCGGGTAGTTGTACATTATCGAAGTTAATAGTACATAGCTCAGCGGCTTTAAGTCCCATCGCGGGGCTGCGCTCTACTGATATTCCTTTGAGTGCGCTATTCACTATATAGAGGTTTTGGTCGCCATTGGGCGATGCGGCTGCAACGAGAAAAAAGTCTGCCCTGTCGCCAATCGCAACGCCGCTTTTTTTGCCGTTGAGCTTATAGCCTTCATCTTTAGGTGTGACCGTTGTATTGAGACTATTTGGGTTGAATAGAGGATAAGGCTCATTGATAGCAATAGTAGCAAATAGAGGCTGCGACTGTTCAAGAGATTGAGTAAGGGGGGCTAGCCAGTTAGCTTGCTGTTCGTCAGTGCCCCATCTGGTTAATATGTTTGCAACACTTGTTGTTGATAGTAGTGCTGTCGCGATACCCATATCCCCTTGTGCCAGAGACTCTGCAATAAGTAAGTTTGTGACAGGTGACTGCGTGTCGGAGTAACCTCCATATTGCTCTGAAACAGAGTAGGTGAGTACGCCAAGTTCATTTGCTTGCTGAAATAACTCTTCGGTTGTGCCACCATTGTCGTCTGCATCATAGGCCGCCACGCTTAAAACATCTGATGCAAAACGGTCAAGACTGTCTTTAATCAGGCGTTGATCTTCAGTGAGTGAAGGGTCAAATAGGGCCGCTGTGGGCTTGTTTTTGGTCGTCGTTGACGCGTTGAAAAAGTCTTTTGCCTGCTGAACTCTGGCGTTAGTAGACGATACCACCTGAAACCCTGTTCGGGTTGAAATATACGCGATCTTTTCTGCTGGCCGCTGGAGTTTTAGTTTTTTGACTAGCGAAGAGCCAGCAAACTTATTAACCGCTGAAAGCGCTAATCCAATTGTATCTTTAGCCATGGGTAGTTTGTCCTTTATAAATCAAAATCAGTCTATTGAGCGAGCAATATTCTCATGACTGATGCTAGGGCAGGGTAATACGAAATATCCCACCACCTAGGTCTCCACCATTCTCTAATGCAATGTTACCTGTCTGGCCACTCTGCTTGTGTAATCGTGCTACTTGATAAGCAAAGTAAAGACCAAGACTGGTACTGCCTGTTTCAAAATCTATTCCTTTAAATACTTTTCCAGGGGATTTGCACATTGAAGCGGGGTAGCCGGTTCCATTATCAGATACTTCTAATATGGTGCTGCCTTCGTGGTGATATGCTTTTAGTGTGATGGCGTCATGGGTATATCGGGCGGCGTTCGTTAATGTGTTATTAATAATGCCCGCAATCATATCGCGATCAAAGTAACCGATAAGGTCATCATCACATTCAATATTTAACTTAATGCTTCGAGAGTTAAGCAGCACTTCATAACGAGCGGCCTGTTCTTCAAGAAAGTCTCGTATGTAGTGCTCATCGATATGGATTGATAACTTGTCGTTTTCTAAACGATAAACACCTAATAGCTGAATAAGATCATTATTAACACGCTCAGCTTCATATTGAAGTGTTGCTACTTTTCCCGACTTTTTCATTTCATCGGGCAGTTCATCGCTAATGAGTTCTAACGAATGCAAAAGCATGCTGAGGGAATTTTTCATATCATGGACGGATGATGCCATGACCATAGAAAAATCGGGTTTTAATGGTTCTTCAGCCATTTTTATGTCCTTTATAGTCAACAGTGTTGATTTAGTTAGCGTCGGGCTGTTCTGCTTTATGTAATGCTAGGCTTGTTTTTACCCGCTAATTCAGACACTTTTTTTGAGAGTGTGATAAAGCGTTTGTATTGCCTATGTTGCGCCGGTATATGTTTCACATTTTCGAGTGCTTGTTGTAAAACCTCAATTTCAGTTACGTCTGGTGCTTTGTTTTCGAACGACTTTAATGCGACCTGTACCAGATTTAAATTAAGTGCAGGGTTCTTAGGTGTTTCATTTATCGCGTCTTTGAATGTATTAATTGCTTCGGTTAGCAAGCCCCCTTCAAAGAAGGAGATGCCTTTTTTGTTAAGGTCTCGAGCCTTTATTTTTTGACGTAAGCTCACGGGTTCGTCTAACAGTTCTTCAATGCGGTTAATCACGGTTTGGTCGCTTTCAAATCGTTTCGCTAGGTTATGCAGTAGTTGCTCCGCTCGTTGTGTCTCGGCTAAGCGGTAAAGCGTTTTAGATAGCTCTATACCAGTATCAGAATCTATATTTTCTTCATCTATTAATGCTTCTGCTATGGCAAATGCGGCTTTTGATGCCTCGGTATCGTTTTGTCCTATGTGTACGCGCGCTTGAATTAAGTTAGCTTTCGCTTTGACGTTAGGGTTGTCATATTTTTTAGCAGCGGTGTTGAGAATGTTAATAGCCTCTTCTGCATCCTCTTTTGATTGTTCGGTATCGTTTCCCTCACTGCTATCACAAAGACTCCGCCCGAGATTTAAATAATTGTCTGCGGAGTCGTGAACCGAATTGTTGCTGTGTTTAACGGCCGATTTATACGCGTGAATAGCGCCTTCTAAATCTTGATTTTTGGTGCAGAGCACGCCTAGCTTTTGCTGCCGAGGGATAGAGAGGGGGGAAATAGTCGCTGCTTGCTGAAGTGTTGACTGTGCTTGCTTTTGCTTGCCTAGCTTCTCGTATGCGGTTGACAGTTGGTCGTAAGCTTCGACGTAATTTTTATCTTCGTTGATTACGTGTTTAAACTGTTCGATAGCCTCAAGGTATTTTTGTTGAGCCATTTGTACGACACCCAAGCCAAGGCGAGCCCATATGATCTCACGCTTAGTTAATATATCTTCATATATTTTTTGCGCGTGTTGAAAATCTCCGGTTAGAAAATAGAGGTGAGCCAGCGTTTTGTGGCACCAACTTTTATAGCGGCTGCCTTTGTTTATCTCTTGAGTGCATAATGTAATGGCTTTAGGGTAGTTTTCGAGATCAAGCTCTTTGTTAATAGGCATCAATGTTTGCCGTTGCAGAATAAGAGCATCCATACGTTTCTGCAGCACTGCTTTGGTGATGGGTTTTGCAATATACCCGTCAGGTTGATACTCCTTGGTGCCAATGACGACTTCTTTAGAGGTTTCTGCTGTAACTAAAATGAATAAACTGGTGTGCTTTAGGCGTTTATGAAAACGAAGCTCTTCAAGTACTTGCTGCCCCGTTTTGCCTTCACCCATGTTATGGTCGCAGAGCACGATGTCATATCGTTCATATGTACATTTTTGAACTGCGTCTTTACCGTTGCTCGAAACATCAATATGTTCAGCACCAAAAGCGTGTAGCATTTGTTTAACCGACATACGGAAGCTTTCGAAATCATCGACGATAAGAAATTTCAGCTTTTGGTATGTTTTAGCTAACGCTGTCGATTCTTTACTGTTCACAGGGCTAATCTCGATAGAGGCCTTTAAGTAACAGGTATAGTATTGACCTTATATGACAAACTGCTAGTTGAGAAGGTCGATTATTTCCTGTATCAGGCTTTGCATTACACCTATACGGCCATCAAAGCTATTGATAATTGACTCAACGTGACTAATTTCAACCCAAGCCGATATGCTTACAAATAGTGCAACAGTAATCGCAATCGTTGAAATTCGGCTCCCCGAGAAAAAAGGGCGTTGCGACCTTTTATCAATGACATACTTGTTAGATGTAATGTCGTGTTTAAACTGCCTAAATTCTTCAGCGAGTTCTTCATAAGCGGTTTCAACAGTCGATAATCGACCTGTTAATTTGCGAATTTTATCCTGACTGTTGTCTGTTTTATTGTCGCCGTTAGCCGATGAAGAAAGCTCTAAACGTGAAATCTCATCTTCATGTGTATTATTAATGCACAATCTATCGAGCATTAGGTAAAGCTTCTCACGATCAATTTGTTTTGAAATGACACCCGCAGCGCCGAAATTGTGGGCGTCTTTATAATACTGAACCGCATTTTGGGAGGTGTACATGACAACGGGAATTGACTTGGTTTTTGGGTTGAGCTTAATAGCTTTGAGTGTTTCGAAGCCATCAATGCCCGGCATGATATGGTCGAGAAAGATAAAGTCGGGTTTAAAGCTTCCTAGCTGTTTGAGTGCATCTTCTCCGGAAACAGCGTCACGGCACTCGATTCCAATATTGCGGAGAACTTTTGATAGCAGCAGACGGGCGGTAGATGAATCGTCTACGACAAGGGCTGTTTTATGCGACACAATGAGACTCTTTTATTATCTTTGTTTTGAGCGCTATGTTCCATGCGCTTCTTTATAGCATCCAAAAAAACTAGGCAATGAACACTTCCTTCATGATTGTAGCAACTTACAGGGTTTTAGGATATTTAGTTTAAATGGAATACATGTTATGTTTCAAAAACAATAAAAAGGTCACATTTAATGGCATGTTAGTGCCTCTAACAATAAGGAAAATAACGTGATGACAGGAAAAGTTGCAGTCGTTTTATTAAGTTTGTGTGTTCTTCAAGGTTGCGGTGTGGGTTGGGGGCTGTCTGCAGTGAGTTATGGTGCGCTTCAAGTGAGCGTGGCGGCAGAAGATGTTAGAGAGCGCGCAGAGGCTACCAATGCGATGGAACCTGAATTGATTGCTACGTCAGTTGATGCGATCAGCCATAATAAGGTTCTTGATGCAGAACGTGCTTATTTACATATCTACGAAGATACCTCGTACCCTGATAACGTTAGGGCGCAGGCGCTTTATCAAAATGGGTTAATGTATAGCGTGCCAACGCATAAGTACTACAGTACTGAGCGTGCAATGATGTATTTTGAAAAGGTTATGGAAGAGTTTCCTAAATCAGATGAAAATTTAGAAGTGAGCATGCGAATAGCGGAGCTGCAAGACCCTAGTAAGAAAAAGAAATACTACGAACCTAATAAAATGTTACTGATTCCTAATACGCCACCGTCAAAGTAGTTCTATTTAAAGGGTGTTATGACGTGAGCCGTAAGGTTTGGAGTGTGTATGTTGAATTTGGATTTTGGTCAATCGCTCGTTATTGACGCAAATACAGAAGCGTGGGTTGCGAGCCCATCTGCAGGTGTATTTCGAAAACGCTTAGCCTACTCAGGTGAACCCGGTGGGCATGTTACGAGTATTGTTAAATACGAAAAAGGGGCTGACTTCTCTGCTCACCAACACCCAATGGGCGAAGAGATTTTTGTGTTAGACGGTGTGTTCTCTGATGAAACTGGCGATTACGGTGCCGGTACGTATATTCGTAACCCTCCGGGTAGCTTTCATACACCCTTTAGCAAAGAGGGGTGCACTATTTTTGTGAAGCTTAATCAGTTTAATGAACACGATGATCAGTTTGTTCGCATTGATACGACTAAAGCGGCTTGGGTTCCGGGTATGGGTGGTCTTGAAGTAATGCCACTACATGAGTATGAGCATGAGCACGCTGCGCTAGTAAAGTGGCCGGCGAACGAAGTCTTCCAGCCGCACAAACACTTTGGCGGTGAAGAAATACTGGTGCTATCTGGCGAGTTTTGTGATGAGCACGGTCGATACCCTGCTAACACCTGGTTACGTAGCCCGCATCAAAGTCAGCATCACCCCTATGTAGATCAAGAAACCGTTATTTTTGTTAAAACGGGCCACTTACCCTTATAGATCAGGGTAGTGCTTGTTGATATTGATAGCCATTCATTGTGTATTAAAACAATAGGAACACTTCAGTGAGCGAAACACACTTAAACTACTCATCTAAGCCTAATAATGGCATGGCCATGGTTAAAGCGTTGGTTTTACCAAGAGCCGGCTTTGACGCGAGTGTTGGATTACCTGAGCTGCAAGCTCATTGGCGTAATGCGAGCGTTAATTCTAATGACCTAGCTAATTACTTTTCAACCCTCGAGATCTCACCCGTTGATTATTTGCCCCTTTGCTATCCGCATGTAATGGCCGGCACCATGCACATGAATATGTTAGCGCATAAAGTGTTCCCTATTCGGTTGCTAGGTGCATTGCACTTAAAGAATCGCATTACTCAGTATCTCCCTATTAAGCCAAACGAGTTGGTTGATATTGACGCTAAAATAGGGGATTACCGCTTAACAGAAAGCGGTGTTGAGTTTGACTTTGTAACTGACGTGACCGTGAAAGGGCAGTTGGTTTGGCAGGAAACTACTATTTATTTAGTGAGAGGTAAGTTTGGGGGTAAAGAGAACCCAAGCGAGACTAAAAGCTTTGATCTCGAAAGTTTGGCGGATGCTAGCGTAATACATAAGTGGCATATACCCACTACTCGCGGCAAGGCTTACGCCAAAATATGTGGCGACTATAACCCTATTCATATGTCGCCTTTAGCGGCAAAAATGTTTGGTTTTAAGCGCGATATTGCCCATGGTTTTGGTGTGATGGCGCAAGCGATTGATTATTCTAATGTCTTATTGGGTATTGAAGAGGGTAAAGCGATTCAGGTCGACGTGGTGTTTAAAGGGCCAGTATTCTTAGGGAGTGATGTAACAATACGTCAAAACGTAGAACAAGATGCTAGCCGTTATGATGTGTATTGTGGGGAAAATTCACGACCGAATATTTGTCTTTCGGTTAAGGCGATTGATGTTAAATAGTTAATAGACATTGGGTCAAGGGCTTCGGCAGATACATAGACCTGCACCCTCCGGAGGAGGTGAGACAGACGAAAAAAAACCAATTAGATTTCTCTAATTGGTTTTTTAATGGGTAGCGGGGGCCGGATTCGAACTGACGACCTTCGCTGGCTACTGGAGAGCTGAGCCCGACGAGCTTTCTTTTGTTTTTTCGTTGGTTCATAACCCACAGACGAAAAAAAACCAATTAGATTTCTCTAATTGGTTTTTTAATTGGTAGCGGGGGCCAGATTCGAACTGACGACCTTCGGGTTATGAGCCCGACGAGCTACCAGACTGCTCCACCCCGCATCAAAACTGGTATTTCAAACTATATAATCGTTGATATTTACAAAATTGACTCTTGGAATCAACTTTCTAAATGTGGTAGCGGGGGCCAGATTCGAACTGACGACCTTCGGGTTATGAGCCCGACGAGCTACCAGACTGCTCCACCCCGCATCAACTTGGGGCGTATACTATAGGTGAGGGGCTGATAGGTCAAGTCTTTATTACGTTGAGGGCTAATTAGAAGGGGAATAAGTGGCTGGGAGTGTACACCTTAGTGCTATAAATTTTTGATGCCTGAACTATACGTGCTAAAAGCTGAAAATATACCCATATTGGTTTAGTCTAAACGACAAGGATCATTTATTAAGAATGGTCCTCATGCTATAAAACGATATAAAACTCAGAGATATCACGAATATGCCGACAGTGGAAGCGTTAATTTCGCGAGCGAGAAAGAATGAAGATATTGCTCGCCGTTTGTTCGATATAGAAGTTCAGATTATGAACATTGGACACTGTGCTGATTTTTTTGATCAACTGCTTTCACTGGTGTCTGAAAAGTTTAATATCGAGAGTGTTTGGGTTTCTCTGACCGATTCGCCTGTTAATGATCATATACTTCGCTCTATTGGCGGTGATCGAGGGCAAGATAAGAACGCTGCATTGCACATAATGTCTACCATGGACTTTTTGCAGGCCACTCAAAGCAGTCGAGACCCCATTTTGGTAAATGAGGGGTTTAAGAAATACCGTTATTTAATTCCTAGTTCGATTTATCCTAAACTGGGTTCGATGGCTATTTTGCCTTTAGTGGTTGATGGCAAAATAATAGGGAGTCTCAACTTGGGCGATAGTTCGGATGAACGTTATGAGCCCAGTAAAGACAGCTTTTTTCTAAAACAGTTGGCAGTAAAGGCCTCTATCTCATTGGCTGGGGTGTCTATACGAGAAAAAATTAGCTTTTTAGCCACGCGAGATCCGCTGACATTGTTGCGAAATCGACGTGAGTTAGAGGAGTCGCTTGAGCGAGAGTTGAGTCGAAGTCGGCGTCATCATGACCCTTTAGCATTGGTTTTTATTGACTGTGATGACTTTAAGTTAGTGAATGATACCTACGGCCACGACTGCGGTGATATGTACCTTAAATACGTGTCTGATAAACTGATTGATATGACGCGTAAAGGCGATATGGTATTTCGCTTTGCGGGTGATGAGTTTGTACTGCTGTTGCCAAACCAAAATTCAGCAGATGCCGAGTTGATTGCCAGTCGAATTAAAGATCATTTATCAGAGTCGCCAATGACTTATAGAGGCCTACAAGTATCGCTTTCAATTAGTTACGGTTCTATTTCGACAGATCAGCTAGTTGATCCGACCTACAAAACGTTGTTAAAAGCTGCAGATGATAAGCTGTACCAAATGAAGAAGCACAAACCGCCGCGTTGTTCGCTTATTGATGTACTAGATCTTCACTAATACGCATTATTACCACGTTAGCGCTCGCCTTGCCGATAAGCCCCTGGCGTCAACCCTGTCCACTTTTTGAATGCCCTATGAAAAGTGCTGGGCTCAGTAAAGCCAACAAGATAAGCTATTTCGTTAATCGAAAAATCTTTACGACTAAGGTGATAGATAGACTGATCGCGACGTATATTGTCTTTAATTTCTTGGTACGAGGTGTTCTCTTCTTTAAGACGTCGCCTTAGTGTTTGAGGGCTAAGATTAAGTTCAGACGAAACAGATTCGAAATCGGGTAGCTCCTCTCTTAAATCTCGCCCAATTTGCTGTCTAATTTGGCTTGTATAGCTATTGTAGTCATCTGGCTTGCCCAATAAGTTCGCCGGTGAAGATTTGAGAAATTCTTTTAATTCAAGCTCATCTCTAATAATGGTTTCTTGTAGATAGCGTGTATTAAATATAAGTTTAGTGCAGGGCTGATTAAACGTTAAAGGGCTGTGAAACAGGTGTTTATACTCTGCAACGTGCTCAGGTTCTGGGTAATCGAACATAACTTGATCGAGCACGATACGTTTGCCTGTGAGCCAGCATGAGAAACGATGCCAGATAACGAGTAAGCTCTCTTGCAAGAAGTGGTAGGGGTCATCTAAAGGTTCTTCAAAAACGATGGTCAAATGGGCTTGATCATCGACTTGGCTTAATTTCATCGAGATGGGCTTGTCGAACAGGTTATAAAAAGCATTGGCCCTTTTTAGTACGCTCTCTAGCGTGTTGCAATGAATGGTTAGGTAGCACATAGTGGCAAAAGTACCTGGTTTGCTCTTAGTTGACGCAAAGCCCATATACTCATCTTGCAAAGTATTCCAGATTATTTGCATTAAGCGTGTGTACTGCTTGCCTGTCACTCTTGCACCCTGCTGCTGCATTAAATCAGGCTCAATACCGGCCTTTAGCAGCATGGCTTTGGTATCGAAGCCTGTGTTTTTTGCGCCACTGAGTGCGGCTTTTACAAAATGGGCTGAAACCGTAAGTTTGGGCATATCTACTCTGGCAAATGTTTGTTTAAGAATAATAAATTCGTTTAATCATACTGAGCGGTTGGGCTACATGGCAAATAATGCTACTACAAAAGTCGTTATTTAACATTGATAGGGTCTCAGCGGGCGCCTAGTATGTGTTGATATAAACCTAATAAAAAACGATAACTACTGGGGTGCTTGATGGCAGGACCACTTAAATCACTAAAAATATTAGATTTTTCAACGCTATTGCCAGGGCCATATGCATCAATGATGCTAGCAGATATGGGTGCAGATGTGTTGCGTGTTGAGTCGCCAACAAGGTTTGATTTAGTACGGTTTCTGCCACCTATGGATGGCGATACGTCTGCAAGTCATGCTTTTTTGAATAGAGGCAAGCGTTCTTTGTCTCTGGATTTAAAAAAGGAGGGGGCGATTGATATCATTAAAACGCTGATCAAAGAATATGATGTGGTGCTAGAGCAGTTTAGACCCGGTGTGATGGAGCGTTTGGGTTTAGGGTACGCAGTGCTGGCTGACTTAAACCCTTCGTTAATTTACTGTTCGATTACAGGCTACGGCCAAACTGGCCCTTATAAAAATAGAGCAGGGCATGATATTAATTATTTGGCATTGTCTGGTGTTGCCAGTTATAGCGGCCGTAAAGATCAAACACCTCCTCCATTAGGTGTTCAAATGGCTGATGTAGCAGGCGGGTCACATCATGCTGTTATGGGTATATTGGCAGCGGTTATTAACCGACAGACAACCGGTAAAGGGCAGTATATTGATGTCAGCATGACTGATGCTGCTTTTGCGATGAACGGTATGTCTGGTGCGGGGTATCTTGCAGGCGGCGTTGAGCCCAAAACAGAGGAAGGGGTATTAAATGGGGGGAGTTTTTATGACTACTATGAAACCGCTGATGGACGCTATTTAGCGGTTGGAGGTTTAGAGCCCGCCTTTATGAAAGCGCTGTGTGAGGTCTTAGAAAGGCCAGACTTAACAAAAATCGGGCTGAGTCAGAAAAAAGGGGATCAAATGCAGTTTAAAATGTTTCTAAAAAACTGCATTCGGCAGCGTGATTATGCCGACTGGTTGAATGTATTTGAGGGGGTGGATGCTTGTGTTGAACCTGTATTAAGTCTTTCTGAGTCATCGGAACACCCTCAAATAGCGGCTAGAGAGATGGTCATTGAGGTGGCGCGCCCAGATGGCACGATGCAGCAGCAAATAGGACATCCGATTAAGTTTTCTGATACGGCTTGCCAGTCAAAATCGACAGGGTGTACGTTAGGTCAGCACACTGATGAAGTGTTAACCGAGGCGGGGTTTACGGCAGACGTATTAGCGCAATTCCGAGAACGTCGGTTGTTCGGTTAGGTTTGATCGCGGTATTCGCCTGGGGTCTTTCCTGTCCATGTTTTAAAGCTACGGTGGAATGAACGCGCTTCGGTGAACCCTAGGCGTACGGCTATTTCTTGAAGAGGTAATTGACTGTTTTTGAGATAGTCTTGGGCCAACTCCTGCCTGACTTCATCCAGTATTTGTTGATAACTCGCTGATGCTTGTTGTAGCTTGCGTTGCAATGTGCGTGCGTTCATCCCCATGTGTTCTGCAACAATGTCTTTGCGTGACACCCCTTGCTTTAGCTGAGAGCGGATTGCATTTTTTACCCGAGTGTAAAGCCTTGATGAATCGTCTGAGAGTACCGATATTTGTGACGAAGCGTGCTCCTCAAGGGTTTTTCGAAGCGATTGATCTGGCTGCCGTAAAGGTGTTTTCATATAGTTTTGGTTAATCACCAAGCAGCTTTTGGATTGGTCAAATAATACCGGGCAGCGGAACATTTCTTCGTAGGCTTTTATTACTTCACTATTGGGTATTCCGTGCTCAAGTCTGACTTCTAGCGGCCCTTCGTTTATGTTGGCCAGCCAGCGAGTGTAATTACACCAAGAGGCTAGTACGTTGTCGATCATATGATGGCGAACAACGGGGTCGGTATAGGCGCAATTCCAAGTAATGAATACTTTATCGTCATCGCTACTTCCTTCACTGTCGATTGAAGTAACCCCCATATCACCCACTAATTTTTCATAAGGAATGATGCGATCAATCGCTTCTTTCAGTGTTGAGCAACTCATGGAGATGTAGCCTAAAACACTGTAAGAGCCTGGTTGAACGTAATGGCCGGACTTTAAACCTAGTAGCGGGTCGTTTGACTGGTCGATTAGGCTTCGAATCAGTTTTTGAAATTGCTCGCCCGTAATACGCTCATGCTCTTTTGATATGAGCGCCGGGGATAAGCCAGCAGCGTTAAGCGCTATAGGGACTGATAGCCCCGTATCTTCTGCATAGCGAAGGTATTGTTGTATGGCAGGTACTGATGCGAATCCCAAGTGTTTCATTTAACTGACAGTATCACTATTAAGTTGTTGGGCGTTAAAGCGCTCATTAACTGTTTATCGGTGGTTTTGTGTCAGTGGCTTAAAATGATGAACAAGTTGTCGTAATAGGTCACTGACTTAAAAAGTATTATCTATAGTATATCTTAGCATCACAAGTATATTTATTTATCGAACTGTACGGGTGCAAGTCTAGTACAGGCCGTCGAGTTATAGAATTATTAGTTAGGGGAAGGTTATGCGTCGTTGGAATGGTTGGGGTGATGAAACAAATAGTTTAGATTTACCGCCTAATGCTGATATGTTTTTAAAAGATAAAATTGGGACTGCAACACCTTTGCCGAGTGTTTCATTAGAATCTGTTATGTCTCAAGTGCCTGTTTCACGCCTTCCAGAGCACCCACTAATAGTTGTGGCCGAAGAAGATCGAGTGCGACACGCAAGAGGGCAGAGTCTGCCGGATTTACTAGCCTCGCGCAGTGGGGATTTTGGTGTATTCCCTGATGGGGTTGCCTACCCTGAAACCAGTGATCAGGTCGCTGAGTTACTATCATTTTGTGGTGACAAAGATATTTTGGTGATTCCTTATGGTGGTGGCACTAGTGTAGTCGGCCATATTAACCCTTTTCAATCAGAGAAACCTATTCTGACGATTGATATGGGGCGCATGAATCGATTGATGGATTTAGATAAAGATAGTCTTATTGCTACCTTTGGCGCAGGCACGCCGGGCCCTCAAGTCGAGTCTCAATTACATGCAAAAGGGTACACGTTAGGCCACTTCCCTCAGTCATTTGAATTAGCTACATTGGGGGGGTGGGTCGCGAGTCGCTCAAGTGGTCAGCAGTCTTTGCGTTATGGTCGAATAGAGCAGTTATTTGCTGGAGGGCGCGTGGAAACGCCTAAAGGCCGCATGGATATCCCAACATTTCCTGCGTCTTCTGGTGGACCTGATGTTCGAGAAATGATGCTGGGTTCAGAGGGGCGCATGGGCATTATTAGTGAAGTTAAGGTTAGAGTTTCTAAGTTGGCAGACCAAGAAAACTTCTATGTAATTTTTTTTCCTGAATGGTCTAAAGCTAAGGATGCGGCTAAAGCATTAGTGCAATCACGCATTCAATTGTCGATGCTGCGCCTGAGTAATGCCATTGAAACTGAAACGCAACTGGCGTTAGCTGGGCATGAAATGCAAATTGCCTTAATGGAAAAAGCGCTTTCATTTAGAGGCGCTGATTCAGGTAAGTGCATGATGACGTTAGGGCTTACGGGCTCTAAAGCCCAATGTAATGCGGCGCTTTCTCAATTGAAAAAAATTATTAAGTCATTTAGTGGGATATACACTGGCACCATGCTAGGTAAACGATGGGAAGAAAAACGTTTTACCATGCCGTATTTACGCGAGGCACTATGGGATAAGGGCTACGCAGTAGACACATTAGAGACAGCTACCAACTGGGAAAACGTTGATAATCTGCTTAATAAAATGGAGGAGAGTTTAAGGACCGCTCTAAATGATGAGAATGAAAAGGTACATGTATTCACCCATTTATCTCATTTTTATGGTCAGGGTTGCAGCATATATACAACCTACGTTTACCGTACTGCCGATACACATCAAAAAACACTCGATTGGTGGGCAAAACTTAAGCACTCAACGTCTGCTGTAATCGTTAATAATGGCGGTACGATCAGCCACCAACACGGTGTAGGTAAAGATCATGCCCCCTTTTTACCGGTTGAGAAAGGCAAGCTAGGAATAATGGCGATTCGTAGCCTATGCGATGCGTTCGACCCTGAAAAAAGAATGAACCCTGGAACGTTGCTGGTTGATACTAACGATGAGTAAAGCTGTTTGGTCACCGGGGTGGCGTGAACAGCAACTTAATAAGTTGCGTTTACAGTCTACTGAAAAAAACTGGGATCTTATTGTTATTGGTGGCGGAATTACCGGCGCAGGTGTGTTGCGTGAAGCGACTAGGCGCGGCTTGAAGGTGCTGCTGATTGAGCAAAAGGATTTCGCTTGGGGTACGTCTAGTCGCTCATCGAAGATGGTTCACGGTGGTTTAAGATACCTAGGATCTGGTCAGTTTGGTTTAACGTTAGACTCGGTCAAAGAACGACAGCGCTTATTGGAAGAAGCGCCTGGCTTAGTAGACCCGCTAAATTTTTTAATGGGGCACTATAAGGGTGGATTTCCAGGCCCCTTTATTTTCAATATTTTGTTGACGATATATGACTGGATGGCAGGTAAGCGCAATCATAAATTTGTAAAAAGATCTGTTAGGGATTTTTTTGCACCGGGCATGAAGAATGAAAGTTTAAACGGTGCGACTCAGTTTGCCGATGCGGTTACAGATGATGCGCGGTTAGTGTTGCGAGTATTGCATGAAGCTAAGAATGAAGGTGGTGTTGCCCTAAACTATGTATCGGCTCAAGATACAATCCGAGAGGGTGGTCGTGTAAAAGGCGTGCGAGTTAGAGATGAGCTAAGTGGTGCTAGCTTTGAAGTGCATGCAGATGCGATTGTGAATGCTTCGGGTGCTTGGACCGATGAATTACGCGCAGGTCTTGGGGCTGAGTCTGTCATTCGCCCATTACGGGGCAGTCATCTTGTTGTGCCCTCCTGGCGCTTACCCACGGCCTATTCTGTTAGTTTTTTTCACCCTAAAGACAAACGCCCTGTATTTGCTTTTCCTTGGGAGGGGGTTACGGTTATTGGAACAACGGACCTTGATCACCAGCAGGATATGAAACAAGATGCCAATATTACTCAAGAAGAAGTCGATTATCTTATTGATGCCGTGAATCTGCAGTTTCCAGGCGCTCATATTGAGGAACATGATGTCATTGCGTCGTATTCGGGGGTAAGACCTGTTGTGGGCACCGGCTCACTCAACCCTTCGAATGAAAAGCGAGAGCATTCCATTTGGGACGACCAAGGGCTTATTAGTGTTGCGGGTGGAAAGTTAACAACCTTTCGTTTGATTGCGTTAGATGTACTCGATGCAGCTAAGGAATACCTGCCCAAAGACGCGAGGGATAGTGATGATGAGTCAATATTTAAACCCACTTCTGAACATGAACATGATTCAAATAACGCAGGGCTGGGCGCTCATCAATGGCGGCGCCTAAAAGGACGTTATGGTGACTTTGCTATGGCTATCATTAAGAATGCGTCACTTTCCGAGATCACACCTATAGAAACCACTGAAACCCTTTATGCTGAGTTGCGTTGGGCATTACAGCATGAAACAGTGGTTCATCTAGAAGACCTTTTACTTCGCCGAACCCGAGTTGGACTTTTGCTTAATAATGGTGGCGCAGTGATTCTCGAAAAAATTAAGCCCCTTTGTCAGTCGATACTTGGTTGGGACAACGAGCGTTGGAATACAGAAGTATCCGACTATCATGCACTGATAACGCGTAGTTATGCTTTGCCGAATCGTTATCTGGTTGATCGTCAGGAGGTCGTATGAGTCAGGGTTATATCTTGGCTGTCGATAACGGTACCCAGAGTGTTCGGGCTTTGTTATTTGATGCAGATGGCCACTTGATTGGAAAGGGTAAAGAGGAGCTAGAGCCTTATTTTTCTCAAAAGCCAGGTTGGGCAGAGCAGCACCCAGAATATTATTGGGCTTCACTTAAAAAAGCCTGCGATCAACTCTGGTCGATGGTTGATATTGATCGCACTCAAATAAAAGGGATGTCGATTACCACCCAGCGCGGCACAGTGATCAATTTAGATAAAGACGGTCAACCACTTAGGCCTGCCATTATATGGCTAGACCAGCGCCATGCAGAAGTCGAAGGCCCTGTTAAAGGGTTGTGGGGGTTGCTATTTAAGGTCGCGAGGGTAGGGGATGTTATTAAGCGTTTTAGAGAAAAATCTCAAGCGATTTGGATTAAGCAAAATCAACCTGAAATTTGGCAGAAGACCCATAAGTTTTTACTGTTGTCTGGGTATTTAACCTACCAGTTTACAGGGCGATATGTTGACTCGGTAGGGTGTCAGGTAGGGTATATCCCTTTTGACTATAAAAAACTCCGCTGGGCTGCTAAATCTGATTGGCGCTGGGGGGTCTTACCGCTCACTCAAGAGATGCTGCCCGAGCTAATTCAGCCTGGAGAGCAACTGGGTAATGTTACTGCTGAAGCCGCTTTGCATACAGGTATTCCTGAAGGTACGCCGGTTATTGCGTCTGCTTCTGACAAGGCTTGCGAGATTATTGGCTCAGGTGGAGACGCCGCCAATATTGCTTGCATGAGTTATGGTACAACCGCAACGATTAACACCACTAACGAGCGGTATATAGAGTCGATTCCTTATATGCCGCCGTACCCTTCGGCAATACCTAAACTGTTTTGCACCGAAATAATGATCTATCGAGGCTTTTGGATGGTGAGTTGGTTTAAAAAGGAGTTTGGACTTAGGGAGCAAAAGATTGCGAAAGCGCGTGGAATTGAGCCAGAGCAGTTATTTGATGAATTGGTCAATCAGGTTCCTGCGGGCTCAATGGGGCTTATGCTTCAGCCTTACTGGTCGCCTGGTGTAAGAGATCCAGGCCCTGAAGCTAAAGGTGGCATCATTGGGTTTGGTGATGTTCATACACGTGCACATATTTATCGAGCCATCTTAGAGGGGCTTGCTTATGCGCTTCGAGAGGGTAAAGAGACGATTGAAAAGCGCAGTGGCACCCAAATAACCAAGTTGCGTGTTGCGGGTGGGGGCTCTCAGAGTGATGCGGCCATGCAGTTAACGGCTGATATCTTTGGAATACCTGCCGAAAGGCCTCACACTTATGAAACATCTGGTTTGGGGGCGGCTATTGATGTCGCGGTAGGTTTAGGCATGCACCCTGACTTTAAAACCGCCATTAGTAAAATGACGCGGGTGGGGCAAGTATTTGAGCCCAACATTGAATCAGCCGAAAAGTATGATCGGCTATATAAAGAGGTATATTTAAAAATGTATAAACAGCTGCAGCCACTTTATCGCTCTATACGAGATATAACAGGCTACCCGAGTTAGTTTGGGCTATTCAGTTTATTGCGAACATAAAAAAGCGAGAGACCTAGGTCGCTCGCTTAAAAAATAAAGGCATGAAAATAAAAACGTTTGGATTTTATCCCTAAGCTATATCAATACACATATAAGCCTATAAAAACAGCGGAGGTACTACTTAACCCTCCGCTTATAGGGGGATACTACTCAAATCCACAATTAAAGGATAAGAGCTGTCGTCCTTTTTTTCTATGATAGATTGGTAATCGTCTGTCTTTAAATGTAAGTGGTGAGTAACTAATTGTAATAGGCCACTTAATCCAACGCTTAAGCCATTTCTTGTGGTGTACTTTTCCAGCGATAAATTGAAATGGTGCCAGTATCATAAGAATATTGAAGTTTGTTGAGGGCAGAGCGTTCAACTTCTTGTGCTTTTGGTGGTGTCTGCTCACTGCTAATGGCACATACACTCGTGCCTGCTTTAACCGCCACAAAACCTGCGGTAGTTTTAAACGCCTTTAGGTTTATACCGTCATGAATTCTTCGGTAGCAGCTAGTGGTACAGTGATCGATATTGCCAAAGCTTGCTATTACGGCAAACTGGCTTTCACTCACTCTGCATACTGTGTCTAGCGGCCTAATTAGGTGACGTAAACGCCTAGAAATACCTAAGAGGATCTCCTCTTGAACAGTATGACTGTAATTGGTTTTGATTTGAGTCCAGTTTTTAACGCCTAGGAGTAAGTAACTAGTGGCGCCACCTCTTGATTCTGAGTGTTCAAGATTGCCTGTTAATTTTTGCTGTGCAAATCGTTGATTACCAAGCCCCGTCTGAAGGTCAATAACATTCTTGGCTTCAAGTTCGCGGTTATTGTCGACCAATAGTTGGTTGGCGATAAGTAAGGAGTTTTGTAGGTCAACAATACGATCAGCGGCGTATATTCTTGGTAGAAGCTGTTTGTTCATATCAGACTTATAAATAAAGTCATCAACACCTCTATCGAACGCTTCTGATAGTGCTTCAACACCTTCTTTGGCGGTTAACAGAATGATATAGGTGTAATGGTTAATCTGTTCGTCAAATTGTCGAACACGCCCCGCCATTTGAAGACCGTCCATTTCTGGCATAAGCCAGTCAGCAACGAGTACGCTGACAGGTCTTTCTTCCATCATTTTTAACGCAGCTGCAGCGCTATTGGCAAAGCGGATATCTCTATAACCCGCTAATTTCAGGGTTTTTCCAATGATAGTGCTACTAAATTTCGCGTCATCAACAACAAGGATAGGTAAGTCTAAATTAGGCATATTTAAAGCGTCTAATAAGTGATCTTTAGATGAGTTTTCGATGGGAGTCGTTATTTTTGTTATATCCATGAAAACTAAATTAATACAGGCATTAAAAAATAACACTTAATACCTAGCTAGTGTCCATCCAGAAATACCGTAATTGTACCTTTTTGTCATCCTCGCGCAGGCGGGGATCCAGTGTTTTAGCGTGGTTTGAAGTCATGGATTTCCGCCTTCGCGGGAATGACCATCGTTTCTGGTTAGGCACTAGTTAGGGTATCTAGAATGTTACACAGCATAGAGTGATTATCGTTTTCTGTCTACGATCAACTTTAATTGAAGTGAACTGGATCTCTGATATTAAAAAAATGATCTGATTCGTTATAATGGCTTTATGTTAGTCTATTGCGATTAATTTATATTATTGGAGCCTTGAAATGCCGTCATTTGATACTGTGTCAGAAGTAGATATGCACGAAGTAACCAACGCTGTCGATCAAGCAAAGCGTGAAATGGGGAATCGTTGGGATTTTAAAAAAATAGACTCAAATATTGAGTTTAAAACGAAAGATGAAGTCATTGTTTTAAGTGCAGAGCAAGAGTTTCAGCTCGACCAACTCTACGACATTCTTTTGATGGCCTTTGTAAAACGTAAACTTGATGGTCGCTCGTTAGGCGATAGTGAAGACAGTAAGGCGGGTAAGCAGGTAAAGCGCAGCTATAAATTACGGCAGGGCATTGATAAAGATACATCCAGAAAAATAGTTAAACTAATTAAAGAAGCCAAGCTTAAAGTACAGGTCGCTATACAGGGTGAAAAAGTGCGTGTTACGGGTAAAAAACGAGATGACTTGCAAGAAGTGATGGCTTTTTTACGAGAGGCCGACCTCGAAACGCCGTTGCAGTTTGATAATTTTAGAGATTAATTATTCAAAAATAAATCGCAGCTTATAGCGGCTCCTGCAAACATATAGAAACTTAAGAGACTGAATAGCAATGGTTAAAAAACTTGCGGTGACTATCGGAACTTTAGCCGTCTTCGCCTTAATGGCTTATGTTTTAGTCAGTGGCGGAAAACCTATTAATTCTGACCTTTCGGTTATTGGGCAAGGTAAACCAGTACTGGTTTTGGCATATGAAAACTTTTCGCCTGTTGGTGGCGAAGCGCTTAATTTGTTGCGCCAAGTCAGAGATGATTTTGAATCGCAGCTTGACTTTGTAGTGGCTGAATTGGGTACGCCTGCAGGCGATGGGTTTGCAAGTGGCTATAAAATGACAGATGGAATGGCGGTGTTTTTAACGTCAGATGGTCAGCCGCTGAGGATTATAAATATACCGACAGGGGAGCGTGAATTGCGACTTCGTTTGGAATCGTTGCTGTCTACTGCTGAATAGATATAGTTAGCGTTTCAGTTGACTTAAAGAATCGCGTTAAAGTGGTGCACCTACAAAGGTAGAGTATTTTGTAGGGGCTGAAATTTGTCGCGATTCTTTTGTTCGATTTACGACACTCTATACTTATCAACGTAGTGTTGATCGTCTTTCCCCCAAGGCGCTACTCTAAATAGCAGCAGCATGCCTGGCACTGCGCAAGCGGTACAGAGTAAAAAGAAGTTTGTCCAACCCAGTCCGTCTGCTGGATATCCTGTCCAGTTCATCAATTGAAATGCAAATGCATTTTGCTCTGGGTCTGCCCCTTCTACCAAATAACCCGTGAGCGCATTGGCAAATGTGCGAGGCAATGCGGCGATAGCGGTAAAGAGTGCTAACTGTGTAGCGGTGTAATTTTTATTGGTGGTTCTAGCGATAAAGGCCACAAAGGCTGCGGTACCTAAACCAACTCCTAAATACTCAAACGCCAGCACAAAGCCTAAAGCCCATAGGTTATGGCCAATTTCGGCTAGGATAGCAAAGCCAAGTATGGTGACTATTTGTACTAACCCAAATAACCATAATGAACGGTTAATACCTATTCTAACCATTAATAAGCCACCTAGTAGGCCGCCAATAATGGCGGGCCATAAGGCTGCGTGTTTAGCAATGAGCCCAATTTCTGTCAGGCTGAACCCAAGATCTAAATAAAAGGGGGTAGATAAGGCTGTGGCCATGCTGTCGCCTAATTTATAAAGGAAGATAAATGCCAGAATTTCAATAGCGGGGAACCGCCCCAATCGGTTGAAGAATTCATTAAAAGGCTCAATAACTGCTTCTTTGAGCGATAGTGGAGGACGGCTAATACCGTCAGGTTCTTTAACCGCTAGTGTCATGGCGATGCCTGCGGCCATAAATAGGGCAACTATTATATATACCCACACCCAGTCTACGTGATCAGCCAAAATAAGGGCCAAAGAACCCGGGATTAATCCAGAAATACGGTAAGCATTCACATGAATCGAGTTACCTAAACCGAGCTCTTGGTCTGGCAGTATTTCTCGACGATAAGCGTCTAAGACAATGTCTTGGCTGGCGCTAAAAAAGGCGATGGCGGCTGCTAAATAGGCAATGGTCCACAAGGAGTCTAGCGGGTTGAAAAAACCCACCATAGCCATTGAAAATAATAAGAACACTTGGGTTATGAGCATCCAGCCGCGTCGACGACCTAAGAATGGAGGGACATATCGATCCATCATAGGGGCCCAGATAAATTTCCAGGTATAGGGGAGGCCGATTAAGGCGAATAGGCCAATTTCTTTTAAACTAACGGACTCACTACGGAGCCATGCCGGAATGAGCGTGTAGACAAAATACAGGGGAAGGCCAGAGGTGAACCCGGTAAATACGCAGATTAACATCCGTTTATTAAATAGGGCTTCGCTGATTGTTTCCTTGTGTGGCATTGACTTGCAGTCCTGATTCTTTATTTTTGTACTGAACGGTTATTTAAACCTTGAAGTCGTTTCTTAATGGTCTGTTGTTGGACTTTAATTATGCCTTCCATAGAAACTTTCGTAGCGATATCTTATGGTCGTTGAAAACGATGCCTTCTGCAAGAAGTCGTTGTTTTTGTTCTCGATAGGCTTCTGTATGTGCCGGAAATGAAAGTTTTCCTTGTGAATTTATGACTCTATGCCAAGGAATAGAAGAGCCTTGCGGCAGCGTTTTTAATACGTAGCCTACATAGCGTGCTTTGCCTGGAAGTCCTGCAAGTTTTGCAACCTGCCCATAGGTTGATACCTGGCCGCAGGGGATAGCATGGATTGTTTGTAGTATTAGCTGCTGATCGCTATCGGGATTATGAGGCATTGTTGAATGCTCGTTTATAATCCGTAGCCTTAATCACAAGGCTACGGATTATAAAGATTTAAATTCTTAACCCGCCATCGACTTCAATAACACGACCTGATAGGTAATCGTTTTCGAGTATAAATGCGACGGTCTGTGCGATGTCATCTGGCTCACCCATGCGGCGCAATGGTATCTGGCTCGACATCATTTCTAATGCTTCAGGCTTCATTGATGCTGTCATTTCTGTTGCTATAAAGCCAGGGGCAATAGCCATTGAGCGAATACCGTAACGAGCAAGTTCTTTAGCCCACGTTACCGACATTGATGATACACCAGCTTTAGCCGCTGAATAATTGCTTTGTCCCATATTGCCAGCGCGTGAAATGCTAGCAATATTGATAATGCAGCCTTTATTATCATTTTGAATCATTTGGGTCGCGGCTTCTCTGCCACACAAGAACACACCTGTTAAGTTAACATCAATGACTGACTGCCACTGTTCAAGTGACATGCGCTTAACAATCTCCCCATTTTTTGCCTTGATTAATAAGCCATCTCGAAGGATTCCTGCATTGTTAACGAGTCCGTCAATCTTTCCAAAGTCATTGTTTATAGACTCAAATGTAGAGATAACATCGTCTTCTTTGGCAACATTGCATAGGTAAGACTTTGCTTGGCTACCCGCTTGTTCGCAAAGCGTTACAGTTTCATCGAGTCTGTCTTGGTTAAGATCAATTAACGCAAGCTTAACGCCTTTATTGGCTAAATAGACGGCCATTGCACGACCTAAACCTTGTCCACCACCAGTAATTGCTACAACAGAATCTTGAAGTTTCATATTTGACCTTAATATAAGAAATATACGAATTGATAATATAAAGAAGTTTGTGAAAAACACGTACGGCGCGATATTATGTCAGTTATTGCCACATGAGGCTATATTTTCAATCAGTTAAAGGTTTTGTTGTATCTGATTGCCGTTGAGGCACCCTTTTACCGTTACTGCATTTTATTAGCGGTGGTTTTCGTTTTTTAACGTCAGGATTATTATGAAAGTTTTGTTTGTTCTTTTTATTATCATGCCTGTGGTCGAAATGGCTGTTTTGATTAAGGTTGGATCGTTAATTGGCGTATGGTCGACCATTTTATTTGTTCTGTTAACTGCGATTATTGGCGCCTCTTTGCTAAAGCGTCAGGGGCTAAGCACATTGATGCGAGCAAACCAGAAGATGAATGCGGGTGAAATTCCGGCTAAAGAGGTGGCTGAGGGGTTTATCTTGGCAGTCGGTGGTGCTCTGCTGTTGACCCCGGGGTTTGTGACTGACTCGGTTGGGTTTGCGCTTTTATTGCCGGGTATTAGACGTTTAATGATTAATCACTTAATGAAAAAAATGGTGGTGTCAGGGCAGCAGCAATTTACCCAAGGCCGTGGTGAGTTTACTCACACCAGAAGCACTTATAAAACGTATCGTGATCAAGACGGGGTTATTATCGAAGGCGAATTTCAGGAAGAGTCTTCTAAAAAGGGCGCTGATCCAGACCAGATAGAAAAAAAGTAATTATTTTTCCCTCTCTCTATTGAAATGAGTTTATGTAGCCCCATTTATAAAGCCACCACTGTTCAACTGATATTAACTTGTTGCTCGCTGGCTAATTAATTTAAAGGCTTCTGCGATAAGTTAATGTTGATTGTTGATTAGTTAATATTGATTTTTTTCGGATTAATAACCTAAGTTTGGAGAATCTGTGAAATGAAGATCCGCCCGTTACATGATCGTGTCGTTGTACGTCGTAAAGATGAAGAAACCACTACTGCAAGTGGTATTGTGCTTCCTGGTAATGCAGCCGAGAAACCATCACAAGGCGTAGTTGTCGCTGTGGGTACTGGACGTATTATGGATAACGGCGACGTTCGTCCATTGGCTCTTAAAGAGGGCGATACCGTTGTTTTTGGTCAGTATTCAGGTAATACCGTAAAGGTTGATGGCGAAGAGCTATTAATAATGAGTGAAAGTGAAATCTTTGGCGTACTTGAAAGCTAATAAGTCTAGATTTTGAGCTTTTAACAGGTTTTATTTCAAAGGTTAATAGGAAGGATAAATTATTATGTCAGCAAAAGATGTTAAATTTGGTGATTCAGCTCGTAAGCGTATGCTTGCTGGTGTCAATATTCTTGCAGATGCAGTTAAAGTAACATTAGGACCAAAGGGTCGTAACGTTGTATTAGATAAGTCGTTTGGTGCACCTACAGTCACAAAAGACGGCGTTTCAGTGGCCAAAGAAATCGAACTTAAAGATAAGTTTGAAAACATGGGCGCACAGATGGTTAAAGAAGTGGCGTCTCAAACCAATGATGCAGCCGGTGACGGAACAACAACTGCAACAGTATTAGCGCAGGCTATCGTAAACGAAGGCCTTAAAGCGGTTGCAGCGGGCATGAACCCAATGGACCTTAAGCGAGGCATCGACAAAGGTGTTATTGTTGCAGTTGAAGCGATTCGAGGGTTTTCTCGTCCATGCGAGAACAACAAAGAAATTGCTCAGGTAGGCACAATCTCTGCTAACAGCGATAATGTTGTGGGTAGTCTTATTGCTGAAGCAATGGAAAAAGTAGGTAAAGAAGGCGTTATTACTGTTGAAGAAGGTAGCGGCTTAGAAGATGAGCTTGATGTTGTAGAGGGTATGCAGTTTGATCGTGGCTACTTGTCACCTTACTTTATCAACAACCAAGACAACATGTCTGCTGAACTAGATAATCCATTTATCTTATTGGTGGATAAGAAAATTTCAAACATCCGCGAGCTATTACCGGTTCTTGAGAATGTTGCAAAAGCGGGTAAGCCATTGCTTATCATCTCTGAAGATGTTGAAGGTGAAGCATTGGCAACATTAGTTGTTAACAATATGCGCGGAATCGTTAAAGTGGCTGCTGTTAAAGCGCCTGGCTTTGGTGATCGTCGTAAAGAAATGCTTCAAGATATCGCTATTTTGACGGGCGGTACGGTTATTTCTGAAGAAGTGGGCTTAACGCTTGAAAATGCGAGCATTGATGATCTAGGTACTGCTAAGCGTGTAAACATTAGCAAAGAAAATACCACTATCATTGATGGCGTGGGCGCTGCGGCAGATATTGAAGCGCGTGTTGGTCAGATCCGTAAGCAAATCGAAGATAGCTCTTCTGATTATGACCGTGAGAAGTTGCAAGAGCGTGTTGCTAAGTTGGCCGGCGGTGTTGCCGTTATCAAGGTTGGCGCGGGTTCTGAAGTAGAAATGAAAGAGAAGAAAGCGCGAGTTGAAGATGCACTTCACTCTACGCGTGCAGCGGTAGAAGAAGGTGTTGTAGCGGGTGGTGGTGTTGCGTTGATTCGTGCTCTACAGTCTATTATCGACCTTAAAGGCGATAACGAAGACCAGAGCGTTGGTATCAACTTGCTACGTCGTGCGATGGAAGCACCTCTTCGTCAGATCGTACAAAATGCCGGCGGCGAAGGCTCTGTTGTAATCGATAAAGTTAAGCAGGGCACTGGTAGCTTCGGTTACAACGCAGCTAACAGCGAATACGGCGACATGATTGAAATGGGTATTCTTGACCCAGCTAAAGTAACACGTACAGCATTACAGTCTGCAGGTTCTATTGCAGGCTTGATGATCACTACTGAGTGTATGGTTACTGATCACCTTGAAGAAGGTGGCGCACCTGCTATGCCAGATATGGGCGGCATGGGTGGTATGGGCGGCATGGGCGGCATGATGTAGTTCCGCTAACCGCTTTTGGATAAATACGGCTCTTTTGTATTTATCCATTGCTACTTGAAAAAGCCTCTTTTAAATAAAGAGGCTTTTTTGTTGTCTGAGAAGTAGGTAGTGAATGAGATAAAGTTTGAGTTTTGGGTACAAATACCTGTTTAATGTTGGATTTAACGTTAGAATTAGTCTGTAATCTATTGAAGTTATACGCTCATTGATGGGCACCACAGAAGAAAAGAGCCGCGTGTTTAAGAAAATATTATTATTTGTACTGGTGTGGGTGATCTCTTATATCACTTTTTTGGTCGCAACCGTTCCTGCTAGCTTTGCTTGGAATTATATTTCCCCGCAATTGCCATTGAATTCATTACAGCTTAATGTGGATGGGGTTTCGGGTACTGCATGGAACGGCTATGCGTATATGAACTCAAGAGGTATTGAGGGCGTACTCGGTTGGGATATCTCATTTTTAGGGCTTTTGACCGGACAATTACCCGTTAAGATCGAATTGAAAAGTAATGTTGGACAGCTTGATACCACTGCTCGGTTATTCTCAAACGGAATCGAGTTGAGCGATACAAAGGGGCGTATTAACTTACCGGCTTTAAACCCCCTACTTAAACAGCATCGCATTACGGTTAATGGCACGCTTGAAATTGATAGCTTAACGATTGGGCTGGTTGACGGGATGCTATCCACCGCAGATGGTTCCTTTAGTTGGACAGGCGGCCGTGTTGAATATCCAGCCGGAAGAGAGGTTCATGGTAATGAATTTCCTTCGTTTACAGGGCGGTTGGGGCAGAAAGCTGGAAATACATCACTCGTCATTAAAGATACCGAGTCTTCGGTAAACGCCATTGAAGGTGTTATGAATGACGCAGGGCTTGCAACGTTAAAAGTAAAGCGTCGGCTTTTAGATTTGGCGAATGAACCATGGCCCGAAAACTCATCAGAAAGTGATGTGGTTTTTAAAATTCAAAGAAAAGTGGGTTTTTAAACGTGGTAAAAGATAAGCTCCCTACAGCAACGCTGATTGATAAACTTCCCCAGTGGATATTTACACTATTGTTGTTATGCCTTGTGATTTACTGCTCGAACTTATTTGCAGTGCTGACATGGAGTGTGTTGGAAGGTGGTCAGTCATATGTGGGCACTACCCGTTTTGTTGGGACTAATAGTGGCCAAGGGACTAGGGAATCAGTCGATAGCTCAATACTGTTGACCCAGAGTTTATTTGGTAAAGAGGAGTCATCAAAATCTGATCAGCAAGTGATGGATCAAGTAGAAGCGCCAAAGACAAAACTGCAATTACAGCTTAAAGGCGTATTTACCTCCGAGCGTGACAGCGAATCTAGTGCTATAGTTGCTGAGAGAGGGCAGAAAGGTGAATATTTTAAGATAGGGGATAAGCTTCCAGGAAACGCTGAGTTAGTAGCGGTCTATAGTGACAGAGTACTGCTTAAACGAAATGGAAGACTTGAAACTCTCAGCTTCGAGGATGCCGCTAAAGGTGATAATGGTTTTGCAAAGGTAGAGACATCCACTCGCCGTAGACCAGTAACATCACCTCAACAGTTTGTGGATATTGCAGAGAAAAGATTAATAGAAAGCCCTTCTACGGCATTAGCCTCAGTTGGGTTAAAGCCAGTACAAGAGGGTACGGCGTCAGGTTATGTCTATGATGGCAAGAACCCAATGCTGGCAGGCATGAACTTAAAACCGGGTGACGTGGTACGTTCAGTAAACGGAAACCTATTAGGTGACATTAATAAAGACAGAGCGCTGCTAAAACAACTGTATCAAGAAGGCAGTTTAGAAGTTGAAGTTGAGCGAGATGGGACGAGTTTTTATATAAATTACCCATTACGTTGATAGCAGATCAAAGATTAAAATCATGACCTAGTTGTGACTATGTAGTTATCTTTTTGATTTAAGTAATAATAAAATAACCAAACATATTATAGAACCATGGGAATACATTTTTCGATGAAGCGGTTTATTTCGGTTAGTCACATAGTTATTTTGAGCTTTTTGTTTATGTTTTCTCAGGCGGTGTGGTCTGAAGAGCAGACGTGGAAAGTAAACCTTAAAGATGCTGATATTAGAGCATTTGTAACTCAAGTATCGGATATTACAGGCTATAGTTTTGTAATTGACCCCCGAGTCAAAGGTAAGGTGACGGTTATATCGAATGCCCCTATGGGCCGCGATGCTGTTTATGAAATGTTCCTTTCTGTGTTACAGGTTCATGGGTTTTCGGCGATTCCTTCAGAAGGCGTAATAAAAATTGTTCAGCAAAACGAAGCTAAACAGAGTGCAACTAATTTAAGAATGTTGTCTCGTGTGCCTGCAGAACAGTTGGTTACGCGAGTCATTCAAGTAAAAAATGCGAATGCGCTTGAACTGGTACCTATTCTTCGTCCTATGGTTGCAAAATATGGGCATTTAGCGGGCGTTGCCGCTGCTAATGCACTAATCATTAGTGATCATATATCTAATATCAAACGAATTAGTGGCATTATCGATGAGCTAGATAGTCCTTCTCAGTATGGATTAGAAGTTATTCAGCTTGAAGAGGCATGGGTTGGCGATATGGTTAAGCTTTTAGAAGAGCTAGCGCCGGCTGAATTAGGAAAAGCAGGAGCAAAAGCGTCGGCGAAGAAGTTTAGTGTTGTAGCTGACGAAAGAAGTAATCGCTTAATAGTTAAAGGTGATGAAAATTTCCGAAATAAAATCAGAAAACTAATAGATAAACTCGATCAGCCTGCAGCAACCTCTGGTACAACAAAAGTGGTTAGATTGAAGCATGCCGACGCTAAAGAGATGGCTGAATTACTTAAAGGCATCATGGGTGATATTAGTTCAGAAAGTAAAGAGCAAGGTTCTAAGAAAAACAGTGGTGCTGCAGCAACTGTGTACGCGGATGAAGGTATCAATGCGTTAGTGATTAGAGCTGAACCTTCAGTACTTCAAGAAACTGAAGAAATTATTCGTCAGCTTGATGTTCGCCGCGCTCAAGTCCTCATAGAGGCGGCAATTGTTGAAATTGGTGACGAAAATACTAAAGGGTTAGGTGTTCAGTGGGCACTATTTGATGCTGGTGGAACTATTCCTGGAGCGATTACTAATTTTGGCGAGGTTGGCTTAAGTGCTGCAGGCGTGTTGGGTGCAATTGCCGCAGATGACCCTGCTGCTGTTAGTGGTGTCGCGCAAGGAGGTCTAACACTCGGTGTTGGGCAAGAAAGCGGCGGAACGAGTTGGGGGGCACTCATACAGGCCCTAGATTCAAATACTGATGCGAACCTGTTGTCTACGCCCAAAATTATCACCATGGATAATCAAGAGTCGTCTATTATTGTTGGGCAAAATATTCCAATTAAAACAGGTGAGTCCACGACCGCTGGAGACGGGACTTCAAACCCATTTACTACAATTACGCGTGAAGATATTGGTGTGAAACTGGTGGTTACACCCAGTATTAGTGAGGGGGATTTGGTTCGCCTAGAAATCACGCAAGAGATATCGTCAATTGCTGACAGTGTTCAGGTTGCATCAGATATCGTGACCCAAAAACGAGAGATCAAAACGAATGTGCTCGCTGACGATGGTGAAACGATTGTATTGGGTGGGCTAATTACTGAAGACTACAGGGTTAAGGTGAGTAAAGTGCCTTTGCTGGGTGATATTCCTTGGTTGGGGGCGTTATTTAGAAGTACTGAGAATAAGCGTGAAAAACGAAATCTACTGATTTTTCTACGCCCAACAATCTTACGTGATAAGACGAAGACTAAAGAAATTACTGAAGAAAAGTTTCATGCGCTTTGGGAGCTTAACCTAGACATTAAAGAGGACCGTGGACGTATCAGAGAACGTTCTGAGGGCGAAATTATTCCTCGACCATCTGTTGACTCATTATTTAACGGTAACCGTCTGAATGACACTGTGGATGACAATGACGAAGGGGAATATGAAGATGAAAACGGGGAAAAAGATTAACCTTCTATTTAGGCATGCATAGCGCTAACTCAATAGCGTTTGTTATTTTAAAAAGGGTCAGATTGCTCAACGTATCTGACCCTTTTTTTATATCTAACAAACTAGTTTTGCATTAACAGTGGAGGCATAGGGCAGTCTAGTACCACTGCAACAAGTCGTAATAACTCGTACTCACGATATTTAACGGTGTTGTCAGCCATGACGCAGTCGATAAATGAATCAATTAATGGACGTTTGAGTAGGGGGGATAATAACCTTAGCTTATTTAAAGCATGACTTACTTTACGGGTGTTGTATGTAGGGCTTTCTTGCCACTCAATTGTATCTGAGAACAATGACATAGCATGATTAAAACGAGACGCTTGCTCTTTTTTATCTTTACTGGATGCGGTTGCGAACAAGCTAAGAATTAAAGCAACTTCGTTACCTACATCGTTGAATGAATGATATTTACTTTTGATCTTATGACCATGATTTGGTGCTAACTGCTGCTTAGCTAAGGTTAATAGGGCAAATTCGAAAAATGTTATCTTTGCATCGGTATTTGCGATAGTCGACAAATCATCTATTAGCTGTAACCTATGGCTTTGGGTTAGCTTTCTGAGTGAGCCGATTGAAGTTTCAATGATAGGCAAGCGGTGATCGAGTCGTATGGCTTCTATTAACGGCTTAATGTTCTTGTAGTTCGATGAGCGTAAGTTCTGTTGCGCGCGTTTAGATAAATTGGCTATCGCCTTTTCCTGAGTTTTTTTAGCTGTTTCATTAAGCATAAGTGACAGTAGCAGCATTATTGCGCCCTCTGAGGTGCGCGTAAGGTGCTTTATTTCGTCAGGTATCTCAGATAATAGTGCTTTCGCGTAATCAATGTGTGCGGGTCTGACAGTGCCGGTTGTACGCTCTAGTGCTGCTGCGCTGACTCTAAAGGATTGCTCTCGGGCTGTAGATTGCCCTTGGCTAAATCCGACAATAGAGCTAGAGGCTGACTGTACAGGGTCTGCATGAAGAGCTTGCTGTGAAGTCGCATGAGTGGCAGGCTGCTCTAACGATGTGGCTTGGTAACGTGTAGGTTGTTTTTGGGCTGCATGCTTGCGCGCTTTAAATCGGACTAAGTATGAGGTATCGATAGTTGATATTCGCTCTTTTAGTGGTGGGTGAGAGGCTAAAAGACCACTGAAATGGAGTTTAATAGATTCAGAAAAACAGCAGTGGTTAATATCTTCCGCGTGACGGGTAAAACGGAGTTGGGAGCCTTCTTGGGTATCCAGTATTTTATAGAGGGCCCCTGCAATGCCTTCAGGGTTGCGTGTGAATTGCACCGAGGCGGCGTCCGCCAGAAATTCTCGCTGTCTGGATATTGCTGCTTTAATGACTCGACCAAAGAATAGACCTGTATAGCCTATTGCAATTAGAGTGATACCTATAAAAAATAGCGCTACATCGTTTTTATTTCTACGAGCGCTGTAACTATTAGATCGATTAAAGGGGGCATGCATGAGGTATTGTCCAATTTGACCAATCAAGAGAATGCCCGCCAAAACCGCTATAAGGCGAATATTTATTCGCATATCACCATTTAATATATGACTAAACTCATGACCAATAATACCTTGTAGTTCATCCCTTGATAATGTTTCTAGTGCCCCTTTAGTAATAACCAAGACACACTCTGTAGGTTCATAACCTGCCACAAATGCGTTGATAGAGTGTTCTTTGTCCATAATGTAAAGTTCAGGCATCATTGTCCCTGATGCAATAGACATCTCCTCAACAAGGTTGATATAGCGCTGTTCAAGCGTGTCTTGAGTGCTTATGTCTACTTTTCTGCCGTTTGCCATATTGGCGACAGCGCGCCCACCCTTCGAAAGATTCAGAAACTGGTGAATAGTGCCTAAGGCGATGGTGAAAAGAAGGGCCCCTGATATTGAAAGGCTGAGTCGACTTGAAAGCCACTCTTGAAGGGCGATGGGGGGTGAATCTGTGACGCTGAGAATTAAGTAGCAAGCGAGATTAGTAATAGCGACGATAAGAGCGACTGCGATTAGAAATAGAAAAACTAAAAGCAGCGACTTCTTTCGTGCAGTTTCTTGATGGTCGAAGAAGTTCATGAATACTTATAGTGTTAGTCGAACGAAACCTTAACTGCTTTTTTGGCTTCGACATCTTCTAGTTCAAATAGCGAGGTCTCTTTGAATCCACATAAGCCTGCAATAAAGTTGTTGGGGAACTGCTCTCTGTAGGTGTGATAGGCCATTACAAAATCATTGTAAGCCTGTCTTGCAAAAGATACTTTGTTCTCGGTGCTAGATAGCGCTTCCATTAGTTGCTGGATTGTTTCATTGGCCTTGATATCAGGGTAGGCCTCTGCAACAGCATAAAAGTTAGCAAGGGCTTTGTTTAGAAGATTTTCAGCCCCCATCAGTTTTTTTACTGCAGCGCCATCTTCAGGGTGTTGAGCTGCTGACTTTGTGGCTTTAGTCGCTTGGTTTCGAGCAGAGATAACTTTTTCTAAGGTGTCTTTTTCATGAGCCATATAGGCTTTCGCCGAATCGACCAAATTAGGAATTAAGTCATGTCTTCGTTGTAACTGTACGTCAATCTGAGAAAATCCATTTTTAAAGCGGTTTTTTAGTGTAACGAGTTTGTTGTAAATGGATATTAGGTAAAAGACTGATATTACAATTACCACAAGCCCGATTAGCGTGTTAGTTGACATAATTCACCTTTTGACTGGCTGTTAAGCGGGTTAAACATTTTTTTCGGTATTCTTTTTATCGTAAGCCAAAAGGTAAGTTAAGAACTCGTCGGCGGGTACGGGTCTACTATAAAAATAGCCTTGGCCCATGTCGCATCCTCGACTTACTAAATAAGCCTCTTGCTCTTCTGTCTCAACGCCTTCTGCAATAACCTTTAAGTGTAAACTCTTACTTAGCTGAATAACGGCATTAACGATGCTTGTATCATCCTCATCAATCAGAAGGTCATGCACAAACTGCTTATCAATTTTTACTTTATCGATCGGCAGTTTTTTAAGGTAACTCAATGAAGAGTAACCTGTTCCAAAATCATCAATAGCGGTCGACACACCGTGATCTTTAATGCTGTTAAGTGTGCTAATGGCTTTACTGACGTCTTCCATAACGCCTGTTTCTGTAATCTCAACCTCTAGATACTGCGGTTCGATATGGTGTTTTGCTAGTGTATCTTTAATGTGCTTATCAATCGTTGTGTCCCTTAGCTGGACCGCCGATAAGTTAATAGCCAGCTTGATACAGTGTCCTTTCTTTTGCCAGATGGCAGCTTGTTTGCAAGCTTGATCGAGAACCCAGTTTCCAATACCAACGATTGATCCGTTATCTTCTGCAATGGGAATGAAGATATCAGGGGGGATAAAGCCACGAGTAGGATGAACCCACCTAAGTAATACTTCGGCACCAATGATTGTGTGGTTCTTGTAGTCAATTTGCGGTTGAAAAACGATATGAAATTCATTATTTAGAAGCGCTTGATGGAGATCTTTTTCCATCTGCTTTCTTTCACGCATTTCACTATCAACGCTGGCAACGTAAAACTGAAACTGATTACGGCTAACCGTTTTGGCCAGTGTCATTGTCTGCTCAGATTTCTGTAATAAGTCATCTGCAGTCTCTCCGTCATCAGGAAAGATAGTAATGCCAATGGTGGTATATAAATTAATACTTAAGTCATCAATCAAAAAGGGTTCATTAAGGCGGTTAAGTAATTTTTCAGCTAATTCAGCCACATTATAAGCGTTGTGGATGTTGTATTGGATTAATGAAAACTGATCACCGCCCAGTCTAGATGCGGTATGTAATGCACCATTGTTATTGGATAGTCTTTCTGCAAACGCCTGAAGTAGCTTGTCGCCGACGGTATAGTTGAATTGGCTATTAATGGATTTAAAATCATCTATACCGCAACATAATACGGCGACCTTATGGCCCGCTCGGCGAGCATCTTCAAGTGAACTTTGAAGATGGTTTCTAAACATCAGCCTATTGGGTAGGCCAGTTAAAGGGTCGTATTGAGAGAGTTTGAGAACTCTGGCTTCTGCAGCTCTTCTTTTCTGTTGGTTGTCTGAAATTTCTTCAAGGAGGTCGTTAGCTGTGCTAACCCAAACACCAAGCTCATCATTCTCATGATTTTTTGGGGCTGGAATGGTCTGCCTGCTGGGTTCAGAAGGGTTAACCCTTAATAGCGACTGGATAATGTTGGATAGAGGACGTGTAAGTAGGTAGTGATAAACCAGAAACAAAATAGCCGCTAATATCGCCGCTCTAAGAAGACCTGAGGCGAAAACAATGACAGAGCGATCTAAAAAGAGCTTTGACTTGTAGGCTGTATCGATTGTAATGACTAAGTCGCCATAGTAAACCTGCTCACCCTCGTCTTTAATCAACTGAACTTTAAACTGTTTTTCTTTACCAAAAATAGGGTCTGTGAGCCAACGAAAAGGCGCTTTACGTAAGTCTCGCACCTTTTCTGCCAACAGCGTTTCATCGGGGTGCCCAATACCTGCGTAACGTATTTCCCTTTGCTGGAATAGTCCTTCAACTACTTGCTTTGCAAGTTCAGGGTCAAGGCTGTACACCGCTTGGGTTGCAGGGTCTTTGACAACGTCAAGAATTTGGGTTGCTTGAGTGTCAAGCTCATCCATCGCTCTAAAGGCATCTAAAGATATTTGCCCGATACTTAATACCCCCCCCGCGATGAGAGCAGTTAGAATAACCCACCGAAGGAGTTTGATAGATAGGCGCTGATTTTGAGGGTGCATCTCAGTCATTTGTCGTTATATTCTTGGTTGCGAAGAACTTTAAGTAAAATCAATCAATTATCATTCAGTGTAGCAAAAAAACTAGAACGGGAAAGAGAACAGTTGAAAGAATTTTTAACGGCCTAGATAGCGAACGCTTAAACCGAAAAAAAGCCGCACAGAGGCGGCTTCTTTTTGTAACAGGCTTGAAAGCAAATAAGTGCTTTAAGCCGCTAGGTTTTGTGTAACAAATTCCCAGTTTACAAGCTTCCAGAATGCATCTAAATAAGCAGGGCGTGCGTTACGGTAGTCAATGTAGTAAGCGTGTTCCCAAAGGTCTACAGTCAATAGTGCTGTTTGACCTGCAGTCATGGGGGTACCTGCGTTGCTAGTGTTAACAATTTCTAACGATCCATCAGCATTCTTAACTAACCAAGTCCAGCTTGCGCCAAAGTTGTTAACTGCTTTGTCGTTAAGCTGAGTTTGGAATGCTTCGAAAGATCCAAATGCAGCGTTGATTGCATCTGCTACAGCACCTGTTGGAGCGCCACCGCCATTTGGGCTTAGGCAATTCCAGTAGAATGTGTGGTTCCAGATTTGTGCTGCGTTGTTGAAAACCGGGCCGCTTGAAGATTTGATGATTTCTTCAAGCGTCTTTCCTTCAAATTCAGTACCCGGAACCATACCGTTTAACTTATCAACATACGTTTTGTGGTGCTTGCCGTGGTGATATTCTAATGTTTCTGCAGAGATGTGAGGTGCTAAGGCATCTTGTGCGTAAGGTAGTGCAGGTAATTCAAAAGCCATGCTGGTCTTCTCCATTGTTTTCTATCAGGAATTGCATTTATTTTGATTTGATTTTTGCATCGTAATTGTTTTAGGCAATGCTAAAGTCTGATGCTATTTTTGATGTACATCAAATCTAGTTGTGACGAGATAATAGCACTGAAATCGCAGCTTATCTAGATATCGAGCCGATAAGGGGGTCGCCAACTATTATAAATTCTTAATAGTTGGCGAAAGTGGTTTTATTGTAGGTTCTATTTTAACTGATGGACGATATAAAATCGGGGCTGCCAGGTAAAAATGAAGCAACATTTTTAACTCTCCAAGCTAGCTCTTCATAGCTGTCAGCCTGAACTGTTACATGACCTAGTTTTCTGCCTTTACGCTCTTCTTTGCCGTAAAGGTGAAGGTGGGCATAGGGGAGTTTAAGAATGGCTTCTTTGTCACCTTTTTCTGCAATGATGTTGATCATGCAGGTAGGCTTGTTGGCATCAGTGTTACCTAATGGTAAACCCGCGATAGCTCTAAGGTGGTTTTCAAATTGACTGCTTGCTGCACCTTCGATAGACCAGTGCCCTGAGTTATGAACCCTAGGGGCCATTTCGTTCGCCATTAAGCCTTCAGGTGTTTCGAAAAGTTCCAGCGTCAGCACTCCGACATGGTTCAATTCGTTAATCAGTGCTTTGATGTAGCTCTGGGCTTGCTTCTGAAGCTCCATTGATACTTTTGGGGCAGGCGCGATTGAATAACGCAATATACCGTCATGATGGTTGTTTTCAGCTAATGGGTAAAAAGCGACTTCGCCGTTAGTCGATCGCGCAGCGATGATAGATAGTTCACGCGAAAAATTTATAAATGATTCAACGATAACTGCGTCGTGATTGATTGAATTCCAAGCGGTTTGAGCGTCTGCAACATCTCTAAGCACCGCTTGACCTTTACCGTCATAACCTTCAGTGACTGACTTGGCAACGACTGGGCAACCGAGTTCCGTTGCAGCTTGTGCGAGTTCGTCGGCACTTGTGGCGATACGGTAGTTGGCAGTAGGGATGCCTAGGGTTTTAAATAATGCTTTTTCTTTCGATCTATTTTGACAGACTTCAATAGACTTCGAAGAGGGATAAAGCGGTTTTTGTTTTTCGATGGCTTGAGTGAGCTCAAGCGGTAAATGCTCAAACTCATAGGTAACCACATCAACATTTTGAAGAAAGTTTTCTAACTGATCACCCGATCCGCCTTTATCGACAATGATATCTCCAAAACCAACACTAGGTGAGCCGCTGGTATCGTAAAAGCTAAATGACATTTCTAAAGGGTAACCTGCAATGGCAAGCATTCGCCCTAATTGACCTGCACCCAATACGCCTATTTTCATTTTGCTACTCTCTTTGACTCGCCTCTAGGGTCAGGGTTGTCCAAAATAGTTTGAGTTTGATTAGCTCTAAATTCATCAACTGCTTTTTTGATTGATGGGTTTTGCAGTGCCAGAATCTGGCCGGCAAGTAAACCTGCGTTAGTTGCGCCTGCTTTGCCTATTGCAAGTGTGCCAACGGCCACTCCGCCCGGCATTTGGGCAATGGATAATAAAGAATCAACACCGTTAAGTGTACGCGACTGAACAGGAACTCCTAGCACAGGCAATGATGTTTGGGACGCGACCATGCCTGGTAGGTGGGCAGCACCACCCGCACCCGCAATAATAACTTGAATACCTTTGGACTCAGCGCTTTTAGCATAATCAAATAGTAAATCGGGTGTACGATGCGCTGAAACAACCTTGGCTTCGTAAGCGATACCTAATTTATCAAGCATCGTTGCGGCGTTTTCCATGGTGGGCCAGTCTGACTTTGAACCCATGATTAGGCCAACAAGTGGTTGCATTTTGTGTCCTCAAGATAAATCAATGCGTATTGCGACTACTATTCAATATCATTCAGAATCGCTTAGAAAACGTTTAGTCTTTCGAAAAACTGAATGATAAGCAGTGATTGAATGAATATTAGCCAGAAAAAAGGGCATATAGTAGTGATTCAGCGATTACCATGCAAACCCAATTTACTTTGACCGCGGGTAAACAGATAATTGTTTACAGTAAATAAGCAGATTCTTATATAAAAAGTGAAGGTTAAGGAGTTTAAATGGAAGGCTTAAGACCCGACAGAGATGAAGTCGACAACTTTCAGCGAAGTCGAAATACGGGCAAGGGGGCTGGAAAGCAAAAAGCTAACCCAAGTATAAGTGCAGACAAGAAAGGCGCTGCAAAAACAACAGCATCTAAGCCGCCCAAAGCCCCAAAAACCACTAAATCAAGTAGTCCTATGCTTGTGTGGTTAATGTTGGTCGTTATTGCGGGTGTGGTGTCTTGGTTCGGCTGGGAAAGCTATCAGCAGAAGCAGGTGCTAAAGGCAACTACTGCTGAGCTGCAAGATGCATTAGTGTTTGTGAGACAAAGTAAGTTGTTAATGGCAAGGCTCGAAGGTGAGTTGAGTGAGACCGGTGCAGAACTGATCGAAAGTGATACTGGGGCGCAAAAAAAGATGGCATTTCTCGAATCGGAAATTCGTAAGCTTTGGGGTATTGCGTATGACCGAAACAGAAAGGCTATTGCTGCAAATAATGGCGATATAAAGCAGCAGGGTACAGAACTAAAGTCCATTAGTTCAACGGTTAGCAAGCAAGCTAAAGGGGTTGAGGCGCTAGTGAGCAAGGTTGATAGCCTTACCGCTAAAATAGATAAAGAAACGGCTTCTACTGCAGCGTTGCAGACAGAAGTGTCATTGTTAAGGGAGCAAAACAGTCAGTTGCTGGGTCAGTTGAAATCTATTGAGGATGCTTCAGGTAGTGCAATTGCAGAAATTAGACAAAGTATCGATAAACTAAAAGACACCAAAGCGGTTGAAGGCAGAGTTCGTTTAAATGAAGTGGCTATCGAGGCGATTGATGCATCAAGGTTACAATTGAATGAGCGTATTGTAGCGATAGATCGTCGATTAAATGATCTTCAATTATCAATCAAGTCGTCTCAACCAACGGCAGCGCCTTAGGCTCATAGAGCCTGTATGCTTGTCTAGTGTAAATACAGAAGACCCTTTAATAGGTGAATAATGACAAAGCATAAATCCGTTGAGCATTTGCTACAGAAATTGATACAGCAACCTTATCTTAAAGGTGCTGACGATTTACCCCTTGTTGAATGGTATCGGAAGATGAGGGTCGATACTGAAGGGTTAGAAACCCAAGGACTAAGTGCTCTGCAAGGTGGCTTTTACGCTAATAGTGCGGGTCAGGCATTTGTTTTTGGGTATGAAGTTGCGATACAGCGTTTAACTGGGTTGGATACTCAGGAATATTTGGCCGCCTTTTGTGTGACAGAAAATAAAAGTGCGCATCCTCAGGCAATGCAGACATCTTTAACTAAAAAGCGCGATGGGCAATGGATGCTTACTGGGAAAAAAGACTTTGTAACCATGGCTTGTAATGCTAAGTGGCTTCTTGTGGCGGCAAAGTCGGGTCTATCGGGTGATGGGCGTAACCAAATCAAGCTCGTTAAAGTGGATGTGTCTGCTTCTGGGGTGGATGTTTTAACGCACCCGCCTTTACCTTTTATTCCTGATGTGAGTCATGGGGCTGTTACATTCGACTCGGTATTGGTAGAGGGTAAGGATATTTACCCAGGTGATGGTTATGCCAACTTTGTAAAACCATTTCGGTGGTTTGAAGATATCAATGTATTTATTTCATTGACAGGGTATCTATTAAAACTAGCGCTGACGAATCAGTGGCCTGTGTCGTCTAAGGTAGAAATTATGTCGATACTGGTAACGTTAGTAGGCTTGCAGCAGATGGATGCTGATGAGCCAATGGCACATATATTAATGTTTGATCAAGCGGCTAAGCTGGCGTGTTGGCTAGATAACTATGATGATGAGTGGGAAGGCGTTAGCTCACCTGTTGCAGCGGCATGGAAGAGGGATCGGGGTATTATGAGTGTAGCCAATTATGCTCGATCTGCGCGATATAAAAAGGCACTTAGCCGAATGGCGCTTGCTTAAGGTGTATTCGGCTGTTCTTTTCTTTTCTTTTCTTTTCTACTGTATAGCGACGCCCACTTCTAACGCTTCAAACCAATCGAGAAACTTCCCGACATTTTCCCCTCTGAATATTCGACCGTGTTGTGGGATCATGATGTCAATGTCTAGTTTTCTAATGCGGCGTATCCAGTCCTGCTTAGCTCTGTTTGATGGCATCCAGCGCTGGTGGAAGAGCTGCATTTTGTCAATTTGTTCGTTGAAGTCTTCGATCTCAAAAGGTGCATCGGGTGCTTCAAGTGCAGCGCCTATATCGCCCGAAAAAAGTATTTTAGCGACCGGGTCATAAACATTAAAATTACCCGAAGAATGAAGATAATGAGCGGGGATAAATTGCAGCTCTATGTTGCCGACTTTAATCGTTCCACCCTGATCTTTAATTGGCGTGTACTCAATATTATTCATTCCAAAATGGCGAACAAAGCCTTCCCAAAGCCAGGGACAGTGGAGTTTGGCGTTTGGCACTACCTGATCCCATAACCCAAGAGATGAAATAATGTCTGGGTCTTGGTGAGATGCAAATATATGAGTGATATGATCTATCGGCACATATTTGAGGGTTGCAGCCAGCATGGGCGCAAATAGCTCTATACCGCCTGGGTCGAGCAAAATTGAATGCTCGCCAGACGTAATTAGCACTTGGTTGGTATCAATTATTTTTTCCGGCTTTCCTGGGTCTCGGCCAAATATGATCCATCGATGACTTTTATTGTAGAGCGTTGTTGCCAGCATTTTTAGTTGTTCTCTGTCATAGTGTTATCTTGGGGTTCCCAATAATGATATTGAGCGAGAGATGTGCTCTTTAATTTTATTGGCCATTACCTGAATGCTGTCCGCCATTTCAACTAAATGACCTTGAAATTCACCTGTTCGAACTGCTTCAAGCTTTGAGGTGACCGCGATCACATCAATGGCTCTCATGTGTTGTTGTATTTCGTCCAGCTTATTGCCTAGATCGTTAATTAATTTGCCGAAATCATAGTTTAGGGATTTTTGCGTGTTGGTGATTTTAGACATAGTAAAGGTGATGTCATTTTTATAAATAGCGGATTCTGCGAGTTTAAACGCAGTGTTCAGCTTGTTTAAAACGACACTGTTTCTCCACTCGGTCACAGAATGTGTCGATATATCAAGCGCCATAATGTTAATTGATTTTGCTAAGCTGATGGTTTCGCTTGCTAATTCATCGTAAAAATTTGCGATAACGGCAAGGCCGGCTGCTTGACTGCCCGCCCTTAAAACGATGGCCCTTGCGTTTTTGGATGAAATAGCAAGTTGTTTAGCGACCTTTTGAGCAAGGTGAAGCTCTGAGGCAATTTGTGCTGCGGCCACTGCTTGCTTGGCATGATTACCCGACATAAAACAATGACCTTTAAATTATTGCTGTGCTGCTCATTATGCTGATGATAACCCACAACCTATAACTAGCGTTTTTTCAAGTATAGACGAAGGTTTTTGGTTGCATAGTTTTTGGTAGTCGGTAGTCGGTAGTCGGTAGTCGGTAGTGGGTAGTGGGTTGTTGAGTTGATGGCTGAAATGTAATGCAACGATTTCTGTCTTGTTAAAGGTTAATATTCTCGAATTGTTTCAAAATGTATCCTATGACTTGAGGTGCTTCTCAATTTTTGCATCATAAGTTTGTTAATATGGGCAGATTACCGCTAATGCTGTAACTAAATCTAACTAGAAAAGTATTAGTGCTTAGATCTTGGAGTTTACTTAATATGTTAAAAAGAATTTTACAAATTGCATTTGTTGCAGTCATTGTCACTTTTCAGACAGGTTGTTTGTATATGGCGTTTGAAAAGCACGGCGGCGCTTTTTTGGTGTCTGTAACGGGGGAGCAGTTTGTGCATATCCCTAATGACCAGTGGGACTCGACAAATAATGCGATGGTTTATTTTTATCGCCCCGATAGTCGTTGGGCTTCGGAAGAAATTGATGCTCCAAGTGTATTTATCGATGATCATCGTTATGTGAGTCTGCGTGCTAATGGGTTTACGTGGTTAGAGATGGCGCCAGGGCCTAAACAAATAACAATGAGAAGGCCGATAGGGTTGTTGCTAGGGTTTGAAGGGATTGGCAGCTTCTCGCTGAGTAAAATAGTAGACGCAGAGTTTGATTTAGAAGCGGGTAAGGTTTATTACTTCCGTTACTCAGAAATACAAGCACCATCACAGCCTAATCCTGATTTAGACCCAGAAGATACCTTGGCTCAAGGTGATATGCAGCTAGTCTCGCGTGATGTGGCGATTAAAGAAATAGTAAAAACTCGTTTTATTGAGAATGAACCCCCTTTTGCTAAAAACTCAGCCGGTACGTCTATTGTTGAGCAAAATAAAAAAGACGCCTATGAAAAAGAAAAGGCAAGATTAGAGCTCGCTAAAGAAGAAGAGTTGGAACAGTTAAAAGCGGATGGTCACTGGAAAAGCACTAAGTGGTATTGGCCGTTCGGTGGAGGCCCAACAAAACGAACTGAAGCCGATATCGAGCTCAAAGAACTTGAAAAAGAACGAGAGAATTACTTGTTAGCACTGGCGGCAGAAGAGAATAAAGGGAAGACAAAGTGGTGGTGGCCGTTTGGTAATAAGCAGCAAGAAGAAGAGCCGCAGCAAGAAGCGTTGTAAGGATATATAGTGTGTTGTGGAGAGTGTTATGAGTGTAAAACGTGTAATTGCAGATCGACTAGAGAAGGCTCGAGAATTTGCAGATAGTGTGAGAGCTGTATATGAAGATGCGTACAGTAAAGCAGACGAGCTACGAAAGGGGGGGGGCAATGAGCTCATAAAAGAGATTCACCCTGCAGTAAAGACAACTCTTGAAGGTGGATATCAACGAGCTCAAACGGCGTTGGATGACTTTAATCAGTCATTGGCAGATAAGGCGATCCCTTCTTTTAGAAAAAGTGCTGTATCTAGAGAGCAGTTGGAGCAAAAAGCAAAGGGTGCACAGAAAAAGTCGGTTAAAGGTAAGACAAAAGCTTCACAGCAGAAGAATGGTAGCTCTAGTAGCAAAGCGACTCAGAGTGTTCGGTCGAAAAAGTAGCTAAGCGGGTGCAGTGATGAGTTTATAGTGACCCCCCTTACATTTATATGCAGGGAGGGTATTGTTTATGTCTGTGTAAGCGATTGTGGGTCTAGTTAGAGCGCGTGTAAGTCATCTTGCTGAGTTGATTTAATATATTAACTCTAGCGTCAATCATATCTTGATAGGTCTTTATTAGGCTCTCTTGACCTTTTAATGAGGCACGTTTAATGATTATTAGACGTCTTTCGTAAAGGTTGATTTCTTCTGATAGCATTTTTTTTACAATATCGACCTGATAATGCCTACCTTGAAAGTGAATTTCTTGCGGACGTCCCATTTTTCTCTCCTTGTCTATTTACTTGGCTTTGCCAGTTTCCATTCGTGATGAATCCTGTGGTTACTCTCTTGAGACGTATCAGTATCTGACCTTTTAAAATATAGACAGGGTATAAAGTATTTACCAGTCGACTCTATAATTTATTCGGTAGGTAAAAGGTCTTCTTAGTCGCTTAAAATATAAGCAATTATTCGGTTTTTTTAACTATTTTTAAAAATAGGCCTCTTTTTTTATAAAAGTTGTAAGAATGCATTTGACACTCTGCCAAGAATCAGTAGAATGCGCATCTCCAATACGGGTTGGGGTGGTTAGCTCAGCTGGGAGAGCATCGCCCTTACAAGGCGAGGGTCACAGGTTCGATCCCTGTACCACCCACCAATATTGGATAAAGTGAATGTTTTGATGTTGTTGCGGACCGGTAGTTCAGTTGGTTAGAATACCGGCCTGTCACGCCGGGGGTCGCGGGTTCGAGTCCCGTCCGGTCCGCCAATTAATAAACAATCCACTGGGTGGTTAGCTCAGCTGGGAGAGCATCGCCCTTACAAGGCGAGGGTCACAGGTTCGATCCCTGTACCACCCACCAATTTAGTATAAAAGCTAAATATTAAAATTTGATGCGGACCGGTAGTTCAGTTGGTTAGAATACCGGCCTGTCACGCCGGGGGTCGCGGGTTCGAGTCCCGTCCGGTCCGCCATTAAAATTTTATCCAGTCAGCATATCTGTAGCTAAATTCTTTTGTTTATCTTCGATGTAATAAAACTTTAATATTAGTTTAATTTTTCTGAAATACTCTTCTATTACACTTTCTATCATCAAGCAGCGATTGTCTCACCTCAGTAATGCTTACTGCTTGTAGTATGTGTTTGAACGGGCTTAATAAAGTCGTTCATTTAATAAAAAATTGTATAAAGAGAAAAAATTATGAGTGATTACGAAGACGATATTCTAGAGTTAATGTTTGATGAGATGGATGATGATGAAATTGATGATGCCGTAGAGATGTAGGCATCCATAATTTAAGTGAGTGTTTCCTTTCTTGTTATTTTCTGAGTATTTCCTTACTTTTTGTTATCCCTGCCCACTTTAAAGCTTGGCTATTTGTAAATTTTATAAGATGTACAGCTTTAGAGTGCTGCTGACAGCCCTGTCGTATCTAGTCGATTTATTCCTATGCGTTTTATCTCGCTGAAATTCAGGTTCGAGCAAAGTGTGCCAATTATTTTTTGACTAAGATTTGTTAGCATGCATGGCGCATCACAGTGATAGGTTGTGATCTGTTCTAAACTATAGTTTAAATCAATGTTGAATTAGCATGATTGGCGCAAACGGCATTGGTGTTACACTTGCAACTATTATGTGAATTTTGAGGAAGTTATGGGAAGTCTGAAGTCGGATACATCTGTTGCCGTTTTTTTCATGGAAGGTAATACGGTTAGTCGGCAGATGTTGTTTTCTGAATTCGAGGCAATCTTGGATGGTTATGTCGGTTTATCAGATATGGCAGATAAAGAAGCCAAAGCCGTCTATGTGGTTGTAAATGGTCAGTTGCAAGTTGAGGCGTTGGTATTCTTCTTAATTTATTTTGATGATGAAGGTCGCGCTGACCCCGAGTGGAATATTCCTATTGAGCGGTTAGCGTCTATTTCTGGTGGTGGCCCCGATATGGGGGGCGGAGCCATTCGGCTATCTTGTCGAAGTCAGTGTTCTATTAATTGGCATCAAAAGGAGTTGTGGGACCCGGATATGACGCCCGGCTCTAGCCACTTTGCCGCTATTAAAAAGGCAGTAGAAAAGAATCGTTTGGGGTTTAAGAGCGTTAGTGTTGAAGAAAATGTGCCGACACTTCAGCCGTTTGAAGCTGACTTAATTCCAACGATTACCACCAAAGTTGATAGTGAGGCGGATGACACAGAACATCGTTTAAAGCTTGCACGTTTGATCAAAAACCAACGTTTAAGAATTAAAACGCTTGAGTCACACCGGCAGGCTCAGAAAGAAGAGTTTCAACGGCAGAATACATTACAGTCTCAAGCATATAAAACAAGAATCCAGAACCTTGAGTTAAGCGTTGAAAAACTAAAAGTAATTAATGAGCAGTTGCAAGAAAAACTCTTTAATCGAAATCAGCAATTTCTGGGCCTTCAAGACAAAGTGTCTAATCAAACCACGCATCTATCTGATCTCGAAGATAAGCTCAAGCATGCGGAGGTAGCCGAAATTGAAGGGCTAGAGAGGCAGAAGCTTGAAGCAGAGTTAGTTATCTTAAAAGAGCAGCTGGATAGACGTGATATAGAGGCTGTTTACCGAGAAGAGAAACAAGAGTTGTTGCGTGCGGAGCTAGAAGAGCTGAAAGCGACAACAGAGCAAACTGAGCGTGAAAGCATGATGGCCAAATTGCAAGAGCTGGAGGTTGTGTTTGTGGCGTATCACCCAGGGGCAGGTCATGTCACGGTGCCATTCTCAGATATTTATCGATATGTTGAAAGCCCATTAAAATATGTGGCCTCTAAGTGTTATGTGACAGAGGAGGTCTATAAGAAGTGGCTAGACCATCAAGACAACCCTGTTTGTTGCTACAAGAAAGGTGATGGCGAATTGTGTGGGGCATCGCTTAAGTTAATTAGCAATCCAGGTGATTTTGAGGAAGGGGTTAGTGATCATTGTTCGAGACACCGAGTTGATTAAGCGACAACGAAATGCGGTGAGCGAGCGTTATGGCTGAGGGCTCTATCGCAGCTGCTTGGTTGAAAGAACCTAAAGATATACCGGTTATCTCGCTTAACTGTGAACTGTTAGATGACTCTGGTGTTGAGCTTTGGGTGGCAAGGCTCGACCTCGTTGACCCGCTGATATCAGGGAATAAGTGGTTTAAGCTTAAGTACAACTTGTTGCAGGCGCTCGATCAGGGTGCGACCCATGTGGTTAGCTTTGGCGGTGCTTATTCAAATCATCTTCATGCATTAGCGGCTGCTTGTCATCGTTTGGGGTTGAAGTCTACTGCGGTAATAAGGGGTGAGTTAGTGTCCCCTTATAATGCAACCTTGCAAGACTGTGAGTTGTGGGGGATGTCTTTTTTACCTGTCTCTCGTATTGAATATCGCGAGAAAACCTCCCCGAAATTTCTTCAATCCTTACATGATCAGCTAGGTGAGTTCTATCTTGTTCCAGAAGGAGGGAGTAATACTTTAGCGGTGCAAGGAATGTCAGAGGTTGCGAGTGCTGTTCTTGGTCGACTTCAGTGGTGTGATTATCTGTGTTGTGCTGTGGGGTCAGGTGGAACGCTCTCTGGTTTGATTGCAGGTGCTGACTCTGCTGTTTCGTGTTTGGGGTATAGTGCGCTCAAGGGTGGCCAATATCTAGAAGATGACATTAAGGTATTGATTAATCAGTATCAATTAAGTCATGGTTATACCTCGGATGAGCTCAATAATAAAGAGGCCCCTATGTTTGAAATGGTTCATGACTATCACTTTGGTGGCTTTGCTAAAGTTAGACCTGAGCTTCTGAGTTTTATTGCTTGGTTTGAAGGGCGCTTTGAAATACCGTTGGAGCAGGTTTATACCGCAAAAATGTTTTACGGAATTTTTGATCAAATCAAGATGGGCTATTTTAATAGAGGGCAGCGTATTGTTGCTGTTCACACTGGCGGTCTTCAGGGGAGAAGAGGGCTTAAGTTGCTTTAAATGCTGGTGGGTTCGCTTGTGTGTGGCCAGTTATCAGGTACGACGAATAGTCTAAGTGCTTCAGTGTAGCGTTCATGTTGCTTTGTTAGGCATGCAATCATCCAAGGTCGACTCTCGGTTTTAACCTTTTTTGTGACAGCTTCTAGCATCTCAATGCTATTAAAGAATAGGCTGCCTTGTTCATCGTTATTATGGGTATTTTCGTTAACGCTATTATTTACAGTATAGGCACTGACCCACTCTGATTTAGTCAGCATGGCCCATGCATCAACATTGTTTTCTTCAATGTAAGTCGTAAACTCTTTAAGTGTAAACCATAGGCCTCTTTGATGAGCTTCGTTGCAATAATTGGGTGAAACGACCGAGGGGGTAGAAGGGTAAAAAAGATAACCTTTAATAATTATTTGCGGCTCTATAGACGTGGCTATTGGATCTATGTTGATTGTGCTCAGCGCCTGTTTTCCACTGTCTAGCTGAGATAGCTGGAGCTGAGTGTTAATCATTTTGCTCATTTTTAAGTCTAGGCGATCTCTGCATTGAGGGCCTAGCCAAATATTCTCACCGTCCGAAAATTCTAGCTGGTTTTTTTTGCTGAAACCTAAATAAAACTTGATGGCTATCTCTTGGTGTAAGTATTGCTCTCTTTCTTTGTCTAAGACTATAAAGTCAAACTCACCTTCTGTTCGTGCGGCAGTATTAGCTTGTAGATTTTTGGCAATCAGCTCAAACCTTGGGCTTGAAAGTAGGTAAAACGCCCATAACGATTCAAAGTAGGGGCCTAAAAAGTGAGATTTTTCATGTGAAAGGTGTTTCAGTAGCGGAGAGGGGTTTTGGTCTAATGATAAAAGCCACTGATCAACCCATTTGTCATGCGCTGCATCGACGACGGTTGGCCAATTAGCTTTTTGTATAATGAGTGATGGGCTAGTAACAACCCAAGCGAGGTCTCTTACGCATTTATTTTGCATATTGTTTGTACAATCATCTCGTTGGCGTAATCTTTTCGTTGGTTCGCTCTTTCCGTTGGACTGTTTTTTCCGTTAGTATGGAGTTAATACACCGCCGGAGGTATATAAAAGACACTATGGACCACTTTCGTAATATTGGGCTGATCGGCCGAATGGGCAGCGTAAAAGTTGTTGAAACGCTTCGTACCCTAAAAAAGTATCTCCTCAATGAAGGCTACCACATGATCATTGAGGAAAACACGTCTACGTTGCTGCCAGGTCATGGTCTGCAGGTGAGCAGTGTTAAAATGATGGGTGAGGTGTGTGACCTTGTTATTGTTGTTGGAGGGGACGGTAGCCTGCTGGGCGCAGCAAGGGAGTTGGCAAAATCCAATGTTCCGTTGTTGGGTGTTAACAGGGGGCGGCTCGGGTTTCTAACAGATATATCTCCAAATGAGCTAGAGGAGAAAGTAGGTAGTGTTCTCAATGGCGAATATGTTGAGGAACGACGCTTTTTGTTGGATGTTACGGTCAAACGTAATGGTGAGCCTATCGCGTATGGTTCTGGGTTGAACGATATAGTGCTTCATCCAGGAAAGTCTACGCGTATGATTGGCTTTGATTTGTTTGTAGAAGGGCAGTTTGTTTACAGTCAGCGTTCAGATGGCCTGATTGTATCGACCCCTACCGGTTCAACAGCCTATTCATTGTCTGCCGGGGGGCCATTATTGCACCCTAGGCTAGATGCTATTGTGCTAGTACCTATGTTTCCTCATACATTGAGTAGTCGACCAATTGTGGTGGATGGCAATAGTGAAATTAAAATCATTATCGGTGAGGGTAATGAAATATACCCTCAGGTTAGCTGTGATGGCCAAACCGACTTGCCGGTAGCGCCAGGGGATGTCGTCAACATTTACAAAAGACCTTATAAAGTCAGATTAATACACCCAACAAGCCATAACTTCTATGAAACCTGTAGAAAAAAGCTTGGGTGGGCGCATAACTTAGGTACGACGTAAGTTGATCCCCCTAATGCAAGCTGATTATATAAATGATGATGGTTTACTGTTTGGCAGTTGCACGAGTGGCTGGTGATGATTATATGCTGGAGGAATAGTGGCAAAATCACAAGGTTATGACCTGATTGGTGATGTGCATGGATGCATGATGACATTAGTTAAGCTGCTGGAGCAGTTAGGGTACCGTAAGAAAAACGGTGTTTATCAGCATGCTAATCGGAAGGCTGTATTTATTGGCGATATTATAGATCGAGGGCCGCGGATCCGTGAGAGCTTGCATATTGTCCGAGATATGGTCGAGCGTGGTTCAGCTTATATTGTGATGGGAAACCACGAATACAATGCATTAGGTTATTGTACTCGAGCAAGGCCCGGTAGCGGGCAAACCTACCTGAGAGAGCATAATGACCGGCATAAACGGCTGATTAGAGAAACCCTTGACCAGTTTGAAGCATATCCGTCTGAGTGGAATGACTTTTTGGATTGGTTTTATCAAATTCCGATATTTTTAGAATTAGAAGACTTTCGGGCTGTCCATGCTTGTTGGGATGATGGGTTGATTACGCAATTTAAAGACCGCTATGGCGGAAACTTGATTGACGAAGACTTTTTACATGCCTCAACGGTGAAAGATAGTTTTGCCGGGCAGATGATGGATCGATTATTGCGCGGAACTGATATGCGGCTGCCTAACTCTGAATATATTGTAGGAAAGGATGGCTTTACTCGACACTTCTTCCGTACTAAGTTTTGGAATGATGATCCGCAAGTCTATCAGGATATTGTGTTTCAGCCAGATCCTCTACCTGAACACATCGCGCAACACGAACTGACAGAAAAAGAGAAAGATCGGTTACTTAGCTATGATGCTGAGCAACCGCCAGTATTTGTGGGGCACTACTGGATGTCTGGCCCTCCGCGACCTATTCAAAATAATATTGCTTGTCTAGATTACAGCGCGGTTAAATATGGCAAGCTCGTCGCCTATCAAATGGATGGTGAAAAAAAGCTATCTAAAGATAAATTTGTTTGGGTTGATGTAGAAAAGCCAGAAATGTGATTACGCAAAGGCAAGGCGGGTGTAGTGGAAAAAGTAAGTGAAGTTGATATAGGTGTTGATCTGCTGCTTTTTAGTCGTTGGCTAAGTAGTCAACGAGTTCTGCATCGGATAGCGGAAGAGAAGGGTGTTCAGGTTGTATGGGTCGAAGCCGCTGAAGCGGAGCCTTCAGTTAGAGCGGCACTTGATCGCTATCTGAGTGATGATGACTTTAAATCACAGGTAGATGCCTATAGTGCCCAACTTACCTTCACTGTAAGGTCTTCTGCTGCCGTAATGCCAAGACCCACCTTATCGCAGGCGCCTATAACATTTGCATTTATATGTCTTTCTATGATTATTGCTTTATTAACTGGCTTTGGAGAGGGCGGGCCTATACTGCGAGCGATGATGATAGTAGACCCTAGCGGGGTTGATGTCTCGCTAGCAACCACGAAGCTAAGCTTGCTGCTTTCTACGCTTGCTGATCTTCAGTTGTGGCGGCTCATTTCACCTGATTTTCTTCACTTTAGTAGCCTACACCTTATTTTTAATATGTTAATGTTTTGGTTTTTAGGCGGACAGGTTGAGTCTTTGCAGGGTAAGGGGCGGTTTTTAATGTTGTTCTTAATCTGCTCTGCTGTCCCTAATATTGCGCAATATCTAGAAGCGGGCCCTTTGTTTGGGGGGATGTCTGGTGTTGTTTATGGGTTGGTGGGTTACTGCTGGTTGTGGTGTCGAAAAAGACCAGGTGAGTTAACGTTCCCACCTGCCATAATGGGGATTAGTGTTGTTTGGTTAGTGATTGGCTATACATCATTAACTGAGACACTCTTGCTAGGGAGGATGGCTAACTCGGCGCATTTATTTGGACTGCTGACAGGGATGCTGTATGCCTATATAGTTTTATGTAAGACGGGGGCCAAAGAGAATAGTATTTAGGCGGTAATAATTAATAAAAAAACCCCTCTTTGGGAGAGGGGGTCACAATCTGTGAAGTTCCTGATGAGAGAGATCAGTAGAGCTTTAACACTCAAGACAAATGATAATCATTATCATTTGTCTTGTAAATAGTATTAGTCTAATTTCTTTTCATTATTTTATTGTTTCAATCTTTTGGCTGCATTTTCTTAATCTCTGCAATGCTAGTTGCTATCAAAATAATATTCATTTTACCGACGGTAACAGTGAAACAATGGCTCGTTCCTCACTCTGTATGATATAGTCCTGCCTCCCTTTTTATGGATTACTGTCATGACATTTGAAGAGATTGTTCAGAAAATAGACCCACAAATTTATAAAAATTTACGTACTGCTCTAGAACTAGGTAAATGGCCAGATGGTCGAGTACTGACGCGTGATCAGAAAGAGATCTCTATGCAGGCGGTTATTTATTATGAAAACCAAGCCAATATAGCGGAGTCAGACCGAATCGGTTTTATCGACAGAGCTAAAGTTGAGGCAACGCCTTGCGCGACATCTGCAGGCACTAATGACGTTGAGGTCATTAAGGTTGGCTAATACGTTGTTGATGGCGTATTAGTGTTAATGTCTAACGCTTTTTAAGAAATATATTGTTGAGAATATAGGCGGCTAACGTGGCACTACTCGGTGAAGGTCCTTTGTCAAAAATGGTTGTTTCGTTGGAACAACCCGTCAGTTATAGCCTGACATTAGGTGATGCTTCATTGAACCTAAATGAGCTTATTGGGACACAGATTAAGATTCAGTATCAAGGCAAGATTACCTGCACAAATTGCGGAAGAAAGACCAATAAAAGTTTTGCTCAGGGGCATTGTTATCCTTGCTTTACAAAGCTTGCATCATGCGACACTTGCATCATGAGTCCTGAAAAATGCCACTATGCCGCAGGTACTTGTCGTGAGCCAGAGTGGGGTGATAAACACTGCATGACACCTCATATCGTCTACTTAGCTAATTCATCAGGTATAAAAGTGGGGATCACCCGCGAGACCCAGGTGCCAACACGATGGATTGATCAAGGTGCGATAGAAGCGATTCCGGTTTTTAGAGTGTCAACACGTCATTTGTCTGGTTTGGTGGAGGTTGCCTTTAAAAAACATGTCACCGATAGGACCAATTGGCGGGCCATGCTAAAAGGACAGGTTGCTGAAATGGATATGTTAGCTGAACGTGACCGCTTACTTGCTTTGGTCGAAGAAGACATTAAGCAGATTAAGTCTGAGTTTCCAGAGGAAACGGTTGAGTTGGTCGAAACACAGAAAAAAACGCCAATGGAATATCCGGTAGATGTATGGCCAGAAAAGGTGGTGTCGCTTAATTTAGATAAAACGCCTGAAGTATCGGGGCAACTCGTGGGAATTAAGGGGCAGTACTTAATACTTGATAATGGCTGCATCAATATACGGAAGTTCGGGTCCTATCATGTTGAGATTTTCAGTTATTAGCTATAACCTGTAATATCATATAAATATATTAATATCTTGATTTTGCTAAAAAAAATATCTATTAATTCTAATAAGTAGGTCAGGGAATGAAAGAAGCTCAGCCACGCACCATTTTCCTTAAAGATTATCAAAAACCTCCATTTTTAATTGATGAAACAGTTCTTCATTTTGACTTAAATGAACAGGGCGCTACAGTTAAGTCTCGATTAAGTGTACGGCGAAACCCTGAAGCAGAGCTCACAACAAGTGACTTGACTCTTGATGGGGTTGATCTTGAATTAGTATCCATCGCGATTGATGGCGTTGCTTTATCAGAGGGGCAATACGCGGTAACTGAGGAAGGTCTCAAGGTTATCGGTGTTGCTGATACGTTCTTATTAGAATGTGAGACGCTGATTAAACCCCAGGAGATTACCTGCCTAGAGGGGCTTTATAAGTCCTCTTCTATGTTTTGCACACAGTGTGAGGCAGAAGGATTCAGAAGGATTACTTACTACCTCGACCGACCAGATGTTATGTCTCGCTTTACCACTACAATTACGGCAGATAAAACCCTATACCCAGTGCTTTTGTCGAATGGTAATGAGGTTGAGCGTGGTGATCTGGAGTCCGGTCGTCATTTTGTAAGATGGGAAGACCCGTTCAGAAAGCCATGTTATTTATTTGCCTTAGTGGCAGGTGATCTTTTAAATATTGACGATCAATACGTAACCGCATCTGGGCGAAAGGTTTCATTGCGGATGTTTGTAGAGCCACAAAATAAAGATAAGTGTGAGCACGCACTGAGTTCTTTAAAGGCATCAATGAAATGGGACGAAGACGTGTATGGGCGTGAATATGATCTAGATATATTCATGATCGTAGCGGTTGATGACTTTAATATGGGGGCGATGGAAAACAAGGGGTTAAATATATTTAACTCATCTTGTGTGCTGGCAAAGCCTGATACTGCAACCGATTCGACCTATCAACGCATTGAGGCGATTGTGGCGCATGAGTATTTCCATAATTGGTCCGGGAATAGAGTAACGTGTCGAGACTGGTTTCAGTTAAGTCTTAAAGAAGGGTTTACTGTTTTTAGAGATGCTGAGTTCTCCGCAGATATGAACTCTCGAACAGTTAAGCGTATCGAAGACGTTAACTTGCTTCGTACTGCCCAATTTGCTGAAGATTCAGGGCCTATGTCTCATCCTGTTAGACCGTCGTCTTTTATTGAAATATCCAACTTTTATACCTTAACGATTTATGAGAAGGGCGCGGAAGTTGTTGGCATGATTCATCGATTGCTAGGTGAAGAGTTGTTCCGAAAAGGAAGTGACCTCTACTTTGAGCGTCATGATGGGCAAGCAGTAACGACTGACGACTTTGTTCAAGCAATGCAAGATGCCAGTGGGAAAGACTTAACACAATTCAAACGCTGGTATGATATTGCCGGTACGCCCGTTATTGATGTTGACTATCAATACGATGAGCAAGCTCAACTATTTACGCTAACGCTTTCACAGTCATGCCCCTCAACGGAAGGTGATGCGGATGAGAAGCCTTTTCATATTCCGTTTACTTTTGCATTACTGGATAGCAATGGCTGCAATATTCCTTTGATACAAAATGATGATGCAGTATTTGCAAATGCGCCTACAGAGTTGGTGTTGGATTTTGTAGAAACAGAGCAAACCTTTAAATTTCAGCATATAGAAAAAGAACCTGTACCCTCGCTTTTGCGAGGCTTTTCGGCACCCGTAAAAGTTAAAAATACATTCAGTCGTGACCAACTGCTTTTTTTGATGATGAATGAGACTGATGGCTTTAATCGTTGGGATGCAGGTCAACGGCTTTCGGCTGATATTATTCAGTCAATTGCAGAAGACTACATGCATGGGCGAGCGCTTAATGTTGATGCGCGCTTGGTTAATGCCTATAGGGGCTTGCTAGTGAGCAAGTCAATAGATAAGGCGCTACTGTCAAAGATGCTGATGTTACCAACAGAGTCATATCTTATTGAGTTGGCAGATGAGGCTAATATTGAGGCGATACATCATGCCAGAAACCTTGTGCGTGATACGCTTGCTGAAAAGCTTAAGATTGAGTTGTTGAGATGCTATCAGGAAAACACTGATGTTGGCGCTGCATATAGCGCAGACTTTAACTCAATCGCTCGTCGATCTTTGAAAAACTCAGCGCTTAATATTTTACTGTCTGCAGGTGATTCTGATGCGCTTGTGCTCGCAGAGAAACAATTTGTAAGCGCTACTAATATGACGGATGAAAGTGCCGCGTTAATTGCGTTGGTTAATTCGGACTTTGTTTCGCAGCGTGAATCTGCGCTTAATACGTTTTATGCAAAGTGGAAGGCAGATCCTCAGGTTGTTGAGCAGTGGCTATCTATTCAGTGTACTAGCGCTAAATCTGGAACCTTAGAGGCTGTTAAGCGCTTAATGACGCACGAGGCTTTTGATATTAAAAATCCAAATAAGGTGAGGTCTGTCATTGGTGCCTTTTGTAATCACAATCTTATTAACTTCCATAATTTAAGTGGTGAGGGGTATCAGTTTTTAGCGGATAACGTGATTAAGCTAAATAAGCTTAATCCGCAAATTGCATCAAGATTGGTGACACCCTTAACGCGCGGTAAAAAGTTTAATCAAGAACGGCAGGCGCTCATGCAAGCACAGTTGCATCGGATTTTAAGCGAAGAAAACCTATCTAAAGACGTCTATGAAGTGGTGTCAAAAAGCATAAAGTAACAAAAATAGCACTTTGGACTGATAGACAGACCGCCAAAATATGCTAAAAATAGATAGGGTAAGCAGTGCTTTCTCAGATTAACTGTAGGGTTAGATTCTTATCGCCTATGCATGAATGTGTATTGGGTAATAAAAAAACGTAGAGAAGAGTAAGTGTTACTTAGGTATTTAGCGGGATGAAAAAGCGCGCAATATCGAGTAGCTAGAGTAAAACTCAGGCGGAGGGGTAGGCTCCAACCTGATATAGATTTGGCCGTAGTTATAATAAAAAAAGTGACATAACAATAATAAAATTGCTTACGGAAAATATAACCGTGAATTTATATTCACAGGTGTTAGGTTTTATACCGATCATCAACTTTGATTTGTACTAGGTAATAATATGCAGAAAAGAAATATACTGCTGAGTAGCTTGATTGTATTCTCGCTTTTTTCAGCAGGTGCTAACGCAAAAGTCTCTTCTCAAGAAGCTCAGAAATTAAAAGGCGATTTAACACCTTTTGGGGGCATTAAATCAGGGAATGAAGAAAAGACAATTCCCGAATGGACAGGTGGCTTAACGGTTGCTCCGGACGGATATAAAAAATCTGGTCAGCACCATATCGACCCTTTTCCAGGCGATAAAATATTATTTACCATTACCGCACAAAATGTTGAAAAGTATAAAGATAAGCTAACAGCTGGTCAGTTAGCGCTTTTTAAAACATACCCTACTACCTATCAAATGCCTGTGTATCAATCCAGGCGTACTCACGCAGCACCTGAGTGGGTTGCTGATAACACGTTTAAAAATGCGACCCAAGCTGAATTGGTCAGAGGTGGTGCAGGTATCAAAAAAGCCTATGGCGGTATTCCTTTCCCTTTACTGAGTGGGGATGAGAGTGAAAAAGGGCTGCAGGCTATCTGGAACCACAACACCCGCTGGCGTGGCGTGTTTGTAACCCGTCGCTCGTCAGAGGTTAACGTACAGCGCAACGGTGACTTTACACCCGTGACCTCGCAGCAGGAGCTCTTTTTTAACTATTACAACCCAGAAGGTAGTGAAAAGACACTGAAGAATATTCTCTTCTACTACCTCTCTTTTACTAAGTCACCTGCTCGTTTAGCGGGTGGGGCAGTATTGATTCACGAAACGATGGATCAGGTGAAAGAACCGCGTCAGGCATGGGGTTATAATTCTGGTCAGCGTCGTGTACGTCGTGCACCAAACCTTGCTTATGATTCGCCTATTGCAGCATCTGATAATTTACGTACAGCTGATGACACCGACTTATTCAATGGTGCTCCAGATCGATATAACTGGACATATAAGGGGTTAAAAGAAGTTTATATCCCTTACAATAATTACAGAATGAGCCAAGGTGATGTTAAATATAGTGATTTGTTGGGCGTATCACATATTAACCCTGAGCTAACACGATGGGAGTTGCACCGAGTACATGTTGTTGAAGCGAACCTTAAAAAAGGAGAGCGTCATATTTATAAAAAGCGTGTATTTTATCTAGATGAAGATAGCTGGAACGCAACAATGGTTGATCAATATGATAACCGTGACGAGCTGTGGCGTGTCAGTGTTGCATTCTTGAAAAACTTTTATGAACTGCCTGGTGTGTGGACGGCGCTAGATGTGTTTTATGACCTGCAGGCTCGTCGTTATCATGTGCAAGGGCTAGATTCAGAGGAGCGTGAAACCCGTATATTTGAAAATAAAGTACCGAATTCACGTTACTTCAAACCGTCATCTCTCAGAAGAAGAGGCCGGTAATTATTGGTAGATTTAAGGGAGAGTGTCTTAAGGCGCTTTCCCTATTTTATATTTAAAGCAAAGGATTAGTTGCGAACGGAACGGTTTTTACTATCCTAAATGATACTATCGTTATAACAAAGGCTTCTCTAATGAGACACTGCTTTCATAAGCTGTTTACACAGTTATTGGTTTTTTCTCTGTTTACTATTTGTATTTCTTCCAAGGTGTATGCGTTGGATGATGTATTGGACACCCCTTCAATGACAACACAGATAGCTGATCAGTCGTTGTTGTTAGATGTTTCGGCTGCAGGAAAGCGTTTGGTTGCAGTAGGTGAACGCGGGCATATTATCTATTCTGATGATCAAGGTGAGAGTTGGGTACAAGCGAGCGTTCCCGTATCTGTAACACTAACAGCGGTTCACTTTCCCACAAGTACTCAGGGTTGGGCTGTTGGGCATGGCGCTATCATTTTGCATTCAAGTGATGCAGGTGAGAGTTGGACTAAACAGTTTGATGGCAACTTGGCTAATCAGCAAGTTATTGAGCAAGCGGAGCAACGCATAGCCAACTTAGAACGTGATTTGGAAACGGCGCCTGAAGATATGCAGGGTGAGATTGAGTTCAAGCTAGAAGAAGCTCAGTTTGGGCTAGAAGATGCAGAGTTTGATGCTGAGACGGGACCCAGTAAACCGTTATTGGATGTTTGGTTTGAAAGCGAGCTTAAAGGTTTTGCTATAGGGGCTTATGGTTTCTTCTTTGAAACAAAGGATGGGGGCAAGACCTGGACCAATGCATCAAACCGTATTGATAACCAAGATCGCTTCCATTTAAATGCCATCAATGAAATAGTGGGCGGTTCGCTGTTCATCGTAGGTGAAGCAGGTAATATTTTTAGAAGTAACGATAAAGGCAGTACGTGGGAGCGTGTAGAAAGCCCCTATGAAGGCTCTTTTTTCGGTGTTAGCGGTACAGGCAATGTTAACGAAGTGCTGGTGTTTGGGCTGAGAGGAAATCTCTACCGCTCAATAGATTTAGGCGCTAACTGGACACGAATACATAGCGGTAATGAGGCTACCTTGATAGCGGCTCAGTATGGCGACGATGGGATTGTTGCGGTGGTGGGTAATTCAGGGATTGTCTTAGTAAGCGGCAATGCTGGTGAGTCCTTTCAGGCCATCGTTAGAGATAACAGGCAAGCCGTTACATCGGTATATTTATTGGAAAATGGAAATTTCTTGTTGGTGGGTGAGCACGGTATAGATATTAGTGGTCCGACAGGGCGTAACTTGTAATACCACTAATATTTGTTGAGCACTTGGATTAATTTTTTTAGACGTTTTTAATAAATTATTTAGGCTTTGATAATTACTCGTTAGAGTGTTTGAAATGCCCAATGTTAAAAATGAATTTGTCGCTTTTTTGAGCAAGAGGAATAGTGAATGTCAAACCCCAAGCATGATAAGGGTGAACACTATCTACTGACACCGAAGGCTGAACCCTTCCTAGAACGTATTATCTTTAATAACCGTTTTATTATATTGGTTATGTTTCTGTTCTTAACTGTGTTTTTGGGTTACAACGCAGTCAAGATCAAGCCTGATGCGTCATTCGAGAGGCTGATCCCGCTTGAGCATCCATTTATCATTAATATGCTCGAGAATAGGTCGGACTTAGAAAATCTAGGTAACTCTATCAAGATAGCGGTTGCTGTCGAAGACGGTGATATTTTCACTGAAGAATACATGAGCATGCTGCAAAAGGTCACTGATGAGATGTTCTATCTCTCAGGGGTTAATAGAGCAGGGCTAAAATCGATATGGACACCAAATGTCCGCTGGGTAGAAGTAACAGAAGAGGGGTTTCAGGGCGGCCCTGTGATTCCAGACGGTTATGATGGGTCAAGAGATAGCTTAGAAGCGTTAAGGCAGAACATATTAAAGTCTGGTCAAGTGGGAAGTATTGTTGCAGATAACTTTAAGTCCACCATTATTTATGCGCCGCTATTTGAAATAAATCCAGAAACAAATGAGCCATTAGACTACAAAGCATTTTCTTTAGAATTAGAAGAAAAGATTCGTGAGAAATATGGTAAATCAGACCCGAACATTAATATTCATATTATCGGTTTTGCAAAAAAAGTAGGTGACTTAATAGAAGGGATTGGTTCCATTGCAATGTTTGCTTTGGTAACTATCACGTTAACGACTTTATTTTTATTCTGGTATTCCCGTTGTTTAGCAGGAACGATTATTCCTGTTTTAACGTCACTAGTCGCTGTGTTTTGGCAGCTAGGTATATTGAAATTGCTTGGCTACGGTATGGACCCATACTCTGTACTGGTTCCGTTCTTGGTATTTGCGATTGGGATAAGTCACGGTGTTCAAATAGTTAACCAAATGGCTGTTGAAGCGGCGAAAGGGTTTGACCCGATGACGTCTTCAAGATTGGCATTTAGGCAGCTCTATATTCCAGGGATGTTGGCGTTGGTGAGTGATGCAATTGGTTTCTTAACACTGCTATTTATCCAAATTGATGTAATTAGAGATTTGGCTGTTGCTGCGGGTATTGGTGTAGCTGTAATTATCGTAACAAATCTTGTGCTTCATCCGCTTGTTATGTCTTATGTAGGTATTAGTAAGGGGGGCATTAGGCACGTTCAAAATCACGGTGAAAAACAAGACCGTAAATGGCGTTTATTGTCATTTTTCTCGCACCCGAGTGTTGCACCTATCTCTATTTTAATTGCGATTTTAGGTTTTGGTATTGGTATCTACTACCAGAAAGATCTTAAAATTGGTGACTTAGATAAGGGTGCGCCTGAGTTGCGTGCAGACTCTAGATACAACGTTGATAATGAGTACATTATCAGTAACTACAGTACTAGTGCCGATGTCTTGGTTATTATGGTTGAGACTGAGAAAGAGCAATGTACTAACTATCGTGTAATGGATGCGATGGATAGATTGCAGTGGACCCTTGAAAACTCGCCTGGTGTTGAGTCAACAGCATCTTTGGTGACTGTTTCTAAGTTGGTGACTAAGGCGCTTAATGAAGGTAACTTCAAGTGGTTTGATCTATCTCGTAACCAAAGCATTATCAACTCGTCAATTCAGCGTGCTCCTGCAGGTTTAATTAATACCAATTGTGATATGACGCCTGTTTTAGCATTCTTAAAAGATCATAAAGCAGAGACATTAGATAGTGTTGTGAATACCGTTGAGAAGTTTGTGGCAGATAACCCAAGCGAGGACTTTACGTTCTTACTGGGTGCAGGTAACGCGGGTGTTGAAGCTGCTACAAACCAGGTAATCTCTAAAGCGAAAGACATGATGTTGTTTTTTGTGTATGCCGTAGTGAGTACTCTTTGCTTTATCACATTTAGATCGATTAGAGCTGTAATTTGTATTGTTACGCCGCTAGCCTTAACGTCAGTCTTATGTGAGGCGCTGATGGCTCAATTAGGCATTGGTGTTAAAGTGGCGACCTTACCGGTTATTGCGCTTGGTGTGGGTATTGGTGTCGATTATGGTATCTATATTTATACTCGCTTAGAGAAGTTGCTGATTGAGGGTAAACCACTTCAGGAAGCATACTTTGAAACATTACGCACCACTGGTAAGGCGGTTGCATTTACAGGGGTTACGTTGGGAGTAGGTGTCTTTACTTGGATCTTCTCACCGATTAAGTTCCAAGCAGACATGGGGATACTTTTGTTCTTTATGTTCTTATGGAATATGGTAGGATCCCTTTGGCTGCTACCGGCGCTGGCGAGATTCTTATTACGTCCTGATAAAATGGTTGCAAAGGCTAAGAAAGCTGAAGCAAATGCAAGCTAAATAAAGTGACATCAAAAAGCCCGTTTATACGGGCTTTTTTTTGTTTTAGGTGCTCGCTATTATTTAAATAATAAGAAATATATCGCTTGTTTATGCTTAATTGACACTAACTCCTTTATTTAATTGCATTTATAGGCTAGTTTTTAACGTGTGTAACGCTATGTGCGTATATCAAGACCAATGTTTAATCTCATTTCGTAAGAAGATGGGGAATTATAAATAAAGGTAAATAAAGGGAAAATGAATATGGCTCTAAAAACGAAATTAGCTTCAGTCATTATAGCGGCTACCGTAGGTATTGCAGCTTCAAGTGGGATCAATGCGACGCCTAAAGAGCAGCGCTTTATCACTATCGGTACAGGCGGTGTTACCGGAGTATATTACCCAACGGGTGGAGCAATCTGTCGCTTGGTTAATAAATCTCGTAAAGAGCATGGTATTCGTTGTTCAGTAGAGAGTACCGGTGGGTCTATCTATAACTTGAATACTATTCGTGAAGGCGAGCTAGATATGGGTATTGTCCAGAGTGACTGGCAATTCCATGCATATAACGGAACAAGTAAGTTTGCAGACTCAGGCGCCAACAAAGATTTGCGCGCAGTTTTCTCTGTTCACCCAGAACCGTTCACTGTTGTGGCGCGTAAAGATGCCAATATCAAAACGTTTGAAGACCTAAAAGGTAAGCGCGTTAACGTTGGTAACGCAGGCTCTGGTCAGCGTGCAACAATGGAATTATTGATGGCTGAGAATGGTTGGACGATGGATAGCTTTAAGCTAGCATCTGAACTTAAGCCTTCAGAGCAGTCAAAAGCACTTTGCGACAACAAAATAGATGCAATGGTTTATGTTGTTGGTATTCCTTCTGGAGCTATTAAAGAAGCGACAACATCTTGCGATAGCGTGATTGTGCCTGTTAGCGGTCCTGCAGTAGATAAACTTATTACTGAGAATCCATATTTCCGTAAGGCGACAATTCCTGGTGGCATGTACCGTGGAACGGATAATGATGTTTCTACGTTTGGTGTAGGCGCAACATTTGTTACGTCATCTAATGTTCCTGAAGATGTGATCTATCAGGTGACCAAGGCTGTGTTTGAAAACTTTGATAGCTTTAAGCGACTTCACCCTGCTTTTGAAAACCTAGAAAAAGAAGATATGGTTAAGGATGCGTTATCAGCACCTCTTCATCCTGGTGCTGTGAAGTATTACAAAGAAGTCGGTTTAATTAAATAAGCTGAGTTTCTTTTTAGCAAAAGGAGGTTCTCCTCCTTTTGCTTTCATTTCTTGCAAAATGTTTTTTGTAGTTTCTTGTAATCGCTAAGAATTTAATGCCTTGCGAGAGCAAGTGACTATTAAAAACGTTTTAGCAGACATCCTTCTAATTAGCAGAGTGTTTTCTTATTATGAACGAAGAAAAACCGCATGCGCATGATGCGATTGACCCCGAAAATAAAGAAGTAATTGACAGCATTCTTCAAGCAGAGACAGGGGGGCGTGCATCTACGGGAATCCCTGCTAAAATTTTGCTTATTGTCCCGCTCTGCTGGTCGTTGTTTCAGTTGTGGGTTGCCTCTCCATTGCCTTTCGAGTTTAACTTTGGCGTCTTTAATGAAGATCAGACAAAGTATATTCATTTGTCATTTGCTCTATTTTTAGCCTTTACGGCATTTCCAATGTTCAAAAGCAATACAGGGAGAATACCGGTTATTGACTGGGTTTTTGCTATTCTTGGCGTTGCTAGCGCTATGTATTTGTTGGTGTTTAGAAATCAACTGGCAGGCCGTTCGGGTGCGCCTGTTACGTTTGATCTAGTAATAGGTGTCATTGGGATGATCCTGCTGCTTGAGGCTACAAGAAGAAGCCTTGGGTTACCGTTAATGATCGTAGCGATTGTTTTCCTGATCTATACCTTTGGTGGGCCTTACATGCCAGACGTTATTGCGCATAAGGGGGCAAGTCTAAGCAAAACTATTTCTCACCAGTGGCTAACGACAGAGGGCGTTTTTGGTGTGGCTTTAGGGGTGTCTGCCAGCTTTGTATTTTTGTTTGTCTTATTTGGAGCCTTGCTTGAACGAGCGGGCGCTGGTAATTACTTTATTAAAGTCGCCTATTCGTTGCTAGGACATATGAGAGGTGGCCCAGCAAAGGCTGCCGTTGTGTCGAGCGGCTTGAGTGGACTTATATCGGGCTCTTCTATTGCGAACGTAGTAACAACGGGAACCTTTACAATTCCTTTGATGAAGCGTGTTGGTTTTCCTGCGACTAAAGCTGGCGCTGTAGAGGTTGCTGCTTCCACAAATGGACAGCTAACACCACCTATAATGGGGGCTGCAGCCTTCTTGATGGTTGAGTATGTCGGAATTTCTTATCTTGAAGTCATACGGCATGCAATTCTTCCAGCTTTGATTTCTTATGTCGCGCTGGTTTATATCGTTCACCTTGAAGCACTCAAACTGAACATGAAGGGTATTCCTCGAACAGTAAAAACGACGGTAGCGCAAAAACTCTTATCGTTCTTAACCGTCTTTGTCGGTTTAATGGTTATGACGCTCGCCGTCTATTATGGCTTAGGGTGGATCAAAGATGCTGCAGGGGACTCAGTCGCTTACATCGTAACGCCATTATTACTGATCGCGTATATAGGTTTAGTTATGTACGCCTCTAAATATCCAGAGCTCGAAATAGATGACGACACTACAGATATGACACAGCTGCCAGAAGTTGGCCCTACGGTTAAAGCAGGGTTACACTTTCTATTGCCAGTGGTTGTATTGGTATGGATGCTAGCTGTTGAGCAGCGATCGCCCGCACTATCAGCTTTTTGGGCAACGTTGGTTATGGTGTTTATTGTATTAACACAGAAGCCGTTATTCAGTTTTTTCAGAAACCAGAATGACTATTTGAAGGCAGTTAAAGAAGGTGTTGATGATTGCTTTCATGCCTTAGTAACGGGCGCAAGAAATATGGTTGGAATAGGCGTTGCGACGGCAGCTGCAGGTATTGTGGTGGGCACGGTTACCTTAACGGGTATCGGCTTGGTAATGACTGAATTTGTGGAGTTTATATCCGGCGGTTCTATGATTATGATGCTGGTGTTTACCGCGGTTATCAGTCTGATACTGGGAATGGGGTTACCGACCACAGCTAACTACATCGTTGTCTCAACGTTGATGGCACCGGTTATTGTTGCATTGGGCGCTGAGCATGGCTTGATTGTGCCGCTGATAGCTGTCCATTTGTTCGTGTTTTATTTTGGGATTCTTGCTGACGATACCCCGCCGGTAGGGCTAGCTGCGTATGCTGCAGCGGCGATCTCAGGGGCTGATCCTATACGGACGGGGATTCAGGGTTTTACCTATGATATTCGTACGGCTATTTTACCGTTTATGTTTATCTTCAATACTCAGCTTTTGCTAATCGGTATAGATAGTTGGTTTCAATTAGTTCTTACTATTGTATCTGCGGTTATTGCGATGCTTGTTTTTGCTGCGGCCACCCAAGGATATTGGCTTGTTAAGTCTCGAATCTGGGAGTCTTTAATTCTGGTGCTTATTGCATTTACCATGTTTAGACCCGGTTTTTGGTGGGATATGGTTTATCCGCCGCTAGAGCAGGTTGGTGCTCAAGTTATCTATGAAGAAATCGACAGGACGGCAGTGGATGGACAGCTTAGAGTTGTTGTAGAGGGCGAAACCCTAGACGGTGATCAGGTTAATAAACGTGTCATGCTTACAATGGGTGAGGGTGATAGCGCTGAAGCACGTTTAAAAGAATCTGGCTTAGAGCTTCGAAATGAAGACGGAAGGCTGTTTGTTGATATGATGGGGTTTGGCTCTCAGGCTGAACAGGCTGGCATTGATTTTGATTGGGAAATTAAAGCATTAGAAGTAGAAACCGACCGGCCAACCAAAGAGTGGATGTTTATTCCTGCATTGCTCTTACTGATAATACTAGGTTGGAATCAGCTCAGGCGGCGTCAACCCGCTTAGCTTTCAGTGGTTTAATCAAAACAGGCGCAAGACGCCTGTTTTTTCGTTTGTACATTGTGGATAGCGTCACTAAACAAGCGCAATGTTTATTAATTAATGCACTTGAACTAATGGTATTCGCAATTTCATCTTGCTAGAATCGCGCCTTCGATTTTTTTAATCATGTGATCTTTAGTAGGGATCACCACTGAAAGGGGTTTATGATATGCCAGTCATCACTCTTCCTGATGGAAGTCAGCGTTCTTTTGATAGCTCTACAACAGTTGCAGGCGTTGCAGCTGAAATCGGTCCAGGGTTAGCAAAAGCAGCATTAGCCGGTAAGGTCAATGGAGAGCTAGTTGATACATCGTACACAATAGATAGCGATGTTGAACTCGCCATTATAACCGACCGTGATGAAGAAGGGCTGGAGATAATACGGCACTCGACTGCTCACCTTTTAGCAATGGCAACACAGTCATTGTTCCCTACTGCACAGGTAACTATAGGTCCGGTCATTGAAGACGGTTTCTTTTATGATTTTGCTTTCGAACGAACGTTTACACCTGATGATCTTGTTCTAATAGAAAAACGAATGACCGAAATTGCCAAGCAGGGGTTGCCTGTTTCTCGTTCGATTATGTCTCGTGATGAAGCTGTTGCGTTATTTGAGAAGAAGGGCGAAAAGTATAAAGTTGAAATCATACAAGATATTCCGGGTGATCAAGACCTTTCGTTCTACAGTCAGGGCGACTTTATAGATTTATGTCGCGGCCCCCATGTGCCTTCAACATCAAACCTCAAGTACTTCAAGTTAATGAAGGTGGCAGGTGCATATTGGCGTGGTGATTCAAACAACGAAATGCTAACCCGTGTATACGGGACAGCTTGGTCAAATAAAAAAGACCTAAAAGCTTACGTTCACAGACTTGAAGAAGCTGAAAAGCGAGACCACCGAAAAATTGCCAAGAAGTTAAACTTGTTTCATACCCAAGAAGAAGCGCCGGGTATGGTATTTTGGCATTCAAAAGGTTGGACGATTTATAACGTATTAGAAAATTATATGCGTAGCGTATTGAACCGTCAGGGCTACGAGGAGGTCAAAACGCCTCAACTTGTTGACCGTACGTTGTGGGAAAAATCAGGACACTGGGACAAGTTCAGTGATATGATGTTCACGACCCACTCTGAAAGTCGTGACTATGCAGTTAAGCCAATGAACTGCCCATGCCATGTACAGATATTTAATCAGGGGTTAAAAAGTCATAAAGATCTCCCGTTACGTTTGGCTGAGTTTGGCTCATGTCACCGTAATGAACCATCAGGTACGCTGCATGGTTTGATGCGAGTTAGAAACTTTACTCAAGATGATGCTCATATTTTCTGTACAGAAGAGCAGATGCAAGATGAAGTAAGTCGATTTATAGACCTTCTATTTGAAGTGTATCGAGATTTCGGTTTTGACGATGTGCTATTGAAACTGTCTACTCGACCTGAAAAACGAGTAGGGTCAGATGAAGTGTGGGATCGTTCTGAAGCGGCGTTAGAAGAAGCATTAAATAGCAAAGGCCTTGATTGGGAATTATTACCGGGTGAAGGTGCTTTTTATGGTCCAAAAATAGAGTTCTCGTTAAAAGATTGTATCGGTCGTGTTTGGCAGTGTGGAACCATACAAGTGGACTTCTCAATGCCAGGTCGTTTGAGCGCACAATATGTGTCAGATGATCAAAGTCGACAGACACCTGTGATGTTACACCGAGCAATTTTGGGTTCATTTGAGCGATTTATTGGTATTTTGATTGAGCATTACGAAGGTGCATTTCCATTCTGGTTAGCGCCAGAACAGGTCGCAATTCTCAATATTACTGATCGACAAGACGAATATTGTCAAAATTTGTCAGAAAAGTTGCAAGATATGGGTTATCGTGTGCATATAGACTTGAGAAACGAGAAGATTGGATTTAAAATTCGTGAGCACACATTAAACAAGATTCCTTATCTGCTTGTTATCGGAGATAAGGAAGTAGAAAATAAAACGGTCGCCATTCGCACTCGTACAGGTGAAGACTTGGGTGTAATGACATTGGAAGAGCTTGAAGTAGTATTCCAAAACGAAATGGCGAAAAAAGGTCGGATTACAGCGGAGTAATAACAATTAAGCGTAATAGTCAGGGTAGCCGAGCTAAGAAAGCTCCAATTAACCAAAATATTACAGCTACAGAGTGTCGCCTTATAGGGGCGGACGGTGACCAAGTTGGGGTCGTAGCTATCGAAGAAGCCTTAGAAATGGCTCAGAAAGCAAGTCTCGACTTGGTTCAAATAGCCGACTCTGATCCAATAGTCTGTAAAATTATGGACTTTGGTAAAAAGGTTTTTGAAGAGAAAAAGCAGAAAGCAGCACAGCGCAAGAAGCAAAAACAGACCCAGGTTAAAGAAATCAAATTAAGACCAGGGACGGAAGAAGGGGATTATCAGGTAAAACTGCGCAACCTGATACGTTTCCTTGAAGCCGGGGATAAAGCTAAGGTGACAATTCGTTACCGAGGCCGCGAGATGGCTCATCAGGAGATCGGCATGAAATTACTTAACCGAATCGAAGTTGATTTGGAAGAGTATGGTGCTGTTGAACAAAGGCCGAAGATGGAAGGTCGGCAGATGATGATGGTAATCGCCCCGAAAAAGAAAAAGTAACGTTGACGTTAATAGAACTCTCTGAAGAGTATTTAGTTTCATTTTTTGAAATTTGAATATGTATTTGGAGGGGTTTTCTATTTTCTGAGTTGCTCCTTTTATTAACGAATGCGGAGTTATGTATTATGCCAAAAATGAAAACCAAGCGCGGGGCAGCAAAGCGCTTTAAAAAAACAGCTAGCGGATATAAGCACAAGCAATCCTTCACCAGCCACATACTGACAAAGAAAAGTACTAAGCGTAAGCGTCAGTTACGTGGTTGTAAGCAAGTAGCAGCGAGTGATGTTCCATTAATCAGACGTATGTTAGCTTAATAATCGCCTTATAAAAGATTAGATAGAAGGATTGTAATATGCCTCGCGTAAAACGTGGTGTCGTCGCTCGTCGTCGTCATAAGAAAGTTCTAAAGCAAGCTAAAGGTTACTATGGAGCTCGTAGTCGAGTCTTTAGAGTAGCAAAGCAGGCGGTTATCAAAGCAGGTCAATATGCTTACCGTGACCGTCGTCAGCGTAAGCGTCAGTTCCGTGCTCTATGGATCGCGCGTATTAACGCTGGAGCTCGTATCAACGGTTTGTCATATAGCCGTTTGATTGCTGGACTGAAAAAAGCAAATGTTGAAATTGATCGTAAAGTCCTAGCTGACTTGGCGATGAACGAAAAGAATGCATTTGCAGCAGTTGTAGAAACCGCTAAAGCAGCGCTTGCTTAAGCCGAATTTCTCGATTGTAAGAAGTTTGCAAAAAGCATGAATTGATCAGTGCTACGTTATTAACAGTATTTTTTACTGATAGTGCTTTTTAATTGATGTGGTCAAACAATAGGGGAAGAGGCAGCTCTTCCCCTATTTTTGTTTTGGAGAAGGTGAGATGGACAATCTTGATCAACTAGTTAAACAAGGCCTAGAAGCCGCAGAGAAAGCTCAAACAATACAAGAGCTAGACCAAGTCCGCGTAGATTTTCTGGGTAAGAAAGGTCTAATCACCCAGCAGTTGAAGACTCTGGGTAAGCTTTCTTCAGAAGAACGGCCAAAAGCCGGTGCACTTATAAACAAAGCTAAAGAAGAAGTTCAGACCGTCATTGTTGCGAAAAAACAAGGGTTAGAGCAAGCACAGTTAAATGCAAAGCTTGAATCAGAAGCTGTAGATGTAACGCTTCCAGGTAGACGTCAAGATTTAGGTGGTCTACACCCCGTTACACGTACCATGCAACGAATCGAACAATTCTTTTCTCAATCAGGCTATTCAGTTGAAGTAGGGCCTGAAATAGAGGATGACTACCACAACTTTGAAGCACTCAATATCCCAGGTCATCATCCAGCAAGAGCAATGCATGATACTTTTTACTTTAATGCAAACACGTTGCTGAGAACTCATACGTCTCCTGTTCAAATACGTACAATGGAAATTGGTAAGCCTCCGTTCAGAATGATCTGTCCAGGTCGTGTTTACCGCTGTGACTCTGACCAAACACACACGCCTATGTTTCACCAAGTAGAAGGCTTGTTAGTTGAAGAGAATGTTAGTTTTGCAGATCTTAAAAGCACCATTGAAGAGTTTTTGAGAGTGTTTTTTGAGAAAGACCTTAAAGTTAGGTTTAGACCGTCTTATTTCCCGTTCACTGAACCCTCTGCTGAGGTTGATATAGAGTGGGGTGAAGATGCAGATGGCAATACTAAGTGGCTTGAGGTAATGGGTTGCGGAATGGTTCACCCTAAAGTGTTTGAAGCTAGTGGCGTTGACGCAGAAAAGTATTCAGGTTTTGCGTTTGGTCTTGGTGTTGAGCGTCTTGCAATGTTGCGTTATGGCGTAAATGACCTGAGATTGTTTTTTGAAAATGACTTACGGTTTTTAAATCAGTTTAAGTAAATCATTACAAGCCTTACAAATTTAGTTGACCACTACAAATACCAAATTAGCGAGAGAATAATGAAATTCAGCGAACAGTGGCTTAGGGAATGGGTTAATCCCGATATCAGTACCGAAGAATTGGTTTCACAAATTACCATGGCTGGTTTGGAAGTTGATGGTGTAGAACTTGTTGCCGGTGAGTTTAGTGGTGTTGTGGTCGGCGAAGTTTTATCGACAGAGAAACACCCAGATGCTGATAAATTAAGTGTTTGCCAGGTAAGTGCTGGCGACGAAACGTATCAGGTTGTGTGTGGTGCGCCGAATGTTCGAGCTGGTTTAAAAGTACCTTTTGCAACTATTGGTGCGATTTTACCCGGTGATTTCAAAATTAAGAAAGCAAAGCTGAGAGGAGTCGAGTCTCAGGGAATGCTTTGTGCAGAAGCTGAGTTAGGGCTATCTGAAGCGTCAGATGGTCTAATGGAGCTGCCTGTAGATGCAAATGTCGGTCAAGACTTCAGAGAATATATGAGCCTGAATGACCGTATGATCGAGGTTGATTTAACGCCCAACAGAAGTGACTGTCTATCGATAGCGGGTTTAGCGCGTGAAGTGGGCGTGTTAAATAAAATATTGGTAGAGCAGCCAGACGTGAAGGCTGTTTTGCCAACGATAGAAGACACATTTACGGTTAACGTTGATGTACCTGCATATTGCCCACGCTATATTGGGCGAGTCATAAAGGGTATTAATGTAAATGCACAAACACCTCTATGGATGCAAGAGAAGCTTAGAAGAAGCGGCTTGAGAAGTATTGACCCTGTGGTTGATGTCACTAATTACATATTGCTTGAATTTGGTCAGCCCATGCATGCATTCGATCTAGATAATTTATCGGGTTCAATAAATGTACGGATGGCAGAGGATAAAGAAAAGATAACACTGTTAGATGGCCAAGAAGTTGAGTTACGCTCAAATACATTGGTTATTGCTGATGAAGAAAGGGCATTGGCTATTGCGGGGGTTATGGGTGGAGCGCATTCAGGCGTTAATGAGAGTACCACCAATATATTCCTAGAATGTGCGTTTTTTGAACCTATCAGCATTGCTGGAAAGGCTCGTTCATACGGACTACATACTGACTCGTCACACCGTTTTGAGCGAGGTGTAGACTTTAATCTTCAGGCTAGCATGATCGAGCGAGCAACTGCGTTGTTACTTGATATTGTTGGTGGTGATGCAGGCCCTGTATCAGAGAAGGTCTCTAAGGCCGACCTCCCTGTTAGGTCACTAGTTGAGCTTAGGTATGCACGAGTTGAGTCGTTATTAGGCCTGAGTATCGATAGAACTGAAGTCGAAGAAATACTCACACGTTTAGGATTGTTTGTAGATAAATTAACTAAAGATGGTTGGCTCATAAAAGTGCCATCATATCGTTTTGATATCTCAATTGAGGCTGACTTAATTGAAGAGGTCGGGCGAATCTACGGTTACAATAATCTGCCGGTGACGAAGCCTGTTGGAAGTCTTGCACTAAGACCTAATGATGAATCTATAACGCCTATTGCGGACATTCAAAATCATTTGGTCACATTGGGTTATCAAGAAGCTATAACCTATAGTTTTGTCGATCCAGAGTTACAAAAGAGGCTAGACCCTGAAAATGAAGGGATCGCGCTAGCGAATCCAATATCTGCCGATCTTTCAGTTATGCGGACGACGCTGTGGACAGGCTTATTAAAAGCGTTAATGTATAACCAAAACCGTCAACAAGATCGCGTACGGTTTTTCGAGACGGGGTTACGCTTTGTTAAGCAAGGTGATGATATCGATCAGCCGCTTATGCTAGCAGGGGTGGTTTCTGGCACTCGATTACCAGAAAACTGGACAGGCGGAAGTGATTCGGTTGATTTTTTTGATGTTAAAGCCGACTTAGAATCGCTTCTTGCGCGTTTGGGGACTGGTTTTGAGTTCAAAAAGGGTAGTTTGCCTGCTTTGCACCCCGGCCAAGCCGCTGAAATTGTTAAAAATGGTGAAAAAGTTGGATATTTAGGTGCTTTACACCCAGAAATACATAAATCACTGAATTTAAATGGCTCGGTTTATTTATTTGAGCTATGCTTAAATCAAATCGTTAAGGGTAACGTGCCGCAATGTAAAGAATTTTCGAAATTTCCGGAAGTTCGCAGAGATTTAGCTATCATTGTTAATAAAGAAATACAGTTTAATGATGTTAAAGCTGCAATCATTGAAAAGGCAGGTGATTTTCTGATTGATTTGAGAGTGTTTGACGTTTATCAGGGGCAGGGTGTTGAGCCAGGAATGAAGAGTCTGGCCATCGGAGTAACTTGGCAGCATGTCGAAAGAACACTTAATGATGATGAAATTACTCAGACCTTCAACGATATCATTGATGTATTAAAAGATCGATTTGGTGCAATACTAAGGAGTTGAATGTATGGGGGCTTTAACAAAAGCTGATATGGCTGAGCGCCTCTATGAAGAAGTAGGCTTGAATAAAAGAGAAGCAAAGGAAATGGTTGAGTCATTTTTTGACGAAGTCAGATCCTCTCTTGGTCATAATGAGCAGGTGAAGCTCTCTGGATTCGGGAACTTTGATCTTCGAGATAAAAAACAGAGACCAGGCCGAAACCCTAAAACGGGTGAAGAAATTCCGATAACAGCTCGCAGAGTGGTTACGTTTCGTCCGGGACAAAAGTTAAAAGCGAAAGTAGAAGCATATGCTGGAACCCAGTCATAATAATGAGTTGCCCCCTATACCGGGCAAACGTTACTTCACTATAGGTGAGGTAAGCGATCTATGTAGCGTAAAAGCACACGTTTTACGCTATTGGGAACAAGAGTTTCCTCAGTTGTCGCCTGTTAAGAGACGCGGAAATCGACGTTATTATCAGAGACAAGATGTGTTGACTATACGTCAGATCCGTAGTCTGCTATATGATCAGGGTTATACCATCGGAGGCGCAAAACAAAAGCTTACTAACGAAGATAGCGTAGAAGACTCAACGCAATATCATCAGATTATTCATCAGATGATTACTGAATTAGAAGAGGTTTTGGTGGTTCTTAATAGTTAATACTGTGTGTAATCTAAGCAATAAAAACGCCCGCTTATGTGGGCGTTTTTATTTCTAATAGATTAATAATAGATGCCTTTATTTATTTAGAGAGTTAGGTTATTATCCTCACGCGTTTGAGGTTGATCCCCATTACCTTAAACGATAGTTCGGGACGTAGCGCAGCCTGGTAGCGTACATGCATGGGGTGCATGTGGTCGGAGGTTCAAATCCTCTCGTCCCGACCAATTTTTTATTATTTTGTTTATATAAAGTGGTCATAAAGTACTGAAGTATATATAAAATTTATAATTTTATACTATAAGTTATATTTTATTTCCATGTATTATTAACCCCCTTAAATACCCCCAATAAACCCCCGATATCAACGTGGCGGTAGGAGCGGTTGATTCTTGGCCGGGGGGGTAAATGATTGACCACAACTACCTTAAGTTTCCTCTTTTTCTCTCAGCTTTTTCTTTTCGATATAGTATTGTTTCTCCCTCTAAAACTTATTCTTACATATGCAGCCTTATGATATTTACTGAAGCAATAACTTGCGTTCAGTGTATAACGCGGCGGTAGTGAGTGGAGTTATTGAGTTTTAATGTTAATGGACTTTCTATTATCTGCATTAACTCGCCATTTGTTATTTACCACTTAAACACCCCTGTATGAGCTTTCCTTAAAGGGTTTAAATATAGGGTTATAGACATAGTCTTGTACTTAAACGTCATTGAGAGGGGGTTACTGAGCGTCTTATGATATTTCTTTAGTCTGTTTGGCAGTTAAAATGATACCTTATGGTTTATGATTATCTCACAGATAAAAGTGGCTTAAGGGTTTACCTTGAACACTATACTTGGCGAGAAAGTTTTTAAGGGGAGCCATCAAGTCCACCTAGAAGTAGCGAGTGGTTCGCCCCTAGTTCTATAGACACCTCATAGAGTTATAATGAAACTTAATTATTGAGGTAAGCCTCCTTGTACAACGCCAGAAAAACCAGTTGGGTCAACATATCTGCCTGCTACGGGGTGAACTCTTCCTCCCTTTTTTATCTTTGAACTGGTCTTTGGTCTGATTGACTTTATTTCGTCTGAAATTGAATCAATTTCAACCTGTAAATCAATTAATTGTTTATTCTTCAAGACGACTTTGTCTAGCAATACATTACGGGATTTTTCGTCTGCAGCTTTTACTTTCTCAACTAAGAGTTTAAGGCTTAACCTCATATCCCTAGACTTATGAAGTAATATTGACCTTTTCTTTCTTAGTGCCTTAATTCCGGACATAACTCTCTACTGCTTAACATCTAGATTTACCAAAGACTACATGACTGATAAAGTACATAAATCAGACGAAAAAAACACATAGAATAGGCGTTATAATGGCTAATTATTATTTATTTGATCGCGATTGTGTAGGCCGGTGGATAGATGCATCAAAAGGAACAAATCAACCGTTGGTTGACTGGTTTTATTGGCGACAAGGAAACGTTATTCCTGAAAGGGAACAAATCCCTAACCCAATAACCTTCACTTTGCGGCCCTACAATCCTCATTCCACTGATGATAGCCATCATATGCCATCATTTCTCCGAGCTTCTGCGCCAATATTCAGCGATAAGTTGCTTGAAGCACTTCGAGACTGCGGCGTTGATAATCTAGTCACTTACCCTTGCCACATTACTGATCCAGATAGCGGAGATGTATATAAAAACTATAAATCGGTGAATATTATTGGATTGGTTTCTGCTGCAGATATGGAAAAGTCAAACGCAACAGTACATCCTAATGGCCCAGCTAGGCACGATGTAGATTTTGATGGTTTGACCATTGATAATGATAAAACTAATGAAATTTTGTTTTTTCGACTAGCTGAGTCAACAAATGCGATAATTGTTCATCAGCAAGTTAAGGATACGCTCATAGCGAAAGGCTTTACTGATTTGGCGTTTTATGAGACTGAAAAAATTGCGTTATAATTAAGTTCAAAAAGAGTCGCTATGTCACATCAGCCGCTGTGATATATCGAACGATAATTCTAGAACAAAACAACCCAAAGCTAAGGCCAAAACGCGTAGTAAAGTTGATGTTGCTATCGATATGATTGGCAAGCTGTGTGGGCTAGAGCGAGCTTATCAAGATTCGACACCAGAAATCCGCTATCAAATGCGCCAAGAGAAGGCGAAACCCGTGCTCGAAAAACTGCGGCACTGGTTGGATAAAACCTTGCCTGCTGTCCCGCTAACCACATTATTGGGAAAGGCCCTGAATTATCTGCACAAATACTGGTCACGTCTGACGATCTACTTGGAAGATGGCCGCTTGAATATCGATAACAACATAGCAGAGAATGCTATCCGACCGTTCGTAATCGGTCGCAAGAGCTGGTTGTTTAGTGATACACCGAGAGGGGCTCACGCTAGTGCAAAGGTCTATAGTGTTATTGAGTTAGCTATACATAAAAATGACAAAACTTTGAACTGGGAGTAATGTTGGTTGCAAAACAGGCCGAAAGATATCACTTTAATTTCGTCCATTTATGTTAGGTAAGGCGCTGATAGTTAGTGGCTTTAATATGCTACAGATTAATTGCTCTTCGGCATATCGTATCACTTTAAATATCACTAAATCGAGCTTACTGTAGTTGCAAGTTCCGCTCCGTCGATTTATGCGAGGCCCAAAAAATCATTATCTTTCGAATTACACTGATCGCTCGAGATTATTCCCCCTGATCCTTTGAAATTAAAGGCGGGACGCTATATTGTTATGAACCATAATGCTTTGGTATTTCTATCAAAGTACCATGAAAGGTTCGGAATCATTCCGAATTATGCGGTCGATTTACAAATAAATTACTTTGTGCCATCCATCAAGATTTTAAAGAACCCTTCCTCATAAATACCGTAGTAAACTGATGAGTATTTAATCGAAGACTAGGTCAACTAACAACGATTTAGATAAATAATTCTACAGGCTCGCCATGCGTAGATTCTGTGTTTTCGCCTGCCCCTACGGTATCTACTGCTCTTATTGAACCTTTCAAAGAAGAATGGTATCGAAACTTAAAATGCAAGTATCTGGTTTTTATTTTTTAAAGCTTGAAAGTTTTCAAGCTTGCATGTAAGTTTATGTTAATGCGGTTTTAGCTAACGGTATGGAATAGCTGTTAACAGAAGCGATAATTGATCTAAAGCGTAGTACGCTCCTCACGCCCTTTAAGGGTGTATCCCTACCAAAATACTCGTAGTAAAAGTGCAGCTTATGCTGTGCTTTTGTAGTTTCAAGCTATAGAAAATTATTAATTTTTTATTGGTTCTGGAGCAAACAATGACTACTGGACTTAAGTCTAATGAATCTGTTAATGATCATGACTGGGCTATTAAGTTTTCTAATTTCGATAGTGCATGGGCTCTGACTCCACCCGCTGGCGGCAAAAGCAAGGGTGAGGGTATTTACGTTGTTCATCCTGACACTGGTTACACCGAACACCCTGAGTTGCTAGATGGCGGAAGAGTCTCGACTGACCGATCTTTAGATCGGTGCTTTGTTGGGCCGTACGCAAAATATCAAACCGCCCATGAGACTTATCAGGGGCTTGTTGCACCAGGGCATGGGACGCATACGGGTACTGTTATGATGAGCGAGTGGGGGGCTCCCTCGCCAGGCATAGGCATTCGGGGGGTTAATGGTGCAGCGCCAAAAGTTAACCTGATACCTTGCCGAGTGACCAATGATGTATTTTTGGGGGATTCGGGCGATGCTTCTTTGGCTCGTGCTATTCATTACGCCTGCTATCTAAGTAAAACCATTCCTGTAGGTGTTATTTCTATAAGTTTAGGTTCTGTTGAGCTTGGTGCGCCAAATGACTGTCTGAGGATTGCGCTGAAAAGGGCTAAATCTTGCGGAATTATTGTTTGTTCCGCTGCAGGTCAAGGAAAGAAATTCATGCAGCCCGACTGGCAGAGCCCTGTTTACCCTGGAAAAAGTGAAGATACTATCTGTGTTGCTGCGTGTGACTCAACAGGCGCTAAATATGATGTAGGATTTTATGGTCAGGCAGTCGATATCACGGCACCTGGAGTAGGGGTGTGGCATGGAAAATCAACTCGTGTAAGTCGAAAGACTAATTATGGCGATTACTTGCTGCTTAAAGGTGTTTATACCATTGAGCAAGGTAGTGGTACGTCTTACGCAACCGCCATTACTGCTGCTGCATGCGCTATGTGGCAGGCATATCATGGGCGCGATGCATTAATCAGAAAATATACTAAACCTTTATTGTTTGCTGCATTCAAGAGAGTGCTCATCAATTCGTGTCATACACCGGCCGGTTGGGACACAAGTAAATGTGGCGCTGGAATTCTTGATGCACAGAAATTGTTGCAGCAATCCTTACCAGCTAAGTCATCTCTATAACTCAACTTTGCGGAAAAGGTTATTCTTATGCCACAGACGCCCAATTTTTTAAATGAGTTGCTTTCTTTTGCAGAACCACTAACCCAGCTACTAGACAGCGAAGAGAGTTGTACTTTATTTTTTCGACAGTTTGGTTATGACGTAGCCTCTGCTGATATAGCGAGTTTGTTTAATACACTAACCAATATAACGCCTTCGCTGACTGATACGTTTGGCGATATCTTTGATGGCGATATTAGCCAAATGGATGTAGTGATAGTTGCAAGGGAGCTTTTCAGCGCTATTCAACGTTTGGTGGATAACGATGATGTAAGGGTGATCGTGACTGATAGTACTGATTTTATGCTAGAGGTTTTCGATTATTTAGTGGCTCGGTATTTAAGTTCTCGTATTCCTGTTGCATCGGGTTTATTGAAAGCCTTAGGGGTTATTGAGACAAAAGAAATTGAATCATCTCGGCCCGGTTCATCTCCTGCTAGTGCAGATGTAAGACAGTATGCTTTCACGCAGATTACCCTGCGTTGGGATCGTTTGGGGACGTTTGTAAAAGAGACAGGCGAGTGGGCTTACGATGTTTATGGTTGGGCAGGTAAGCCATCGAGTGGCGATGAAAAGTACTTTGACTATGAAAAAGCAATTAACAACCTCGTGGGTTTGGTTGAGTCTACTAAAACGGTTTTAGCTTACGAGCAAGATTTAACTCCTGCAGAATTGTCTGTATTTCTTAAAAATACCGACCCAACTGTTGTTACTCCTCAAGCGGTTCTACCTTTATTTCAAGATGAATTTGACTCCGATGGTGTCGATGGCGAGCCTATTTTTGCTAATGAAGTAGGCATTAAAGTTATACCCTCAGGAGACCTTAATATACCTGAACGATTAGGCCTCGCAGTCTCACCGTATGCCAAAGGACATGCTTCGGCTGAAAAAGATATTACTGAAAACCTGAGCTTTAGTGCGTCCTTTACGGGAAGTGCGACAGGCGGCGCTTACTTAAACTTGTCGCCAGAGGGCATTGATATGCTCACGGGTGGGACGGTAAATGCCTCTTTTGAGTATGGACTTAAGTATGCCAAACAAGACAATGAACCTATTATTTTTGTTGGGGACGCTGATTCAACGCGCATTCAAGCTAATGCGATTGTTGCCTCCGTAGGTGGTCATCTCACAGGTGACTTTTATATTGCTGGTGGTGTTGAAGGCCTTTCAGCAACGGTAGACTTATCGAGCGATGGTTTTTTAGGGGCGATTATTTCGGAACCGATTGATATCACCCTAGGCTCGGTACTTATGGGGTGGAGAAACGGGCGTGGTGTTTATTTTGATGGTGGCACTCGCTTATCAGTGACGGTGCCTCTTGATCTTGACTTGGGGCCTGTGTCTATATACGAGGTTAGTTTGGCGTTGGACTGGGAGTCTGATGTTGATGTTACGTTAGCTATAACTGCAGACGCCACGCTTGGTCCTTTATATGCTTATGCTGAAAATATGGGCGTCGTAATTTCAGTAGAAAAAAACCAACAAAATACGGGGTTGCTTGGCCAGTATGATCTTGATTTTGGTTTTCAGCCTCCGACAGGGTATGCCGTTGCCCTCGATTTTAGCCCTGTTGGGGGCGGTGGCTTTTTATCGATAGATGAACATGAATACCGAGGAGCGCTGGCGTTAGAATTTGAGTCATTTGGTTTTTCTGCGTTTGGCATCTTGAACACCCAACTGCCTAATGGCCGTGACGGCTTCTCTATGGCTGCATCTATATTTGGAGAGTTTAGTTTACCGCTTGGTTATGGGTTCTTCTTAACGGGTGTTGGTGGCGTGATAGGTATTAATAGAACGTGTAACACCGATGCCTTGCGCGATGTGCTATATGAAGGGCGTTTAGATAACTTGTTGTTCCCCTCTAATCCTATCGCCAATGCTAAAACGATATTAGATGATATGGCGGAAATTTTACCCGCAAAAGAAGGGCAGCATTTAGCGGGACCGGTAATGAAAATCGCCTGGGGACAACCTGTATTGGTAGATGTCAAACTTGGGCTTATTCTGGAAGTGGGTGATGAAGTTCGCTTGGTTATATTGGGCGGTCTTGGGTGCAATCTTCCTACTAAAGAGAGTGCATTAGTCGCTCTTAATTTATCATTTATGGGCGAGATAGATTTTGCTGCAGGCACGCTTAGTTTTGATGCGACGTTGCAAGGGTCTCGCATTTTAACGTTTGCAGTATCAGGCGATGCCGCCATTAGAACTGGTTGGGCTAACCGAATAGAGCATCTAGCCTCCTTTGGCGGATTCCACCCAGAATACCCTATCCCTCCTGGTTTGCCGAATTTAAGGCGTTTATCGATTAATTTTGGTACTAATAATCCTAAGATTACATTATCTGCATACCAAGCCGTTACTTTAAACTCGCTACAGTTTGGTGCTCGCGCAGACCTTTATGCTAAAGGCCCAAAAGTATGGCTGGTAGGCAGGCTTGCGGCAGAAGGAGAAATCTATTTTGATGCGCTCATTTACTTTAACCCGTTTGCTTTTGATACCCGTCTAGGAGGAGGGCTTAGGTTATTGGTGGATGGCGATACGGTGTGTGGGCTTGGTTTTAGCATCCGTTTTACAGGGCCTAATACATTCAAAATAGACGGTAAAGTATGGGTCACTGTATTTGGTATTGATGTGGATTTTAATGTGAAGCATACCTGGGGAGCGCGTCAGACGTTGCCCGAGGCTACGGTAAATGCCATCACAGCACTTCGATCAGCGCTTTTGGAATCTAAAGGATTTGAGACCGTAGCACCTTCAGGCAGGTCTAGTGGCGTGTCATTCAGGTCGTCTGATGAAAGCAGTTCTGCTGTAGACCCTGTTGGTGGTTTGCGTTTTATGCAGCGAGCTTTACCGTTAGGTGTTTCGATACAAAAAATTGGTGATGCTACGGTTGTGGGGCCGAATAAGCTTGATTTAAAGGTCTTTAGTCAAGGTCGGGAAGTAAACGTTAGCGAAATTAAACAAGACTTTGTTAGAGGACATTTTTTTAGCCTAACCGAAGATGAAAAGCTTCGTTCGGCAGCATTTGAAAAATATAAAGCTGGTTTTGAATTAAAGGCTGATGAGCTTGTTACTAAGACAGGGGCTGAAATTACAGCCGAATATGAATATGAAGTTATTGAGATTCCAGTAGAAGATGAGCGTGACGATGTTTTGAAAATAACACCGCACTTTAACCTTGATGATGCCTTAATTACTCGATTTATGAGAGGGCATCAAGAGCTTCATTTCCGTTCGAGAGGCAGCATTATTGGTCAAATAAAACCTGAAGACATTATTGTTGTTGAGGAGACTAGTTTTGTAAGGCAGAAACAGTTTTCTGAACTTGCCACTCAGTCTGTTGGTCGTGTTGATAATAGTTTAATTGATAGAACGCTACGCCAAGCAGATTTTTCACATACTAATTTGAGTCAGGCTTTTTGGGTATCCGACGACGCCATTCAGCTTGAAGCCAACCCGGTTGTTGCAGATTATATTGCTGCGGCTCAGTTAAGGAATTAGCAGATGAACTCACACTTTGCTTTTTTACCCAGTTTTAAAACCCGTTTAGCTGCTGACGCAAAAGGGAATAATCGCAGCCAGTTAACGCTATCATATGACCTCAAAATATCAGCCTCACCGGGTGCTTCATCTGCCGCTATAGGGTCAGATATTGCAATCACAGCGAACTTAAAAGGTCCTGGCGATGTTGTATCAGTGTCGCCTGACCAAATTGCCAGAATAGAACCTCAGCAAGGTTTACGGGGTTTCGAACCTAACTATTTCCCCTTTGTTGAATTTGTAGATGTAGATTTTCCTTGGCGTTTTTCATTAGATAATGGTGTCTCTCGTCGTAATCGACCCTGGTTATCATTACTTGCGCTAAAACCTGACGAGTTTGACTTTATTGATCAAGGGATGGGGCCACTGCCGCGTATACGGATTCATAGTGCTAGTCAGTCTTTACCTAACTTAAATGATGCATGGGCTACAGCCCACTCACAGGTTAATTTGGCTGAGCAAGGCTCAAATGATCCGGTGGGTGTTTTAGCCGAGGATGAAGCTAGGGGCTTCTCTCGGTTGATGTGTTTTCGAAAGTTAGATCCCCAGGTAGCGTACTATTTGTTTTTAGTGCCAAATTATCAGTGTGGCGTACTTGCTGGCATGGGGGCAGGGAACGTACTTGACGCAGGTTCAGCATCGGCATGGGATAGCAATTCGGGTGACGCGGTTACACTGCCGTTTTACCTGCAGTCTAGATTTAACACTAATGCATTGGAAGACCTTGAAGTGCTATTGCGTCGCTTAACGGCATTCAAAGCAGATGGTGTCGACGAGGCTGGTGCAACAACTAAGATCTCAGCCGCTAATCCAGGGTATTATCTAGGTTATCAAAAACGAGGTGCGCAGTTTGAGTTACAAGGGGCTTTAAAGCAACCAGGCAGTTTAGTAGAGCAATATAATACTGACACTGTACTGGCGTCAAAAATGGTTAATACTCTAAAAGAGAGAATCTCAGGCGAGCTAGAAGACCATGATGATGAAGACCCTCTCGTTTCATTTCCTGCTTATGGGCATCACTTCCGTCATGAAACAAGGGTGGTTGAAAGTAGAGCCAGGCAGAATAAATGGTTTGATCGAATCAACCTCGATTTAAAAATGCGCCAGGTCGCTGCACTGGGTGCAGAAACTGTTCGTAAAAACCAAGAAGAATTTTCAAAAATTTGCTGGCGACAATATAAAGATGTTTTAGAAGCAAATAAGCGTTTGGCGCGTTTAAGATTAGCCAAAGAGCTGACAGGCAAACTGGTGCAAAAGCACTTTGTTAAATTACCTTCCGATGTTTCGTTAGTATTATCTGAGCCATTGCTGCCTTATATTGTCGATAGCAAAGGAAAAGCCATGCTGGATAATATTCGAAATAATGGCATACCCTCATCTTTTGCCAGCAGAAACCTTAGACGAATCTCTGCAAAGAGGCCTGTTCGTCAAACCACAAGTAATAACAACCGAGAACTAAAAACAATTCCTTCACCTCAAATACCGGGTGATATGGCAGCCTCAAAAATATCTACTATTTCGCCAGGTATATTAAATACCGCTATAAAACGTCGCCAAAGTATACTCTCTCATAAGGGGGTGAAAGGTGCACTGGGCCGTAGTCTTAAGAATATTTTAGGTGAAAATAGTTTTAATGGTGCTGTTCGGCCACGAACACTGGTGACACCCATTTCGCAATTTAGTAGCCACGAATATGTAAAAGAAATCTCAAATACGCTCTATGCATTACCAGAAGCCAAAGCCCGCTTTACTGTCTCAGGTTTAACTGATATTGAGAGAAAAAAGGTGGCGCCTGTTTACCGTTCACCTGTTGTCCCTCTTCCATTGGCTAACTATTTAACGGCGTTTTCAAAAGATAGTTTGTTACCGGGCGTATCTCATTTACCTAATAATACGGTGGCTATTTTTGATGAAAATCGAATGTTTATTGAGTCATTTATGGTCGGTGCTAACCATGCTATGAATGATGAGTTGCGCTGGCGTGAATACCCTACAGATATGCGAGGCACAATTTTTAGTCGGTTTTGGGATAGAGGCTTATTGCCAAGTGATGAAAGCGGTAATGATATTAAGCCTATTCATCAATGGGGAGGATTGCTCGGTAAAAATGATACGGCAAAAGCGAGTTCAACAGAAAATGCGTTAGTCGTGGTTATTCGAGGTGACGTGATTCGAAAATTAGGTTTACCGCTCGTTATGCTAAATGAGGCAAAAAATACAACCTGGAAGCAAGATGATAGCCCACGGCATGAGCCTGCTTTTTTTGGGAAACTTGGGCAGGATGTCGCTTATTATGGGTTTGATGTACCACGAGATAGAGTGCTGTCTGATACACAAAAAGACAAAACATTCTTTGTTATTTATGAGCCCGTTGGTCAACTCAGATTTGGTTTAGATGTGGGCTCAGCACAAGTACGCATAGAGCGCCAAGCGTATTCAACGTTACCGCTGCCGTTTCCTGTTGCTGCTTTAGGCCGAAGCTACAACCAAGTAAAAGCAAAACCGTTAGCTCCAGCGTTGGCGCCATCTTCGCATCCCCAAAAGTGGAGTGATCTTTCTTGGCGTCACGTTCAGCCATTAACGGGTTCGAACTATTTAAGGTTTAATAAAAATATACATATCTCAGGCGAGGCTGATTTGTGGGGAGGTAATAAAACATCGGCATCTATTGCTAGAGCTATGTGGCAAAAACCTATAGCCGCTGTTTTACCCTTGAAGAGGATTCTGTAATGCCAACAAAAAGAATTAACCCTCGTAGAAGGGTTGTAAATAAAAAGCACCGAGTTCGTACTGGCGTTATTAACGCGGGGCGAGTTAATCCAAATTTGATTAACCCAGATTTATTTAAGCCGATAGGGGCCATTAAAGGAAATGTTAAGGCATCTATTGAGGCTTCCCCATTGTTGTTGATGCCTATGAGATTAGAATATCGGGTTGTGGACAACACAGAACAGTTAGATATGGTGGACTCAGGGGCTGACACTCAGAAAATTAAAAATGTATTGGCCATGGGGCAAGGTAATTCAATAAAAGTTAAAAAAGCGCGTGAAAGCGCTAAAAATGAAATGGCGAGCGAATTGAGAAACCAGCCCATTAAAAAAAGTAGGCTGCCTCATCGACGAAAAAGTGAAATATGGTTTCGTTGGTATACCGACGAAGCATTTACAACAAAAGGCATCGTCCCCGCAGATGATCAAGAGAAAGCGCTGATCAATCACTTTCTTTCACGTATTGGTCGTCACAATTGGTGGGATACAAGTGTAGAAGAAGTGGCTTCTGGTTGGCAGTCATTAGCGAGCACTTTAGGGCCTCAGCGTGCCGTTCACCTTTTACGTTCTATAGCGGAGCGTCAGCCTGATAAACAGGATCAGAAAAGTTGGGAGTTAAACATAGGTCGTATTGCAGCACTTCCTCATACCGTTGAATTATTTGCGGTAAAAGGGGAGGTTATACAGTCTATTGGTCTGGGCAACAAGATAGAACAAAACACTGGCTCAGTTAGAAGTAAAGTGTCATATACATACGATGCCATAGATCTCGGTGGTTGGTTGTCTGATTTTGATACAGCCATTGAAAGTGGCATGGGGCTAAAGTTATCAGACCATAAGACGGTTAATGTAGCACTTAATGCTGATTGGATTATTGCGGTAGGGCTGCATTCAAAAGATGCAAAGGCTGAAGTTGAAAGCCTCCTTAAAGACCGAATAGCTAATGGTGAATTTGAGTTCTTGCCACAGGATACCCCAACAAATAATAGTGCAGGTGAACGAACCGTTCACTCTGATCCCAAGCTAGACTCACTAGCGTACTTAAACAAAGCAACTGACTATGAGCGTGGGGATGTAAATAAGCGTGCTCATTCCGCAGCGGGTTTATTATCGGAAGCATTAGGGCTGGAAGGGGGGAGTTTAGATCATGCTGTTAGGGCAGGAGATACTGCTTACGAAGACGCCAAAGCCATGTTACAACTGATAGGACCTGCGCTTTTAGATGATGATGCAAACGGAAAAACATTTTTAAGTGGTGTCGACGAAAACAAGTTTATTGAGGTACTGGCCTCATCTATTGTTGCTCGAGGTGTTTTTTCGCCTATTCGCTCAGGTCGAAATGCATACGGCATAACGGCAATGACAGATGTAAAAAAACTGAGATTCGTAAATAGTGGCGATAATGGTGCGCATGCAATTAATAACTTTATACAGAGTGCCTCTTCCATTATTCGACATTTTGCGCCTTATCACGCAGACGAAGTCGTGCCTATATTGGAGCCTGATGATGCTTATGCTACAGACAAATTGGATGCTATTTTAAAAAGTAATCGTGTCTCAGTGCGTCTTGATGTGACTGATGAAGGCAGTGATAACACTCGAGCGATAGGGTGCCCTTATGTAAGCGGTTCCAGAAGACGGCAGCGGCCAGAGGTGTACTTAAAAGAACTTAGAACATTGGCTTTAAACCGGCTTCCTGACCCTACTAGCCAAGATAGGGTTTGGCCTTTGCTGTATCGTCTGCTTCGCATATCGTTAACTAGAAATAGTTTATTAACGCTCAGTAAAGTAAAACACGGCAGTAACGTGAAAAGCTTAAGGGACCTTGAAACCATTAAAGCCAAAGATAAACGGGCGATGATGCGTGATTACGGTACTATCATGGGTAAGTCTGCTTCGGCGATTGCAGAACTCAGGCCTAACAGAAGTCATCGTATCCCTAAGCAGACATTGAGTTCTTTACGTAAAGCCAATAAGACGTTTTCGTCAGCATTAAGGCACCTTGAAACTATTGCCGCCAGGCCTGGAGGCAATGCGCAACTAGAAATTCTAATGATGGAAGTCGTCGACTTGTTTCAGCATCGGGTTGATGCTTGGGCAACAGGGCTTGCGTATTCTCGATTAAAAGAGAAGCGCGATACGGGGCAAGAAGGGTTGAGTGCGGGGTATTTTGGCTTTATCGGAAAACTACGAAGGACGTCTGTTTCAGGTAGCAGCGATGGCTATATTCAAGCACCCTCAATGGCTCAAGCCACTACAGCAGCAGTTCTAAGATCTGCTTACCTTCGTCAGAGAGAAAATGGTGCTTTTGCGATCAACCTTCGCTCCAATAGAGCGAGAAGGGCTCTTGCGTTACTTGACTTATTAAAGAAGGGCCTCACGGTAGGTGAAGCTCTAGGTCTGAGAGGTGAGCGCTTTCTTCATGACTTAAATAAAAGTTCGTTAATTCCCTTTATTCGTGAGCGGTTCCCTGTTGTAAATATGAACTCAAGCGCTGAATCAGAGGGTAAAGAGTCGCCAGCAGGTCGACGGGTATTTGATGGTTTAGCTTTTCTTGAATCCGTTATTTCATCACTCGCGGTTGGCGAAAACCGAAAACCTTTGTTAAGTCTTAGAAAGCAGCTTTATAACGATTTTGATGCGTTATCCGATTTAGTCATGGCTGAGGCTGTTCATCAACGAGCGCAGGGTGCTGTTTCAGCTGCTAGTGCTTGGTTGCAAGTGCTGTCTGGCGGGCATATACCTGGCGAACCGGTATTCTTGAAGTGTCAGCGTCATGGACAGGGGTCTAGCCATCGAGTCTCTATGATGCTTGAAGAGACAGAAATTACGGAGAATGACTCACTCAGAGCAGTCGCAGAACCCGCTATTGCGGCCTTAGCACAACAAGCACTATCAGGCTTTGATTCGGCTAATATTAACGTTCAGGTATCATCACTAGATAACCCTGAGGGTGCGTTATCAGTTGTTATGAACCTGCGTTCTGACCTCGGTATAAGCCCTATTGATTTAGTGATTGGGGGTAAAAGTGAAATCGATATCAGGCTTCAAAATAGATTGCTTGAAAGTTGGCTACGAAACCCTGCTATGGGCGATCATTTAGGATTAACTCTTGAGCGTTTTTTTTCAAATGAACTAAATATTGAGTTTGATTTTAGTGTTGGTTCGACCAGCGTTGCATCACTTTTAGATAAAGCAGACCTACTCCGCGGGGTTATTCAAAAAGGGCGGGCTATTGAACCGGCAGATATCAATGCTGCTGCGTTACCAGAGCATACATTAACCGAACAAACTGAAGTTCAAACTATAGCAGGTGCGGTAGTCAAATTAAGGCATCGTGCGAATACAATGCTCAACCGTTTAAGCCATGATATCAATCAATTAACAGTCTGTCGGCGACAGTTTGTTCAAACTATTGACGTGGCTTCGGAGTTACTTAAAAGCGGTGTCCATGACTCTGAAATTGGGTTGGCTTTAAATCGTGCGGAACTTAAGCGAAGAGCATTAACCGATATTCTAACTCATGCTTCATCATGGTCTGAGCCATCAGCATTAAGACCAATTTTACTTCAGGAGGCGATATCCGACACGGGGCAAATTGAAGAGCATCTCATTGAGCTAGAAAGACGACTTGCAAAGCGGCGGTCTAAATTAATGTCGGCTTTATCTGAAACCTCGAGCTCTGCCGCTCAAGCGGTATCTGATGCTAGAAAAGCATTGAATACATTAGTCTCTGCCATTTCGGGTGCTTTAGATGGTGATGCGCTTAAAATATTGCCGCCTTATCCGCGTGATAATGCATTAAACCCAGAATTGTCTGGCGCTAGTTCTGTTAAAGGCACGTTAAAGGATTGGGCTGCCGTTCGAGGGCTTATTTCAAAAGCGAGTGCGTTGCTAGATTTGCTACCTTCTATGCAGGCTTTTAGTGTTTCTGATGCTGCGACGGGTGCAGATGATATTAGTGAAGACGCGGATCAAAGAAGTGAAAAGGAAGCGCCGAGGTCACGCCATTTTGGTGTAATGATTGGAGAAGAGTTCACAGTGAAGCGTTCAGCTACTGCACTGGGCTTTGTCGTTGATGAATGGTCAGAGCAGCGCCCTGCAGACCATCAGGCTGCTGCTTTAGCAATTAATTATGACACTCCTCAAGCTGAGTCGCCCCATTGTCTTTTGCTCTGCGTACCCCCTGACGACTCATTGAAAAGATGGACCCCCCAGAATGCTTCTAACATGGTATTTGAAGCGATTTCTTGGATGAAAATTAGAGCATTACCCACTACGGATAAAGTAACGCCTGCTGCCTTGTTACCCCAAGCAAACCAAGTTGCTTACAAAAAAATGGGTGCAAAATCATTATCACGTATCCCCAAGCAGCGCTTTAGTTTCCCTAGTAAGGCATGGTTTGAATCAGATGCATCGTTTGTAGTGCGTGATAAGACTGGAACAGCACCAGAAGCGGTCCACCAGCGTAACGGTTTTTTCCGTATTAAGGAGCAATAACATGCCTCAGAGTAAGGTAAAGTCACAGCAACTCCATGCCTCTAATGTTTCATCTCGTATTGGGGAGGCTTTAGAGGCTAGAGTTAAAGACCCTTTGTGGTTTCTGGCTCGGCAGTGGCAAACAGGCGAGTTTTCTGCAGAGAATGGGGGGCGCCCAGCCCAAATAGCGGTTGATTCCAAAATATATCCATTTCAGTCAGTTAATGTTGGCAATAAAAATAAACCCATTAAACCTGATGTGCCGTTGGAATCAGTGGTTGAAGCAGAGACAGATTCTGGGGATGCGCCTGCCTGGCAATCGGAGGCATTAGAATACCGTTTTAAGCTTAAATCACTGAAACATCATTTTACTGTTTCAGAGTACGACGGACGGTTTTTAGATTGGAGTCATTTCTCGTATTCAGGCCCTGCTTCTGGCGCTACACCGTCTGAGGTCTCACAGCGTGTTACACCCACGCAATTATACTTTCAGGGGGCTCCACACCCTCGTTGGTGGCGGCTAGAGGAGGGCGATGTATATTTTGATTCACCAAAAGACCCGGAGCAAAATGCACTCTCTTTATTACTGCCGGAGTTTTTTTATACAGACATAAATAATTGGTACACCTTACCGCTGTCTATGCCTTCAGGGTCGTTAAGAGAGATTACAGATGTAACAGTAATAGATAGCTTTGGCGTAATTACATCGCTAAACCCTGTCGTAGACAGTAACGAAGAGGCTGATTGGGCTTTATTTGCACAAGATCATGAAGACGCTGATTTGGGAGAATCCTTAAATGGCCGTTATTTATTAGCCCCTAATACAGCCATTGATATTGTTCAAAATGATGAAATTGAAGAAGTTCGATTTATCAGGGATGAAGATGCAAATCTCGTATGGGCATGGGAACGACGCATGGTGAACGAGCAAGGGCAAACCGAGACGACTGTTTCAGAGCAGGTTGGGGGGGGTGATATGCATCGCTCTATTGATGGTTTGCCTCAGTTTAAGCTTAAGTCGGCCACTGCACGTCACTGGATACCTTATGTACCGAGACACAATAGTGAGCGCCCAGAAGCGGATGGGGCGTTTCACTTACGGCGAGCTCGTACAGACGAGCAAGCGTCCCAAAGTAACCCTCAGTATAGGACGCAAATTGTAAAAGAGTCTAAGCGTATCTTCGAAGAAGAAATTACGCCAACAGGGATAAGGGTGAGAAGGATTGCTAGGTTTTCACGGGGGTCTGATGGAAAAGCATATTTCTGGATTGGCCGAGATAAGGAAGTAGCACAACGCACCGCGAGACCTGGCTTAAGTTTTGATTATATCTCGGACAATGACACTTAATGCTTAGATGACTGAGTGCATAAACATTAAGCTGACACAATAATCTTAGCCGCTAAAGCAATCAATATAATGCCAAATATTCGTTCTAACCAATGGCTATAGCGTTGTAATCCGCTCAACCATTTAGGACGGGAAAACAACCATGCGACAGTGACATACCACCCCATATCAATGATCATAGCGGTAAAGGCATAAATAAATTTGGCGATTAGTGGTGTTTCTGGCCCTACTATTTGACTAAATAGGGCAATAAAAAAGATTGCGGCTTTAGGGTTTAAACAGGCCATCAGAAACCCATCGCGGGCGGCATTGGAAGCGTTATTTACAGTGATTTGAGGGTTTATAATGGTCGCTTTTTTACGTAAACCTTGAAAGCCTAACCATGCTAAAAACAACGCACCGCCCCACTGAATCGCAATAAATACGTTGGGTAAATTATGAATAACCGCGGCCAAGCCAACAACCGATAATACGGCGTAGATACCTACTCCTAAGCCATGGAATATACCGGTAATCATACCCTGCTGACGTCCGCCGTTTAACGTGTGCTTTAACACCAAGGCTAAGGAGGGGCCGGGTGACATCGCGCCGAGTAAACAAATGCTCACAACGGTTAACCAAATTGAAAGTGTCATAATGTTAGTTGTCTTTATAGGCTAAATGTTAAGGCGCGTTATTCGCGTCGATATTAAATTCATTAAAATTCAGGGCATGATCATCGGATAAGAACGTTATACTTTTAGGGGTTACACGAAAAAAACCATGGTTTAACCACATTCGAATCTTCACTGTCTCTTCTTGTGGGTTTTTCATATTCAGAATTATTTCACCGCTGAGCGCAACCGAGACATGGTTAGATCCATAATCCTGGAGGTGGTTTTGTAACTCGAGGTGATCATAAAGGTTGATTAAATCGATAGACTCAAAACTAAGGTCTTGGAAGTTTTTAAATCTATCTTCTTGCAGGGGGTTAAACGCTGTAGGGCTATTGGCCAAGTATAACGCCAGTGCGTGTAAAATCTTTGGTTGTTGCTGTTGAATGATTTCTTTAGCTTGGTTTACCGCAGTCTGGTAAGGAAGTTGTAAATTACATGGGCTTTTCACAGCCGTATAAGGGGTCACATACTGCACATCGGCCTCGTCGCCATTATCTTGCGTTATATTGCTCAGGTCACATTGTAGAGCTATTTCACCTTGAGTATAAGCGTTCATTACAGGCGTCACGTGTTCTGCGTTGGTGCGAATCATATACTCGTCTAAGCCACTTAATTCCCCCATTGTACGGTAATTGCGTTTACTGTTTAGCCAAACATCTATCGGTTGAGGTGTGTCCTCTGGAAATGCCGTTATTGTTTGTGGAATGACGGTTTCATGGGGGAGTAGGCGGCCAAATAGCATGAACTTTACGGCTTCAGAAAAGTAAAACCGTCCTTGTTCATCGGTATAGGTTTTGTCTTTATAATCTTTATTGGCCCAAGTGAAATGATAGCTCCGTTCTACTTTGACGCCCTCAAGAGGCTTGCCCTGTTTGGATAGTTGCCCTCTCACAGCAGAAAATAACGAAACATTAAGGCCTTTATTAGCGTCTTTAAAATTGAGGGAGGGTGCTATTTTTTCTGCTGCCATACTGCTACCTAACCAAAAGAGAAGCGTTAACCCAAGTATTAACTGTTGTGCCATCATTGATATTTTTTTACCGAAAGATTATGCATGTATAACGATTATTAAAAGGCTATGTAAAACACAGTTCATCCTACCGCATCAAAAAGCTTACACTCAAGCGGCTATTTTTATTACTTTTTAATTGATTAATTTATCCCTTGAGATAGATACTTAGATTACTCAAGCTAGCCATAGGAAATCGAGACATTTATGGCTGCTAGCTTTAATCCTATATGAGGTGGTGATGTATCCAGAATTACTCTCGTTTTTGTCTGGTGTTTTAACTGGGAAGATCGATGCTGCAACATTTCGCCGTACTGAATTGACATCAATTTATCTTGAAGGTGATTGCCTGATCTTTAGTTTAAAAGGCCTTTACGACTGTTTTAGTGGCGCTGATAAAGGGTCGTATAGTGAGTTTATTAAAATGCTGTACTCAAGCACTTTAAATTCAGACCTCGCTGCTTTGGGGGGGCGTGTAGAGGTTCATCAATCGACCTCAAAAATTGAAACTAGTTTATATCGATTGGTTAGGGTATAAAAACGACAGAATAATACTCGTTGAATACTGGTCATTATACATGTACTATTCCAATCAAATTATAGGTGCCCTTATTTTTGGGATAATCGGGAAGTATGGTAAGCCACGATGCGATTCCATCACTGCCCCCGCAGCGGTAATAAAGAGTAGTTTGCAGTAACCACTGGCTTCACGCTGGGAAGGTGTAAACAACGATCATCTTTTGATGATTCTCTTTTAGTCCGAAGACCGGCCTGTATTTATTCTATTATTTAACTATGCACGGCGGGTGCTCGAGGTTTTTATGTCTACACAAATATCTACCAACCAACAAACTCTTTCTATTCCAGCGACGTCTACTTTAGCTCAGAATCTAGCAGCATTTGCATTTGGTGCAATTGTTTTGTTTGCTGTGGGTTTTTTGCCAATGTCTGCGGCTCATAATGCTGCGCACGATACTCGGCATACGCTAGCATTTCCTTGTCACTAAGCGTTTAATTTTCTTTATTAAAAAATTACTACTTACTTAAGCCTTTTATTGGCTTGAGCTTTTTTGCTGTTGGAGTTTTGTATGGTTTTTCGCCGCATTATCTTTAATGCCGTGTTTATTGGCTTGGCTGCTGGTTTATTATTGAGTTTGATACAGGTTATTGGTGTGTCGCCTATTATTTTTGAGGCTGAGACGTTTGAGGTGGTTGAAGAGGCTCCCGCTGCTGCGGCTCATGACCACCATGGGGTTGAAGAAAGTAGTGGGCATCATCATGATGCAGAAGCTTGGGCGCCAGAAGATGGCGCCGAAAGAACACTCTACACCGTTGCGTCTAACGTATTGGCGGGTATAGGCTTTGCGTCCGTAGTACTTGCCTTGATGAGTCAGTTGCAGTTGCAAGGTATCACTCAGGTTAATGTTCAAAAAGGGTTGCTGTGGGGACTTGCAGGTTTTGCCGTCTTCTTTGTGGCGCCTGGTATTGGTTTACCGCCTGAAATACCGGGTACAGAAGCAGCAGTGATTGAGAATCGCCAACTATGGTGGCTATTCGCAGTTGTTTGCGCGGCTATTGGTTTGGCTGTGATGGCTTTTGCTCCGATCAAGCTTAAGATCTTGGGAGCACTGAGCATTGCCTTACCTTATATTGTTGGCGCCCCGCATGTTGATGGCCCTGAGTTTGCTCACCCAGACCCTGCGGCTGTTGCTAGCCTTACTGAATTACACTTTCAGTTTATTATGGCTAGTGGTATCGCTAATCTTATTTTCTGGATCGTATTGGGGATTGCTTGTGCATGGGCGCTTAATCTCTGGGTACATAAGGATATAGATGCTCATGTCAGCTCTGCTGCCTAAGTTTCCTTTTTCTGCTGTTGCAGGCCAAGCGTCATTTAAAATGGCGCTGGTGCTAGCGGCCATCAACCCCGCTATTGGTGGTGTGCTTGTAAGTGGCCCGCGTGGCTCAGCTAAATCTACATTAGCTAGGGGTTTGGCGGATATTCTGCCCGTTGAAGCGCATATACAACACCCATTTGTAACGCTGCCTTTAGGTGCCAGTGAAGAGATGCTGGTCGGCACACTCGATCTTCAGCAGGTGCTTAACGAGCAACAAGTCGCTTTTTGTCCTGGTTTATTAGCTAAGGCTGACGGTGGGGTGTTGTACGTAGATGAGGTTAACTTATTGCCCGATACTTTGGTTGATTTGTTGCTCGATGTTGCGGCCAGTGGTGTCAACTGTGTAGAGCGTGACGGTATTAGCCACAGTCATCAATCTAACTTTATTTTGTTAGGGACTATGAACCCTGATGAAGGCGAGTTACGGCCTCAATTACAAGATCGATTTGGTCTGGCGGTTGAGCTGGATAATCAATACAGCATTGAAGAACGTATTGAGATAGTTCGTTTGCGCGAAGCGTTCGATACATCACCGCAAGCGTTTATTAATAATTATGCTGAGCAACAGCAAGAGATAACTGACGGTATTGCTCAGGCGCGAGAATGTTTAGCTGATGTGAGTTGTTCTGATACCTTACGTAAATTGATAGCGGAACGTTGCTATGCAGCCAATGTCGATGGCTTAAGGGCAGATATTGTTTGGTATCGTGCCGCCATAGCGCATGCCGCATGGCAGCAACGGAAATGCGTTACCGAAGCGGATGTGCTCGCCGTAGAAGAGTTGGTGCTCAGTCACCGCCGGAAGCCATCATCCAATAAGCAACCGCCTATGCCTCCACAAACTCAAAAGCCTTTTACCCGCCCGCCTGAGCCTCCCGGTGCAGCTAGTGATCAGCAAAAAGAACTTCCCCCCGAGACCGATAAAAAGCCTGCTGGGGACTGGGGAAGTATGGCGCCTGTTCAGCAACAAACCGCTGAAATGAGCGAGCTATCTCTGCCTTTGCGAGATGGCATCTCAAGCAAGGTCGGCTTTGCTTCATGGAAAAGCGTGGTGTCTAAAAAATTAGGTGCGGTCATGGGGGGCGTAAATCGGGGTCGTCAAATGAGTGCTAAGCCTGATTGGTTTGCTACTTTATTGGCTAATGCCGGACAATGGCCTCCTAAAACGGTGCGATATCGTAAAGCTAAAACCGGAAAACCGGTCTTGCATTTGGTATTGTTAGATACGTCTGCTTCAACGCTTCAAAATAATCTTTTTAGTCAAGCTAAAGCGGCGATTTTAAGCATTGCTAATCAAGCGTATCTAGACAGAGAGCAGTTGACTATTTTAGGGTTTGGTAATGAGCAAGTTGAAACCTTGCTGCCGCGTGTGCGCGCACCAAAAGCCTTAAGAGAAATGTTGAATGGCATTCCCGCGTCGGGTGGTACGCCACTGCGTGAAGTGTTGTTGCAGGCTAATCAATATCAACAACGACTGTTGAGATCGATGCCGGAATTATCTATTCGTACCTATTTGATTACAGACGGTAAAACAACTCAGTCGTTTGATGATGTGAGTTTGTTTGGCAGCACTATCGTAATCGATATTGAGCAGTCTACGGTTAAACGAGGTAAAGGGAAGTTAATAGCAGAGGCGCTAAGAGCTGATTATTTTTCCCTCCCGTCTATTTGCCAGCCATTGGCGCAATAGTGAGAATTTTTTATGTCTGATAGTAGCCATAAGACACGCATGGAACGAAAAAAAGCGGTCATTGATGCCAAAATTGCCAAAGCCACTGAAGAGCGTGGCGTACTGATTTTATTAAAAGGCAACGGCAAAGGTAAAAGTAGCTCGGCGTTTGGAACCATGGCGAGATCAGTCGGGCATGGTAAGCGTTGCGCAGTTATACAGTTTATCAAAGGCCGCACAGAAACAGGGGAATTCAAATTATTTAAAGACCATCCCCTTGTAGATTGGCATGTAATGGGACACGGATTTACCTGGGAAACACGCGACAAAGCGCAAGATATTGCTGCGGCTCAAAAAGCCTGGTCTATAGCTGAAGATCTACTGCAAGATGACCGCTACGATATGTTGGTCTTTGATGAAATGGGCTATATGTTTAAATACGATTATCTAGATGTTGCCCCTGTGGTAGAGGCTTTAAAAAGCCGGCCCAAAAACCAAAACGTGATTATCACGGGTCGTACAATGGCAACAGCGTTGCAAGATATTGCAGATACGATCTCTATTGTTCAAGACGAACGTCATGCTTTTCGCTTGGGCGTTAAAGCACAACAGGGCATTGAATACTAATGGCGACGCCTATACCTATTTCTCCGACAGTAAAATGTCTGGCATTGTTTATTGCCGCTCCTGCATCAGGGCAGGGGAAAACCACCGTTACTGCAGCCTTGGCTCGATTGTTGAGCAGGCAGGGTAAACATGTACGTGTATTCAAAACGGGCCCAGATTATTTAGACCCTCAAATCTTAGCGCAAGCCTCTGGCCACCCAGTGGAGCAACTTGATATGTGGATGGCGGGTGAAGGCTATTGCCAACAGAAGCTTTATGAAGCGGCACAAACGGCGGATATTATTCTGGTCGAAGGTGTTATGGGAATGTTTGATGGTGACCCCTCAAGTGCTGATTTAGCCTCGCGATATAATATCCCCATGGCTATTCTGATGGATGTGAAAGGCATGGCGCAAACAGCCGCCGCAGTGGTTATAGGCTTGGCTAATTTTCGAGATGACATCACCGTAGCTGGGTTAATTGCCAATAACTGCAGCACGGAACGCCATCGTGAATTGATTGAAAACGCTTTACCCGATTCTTTACCTTTGTTAGCCACACTTGAACGATCAGATCAGGTGGCTTTACCTGAGCGTCATCTGGGGCTGGTTCAGGCAGATGAAAATACGGATGAATTGGAGCGTCGTTTTGAGGCAGGTGCCGACTGGTTAGAGGCTGCGGGAGCGGCCAATATATTAGAAAGGCTAACTGCCGTTGAGTTTTATCCTGAAATAATGCCTGCTATAGCGCCTTTATTAGAAGGTGTGTCGTTAGGTATTGCTAAAGATATTGCCTTCAGCTTTATTTATGAATCAAACCTGAGATTATTACGTGAAATGGGCGCAGAGTTATTTTTCTTTTCGCCATTGTTTGATGAAGCGTTACCAGAAGTGGATGCGTTATGGTTTCCAGGTGGATACCCTGAGCTGCATGCAAAAGCGTTATCAGAAAACCATACTATTATTAAACATATCAAAGCGTTTTTTGAGCAAGATAAACCTATTCTTGCTGAATGTGGTGGCTTGCTATATTGCTTACAAACACTGACCGACTTAGAGGGTGCACAATACCCGATGGCAGGCTTGCTAGAAGGGCATGGAACAATGAGCGGTAAACGCGGGTGTCAGGGGATGCAGACAGCCCAGTTACCTGAGGGTGATGTTCGTGCGCATGCCCACCATCGATCTCGCTGTGTAGAGGCTCCTGAACCTATTGCTTATGGTCGCCGCCAGCGCCATAGTGCTCCAGGCGAGGCGATTTATAGATGTCGCCAATTAACGGCAAGTTACCTTCATTTATTTTTCCCTTCAAACCCCAGTGCTATTGCAGAACTATTTAATGCATCTGAAGTACACATGTTAGAGGCTCAAGCCAGCGAATGTTAAGTACTTTGATTCCATTAATAACTGCCGGTTTTACCTTAGGGCTAATGCATGCATTAGATGCCGATCATGTGATGGCAGGTAGTTCAATACTAATGGGCAGTGATGGGTTTAGTCAGGCGGTGTAATTTATTGTGTGGACGGAGACCAGTGAAAACATTCGCCCACTTAGAAGTGGCTTAACCACAGGCTGTTGCGCAACAGCTTGCAGTGTCGCTGCAGCACAATATTTATTTACAAACACCCAGCCTGAAATAGTTAGCGTAACGTTGCCCCGTGGTAAAGTCGTTGAACTGACCATTTGTGACTATCAATTATTAGAGGATGGCGTTGTAACATCCACCATTAAAGATGCAGGTGACGACCCCGACGCGACACACGGGGCAACCGTTTTTGTTGAGTTACGGTTGATTGCGCAAACAGGCGTCTATTTTAAAGCAGGGCCTGGTGTAGGGACTGTTACACGTGATGGCTTGCTGCTGGCAGTGGGTGAGCCTGCTATTAACCCAGTGCCCAGAAGAATGATGACTGAGCACTTACAGCACCTCGCTGGCGTTCACAACTATGCCGGTGGTTTTGAGGTGACTGTGGGTATTAAAAACGGTGAAACCATCGCGCTGAAAACAATGAACCCTAGATTAGGGATTATGGGTGGTTTATCGATATTGGGTACGACCGGCATTGTAAGACCCTTTTCATGTGCTGCGTATATCGCCTCGATTCATCAAGGCATAGATGTGGCTAAAGCAAACGGTATTAACCACATAGCAGCGACAACTGGGAGCAGTAGTGAAGCTGCCATCAGAGACCATTATCAGCTTGATGACATCGCACTGATTGAGATGGGCGATTTTGTCGGCGCTGTATTCAAACATTTAAAACGGGTTCAGGTTGGACGTTTAAGTATTTGTGGTGGTTTTGGAAAAATTAGTAAGTTAGCCGACGGCCACTTGGATTTAAACAGCCGGGTATCGGCTATTAATTTTGACTTTCTTGCGCGTGCCGCAAATGAGTTGGGTGGCAGTGTGACGTTGTGCGAAAAAATCAAAGCATCCAACACCAGTATCGAGGCACTTAAGCATTGCCAGTTAGCAGGTGTTGATCTGGCTTCCGCACTGTGCAGAGCTGCATTACTTAAAGCCCGAACTATTGTGCCCAGCTCAGTTGAACTTGAAGTATGGGCGATTGATCGAAAAGGCGCGTTTGTGGGTTGCGCTCGAGATTCTGATGTCACTAAAGGACATAGTTAATGAGCCTATTACTTTTAGGTGGTACAGCTGATGGTAGGCGACTTGCTAAAAAGCTGCACCAACAAGGTGTGTCGCTGATCTACAGCGTGGCCGGATTAGTAAGGCAGCCAGATGTGCCTTGTGAAGTCATCAGTGGTGGCTTTAGTCAGTTTGGTGGGTTGGTTGAGTATATTAAGCAACATGCGATTGTTGCGATTTTGGATGTTACGCATCCTTATGCAGCCAAAATGAGTGCGACAGCGGTAGACGCTTCGAAAACTTGTTGTATACCTTGTTGGCGATTTCATCGACCGGCTTGGGAAAAGCAGGCGGGCGATCTGTGGCAAGAATTTATAAGTTGGGAAACACTGCTGCCTGCACTGAAAGATAAAAAGACAGTATTTCTCACGGCAGGGCAGCTCGAACAACAGGCAATTGATGCGCTGACAGCAAATGAGCAACAACGTCAATTACTACGCACAGCGGTTGAGCCAAAAGTGACATTGAGTGATTCAATGCACTGGATAAAAGCCATTGGCCCTTTTAATCTCACTGACGAATTAGCATTGATGAAAACGCATAATGTGGATGCGCTGGTGAGTAAAAACAGCGGTGGTGAATCAACCGTTGCCAAAATACAGGCTGCCAGAGCGCTAGGCGTGCCAGTCTATATGCTTGAGCGGCCAACTCTGCCTAAAGCGGATGAGATATTTACTGACAGCGCTAGTTGCGAAAGGTTTGTAGTAAGCGCATTTAACAACGGTTTGACTATTAACGGTAGAACAGGACCATAATGCCTTTTGACTTTGAAATAAACCCACAAGCAATAGAGCGAGAAAGCTTTCGTCAGATTCGTGAGCTAGCCCGCCTCGACGGCTTAAGTCGTGAGCAGCAGCAAGTGGTCATGCGTATCGTGCATAGCTTAGGTCTACCGCACTTGGCTGAGCAAGTCCGTTTCAGTAAAAATGCCTGTGAAAACGGTATGCAAGCGTTAAGTAAAAACAGCCCAATTTTGTGTGATGTTGAAATGGTTAAACAAGGCATCACTAAACGCATGATCGAGAAAGCGCCTTTATGCTTTTTGAATAGACCTGAAACTGCAGAACTGGCCAAACAAAAAGGTGAAACACGTTCCATGGCTGCATTAGACGCGTGGAAAGAACATCTCTCAGGTAGTGTTGTCGTTATCGGGAATGCGCCAACGGCCTTGTTTCGATTATTAGAAATGTTAGAGCAGGGGGCTGATAAACCCGCATTAATTATTGGCATGCCCGTCGGGTTTGTGGGGGCTGCTGAGTCGAAACAAGCACTGTGGGATAATCATGAAGCGCTTGGCGTTGAGTGCATTACGCTTTTAGGCAGAGAGGGCGGCAGTGCCGTTTCATCGGCAAGCTGCAATGCTTTGTTACGTTGCAATAAGGGTGAGTTTTATTAATGGGTAACGCTCAGCCGTTGGCAAACATTCATATTGTAGGTTTAGGGGTTGCCGAAGAAACACAACTAAGCCCTGCAGCATACTCAGCTTTGATGGCGTCAGATCTGGTGATTGGCTCTAAGCGTCAATTAGACATTATTAAGCCTTTGCTGACTAAGCGTGAAATTAGCCCAACCTTGCAGCTATTACCTAAGCTCGCAGAGTTGAAAAAACTTATAACATCGGCTGCAGATAAAAAAGTGGTTGTGATCGCGTCGGGTGACCCGCTTTTTTATGGTATCGGGCGTTGGTTTGCTAATCATTTTGCTTTAGAAGAACTCTGTTATTACCCCGCAATCTCAAGCATTCAAGCCGCCTGTCATGCAGTGGGTTTGTCGATGCAAGATGTTGAAGTGTTAAGCCTGCATGGCAGACCCGTAGAAAAAATTCGCAGCAAACTACGTAAAAACCAAACGTTGGTGATATTGACCGATAAAAAAAGTACACCTCACGTGCTAGCGGCTGAGTGCGCTGCGGCCGGTTTTGAACAGTCAACATTATGGGTCTGTGAAAATTTGGGTTATACCCAGCAGCAAATACGAGCGTTCTCGGTAGAAGAGCTATTAAACAAAAAGGATCTTAGTTTTGATCCCCTTCACGTGACGATTATTAAAACCTCAGGGCGTGGAGGTGTACTGCCAGAGTTCCCGGGAATACCTGATCACCATTTTGTTACGGGTGCTGAGCCAGGTAAAGGCATGATCAGTAAGCGAGAAGTACGCATGGCGATTCTTTCATTTATGCAGCCTGGCAATGAAGATGTGATTTGGGATATCGGCGCGGGTTGTGGTGGTGTCGCAGTTGAATTGGCTTATTGGAACGAGCGCGCGACCGTTTATGCCGTTGAATGCCATCAGGAACGCTTACGCTATTTACACCAAAACCAACAACGCTTTGGCGTGGTACAAAACTTAAAAATTATAGAGGGTCGGGCGCCTGAGGCGCTACATAATCTGCCAAAACCCAATAAGGTGTTTATAGGGGGGAGTGATGGCACGCTTAAAACCCTGTTAACTGATCTTTGGCAGATGTTACCGGTGGACGGGGTTTTGGTGGCAAGTGGTGTGGTAGAAGCCACCAAAAATCAGTTACAAGACTTTGCTGAAACCTTGAATGAGCAACAGGTTGAAAGCACAGAGCTAGCCGTGAAACGCGGAAGTTTAATGAACCAAAAATTAGACTATGTAGCAAAATTACCAGTAGCAATTTTTAAATTTACGAAGACTGGATTATCAGCATGACAGCACAGTTTATTGGCGTGGGTGTAGGGCCGGGAGACCCTGAATTAATCACCGTTAAAGCATGGCGCATCATCGGTCGGGCTGATGTGGTTTGTTATATTGCCAATGATAAAGGCGAATCACAGGCAAGAAATATTGCCAGAGACGCGCTAAGGGACGTGACAAAAGCGCAGCAAGAAATACCTATATTGATGCCTTTTGCTGAGAATCGCAGTGCGGCTAATCACGTTTATGATAACGCCGCTATCACGATACAGCGTGAAATTGATGCGGGGAAAACGGTGGTGTTTCTATGTGAAGGCGATCCGTTATTTTTTGGCTCATTTGCTTACTTACTTGAAAGGTTAATGCCAGAGAATGAGTGCCAGGTGGTTCCGGGTATTACGTCTGTGAATGCGGCAGCTTCAGCACTGCAATTACCACTAACCATGTTAAAAGAATCTTTTTCGGTTATCAGTGGCAGACATACCGATGAGCAGATGATCGATACGCTCAACAAATATGACAGCGTGGTTATTATGAAGGCAGGGCTTTCTCGACCACGAATTTTAAAGGCATTGGCGACGAGCAATAGAACTCAAGATGCACAGTATATTGAATATATTGGTAGAGAGAACGAGCGTATGACAACGGATGTTTCTTTACTCGAAGATAAAGCAGGGCCTTATTTTTCGTTGTTTGTAGTTACTCGTCAAAATAGAGATAGCCGATGATTCGCATTGTTTCTCTAACGGATGCAGGCCAACGATTAGGTGAAAGGCTGCAGCGGAAATTGCCCGATAGTGAATTATGGTTTAAGCCAAAGCCCTTTACGGAAACCGTGCAGCAGGCTTTTAAACAGGGTGATCGACTAATACTGATCTGTGCCACTGGAATAGCAGTAAGAACTTTAGCGCCGGTGCTGGGTAATAAGCATCAAGACCCAGCCGTATTGGTGCTTGATGAACAAGGCCAGTTTGTCATCCCATTATTATCTGGCCATGAAGGTGGCGCTAATGACTGGGCAAACGAAGTCGCTGAGGTTATTGATGGGCAGCTAGTGATGACAACCGCTAAGCCTTATCTCAGACCGATTTACACCGTTGGCATGGGCTGTGAAAGAAACTGCCCTGAAGCTGAATTGCAACAGTTACTAGCGCGTTGTTTGAGCCAGGCAGGCCTAACGCTCGATAGCGTTGACAGTATTAGTAGTATTGATATTAAAGCCGATGAGGTGGGTTTGCTTTCTTTGGCTGCCAAGTTAGGTAAGCCTTATGTCGTTTGGGATAAAGCGCAGCTTGCCACCGTTGAAAGCCTGTTAAGTACCAAGTCAGATTATGTTTTTAAAACAGTGGGTGTTTATGGCGTGGCAGAATCAGCGGCTTTATATTCGGCTCAACAACATACCGGTGAGAGTGCAGAGCTAGTATTGGTGAAGCAGAAAACAGCAAAGGCGACTTGTGCAATTGCCAGGTCTTACCCTGCCGCTGATTCATAAAATGAATATTTAGAACAATAGAAGAGATATTAATGAGCAAATTGTTTGTGGTAGGTACCGGCCCCGGAGATAAAGATCTTGTTGCCCCAAAAGCGTTACAGGCGATAAATGCGAGTAGTGATTTGGTGGCCTATGGGTTGTACCTTGATCTATTGGGTGATGTTTGCGACGGTAAAACGCACCATGATCTGCCGCTCGGTGAAGAAATAGGCCGTGCCCGTTTGGCGCTTGATCTTGCCGCCTCTGGCAAAACCACGTCATTAATATCGAGTGGTGATATAGGCATTTATGCCATGGCAACCTTGGTGTTTGAATTGCTAGATCAGCAGCTGCAAGGGAAGGAGTCTCACCCTGAATGGTTGGAGGTTGATATTGAAGTGATTCCTGGTATTTCTGCGATGCAAGCAGGGGCTAGTCGGGTGGGTGCACTGCTTGGTCATGATTTCTGCACTATCTCGTTGTCAGATTTATTAACGCCCTGGGAGACGATCGAAAAGCGTATTCATAGCTGTGGAACGGGTGATTTTGTTGTTTCATTTTATAACCCCAAATCAAAAAAACGCGACTGGCAAATCAATACTGCGCGAGATATTTTATTGAAATACCGTCCTTCTCATACCCCTGTATTGTTAGGCAGACAGCTTACCCGTGAAGATGAAAGTATCACCATTACCACGCTGGATAAACTGGATGCTAAAGACGTCGATATGTTTACCTTGGTATCGGTCGGTAACAGTGAGTCGCGGCACATCATTAATGGCAGTAAAGAGTGGGTTTACACACCGCGAGGTTATCGTAAAAAATTATGACAGTTTATTTTATCGGTGCAGGCCCCGGCGACCCTGAGCTTATTACAGTCAAAGCGCTGCGCTTAATTAAGCAGTGTCCTATTATTTTATATGCGGGCTCTTTGGTGCCACGTGAGATTTTTGCCGAAGTAGAAGATACCGCAGACAGTATCATTGATACGGCATCGATTCATCTTGATGAAATTATTGCGCATATAGAAACGGCCCACAAAGCGGGTAAAGATGTGGCGCGTGTTCACTCAGGCGATCCCTCTCTCTATGGGGCGATTGGCGAGCAAATTCGTCGACTCGAGCAACTCGATATTGATTATGAAATCATTCCCGGTGTGACGGCAACGTCTGCCTCGGCTGCATGGTTAGGCAAAGAGTTAACACTATCAGGTGTGTCGCAAACGATCATCATGACTCGCTATGAAGGTAAAACCCCGTTCCCAGAAAGAGAGCGCTTACCGGCATTAGCGGCAAGCGGTGCAACGCTGGCTATTCATTTGGGGGTGACGCGTATTCATAAAATTGTTGAGGAGCTTATTCCTCACTACGGCGAAGATTGCCCCGTCGCGGTTTGTTATCGAACCTCATGGCCTGACCAAGACAAGGTGATTGGCACGTTAAAGAATATTGTAGAAAAAGTACGTGAGAAAAAATTCACACGCACGTCGTTGATACTGGTAGGGCATGTGTTAGGCACAGACGAGTTTAGAGATTCATATTTATATGATGAAAATAAAGCGCATGTTTATCGCCCCAAGGTAAAACCTATCGAGGCGCGAACAGTTGATAACGCGAGTGCTCACCCAGTGTTGAAAAAGTAATGTTATGGAACGGGTAAGCCACCAGAAAGTAATTCAAATTAAAAAAGAAGCGAAAGAGATGAAAAAAGTGCTGCGTTGTAATTATAACGTAGCACTTAACTTAAAAGCCGAGAACCTCGGGTATGAAAGCTGGGCTGAGCTCGTTACGAAGAACAACCTAAGTCGTTCTTCGAAGAACAAAGTGATTTAAGACTGTTTACAGCTGGGTGTGCCGTCGAGTATCGGTTTTTTAATTAAGTCTTCATCGATAACGGCTTGTGGAAACTGGCCCATAAAGCAGCAACAGACATTCTCATTAATCATTGTTCGTGGTCCGTGAGGATGTGCAATATGTTTATAGGGCGCATGATGATGACCATGAGAGTGGCTATGGCCGCCATCATGTGAGTGGTCGTGACTGTGTGAATGAACATGGCTATGCGAATGATCATGACTGTGCGAGTGATCGTGCGAATGGCCGTGAGATTTTTCAGGCTGATATTCTGCATGATGGTGGTGAACATCAACATCGCCATTTGCGAGGCGTTTTTTAAAGTCAGCCATTAAGCCGGTTCCAGCTTCTTGCCCGGCTACGGTCTCTTGAATGCGAGAACAAAAGGTATTGATAACGTGGTCTTGGTCACGAAGGTAATCGGCTTTTAAAAATTGAACATCCGGGTTTTCTGCTGCGACTTTATCGGTGTATGCATAGATACGATCAATCAATTTACCGCCAAAGAGGAAGTAAGGAGCAACAACGATTTTTTTGAATCCTAGCTTTATGGCCATTTCAAGACCGCGGCCTACTGATGGGAAGGTAACACCAGAATAGACCGTTTCGGCCCAGCCAAAGCCTACGTTTTCGCAGACGATACGTGTAAGCTTTGCGGCGTCAGCGTTAGCTTCGGTGACCGAAGTGCCACGGCCTACGACGACAAGCATGGTGTCATAAAGCTCACCGGCTTGAGGTATGGTTTTTAGGCCTAAGATATCCAGTATTCGCTGTTGAAATGCAAGAATCATTTCATCATGTAAACCGAGTACGTTGCCATATTCAATCTCAAGTCCAGGGTGCTTTTCCTGGAAGGTGGTGAGAACAGATGGGATATCATTTTGAGCATGAGTAGCCGTAAATAACATGCCAGGCACAGCGTATATTTTTTTTACGCCCTGCTGTACAAGGCTGTTAAGTGCCATATGAATATTGGGGGCAGAGTACTCTAAGAACCCATATTCTACTTTTAATGTTGGGTGGCGTTGACGTAGTCCTTTCGCTAAAAGGCTGAACTCTTCTTCAGCTATTTTGGCGCGGCTACCATGACCACAGATGAGAATTCCGCTATTTTCGGGGAGTTGATTTAAATCGGTCATAATGATGTCTGAGTCAGTTAAATGAAGGTAATAAATGCAGGAAATTAAAGTCAAAGTGTAACCTAATTCACCTACTACTTCATTTGTTTTTATTGGATGAAGTCTGCCATCAAGTGATGGTTTATATGTTGAGTGTTACGTAAAAATAATTCAGATTTCAGGAGTTAAGTTGATGCAATTAAATAAGATTCCAGCCACCGTTGTAACCGGCTTTTTAGGGAGTGGAAAGACCACCTTATTATCCAATGTATTAAAGCAGGCAGCCGGCAAACGTATCGCGGTTATTGTTAATGAATTTGGTGAGTTGGATATCGATGCCGACCTATTGCGCAATTGTCCTCTAGATTGTGAAGACGAATCAGCGCAGGTATCGAATGGCGAAAACGGTATTTATGAACTGGCTAATGGCTGCATCTGCTGCACGGTAGAAGAAGAGTTTTTACCGGTTATGAAAGAACTCGTTGCGCGTCGTGATGATATTGACCATATTTTGATTGAAACCTCTGGTTTGGCGTTACCTAAACCGTTGGTACAAGCGTTTAACTGGCCAGAAATAAAACAGTATTGCACGGTAGATGCCGTCATTACTGTGATAGACGGCCCGGCCGTGGCTGCCGGTCGATTTGCTGATAATGCAGAGCAAGTGCAAGCTCAACGATTAGCTGATGAAAGCCTTGATCATGACCCAAGCTTAAAAGAATTGTTAGATGATCAGCTAAGTGCGGCAGATATTGTTATTGTCAGCAAAAATGACTTGCTGAGTGACCAAGAGCGGGAGCAGGTGCAAGCTATCGTTTCGACCAGAGTCCCAGAAGCTGTTAAGACGACGTATATCAGTAATGGGGAAGTGCAACTTGATCTGCTGATGGGTATCGATGCGGCTGCGGAAGAACGTATTGATCATGTACATAATCACCATGATCATCACCACGCTCATGGCGCACATCATGATCATGCTCATGATCATTTTGATTCTTTTGTCATTTCAGTTGGACAAGTTGATCATGAACGGTTGCAGGCCGTATTGAAAACCTTGCTGTCGAAATACAATATATTTCGAGCGAAGGGCTTCGCGGCTTTACCGGGTAAACCTATGCGACAGGTGATACAAGCGGTCGGTGAGCGGGTTGATGTACACTTTGATCGTTTATGGGGGGCAGAAGAAGAACGCAAGACTCAACTGGTCATTATCGGCAAAGATATTGATGAAGCAATATTGACGGCAGCACTGCAAGAAGCGGTCGTTGAAGATGCTGTTTTAGAAAAATAACCTATGCATCTTTTAGCAGCAAAACCCGGTGGCTTCGTCGACGACGAGGGCATTATCGACCTCGACCAGTCACCCGCTGATATCGTTATATTGTCTGCTGCCGATAGCTCCCTGGCAGCATTGGCGAGTAGTGCCGAGTCCTTACCTGAAGACTTTCCGAGCATTCGTTTGGCTAACTGGATGCAGTTGTTAAAGCCTGCGGCTTTTGACCTTTATCAGACGAAAGTGTTGGATCATGCACATGTCGTTATTGTCTCTTTACTGGGGGGACAAAACTACTGGCAGTACGGGTTTGAACGATTACAACAGTGGGCCTCTAAAAGTACAGATGATAACCCTCGGGTTTTGATTCTAGTGCCGGGTGACGATACGCCTGATGACAGCTTGTTTGCTGCATCAACGGTGGCTGAGTCGTCTGCGGTTAAGATTTGGCGCTATTTGCGTGAAGGTGGGGTACTCAATAATCAGCATTTATTGTACTTTTTGGCTGATCAGTACATGGGGGGCTCATACAAGTGGCATGAACCTCAAGCATTGCCTCACTGCATGCTGTACATGCCTGGCTCGTCGCTGAAACATTCACAAGCAAGCTTTAGTGATTGGCAAGATCGTTGGCAACAGCAAAAAACTGATGCCCCTGTTTGCGCTGTTTTGTTTTATCGAAGCCATCTGCAAAGTGCCAATACGGCAATGTTCGATGACTTGATTGTAACCTTGGAAGACCAAGGTATTAACCCGTTGCCTATTGCGGTTGCATCATTAAAAGATGCTGAATCAATCGCACTGGTTAATGCGTTGATTGAGCAAAGTGGCGCTTGTTTGGTGCTTAATACAACCAGTTTTGCCAGCAATACGGTTTCTAGCCCAGACCTATCATCTGAGCCTACGTTATTTAAATCACCTTTTGCTAGAGCCTTACCTGTATTGCAGTTGGTCTTGTCTAGCAGTACAGAAGAAGACTGGGCTCAATACAGTCAGGGGTTACGCAGCCGTGATATTGCAATGCAAGTTGTCTTACCAGAAATGGATGGGCGTATTGTCACTCGGGCTATCAGTTTTAAAGCTGAAAGCCATTACAGTGATCGTTGCGAAATCTCAGTTGTCCGCTATGCATTGCAAGAGAATCGAGCAAAATTTGTTGCTGAGTTGGCCAGGCGATATTGCGCTTTATCGCTTAAAGAAAACAGCGAGAAACGCATTGCCCTGATACTGGCGAATTACCCAACCAAAGATGGACGCATAGGTAATGGCGTAGGTCTCGATACACCGGCATCAACCATCAATATTTTAAACGCTTTTCAGCAAGCAGGTTTTGCGGTTGAAAATATTCCCGCCAACGGTACGGCATTGATTGAAGAATTGTTGGGGTCGGTTACTAACAACCCGAACACTCTACATCAGCTACCCTGTTGGCAAAGCATGGCCGTTGATGAGTATATGGAACACTTTAAGGCGATGCCACAAAGTTCTCAGGATGCCATTTGGCAGCAATGGGGCGCGCCTGAACAAGACCCTAAATGCCGCAACGGTCGTTTAATGCTTGCAGGCATTCGGTTAGGCGAGACCTTTATCGGTATTCAACCCGCCCGTGGTTTTAATATAGACCTGTTAGCGAATTATCATGACCCTGACCTGATTCCTCCCCACAGTTATTTGGCATTCTACTTCTGGTTGCGTCATTGCTATCAGGTTGATGCCATCGTGCATGTAGGTAAACACGGTAATCTGGAATGGCTGCCAGGCAAGGGGACGGCACTGTCTGACCAATGCTGGCCAGATATCGCATTGGGCCCGATGCCACACTTTTATCCTTTTATTGTGAATGACCCTGGTGAAGGCGCGCAGGCTAAACGCCGTACTCAGGCCGTTATTATTGATCATTTAATGCCCCCCATGACGCGTGCTGAAACCTATGGCGATTTGGCCGATCTCGAAGGCTTAGTTGACGAGTATTATCAGGCAATGGGCATGGATGTTCGCCGTGAAGAATGGTTGCGAGAACAGATTTTACTAAAAGTTCAGCAAAGTAATGTCGCAGAGGAATTAGGTCTGGCTGCTGATGCCGCAGACGACAATACATTGATGCAGTTAGATGCCTACTTATGTGACATTAAAGAAGCACAAATTCGTCACGGTTTGCATATCCTTGGTGCTCTACCCGATACCGATAAACTGAGTGACACGATCGTAGCTCTGCTACGTTTACCAAGAGGTAATGAGCCACACAGTCAGGGTATATTGCATAATCTGGCAATAGATTTTGACTTGACTGTTGAGGGTGAAAGCTTTGATCCATTGGCTGCGAGCAGTGAACCTTGGCTAGGCAATAAACCCCGGTTATTAATTGATCTGAGTGAGTCAGCGTGGCGAACTCAAGCCGATACCCGTGAGCGCTTGGAGCTGTTAGCTATGCAGTGGGTGAGTGATTATGTGTTGTCTGCTGATAGAGAAAGTGTTGATAAACTAACGCTATCTTACCCTAACACAGCGGCCCAGCTACGATATGTGCAACACACTATTTTAAAGGCGCTTGAACAATCGGCAGTGCTTGAAATTCAATCGTTGATACAAGGTCTCAATGGGGTATTCGTTCCACCCGGGCCGAGTGGTGCGCCAACAAGAGGGCGTCTTGATACATTGCCGACAGGTCGTAACTTTTTCTCGTTAGATAATCGCGCGATACCTTCACCCGCGGCGTGGGCAATCGGTGAGCGTTCAGCACAGGCGTTGATAGAACGGCATTTACAAGAGCACGGTGATTACCCTAAACAAGTTGGGCTTTCTGTGTGGGGTACAGCCACCATGCGCACAGGTGGGGACGATATTGCCCAGGCTTTTGCCTTAATGGGGGTTAAGCCGATTTGGGCTGCGGGTTCACATCGTGTGGTTGATTTTGAAATCATGTCGGCCATGTTGTTAGGGCGACCGAGGATTGATGTCACTTTACGCGTGTCAGGCTTTTTTCGCGATGCATTTCCCAATGTAATGAAGTTATTTGATGCGGCGGTACAAGCGATTTCAGAATTTGAAGAGCCCGGTAAAACCAATACTATTCGTCAACATATCGAGGCCCGCCAGCAAGAACTATTGAGCGAAGGTTACAGTGAGGGTGACGCTAAGCGTCAAGCCAGTTATCGTGTGTTTGGCAGTAAACCTGGCGCTTATGGAGCGGGTCTGCAAGGCCTGATTGATGAGCGTTGTTGGGAGCAGCAAAGCGATTTAGCCGAAGCCTACTTAAATTGGGGTGGTTATGCTTACGGTAATGACAAAGTTTCAGGCGATGGCGTCGAGGCTAAAACAGCGTTTCAAAACCGGCTATCAAAACTCGAAGCGGTGATTCAAAATCAGGATAACCGCGAACACGATATCTTAGACTCAGATGACTACTATCAGTTTCAGGGCGGGATGACTAATGCTGTCAATACTTACCGTGGCGATATGCCAGTGGTTTATCACAATGATCACTCTAACCCATCTGCGCCAAAAATCCGCACATTAAAAGAAGAACTAAACCGTGTCATTCGCTCTAGGGTGTTGAACCCAAAGTGGATATCGTCAATGCAGGAACATGGTTATAAAGGTGCGTTCGAAATGGCCGCCAGTATTGATTACCTCTTTGCCTATGATGCAACCACCAATCTGATTGCTGATTACCAGTACCAAAAGGTGGCTGATGCGTTAGTGTTTGATGAGCATAATCAGGCCTTTTTAAAAGAGCACAACCCGCACTCGCTTGAAGAAATGACTGAGCGTTTACTCGAAGCAACACAACGCGGATTGTGGCAGGAACCCGGTGAGTATGCCCAAAAATTACAAGACTTATTGTTAGAAATAGACGCAACACAAGAAGGGAATAGCCGTGTTTAAAAATCCACACACCCTCATGGTTCAGGGCACAACCTCAGACGCCGGTAAAAGCATTCTGGTGACTGCACTTTGCAGAATATTAGCCCGTCACAAGGTGGGTGTTGCCCCTTTTAAACCCCAAAATATGGCACTTAATAGTGCCGTTACGATTGAAGGGGGTGAGATAGGCAGAGCGCAAGCGGTTCAGGCAGAAGCCTGTTATTTACCCGCTTCGGTTGCAATGAACCCAGTATTGCTAAAGCCTAACAGTGATTGCGGATCGCAGGTGATTGTCAACGGGCGTGCTATTGGCAATATGCAAGCTAAGGAATATCACGAGTTCAAACCTGAATTACTTGAAACCGTGACTGACGCTCACCGAGCGCTGCAAGAAAAATATTCAGTGGTTGTAGTGGAGGGCGCAGGTAGCCCTGCAGAAATTAACTTGCGTGAGCATGATATTGCCAATATGGGGTTTGCTGAGCGGGTCGATTGCCCGGTCATTATTGTGGCAGATATTGATCGTGGTGGCGTGTTTGCACACCTGTTAGGCACTTATGAACTGCTAAGTGAATCTGAACAGCAGCGCGTGAAAGGGTTTGTGATTAACCGGTTTAGGGGCGATGTGTCTCTGCTTGAATCAGGGTTGAGGTGGTTAGAAGAACGTACTTCTGTGCCGGTGTTGGGGGTTATTCCGTATATCCAAAACCTGCATATTGAAGCAGAAGATAGTATTTCACAAAACCAAAAAGACAATGCCGCAAGCCGTTATCAACAGTTAAAAGTGGTTATTCCTGCTTACCCGAGAGCCAGTAATCATACCGACTTTGATGTGTTGCGTATGCATCCGCAAGTCGACTGTCAGTTTATGAAAGGGGTTCAACAATTCAACGGAGCAGACTTAATCATTTTGCCCGGCAGCAAGAGTGTGCGTAGTGATTTGCAGTGGTTAATCGAGAGTGGTTGGCAAGCCATCATAGAACGACATTTACGCTTAGGCGGCAAGGTAGTGGGTATCTGTGGTGGTTTTCAAATGCTCGGAAAGGCAATACATGACCCCGATGCTGTCGAATCAGCCGCAGGCTCAAGTAATGCACTTTCGTTACTCAATATGGAAACAACGCTCACCGGTGAAAAGACCTTGCGTAATGTGCAAGGCGTGAGTGTAGACAAACATATACCGGTTACCGGTTATGAGATTCATGCGGGGGTTAGTCAGGGTGAGGCGTTAGATTCCCCTGTATTTTCCATCAGTCATAAAGACTCCAGCGAAACGTTTTTTGATGGCGCGATCAATCAAGACAACACCGTATTAGGCACCTACATCCACGGTGTATTTGATCAGCCAGAGTTACTCGACTCCCTTTTGCAGTGGGCTGGTTTGGCAACTGTTGAAGCATTTGATTACCCCGCTTACCGAGGGCAACAAATTGATCGACTCGCGACAGAAGTAGAAAAAGCTTTACCGTTTGAATTATTGAAGTCGCTACTGTCTTTACCGGTTGAAAAAGCGTGATGATGGATACCTTCGTGATCGTGTTGTTAGCGCTTATTTTTGATCGCATGTTGGGAGAAGCAAAACGGTTTCATCCGCTGGTCGGCTTTGGCAATATCGCAAACCGTATTGAGCAAGGGCTGAATAATGGCGCTCATAAGAAATTAAAAGGGTTGATAGCCGTGTTTATAGCGATAGCCCCTATAACGTTTGTTTTTGTGCTGATTGATAGCCTACTGCAAGATGTTTCAGTGTTATACATGCTTTTTTCTGCGTTCGTATTGTATTTAGCCATTGGCTGGCAGAGCCTTATTCAGCATGCCTTGAATATCAGCCAACCTTTACAGCAGAAAAATCTGGCGCAAGCCAGAAAAGCCGTTTCCCTGATTGTGAGCCGTGATACCGAGCATTTATCTGAAACAGATATTGCAAAAGCCGCAACAGAATCTGTGTTAGAAAATGGCTCAGATGCCATATTTTCGGCCATCTTCTGGTTTTGTGTATTGGGTGTGCCAGGGGTTGTTATTTATCGTTTAAGTAACACCCTTGATGCGATGTGGGGCTATAAAAACGAACGCTTTATTGCATTTGGTTGGGCGGCAGCCAGGTTTGATGATCTGTTGAATTTGATACCTGCCCGTTTAACCGCCCTGAGTTATTCGTTTGTTGGCAATACAAGGTTGGCACTTAAGTGTTGGCGGCAACAAGGCTTTAGCTGGAAAAGCCCCAATGCAGGCCCTGTGATGGCCGCCGGAGCAGGCGCATTGAATGTGTCTCTGGGTGGGGCGGCTCAATACCATAATGAATTACAAATAAGGCAAGCATTAGGGCCTGATGTGGATATGGGTGGAGAGATACCGGTCGCTGAATCCATTAACAAGGCTTGTGAATTATTGAATAGAGCCTTACTACTATGGTTACTGGTGATTGCCATTGTCAGTGTCGGCCTGGGGTTGTTGTTATGATTAAGGCTGAAACATTTTTGCCTTTGCATGGCGGTGATTTAGAAGCGGCTTCTGCTCAATATGGTATTCCTGTCGATCAATGGGTAGACCTGTCTACGGGGATTAATCCCGAACCTTATCCTGTGGATTCGATATCATCAGCGGCATTTAATCGATTACCTTATCTATCAGACGCATTTAATCAGGCCGTAGCGTCTTATTATAAGGCGGATAACGTTATACCCGTTTCAGGCACTCAGGCGGCGATACAGGCTTTGCCTAAGCTGTTATTAAAACAACCTATTCTGATCCCGGAAACGGGTTATAAAGAACATGAAAAACATTGGTCAAAAACAGAATCTGTCATTGATCACTATCCTTCTTGCCATAGTGAAGAGGCCATTGATTATATTCAAACAACCCTCACTCGAAATCCGCAGCAGCATCTGTTGGTGGTAAACCCAAACAATCCTACGGGTGTAATATTTTCTAGGGAACAACTCCTAAATTGGGCGAGTCAATTAGCGGAAGGGTCATATTTGATAGTGGATGAAGCGTTTATGGACTTAACACCCGACAAAAGCTTACTAGAAAATTCATTGCCAGATAACATCGTCGTATTGCGTTCTTTTGGTAAGTTCTTTGGCTTAGCGGGTATTCGGTTAGGCTTTGTTTTTTCAAATACAGGTTTAATTCAAAAACTGTCTGATGCGCTTGGGTTGTGGCAGGTGAATGGGCCTGCACAAGCATTAGCCATTCAAGCATTAACTGATCGTGACTGGCAGACAAGGGCTCGTATTTCAATTGCTCAAAATGCCCAAATGACGCAGGCAATATTTTTACCATTAATCACTCAATATGAAGTTGAGAGGGCGGTGCATGCCGGGTTGTTTTCGTCTTATTTCTTAAACAAAAAAGATGCACTCAAGATCAGTCAATTTTTTGCTAAGAGGGGGGTTCTATTACGTGTTATCTTTTTAGGTCATGAGAAAGCCATTTTGAGAATAGGTTTGTTATCTGAGCGTGAATTAGATGCAAAGAACCAAGTCGTACAGGCGATAAATAATTATTAATATTAAGCAGCATCGCTTTACGAGCTGCTACATAGTTTTAAATACTAACTAAGGAGAAATAAAATGAAAAAAGTTGCACTAATGTTGATCGGTTTGTTCGCTACTCTTCCGGGTATTGCTTTTGCACATGCTGGTGGCGGTGAGTTAACAGGGTTTATGCATGGCTTCGGGCACCCAATAGGTGGCTTAGACCACATGTTGGCCATGGTCGCTGTAGGTCTTTGGGCGGCACAGTCTGGTGGTAAAGCATCATGGGTGGTGCCTTGCACGTTTGTCGGTGTCATGGTGTTAGGGGGTATTCTTGGTTTCTCGGGTGTGTCTCTACCGTTTGTCGAAGAAGGCATACTAGTGTCTATTTTGATTTTAGGTGTGTTGATCGCCAGTGCTTACAAAGCGCCGTTAGTATTCAGCAGCCTTATTGTTGGCCTGTTTGCTATTTTTCATGGTCATGCACATGGCACAGAAATGCCGGTTTCAATGAGTGCTGCAACTTATGCAATCGGCTTTGCGCTAGCAACAGCCATGCTTCACTTTGCAGGTATTGGCATGGGTATGTTGATGAAACAAGCAAATGTTCAAGCGGTTAGTCGATTGGCGGGTGGAGTCATTGCACTGGGTGGAGTCTATTTAGCGATTGCCTGATTAATAAGAGTAAGTCGCGCACAGTCGCGACTTACTTTGTTCTTGGGTAAGCTTATTTATAAATATAAGGGGATTGAATGGAACTCGAAATAACAGTAGTAGATGCTTTTACAGATTCTGTTTTTGGCGGAAACCCAGCAGCCGTGATTATTACCGATGAATGGCTATCCGATGATTTAATGCAGTCTATAGCGTCAGAAAATAACCTTTCTGAGACCGCTTTCTTAGTTTTGGCTGGAACATCAGTCTATCAAATTCGATGGTTTTCACCACTTACTGAAATCGATTTTTGTGGGCATGCTACCCTGGCCTCCGCTTTCGTCTTGTTTGACAAGAGCCCAGGGTTAACCCGTATTACCTTTACCGCACAGGCCGTTGGAGAGTTGATCGTAGAGAAAACTGAATCAGGCAAGATTCAGATGGATTTTCCGAATACCAAACCTCAGAAGGTTAGCGTCATCCCTGACAACTTGATAGCCGGCCTCTCTATTCCTCCGGTAGATGTTTATAGTAACTCGCAAGCATATTTCGTGATTTATGAATCTGAGTCTGAAGTGTTATCTGTGCAACGCAACAACGAATCCCTGGTGCTACTCAAACCGCTTGATGTGGTGGTGACCTGTCAGTCAGAAGCGCAAGAATACGATTTTGTATCTAGGTACTTTTGGCCAGCGAATGGCGGAGACGAAGACCCTGTTACGGGCTCTATTCATACAGGTCTAGCTCCGCTTTGGGCTGATCGTCTTGGTAAGAAAGACTTGGTAGCGTATCAAGCCTCAAAGCGTGGTGGTGTACTCAACTGTTTGGTTTCAGGAGACAGGGTGCTCATTTCTGGCAATGCCGTTCAGTATTTGAGAGGCGTTATCACTGTTTAGTGTCATAATTTTCTAACAAGACCAGACACAGCTATTATGGTTGGTAGAGAAATCAAACGTTTTGTTAGATCTGAGTGTTTTATTAAAATTAAGGAATAAAATTGATATACCAAAACAATATTGAGCCTGAAAATTGTTCGGGAATGGAGGATATCCGCACAGAGATAGACAACATGGATAGAGACATTATCGCTATTCTGGGTAAACGGTTTCAATATGTTAAAGCGGCATCAAAGTTTAAAACTTCGGAAACATCTGTTCGCGCCCCTGAGCGATTTAAAGCGATGCTTGAACAGCGCCGGTCCTGGGCTTTATCAGAAGGTTTATGTCCAGGTGCAATTGAGAAAATGTATCGTGATTTAGTTAATCACTTTATCAAAGAAGAAATGTCTAAATGGAAATCAGACTCATCAGACGCATAACAATAAAAAGTGCGCTTAAGCGTAAATGCACCCCAGTCATTAATGCTGCTTTTGCTCTTTGCCTTTTTGTTTACTTGGTTGCTCAGTCAGTTAATGCTCAAGAGCAGCGGCTTGACCCAGTAACCGAAGCATCTTTTGGGGCGTTATTGCAGGGGTGGAGTTTTCTTAAGGACTCGCCCGAGTATCCAAAAAGTGGCATTAGAATCAAAAATCGTAAAGATTATTTAGATGCCGTCCAAAATATAAATACTCACACAGAATACCCATCAATGGACTTTCCTGAATGGTTAGTTGCAGACGATGACTATATACAAGCACTGCATTCGAGCTATTTGGTATGGTCTTTAGCAAAGACGGGTAAGTCGGTTAATGCTCCGATAGAAGAATGGCTGAATATCATTATTGATAAAGGGACAGTGGTTCCCGAACATCCGGGCTATGTGAATGGCGGGGTGGAAATCGCTACCTTATTGTTGGATGCTTATATGTATGTTAATTCTGAAGCACCCATTAATACCCAGTTTTTGTTGAACTACCTAAAGAAAATGCGACAGTATTCTGAGCCTATGTTTGAGCAGGTCTTTCGAAATATGCGGGTTGAGTCAGACGTTTTTAAGGAGACAAAAACGCTGGGCATGCTTTTTATTAGTTTGGGGCAAGACGGACCGGGCAATAAAATATCTTCTCTGAATACGCCACCACCTTCCATGAATCAGTACATTTCCCGCCGCTATTATAGCGGATTCAATATTCGAATTTATAAGTCTGAGGAGTATGTGGATTGGGTGAAAAATCAGGTTAAAGCGGAAGACCTTGCAGGCTTTGAGTTTCCATTTCCTGATACGATTAAATCAGATGCAGACTACCTAAGAGCATTGCACTGGAGCTATGTGATATGGGCACTGGCAGAAAATAACATAGTTACAAATGCACCGTTGTTGCAATGGATCAAAATAATTACAACCACAGAAAAGCCTGCCGGGTATAACAGCAACTATTACAGCGGCCTGGGGGGGCTTGCCGCTTTTTTACTACAGACTCATACGCTAATGGCACCGACACAAGAAGAAGGCGTTAAACGTATGTTAGAGAGTTTTAGGATGGATGGTTTGCTACCCATGAACAAATTGTCGATTGCTCAGTACAAAGTATTTTGGGACGAGTCGCTTTGTACAGCCGGCACTATTAACGATGCTAAGGCTTTGTCGGTGTTATTGCTTAATATCGAAGAGGTTGCAGGTGATGATTTAGAGCGGCTGCGTTTATTATTAAGCGCCATTACACATTGCGCATCCTGGCAAAAATTAGACTTGAAAACCCTTTGGCCCAGTGCCGTTTATGAAAAAATAACTGAGCTATCTAAAGATCAACTACCAGGTAGTTATACGCCAAAATTTGGAAGAAGTGTTCGTGAGATCGCCTGGCAACTACGCCTTCGGGGATACAGCGAAGAGATGCCTCGTGAGGAGGCATTGACAATGAATGAATGGCGACCGAGGGAGCAGGTAGATATTTACACTGAACGCTATCAGTATGTTTGGGCATCAAGTTGGATTCCCGTTTTGCTATTGTTTTTTGGATCGAGACGAAGGAGGGTGACAGCACTCGTCAGTGCGGGTACATCTACATCACTTCTTGCGATCATTTTCTTCTGCGCAAATGTCGCGGGCCTTGGCCACAATACTGGCAGTATAAAAGGCTATTTAGGAGTAATAGAGTATTGTTTTCCTTTCTACGCGGCGTTGATTGCCTTTTTATGGTTTGCAGGCTTGCTAAATATCGTAGCCAGAGCTAAAACTAGCTGAAACATTTGATTGATCTACAAAATAAACATAGGAGTGATGATGGAAAATCAATACACACCACCCAACATCTGGGCTTTCGATGCAGAAAATGGCGGTCAATGGGCAAGTCTTAATAGGCCAACCTCAGGTGCAACCCATGAAAAAACGCTACCTGTCGGTGAGCATGCTTTGCAGTTGTATTCTATGGGCACGCCTAATGGGCAAAAAGTCACCATTATGTTGGAGGAGTTATTAGCCTTAGGAAAGGCAGCAGAATACGACGCTCACATGATTAACATTATTGAAGGCGACCAATTCTCAACAGACTTTGTGGATATTAACCCTAATTCTAAGATTCCAGCATTAGTGGATCACTCTAGTAGTGACGGTGCTGAACCTATTTTTGAGTCCGCCTCCATTCTGGTTTATCTTGCTGAAAAATTGGGTGCATTACTGCCTGAAAAAGGCGTAAAGCGTACTCAAGTCTTCAACTGGCTGTTCTGGTTACATGGCTCTGCGCCTTATTTAGGCGGCGGGTTTGGTCATTTCTACGCTTACGCTCCTGAAAAATTCGAATACCCAATCAACCGCTTCACGATGGAGACTAAACGTCAGCTAGATGTGTTAGATAAGCAACTGGCGAAAAATGAGTTTATCGCGGGTGACGAGTACAGCATTGCAGATATTGCGACCTGGCCTTGGTATGGCAATTTAGTATTGGGTAACCTTTATGAAGCAAAAGAATTTCTTCAAGTCGAAGATTACACCCATGTTCTTCGATGGGCGAAAGCCATTTTAGCGCGCCCTGCCGTACAGCGAGGTCGTATTGTTAACCGAAGCTGGGGTGAAGAGTGGGAACAGCTTGAAAATCGTCATAGCGCTGAAGATATTGATAAAATTTTAGCGTTAAAGGCAGAGTGATATATACATTAAATCTTAACGATAGGTAAGTCGGATATCCGCGTTGTATAAGCCGGAGATTTAAAGTGTCGAGCCATTGACCAATCTCTGGCAATACCTTGTCTTGCAAAAAATAGGCATCCGTTACCATATCGTTTATTCATTTGGTCAACGGTGCTCATCAGCTTGATAGCTTGCTCTGAATCATTTTGAAAAAAGTCATTCTGGAAGTGCTTGCTATGAGTTAATTCTAGCAAGCCTACTCCTGCCCGTGCATAGTCATAGTCTTCACGAAATAAAGCATCTGAAGCTTTGATCGCTGTGCCGATGATTACCCGACTGTCATTCGTTGGGTAGGGCAACGATACCGTGCAACTGTTGCTGTAAGCTTGCTTTGAAAAACGCGACGTTTGGATCGTTACATAGATTCTTTTGGTGAGCCCATTTTGTTGCCGTAACTTTACTGCGGCTCTGCTGGCATAGCTGGCGACACTCTCCCTGATTTCTCGTTTAGAGGTGACTTTCTTTGAGAAAGAGCGGCTGCAAAATACTTCTTGCTTGGGAGGTGGTTGGGTGTCTAAGTCGAAACAACGAACTTCATTTAACTCCAGTACGGTTCTCTCTAGGGTTACTCCAAATTCATTTTTGATGAATTTGGGCGGTTGGTGTTTAAGGTCATGAACAGAGTGTATGTTTAATAAGTTAAGTCTCTTGGCTACTCTGGAACCAACCCCCCAAATTTTATCCACTGCAATTTTTTTGAAGACATTTTCCCAGTGATCAATATTTGAAATTAGACAAACACCATCCAGTTTTTTTGACTTTTTAGCGATGTGGTTTGCCAGTTTCGCTAATGTCTTTGTTTCTGCGATACCTACGCATACCGGCATTCGTTGATGCTGCCATGCTAGCCTTTTAATTAACTGACCATGGCTGATAGCGTCACTAAAGCCGTTAAGCTCAAGAAATGCTTCGTCAATACTGTATATTTCAATCCGATCACCTAGTGTTGCCAGCAAACCCATTAATCGTGCCGATATGTCACCGTATAGCTCGTAGTTGCTGCTAAAGACGTGAACATGATGCTTTTCTAGTAACGGCTTAATTTTAAAAAAAGGCACGAGGCCAGGTATACCTAATGCTTTTGCTTGGGCATTGCGAGTGACAATGCAGCCATCGTTATTTGATAAAACAACAATGGGCTTGCCTCTTAAATCGGGTCTGAATATTTGTTCGCAACTGGCATAACACGCGTTGCAATCGACCAGTGCTAGCATGTAAAAGCAAAGTTCTTCTGAGGTGAAATACAGTAAGTCACCACGCCTTCACAAATCACATCAATATCTTGAGGCAAAGGGATTGGCTGATGCTTTGGGTTTGCAGGTCTTAGCATTTGTTTTTTCAAATCTAAGATCTTGACTGTTAACTCCCCTGCAATAGACGCCACTATGGTACTGTCATTTTCAGGTTGAATGGATCGGTCTATGATTAACAGGGAACCATCAAGGATCCCCCTTTCTATCATTGAGTCACCTTGCGCTTTAGCTAAAATAGTCGCTGAAGGATGCTTTATAAGTAGCTCGTTAAGACTCGGTATGCTTTCAGCGTAATCATCTGCAGGTGATGGAAAGCCACATGCAAGGCGACGACTCAGTACCGAGAGCACTTCGTTAGTCGATTTAAACGACGAATGTAAAATACATAGCGGAGTAACTTTCATAATAAATATCATGCTGTATGAATAAACAGTATTATGATAGTCTTATTACTGTATAAATATCAATTAGAATTATTTTTTCTTTAATTCTATACATTGTGTTTTTTATTACTAAGTGAAACCTGGGTGATCAACTTGATAACAGCCCTCCCGTTGGAGCAACTAATGCGGTAATGTAAACTGGTGAGCGCGCGATCCAGACTAATGAACAAAAGTGAGAAACTCCCCTTATGATGCAGGAAGCATATAACATTCTAGAAAAGGTATTTGGTTATACCCAATTTCGGTCACCTCAGGATGAGGTCGTTAATTCATTGGTTGCAGGGCAAGATGTGTTTGTCCTCATGCCCACAGGCGGTGGAAAATCACTTTGCTACCAAATTCCTGCCTTGATTCGGCCAGGAGTAGGCGTTGTGATATCACCACTGATTGCCTTAATGCAAGATCAAGTGTCTGCGCTGTGTGAGGTTGGGGTTAGGGCGGCATGTATGAACTCATCTATGCCTCCAGGCCACAATGCCGAGGTTGAGAACTTGGTCAGAAAAGGTGAGTTAGATCTCGTCTACATTGCACCAGAACGCCTAATGCTACCTTCAACACTTGAGTGGCTCAGTAGTGTGAGTGTTTCATTGTTTGCCATAGACGAGGCTCATTGCGTTGCTCAGTGGGGGCATGATTTTCGCTCAGAATACTTACAACTTAGTATTCTACAAGAACGTTTTCCGGCCGTGCCCAGAATTGCACTAACGGCAACGGCAGACGCCAAAACACAAGAAGAAATCGTTGCTCGTTTGGGACTACAGCAAGCCGCTGTGTATATTTCAGGCTTTGATCGACCTAATATTCAATATCGTATTACTCAAAAAGTTAAAGCCAGACAACAACTGCTCAGCTTTATTCAGCAAGAGCACCTGACGGATGCGGGTGTGGTTTATTGCATGTCTCGTAATAAAGTAGATAGCACGGCTAAGTGGTTATCAGAACAAGGGATAAAGGCATTACCCTATCATGCAGGGCTTAGCAAAGAAGAAAGGCAACAGAATCAAGAACGATTTTTACGCGAAGAGAGTGTCGTTATTGTGGCAACCATCGCCTTTGGAATGGGTATTGATAAGCCCGATGTTAGATTTGTAGCGCACCTAGATTTGCCGAAGAGTATCGAAGCCTACTATCAGGAAACCGGCCGGGCAGGGCGAGATGGGTTGCCTTCAACGGCTTGGATGGCATACGGTTTAGAAGATGTGATCAAGCTCAAACAGATGATGGCAGGCTCTGAGGCGAACGAACAATTTAAACGCATCGAACAGCGCAAGCTAGATTCAATGCTAGGGCTGGCCGAAATCACCAGCTGCCGCAGACAAACCTTAATGAACTATTTTGGCGAAGCGTTAAAAGAGCCATGTGGTAATTGCGATAACTGCCTCACCCCGGTTAAGACTTGGAATGGCACCGATGCCGCGAGAAAAGCTCTCAGTTGTGTGTATCGTACTGGGCAGCGTTTTGGCGTGGTTCACCTTATCAATGTACTTAGAGGAAAAATGACAGATAAGGTGTCTCAGTTTAACCATCATCAGGTCACCACGTTCGGTATTGGAGAAGATTTAAGTGATACACAGTGGCGCTCGGTATACCGACAGTTAGTGGCAAGAGGGTATTTGAGCGTAAACTTTGATCACGGACAGTTGTTTCTCAATGATAAGTGTCGAGCCGTATTGCGGGGCGAAGAAGAGGTTGAGTTTAGGCTTGACCCTGTGGTTAAAAAGCAAAGCAGTCGCTCAAGTCGTGAAAAAGGGGCGCCTGTCAGTGAAGAAAATTCAGCACTATGGGAAGCGCTGCGCGCATGTCGCAAAAAACTAGCAGATGATCAGGGGGTGCCGCCTTATGTTATTTTTCATGACGCAACATTAAAAGAGATGATAGAAGTAAAGCCTGCTACATTACAGTCATTAGGCACAGTTAGTGGCGTAGGACAGAAAAAACTAGATAAATACGGTACTGATTTTCTTAGTGTTATTCTTCAGTATCAGTAGTTGTTAAATATAAATAGACGTTCGGCTCAGACGCGGGATAGGTTATGGAAGGGTATTTGTTAGCCGGAGGTGTTTTCTCTGGCGTTCTTTTGCTGGCGGTTGGCATGATGATTGGGCGAGCAATGGCGCGATCTGAAATGCGAGTCAACGAAGCTGAGCTTAAAGGGCGGTTAAATCTTAAAGATCAGCAACTTGCTCAGGCTGAATCTATGTACGAGGAACTGAATGAGAAAGAGCGGCAGTACTGGCAAGAGAAACTTAAGTTATTAGAAGATAATAAGGCGCACTTAAAGCAAGAATTTGAAAATCTAGCTAACCAGATATTTCAGGATAAACAAAAGCACTTTGCAGAGCAGAGCAAGCAAGGGCTTGATGCGTTACTCACGCCATTCAAAGAGCAGTTAACGGGCTTTCGTCAAAAAATAGATGATGTTTACGTTAATGAAGCTAAAGAGAGGGCGTCACTCAAAACACAAATCGATGTACTCTATCAGCTTAATCAACGTATCACGAATGAGGCATCAAACCTTACCAAAGCGCTCAAAGGGGATAAAAAACTACAGGGGACATGGGGTGAAATTCAGGTCGAAATGATACTTGAGCAGTCAGGCCTGAAGAAAGGGCGAGAGTTTGAGAGGGAACCCAACTTTAAAAATGATGAAGCCAAAAACATGCGCCCAGATTTCATCATACATCTGCCCGAAAGTAAGCATATTATAATTGATAGTAAAGTGTCTTTAATCGACTATACTCGGTATATAGAGGCAGATAGCGAAGAAGAAAAAGATCTTCATATTAAAGCCTATGTACAGTGTATTCGAGCGCATATAAAAGGCTTGAGCGGTAAGGGATATCCGAAGCTAAAAGGAATGAATTCGCCCGATTTTGTTTTTATGTTTCTACCTGTTGAACCTGCCTTTATCGCGGCATTTGAATATGATTCAGCGCTTTTTAATGACGCATTTGAAAGTCGTATTGTGGTTGTGACACCAACGACACTGTTAGCGACATTACGCACGGTTTCAATTCTTTGGTCTATTGAAAAGCAAAATCAAAGCGCGCGCGTTTTAGCTGACCAGGCCGGAAAAGTGTACGACAAATTAAGAGTTTTTGTAGAAAAAATGGATAGATTAGGCGGCCAACTAAATACTGCAAATGGTACTTATCAAGAAGCTTGGGACTCTCTACGAGAGGGTCGAGGTAATTTGGTGAGTCAGGCACAAAAATTTCTTGATCTTGGTGTTCGTGTAAAAAAAGAGCTACCTCAAGCGATTGTTGAAAACAGTGATTTGGATATAGCGCTTAGCGCTGAAGCCGCTGCAGAAATGAAATCCATTAAAAAAACAGAAAAAATACATAATAATGGGTAAATTAAGCAGTTTTCTTAACATTAGTCTATTCTAAATAGAGGGGAATCATTTAGCATAGAGCCCATTTTAGAATAATCGTTATTTAGAATAGATGCTATAAATCAACAAGGTATACTCTGTTGATATCTGAGAAGAACTTATTGAGGCTCGCAGCCACACAAAACTAAGGCATTATGCAAAATACTCCTTTTACAGCTCAACAGCAGCAAAAAAAAGACATCACCGAAAAGCTGCTATTAAGTTATCGCAAGCTTATTCTAGAAAATCTGCCGCTTGCGATTGAAAGAGCAATCAAAGAGGCTGAAGTTAAGCTGATGCTCTCCATAAATGAATCGATGGATGGCGTGCTTCGTTCTGATTTTTCCGTAAGCCTTCAAATGCTAGAAACCCGCAGTCATTGGTTGTCTGAAAAAGTATCTAAAGACGCCGTGATAGCGTTAATTGATAAATTAAAGTCGCAAAGTTCTACTCCCCCCAAAAGTGTGAAAAAGACACAAAAGACCCTATCTGTTGTAGAAAAAGACGACTTTGAAGACTGGTTGGCTATGAATTCTGCTATCAGGCTTATCGAAGAAGACCTGGGATATGAACTCAACCGTATATGTTATATCTTTGAAGTTATTTCTGGACGAGGCGTAGACGTTAAAAGCTGTCCTGTAGGCCCTTCTATTATCATAAATGCGTTTCAAGAGGGCTGTAGTTTATTAAAAATACCGTCTTCTTCTTATCCAATTATTTATAAGATTTTAGGCCGTATCTTAAACTCAGAGCTTAAAGATATATACGGAGTTCTACTTTCAGCAGCCGAGCGTTATGGTATAAGTGGGACGGCACAAAGTGAAAAGGAACCCTCGAAAAAAACGGCATACCAAGAAAGAGAGGCTGCTCAGGACGAATTAAAACCGAGTGCATCTTCAGAAACAAACTTTTTGGATAACACGCCGTTAATGGCGGATGAAGAGCTATTTGGAGCTCCAACTACTCAGCCGCAACGAGAGACAGGTCAAAACAGTCAAAATTCACCGTCGTCGGTCAGTGCGCAGGGAGACACATACGCGACATTACAAAGACTTATAAACCTTAAAGCTTCTGTTGCCGTGAACAGTGGGGGGAGCACTGCATCGTCAGGCCAGCCGGAAGCAAATGTTAGAGATATTCGTTATGCTTATTATCAATCTAGTGATGTTATTGAGGCCGTTAATCAACTGCAAAGTCTGCAACTCAAAGAAGACTCACTTAAAGAGGCGTTAGAACAAAGTGAGAGAACGCGTAACAAAGGTTACTCCGGTAATGTAGTTGAGCTTCCTCTCAGGGATGTTGTCAAAAAACAACTGATCGAAAGTGGTAAAGAAGAGGCTCAGTTAGGCAAAACAGACAACGAGTTGATTGAGATAACCGATCGATTATTTGAGACGTTGTTAGATCAAGTAGGTGTAAGCACTGTTCTGAAAAGGTGGTTAAAAAAGTTAAAGCTATCAGTGCTCAAAGTTGTTTTATTAGACCATACGTTTTTTTCTGATAATAGCCACCCTGCTCGGCAGGTGATCAACCAACTCGCGAAACTGGCTGGCACCAAGCGAACGCCTAACCGAAGTATTGAGCGATCTTTAGAATACTTTACCAACAGAATCATTAAAGAATATACGGGCGACCTGCGGCTTTTTGAAGAACTGCTGATAGAAATAAGTCACTTAGTTTCACGGCAAGAAGAAGCCTTTAAACGCAATGCAGAGCGCGTTGCGCGAGCCTATGAAGGTCAACAGAGACTGACTGAAGCGAGGGAAACAATTGTTTCTGAAATTGATCGGCGAATTAAGGGTAAGAAAATCCCTAAAATATTACTGTCTTTATTGGATGAAGGTGGTTGGCGGCAGTTAATGTTAGTGACCTTGCTTAGAGAAGGTGAAGACAGTAAGCGTTTTAAGGAGTCTTTAGCAGTACTTGACCAGTTATTAGCTTGGTTAGGTGAGTCGTCAGAAGGCGAAGAGTCGGTAGGGGATAGCTTTGAAAAAGATCTAGAAGCTCCGACCTTTTTAACGATGATCGATCGAGAACTTAAGGCGACCGGTCAAGCAACACACAGTAATATTATCGAAGAGCTAAAAGAATATTTAGTACAGGGCAAAAAAGTACCGCTTTGCCCTGCTGAACCCTATCGTTGGTCTGTTGAGACGGACCAAGAACAAATTGTTGCTGATAGCTCGCGTAGTCAGACAGAAGATAATAAACCTGGAAATAGTCGTTGGCATAAACGTGCAAGAATGATGGTGATCGGCGATTGGGTCGAGATAATTGATGAAGAGAACGTAGCCCAAAGGATGAGGTTAGCGTGGTCTGGCAGTAAGTCATTTAGGTTTGTGTTTGTTGATAGCCAAGGCATGAAGGATATCGACATATCGCTCGACGAATTGGCTGAGCGAATGAATAGCGGCAAAGCAACGCTATTAGATAAAGAAGAAGTGCCGGTTATAGATCAGGGTTTACACCAAATGGTACAGTCTGTTTATGAAGATTTATCTAATCAGGCAAGTTGTGATCCGCTAACCGGTCTTTTAAATCGTCAGTCATTTGAAAGAAATCTAGAGCGCACTGTTGCAGACTCAATGGCTAATCAAACCGCCTATGTGGTGTGCTTTTTAGATATTGACCAATTTAAGGTTGTAAATAATACCTATGGCCATATAGCCGGTGATCAGCTGCTAAAACATGTTGCATCAGTTGTTCGACAGTCTGCGGGGCCAATGGCTATATGTGGCCGAGTCGGTGGTAATGAGTTTGGCGTAATCTTTGATCATTGTGCGTTAAAAGAAGGTACTGTACTTTGTGAGAACATTAGAACTGCAGTTTCGGATAGCACCTTTTTATGGCAAGAAAACGCACTAATTGTGACGATTAGTGCCGGGCTAACTGAAATAGATGCCGCTTCAGATAGTAGTGACACGGTGATGAAAAAAGCCAGTGTTGCGTGTAACTTTTCAAAAGAGCACGGACGTAACCGCGTTACGGCTTATACTCCGCAGGACAGAGATCAGGCGCATCATGATGAAATGATGACATGGATTCAGAAAATTGATCATTCCCTTGAAGATCTTTTAATGCTTCGTTGCCAAGAGATTCGACCGGTAAATAAAGCCGAAGGTCGATTCTCTCATTATGAAATTTTATTAGGAGTGTACGATGAAGATAAAAACATTCTGCCGCCAGTGGCGCTTATAGAAGCAGCAGAACACTTTGGGCGGATGACTCGAGTTGATAAATGGGTAATCCACAACACACTCAGGTGGATGGAAAACAACCCAATCATTGTTGAAAATGTAGATGGCTTTTCTATCAATTTATCAGGCACATCGATTAACGAAGAACACTTTTTAGATTTTGTACTTAGCGAACTTTCAGCGACCTCGGTTCCACGTCATAAAATTTGCTTTGAGATCACTGAGACAGCCGCAATAACAAACCTATCCGATGCGACTGATTTTATTAAAGTGTTAAGAAAAACAGGCTGTAAGTTTTCGCTGGATGATTTTGGAACAGGTCTTTCTTCTTATGCGTATATTCAGAAACTGCCAATGGATTACATTAAAATTGATGGTGTATTTATTAAAAATATCGTCAATAACAAAAAAGACCAAGCCTTAGTGAAGTCAATTAATGAACTCGCTCATTTTATGGGGATGGAGACCATTGCAGAGTTTGTCGAGAACTCAGAAATTTTGTCGATGTTAAAACTGATTGGTGTTGATCATGCCCAAGGATATGGAATAGCTAGACCTGCTCCACTCAGTGATGCATTCTCTAGCATTCGTGCATAAGGCAGCAAAAGATCATTTCGGTGGTTTCATTTACAACTTCTCTCATCTATTCTTCTACTAATGGTTTTATATATCAGAAAGGTTTTAATTTTACTTTGGTACAAGGCTCCTCTTAACTACCATTACTTAAAACGTTAACTCGGACTAAGCAGATAGTGGCATATATGCATTTATTATTTTCAAAAAAATGGCTGTTAATTTTTATCATTCTTCTACCATCAATTTCAGTTGCAACAGGTCTTCCGCCTGAGCATGAAGCAAAACGCTTGTTATTGGCGGTGCAGCATTCAATCGATAATAGTCAATGGGATAAGGCTGAGGAGCAACTTAAAAAAATAGCAGAGTTAGACGTGCCCCTTGATGCCAAATTTCACTATCTGAATGGACAGGTTCAACTTCAGCAGTCTGAGTTTGATTTAGCCCAAAAATCGTTTGAAATATATGTTCTCCAAGCGGGTGAAGAGGGTGAATTTTACATCCCGTCTTTAAAGATGATTACTGAAGCAGATGAAAAAAAGAATGCGGTTGTAATCAAGAAAGAGCCTGTCAATACGGCAGATTTAGTGCTTGAAAAAAACAAAGATAGCTACCTAGAGTCACTTAAAACTTTATATTTAACTGATTCTTCAATCGATGCTCTAGTGTTGAGAATTAACAGTATTCTTTCTACACATCCTTACCAAGGTGCCAGAATAAAGCAAAAGAATGCGAATAAAGGCGCCAAGTACAGTATTAATGTCAACGGTAATGAGCTTCAGATTCAAGAGAAGAAGTATGATAGAGACGGTGCGCCGACGTTATTAGTCAGCAAAATGGATATGTATGGCGTAGACCCATTTGTTAAATTTTCGTGTGATTATGACCGCTATATTTGCTGGTTATACCATCCGGTAAGTCAATATGACCGTTGGATATTAATTGATAGAGATGAGAAAGCAGCTGAAGAGCTAAGTGATGCAATGGCAAGGCTGATTAGATTGCTACAAGGAGGAAAGTAACTAACTCACTGAGCTGATGGCTTAGTCTGACCTCGGTCAAGGGGGCTTTTGCTGTTTCAGGGTATGGTAACGGCATCCTGAAGATTCAAACTATGATGCGCTTTAGCCGCTGACTTGAGTCTGTTTTTAGAATATATATCCATGGACCCGCTTTATGAATGCGTTTGAAAAACCACAAGACCAAACCGACGGCCTTTTTTATCAGCCACAAGGTAATGAAGAAGCGTTGTTTGAGCACGCGTACAACCACCAACTGCCTGTATTGATTAAAGGGCCTACTGGCTGTGGGAAAACACGATTTATCGCACATATGGCAGAGAAATTGGGGCGTCCAATTTACACGGTTTCTTGCCACGATGATCTGACTGCTGCCGACTTAGTTGGGCGTCACCTGATTGGTAAAGACGGAACTTTTTGGCAAGATGGCCCATTAACCAGAGCGGTGCGAGAAGGCGCAATTTGCTACCTTGATGAAGTGATTGAAGCTAGAAAAGACACCACTGTTGTTTTGCACCCATTGGCAGATGATCGCCGAGTATTACCTATTGAAAGGACCGGCGAGTATCTCGAAGCGGCACCTGGATTTATGTTGGTTGTGTCTTATAATCCAGGGTATCAAAACTTATTGAAGGGCATGAAGCCTAGTACGCGCCAACGATTTGTAGCGCTTCGATTTGATTATCCTGACGAGGCATCTGAGACGGCGATTGTTGTTAAAGAAAGCGGTATTGATGAGGCTAGAGCGCGAGTTCTTGTTAAGCTCGCAAATAGCCTTAGAAACTTGAAAGACCATGACCTTGAAGAAGCCGCTTCGACTCGACTGGTTATTTATGCGGCCAAGTTAATAAAGAGTGGTGTTGCACCACTAGAGGCTTGTCGAGTAACGATGGCTGAACCTTTGACGGACGATGAGGCGACTGTCAGTGCGCTTACTGAAGTAATATATGCCATATTTGGTGGCGAGGAGGCTTAAATTGGCCTACGGAAATTATAATAAAAAAAATGAACAGCAATCACTGGCGAACCAAGCTGAAGCTTGGTATCTGTGTAATTTATTAGTTCTTCCGGGTATATCATTTATTATTCTTGCAAGGCTTTTTATAAAGCATGGCGGCGGCGACCGCTCATTAATCGGCACTAACCATGTTAGACAAACATTTTTTATGTCGCTGTTGGGTGGTGGATTAGTATTCTGCGGGTGTACAGGCTTATATCTGTGGTTAGGCAATACAGGTAATGCATGGATGTGGATTATTATGTACTTCACACTTGTGCATACAAGTTTTGTAATGTGGGGTATTTTGGGATTGGCGTGGTCGCTGGCCAAAAAGCCGATAGCGTACCCACGTTTTTAGTGATTAAAAGGTCTAATGGGAACAACTGGGTTTAAAAACATATACCCGTAGCCTTGATACAGCGAAGCGGAATCAGGGCTACGGGTTGTGTTCTTAGTGATAAATGACTAAGCCGCTTTCTTACCTTGTTTTACAGTTTCTTTGAGTGTATTAACGTCTTTATCGTCAACTTTGACAGTCGCTTTCTTCTCTTTAATTGCATACTTCTCAAGCCCTGCAATATGATTTTTGCCAAAATACTCTTCCCAATCAATCATTTTGGCATCTACAGCAAATTCTCCATCAGGTGCTTCGCCCAGTTCTTCTGCAAGGGATAATAACTTTCCATTGTGGAAACGGTATTTGGGGAAACCATAAAAAGAAAAGGTCGTCGAGAGCGTTAACGCGGTATCAATGTTCTTAAGCATCAGGCTTGTTTTATCTGTTCTACCCAAAAATGCATTAACGTCATTGAGCATTCCTAAGGGTAATTGAATCGCTTTCATCGCGGTTTCAAAGACTGACTTAGACACAAAGTTGAAGCTAGCCGAAGGCTTCTTACCCTTAAATAACTTCGGGTAAGCCTTGTAATTAGCGCGCGCCTCTTTGATCATGGTTTTCTTGAGGGCATTAACATTGGCCGGGTTAGAGCCGCTGCTACAGCACTGATATATGTTGGTTTCTTTTGGTGATTTGATTACTTTTGCCATAGACAGAATAATGCTATTCGCAACCAAGTCTGCAGGAATAATATCCATAACCCCTTTAGGGTCCGCAGGGAAGAAAGCAATTTTACCTCTTGCATAAGCGAAGATGATGGCATCTGCTACCTTTATTCCTTCAATCCAACCCGGTACAGGGCTCTTCAATGTACTTTCGATAATGGAGGGACGTACAATGGCTAATGATTGGCCTTCAAGCTTCTCGATCAATAACTGTTCACCCATCCACTTAGTGAATGTGTAAGTGTCATTCCAGCCATACTTGTTGGCTTCATTAATACCTAAATCGACCAAGGCTTTACTCAGCGCTTCAGGGTTTTTAGTCGGGAAGCGTACATTGTTAATTTTGTCTTTAAGTAGGTCAATTAAGTCACCTACTAGATATTGCCCCTTTTCATTACGTGGAATTTGCTTGCCGAAAGGCGCTTTAGTCTCTTCGTATATATCACCGGTATTTAAACCGTGAACATAACAGGTTGATACCTGAACGACAGGGATATCACCGCCACGCTTCGACAGTTCAACGATATTATTAAGGCAGATGGTATTAATCTTAAGTGCTTTATCTAATGCTTCGCGAAAGTTAACGCTGGCGGCAGAGTTGACGACCAAGTCAATGTCATTGGCTAATGTTGAAAATTGAGTTTCAGTTAAACCGAAGTTTTTTTCAGTCAGCTCGCCAGTAATAACGTTTAATTTTGTTGCGCAAAAGTGTTCGAAAGCTGGTAGGTCTTTTGCTCTTAATGAATCGAAAATTGAAGATGTTAGTATTTCTTGCTCAAAGCGCTCTCTACCGCTTTTATAGCTTGAACTGCCTCTAACGAGGATATTGATTGATCCAATCTTAGGGATGGATGAAATGATCTTTTCTAGTAATACTTTACCCAAAAAACCGGTGCAACCTGTGATAAGAATATTCTTGCCGTTTAATGTTTTTCTTACCAATGAGCTTTTGGTGTTTTTCATAGCCTTCCTGCTGTATCCATTGAGTTTAAAAATCCATGAGAAACGCTCTGAGGCCTTTGTTAAGCTAAACAAAGTGTTGTTTCTCACAGGTTTCTTAGAGCGCAAATTTACATATTTAGAATATATTTTTCATCAAAATAATTGAGTTTTTGAGGCAGGGCTCATGATTTTTTTCGTAAGTGAGAGGCGGTTAACATTAATTGGTTTGATTAGAGTATATGCACTAAATTGTTAAAAGCATATCGTGAGCGGAACCAGAGGGGGAATGGTCAAATTCTGATTCCACTTAGTTACATCAAGGCTACGGAGTCGTGATATCCCAGTAAGGGCTAGTGACTCGTTCCGCTCGCGTAGGTGGTTTTATTATGAACGTTATATTTACCCGATGGTTTCTTCATAGGCAGACGTTTAACCTCTTTAAGCGTATTAGCGTCATACACAATGAGTGCGCCATCTTTGTCCCAGATACTCATTAGCGCATGACTGCCATCTTTGGTGAACTCTATATGCGCTGCAGTCTTGCCGGGGATAGGTTGCAGTGTTTTTTCGATCTCTAGCGTTTCTTTGTTGATAACGTGCATTAAGTCTTTGTTTGGACCAAAGAATACATCAACCCAAGCATACTTTGAGTTTTGATGGCTTCGCATAAAAAAGCCAGGCCCCTTAGTTTCAATTCGCTTAATGACTTCCCAAGTCGTCATGTCAATGACTGACACCTGGCCATCTTTAAGGTTAGGGGTTGCCATCACCGTTCGCCCCTTATACTCCCAAGTAATACCGGAGCCAAGGTGTGGCATGCCTGCCAGATCGATTGTCTTGATTTTTTTACCTAAATCTAAGTCGATAACCTGGCCATCTTTGGAATCTCTGGAAGCGCCAATGAGGTGGTTATAGGGTTGGTCAAAGAAAAAATCATCAAGGTAATCATCAACGACAATTTTTCTAACAGTTATTTCGGGTTGATCATAAGGGATCTCCCAAACTTCTTTAAGGTCTTTTAACGCAGCGATAAAACTGTTTCTTGGTGGGGCGGTATAGACTGCACTCACGCGGGATGGCACGCCTTGTTCGTCTGCCACATCAAAAATTTTAACGGGTTTGAGGTCGGTCGTATCAATTAACACAAGCGTTTGCGGTAAATAGTTGGCGACCATCGCATATTTACCGTCTTTCGAAATGGCTAGGTTGCGGGTGTTTATTGCGGCTCGTACTTCTGCTACAAATTCCATATTGTAGATATCGTATTTACTAATCCAGCCATCACGAGAAGCGAAATAAACATAGCGGCCATCTGGTGAATACTTAGGGCCACCATGGAGTGCAAAGCGAGTTTTAAAGCGATGAATGGGTTCAAATGTATCGCCATTTAACAGTGTAGCGGAGTGGTCTTCTAACTCGACTACAATAAATAGATTTTTAAGGTCGGCCTCAAATTTTGGTTTGTCGGGCAGGCTTCCATTTGGATGATAAAGGATATGAGAGTGCTCGATATCTTTTAACGTCCATTCTGGCTGAACGTCTGGCTGACTAAATACATAGTCAGCTAAAGTGGATATTTGTTGGTCATTTAGCTGAGTTGAAAACCCCGGCATTTGAGTCGCGGTGCGGCCATTTTTAATAACATCGATGGCCTTTTTTAGCTTTAGCCGAGACAGGTTATCTGGCAGGAGTGCAGGGCCCATTGCGCCTGTTCGGTTGACCCCGTGACATTCTGCACAATGGTCTTTATAAAGCTCTATTTGAGACGCTGTCGCGTGTGTTGAAGAAGCCTGAGCTAGAGTGCTCTGTGAAGATAACAAAAGTATCAGGCTAGGTAAAATGCACTTCCAAAGCTGAGGCTTTGTTACCATCGGGTTGTCTCTGCGACTTTCGCTCATTAACTACATTCCTGTTGCAAACTGTACGACATTGCTGGTGGTAATATTCTCTTTTTGTTGCTCATTAAACGCGTTGACTACAGTGCCTATGATGATCAATGTAGGCGTTTGAACGTTTTTATCTTCAACCATTTCTTGCAATGTATCGAGGGTCGCAATATAAACCCGTTGATTGGGGGTTGTGCCTTGTTCGACAAGTGCTGCAGGCATATCGCCGGACATTCCATGGGCTTGAAGTTCTCGATTGATGACTTCAATACTCTGTAACCCCATATAAAATACAACCGTTTGATTTGGGCGTGCGAGATTTTCCCACGGTAATACGAGGTTACCTGACTTCAAGTGGCCCGTCACAAAGGTGCAGCTTTGAGCATGATCACGATGCGTTAATGGGATCCCTGCATAAGTTGCGCAACCAGAAGCTGCAGTAATACCTGGAACGACCCTGCAAGGCACATCAGCGCTTAAAAGTACTTGTATTTCTTCACCACCACGCCCAAAAATATATGGGTCACCGCCTTTTAAACGAACAACACGTTTGTTTTCTTTAGACAACTTAACTAATAAGTTATTAATTTCTTCTTGAGGTAGCGTGTGTTCGTTCGCCGTTTTGCCAACAAAAATACGGTCTGTATCGGTAGGCACCATGCCCATAATTGCTTCGCTAACAAGCTTGTCGTAGACAACGATGTCGGCTTCTCTAATAAGACGCAAAGCCCTAAGTGTTAATAACTCAGGGTCACCTGGCCCAGAGCCTACTAGAGCTACTTCTCCGGCTTGTAAGGGGGTGTTGCTGGCGCAGTTCCCCATGAGCGCTTTAACTTCGCTGGTTTGATCTACCATTGCTCTCTCCATAACCCGGGCTGCCAGGCGATGCTATTTTATAATATTCTAATACTGGTTAGACTTTATGGCCGGCTTCGGTGCTCGACTTATTGTTGTCGAGTAACCGGAATTAACTTGGCGCTTGTATTATCGTTGTAAGGCATATCTAAGCGATCATCATCGTTGTCTTCGATACCGATTTCTTCGTTGCTTAGATAGCATGCAGGGTCTTCGGCCCAAGCATCATCAGTCAGCTGATAGGCTCTGACGCGCGTGTTTCCACCACACATTTTTAAGTATTGGCATTCGGCGCAGCGACCTTTAACTGGGCGTGGGTGTTGTCTAAACCCATCCATTAATTCATCGTTTGGATTGCTCCAAATGTCTGAGAAATTACGTTCTCTGACATTACCCAAGGTGTAGTTCCACCAGAAAGTGTCTGGGTGAACATTACCGAGGTTGTCGATATTCGATATATTGACACCCGAAGAGTTCCCGCCCCAGTTTTCTAAACGCTGCCTAAGCGCGTCAACCTCGCTAGGGACATTTTTTTCTGCCCATTGCAGTAGGTAAGGGCCATCGGCATCGTTATTACCGGTGACATATTCTCTAACGATTCCTTGTTTAAGCTCAGACCAACTGCGTTCAAATAGTAAGTCGAGCGCTTTACGAGTGGTTAAATGAAATGCATCACTCTTTCTGTTTCGGTTTCCTCGGCCAGCGTAGTTGAGGTGAGACAGGTAAAATTTGTCGATGTCGTACTCATCCATTAATGCCAATAGCTGAGGTAGTTCGTGACTGTTGTTTTGGGTGAGTGTAAACCGAATGCCCACTTTAATTCCGTGCTGTTTGCAGAGTTTTACTGCATGCAGTGATGCGTCAAAGGCACCTTTTAATTGACGAAACTCATCATGGGTATCTTTTATACCATCTAAGCTGATACCTACATAGTCGTATCCAACTTCGGCAATTTTTTCAATATTGTCTTCAGTAATTAGTGTGCCGTTAGTGGAAAGGCCTACATAGAAACCCATGCCCTTTGCGCGCTTTGAAACATCGTATATATCTGGGCGGAGCAGGGGCTCACCACCTGAAAGAATCAGTACGGGTACTTTAAATGCTTTAAGGTCATCCATTACGGTATAAACTTCGTCGGTCGAAAGCTCACCTTTAAAGTCTGTATCGGCCGATATTGAATAACAGTGTTTACAGGTTAAATTACATCGTCTAATCAGGTTCCATATGACCACAGGACCTGGTGGTTTGCGTGCTGGGCCAACAGGTGTTGGATTCATTAGCGACTGCATATACTGAGTAATACGGAACATGGTTAGGCTCTCTTTTTTCGTTTCAATATAGTTTACGAAATATCATTTTTGGAACCTTGACTTTGAGCAAGCCTACTCCATGTTTTTGTTAGATCTACTTTCTAATTCTTAAGCCTGTTTTCTTGAGAATTCGTTTACTAAATAATACATCATGCCCACGATTATGCTCGCCAAGTAACGCTACAATGGCCTCTATGTGGTTATCTACTTCTTCTTGAGTGCGTCCATGGACCATGGCAAACAAATTATGTGGCCAATCGGGTAGGTGTCGAGGGCGGTGATAGCAATGACTGACAAAATCAAGCGATCCTAGCCTTTGACCAAGCGTTGATATCATCTCGTCTGGCACATCCCACACCGTCATGCCGTTAAGCGTATAGCCCAGTTTGTAATGATCGGGAACCACAGCTATTCGGCGAATGACGCCTGCATCTTGCATGCATTGCATTCGCTCAATGACATCCGCTTCGGTGACGTTTAGTTGCTCTGCCAGTTCAAGGTAAGGGCGTGCCGTTAAAGGTAATCCTTCTTGAGTGGCGACTATTAGTTTTCTGTCCAGCTCACTTGGCTGGAATGCATGACCGCATTGACGTTCTGGGTGCGCGTTATTCATTTCGGAGGCTCTGGCTTGCGGGTGTTGTGGGTGTATTGGTTCGAAGGTTTAGCGTAACCGTTATGGTGAATTTTTTTACGTTAGACTGGAAAATATAGGCCGACATAGAACTCCTCCAGTTTTGGCATGTTATATACTTTGTAGCCGGTTTTATCTTCGATCCTTTTAATCGTTGACGCTATCTCATTAGGATTCTCGGTACCGAGTACAAACCACATGTTGAGTTTATGGGCGCGTTCATAGTTGTGCGCTATTTCAGGAAATGCATTAACTTGTTCGGCGACTTTATCGAACTCGCTCTCGGGTATGGTCATAGCGGCTAGGGTAAAAGCACCTCCGGCCTTTTCTATTTGATACATTGGGCCAAAGCGAGTTAAGGTCTTATCTTCTAATAATGATTCTATTCGTGATATCAGGTCGGATTCAGTAATATCGAGGGTCTTTGCCGCTTCTTCATAAGGGCGTTCACATATCGGAAACCCTCGCTGTAATTGGTTGATGATTTTACGGTTTATTTCATCCATGGTTGATGGCCTTTTTGTTTGGGTCCCACTGAGTGGCATGGGGTTCACTATGCTGTTTATGGAAGCGTCCACCGCATTGTTTAAATTGTTTATAGCTGAACAGAATATCGTGCTTGATATCAGATAGCTGACATGCGTCTTTAAGTTGATTAAGTTGGTCAAGCACTTGGTTTCTATCTTTGCCGTGAATCATGCAGAATAGGTTATAGTTCCATTCGGGCAGTCTTCTGGGGCGTCGATAACACAAGGTCACGAGGCCTGACTGCTTAATACGCTCGCCGATTTCATCAACCTGCTGATCAGGTACGTTCCAAACGACCATCGCATTGGCGTTATAGCCCAGTTTATGATGCTTTATGACCAAGCCAAAACGCTTAATTAGGCCGTTATTAATCCACTCTTCAATGCAGTTGATCACTTGCTGCTCATTGCCACCAATGATATTCGCTAATACTAGATAAGGGCGGGCATCTATCGGTAGCCCCTCTTGGATAGCGCACTTGAGTGCTTGCTGTTGGCGTTCGCTTAGCGTTGGCTGGTCGCTGAATGTTGATATGTTGTTTTTATTTGTCATCGCGTATTAGCTCCAATTCAACTTAAAACCTAAGTCTATGTGGTATGCCTGTTCCATAGGTAGGTTCAGAATGGGGTAACCTGTTTTAGTTTCTATAGCTTGCAAGGTCTTGTCGAGGTGTTGCTGATCGGTTGCAGTGACAACAAACCAAAGGTTATAGGCATGCTCGCGTGCATAGTTATGGTTGACCTCGTCAAACGAGTTGACAAGCTCGGCCGCTTCGCCCAAAAGTGCTTCAGGTACTGAGATCGCGGCTAATGTGCTAGCGCCTACTTTTTCATGGTTAAAGACTGGCCCTAAGCGAGAGACAACTTGGCTTTCTTGCAATGACTGAATAGTGTCAAGAACGTCTTGTTCTTGCACGCCTAACTCATCTGCGATGTCTTTGAATGGTGATGCTGACAGCGGAAATCCTTTTTGGTAGCGATCAATAATTTGTTGGCCTAGCGAATCAACAGTAATTATGCTCATTTTTAAGTTCCGATTATAGTCCGATTCGATGTGCACGGGACGTAAAAAATATCCCGCTTGGTTTAAGTGCTTTCAGCGATGTGACTTCTTCGTAGTTTGCGGTGTTGTAAATTCTTACCGTATCTTCATCTCGAACAGACACCCAAACTTCTTCGCCACGAGGTGTAAACTCCATATGGAGTACTGCTTTTCCGGGCGTTAAGGTTTTATTAAGCTCGAATGATTCAGCATCGATAATTTGTAATGTGTCATTTTTTGGGAATGAGAAATTGACCCAAATTTCACGAGCATCGGGACGAGCCATAACGAATACTGGTTGCCCGTATACGGGGATTTCACGTATTTGAGTCCAAGTATTCATATCGATCACTAATACAGAGTGTCGACCTACGGCTGGAACGAATGCATAGTTCCCTGCTACAGCCCAGCCTTCTAAGTGAGGCATTTTGTAGACGGGTAGGCGTGCTTCGCCTTTTCCATAGTTAGGAAGAATAATCTTAGAGCCTTTCTCTGGGTGCCATAAGTCAAGAAGCGCTAGGCCATCTTGTCCAAATAGGCCTGCTATATAGTAACGGCCGTCTGGCGATATGAGTGCGTCATAAGGTTGTTTGCCTGTGTTTTTCAACTTAGTTATTTTAGGGGCTGCATTTGAAGATGTGGCTGATGCAGAAAAGTCTGCGATCCACGTTTGGTTACCTTCAAACAGGCTGAATACAAATTTTTGCCCTGGTGCATCGACCAACCCTACGGTCTTTGATTGTTTTTGCTCGCCATTTTCATCAGTATAGATAGCAGGAATATCAACGACTAGTTCTAAGGTTTCTGCATTAAAGACTTTAACGCCACCAGGCGTATAGTTGGAGACGGCGACGAGTTTTCCATCTTGTGAAATTGCACCTCCGATACTGTTTCCGGCTTGAATGATTCTGTTTTCAATGGATTGGTTAAGGATATCAACCTTAGTCAGGCCACCATCTCGGCCAAAGACATAGGCAAACTGCTCATCTCGGGAATAAACAATAGAGGCATGAGATAAGTCGCCTAACCCTTCGACACGACCTTCAACTGTTTTTTGAGTGGTATTGACGATCGATACTGCGCCATCAGCTCTTTCAATAATAGTGCCTAGATCTCCACTTGCCTTATATTGGATGTTCGTCTCGGCACTAGTGTCGGCATCAGTACTGGTGCTGACAGCACAGCCACTTAATACCGTGGTCATAGAAAAGGTAGTCGCTAGAATGGCTGCTTTAAGATTTAGCGTTTTGATGGTTGGCATTGTCATGATTCCAAAGCGGTCTGTTATTGGTTTGATTGGTTAATTTTGCCTGAGAGTAAATACTCTGCTATCCATTCGGCATCATTGTCACTGAGGATTGCATTCCAAGGAGGCATCGCGGTGCCATTTCGTCCATGAAGGATCGATAATTTAATATATTCAACGTTCTTATCTTTAAATTGTTCTGGCAGTAGGGAAGGGCCTAGCCCTCCTTTTAAGGTCATACCATGGCAAGATCCGCAGTCATGTTTAACCATATGGGCTAGTTCGGTCGCTCTAGTTTGAGTGATCGAGTTTTTACTCGTGCTGTTGGGGGCTTCTCCTGCGATGGTGTGCTGGGTAATAGCCATACAAAACACCATGACTGCTGCTGCGACCATTTGCATGGAGTTGCTTGCGTTTACTGCGATATTTGACATATAAATCTCGGTCACTGTCTTGAAGTGTTGGCGTGTTATTACTGTTAGTGCGTTTTCGTCTTACTCGGTTACGATGACTACACCCAGCATTTTGGGGTGTGGTCCACAACGGTAAGGGAATGTTCCTACTTCGTTGAACTCGAGTTCATAGGTTTCTTCAGGAAAGAAGTAGTCAGATTCGGCGTCCCCACGTTCTTCAAACCAAACGCTGTGATATTGTCGTTTTTCGTTATTTGTCCAACGAACCTTTGTGCCTTTTTTAACGGTAATTTCTTTTGGTATAAACTCAAATTTTTTAATGCTGACATCGGCCACTTCACTTGCCAACACAGATACCGAAAGCAAGAATGTTGCAAAAAACATAATGAATCTACTTAGCATTACTAACTCCAGTGATGTTTTGAAAGCGTTTTAGTCTATCGCCTAGCTCAGCTTTAAATGTCAGCTGACCCCATCTTTAGATACATACTGACATAGCTTTATTGGTTGCCGATTGATAGTAGTCAACATAGCTTAATGGTTGGGTGGCTACTTTGACTGAACTCAATAATTTAATGGCTGAGGTGCTGAAAGCGCACAAAATCGCGTATAAATAATGCTTTTAACTTGATGCGCTGCTTTTAGCGTAATGCCCCCATTTTTTGTTATGAATAACGGAAACAAAAAAGCCACCCTGTTGGGTGGCTTGAAGGACTTGGTGAGCAAAACCTACCAAGTGGAGGAGATTACTTATTGCTTGGTAGCATTTATCTCAATGCCTTCTTCGTCTTTATCGAACCCTAAGCGATAGCCAAGTGATACATGGTGGAAACGTGAATCACTAAAGTCATCATGGATGGCAAAGCCGAAGTTATAAACCCCGTCAGTGTCAAAGCTAACATCGCCTGCTTTGTCTGAATTAAGTTTACGGGTCATTTCTACTGTCCAGATACCGTCAGTTAAGTTTGAGGTAAAGGTTGCCCCTTGTCCGCCACTCATCTTACGTTCGTCTAATAGGTAACCGTCTTCAACTTTACCTGTGCCTACTTCGTAACGAATAAGGTCTAAAAAGCCGCCGCCGGCAAGTGCCGCTTTAATTTCATCTTCAGACTTAAGTTTATCCCAGCCACCCAGCTTAGCGCCGCGCTTACCTTTGTATTCAATATCGGTACGGCTTTCGGAAATATACTTAGTAATACCGCCTGATGTATCCAGTCTTGAAGCGTCTGCGTATGCTTTAATAGTGGCGTCATCGACTTCACCAGGCATATTTTTGACATCATCATGACAGCTTCCCCAGCAACCAGATCGATCAGCAAACTCAACATCATCACTGCCAAACATCATGGCTAGCTTAACTTGGTTTGCAGGGTCCATTTTACCACCGTCAGCAAATGGGATAGCCGCATGTGAACCTTCTGGCCAGCTAAACTTCATGTATAGGTTGTCAGCATCATAAGAGGCTTGAACCGTCACTGGAATGCTTCCTCGTTTACCAGGGATAACAGACTCTTCTAGTTTTTCACCTGTTACAATTTTTTCACCCATATCCATGGTTTCAGAGTCATGACACTCAATACAGCGATCACCTTTGGTGAATGCACGTTTACCGCCATGCTCTCGACCATGAATCCACTCAATTGAAGCCGTTCCGGGGAAGAACAGCGTGATGTCTCTGGACGGTACTGCATCCCAGTTTACACTGCTTGTAGCGCCTTCAGATTTAGGGGCTGGTGCAGTAGAACCTGACTCCGCAGCTTTTGCAGCCGCTTCTGCTTTAGCTATTTTAGCGTCTTCAGCTTTCTTAGCCGCTTCTTCTGCTTTACGAAGTTTTTCTTGTTCCGCTTCTATTGCCGCTTTTTCAGCATCTTCAATATCTTTCTGGAATAAGTGTAACGTTGCATTGGGTCTGGCCATCTCAGGGTCGGGGGCTTCTAACTCTTCGAGCTCTTCATCTGTTAATAGATGGCGCACGCTCTTGTGAGCTATACCTTTGTGACAATCGATACAAGTATTACCTTGTTGAATGGCCGCTGTGTGCTGTTTAAGTGCGCGTGGCTTTTGAGAATTTTGGTGCATAGACTCAAAATTATGGCAGTTTCGGCATTCACGAGAATCTGATTGCTTCATGCGTTTCCACTCGTTTTTCGCGAGCTCAAGACGCTTAGCATCAAATTTTTCGGGCGTATCAATGGTGCCCAATATCTTATGCAGAACTTCGTTAGATGCCTGTATTTTTCGTTGAATTTTGTGAAACCAGTCTTTAGGTACATGGCAATCAGGGCAGGTTGCACGAACACCTGAACGGTTGCTGTAGTGAACAGTTTCTTTATATTCTACGTAAACGTTCTCCTCCATTTCGTGGCATGAGATACAGAATTCTTCAGTGTTAGTCATTTCTAGAGACCAGTTAAATCCACCCCAGAAAATGACACCGATAGCCATAAATATTAGGGAGGTTCCGATTGTGGTACCTAGAATAATTTTTTTGGATAAAAGTTCCTGTAACCAGGACTTATTCTTCATTGCTTTTGCTCCACCCAGGCTGCTCAAATAGGAGAAGGTAATAGAGTGGTTGCTTATGGCAAGCTCTATTACCTTGTCTTTTACAGATTTTTAACCTGATTCTTTTTTTAACGTTATTAGCCTTTGCGTTATGGGGCTAATGCAAAAGGCTAATACGTTTATTTTATGTTGCTGTTCTTTGTGCTTGCTGTACGTCATCGATAAGTTGCATTTTATGACGTGCAGTAAAAAGAGGGCATTGTTAAATGCCCTCAATTACAACTACTAAGTTTTGTGGTTCATACGGTTGTAAACGTTGAACTTACCAGTAGGTGTAGTTAGACCTTTGATGCGAGTAATCTCTTTAAGTGTTTTCGCATCATAAACTACGATCTCACCAGTAGGGTTGCTCGCATCAGCACGGTTCCATACTGAAACCCAAACTTCTGTGCCGTCTTGGTTGAACTCCATGTGAAGTGCTGCTTTGCCTTCTTCTTCAGTTACACGGATTGTTTTAACAATCTTATGTGTATCTTTGTCGAAAACCTGAACACTTTGCTGAACTTCTGGCTCTGGGTGCTTCAACTGATCTGCCCAAACGTACTGTGAATCTGGGTGAGTTCGGATGAATACGCCTGCGCCGTCAGTTTCAACGGTGTAGCACATTTTCCACGCTTGATCAGGGTGCCCGATTGGGTCGTTGCCCCAAACAGATACTTCGCCCTTACCAAGGTGAGTGGTTGCGCCAACAGGTCCGCACTTCTTATCAGTCCAGTTAGCACCTGGTCCTGGGTGTGGAAGAGAAGCAACATCGATGATCTTCTCAAGCTTACGCTCTTTGGTATCGACAACAACCATCTGGTTAGACGCGTTTGCTGCAATCTGGAAGTAACGACCGGTTGGGTCGAAGAATCCATCGTGTAAGAACTTAGCGGTATCCATTTGGTCGATACGTAAGTTGTTAATGTCGCTGTAATCAACCTGCCACATTTGACCTAATTCTTTAATTGCAACCATCCAGGTTGGTTCATTAGGTGTGGTGTAAATTGCTGCAACACGTGCTTCGTTTACGTATTCGCCGTCAACGTTGATACCACGAGAAGAAACCACTTTTAATGGATCAAGCGTTTCTGCATCCATGATAACGAAGTGTGGTGGCCAGTAACCGCCGGCAATAACGTATTTTCCATCACCTGATACCGCGATATCACGTGCGTCATACGCCATTTTAGTTTCTGCAACCAACATCTTGTCAGGTGTCTGCCACAAATCGATCTTGTTGACTTTACCGTCACGACCGATGGTGTACCAGAAACGACCTACTTCATCTTTAGGCTTAGCATCTGTCTTATGGTGCTCAGTACCTTTGATTACGTGTACTGCATAACCGGTATCGATGTGAGACACGATTTTGTGATTATCACCATCGATGATAGCTGCTTTACCGGCATCACGTTCGATAACAACAAAAAAGTTTTTCCAGTTAAGACCGTGTAGAGGCTTTGTTGGGTAGTCTTTTGGTGCAACGTACTCTTTTGTGTACTCTTTCATCATGTCTAAAGACATTTCAGGTGGAACAGGTGGTTCCATCTGGATGTAAGTAGCCAGCATAGATATCTCTTTCTTGCTAAAGATATCGTCAAAGTTGTTCATGCCGCCTTCAGTACCGTAAGAGATGATTTTCTCTAGACGCTTTTGACCTTTTTTCAAGGTTTCTTCAGGTAAAAGGCTCTTACCTGTTGCGCCTTTACGTAAAACACCGTGACAACCAGCGCAACGCTGGAAATATAGTGTTTTTGCTGTTTCAAAGTCAGCATCGCTTAAGGTTGGGCTTTTAGCAGCTGCAGCAAATGCTCCAGTGCTTCCGGAAAGCGCTGCGGTAGTCAGGGTGACTGCTGCGGCTAGTTTTCCAAGTGTTAGAGTTTTTTTCATTGATGACGTCTCCCTTCAAGGACTAATTGTCGGAGCTAACGTTATGCCTCTAAAGGATTACAAACCTTGACCATAATCAAGAGAAATTAGGACAGTTAATTTTCGATTTACTAAATAACAAAAGATTGATCTAGATTATGGTTTTAGTAAGAACGGTATTATCTCTATATACCTCTAAATTGGTATTTTCATAAATCTATTGATAAGTAAGAGGCAGTTTATTGATTACATATACAAAAAATATTTTTTAAAAATGAGAAGGTTGACCAAAATCAAGGGTTTTACATCAGGGTGCGAGTACCTTTAGCTTGCACTCAATTGCTGACAACAATTGCTAATAACGAAGGAGAGCATCGAAATGGCTGAGCGCTTTACCAAGAGCATGGCCAGAAACATCTATTTGGGGGGTAGTACCTTCTTTATACTGTTGTTTCTAGGCCTAACGTTCGACACTATGCAAGCGATGCCGGAGCGAGATAACCGTGAAAATTTAACGGAATCTGTTGCTAACGGTAAAATGCTTTGGGAAGAAAATAACTGCCTAGGCTGTCATAGCTTATTTGGCGAAGGTGCTTACTTTGCACCAGAGCTAGGTAACGTGTACGACCGACGCGGTATGGGAAATGACGAAGCATTTGTGGGCTTTATTAAAGCCTGGATGAATGCGATGCCTACGAACGTTCCGGGTCGTCGTCAAATGCCACAATTTAACCTTAATGACCAAGAGTTAGAAGATCTGGCTGCGTTTCTTAAGTACGCAAACGGCATCAACACTAACGGTTGGCCACCTAATATAGAAGGTTAAGGAGAGCAGAATGAAATTTCAATCACAGTCGGCTGCGATGCCGTACTTCATTTTTGCCCTTGCGTTGTTTGTCGGTCAGATCGTATTTGGTCTGATTATCGGCTTACAGTATGTGGTGGGTGATTTTCTATTCCCTGAAATACCATTCAACGTAGCACGTATGGTTCACACCAACTTGCTGATTGTATGGTTATTATTCGGATTTATGGGTGCTGCTTATTATTTAGTGCCTGAAGAAGCGGAAACCGAGCTATATAGCACCAAATTAGCATGGATTCTATTCTGGGTTTTTGCAGCGGCAGGTACGCTGACTATTATTGGTTATCTTGCAGTTCCTTATGCAACGCTAGCCAAAATTACCGGTAACGATTTACTCCCAACCATGGGGCGTGAATTCCTTGAGATGCCAACGATTACCAAAATTGGTGTTGTTGTTGTCGCGTTGGGCTTCTTGTTCAACATCGGTATGACAATGCTTAAAGGTCGTAAGACGGCTATCAATATTGTATTGATGACAGGTCTTGTTGGCTTGGCTGTATTCTTCCTGTTTGCGTTCTATAACCCAATCAACCTTGCTATAGATAAGTACTTCTGGTGGTGGGTTGTTCATTTATGGGTGGAAGGTGTATGGGAATTGATCATGGGTTCTATCTTGGCCTTTGTATTGATTAAAGTCACCGGTGTGGACCGCGAAGTTATTGAGAAGTGGTTGTATATCATTATTGCGATGGCATTGATCTCGGGTATTATCGGTACTGGACACCACTATTTCTGGATTGGTCCACCTGAGTACTGGCACTACCTTGGCTCAATATTCTCAGCAATAGAGCCAATTCCGTTCTTCATGATGACTGTGTTTGCATTTAACATGGTAAGCCGTCGTCGTCGTGAGCATCCTAACCGTGCGGCTACATTATGGGCGTTAGGTTGTGCAGTAATGGCATTCTTGGGTGCAGGCGTGTGGGGCTTCTTGCACACCTTGGCGCCAGTAAACTATTACACTCACGGCACTCAGGTAACAGCTGCTCACGGGCACATGGCATTCTATGGCGCATACGTAATGATCGTTATCACTATGATCTCTTACGCAATGCCAGTAATGCGTGGACGTCCAAACGGCAACTCTCGTCAGGCTCAGACGGTAGAAATGTGGAGCTTCTGGTTGATGACTATCGCGATGGTATTCATCACGCTATTCCTAACGGCTGCAGGGATCTTGCAGATTTGGATGCAGCGTATTCCAGAATCAGGTCAGGCGCTTTCCTTTATGGCAACGCAAGATAACATTGCATTGTTCTATTGGTTACGTGAGATCTCTGGCGTAGTATTCTTTATCGGTCTATTAACCTACTTAGCCAGCTTCTTTGTGAAGGGCGATCCGGTAGAAATAGCTGAAAAATAGAATAAGATAAACTTAGGCTAACCTAAGTTTATTTGAGAAATGAAAGGGCGACAGGATAACGAAAGTTTGAACGTCGCCTTTTTGCTGTTACGGCTCGCAACTTTTATGAACTCAAGCAATATCCTTAAGGGTTGAGCTTAGACCCTGTCTTACATCAAGGATATTTTGGCGTAAAAATGACAAATTACGCATATTGATGCGATGCTCTATTTTTCGCATTATCTTATTGATGAAATTCTTCAGGAAATGTAAATGGAAGAGTATGTAGGTATTAAGTGGCATGAGTACATTACTCGAAAAGCCCGTACAGATTTTCCAGATGCAGCGGTCTATTTAAAAGAGCAGCAGTTGACGCTAAGTATTCTTTTTCGAGCATTAGGAGGAGATCCTGGGCTTAGAATTGAAGCGGCGACCCCTCGAGACTACTACACACGACGATCATTCTTGCAAAAAGTGGCCAGCTCGCGAAATCAGGTGGAGTTAGCCTGGAAAGATGGCGAAACGCTGAGACTACCAGAACGATTAGCGCTGTTTCCCGATAAAGAACTTAACCGTAAACTATATATATGGTTGAGCGCATTAGCGTCACAACAAAATAATGACTTTGAACGTTGGTTTATTGATAACCAACGGCTGACGGCTACCGTATTAGCAAAATTCTACGGCCTTCACACTATCTATCATGAATTGGCGAAAGCCTTCGTGCGTATTAGACCAAACCCCGAGCAAATGGAAGAAGTGTATGCCGTTCAAGAACGAGCGATACAGCGTGCGATTTTAGACCCTGGCAGCGAGACAGTACTACCACCGGCTAAATATGCCCCCATGCCTGTCTATTTATGGCTATACCCGTCGGGTGCTGCCAGTGCAGGGGCAGAGGCTATGATTGCTGATGATCCTGATGCTGATAGCTCGGGTAGTAAATCAGGCAAACGAAAGAGTAAGCGAAAGAAAGCTGAACGGCAGGATTCGTATGATAAAAACAGCGGGTTAATGGCTTTTCGGCTTGAGAATTTATTTTCGTGGTCAGAATTTGTACCGGTTGACCGGGCGGGTGATGATTCAAAAGAAGATGACGCAGAGAGCGTTGCTGATGACTTAGATGTGCTGAGTTTATCTCGGGATCGTAAAGCAGCATCTTCTAGCATTAAGTTTGATTTAGATTTGCCCTCAGCGGAAGGCGATGACTTGATATTGGGCGACGGTATTTTATTGCCTGAGTGGGATTATCGTAAAAATCGTTATTATGATAATCATTGCTGTCTGTTGCCTGTAATCGCAGATGATGCAAAACCCTCAGAATTACCTACGCACCTTAGCGCTAGTGCGGTTAAGTTACGCCGTCAGTTTAGTAACCTAAAGCCGGTTAGAAGTTGGTTGAATCGCCAAGTTGACGGTGAAGAAATTGATATGGATGCATGGCAGGACTTCTGCAGTATGCGCAGCCAAGGGCAGGTGAGTGGTGATCCGCGTTTATACCGTTCTTTTTCTGCCCAGGTCAGGGATCTATCCTGTTTGATGTTGGCAGATTTATCGCTTTCTACGGATACGTATATTAATAATGAGCAGCGGGTTATTGATGTTATACATGATAGCTTGCAGTTGTTTTCAGAAGCGTTATCTTCAACAGGGGATCGCTTTGCGCTTTACGGTTTTTCTTCACGCAGAAGAGATCACGTAAGGTTTAACATGATTAAAAACTTCAACGAGCGATACGGGGATATTGTAAGAGGGCGTATTCAAGCGCTCAAACCCGGCTATTATACTCGGATGGGTGCCGCTATACGGCAGGCTACAAAAGTATTGTCGGCAGAGAAAAGTCATCAGCGCGTACTGCTTATTTTGACGGACGGTAAACCTAATGACCTTGACTGTTATGAAGGGCGTTATGGCATAGAAGATACCCGCATGGCGATCATTGAGGCTAAACGTATTGGCTTACAGCCATTTTGTGTCACTATTGATGACGAGGCGGATGAGTATTTGCCTTATATTTTTGGTAATAATGCATTTGTCGTCATAAAAGATCCGCAGCAGCTGCCTAATGAACTGCCGCGACTATATGTGAATTTGACTCAATAACTATTGAGCCACATTGATAAGTTAAAAGAGGAAAGTGCTTTGAATAATTCTACTGTGATGCAAAAACGCTTACCTGGGGATTTAGCTATATGGATTTTTATTCTAGCTGAATTGACTGTATTTGCAGCGCTATTTATTTCTTTCTCGGTTTCGAAGTCTATGAACCTTGAGATGTTTGCAGAAGGGCAGGCGACGCTTCATCCGATGATGGGGCTTATTAATACATTGTCGCTGATCACGAGTAGTTTCTTTGTGGCAAAGGCTGTTTTTTTAGCGGCTGAAGGGCAGTTAGCCAAATCGGCTCAGTGGATATGGATGGGTATAGCGGTTGCTGCCATCTATGTTGTTACCAAGTTCATGGAATACCAAAGCTTAATGGCGCTGGGCTATAACTTGAGAACTAACACATTTTATACCCTTTACTTCTTTATTACGTTTTTCCACTTTATGCATGTATTGATGGGGATTGTGATCCTCGTTGTAGTAGCTAATAAAGCAAAGAAAGGCGGGTATGATGAAGATATTACCGGCATAGAAACAGGCGCGTCATATTGGCATATGGTCGATATGGTGTGGGTGATTCTATTTCCGTTGATATATGTGATTAAGTAAAGGAGAGCATGATGCAGTTAACTAGCCGTAAATTAACCAGTACCTGGGTATTGTTGATTGTCTTAACACTTATATCTGCTGGGTTGGGTACCTTAGAAATTTCACAAAACTTATTGATATCATTAGTGCTATTGACTGTTTTGATTAAGAATTATCAAATTATTGATGTTTTTATGGAGTTAAAGCATGCGCCGCTATTGTGGCGAGTGTTGATGCAGCTCTTTACTCTTTTTATTGTGGTGGCCGTCGGGCTTTCGCTGTTTATTTAGTCTAGAGATCAACCTTGAACCCCCTCCAGTCTTAGAATGATGCGCTAGCGGGGGGGATCAAATAGTTGTGCTATTGGCTCGTGGCGGCCTGTTCTTCTTTTTCAATGGCGGAAAGTCTGGCAGGCCTGTTTTTTAAACGGTTAATATAAGCCACTAGATTCTCTTGCTCAATGGGCTGCTTGAAGCTCATACCCCAGAATAATGTATGGCCGATTAATATGTCTGCAGCGCTAAAATCAGCGCCTAAAATATAATCTTTGTTGCCTAGCCCCGCGCTTAATAATGCTAATGCTTTTTGAAACTCCCATGCAGCGGTTTCAAATACCTCCACAACACGACGTTCTTTCGGTAAGGCAAATTTGTGTTTACCTATTGTCCATAAGGGCTGCTCAAGTTCAGAAATGGCAAAGCAAAGCCATTGATCATGAGTGCCACGTAACGCGCTGCCGGGTTTTGGTAACAATGGGGCGGCACCGTATTTGTCGCCCAAATAGGTCAAAATTGCAGCAGACTCAGTCAGTATTAAATCGTCGTCAGCAAGTGAAGGAACTTTACCTGAAGGGTTTATTGCTCGATATGATTTTGAGAGACCTTCTCCTTTCATTAAATCAACGAAGTGATATTTATAGTCGACCCCTAGCTCTTCTAACATCCAGGTCACACGATTAGTGCGTGTTTTGGGGTAGCCGTAAACGGTAATCATATATACCTCTTTTTTGTTTTAACGAGCTTAAGCTCTGTTAGTTGTGTTCTTAATCACTTATAGCTCGATTTTTAAACCTTCCATAGCAGTATAAAATCTTGTGGGTGGAAGGTCGCCTCGAGCCATGACGTCTCGATATATTTCATCTAATTGTTGATCTGTTCGCATCGGGTCATGATGGGTAAAGTATAGCGCGCCAACGTTTGCGTCCCTCGCTATTTCAATGCAGCCGTCGTGAGTACCATGCCCCCAACCTTTTTTGCTTGGATATTCTTCGCGTGTATATTGGCAATCGGCTACGACCACATCAACACCCTGAATAAAGTCAGTCAAAATTTGTTTTTGTTGATTAATTAAGCGTTGATACTCGCTGTACTCTTCATCCTCTGGTTGATAAATATTGAGAGGAGGCTCGTAGTCACCTGTAAAAAAGAAACGCTTACCATTCGATTCAATTTTATAGCCAAAATTAAGTACCGGATGGTTAATCAATATAGGGGTTACAGTTGCGGAGCCAATGCGTATGGCTTCGCCTTCTTTAAGGTTGTTATAGCGTATATTCGCGTTGAGTTCGCTTTCCCTAACAGGGAAGTAACAGTACTCCATTTGCTGGGCCAAAATAGTTTTAAGATCCTTCATATACACAGGGTCAAAAGACCCGTATATATCAATATTATTGCCGGGTACAAATAGCGGAATAAAGAATGGAAGCCCTTGAATATGATCCCAGTGTGTATGGGTGATAAAGATGGAGCAGTTAACGGGCAGTTGTTGCATTAACTCGTTGCCCAACTGACGAATACCACTACCGCCATCAATGATTATTGTATCGCCTTCGTCTGTGGTGATCTCAATACAGGTGGTGTTGCCGCCGTATTTAACGGTGTCTTTACCCGGTACCGGTATAGACCCTCTAACACCACGAAGGTTAATAATCATCATTTACTCTCCATCACTTAAATCTATAAACGCTAAGGCTTTATCGATTTCTTCATCTAAATTTGATAGCCACTTACTGACCTCCGCTAGAGGCCATCCTAACCAGTCTTTAACCGATTGAGGTAGGTCATTATCAATGATTGCAGCCTTTAGAAGGGTTTTCTCAGTATCGTTCTCATCTAACAAGGCTTGAGTCATTAACGCTAAATAATGAGCCGCTTGATTGGCTGCATAGATGGCTAATGATAATGAGCTTTGGTCTTTTTCTTCGGTTAAATGATGATTTCTTATACTGCTTATTAACTCTGATGGTAATTGCCATTTCTCGGCAACCATAGCGCCAATCTCACTATGATCGAAGCCCAATAGTTCTTTTTCAGCTTGATGCAAGGGTATGCCGTCTGCTTCTGCCTTTTGAAGGACATGTTGGTAGTCGGTGGGAATAAAATGAGCAAATAGAACCTTACCAATATCGTGTAGAAGGCCCCCGACAAAGTAATTCGCTTGTTCGTTTTTCTTAACGCCTTTATTTTCTGCTAAAAGCTTTGCTATGACGCCGACTGCTAAAGAGTGCGACCAAAAGTGGTTCATATTCAAGCCAGCTTTATTGGTTTTAGGGAGTGCGCCTGTTGTGGCAACACTAATGGCTACATTCTTAATCGTATTGATGCCCACATAAACCACAGAGTGATTAACTGAGGTGACTTCTTGAGATAAACCAAAGTAAGCAGAATTGACGAGTTTGAGTACTTTTATGGTGAGGATAGGGTCGTGCTCAATGACTTGCACTAGGTCTTTAGCTGAGCAGTCTGGGCTTGTAGTAAGTGCGAGTATTCGGTGCACACTCTCTTGAAAGGTCGGGATTTTATCGACCATATCAATCAGTTGATCGTGGTTTATCGACATCTATAGGCTCTTGGTAAGGTGCTGTTAACTTTTTGTAACATGAATAGCATAGGCGGTTATTGTGAGTTTAGATAATAGTTTACCCAATTACCCCGCTAGATAGCATAAGAATACGGGATTCAGTTAACATTACAGTCTTCTGTGTCGTCAATATCTTGTCAGGGTATGTTAAATTGTGCCCATCGTTATAGTGAGTCATTCACAGCGTTTTAAATGGCTTTTCATATTATAGTAAAAGGGTTTTGGTCATGGCACGGGTACGTATTTTTTCTTCTTTGTTTGTTGTGGCAATGCTTTCGCTAGGAAGTTACTCAAGTGTCAACGCAGACGCTATGTTGGATCCCAATGACCCCACCTGGGAACTTCAGAAAGACCAAGATAACATTCAAGTATATTTTAAGGATGTTGAAGGTTCAGATATTAAAGCGTTTATGGGTAAAACCGTCATGTCTGCCTCTGTGAGCAGTATCCTGAAAGTCATGAAAGATGAAAGTACTTGTGCAGACTGGGTTAGGGGGTGTGTGAACGCGAGAACGTTAGAGGGAGAGACATTCAATACAGCCTTTCAGTATGGAATAAATGATTTACCTTGGCCGGCGGATGATCGAGATTACGTAAACCGAGTAGTGACTATTGATGATGCTGATACCGGTGAGATTAAGATTATTCTAGATGCGGTTACGGGGCATATCCCCAAGACAGATAATGTTAGGCTTGAAAAGATGACGATTCGATATTACCTCTCTCCAATTACGCCAACTGAAACCAACGTTATTTGGGTTCAGCATACAGAGCCGGGCGGTCACATTCCTGACTGGCTCGTTAACATGCTGATGATTGATATTCCTTTTTACTCGTTAACCCGGTTAGAACAAGTGGCGAATACGCCGAGTTATCGCACTGCGCGGTTTATCTACGGAGAAGATCGTAAGATTATAAATATAGAATAGGCTTATCTGAAAGGCGCTATCTGCTGTATTATAAGGCGTAATTTAATAGTGAGTTAGGTGAATACGATGACGTTAGATCAAATAATTGAGAAGTTTGGCGATACATGGTTGAAGTTTGAAGAGTTTGGCATGGAGAGGACCGCTATTTATGGTGGTGATACAACTGACCAGAGCCATAGAGTTTATGTTGCCATGTCGTTAAATAGTGATGATCTAACGGAGCAAGGTACGCTGTTAGAGCTATCAGAAGCAGGCGGTATTGTGAGTGTTGAAGTGCTTGCACTTAGCCTAGTGACAGCTTGGCCGGAAGAAGAAGAGGATGAGCTTTTTTAAAAACTCATCTATTTCAATGAAATGAATAACCCTCGATAAGATGAGTGGTTATTCAGACCGTTTAAGCGAGGATGTCTTTTATGGCATCCACCAGTGCTTGGCATTCCTCATTTGTACCAATGGTAATGCGTAAGTAGTGCTGTATTCTCTCTTGTTTAAAATGCCTAACAATAATAGATTTTTCTCTTAGCTTAACGGCTAGTTCACCTGCGTCATGTGTCGCATGCCTTGCAAACACAAAATTAGTCGCAGAGGGTAGTACATCAAAATTAAGCCCTTTAAGTTGTTCAACCAAGGCATTACGGCTTTCAATGATCGCGTTACAGGTTTGCTCAAAGTAAGGTTGATCTTTAATCGCTGCGACGGCACCGCTAATGGCAAAGCGATCGAGTGGATAAGAGTTAAAACTATTCTTGACTCGCTCAAGTCCGTCAATTAGCGCAGGATGACCAATCGCGAAACCCACTCTTAATCCTGCTAGTGAGCGTGATTTTGAAAGTGTTTGCACAACTAATAAATTAGGATAATTTTCTACCAGTGAAATGGCGCTCTCACCGCCAAAGTCGATATAGGCTTCATCTATAACGACCACCGTTTCAGTATTTCTTTTCAGTAACGACTCAATCTCACTTAACGGCAAAACGCGACCCGTTGGAGCATTCGGGTTTGGAAAAATAATGCCTCCGTTCTCTGTAGGGTACTGGCTTAGATCGATCTCAAACGATTCAGTCAACAGTTGGTTTGTGTATTTAATATCATATAAACCACAGTAAACCGGGTAAAAACTATAACTAATATCAGGAAATATCAGTGGCTTATCTTGTTTGAGTAACCCTTGAAATGTGTGGGCCAGCACTTCGTCAGAGCCGTTACCCACAAATACATGCCTTGGGCTAACGTTATAGTAGTCAGCCAATGCTTGCTTTAGCTGCTCGGCGTTCGGGTCTGGATAAAGACGTAAAGTATCGGCTGCTTCCGCTTTTAAGGCTTCTAGTACCTTTGGCGATGGCCCGTATGGGTTTTCATTGGTGTTGAGCTTAATCAGGTTAGACACCTTGGGCTGTTCACCTGGCACATAAGGCGTTAGTTCGTTTACTTTCGCACTCCAGAAGCGACTCATAATCTATATCTCTGTTCTGTTAATCTGGTTTGTTGATACTGCTAACGAGTATTGTCGATAGTGTAAATCGAAATGAGGGGGAATGTATTTACTTTCCGCCTGAAAAGCCTAATTTACCTTATCATGATATGTTAACAATAATTTAATTATGGAACTTCACGAATAAAGTTAGGCCATTTCATGTACAATGAAAAATCATTTGCCATATCGAAATTTAATTATGACTGCTAAACCTAAAACAACGACAAAAAAGAAGCCGTCAGCGGCGACTGAAACTTCTCAATCGATTGAGGAGCAAACCGCTGCGTTTCTTCAGTCTGGTGGTGAAATTGAACATATCAATACTGGGGTCAGTGGGCAGGAAAGCCTTTCAGGTCCTAAGCATATTACCTTGGGTAACAAGACATAGTTGGTAAGCTACGCATTTCCCTCTGGTTTAGTGATCATCCAAAAACGACTGTCATCCTCGCGAATGCGGGAATGACAGGAAGGCACAATGTCAGTGTTTCTGGATGATCACTAATGAACCTTAACCTAATATCTTCTGCTTAATTTGCGCATGATGCACAGGCTCCAAACGAGGGCCGAAGTTAGATACCACTTCAGCAGATGCTAAACTCGCAAGGTCTCCAGCTTGTTGATAGCTGTAACCATGGGTAATAGCGTACAAAAACGCACCGGCGAACATATCACCCGCTCCGTTAGAGTCGACTGCAGTAATTGCATTGGGCGCGATAGTTAGCTGATTGTCACCGTCAAATACGATGGCGCCTTTACTACTACGCGTGATCACAAAACATTTTGCTATCTTTTTGAGCTCCTTAGCTGCATCAGCGATGTTGTCGGTATCACTGTAGCTAAGTGCTTCTGCTTCGTTACAGAATAATAGATCAACGCCATCGCCAATCATCTCAACTAAGCCATCTTTAAAGAACTGAACCATTGCAGGGTCTGAGAAGGTAAAGGCTGTTTTAACGCCGTTAGCTTCAGCGATTTTCTTTGCTTCGATGGCCGCAGGTCTAGCTGTATCAGACGATACCAAATAGCCTTCAATGTATAAGTACTCAGATGATTTGATCGCTTCTTCATCTAGGTGCTTTGATGATAGGTTAGCTGTAATACCTAAATAAGTGTTCATGGTGCGCTCAGCGTCAGGCGTCACCATGACAAGGCACCTTCCGGTTACGCCGTCTTCTCGATCATCCCCTAAATTGGTATCGACGCCTGCTGCTTTGAGGTCATTGACGTAAAAATCACCGGTTTCATCATTTGCCACATTGCATGAGTAATAAGTCTTACCACCAAAATAGCTCACAGCAATAATTGTGTTGGCTGCAGACCCACCGCTGGCGCGTTTTTTAAGGCCAAATGTAGTGTTAAGTTTTTCTAAAATTTCTAGTAGACGCTCTTGCTCAACCAGCGTCATCAACCCTTTTTCTATGTTGGTAGACTGTAAAAAGCTGTCTTCAACTTCGAATTCTTTATCAACCAAGGCGTTACCGATGCCGTATACGTGATATTTGGACATATATTTCAGACTCATGTTGTTATAAGTAGGATTAATTGAATATGCTGCGCAGTGTAACGAGGTTTAGGTAAAATTTCAGCCTTCAGGTAGCCACTGGTTCGCGTTTTAAGTAACTTTCTATAGCCCCTGCTCAATAGGCAGTTTAAGGGTGAAGGTGGTACCTTTGCCTAGTTCGCTTTCGACTTCGACAGAACCGTGGTGTTTCTCAATAACGATACTAACAAAATTTAGCCCTAGTCCCGCGCCTTTTGGGCCACTGCTTTCAGAGGTTTTTTGGCGCCTAAAACGGTCAAAAATATATGGTAATTCATCTTTTTCAATGCCGAAACCATGATCTTCAATAGACAGTATTGCTCTATTATCTGCGGCTTTAAGTGAGAGCTTGATCGATGTATCAGGGTCGCTATATTTGATTGAATTAGATAGTAAATTAATCACTACTCGTTCGATCAGCTCAGCATTACCATTAATCCAAAGCTCATCTGTATCAACGATGGTGACTTCGATGTGTTTCTTAGTCGCTTGTTGAGCAATACTATCGACACTGTTTTCTATGATGGTGAGTAAATCACATTCATAAAACTGAGAGTCGTTGACTTGTTCTGCGCGGTTTAATTGCAAAAACTGTTCTGCAAGGTGCAGGCTTCGGTGGGCGTGATGACCTAATTTGTCGAAGGTGTCGTGTTCTTGTTTCATTCTTCCCGTTTTCAACCCGTCTAGCATCGCTAGTTGGGACACTAACGGAGATCTGACATCGTGTGATAGAAAGCTGACGAGTTGATTTCGTTCGCGTTGTTGCTGTTTGATTGAGGTCACATCTGATAAGTTGATAATCATGCCTGCATCCCCTGGTGCAGATGCCGAAGACGGCACAAAATGAAACATCAGGTCTCGTTCACCTAGCGTCAGTTCCGCGATGTTTGAATCTCCGTTGATCAGCACTTTATGGATAATGGTTTCCCAGTCTGGGTCTTGCTGACGATAATCGGTAGAGGAATTAGGCCGATTTGTTGATTGCGACAGCTGGAGTACGTTCAAAATGGGCTGCCCTTCGACAGACTGTTTAGGCAAGTTCAGCCATTGCTCGATATGGCTATTGATAAACAGCACGATGCCAAGAGAGTCGGTTACGATGACGCCATTCGGCATATTCTCAAAGCCATCAGAAATAAAGCGTCTCATATCGCCCATGGAGTCTATGGCTAATCGGACTTGAGCAATGCGCGAGGCAATTTTTTCATAGCGTTTGAATGCACTTGCACGATTTCTTGCGATGTTATTTATTTTTAAACGCTCCAAAAACGTTCTTTTTTTCTCGATCTCTTGCAGGTCATCCCAATAAAGTCCGATCTCGTATGTCTTATGTTCACGACTAAATGCTATCCAACTGCAATGTTCTTTGTGATACCAGCGGTAGGGGGTAAGTCTTTTCGGGCGAGTTAACTTTTTTCTGTGCAAGCTATCGATAACAGTATCTTCATTTAATAGTAAGTATGCATCCGGCTTAAGCATGGCTGTTAGGCCAGACATAAGCTGCTTAACAGGTCTTTGGGCTAGGTTTCGTACTGTTAACGCAGGTTCATGATGAAGTCGCTCAAGCTCGTTATTTAGAAACTTATTCAGCTGTGACAGACGCTGCCAACTCCATAATGGGTAGGCCGTAATTAACCCAATAATAGCCGATGCGGGTGGGTACCAATGTTGGTCAAAAAATAGCACCGCTAAACTGAATAGAAAAACAGCCGAGATAAGTATTAGGGTTGCGGGAAGCGCTTGCTCTGGTGATAAGCGAGGAAGCACCAGCACCGGTATCAGCACAAAAGCGAAAGTGAGCAAGTAAATCCATTTTAGCTGTAACGGTTGAATGGTGGCTTGTTGCACAAGGGCTGAATACGCGTTGGCGTGGATTTCTACACCTGGCATAGGGGACGCTAAACCGGAAACTGGCGTCGGTAATACATCACTTAAACCTGCAGCTGTGGCGCCTATGAGTATAACTTTTCCGTCTAATTGGTTAGCAGGAACATCGCCGTTTAAAACGTCGATATATGAAAATGTCGGGAATGTACCGGCAGACCCCGCAAATGGAATCATGGTATAGCCTTCTCGTACATTAACGAAGGCTGCTACCTCTTCTTTATCGCTGCTCGTTTGCTCAAGGCTTAATGCAATATCTGGATGGGTTGACTCTGCTAGTGCTAGCGACATACTGGGCCAGTAGGCTTCGCCTAGCCCCTCTTTTAAATAAAACCCTCTGGCGATTCCATCTATATCGAGCTCCACATGTATATGCCCTAAATTCTTCGCAGCTGCGGTGAGCTCGGGTATAGGTATGACTTCAGAAAGGGTGGTTTCATTGCTTCTGGGGTGAATATGTAAAGGCAGGAATACGTTGCCATTTCGCTCAATAGCGCTAGCAAAGGCGGCGTCGTCTTCAGGGTGGTTTAGGTCGGGCTCTGCAAAAATAATATCGAACGCAATGGCTTTTGTGTTGGCATTGGATAGTTGGTCAATCAGTTTAGCGTGGTTCGAGCGTCTCCAAGGCCATTGCCCTAGCGCGTCAAGACTTTTTTCATCGACGGCGATTATTGCGGTATTTTGCTCCGCAGTTTGTGGCGATAGTCGAATAGCAAAGTCGTAAACGATAAGGTTAAGGCGCTCAGGAAGCTGAGTGTAAATAAGTAGGCCACTGAGCACCACAAGGGTGAGGGCGAGTACATATTGTTCAAAAGAACGAAAGGTTAGCGTATTGTCTCGAGTCATTAAAAGCAGAGTCCGCAAAGGCCAGAAGGTGCGCCTTGATTATTTTATTATTAGTTCTTTCCCGGTGCTAAATTCTGACTTGAAAAGCTCGTTACCGACGGCTTTTACGCGTGCAAAATAACGCTTATTCTTGGTTAGCTTGATGCTAACATTGGATTTTTCGAGTGTGTTTTCGTGTAGGATTTTTTTAAACTCTAAATCCTCTGCTAGCTGTAATATATAATGCTCCGCTTGGGGGACGGTGTTCCAAAATATTTTTGCTTGGTTATCGATGTAATTGACGCTGATGATTGTTGCAGGGGGCATCATACCTCTGATTTTCAAGCGCCTGATATCGCTATAGGCAATGCTTTCTCCGCCTGCTAATGTTTTCACTCTCCAATAGTATTCACCCGGGAGCAATTCATGGGTTGGGATGGCCGTATTGTCAGGTGCAAACTCAGATGTACTTATAAGCTCGGTAAACGCAAAGTCTTTTGCTATTTCAAGCTGCGATAGCTCATTTTTACTGTTGTATTGCCATGTAAACTCGGGTAAGTCATTATCAATAAACAGGTTATTAGCAGGGCCTAGTAGGGTAGCAGGTTTAGCGATCATACCGATGACCAGACTGACATGATGGTCAATACCATTAAACCCTTGGCTGTCGACCGCGCGCATAGCAACAAGATAGGTGCCGTTAGTTAAATGGTTTAAGGTGATTTCGGGGGTCGCAAGAAAGCTGCTATCTAACAGTTCACCTTGATCCGAGTCTTTGAATAACTGGTAGTAGTAAGTGGTGATGTTGGGTTGTTTGCGCCAGCTAAATGTCACAGGAAGTTGCTGAGTGTTGGATATAACCGATCTGGGCTTGAGCGCTTTAGGTAGGTCGATGATGGTTGCACGTGAAGTCCCTGAATTTAAAATCGTACCTTGCCCCATATCTAGCTCAAGAGATCGAGCGTTGTTACTAAATAGAACAGTACCTTCTGTTACTTCTAACTGAGTGCTTTGGTCGTTTACTAATAGTCTAAAGGCGGTACCGCGAACGGCGGCAACTGCTGATGGGGTGTTGATTTCATAACGTGAGCCACGGCCATTAAGAGGCGTAACATGCGTAGAGAGTCGCCCTTTTTGCAGCCTAAGCCGAGTGTCGGCCATACCGGTTTTTCCGTAGCGGGTTAGCCGGTTGAACACAAGCTGAGAGTTGGGGGCTAATCGCAGAATTGAGCTATCTGCAAAGCGAATCAAAACAGAGCCGTCGTAGGTATTAATCTCGTCGCCGACGCGTAGTTCGCTGTTTTTAGAGAGGTGGCTAAAGTGACTTTCTAAATGCCGCCTTACCATTGTGTTGCCCGTCACAGAAGCCGCGATAGCAGGCTCTGGTTGATGTTTTAACCAGTCGACAGGGATTTTTAAAACGGTACCAGATGTGAGTGTTTTGGGGTCATTGATTTTGTTATGACGAATAATATCTTCCCAGTTGTGAGCGCTATTAAGAAACGCTTCACCTAGTGTCCAGATATTATCTTTAGGTCTAATGGTGTAATGCCATTCTACAAGCGAGGCTTGAGTGCCAGCAGGTTGTATTTGGGCATTAAGGTTTCCTGTGAGCAGACACGTCAGCGCAAAGAAAACGAACCATTTTAAATAAAGTGATAATTTCATAACAACATTAGAACGCATTTGCCTTCTAATAAACCTCGCACCGTGGGGTGGCATCTATTAAGTGCAGATATAACATCCCTATAAGTACTGCGAATATCTTAGCTTTTTTCGCTGCCGTTTTGACGGTTATTCGGCAACGGTTTCGAGTCTGTAGCCATGTTGATAAATTGTTTTTATGCGAAACCCATTTTCAGGCTTGATGCCTAGTTTTCGACGTAATCGACTGACGTGGGTATCGACGGTACGGGTGTTCAAATCGCTTGATACGCCCCATACTCGCTCTAACAAAAAGTTTCTTGACAGTAATCGTCCTACGTTCTGGAACATAAATACAGCCAAATCAAAATCTTTATCGGTCATTGGGACGAGCTCACCTTTACACTGTATCGTTCGCGCATGTATATCTACATCAAAAGGGCCTAGGGTAAATGTTTCGCTCTTGCCGTCTTCGTCACTCGATGTTCGGCGAGACAGTGCGTGTATTCGTGCCGCTAACTCTCCAATCCGGGCAGGCTTAACTAAATAGTCGTCTGCGCCTGCGTCCAATGCCGTGATAATATCTTCTTCGCTATCTCTCTGGGTGAGAAAGATTACTGGGATTTTCCAGTTTAATTCTTTGCGTACATCTTTTAATGCGTCTGTTCCCTCCATGTCTGGCAACTGCCAATCCATAATAAGGAGGTCATAACTATTGTGCGTGACGGCATATAGAAAGGACTGACCAGTGTGAAAAAATTCACAAGCATGCCCTTTTTCTATTAATGCATCACTTAAATTTCGAGCTTGTTCTACTTCGTCTTCAAGTAGTCCAATTTTCATCGCATGTCCCCTGATGCCATCAATGGCTATTTGAGTAGGCTGCGGGATCTTTAAAGGCAGCACCGCTATTATTATATTTTTGCTATTAATGACTGATTCTGCCAGAGAAAAACACTGGCGTCATTAGTTAAGTTGTTCTAGTTCGTTACAGTAAGTTGCTTAATTTAATGAAAGAAATTATTTATATCTGTCAGAATTATTTGTAAAAATTATAAACCAATACGTTTAAAATTTATTAGGGTCTTGGGTTAATATGAATTAGTGGCTTACCCTCAATGTCTTTAAACGTTTTGCGGCATGAAGGGTAGTTGCTACAGCCCCAAAATTCGCCTCGCGTTCCGGTACGCCGAATTAGTGGCGCATGGCAGTTAGGGCAAGGTATTGGGGGAGAGTCTCCCATCTTGACGGCTTTGGCTTTTTTAGTGGTGTTGAGCTTCCAGGGTAATGACGCCTTACAGTTAGGGAATTGACTGCAGGCCCAGAATTTTCCGTACTTACCGGTTCTTTCGACCATTTCAGACTGGCATTTAGGGCAGGAGGGGGGGGGCGCGATAGCCTGCTGAGAACCGTTGGCCTTTTTGACAGGAATACCTGTTAATGTCTCGATAAGGTGACTTATCTCATCGGTAATGCGCGTTATAAAATCTTTCGGTTTGGTGCTGCCAGAGCTTATAGTATCGAGAGCGGCTTCCCAGATAGCTGTCATGTCTGGCGTTATACAATTAGTAGGAAGGTTGTAGATTAAATCCCTTCCTTTTTCCGTTGATACAATGCGGCGACCATTTTTGGCAATGTAATCTCGCCGATAAAGGGCCTCTATAATTGCTGCGCGAGTGGCTTCTGTACCCAAACCGTCTGACGCTCTTAACGTTTTTTTGATGTAAGGGTCTTCGACATAATGTGCAATACTTGTCATTGCAGATAACAGACTGGCATCGTCAAAATGTTCAGGCGGCGGTGTTTCGTGAGTCATGATTTTAACGGTTCGGCAGTAGACTTGCTCCCCCTCGCGAAGTGAATTTCCCGCTGTTGCGTGAGCTGCAGAAGCAATGCCGCCATCATCATGTTGATCTGGTTCATCAATGGCTTTCCACCCTTTATGGCGGACTGTTGTTTGCTTTCCTTGGAATCGTTCTTTATCTATCGAAATGTCGAAGATCGATTCGTCTGTAATCAGACTAGGGTAAAATTGAGCGATATAGCGGCGGCAGATAAGTGTATAAAGCGCCTGCTCTCGCGTTTGTAATGTCGCAATATCGAGGGTCTGTGCGGTAGGGATGATCGCATGGTGAGGCCCTGTTTTCTGGTCATTCCATGCATGAGACTTAATGGTTAGATTACAACCATGAACGGCGTTCGTCAGCAAGGGGGCATTGAGAATCAGTGTGTTGAGTAAGTCTGCACGATGATTAAACTGATTATCGGGTAGGTATCGACAGTCAGATTTAGGGTAGGTGATCAGCTTGTACTTATCAAACAGCATTAAGCATCCGTCTAGCACATATTGCGGACTATACCCAAAGCGCTTAGCCGCTTCAATTTGCAGCGTCGACAAGGAGAAAGGCAATGGCGATGGCTCACTTAGCTGTTTGTCTGTCACTTTAATGACGGTGCCAATGATTTCGTTCACTGATACAGACCGAACAACGCGTTCTGCTATTTTTCGATTCAGTAGCCGGCCTTGTTCATCGCAATGCATTTCTCTGGATGGCGGTGTTTGCCATAGAGTGTCGATAACGGGGAGGGGGCTTTTAGTGTTCAACGTCTCAAAGTTAGCCACTATTGAATAGTAACGAGTAGGCTTAAAGTGTTCTATTTCGGCATCTCGTTTAGCGATCAGGCCGAGCACCGGTGTTTGTACTCGTCCTACTGAAAACACGCCTTCTTTGCCTTTATCCCGCGCCACCAGCGTAAGAGCTCTTGTCAGATTAATGCCATATAGCCAGTCTGCTTGTTGTCTGCATTGTGCGGAGCGCGATAAGTTTTGATACTCAGTATTGGATGTTAGTTGATTAAGGGACGCTGCAATGGCTGTTGGAGTGAGATCATTAATTAGCAAACGTCGCACAGGGACTTCAACGTTAAAATAATGCAGCACCTCGTCAACTATGAGTTGTCCCTCCCGATCAGGATCCCCTGCATGAATGATTTCGTGCGAACGCTCTATCAGTGAGCCGATAATCCTCAAATGGTTCATTGTTTCGCTGCGAGGCGTTAGCTTCCATTTTGCTGGTGCAATAGGCAGATCATAGAGGTTCCATTTTGCGTACTGAGGTAGGTATGCCTCTGGACTACAAGGCTCGAGTAAATGCCCTGAACACCAAGTAACAGTGATATCTTGCCCGCATTGGATATAACCCTGCTGCGCCGAGTGGGGAAGAGGTAATGCTTGGACTATAGCTCGGCCTAAACTAGATTTTTCTGCTATGATTAACTGCATGAATAAGAGGTTACACTAAAGTTGAATCCGATAGACCCACTATACCAGAATTTACTCGAACGCCATGCCAGAATTTGTAGGCGTTGGGGTTAAATAGTAAGGGCGTTACTATCATATTTGATTCATATTCTAATGCTAAATGGTTGTAGTGATAGTAGAATTAACTCATATCAACATTCTGATCTTAATTTCAAGGCCTTGAATAATGCATGTGCAAAAACAGATAGAAGAAACGTTAGCTGCATCATTTGATGTAAAACATTTAGATGTGCTGAATGAAAGCCATATGCATAGTGTGCCACCGAATTCAGAGACCCACTTTAAAGTGGTTTTGGTCAGCCCTGACTTTAATGATGTAAGAAAAGTGGCTAGGCATCAAAAAATATATAAAGCGTTGGAAGATGCGATGAAAAATGGCATTCATGCGCTGGCACTTCATCTTTATACCGAAGATGAATGGAACACAAAAAACGAAGGTGTACCTGCGTCACCCAATTGCATGGGTGGCTCAAAGGGGGATAACTTATGAGTCAGTTTTTTCAAATACACCCAGACAATCCGCAGCACCGACTGATTGTTCAGGCGGTTGATATTGTTAGGTCTGGCGGTGTTATTGCTTACCCTACCGATTCAGCTTATGCGCTAGGTTGTTATATTGGTGATAAGAATGCAGTGGATAGAATTAAGCGTATTCGTCGTCTTGATGATAAGCATAACTTTACGTTGGTTTGTCGTGATTTATCAGAGCTTGGCGTTTACGCCAAGGTAAATAACAGTTGTTATCGTTTATTGAAAAATAATACGCCAGGGGCTTATACATTTATACTGCCTGCGAGTGCAGAGGTGCCTAGACGGTTGATGCACCCCAAAAGGCGTGAGATTGGCATGAGAGTGCCAGAAAACAATATTGCCTTAGCGTTATTAGAAGAGCTTAATGCGCCACTGATGAGCACGACGTTGATACTGCCGGGTGACGACACGCCTATGACTGACCCATACGAGATTAGAAGTATGCTCGAGCATGAGGTTGACCTAGTGATTGATGGCGGTTTCTGTGGTTTTGAGCCAACGACTGTGGTGAAATTAACCGATGATGTTCCTCACATTGTGCGAGAGGGTAAAGGTGACCCAGAGCCTTTTAGAACATAAAGTGTTTAATGGTTAACGAGGCGCGTTAACCATTAAGAATAAATCGAAACTGCTCATCTTCTTGTGTCTCTTGAATCTGGTCGTCAGGCTTTTGCATGCTGACTACGTTAGATTTAAGTGCATCATAGCGATGGGCGATATCAGAAAGCCCATTGTTATCGGGTGTCGCACTAACAAGGCTTGAAAATACATTGTTATGTACGCCGTAGGCATTAGCCACTTTAACGACATTATCGACATAATTTAGTGTTGGTTGGTCTGTACTTAACCTATTAAATGCTTCATGGAATGCTTTGTTATTTGTGAGGTCTTTATTAACTTGCTCCATAGCGCTAGGAATACCGTTTCCTTTAGCTTGAAAATTCCCAAATAGATCGCGGGATATTTCCAACCTCATCTCGGGGTTCATCCCAACTTCGGCAAGTTTGTTCCTAAGTGTTTCTTTTATAAAGGCAGTATCTTTCCCCACTGCATCCTTATATTCATTGACTGATATTTTCTTAGGCGCTGATTGAAACCCTTCACTCAATCTTAAATTAACCGCGTCAGCCGGTAGGATATCGTTGGCCGGGGTGCTATTTACCTCGCTTTTCTCAGGATTCAACAGCGTTGAACGTGAGAGGTCTTGGGGTATTTGGTATGCAATCTCGTTGCTGATAAGTGACATATTTTTGGCCTCCATACTGTCTATATCGATTACTGATGATAGATAAAGCAAAAGGTAGGCCATTATTTGTATGGTTGTGCCGACATTTAAGTAAAATAAATAGTGTTGAACTTTCAGTCATGATGCGAGTAGAACTACTGTGTTTGTAATGTTAATAAATGTAAGTAGGGGTGACGCAGTTCTCAGTTTTGTCGTGCAGTAAGCAGTATCCTAAAGTGAAAAATATACTAATAAAAATTATGTCCACAGGGAAACTATCATGAAACGCCGAACAGTCTATCTAGGAGCTGCAGTCGCGCTGTTAACCGCACAACCCTCGTTCTCGCAAATGAAAACACTAGATGACGAAACAATGGGTGGTGTAACGGGGCAGGCAGGGATTTCTATCGAGTTGGAAGCCAAGGTTAATATTGGCGAAATAGCCTATCAAGATGGCGGCTATTTACTCGTCAGAGATATGTTCTTGGGGGGGATCGGTGGAACTGCGTTAGACAACATTTTAATGACAGTCGATGTGTCTGGTAACAATGAAACATTGGGTCATGGCTTTTCCCGTATGGCTGAGTGGGCAGATCAAGGTTTAGTGAGTACTGCTGATGCAGATGTGGCAGATGCTGTCGCAAAATATGATCAAGGTGGCGGATTGTTCGGTAAAACGTTCAATGATGGTGACTTGGTTATACATGTAGATGCAACAGACCCCGGTGTACTGGCGTCAAATACTGCAAGCCAGAATCTAGATGCTTACAAAACAGCCACCGACTTTGAGTTGACCGTTGGCTCAGTTGAATATGCACAAAGCACTTATAGCCCAGGCACAGCAACCGCACGCGGTTCACTCATGTTCTCAGATATCAACATGCAAGGGCGTCTCGGGCCTGCAGATATCGTTATTAGAAATGGAACCAATACTTACTCAGATACTGCCAACGGCAACTTGTCAGTTTCAGATTCAAAAGTTGAAGTTGATGCCTTTTTTCGGGTAGACGACCTAGATATGAACTGGGATAACGGCGACCTAATTGTGTTATTTAATTTTGCAGGTTTAAAACTCAGAGATCTAAAAATCCATAATACTCGTGGTTCAGATTCAGTGGGTAGCTTTGGCTTTGCAAGTGTGTCGGCAGACCTCTCAGCAGGTAATAGTAACTTAACGGGCAGTGCCGGTTTAGCGGTTACTAATGTTGATTTAAGAATGGATATCGACATGCCGCATGTGCAATTTGGCAGCAGGCCTAGTATAGGTGAAGTGTACTTTACCGACTTTGTAATTCAGGCTGACATGCTTGTATACGGGCACTAAACACCTTCCGATAGGGCAGGCTACAAGTTTGCCCTTGTTTGCGGTTTCACCCTTTTGATGCCTAATTCTAAGGGTTTAATTAAAGACTCTTTGTTTAAGGTGTTGTTTCTCTATCGAGATATTACGCTTATATTTTAACCACAGGTAAATCTGATATTCGGGTTGTGTAAGCCGGAGATTTAAAGCTACGCGCCATTGACCACCCCCTTTTTATTCCTTGTCTTGCAAAAAATACACTGCCATGGCCATACCGTTTATTCATTTGGTCGATCATCGTCATCAGCTTTACAGATCGTTCAGAATCACTCTGAAAGAAGTCATTTTGATAATACTTACTATTGGTTAGCTCAAGTAAACCAACACCTGCTCGCGCATATCCATAACCCTCACGAAATAATGAATCTGATGCTTCCGTCGCGGTACTAATAATTATTCGGCTGTCGTTAGTCGGGTAAGGCAGTGGAAGAGTAACACTGTTGCTGTAGGGGTGGTCTGAATAACGAGATGTTTGAATGGTCACATAGATTCTTTTAGTGAGCCCGTTTTGCTGCCGTAATTTCTCAGCCGCTCTATTGGCGTAATGTGCGACACTTTCTTTTATCGCTTGTTTAGATGTTATTTTCTTAGAAAAAGACCGACTGCAAAACACTTCTTTTTTGGGTTGTGGTTGGGTTTCTAAATCGAAACACGGCACCTCATTTAATTCGAGTACGGTTCGCTCTAATGTAACGCCAAATTCTTTCCTAATGCGTTTTGGGGGTTGTCTTTTAAGGTCATGAACAGAGTATATTTTAAACAGGTTAAGCCTTTTGGCGAGTCTAGAGCCAACTCCCCAGACCTTATCTACGGCTATTTTTTTAAAGACGTTTTCCCATTTATGAAGATTGGAGACTCGGCAGACACCATTTAGTTTGTTTGATTTTTTTGCAATGTGATTAGCCAATTTTGCCAATGTTTTTGTTTCAGCGATACCAACACATACAGGCATCCGTTGATGTTGCCATGCAAGCTTCTTAATTAGTTGACCATGGCTAATAACATCACTAAACCCGTTAAGCTCAAGAAAAGCCTCGTCAATACTGTATATTTCAATGCGGTCACCCAGCGTCGCCAACAAGCCCATTAACCGTGCCGAAATATCGCCGTATAATTCGTAGTTACTGCTAAAAATATGAACCTGATGATGCTCTAGTAAAGGCTTAATTTTAAAGTAGGGAACCAGCCCCGGAACCCCTAATGCTTTTGCTTGAGCATTACGCGTAACAATGCAGCCATCATTATTGGATAACACAACAATCGGCTTGCCTCTCAAATCAGGCCTAAATATTTGTTCGCAACTCGCATAACAGGCGTTGCAGTCGACAAGTGCTAGCATGAAAAAGCAAAATTCTTTTGAGGTGAAATACAGTACGTCACCACGCCTTCACACATAACATCAATATCCTCAGGTAAGGGAATCGGTGGGTGCTTGGGGTTGGCGGGTCTTAAAATTTTATTCTTTAAATCTAAAACCTTAACGGTCAACTCACCTGCGATGGACGCAACAATCGTGCTGTCATCTTCAGGTCGAATGGAACGATCAATAATTAAGAGAGAGCCATCAAGGATACCTCTTTCAATCATAGAATCACCTTCGGCTTTGGCTAGAATAGTCGCAGCAGGATGCTTGATAAGCAGTTCGTTAAGGCTAGGTATACTTTCAGAATAATCATCCGCAGGAGACGGAAAACCGCACGCAAGACGACGACTCAGTACAGATAGCACCTCATTAGTTGACTTAAATGTAGAGTGTAAAATGCATAAAGGCGTAACGTTCATATTTAATATAACACTGTATGGATGGACAGTCCTATAATAGCCCTATTATTAGATAAATAGCAATTATAAATATTCTATTTTGAGGCTCGACAGATTTACTATGTGGGGGGGATTCTTGTGCAAAATGCGAGACCTGCCCCAATCCTGTGAATATCGAAAAATGTAGGGGCAGACCTATGTGTCCGCCCTAAAAGCGAATGTTGAGATAAAGGTGATACTTTTAAAGCCTGAATGCATAAGAAATCAACGTTTAATATTGGTCTATATATGCAAATAGGGGAGGAGGACGTTCAGATTTACGTGATCGGCCATGTTGAACAGCAACACGTAATTAAACTGAAAATAAAGAAGAAAATGGTGCCCCGAACAGGAGTCGAACCTGTGACCTGCCCCTTAGGAGGGGGCCGCGCTATCCAGCTGTGCCATCGGGGCACTAAAGAAGGCGTATGATAGCGTCATGAATGCTATTTCTCAAGGACTTAGCCGTGCTTATTTAGCTGTGACGTGTATTAAATTCTTATTTTTATGCCATGCTTATAGGAAAGGCTTTTCATTGGGTATCAGCTATGATATCTGTATAGTTATATAGATATTAATAAGAGGGTAAATTATGATAAAACAGCTATCAGATATTGTGGCAGAGGCAAAAATGGGTGAGCACTGTTTAACAGTTGTCGAGTCATTGAAGTTGGTTGGGCAGTGTGAAAAACCGCTGTTAATTGACGTACGAGAACCGGCTGAGCACAGCCTTGATTCGGTTGAAGGCTTTATCAACATACCTCGTGGAGTTTTAGAGATGAAAATGCCTGAGCTGTGTGATGACCCTGATCGTTGCATTTTACTTCATTGCGGTACGGGAGGAAGGGCTGCTCTTTCTGCTAAATCGTTGAGGAATATGGGGTATAAAAATGTTCATCTAATTAGCGCCTCGTTTGAAGATATTAAAAATCACTTTCACGGTTCATAAACACGGGCATTAAGATGAGTAAACCAGTATTGATTTCTCACTACTCAGATGTGTTGTGTGTCTGGGCTTATGTGGCACAAGTTAAGCTCGATGAGCTCCGTACTCAGTTTGGTGACGGTGTTGATATCAAACATCACTTTACACCAACGTTTGGGTGTACGGAACATCGTATCGGTGAGGGTTGGAAAGATAGGGGAGGCTTTGATGGGTTTTCTGACCATGTCGTGGATGTGTGTGAGTCCTTCCCGCATGTTGAGATTAACAAGGCTGTTTGGAAGACTTCTCGGCCAAAGTCATCTGCATCGACTCATTGTTTTATAAAAGCGGTTCAGTTACTTGAAGAAGAAGGCGTTATTAGCTCTCAGCATGTTGAGGCTTATGATGGGCGTACACTGTGTGAAGCGTTTGTTTGGCATGTTCGTTTGGCCTTTTTTGTAGAGGTTAAAGATGTATCGAAACATGATGTACTGTTTGAGATTGCGAAGAGGTTAAGTATTCCTGTAGAGGCGGTTGATGAGCGACTTAACAATGGAGCGGCTATCGCTGCATTGTGTCGAGATATGGAGCTTAAAGAAAGTCTAAATATTGAAGGCAGTCCAACATATTCTTTAAATGGTGGTAGGCAAAAACTGTACGGTAATGTTGGTTATCGAATTCTTGAGGCGAATGTGCTTGAGTTAATGCAAAATGAGAACAGAGAACTTGCTTCATGGTGTTGAACTAATTGGAATTCTGGTAGTCTCACTGCTAACTAAATTATATAAACAATAAGGTTAGCTATGCTTGATACCCGACCGATGCTTTTGTTGTCTGATTTTCCTGAAATCAGAAGAGCAGAACTACATACCCTTCAAGTAAATCTAGGTTACAAGTGCAATCTAAGTTGTACGCATTGTCACGTCGCTGCAGGCCCTAATCGAACAGAGATGATGGATCGAAAAACAGTCGATATTCTTCTGCAGTTTATAGACGCACAAAATATCAAAACGCTTGACTTAACGGGCGGCGCGCCGGAAATGAATCCTGAGTTTCGCTATTTGGTGCTCGAAGCCCGCAAGCGTAATGTCACTGTAATTGATCGATGCAACTTGACGATTTTACTTGAGCCTGGTTACGAGGATATGGCGCAGTTTTTAGCGGATAATCAAGTAGAGGTCGTCGCCTCTATGCCTTGTTACAGCGAAGAAAACGTAGATAAACAGCGCGGGAAAGGTGTTTATGATGGCAGTATCGAAGCACTTTTGCGTCTCAATAAATTAGGGTACGGTGTTGAAGGTAGCGGTCTGATATTGAATTTAGTGTATAACCCCGGTGGCGCTTTTCTTCCGCCTCCTCAACAGCAGTTAGAGTTAGATTATAAGCGGGAGTTATTTGACCGTTTTACTATTGCGTTTAATCAGTTATTTTCTATTACCAATATGCCTATTAGCCGATTTGGTAGTGTGCTTTTATCAAAAGGCGAGTTTAATAATTATATGGGGTTGCTAAAGGGCGCTTACCTAGAGCAAAATCTAAACTCTGTTATGTGCCGCAACCTTATCAGTATTGATTGGCAAGGGTATGTCTATGATTGTGATTTTAATCAAATGTTAGAGATGCCGCTGGTTAACCCAGATAATAAAATTGCTTCTGATCGTACGCATTTATCTGAATTATTGCAGCAAAATATGGAAGGACGTCCTATAGTAGTGGCTAACCATTGTTATGGATGTACTGCAGGTCAGGGTAGTAGTTGTGGTGGATCGCTGGAGTAAAATTAATGCAGCTGCGTATTAGTATTATTATCCCTACGCTTAATGAAGAAAAAACCATCAAGAAATCATTAAAAGCACTACAGTTGTTGAGACTGTACGGTGCAGAGGTGATTGTTGCAGATGGTGGGAGTCGTGATAACACCAAGTCTGAATGTAATCACTTGGTAGACTGCTGGGTCGACGCACCCAAAGGACGAGCGACTCAAATGAATGCGGGGGCAGACGTTGCACGCTTTACTGCGATGCTGTTCCTTCATGCCGATACGGTACTCCCCGGCAATAGTGTTAATTTACTTAAAGCCTTCATCGAATCGACGAGTATTTGGGGCCGATTTAATGTGCGTTTGTCTGGCGATAAAAAGATGTATCGAGTGGTTGAATCTATGATGAATTGGCGTTCGATGCTAACGGGTATCGCGACAGGAGATCAGGCGATATTTGTTAGAAAAGCCTATTTTGAACGGGTAGGCCGATTCCCCCAGCAACCGCTGATGGAAGACGTTGCGCTAACCCAAAAACTTAAAAAAATTAGCCGCCCTTATTGCATTAAGATACCTGTCACCACAGATAGCCGTCGATGGGAAAAACACGGTGTATGGAAGACGATATTATTAATGTGGTCGTTGCGGTTTAAGTATATGCTAGGTGTCGATGTCGAAAAACTTCACCGTCAATATTATCCTTAAGTGGATACTTATCCTCTATGACCCGCACGCTATTAATTCAATTTGCAAAGTGGCCGCAACTCGGAAAAGTTAAAACCCGACTTGCTAAAAAGATGGGTGATCAGGCCGCTTATAGCGCGCATATAGAACTTACTCAAACGGTACTAAAAAACCTAACTTCATCTAATGTTGGTTCAGTGGCGCTATGGTTTGACCAACTGCTAACTGAAAACCCCGAAGCAAAATTGCTAACCGAAAACTGCCAAAAACTATCAGTCCCCATTGCCTGTCAAAAGGGAGATGATTTAGGTGCGCGAATGTTTCATGCGCTTTCTAGTGGATTGAAGACATACCAAAAAGTGATTATCGTCGGAAGTGACTGCCCAACGGTTGATAAAGCTTATCTAGAGCAAGCCGTTAAGGTGTTGGATGATAGCGATTTAGTACTCGGGCCTGCTGAAGATGGTGGCTATGTACTACTCGGTGCTCGAAAAGTTGCACCTATGTTGCTGGATAATATTGCATGGGGGCAGGGGGCTGTTCTTCGGTCAACGGTAGAGCGGGCTGATGGGTGTAGATTGACTTACCAGTTGTTGGATACGACTTGGGATGTTGATGAGTATGAGGATTATTTGCGGTGGAAGAGGTGATATCATCGTATTGTACGAATCGAAAAGGCTGAGTTATTAAAGGTTGAAAAATACCCAGACACCATATAGCGTTTGAGTACTATCTGATCGCCACTCGATTGAAAGGGTAAAAGGCTCGCTTTTACCCTTATCTTATTTACCCCTTAACCAAATAAATAGAATACGCATTATCAACCTGCTGCTTTTCAGCAAACTTAATCAAATGCTTCTTCGCTAAGGCGGTTGCGACGGCTTTGCTGTGGTGGTTGAGTACCTTTGAAAGCGTCCACTCAGGGTTTGCCAATAAACCAATAACAGAACCCAGTATGGCTTGTTGTGTGCTTGGAGTGAACCATGACTGGCGGCAGCCATCAATCGAATAAAAATACTCATCATTAATCAAGTTAGACCAATAATCGCTATATTTATCCGCTAAGATCGTGGCTCTAAGTGCTCTAATATTGGCAGATGTCGCGCGTAGTTTTTGCTTGCTTACAAGTGCTTGAATATCTTTAGTCGCGTTATCAGGTGACTGCTGTAGTTTGATATTCATAACCCCATTCTTGCTTAGGTTATTTTGAATAAGACTGATAAACGAGTTATCTATGACTTTTGCGTCGCCAGTTATTGAAGCAAAGTGAATCTCATTGCCGTCTTGTAAAAAGCGCCTTGCTAAAGAAGGTGGCCAGAAGGCGATGTTGGTGAGTTGTTCTTCTTGTGCTTTAAGATGGCTTTCTGCCAGATTCTCTAAGCTGTGTTCAACGGCTAATACTTCTACATCGGTGAAGTAACGGGCATATTCAACTGCTTTTTGGGCTGCGTCGGTGCCTGCGACTAATAGCAATAAACGCTCTGGTAAGCTTTCATCCGATAGATTAAAGCTTTCAATTAAATCTTTTTTAAGTGACTGCTCGTTAAACAGCGCTAAATTATTCCAGCGTGGAAACGGTGCAGACAAATCTTCTTTAGCGATTAACAGCTCATCTTGCTTTTCTGGAAACTGCTGCTTAAACGCCTCTCGTTCTGCGCGTCTATAGAGTGAAGCAGACATCAGCGGGTGTAATACCTCAGGCCAGTCAATTAACTTAAGCGCCGTTAGGTTGACGGCATAGCACTGAGAAAAGAAGGCCTGATACATACCTACCAGAATCAAAGCACCTGCGACATTATCAACTGTCCAGTTTTGTTGCAGGGTTTGAGTGAGTATTTGATCAAAATGCTGCACGTGTGAGGCTTCGACTTCATCAATAATTAATGAGTAGTTACCACGCTCAGCGTAAACGCCGATTGCGATGGTTAGCAGTTGCAGTTCATCACGAAGGTGGCGAGTTTCTACCGCTTCAAACAATATGCTTTGACGAAGTAGAGTAATAAACTCCTCAACAAAGGGATTAGGTAAGTTGCATTTGATGAGCGAGTGAAATATTAAAGGGTCATTCGCGACGGTTAATAAGTCGATCGGCGCATTAGGGTTTTCAAGGTCGTATTTTTTGCAAATCAGCTGAGCAGCAAAGTGGCTTAAACGTTCAAGCGGCAAATTATCGTTCGCCAATAGCGTTAGCAGATCCGCTTCTAAATCGGCTTCATAACGGTCAACCTGAATATGCTCACAGCAATTCAGCATGCCTTGTAAGATGGTTTGATTATTGTGACCATGAGCCACAAGAGAGCGGTAATGCAGGTAGGCCACATCAAAGTTACGTAGCGCTTGTTGTGCGCGTGCAATACCTAAAAATGCATTCACATAACGCTTGTCAAACGACAGCGCTGCATGAAAATGCTCAAGGGCTTTTTCAGGCTCATCGGCGACTAAGTAAAGGTAACCGGCGTTGGTCAGGTACTGGGTATTACTCGGCTCATGCTTTAAACACCGGTTGAACAAGGCTTTAGCGGTTGAGATATTGCCCCGGTCTAGCTCTATACGACCTAAAAGATTGATGGCTGGGCTGTTAGTCGGGTCGGCACTCATTACTTCAGATACCAGTTGATAAGCATTGTCTAAAAATGCCTGACGATCTGCAGCAGGGGTCGATAGGTTATTGGCGTTTTGATACAAATCGTTCGCGTGGATGAGTATCCGCGCCATGTCAGCCAGCTCAGATTTTAAGAATTCATTAATGGTTGGCTGTAGTGTCGATGTCATCGTATTCATGTAGGCAAACCTCTTCCGCTTTTTAGGGTTTAAATGCTCTATTTCTATATAGAGAGTAACTAAGCGAATGGTGTGCCAAGTTTTACGGAGGAAGTGGGAATGTTTTCAGTAAAGCTAGAGGAGGGCTTAGGTCTTTGTAGCCGTGATGAAAGGAGGCACGACTGGAATCAAGGAAAGGTGACGGTGGATGCAGAACCAACCCCTGATTCCGCTTCGCTGCATCAAGGCTACAAGGGCGTTTACATAGTATAAGTTATTATGCTGGCGGCGACTGGGTTAGATTGGCTCCAGATAGCGCTTAAAAAGCTACGCTATAACTGTTGAGCTTTCTTATTCAAAACAGTTGAGAGGATGCTAACTGTGTTCTCTATATCCTGCTCGGTAAGGTGGTTATGGAAAGGCAGGGCCAGCCCCTGAGATGAAACTCTATTGGCATTTTTAAAATTTAAACTGGCGGGTATTGTATTATCACTAAATGCTGGAAACCCTTGTATTAGAGGCCAGTATAAGCGACGGCTTTCAATGCCTTGCTCTAGTAAACGTTCAAATAACTCGTCAGTATGATGTTCAAAAAGCACATAAAGAGAAGCGGGTACAAATGACTCTAAGCCAGCTTGAGTTTGTACTTTTAAATGATGCTGCTCAAATAATGATTTATATTTATTGAGTATAAAGCTGTTTTTTTGTTTTATCTCTTTAATACGATCTAGTTGTGCTAAACCCACTGCGCAATGATATTCACTCATTTTTGCATTAGTACCGACATTATTTATGGTTCTGCCTGCTTCAAAGCCGAAGTTAGACATTTTTCTAATGAAGCTTGCCTGAGATTTGTTAGGGCAAACCACCAGCCCACCTTCACCTGCTCCTAGTGGTTTAGTTGCATGCAAGCTGAATGCGTAAATAAGGTTCTCATTAATCGATTGGTTCATTAATGCAGCAGCGGCATCAATGACGACAGGTAGGTTCGTTTTTTTATAAAAGTTCGCCCAGCTTTCAGAACAAACCGGCATGCCAAAGGCTGCAACAGGTACAACAGCGGCAATATTGTGCAGTTTGGTATTACGTAAGGCAATCTCTGGTGTAAGAAACCAATTGTTTTTGTTGATATCACTTAATACTGGGGTTAAACCCGCATTGATAATAGCTTCGACTGTAGCGGGAAAGGTAAAGCTAGTAGTAAGGACCTTCGCGCCAGCGGGTAGATTAAGGCTTCTTAACGCGAGCTCAATGGCTGATGTTCCAGAAGAGACTAGGGTTAGCTTGTTTGTGGCTATGTTGTCGAGACAGTTGTCAGCAATTTTTTGTATGAGTTGGTGGTATAAAGGCCCAAAATTTGAATACCAGAGATTATTATCGATTTCCTTAAGATAAGGAATCAATGCTTCTGTTTTTGGCATGTCAGGTATGAAATAAGGGATCATATGATTAACGCCTGATTATTGACACTTTTATTTTAGTATGGCGATAAATATGCCGTTATCAAATATAGATTGCTATATCTTATTTATCGGCCATTATAATTTATTCTGTATTTTATTTTTTTAATTACACTAGATTGTAATCTAGTGTTTATGAGTTGACTTGCCTGGGGTTTTTACTACTTCTAGATATAAGTGGGTTGGCAATACTCTTGGAGATATTTAACTTGTAGAATATTTGTGCAAGTATCCTTTAATGCTGCAACGGCTTGAATGCTAATTAAACCTTTGGTAAGAATTATGCTTGTTTGCAAGTGGTAGAATTTAATTAGTGGCTATTAACTTAATGGGGTAATAAAAAACATATGGATAATGCCATACTAATCGAAAAAACTCGGCAATTATTACTAATGAATGCAGATGTATTACCTCTGGATCTGTGCAGTCTTGCCAATGCATGGGTAGCTATTAAAGATCATAGGATGGCTCATGCACTGTATAATAAGGCTTATACTTTAGCGCCTAATGACGATGTAGTAATGGAAGCATATGTTAGCTTCTTATGTGCTCTCAACAAGCAAAGAGAAGCCTTAGACTTATTATTGCATGCGCATAATGATATTAATTATTCCGCTGCTCGCATAGGTTGGATACATACCTTAGCTCACCTTAAATCGACTGACGATATAGATTTTCCAATACTCAAAGATTTTCAGCATTACTGTCTTGAAAATAATATTCCAGTGAAACAAGTTGCAGCTTCAGAAACGTTATACTTATCTCCTATACATTCATTTCCAAAAACACATACTGATACCCTCCATGGTTTTTATGACACTCACCCTGTGTATATGGCAGAAGTACCTAATGCCATAGTAACCGCTGAATCGCATGCTTTTTTTGCAGGGGACTCAGCAATAAGAGAAGAGTTCTCACTACTCCATCGTGATGATTTAGTCTTAAATGATGAACGAGATAAATTGATCATTTATATACCAACACTTCGTTCTCCGGCGAAAAGAGGAATAGCCAATAAGCGTATGGTAGACGAGGAAGTTGAAGAGTTAGTATTAAATTTAATCGGTTCAACATGTTCGAATTATTATCATTGGTTAATAGAATGGGTGCCTCGAATTATGGTGTTAGATGAAATTAATGAGCCAGTAAAACTTCTTATTCGCAAGCAAGTACCAGAACAATTTAAAGAGATTATCAGGGTGGTTACAGGAGGGAGGTATCAAATTCTTGAGTCAGGTACGGATAACTGTGTGTCAGTAAAACGTTTGATTCACACCAATGGTTGGGCAACCATGCCGTGTGATATTAGGGCGGATAAAAGACCTCTTCTTCAAGATACACTGATTAGCCCGAAATCTATCTTCTGGCTGAGAGAAAAAACAAAGCACCTGAGAACAGACTGCCTAGCAACTAGAAAGATTTACCTTAAGCGTTTAGGTGACTCACGACGTAGTTTAATTAATAGCGATGAAGTTGAATCATTGGTTCAGGAATATGGTTTTGAAATAGTGGTGCCTGAAACTCTGTCATTTTCGGATCAGGTGAGAATATTCTCAGAAGCATCTATTGTTATAGGGCAAGCGGGTGCTGCTTTGGCGAATATTGTGTTTTGTAACCCCGGGGCACTCGTGGTTCCTATTGCTGTAGGGGAGGGATCGCATGCAGACTATTCTGTATTTGCAAAATTAGCGCAAATAGTGAATCTTAATTTAACGTATTTTTTAACGAATGAGAATGCTGCTGATCATACTTATAAATCTTTCGTTACTTTTTATGTGGATCAGTCTTCTTTCAAGCAATATTTAGATACGCTGAATGACATCTAGTGATGCCCCTTGCCGTAATAAAAGGTAGAGAAATATGGAAGTTAGGTTTATTGAGTTCCAAAAGCATGGAGACGATAGAGGCGCGTTAATTGCTCTTGAACAGGATATAAATATTCCATTTGATATTAAACGAGTTTATTACCTGTTTAATACAGAAAAGGATATTCGAAGAGGAATGCATGCGCATAAAAATTTAAGGCAACTTGCGGTTGCAGTTAAAGGATCTGTCAGGTTTCTTCTTGATAACGGAACAGAGAAAATAGAATTATTACTAGATAACCCTTCACAAGGGTTATATATAGGTCCGGGTGTGTGGAGAGAAATGTATAGTTTTTCTGATGACTGTGTGCTGATGATTCTTGCTGACCATGTGTATGAGGAATCAGACTACATCAGAGATTATGATTTATTTATTAAATCTGTGGTCAAAAAATAATGGAATAGTCTAAGAGTATAAGTTGATTATGATTGCTGCCAGCTACTACTAGATTATGCATAATAAGAGAAAATTATATTAAGTTAAAACAATAATAGGGTTCAATTTTGGGAAAACACTTTTTTAAACCTGAAACACAAGACGCTTTAAAAACATTGTTAACGGATGTAAAAAGCTACTTTAGATCGGTGTCTCTAATTAAGGCTATTGAGTCTAACTTACCTGAACTATTAGCTGAAAATGAGCTGAGTTTGGATGAGATTTGTGCCTATTATAGGTGGAATTCAGTAGCGACAAGGTTGTTATGTGATACGTTAGTCACTATGGAGTGGTTTGAAGTTAATGAGGCGGGTGTCTATAGAAATAGTCAAAAAATGTTAACTCTATTGCCTGAGTTGCCGAAGCTAGCTCCGCTGGTTGATGACTGGTCTCGAGGCATGGTAGACATGTCTACCATGCCAGAGTTTTTATTGAATGATACTTGGGACAGTGGAAAAGTATCAGAAAAATATAGCTATACACAAGGTCTGGCCACTAAGGAAGAAACAGCTAATTACTCTAACGCAATGCTTGATAGTGTTGAACCTATGGCTGATTCATTGATTCAGACAATTGATTTTTCATTGTTTAAAAAAGTTCTGGATGTGGGTGGAGGGTATGGCCTACTAGCTCATTATATTAAGGTAGGCAATCCGTTGATAGAGTGGGTGGGAGTGTTTGATTTGCCTCTGGCCGAAGAGGGCTTCAAAAAGCTACAGAATGATCAGGTGCTGGACCCATCGCTGCATTTTATTCCAGGCGATTTTTTTAATAGTGAATTAAATGACGCATATGATTGCATTACTCTAAATAGAATCCTTTTTGATTGGAATGATGAGAAAGCAAAGAAGATAGTTTCTATGTGTCAAAAAGCGCTAAAGCCGGGTGGAATCTTGATTGTGCATGAGGGATGTTATCGGCTTGATTTTAATAGGATTGCGGCTTCTTGGTTGCATTTGCTAGTTGGTGGGCGCTTGCGAACGTGCGAAGAAGTTAGGGCTGTTATTTCTGAAAATACTGAATTAAAAATTGATAGTACACTAAAAAGTAAAATTCCAGATTGGTATATATTTGTTGCAAGTAAATCGTCATAACGAAACCCTTTTTGAGTATGATGAATTGTCTTGAAAATCGATGATTATTGCGAAAGAGCGTATCAGAACAATGACATGGTGTTGGAATATTTATTGTGAAATTAGACATAGTTAATGCGAGTATTGCTGAGAACTCTAGCCAAGAAGCCGAAGGGCTTCTATTTCAACGTTTGAGTTATAATCAACTCTATATAGATAGCGGCTACGAAATTGTAGAGTTCAGGTTCAAAAAAAATAATATACTGTGTTTAAGTCTTGTCGCAGGGGTCAAAAATAAAGCGTTAAAGAGCCCATTTTCTGCTCCGTTCGGAGGTTTTATTGAACATGTTAGCCCGCTGTCGATATCAGATTATATAGCTGCCGTTGAGTTATTAAAATCCTACCTTGTATGCAATAAAATACTAGAAAGTTATATTACTCTTCCTCCTGATTGTTATGGTGCGCCATTAATTGCTAAGCAAGTGTTTGCACTGCAGGCGGCTGGGTATGAAGTAAAACATAGTGACTTAAATTACTCATTAGATCTGAGAAAAAACTCATTTGATGATGGGCTCAAAAAAATAGCTAGACGTTGTCTTAAAAAATCTAAATCACACAAACTGGATTTTTCTCTCTGTGAAGATGCCGAGAGAGTCGTAATGGCTTATGATGTTATTCAGAAGAACCGGATACAGCGAGGTAACCCGCTGAAACTAAGTCTTGAAAATTTACTTGCGGTGAAAAGGCTATCAGCGGTTGATTTCTTTATAGTGAACTATCAAGGACAAGCCATAGCAAGCGCTGTAGTATATAAAATAGCTGAACGTTTTGGGCAAGTCATTTATTGGGGGAATGATATTGAGTTCAATTCTTTAAATTCAATTCATTTTTTAGCCGAGAACTTATTTAACTACTATAAACCATGTTTAGATACTTTAGATATTGGACCTTCGTCGTTAGAGGGTGTGGCAAATATTGGCTTGTGCCGGTTTAAAGAGTCGTTAGGTTGTGACGTTACATTAAAGCTTAACCTGTCATTAAATAATCAGCGAACTGAAGAACGATCCTAATGCGGGATATCAATATCTATCAAGACGAATATAAAAATAATCCATTTGAAGAGCATTTGATTTTTTATCGTCATAGAAAAACGCTTGAGTTTCTTCGTAAGCATCATGCCAAAAATATTTTAGAAATAGGTTGTGGTCTGCGGCCGCTCTACGAGTATTACACCGACTTTGATTCCTTGGTGATTGTAGAACCGTCTGAAGATTTTTGCGCAGAAGTAAAGAGATTGAAACCTGCTAACGTAATTCTTATGGAGGGTGTTTTTGATGGGGCGCTTGTTGAAAAATTAAAAGAAAAATTTGATTTTATTGTTATTAGCAGTTTACTCCATGAACTCGATAACCCTGCTGAGCTAGTGAAAGCGGCGATTTCTGTTGCGAGCCCAGAAACGTTTTTTCATATAAATGTTCCTAATGCTAAGTCTTTTCATAGATTGTTGGCTCTTAAAATGGGCTTGATAAGTAGTCTATATGAGAAGTCTGAGCGACAACATCGATATCAACAAAATACTACATTTGACCTAGACTCGCTGACAAAACTTCTAAAAGAGTGTGGTTTGATAATTGAGAGTAAAGGGTCGATTTTTATTAAACCTTTCACTCATCAACAGATGCAAGCACTATTAGATAAAGAGGTTTTTAGTTCTGATTTATTGGAAGGGTTAGATGCGTTAGTTTCTGAATTTCCAGATAATGGTGCAGAGATATTTGTAAACGGAAGGATAAATGAAGGAATATGATTACGTTATTTTAGGGGGGAATCTTTGTTCTCTTGTTGTAGCTAATGAGCTCGCTTCTGCAGGTAAGCGTATTGCTTTAGTTGCTCCCGAAAAATCTATAGGCGGGCATTTTTCTGAATATTCTGCATTTGGGTTTGATTTTGATCTTGGTATGGTGCTGCTAGAGTTTGACTCTTATATGGAGCAAACTTCAGATCTTTCTTTATATAATGACGTTACATTAGGGCGGGTTGGTGCATTTAGTGACGTAGTCGAAGCTTATTTAAAGAAGCATGTGGAGTATAAACGGGTCGATGATATTGTTGTGTCAAATAATGGCAGAATAACGGCAGATTATTTCATTTCTAATGACCTGAGTGGTTTAAATGATCTATTTACCTCTGAGCAACAGACATTAATTAAAGCTCAGTTAACTGACTGTATGTTAGTTAACGAGTATCACCCCAGTAACAAAGCGTGTGGTTCTAATTATAATTGCGTTAGTTTTTCTGCTAGCTCTGAATCTAATCATGGGGCGTTTTTACATCAGGCGTTATTTGAGCCATTAGTTAACAAGGTAACTAACCTTTCGTCTAAATATCTTTTAGGAAAGTACCATCGTCTTTTTTGGGCTCCTATTTACTACCCCGAGACCTTACTCAAACAATTTAAAGAAGGGGACTCAGGCTTGAGTCCTACGGCATTTAGCTATCCTGTCAAAGGAAATATTGCAACAATCACCAAGGCCCTCTACCAGCAGGTTTGTGATTGTGATGGAGTAGAAATTTATCAAGACACCTCTTCTTTAGAGAATAAGAGTGGGAATTGGCTAGTAAATAACGAAATGACAGCGCCGAAACTTATTTCTTCATTGCCTCAAAATATACTGGCCTCTTTGTTAGATATTAAGCAACGTCCTCTTGTAAAAACCTCTTATGTTCTAATTTTCATGAAGGTGGAGGATGTTTGTGATTTTAATGTTCTCTTTAATGCTGATAACTCATTTTTGTTTTTTCGTATTGTGAATAATGGACGTTTAAAGGGGGAGAGGGGGAGTAGTTATTTAGTCGTGGAGTATAATTACGATTATGTGGTGGCACAGAGCCCTGATTATTTTGAGAAAAGGGCGTATATAAAAGAAATTGAGCGGTTTTTGTCTGAATATAGCATTGTTGAATCTCCAAGGATAACTAATGTGGATGCCGTATATCTAATGAATAAGTTGGCGTTTCCGACACCTGGTAATCTGTCTTCGAATAAATATAACTTATCTCAACTTAGCAAGGTGAGAGGACTTTCTTTAATGGGCCCTTCATTGGGAATTGGAGTATCATCAATGAATAATCAGATAGTTCAAGCACTTAAATATGCATCATCAGAAGGATTAATTTAATGGATGATTATGTCTCAAAGTTAGATGCTATCGCTGAGAGTTACCATAATGCTAATGTCCCTGATAAGTTTATTGAAGAAATTTCTCAAGAGCAAAGTTTGACGTGGATTTTTGAAAAATTAGAGGGAAAGCGATGTATATTGGAATTGGGTTACGGTGATGGAATTATCAATAAACAATTACTAGCTAATGGCTTTTCAGTTGATGTTATTGAAGGATCACCTAAAGTTATAGCGCGTGCGAAAAGTGATAATCCATCGTTAAATATACAACAAACTCTTTTTGAAGCATTTCAGACTGATAAAACATATGACTGCATTCTTGCTTTGCATGTACTTGAGCATGTAGATGACCCCGTAAACTTATTGAAAATGATGGCAGGTTGGTTGTCTGAGAATGGGGAGTTAGTCATTATTGTACCTAATAAAAACTCAATCCATCGCCAGCTAGCAGTAGAAATGGGCTTGCAAAATGAATTGGATGACTTAAGTCCTCGTGATTTGGCTGTGGGTCATCAACGAGTGTACTCACATGAAACATTACGCGAAGATATCGAGAAGGCAGGTTTTAAGGTGATTGAGGAGACGGGATTTTTCTTAAAAACACTGCCGAATGGAATGATGTTAGAGCATAGTCATGAGCTTATAACAGCAATGAATACTATTGCTGATAGAATTCCCCGAGAGCTTTTAGCTAATATTGGTATGATAATTAAAATTGAGTGATGCACTCACTAATATAATCAACTTCATCTAATGAATGTTCAGGGCTAATAGGTAAGCTTAATAGTTCATTACATAGTTGATCGTTGAGCCGTAAATCCAAATTCTTAATATTTATATTAGACACGGCTTTTTGTTTATAAACAGGGATAGGGTAGTGTATCTGAGTTTGTATTCCTTGTTTTTCTAGATAAACTTTTAGTTGGTCACGTCTATTTGATCGGATGACATATTGATGCCACACAGGGTTTGTATTGGGAAGAGTAGTAGGTAGCTGAATGTTTGATAGGTGCCCTAGACATTCGTTGTAATGTTTTGCCAACTTGCTTCGTTGACTATTCCATTGGTCTAAGTATTTAAGCTTAACTCTTAAAAGAGCTGCTTGTAATTCATCTAGCCGACTATTATTACCTATTATTTCTGCATTATATTTTTGTGTTACCCCGTAGTTTCTAATTTTTTTTACCTTATCTATAAGTGCTTGAGATTGGGATGTTACTGCTCCTCCATCACCTAGCGCTCCTAAATTTTTTCCAGGATAAAAACTCCATGCAGCACCAGAGCCAAAGGTGCCTATAGGCTTACCTGAATACAGCGCCCCATGGGCCTGAGCAGCGTCCTCTAATAATAAAAGGTTATGCTGGTTTGCAAAATAGCTAATACTATTCATCTCGCAAGGGTGCCCATATAAGTGAACTACTAGAATCGCTTTTGTTTTAGAGGTTAGGGCATCGGAAAGCAGGCTAGGATTAATATTATAAGTGTCTGGTTTTGGATCAACAGGTACTGGCGTAGCGCCTACTTTTATAACTGCTAGCCACGTAGCAATAAATGTATGGGAGGGAACTATAACTTCATCGCCTGGGGAAACCCCGGCAGCTTTTAAAAGTATTTGTAGGGCATCAAGGCCACTATTAACACCAGCACAATGCCCACTCCCGAGATAAGATGAATAGGCTGTTTCAAACGACTCAAGCTCTTTGCCTAATAGATACCAGCCACTTTCTATTACTTGGTTGGCGGCCTGCTTTAATTCCCTGGTGCAATCATTATGAAGCTTGGCAATATTCTGGAAGGCTACCTGCACTTTTAGTTCCTTGGCGTTGAGGTTGTGTGGCTAGAAAATACTTATAATACACACTATGAATATTATTGCGGATATAATGGAATATGGCCATATAGTTTAGCTTAATGAATGAGCATGGTGAATGATAAGGAGCATTGTGCTAATTTTGACTAAGTAAAACTTATAACATTGGAAGCAAATTGTTATAAGTTGATTATGATATCAACCCTTTTATGGCACTGCGAACAATGAATAAAAAGAAACTAATTATATATGGTAATGGTCATATGGCTAAAATGATCTACCAGTTCGTTAAGTATGATTTTGACGTAGTCGCCTTTACTGTAGACCGGTCTTGTATCGGCGTAGAAAATGTTGAAATAAAAAACATAGCCAGTTTGCCATTAATACCCTTTGATGAAATCGAACAGGCATTTTCCCCTAAGCAATATTATATGCTCACAGCGGTTGGATTTGTTGGGATGAATAATATTAGAGAACAAAAATATCTTGAGGCTAAGGCCATGGGCTATCGGTTTGTGAATTATATTCACTCATCTGTGATCCAGCATAGTTGCCTAACCCTAGGTGAAAATAACATTATTCTTGATCATGCATCCATTCATCCTTACACGGTTATTGGCAATTGTAATTTTATAAGTAGTAATAGCAATATCGGTCATGGTTGTTCAATTGGAGATAATAACTGGATCAATGCAGGGGTAGCGGTGGCAGGGGAGACAAGGATTAAAAGTCATGTTTTTTTAGGGGTAAACTCATCTCTGGGTCACGGCTTATTAATTGAAAGTAAAACATTTGTAGGCGCTAATACTCAGATTAATCGAAATACAGAGTTTGGTAATGTTTTTCTATCAGCAAGTGGTGAGAAGCATCGTATGGCTAGTGAGAGTTTTTTGAGATTTTCAAGTGCGATGAAAGCCAGCCCCATCAAACAAAAAGACGATTAATACCGCTATGTCCATTATTCAAAAGTTTTCAGAAAATGTAACGAAAACACCTAATAAGACAGCCCTGATTGCTGGCAATACTGTACTTACTTATAGGCAGCTAGCTTGCCAGGTATCGAGTATCTCTCATAATTTATTGGCGAAGGGTGTTAAAAAGGGTGATCACGTGGCTGTGTTGTTACCCAATAGCATCGAGTTTGTTATTGTTATGTTGGTCGCGGCTAATATAGGTATTGTCTTAGTGCCTCACAATATGACTTTAGGCAGTAATGCGCTATCACGTGCATTGCAAGCGGCCGATATAAAGCATGTGTTTGCCTGGAATGGCTTGATAACTGATCTGAGGTTAGTTTTTGATGATGAGTTGGCTCAAAATGGCTTGTTGATAGCTGTAGGTGGTGATGTAGATGGCTGTACTGACTTTAATGCGCTTCTGTCTGGCGATCAAGAGTATCGTCTAGCTAATCATAACATTAACCCAGAGCAAGCTTATATATTAACAATGACTTCGGGCTCTACGGGCGACCCAAAGCCGATTGTTTTATCGCAAGGGGTTAAAGAAAAGAGAGCTGAAGCCGCCATAGAGTTGTATGAAGTATGCGCTGATGATGTTGTTTTAGTTGCAACGCCAATGTACCACTCATTGGCAGAGCGCTTAGTTCTTATCCCGCTCATGAGTGGGGGAACGTCTGTGATCTTGGAATCTTATACGGCCAGGAAGTGGATCGATGAAGTGATTGCAAGGGAGGTTAGTTTTTCAATTATCGTGTCATCGCAATTGAAACAAATTTTAGCAGACTTAACGTCGAATCGACGATCTCTCGATTCATTACGCTGCCTAGTGTCTTCTTCTGAACGGCTTCCTGACAGCGTCAGGAAAGAAATGAAACACGTTCTTACTTGCGAGTTCCATGAATGTTATGGTGCATCAGAAATAGCCATTGCAACAAATTTAAACCACCGCTCCGTACAGAATGCCTCGGTCGGAACTGCTGCACCCAAGGTAGAAATTCAAATACTTAGGGATGATGGCACGCTTGCGATGGTTGGAGAAGTCGGCGAAATACTCTGTAAAACGCCGATGCTGTTTTCGGGCTATTATAAAAAAACACCTGAAACAGCATCGTCTATGCGAGGAGAGTATTTTTGTACAGGGGATGTTGGGAAACTGGATAAAGACGGTTATCTAACGTTTCTAGGCAGGAAAAAAGATATCATCATTACCGGAGGTATTAATATTTACCCTAAGGATATTGAAGATGTACTTAACTCACATCATAGTGTGGCCGAATGTGCAGTGATTCCACTGCCGGATGATATCTTAGGTGAGCGATTAACAGCTGTTGTGGTGGCTGAAGCGGGAGAGCAGATTGTAGAGCGACAATTGCAGCGACTGTGCGCAAGAGAATTGGCTGACTATCAGCAACCCCGACACTATATTATTAGTCAAATTCTACCAAAAAATGCCATGGGTAAGGTGATGAAGCAAGCGATTATAAGTCAATTTACTCACAAAGTATCAGCAGGGGCGTCATGAGTCTAAGCGCGGAGAAAAGATGTTTATCTTTAGGCTTTATTGGTGGCTCTATAGATTCTGCCGTTGGGCATACCCATCAAATAGCCAGCCAAATGGATGGGCGTTGGCAGTTGGTGGCGGGCTGTTTCAGTAGAAATAAATCAGTTAATGATAAAACTGCAGCAGAGTGGGGGTTAAGTTCTGAACGCACTTATTCTACTTACAAGGCGCTTATCGAAAAAGAGCAAGGCAAGCTCGATGCTATTGTTGTCCTAACACCTACACCCTCCCATACCGATATTGTAATTGCCGCATTAGATGCGGGCTATGCTGTTATTTGCGAAAAGACGCTGTCGACTTCTAGTCAAGAAGCATTATTAATAGAAGAATCAGTCAAGAGGAACAATGGTTTTTTGGCAGTAACCTTGAATTACTCAGGTTACCCGATGATGCGAGAGTTACGACGCATTATTAAAGCGGGTGATCTGGGCCGTGTTCAGCAAATACAGATAGAAATGCCTCAAGAGGGGTTTATTCGTTTAGATGCCGAGGGAAATCAAACGCAGCCACAGGCATGGCGATTACGGGATAACACCGTGCCTACCATTTCCTTAGACTTAGGCATTCATCTTCACCATATTATTCATTACTTAACTCAAGAACGTCCTGTTGATGTTGTCGCTGATCAGGCTTCCTATGGTTGGTTTAAGGATGTGGTTGATAGTGTTACTTGCATGCTACGTTATACTGATGATATCCGTTGCCAAATGTGGTTTAGTAAAACGGCTTTAGGGCATAGAAATGGTTTAAAGGTGAGGGTCTTTGGAGATAGAGGAAGTGCAGAATGGCTTCAGGTTCAACCAGAGGAGTTATTACTGAGTTATATTAATGGGAAACGTGAGATTGTTGATCGGGCATCCTTTGTTTCTGAAGCTTGCTTGCCTCGCTATAATCGTTTTAAAGCGGGGCACCCTGCGGGTTTTATAGAAGCCTTTGCAAATATATATTGTGATATGGCAGACTGTTATTTTGAGTATAAAAATACCGGTACATACACATCTAGAGAGGTTTATGGTGTGTCGCATGCTGTAGAGGGTTTGCAGCTATTCGAGGCCATTGCTTTGTCAGTAAAGAAACGTTGTTGGGTTTCTATTTAGTTGATTGGATTAACACATTTTTGTAGGTTTATTATGAGTAATGTTGTGAGAGACTTTATCGTTTCTCTGTTGGAAAAAAAGCAAGCAATTCCAGCGGTCTTAGATATAAATGATTATCGGTTTATGGAGTCTGGGCATATTGATTCATTAGCTGTTATGAAGTTTATTTTACAAATAGAAGATAAGTTTGATATTGAGATAAGTGATGAAGATATGCTCTCTCAGCAGTTTCAAACAGTAGGGGGGTTATCAGCAATAGTAAATGAAAAAATTGGGCTCAAATAGCGAATAAAACTGACTCACAAATACCTCCTGAGTAATGTCTAAAATAAAGCTTTCTTTTAACCAGGGAAGACTTAAATAGTTTTAAAATATTTAAAAGGTCATGAGGTAAGTGGTACGCAGAAATAGCAAAGCTATAGTCCGGATTTTCAAATGCCTTAGAGGCTCCTTTTAACGCAGCCATTTCGGCCCCCTCAATATCAAGTTTTACAAGCGTCCGTTGATCTATTTCGAAGCTGTCAATTGTGCGTTGCTCAACTTTAACACCACCTTCCAATACTGTTTTTGCGGAAGTGCCTTCTCCGTCAAATCGGATGTAGCCATTACTCTCACCTAGACAAGCCTTAATAATGTGAACATTGGGGTAATTGTGCAGCTTTCTTCCAACCAGTAAGCGGTTACTGTCAGATGGCTCTAAAACAATAACCTGTTTGTATGAAGGAAAAAACTCGATAAAGCGTTTTGAATCTTCGCCATCGTAAGCACCGCCATCAATTAAGGCTTTAAAGTCACACTTTAAGAGAAAGTCTTCATAATATTGTTGATTAATTTTTACTTTGAATGCTGATAGGTGGTCAATCTTAAGTGTCAGTCTAAAATCTAATATGTTTTTAAATTCTTCTTTTGATAGGTCGTCAGAAAAATTGTCCAGATTATGTAAAAGGGCCTCATAATCTATTCTCATTGCGCTTTGGGCTTGAGTTAAAAATGTAGATTCAAATTCGGCAGGGTATTCATTGATGATGTCACCAATAAAAATAGTTTTAGTAAAACCATCATCAATCAGACGCTTCTGAACTTGGTAGGCACGAGAATTGTTGACAGTATTAATGATTTTTTCACTTTTACTTATGTCACAAAGTGAAATGTTGGGTATGCCCCAAATGCTAGTATTAGGATTTTGTTCGTCAATAATACCTTTGACTGTATAAATCGTTTTTAAATGAGGAGTGTATTCTGTATTTCCAAAAACATAGACTTCTTCTTTTAGTCTATTCATGTCACTTATTCCTGAGTTACGGCTATGCTTTTTTTGGTGAAGTCTTTGTTTTAGCGGTTTCTATCCACCGGATAACATCCACTAATTTACAGCTGGCGACCGCACTCTCGTCACTTTTTTGTTTATAAAACAAATCATAAGGGTTGGATTTTTTTATATTGGTTGAAAGTTCTTCACGGAACGGCTCGTTATGAATTAAATATATGAGGTTCGCTAATAATTCGCCTTCAGACTTTGGCATTAAAATTACCGGTAAGTTTAATTTCTCCAATGCTGTTTGGTCTGAATAAGATGCCAAACCACAACCCTCGCTATAGATAATTTTCGGAATTCCTAGTAATGCAATGTCTGTGTTAGTATTTGATCCGCCAAAAGGGAATGTTCCTATAGCTAAATCACACCTAGACAAATTTTTCATATATGTAGTGTAATCGGCAGGTGGGTAAACTTTTACAGATGCGCCTAATCGTTTAAACAAAGACTTTTCAAAAGCAGTATTATTGCTAGTTAAGAAAAAATTAAACTCGATAGGGGCAGATGAGTGCTCAAGTAATATCTTGCATAGATTTATAAAGCGAATTGTGATCTTTGGTAGCGAGCTATTAATTGCAATCCGTATAACACCATCATGGGGCTTTTGATCAATTTGCGGTCTGTAATCTGGGTGGGGCTCCCAAATAAAGTCTTTTCCTTGGTATAGAGGGGCAAGTTTCTCCATAAAAAATTGTTGGAAATTCCATTCTGCTTTAGGTTCGCTACTGTAACTGTAGTCAATAAACTGAGAGAATGCAGAGGCTGGATGTCCGTAGCACATTAACTGATGCTTAGCTAATCGCATATTAGCTAATGGTATGGTCCATGTTGCCATACCTATAGACGGAAAAAATATAAGGTCGGGTTTTAGTTTAGATATTTCTTTTACTATGCGTACCATACCTGCTACAGAGTCGTCAATATCTATAATTTTGTGAAAGTCAGCCTTTGATTGACTATCGTACTCTTTTGAAGGTGAAACCAATGTAACATGAAAATGTTCTTTCAATAGTTTCAATTCTGGGTGATAGCATCGGTACATGGCGTGCTTAGATGTGTAATGCTCTGAAAGAACGATGATGTTCTTTATTTCAGATGTATCATTAATATAATTGGCAATGTTCTTGTAAGTTTTAGCGGGTATTTGCTTGCTCTTTATCCACTTTTGCAGGGCAATATTAATTGATTGCTTAATTTTATGTCGGTCATCGCGGTCTAGATAAGAACAGAGCATCCAGGGCGACGCTGAGATTTCAACGGCTGTATCATCAAACGGCATTGTTTGAATTAACGGGTGTGCATCAATGACTTTATTTAAATTTGATTCGATTTTTGTATTGTAGGAGTGGTGGCGTCCATAGAGTAGGCCAAGGTACCAATACATCCCCCATAAAGGATCTGCTGTAACTAACTGCTCTACATTAAATTGGATATTGGTGTTCAATGATAAGCAGACGTAAAGAAATAGAATGTCCTGATCTGTTTGCAATTTCAGAGTGTTATTTTCATCTAGGAGGGCCCTGTTGAACAAAATATGATCGGTATTACCATAACAGCTCAGGTAAAAAATATTCATAATATGCGTTTTGTAAATAACAAAGTGCAATAGGGTGACGTTATCAGGAGTATGCTGAGTATCTGAAAGGTAATTTGTGATAGTTGACGCGAGCCTACTATATAAATCAAGCTTGTCGCTAAAAGATAACTGATTTGTAAATGGTACTAACCCAACATGGGAACTTCTGATTTCCCCTTTTTCGTCTGTATACAGCCTGGATTCGATGTCAGATTTGTTATCAATAAAGATAAGTAACCTTGTTAGATAGGCTGCAAACTCGGGGTAGTTTCTTTGAGCAATCAAGCGTTCAAGATCAAAAAGGGTAAAGTTAAGAGGTTTTTTATCGTCTGACATTGATGGCTACCAAAGTACAAATTTTTATTGTTTGAGTGGTTAGGTATGTAACTGTCTGATTAAGGAGTAATTAGGACACTTGTTTAAGATAAGTTACTTTGGTTTAAATTACCATACCTGCTCATCAGAGCAGGTTTATAGTTAAAAATCGATACTATCAGCGAGATAGTATCGATTAGTTAGGTTTACCCCTGTAGTAACTGCAGAACTTGTTGTGGTTGCGCGTTTGCTTGAGAAAGCACCGACAAGCCTGCAGACTGTAGCACCTGTGCACGAGATAATTCTGCAGTTTCAGCAGCAAAATCGGCATCTCTGATTCTTGAGTTTGCTGACTCTAAGTTCTCAGCTGTAATAGCTTGGTTATCAATGGTTGACTCAAAGCGGTTTTGGATGGCGCCTAAGTCAGCACGGATGAAGTTAACTTTGTTGAGTGAGTTATCAACAGCTTCAAGTGCTGCTAATGCGCCATCTACTGTACTGATATCAACATCTTTCAATAACATTCCGGATTCAGTACCACCAAAACTACCTACGTTAAGGCCTGCGTGCTCGTTATCACCGGTGTTCGTTCCAATAGTGAACTGACCCGCAGAGGTCAACGTTATAGAGCCACCGGTGTTGCCCGCAGTTAGCCCAGTATCACCCGCAGTAGCTGTAGCAAGCTCAATCGTACGTCCATCTTCAGCTACTAAATTCAACTTATCACCATCGATAATTGATGCTGTAACTCCCGTTTGACCTGCTTTGGCATTAATTGCATCAACAATAGTGGTTTGGTTAGCCACCGCATCTGCTGTTGTCGTCCCACCAATGGCGACGTCATTGATCGTGATGGCAAACGCTCCCGCTGTGGTACCCGTGATAGCCGCACCCACCACTGACGTGGCATTAGCTTCTGCGGTAACGCCAGTCTGGTCAGATATTTTGTTGATGGCCGCTGCTTTAGCTATTGCCGAGCCAGCATTATTCGCTAAAGTAGAGGCGGTATCATCCGTTGATTTGGATGCACCAACCGAGACTCCGTTTATTGTAATGTCTCCTGCGGCTAAAGCGTTGCCAGTGTCTACATTGTCACTAATTGTGCCCGCTTGGGTCCCACTATATGTTCCTACTTCGAAGCCCGCATTATCGATGTTACCCGTATTGGTCGTAAGATTTATGCTGCTGCCATCTGTACTTGCTAGAGTAATATCCCCTGTGTAGGTATTACCTGTGGTACCCGGGTTACTTGCACCACCCGTACCAAGCCCCGTCGCTAAACCAAATGAACCTGCGGTTGCACCTACGATGGTAATATTGCGCCCGTCTTCCGCGGTCAAGTCAATGCGTGCACCAGAAGGCATATCAATAACTGTTGCCACAACGCCTGTTGCGCCAGATTTTTCGTTTATGGTTGCCGCAGCACTTGCCAAATCTGCGGCTGCATTGCCAGATGCAACTTTTGACAATGAAAATGTTTGCCCGTTGATATCTATAGGAGTTGCGCCAACAGCAATTGCGGCATCAGCAATCAGAGTTCCCTTAACTGTATTTATATTAGCCGTTGCAGTAACGCCCGTACTATCTGATACGGCGTTAATAGCCGAAGCTTTGGCAATCGCGCTAGATGCCGCATGGGTCGTCGATGCCGTATCTGCAACACCTGAAGATGCTTCTACTGCGATATTATTGATAACTAAATCACCAGACACCATGGCATCCCCATTGGCAGCGCCAGGACCCGTTAGTGGTGTTTGTGGCATGGTAGAGGAAATACCGGCTGTTTCAGCACTGCCTAATGTAGAGGTCGTTACCCCTGCGATACCAAAAGTGAGGCTTTCTCCTTCATTGGCACCAATTTGAAATGTAACGTCTTCAAACGTACCGTCTAAAAGTTTGGTGCCATTAAAATTTGTTTGCTCAGAGATGCGCTGAATTTCGTCTTTTAGTTGCTGTACTTCTATGTTCAGAGCATCTCTGTCGACGGCGCTGTTAGTGGCGTTAGCTGACTGGAGTGCCAAGTCTCTTATTCGAAGTAAGTTTTCGGTCATTGAGCCAAGAGCGCCTTCTGCTGTTTGAGATAATGAAACACCATCTCCAGCATTTCTCATGGCAACGTCGAGCCCACGAGTTTGAGTGGTGAAACGTGTTGATATTGCCAAGCCCGCTGCGTCGTCTTTTGCGCTGTTTATGCGTAAGCCCGAAGACAAACGTTGGAGCGATGTATTGTAGTCACCCTGAGAGTTATTCAGGTTCCGCTGTGCGTTGATAGACGCAATATTGGTATTGATGATTTGAGGCATTGTGCTCTCCTGCTTATCTTCTATACCGGTTGTCAGCATTCCCTAACTAAAGTGGGATCAGCAATTACCGGCTGCTTTAAAGTTATTTAACGATATGATGAAGGTTCAGAACATCATTTCTGCGCTTAACAGCCTTAAAGCATTAGCTGTGCCAGTTTTTAGTAATTGACTGTAATATGTTGAAAGTATTAGTTAAAATAATTCGTATTAAAAATTATGTATAACTATTGAGTGGCAGTTATACAGGAGATTGCCGGTATTTTGGCGGTATATTGCCGCTTTTGGCTTGGTAGTAAACTCTAAGTGGAAAGAAAAAATAAAAGTTGTAATGAAAGTTCTTTGTAAAGTTACTTAGTACATATAAATCAAATATTTAAAGGCAAAAGGTGCTTAAGATTTCCCACTTTATATTGACAACTTCTTGCTGGATTACACTCCGTAACATTAAAAATTAAAGGTCGTTAATTTTTTGCCGTTAACTATCACAAGGCAAGTATCTATCTATTCGACAGCTTACATAAATGATGTAGCTCGAGAGGATGGTAACTCAATAACGAGAGCGCCTTGTTTGATGAAGGTTCTAGGAGAAAAATTATGCCACAAATTATAAATACCAATATAAGCTCGCTAACCGCGCAACGTAATCTGAATAATGCACAGTCAGACAATGCTCAGGCTCTTAACCGTTTGTCTTCAGGTTTGCGTATTAACAGTTCAAAGGATGATGCAGCGGGTTTAGCCATATCAACCCGCTTTGAATCACAGATTAGTGGTTTGAATGTCGCTACACGAAACGCAGGTGATGGTGTATCACTAGCGCAAACAGCTGAAGGTGCATTGGACTCTATTACTACCAACCTGTCGCGTTTACGTGAACTAGCGGTTCAGTCTGCTAACGCCACCAACTCTGATGTTGACCGTGACGCCCTAAACAAAGAAGCAGCACAGATTATCGAAGAAGTGGGACGTATATCAGATCAGACCAACTTTAACGGCGTTAAGTTATTGAATGGAGACTTCCAAGCTCAGTCATTCCAAGTAGGTGCAAACGTTGGTGAAACCATTGATGTAAATATTGCAGCTGTAACTACCTCTACATTAGGTAGCGCAGAAACAGCCGGTATTTCCTCTACTATGTCGCAAACACCATTAACTGGTGCAGGCGCTGCTAATGGGGATGCCATGGTTTCAGGCGATCTTGTGATTAACGGTGCGGCAATAGGGGCTTCTTCAGGCGCGGCAGATACGGCATCAACGACCCATGCTGCTTCTAGCTCGATTGCCAAAGCGGCGGCTATTAACGCCGCATCAGGTAATACAGGTGTTACTGCAACGGCTAACGTGAATACGGTGGAGGGTACATTGGTTGCTGATGCTGCAGCGTTGGTTGCTGCAACTGATATCGATATCAACGGTCAATCATTCTCACTTTCTAAGGCGGCAACAGGCGATGCAGCCGCAGATTTAGCAACTGCAGCAGCAACGATTAATGAAAAGTCTGGCGCGACGGGTGTCGTAGCTACAGTCATCGAAGTGGACGGTGGTGCTCGTATTGATTTAGCGGCCGAAGATGGACGTAATATTACGATCGTAGGTGCTGCTGCAGGCACATTTGGTTTAGCGACGGGCCTTGGTACGGGTGGTGCAAGCAACGCTGGTACCACAGGTAATACCTACACGGGTGATATTACCTTGGCGAGTGTAGATGGTAGTGATATCAACCTTACGACTAATACCGGCAACATCGATAATGCGGGCTTCGAAGTAGGATCATTTAGTGGGACTCAAGGTGGCGCAGTCAGCGATAATGTTGACACTGCTAACGCGTTGGTGGCAGGCGACATTACAATCAACGGGGTGTCTGTTGGCGCTTCCAAGTCGACTGATGATACTGCCTCTACCTTAGCGAATAATGCAGGCTCTGCAATAGCTAAAGCGGCGGCTATCAACAGGATATCTGATCAAACTGGCGTTACTGCAGAAGCTAATGCTACATCAGTGGTTGGGGCCGCTATCACAGGTACCACTGCAGGCGCGTTTGCGATTACGATCAATGATGTTGCCATCGGTGGGACAACGACAGCAGATGCGGTTGCTAACCAGACCACTATTGTTGATGCAATTAATGCGAAAGCAGGGCAAACGGGAGTCACTGCTTCAATTATTGACGGTGACAAGTTGAACCTAGTAGCTGCTGACGGGCGCACAATTGAGCTTGCAACGGGTACTGCTGGCGATACCGGGCTAACTGCTGGAAATACGGGAGGGTCACTAACGTTGTCGTCTGCGGGTGAGTTTACCATTGGAACTAATACTGGCGATAATGAGCACGCAGGTCTTAATGTAGGTAGTTTTGGTGGTACGGAATCGGGCACTTTACTAAAAGATGTTGATATCAGTACAGTAGATGGCGCCAACAAAGCCATCCAAGCGGTAGATAACGCCCTAGCTCAAGTCAACACCGAACGTGCTGCACTAGGTGCGATTCAAAACCGTTTCGATAACACGATCTCATCGAACCAGATAAACTCCGAGAACCTTTCGGCTGCGAACTCACGAATCAAAGATGCTGACTTTGCTGCAGAAACCGCTGCACTGTCTAGATCTTCGGTTCTACAGCAGGCAGGTATTTCGATCTTAGCCCAGGCTAACGCCCAGCCACAGCAGGTGTTGTCACTACTAGGATAACTTAAGCCATAACTAAGCCGGCCTTGATACTCTCTTATGAGGTCTATTAAGGCCGGATTTTCAGTTAAACTTATAGTTATACCTAAAAGAGTAGAGGTGTATTATGAATGACGTTAAAACAAATAGTGTAGATCTTGCCCTCCGGGTCGGGTCAGCGGCGTCGCCACCTCAGCAACACTCTCAACAGGCGGCAAAGGTATCTGGCGCGACTGATGAATCTGTGCAAAACGTTAGACCAAAGGCTGATATTAGTTTGGTTGAAGTTGACAAAAACGAGCAGACTCAAGAGCAGAAAGATAAACAGTTAGAAGGGGCTGTTACAAAACTGAATGATTATATTCAGAATGTGCAGCGAGACCTTGAGTTTCAGACGGACGACTCATCTGGAAAAACTGTTATAACCGTTGTTGACCGTCAGACCTCTGAAGTGGTCCGACAAATACCTGATGACGTGGCGTTGAAGTTGGCGCAAGACTTGCAGCAGGATGAACCACTTAGTTTATTTAACATTAAAGTGTGAAATCGGCAACAAGTTACATTTATTTACAGGGAAAAGGCAAAGCTTTGCCTGTCGTTGCCGATACAGTTAGTAAGTCAGTGACACGCTTTACTTTAACGATGGTACTTAACAGAGTTAAATAAACAACTGGCTTACATAACTGTTTAGTGGGGGCAATCAATATGTCAGTTTCATCAATAGGTATCGGCTCTGGTGTTCTTACCAGTGATCTGATCGATCAGTTAGCCAGTGCAGAGCGAGCGCCCACTGAGCTTCGCTTTGACCGTAAAGAAGAGCAGGTGCAAGCAGAGCTGTCGGCTGTTGGTCGTATTAGAAGTGCGCTGACCGATCTTCGACTTCCCACGCGTGTTCTTAGTAACCCCAATGCGCTTCAGTCTTTAAATGCGGAATCTTCTTCGAGTAATGTAAGCGCGACTGCGGCTGAAGGTGCGGCTGTAGGTCAATATTCGCTTGAAGTAACAGATCTTGCTCAAGCACACTCGTTAAGTACTGCTGCATTAGCAGATAAAAATATTACGTCGCTTGGTACGGGCTCACTGAGTATTACAGTAGGTGGCGTTACTAAAGAGATCACGATTGATGGTAGCAACAACACACTAGAAGGTATTGCTAATGCGGTAAACGCTGAAGAAGATTTAGCGTTAAATGCAAGTGTGATTGATACCGGTTCTGGTTTTGTATTGGTTTTTGCGGCACAGAATTCAGGTACAGAAAACGCGATAGAGATTAGTGTTAATGATACCGGCGATGGTAATAGTATCGATGCGTTAGGTCTTTCTCAGCTTTCATTTGATGGCGCAAACAACCATCTCACTGAGTCTGTCATAGCAAAAGACGCACTTTTCTCGATAAATGGTATTCCGATTTCACGGCAATCCAACACAGTCTCAGATGCAATTGATGGTGTGACGTTCACGCTAGCCGGTAAAACCAATGGATCTCCCGCTACGATAGCCATTACACAAGACACTGAAAAAGTGCTAGAACGAATTCAAACCTTTGTAGATGCGTTTAATGAAGTCAAAACAATTCTCAACGAAGTGACCGCGTTCGACCCAAACAGTTCTGAAGAAACAGGCGTGTTACTGGGTGATTCAACGGTACGCTCTATTAATGCTCAGCTTAGAGGCGTGCTTTCACAGGTAGTACCCGGTTTAGACGGTTCAGCCGTTCGAAGTTTGGCTGAAGTTGGTATTTCGACTGACAGACAAACAGGTATGCTGACGGTTGATGATGATATGTTTACCAAAGCATTAACTGAATCACCAGACGATGTTATTGCGCTATTTGCTGAACAGGGCCATGCGTCTGATGCACAGGTTTCGTTTGTATCTAAAAGCGGAAAAACGGTGCCGGGTACCTATGATGTTAATATTACGCAAGCAGCGACTAACGGTAATTTTACGGGCACTGCAGCTATTGGCGCTTCAACGGTCATTGATGCAAATAACGATACGTTTAAAATTAGTGTTAATGGAACCGAAAGCGCAGAAATCACTCTAACAGCAGGCACTTATTCTGAAGCTCAGCTAGTCACTGAATTTCAAAAACAGCTCGATGCTGATGCCAATTTAAGTGGTGCAGGGGCGGCTATATCTGTCTCACTAGATGGTAGTGGTCAATTACAGTTTACCTCAAGTACATTTGGTAGTGACTCAACCGTGTCATTTACTTCAGTCGATATGAATACCTTGGCGTCGTTGGGTATTGATGCGATCGCCGGTGTTGATGGTCTTGATGTAGAGGGGACGATCAACGGTGAAGCTGCTACAGGTAAAGGTCAGCTGCTTAAAGGCGCTGCTGATGATGAAAGTGAAGGCTTAACGGTTAAAGTAGAAGGCTCAACTATTGGCAGTCGGGGGTCGGTAACCTTTATAGAAGGTATAGGTGATCAGCTAGTTGATAAGTTGAATAGCTTTCTGGAGTTTGAAGGCATTATTGGTGCTAAAGAATCAGGCTTAAAAGATCAGTTAGCTGAAATAGCCAAAGGCAGAATTCAGCTTGATTTGAGAGTTGAGAATTTGAGGTCGAGACTGGCTACACAGTTTACGGCTGCCGATATTTTGGTTTCTCAACTGAATAACACGCAGGATTTTCTAAAAAGCCAATTGGCTGCGTTAACAGGCTCTAAAGACGATTAGTATTAAATATTACTAACGTTAAACTTGAGCAATAATAGAATTAGTTTTTAGTCATTAATAATCAGGTGAATTATGAATGCATTACACCAGTACCAAGCAGTAAATACACAGACGAGCGTGGTTGATGTTGATCGACATCGGTTGATCCAGTTATTGTTTGAAGGCGCGTTAGAGCGTATTAATATGGCTAAAGCTCGTATTCAGGCAAATGATTTTGAAGGCAAGAATCGGTTGATCAATAAGTCAATTGAAATTGTTTCTGGCTTGCGTAGTTTTCTTAACATAGAAGAAGGTCAGGGTCTCGCGTCTAATTTATCTGACTTGTATGTGTACATTGAGCAGCGATTATTTGAAGCTAATGTTAAAAATGATATCGGAATGCTTGAAGAAGTTGCGGGTCACTTACGTAAAGTTAAAGAAGGTTGGGATGGTATTCGAGAAGAAGCACTAGAGCAGGGTATCGTTTAATTCAATGCATTCACCTATTTAAAGGGGGCGAAAGCCCCTTTTTTTATACGCCCGCCAAAGCCTCTAAATGCTGCTCAACACTTTCGGCTAATGCTTTTAAGTTATATCCCCCTTCTAAAATCGAGACTATTCTGTCGTTACTATAGACCCTCGCTACATCCATTATTAATTTTGTAATCCACCGGTAATCTGTTTTATCTAACTCCAGATCGGCCATGGGGTCATTTATGTGAGCGTCAAACCCTGCTGAAATTAAAATTAATTGAGGCTTGTGATTTTGAAGTTGCTTTAGCCAAGCCGCTTCAGTTTTATGGCGGAAGGTTATTCCTTGTGTGTGGGCTTCTAGTGGCAAATTGATGATATTGGGCTTATCGATAGCATAATGACTATTGGGGTAGTAAGGATGCTGAAAACTTGAACAGACTAACACCCTAGGGTCGTCTTGAAATATATCGACGGTGCCGTTGCATTGGTGTACATCAAAATCAATAATCGCGACTCGGTCAAGACCATGAAAATCAATGGCGTGCATTGCCGCAACAGCGATGTTGTTGTAAAAACAAAACCCCATGGTTTTATTACGTTGAGCGTGATGCCCTGGTGGGCGAGTGGCACAGAATGCATTTTTATTTTGCCCAGACATTACCGCATCAACTGCCTGTATGCCTGCGCCTGCGGCTAACTTGGCTGCTCGCATAGTGTCGGGCATCATGATAGTGTCTTCATCTGCATATATACGGCCTTTTTTAGGCTGTATAAGATCGAGTTGCTCAACGTAAGTCGCAGGATGAACGCGCCTGACATGATCAGGTTTAACAAGTTCTGCGCGCATAAAGTCGAGCTCTTGATTTAGGCGGGTGTCTTGCAATTGATCTAAAATTGCCATCAGCCTAAGAGGGCTTTCTGGGTGTTCGGGCCCCATATTGTGCAACGTGCAGTCATGATGACTTATATAAGCGGTTTTCATAATGGAGACAACGTTATTATTAGGCTAGATTATTGTTTTTTAGTCGATGGAGTCAGTTTAACTAACACTGTCATTAATAGATATGATCACATCGACTAGTATTATAGTTACTGAGTCTGATCTGATCTAGGTCAGAAATTGAAACAGGCTCTTCTATGGTGACCAAAATCAACTAAATAGAAAGAGTTGCGCGCTATAGTGGACTATATTCTATACCACACCACAGTGATAGTGATTTCGACCTTTGTCTAGGAGACGAATGTGAGTACCCGACATCTTGATGCTTTATTTAATCCCAAATCTATTGTTATTTTGGGGGCTTCGGAGCGCTCCCTTAACTTAGGTGGGATCGTATTAAGAAACCTGCTTTCATCTGAGTACCCTGGTCAATTGTTGGTTGTGAATCCTAATGAATACGATAATGTACATGGTATTCCTTGCGTTAAAAAAGTCACGAAAATGCCGTTCACACCAGACTTAGCCATCGTTTGCACACCGCCAGAATCCGTTCCTCGTGATATTAAAAAGTTAGGCCAAATGGGGGTTAAAACGGCGATGATTTTGACTGGCGGCTTGTCGAGAACGCACAGTAAAAGTGGCCGGCCGTTGATGTATTCTGTTCGCGACGCGGCAAAAAAATCAGGTATTCGGATTTTAGGCCCGAATACGATTGGTATTATGGCACCAAGAAACAAGGTGAATGCAACCTATCTCCACATGGGGGCGTTACCAGGCAAAATAGCCTTTATAGGGCAGTCTGGCACCATTGCCAGTGCCGTGGTGGATTGGGCGTTTAGCCGAGGGGTAGGCTTTTCACATTTTTTAACCCTTGGCGATAGCATGGATATTGAGCCAGATGATTTAATGGATTATCTCGCACAAGATCGACACACCAAGGCTATATTGCTGCATATAGAAATGATACGCAGCCCTGCCAGATTTATATCAGCGGTACGAGCGGCATCAAGAGGTAAGCTTGTGATCGGCATTAAGAGTGGTCGAGTGCCTGAGTCTCAGTGGGAGCCTGTACCTCTAGCTGATGGTATTACTAATGGCGATGCTGTATTTGATGCACTCTTTAGGCGTGCTGGGATGTTACGGGTTAACGGTGCCGATGAAATGTTTGATGCACTTGAAACCCTAACAAGAATGAAACCGGTAAAAAAAGACACCTTAGTAATCATGAGTAATGGTCTTGGTCCCAATGTACTGGCAGTAGATAGACTTGCGAATTTGGGTGGTGAGTTAGCAGAGTTATCAGAACAAACCATCGACGCTATTGCAGAATTGATGCCTCCTTATTGGACACGAAAAAACCCAATTGACCTTAATTATGATGCATCCCCTGAAACCTATGCTGCCGTCATGGATATTCTCGCTAAAGATAAGGGCGTATCGAATGTATTGGTCATGTATGCGCCTTCATTAACCGAAGATAGTTTACAAATCGCCGATTCAGTTATTACTAAAGCTAAGCGAGCGCGTCTTAATATATTTACTTGTTGGCTGGGACAGAGCACGGTTTTAGATGCCAGAGAGGCGTTTTTTGAAGCGGGTATCCCAACTTTCTTTTCGCCCGAGAAAGCGATTAAAGCGTTTATGCATTTGGTTAATCACCAGCGTAGTCAACGGCTGCTTAGAGAAACGCCATCTACGTATATTGAGTATGCGCCCAACCGTGTAAGCGCGAAAAAAATTGTACACAACGCATTACAAAGTGGTCGCAATCATCTCTCTAACGGAGAAGCGAGACAGTTGATCACCGACTATGGGGTGCCCACTGTCGAGACTTGGTATTGTGATGATGTAGAAGAGGTTGTTGATGTTTTCAAAAAGGTAGGCGGCCCCATTAACATTACCTTACTACATGAAAAGAGCAGCCATCCGTTTTTAGAAGAAAAGACGGGCAGAGGCCGTTATAAAACAACTATTCGTCGATTGAACGAAGAACACGCCATTATTAGCTCTTGTGGTGAGCTATTTGAGCAATATAAAGAGCACTTTCCTAACAGTGGGTTTTTAGGTTATTCAGTGCACTGTTCTCATCAACATATTGGTGGTCTAGGGTTTAGTCTGGGCATTACGCGAGACCCCAATTTTGGGCCATTAGTTGTGTGTGGTGCTGCGGGTGCGAGTGTCAATGTTATGACTGACAGACGGGTCGCATTGCCGCCTTTAAACATGGTGTTAGCAAAAGACTTGCTCAGTCAAACCTACATGTATCAGCTTTTAAAAGAATACAGCTATCGACCCGCTCAAGATATTCAAGCCGTTTGTGAAACATTAATCACATTATCTCAAATTGTTGTGGATATACCCGAGATTAAAGGGTTAGAAATATTACCGCTATTGTTTAATAAAGACGGTGTAGTCGCGGTGGATATCGCGATAGATTTAGGTTTACCAGCCAAACTTTCAATTCAGCCATACCCTGCAGAGCTCGCTGAGTGGATTACATTACCTTTATCAAAACGACGCGTGCAAGTGCGCCCAATTATTGCTGAAGATGAACCCGCGCATATTGATTTTCACCTAAAACAGTCGCCTGAATCGATACGGTTTCGGTTCTTCCATTACCGAAAATCCTTTAGTCACGAAGAACTCGCCCAGATGGTTCAAATCGACTACGATCGAGAGATGGTGTTTGTCGCAACTGTTGCTAAGGACGATGGCTCAGGCAACGAAACATTAGGTACGGTAAGAGTCTGGACTGACTCTGATAACCTGCAATGTGAATTCGCGGTCATCGTGAGTGATGAACTCAAAGGTGAGCGATTAGGGTTCACACTAATGACCAAAATGATCGAATATTGTAAGTCGAGAGGCACCGTCGAAATGATAGGCTCAGTTTTGCCGGATAACAAACCGATGCTAAGGCTCGCCGAAAAACTGGGTTTTGAATCTAAATGGGACCCAGAAGAAGAAGTGATGGCGCTAAGATTACCGTTAAATGTACCAAAGGATGAATGGCAAAAAGAGCAATTGAAATAGGGAAAAGGAAGGGGCAAGTTGAAAGGGACAAGTTGGGTCGTGGAATCTTCTTACCACTTGTCCCTTGCCCCTTATCTATTCTGTTTTACTCTTCAATAATCGCAGATTTGTCTTCACCACCAAACGCGTCTAATACCGCTGGTAGTAATTTAGCAAACTCCATCGACATGATGGCAAAACTGGCGTCAAATTTACTGGCGGCATCTTCTGCGCCTGAATCGTCTAGCTGCTCTTGCATAACATCACCAAACTTTAGACGTTTGATAGATAAATCTTCATTCATGACAAACGAGATGTTTTGTTCCCATGTCATGGCCAGTTTGACAGCTTGTTTCCCTGCATCTAGGTGAGTGCTAATTTCTTCGCCATCGAGCTCTACGCCCTTACATCTAACCACGCCACCTTCTTCACCAGGGTCGCGTAGTTCGCATTCTGGTTCGGCTTCAAAACCTGTTGGCATGAGCGCATCTTTTGTTAGCCAGCTAGTCATAACCGCCGCAGGGGCTTGATTAACCGCAGGAATACGAATAGGCAGTGAGCCGATTGTCTTACGTAAATAACTGGTAATATCGTCAGCAGCTTTTGCAGAAGATGCATTTACAATTAAAAAACCATCTTTTGGCGAAAGGTAAGCGTAGGTGTGCTTAGAGCGGGTAAAGGCTCTTGGAAGAAGTTCGTGTGTGATTTGCTCTTTAAGCTCATCTTTTTCTTTTTTGGTGACTTTACGCATCTGCGTTTCTTCAATCTCAGCGACTTTTTCGGCTACCGCCTCTTTAACCACTGTTGAAGGCACTAAACGATCTTCACGCTTTAAACAGATCATCCAGTGGCCATTGGTAACATGTACTAATTGCTGGCCATGGCGACCTAAAGGCGAAACCCAACCTTGTCTGTTTACTTCAGTAGGGCCGCAAGGGGTAAAAGGGCTTTCTTCAAGTTTTTGTTCGAGTGCTTCTTCAGACAGTGTAAATGGCTTGGTGAAGCGGTAAGCAATAATATTTTTAAACCACATAGTTTGTTTTTATATCCAGTTTTTGTAGAAAAATGATTGTAAAAAAACGTTTGTTGATAAAAATCGGCTGAAACGTATAGACTGAAAAGGTAATCGATTATGAAGGATGTTAATTGGAGTGCCAAGACTGATTTGGAATCTTTTTAGTGATTACGATAAACTCAGGATATTGAAGGTAACCCAAACCCCTGATTCCGCTTCGCTGCATCAAGGCTACAAGGGTGAGGCAATGAAGTTTTTGTAGCCGTGATGAAAGGAGGCACGACTGGAATCAAGGAAGAGTGTTTGAGGTTGCCTATATACACATTTACACTAGAGGTGTTCATTGATCGAACTTATTCTATACAGCACAACCGGTTGCCACCTCTGCGAACAGGCGGTCGAGGTCTTGCAGGTTGCCTTGCAAGGCGAGTGCTGTATGCTTGATGAAATTGATATTGCCAACGATGACATTTTGTTGGAACAATATGGTGTGAGAATACCTGTATTAAAGAACCCCCAAAACGGAAAAGAAATCGGCTGGCCATTTGAACCAAACGATGTTCTTTTATTGCTTGAACCTTGAACCTTGAACCTTGAACCTTGAACCTTGAACCTTGAATTAGAGCCGTCATGATTATCGTCATATCACCTGCCAAAACACTTGATTTTGAAACTCCACCCGTTACGGACACTTACTCAATCCCAAGGTTCTTAGATGACTCTTGTGAATTGGTTGAGCAGTTGAAGTTACTGGAACCCCACGATATTTCTACCTTAATGAGTATCAGTCCTAAGTTAGGAGAGCTCAATGCAGACCGCTTTCAAAGCTGGCAAATTCCGTTTACACCAGACAATGCTAAACAAGCGGTATTAGCGTTTAAAGGGGATGTGTATACGGGGTTGGACGCAGAAACTTTTTCTGAAAGTGATTTTGAGTTTGCACAGACGCACCTTCGTATTCTTTCAGGGTTATATGGGGTATTAAAACCGCTAGATCTGATTCAACCGTATCGGTTGGAAATGGGAACCAAGTTTAATAATGCGCGCGGTGCAAACCTTTACCATTTTTGGGGTTCCACGTTAACAGACAGCCTGAACCAAGAGCTAGAAGCGGATGACAATGTATTGGTTAACCTGGCCTCAAATGAATATTTTAAATCGGTAAAGGTAAAATCGCTGAATGCTCGAATGATTACACCGGTATTTAAAGATATGAAAAATGGGCAATATAAAATCATTAGTTTCTATGCCAAAAAGGCAAGGGGGTTGATGTCTGCCTATATTATTAAAAACAAAATTACCGATGTAGAAGGTATCAAAGAGTTTGATTACGAAGGTTATAGCTTTAACCCTGAAATGACAAAAGGTGATGACTGGGTGTTTACTCGGAATATTGAGGGAGCCTAACAAAAACCCTGATTCCGCTTCGCTGCATCAAGGCTACAAGGGCGCAATGGCGTTTGGGTGTAAGTCAGAGCTGCATCGAGGTTTTGTAGCCGTGATGAAAGGAAGCACGACTGGAATCAAGGAATGGTCATTGTGGAATGCAGAACCTAAACCCTGATTCCGCTGCGAGGCTGTGAAAGTATTCACCTCTGAATTCTATAACGCAAAAACGCGTACTAAATTAGACCTTTTTCGCGCCAAAGTGCCGCTCCTACACGAGATTTCGTATGTTTATTGAGCATTTGTAGGAGCGGCTCTTAGCCGCGAAGCGATGTTAAAGAATACTTCCACAGCCTCTGCGCTTCATTAAGGCTACAAGAGCGAAATGGGGCATAATGTTACTTGAATAAAACTAGGTTTATATAGCGCGTTGTTAATTGCTTCAAGTTGTGCAGGCATTACAAATTAAGTAAGCTCACATAATGCCTACTATTTTAAGAATTGGCCCCTACCGTTTCTTTTTTTATAGCAACGAAGACGGCGAGCCAGCACACATACATATACAGCGTGAGAGAATGCTTGCAAAATTTTGGTTGAAACCTGTTGCACTTGCTAGTTCAACTCGATTTTCTCCCAAAGAACTTCGCAAACTACAAATTCTCGTGTCTTAAAACCGAAAAACTTTCTTGGAGGCTTGGAATGGCTACTTTAGCAGTTGAACTCCACCCATTAGCTTGCAATGTAAACTGCACTGAAGATATTTTAAGTGTTGAATTACTAGATGGACGCACTATTACTGTACCTATTTCGTGGTTCCCTACATTACTCGAGGCTTCCCAGTCTCAAAGAGATAACTGGGAAATTCTTGGTGATGGTGAGGGTATTTATTGGCCAGATATTGATGAAGACCTGAGTGTATCCGGTCTATTAAAAGGCGTTCATTAACCTCAGTTATCAAAGCAATCAAAGGCTGCCCTTATGGGGTTTGATGTCACTGATTCGGCTTTTTATTGCTTTGATATAGGTCAAATCTTGTGAATTAAGTTTACTTATTAAGCTCGTTCCCTATAATACCCGACAAATTAAGTTAGGTATTATACTTTAGTCGCACGACAACGGGAGAGCTTTATGTCTATAGCACAATTTGAGTCCATTTCTTTAACGGTTTTAATAACCGCACTGGTTTGTTATATGGGCTATATTGTTTGGGATCTTGCTAAGCGTTCTGAAGCTGGAAAAATCGGCACAATCGCGTTGTTTGGTGCGTTAGGCTTGGGTGTAATGGGTTTTATTATTAAGACTGTATTGATAGAAGTGATTAACGTATAAATACGAAATAATCTCGCTTCAATAAAAATGCGATCTAATTTGATCGCATTTTTTGTGTCTGCACTTTAATTACACTATCTATGGGTAAAACCCCGGTAATTCTTTCTTTGTCTGACCTTCACTCTTCTTTCTTATCTTAGCCAAGCGCTTTATTAACGCATTATTATCCCATTCGGCTGTCCCTTTTTGCTTAGAGGCAGGGGAGGCGTAGTGGTCGGTTTCTGCTCTTGAAATCAACACAGAGAACGCTTCATCATCTAATAATCGATCAATGTCGGCAACGCTGTTTATGGTGGCGGTTGGCCATTTTAGTTTTGCCCATTGCACGAGATCGCCCATCATAGAGGGGGATTTCTGGCGTATGCTTTCAGATAAGGCGTTAAACGCGGTTTCTTCGTTTGACTCGGGGGCTGTTGTTGAACCTTTTTCTTGTGGGTTATTATCTGCTGTCTTTCTCTTTAGCAGAATGACTGTGGTGGCTCCCCAGCCAGCTATGAGCAGTAGGATGATAACGATATACAGCACTGAGTTATCTGAACCTGTGTCGCTTGATACTGATTCGCCATCAGATGATGCTTCAGGCTCTTTGGCTATAGTTTCAGGTGAAGAGTCAGCATAGGTTGTATCATGTTGATCCATGCCTGTTTGCGCACCTTGACTGCTGGCCGCGACGGTTAGTTCTCGTGATGGGATAATCGCTATGCGTTCTACTTGGTTGATGGTATCCCACCAAGGAATTTTTATTTCTGGCAGCGTGATTGTTCCGGCGTTGACTGCGACCATTGCGATTGAAATCGTTCTGCTCGATTCTACGCCGGCTGGGTGTTCTAGTGATTCGGTTTTGGGTTGATCGGGGTATTGTTTAAAACCGCCGTTTTCAGGCAGATTAAAAGGTGGCAATGCTGAGCCTAGTAGCCCGAGTGCATGTATTGAAATAGTACGTGTGAATGAGTCACCCACTGAGATGTTTTCAAGGGGCTTATCCCATTTTTCGTTTAAATTTAGGCTGATGGCGGGTAGCCATATCTGGCCTGTAAACTCTGACGCGGGAGGAAGCACATTAACGGTGACTGCTTCGGTGTTGTCTCTCACATGACGGCGCTTACGCATGCGAGTATCGATGATGGTGCCGTTGAATGTTTGAGGGGCGATGGTGATTTCGCCACTTTTTTGTGGAAAGATTAAAAACTTTCGTTCGATTACTTCGTAGCGTTGGTTGTAGCGCATACGGTTGTATTTTTTCTGGTCACCGACTTGCTCGATAATCGCGTTATTCAGTTCTGGGCTGCTTAACTCGCCTCCTGCTAGATTATCGGCATAATACAGCCTTAAGGTGTAGACGATTTGTTCTTGTACATAAACTTCTTGTTTATCGACTTCGGCCTCCATAAAGATCATAGGCGGTCTGCCATCATCTACGCTGGGCTTGCCTTCAAGTACTTTGATGATCACCGGTTTGGAGGTTTTTTCATTGTGCTTAATAGCGGGAACGGTCAGTTCACCCGTTCGCTTGGGCGCTAAACTGTAGACCCAAGTAATGGTGGCTTTATTGTCGCCATTAATCGACTGGATATTGTATTTCTGTTGCTGGTCAACAATAGCAAAGTCTTTTTCGAGCGAGCCGATATCGGGTGCGGGTAGCTCCATATTTCGTAGGTTGAATAGGTTGCTGAAATTCAGCTCAAGCTCTAACTGGCCGATGATAGTTAGCTCGATGGTTTCATTTTGATATATTTGCGTGCGGTCAACGCTGGCATATAGCTCATCTTCATCCGCTGCGAATAGCGGGGTTGATAATGTTGAGCAGATAACCAATACCAGCACTGAAAGGTAACGCTTAAGAAGCGATAAAGTGGCGTTCGCTAATGTCTCGTGGATAGTATAATTTACCATATTGGCTGTCCCTCTGGCTGACTCTGCTGGCCTCGTTTTTGTTGGTATTGTTGAGAAAATTTACGTCTGAGTAACCCGCCGGGGTCGTCGGGTACGCGCCTCATCCACTGCTCAAACGCCTGAGTCTCTTCATCGGTTAACTCATCTTGTTCTGCGCCTTGAGCCTGCTGCTCTTCGGCTGACTGTTGTTCAGATGGTTCAGATTTATCGGTTTGTTGAGCTTGTTTTTGTTCTTCGGCTTCTTGTTCTGACTTTTCTTGAGCTTGTTGCGCTTCAGATTGCTTATCAGCGGGGTCTTGCCCTTGCTGACCTTGGTCTGAAGGTTGGTTTTCAGATCCCTCTGATTGACTCTGTTGTTGATCCTGCGGCTCACCTTCTGAACCGCTATCTTGAGAGTCTTGTTGCTCGCTATTTTCGCCTTGTTGATCCTGACCTTGATTCTGCTGCTGATCTTGGTTTTCCTGCTGGTCTTTAGAGTCAGAATCGCCTTGCTCTGATTGCTCTGATTGCTCTGATGACTGCTGATCTTTTGGTTCTTGCTCTTCAAGAAATTTTTCGATAAGTGCTTTATTGGAGGCTGCATCGTCAAAATTAGGGTCTTGTTTTAAAACCTCATCATAAGCGGCGACGGCCTCTTCAAATTTTTGCTGCCGAGCTAAAGCGGTAGCCTGATTGTAAAGTGATGTTGTGGACGATTCTGTCTCAAACGACTGCTGGGCCTGTTCAAATTGCTTAGCTTTATATTGGGCTATACCTTTCCATTGAGGGTCTTGAAATAGCTCGGCTGCTTTTGCCGGGTCTTCGTGAACTATCTCCATGGCTTGTTGGTCAGGTGTCTTCCATAAGTCTTTCCACTCAAACGCCATGACATCGTTGGGTTGAAGCGTGAAAGACAGTAGTAGCACTAATGAAAAAGCCCCTTTTCTGTGCCCTAGTAAAACGATAGGAATAAGCAATAGTGCAAACAAGTAGCCTGCATCATGCCATTGATCGTAGAGACTGTTCTCATCGAGTGTATCGTCATTTTTGTCGTTTGTATTGATTGAATCTGAATCCGCATCGGTGATGGCTTTTAATGCTTCGATATCACTATCACTAAAGCTGATTCGTGCCATAATGCCTGAATGGTTAGCGGCGAGTTGATTGAGTCGATTAAAGTCAGTTTTAGGGATGATGACGCTTCCATTGTCTTTTAAGTAGCCACGTTCAGGGATGTTAATCGGTCCGCCTTCTTCGGTTCCGACTGCGAGAACCGAAAGAGGGAAGTGCGTTTCTTTCAATAGGCTCTCAATTTGTTGCAGGTTGTTTTCTTCGATGCCATCTGTAATGAGGAGTATCTTTCCACCGGTACCGCCCCCGTTTTTAAGGACGTTTATGGCTTGTTTTATGGCTAGATCAGGTCGGCTTCCCATAGCAGGCATAATAAAGGGGTCTAGTGGCGGCAGCATTGATTTAAGCGTGTTGGTGTCGTCGGTTAACGGGGTCACAACATAGCTATCACCGGAGTAAACGATTAACGCCGTATTGCCTTCTTTTCGTTGCTCCAGCAAATCGCGAAGTTTGTGTTTGGCACGTGTTAGTCTGTCTGGTTTTTGGTCGGACGCCAGCATGGATAGTGATAGATCTAAGACCACTGCGAGATTATCACTTTGTTGGTGTAAAGGTTGAGGTTTCTGAATCCAGGTTGGACCTGCAAGCGCTAGAATCATAATGGCGATGATGATTGCAAACCATTTCCAGTGTTGTGTGCTTTTACTGGATGAAGTTTGTTCGCCGACCATTAAATGTTGAAGTAGCTCAGGCGGAATGGCTTTATTCCAGTCAGAATCGTTGTAGGTTTGAGCTTTTGTGGATAGCCATAGCACAATCGGCACTATGATAAGTGCGAGCAACCAAAGCGGACGTAAAAAGTGGAACTGGGATGCGAGTTCGAAAAAAGACATACGTTACCCCTCCGTCTTGCGGGTTAGCGTTTGTAGTTTTGGCGCGACTAACTTAGTTAAGATAATGCCTAATAATGCTAAAAATGAGACTGCTAACGGCCAGTGAAAGTATGATCGGGTTGGGCGGTAGCTTCTGACTTCTTGCTCAATCGGTTCTAAGCGGTTGATGCCTTCGTAGATTAACTCAAGTTCGGCTGTATTTCGGGCTCTAAAAAATTGACCACCTGTGGTGTCGGCAATTTCTTGAAGGGTTTTTTCGTCAAGGTCTCTAGATGGGTTAACCGTTCTGGAGCCTAAGAAACCCCGTTGAATCATTTCTTCTGCGCCTATACCGATAGTATATATTTTGATGTTTTCTTTGGCTGCTAACTGGGCCGCTTTAATAGGCTGAATTTCACCCGCCGTGTTAGCGCCATCCGTCAGTAAAATAAGCACTCGGCTATTTTGTGGGCGGTCTCTTAGCCGTTTAACGGCTAGGGTAATCGCATCACCTATCGCAGTTGCCCGTCCTGCCATGCCCAAAAATGCCTCTTGCAGTAGTGTATTGACGGTAACGGTATCGAACGAGAGCGGCGATTGAATGTAGGGTTGTGTACCAAATAGAATCAAGCCCACTCGGTCGCCTTTACGTTGATCTACAAAGTCGCTGACTACAGACTTTACTACATCTAAGCGCGTCACTTGATAGCCTCTAAGAATCATATCTTCTTCTTTCATGCTAGGGGAAATATCAACCGCAAGCATTAAATCACGACCCGATATGGGGACCTCGATAAGCTCGCCAACATATTGAGGACGACTGACCGCAACTACTAAAGAGACCCAAGCAATGACTTTAAGCGCCTGTAATAACTTCGACTTTTTATGCTGAGTGGAGCCTTCACGGGTTAAACCAGCTGCTTCTAATTGACTGAAAAAAGGAATGCGCAGTGCTTTTGTTGGCTTTGATACGACGATCTTTTGAGGTTTAATTAATAATGGTGCGAACAGTAGTAACAGTAGCCAAGGCCATTCGAATTCTAACATTAGGCCTCCTTTATCCAGTTGTGTAGTGCGGTTAGGAGAACGGTGATTTCTGTCTGTATTTCATCATCAGCGCCCATGTTTTGTTTGTATTGACCTTCTGATAGCAGTGTTAGCTGCTCTTGACTCAAGCGATGAGAGCCCTCTATAAATGAGACTAAAAATTGGTGCCAAGCACTGCCCGTTAATGCCTTTATTGATGGGTCATTAAGCTGGTGAATAGCGATGCGCTTAATTAATTGGTTTATGAGGTGAAGCGTTTGTTGAGGGGAGCGCTCATTAATCTGTTGGCCAATCGCTGCGATTGCCTGCTTAGCGTCTTTCTTCCACGCATTCTTTTTAACGTATGAACGGATTAAATACGCCATTAATGTGATGATAAATAAGGTTGAAATGATGAGGATCCACCAGCCAGGTGCCGGCGGCCAAAGACCAATGGCGGCAGGTTCGTGTATTTCTTTTAGCTGACTCAATAGCGCTTCAGGAGTCATGTCGATTTATCCATATATAATTTCAGTAACATAATGAGCAGTCGATATTAGTTGATGAACTGCATTAGTTTTTGCACTGTATCTCGCGTTGGCTCTACCGTATCTTGCTCTATATAAGGGATACCCAATCGCGTCATTGTGGCACGTAGATGTTTATTGAATGCTTTAATATGTTCTGCATAAAGCGCTTGAGATGAGCATGCCTGAGTATCGAGTGTACGGGTGTTACTTCCGTCACTCACTGAATACGTCCCCGGCGGAGGTAGCTTCATTTCAAGTTCATCATAGTTACGCACAGCCGCCACATCATTATGTTTAGCGAGCACTTGGATGTGCTGTTCTGTCACGGCATTAAAATCGAGAAAGTCACTGAGTATAAATATCAGTGTTCCCGGCTTAGAAATTCGTTGAGCTTCGAGTAATGCATCATTAAGGGTGAATGATTGGTTATTCGAGTTCGGGCTTTTAATGGATAAGGCTTGATTAAAGTCGGCTAATACATTAATAAATCGCATCACCGCTTTTCGGCTTCTGGCTGGTTTTATTTCTTGATGGCCGCTGTCTGAAAAAACAATGCCACCAACACGGTCGCCTTTTTCTATCGCCATCCAAGCAAGCAATGCGGCTGATTGAGCGGCGCGCACAGATTTAAATGTGGTTTTGCTGCCAAAAAATTGTGAAATACTTTGATCACAGATAATTAGGATAGGGCGTTCGCGCTCTTCGTGAAAAAGCTTGGTATGCGGTTTTTGCCTGCGTGCAGTCACGCGCCAGTCGATACTTCTGACATCATCGCCAGGTTGATACAGTCGGACTTCTGAAAACTCCATGCCGCGCCCTCTAAACGGTGAGCGATGCGCACCGGCTTGCTGCCTCACTGCGCGTCTTGCGGACGGCATTGAAAGAGACATAGCCTCAAAGCGAAGCAACATCAGCGATTTAACATCACAGTACACAGACCCTGTTTTGCTTGGCTGATTTTGCTTGTTGCTATTTGACCGGTTGGCTGTAGTTTGATTCGTGCGGTTAAACAGAAACATGTCGTTGACCTTTAATGGCTTTAGGCAACAGGGACACGCTCAACAAGCGTATCGATTATCTTATCTGTTGTAATGCCTTCTGCTTCAGCCTCGAATGTAATCAGTATTCGATGTCTAAGAGTGTCATGAATGACGGCTCTAACATCATCAGGGCTGACAAAATCTTTGCCATGTAACCATGCATGCGCTTTAGCACATCGATCTAATGAAATAGTGCCTCGTGGGCTTGCACCGAAGTCGATCCAACGGTTTAGATCATCTCCATAACGCCCCGGCTCACGGGTCGCGATAATAAGTTGCACAATATATTCTTCAACGGCTTCTGCCATATACAGTTGATTAACGGTATTGCGTGCTTCAAAGATATTGGCTTGCTGTATTTTTTCGAGCTCAATTGGCGTGTTGTCTTGCTCTTTATACTCTTGCCTAGCTAACCGCAAAATAGATTTTTCTGCTTCGGCATCTGGGTAGTCAATTTTAACATGCATTAAAAATCGGTCGAGCTGAGCTTCTGGAAGAGGATATGTCCCTTCTTGCTCAATTGGGTTTTGTGTCGCCATCACTAAGAATAGGCGATCAAGCATAAAGGTTTGCTTGCCCACACTGACTTGTCGTTCAGCCATTGCCTCAAGAAGTGCTGATTGTACTTTTGCTGGCGCTCGGTTTATTTCGTCCGCTAACACCAAGTTATGAAAAATAGGCCCTTTCTGGAAATGAAACTGACCATCTTCTGGACGATAGATCTCAGTGCCGGTGACATCAGATGGTAGCAAATCAGGTGTAAACTGAATTCGTTGGAAATTACCTTCGAGCATTTTAGACAGTTCTTTAATCGCTTTGGTCTTTGCAAGCCCTGGCGCACCTTCTACTAAAAGGTGACCGTCAGCTAATAAAGCGATTAATAACCGGTCTACCAAGTGCTCCTGGCCAATAATTTGCTGGGTTAAATATTGTTTAAGCGATTTAAATGCATTTTGAGAGGGTACGGCGCTTTCTATTGGCGCAATGTTTTCAGTTTGATCAGTACTTTGAGACGTCATTGTACGAAGCTCTTTATTCTGTTGTCATTATAGTAAATAAGGTGTCAAAAAAGTTCAGATAACGTTAAGCAAGTGCGTAAAAGTCGCTGAATTAAATCGTTATTTGTATAGCCGTTACACTAATAGATCTCACTTCAATAAGCAATTTCCAAAGCATGAACTATTCTTAATATTAGCGATCTTCTAGATTGAGATAATCAGCACATAATAAAAAACGTAAATCCTACTCAGCCTTAGCTCAACTCGCTAAGGATGTTAACTTGAGGACAAGTTAGATGAACCACGTTACGACTGATTCTAAAGCTGTTTTTTTAAAGCAGTTAGCCGACACTTTTGAGGGAAAACTAGAAAAGGCGGAAGCCAAAAAGGTCATCGATTTTGTCTTCCAGTTTTTTGGCGGTTTGCCAATGGAAGAAATCACGGGTAAACGCTTTTCTGATGTTTATGGTGCCGTATTAGCGAGTTGGAAATTTATTCAGCATCATAACTTGAAACAACCCAAAATCCGGGTGTTCAACCCCGGCTTAGAAGAAGATGGTTGGCAATCTACGCATACTGTTGTTGCGGTGTTACACCAGAATATGCCGTTTTTAGTGGACTCAATTAGGATGGCGCTTAATCAGCGCGAACTGACGGTTCATACGATTCAACATGCAGTACTAGAGTCAGACCGGGATCGGGGGGGGCATTTAAAAAAATTACTGGCAAGAGACCCGAAAGCTGAGTCTGATAAGTCTGAATCTTTGATGTTCATAGAAGTTGATCGACACAACGAAACGGCTAATCTTGATGAGCTCAAGGTAGCACTCGAGACAGTGGTTAAAGAGGTTAGAGTAGCGGTATCCGACTATGAAGGGATGCGAGAAAATGCTGAAGGGTTAATTAAAGAGTTTAGTAAGCTGCCAAAATCTTTCTCCGCTGAAGATATTGCTGAAGCTGGAGAATTCATTAAATGGATGGTCGCTGATCACTTTACATTTTTGGGGTCGGTTGAATATAGCTACAAACGCGCAAACGGTGATGTCATTTTGGAGGTGGTTAAAGACTCTCAAAAAGGGATCATGAAAAGCCATACGGAGAGCCATCATCGTTTTAAGCTGGCAGATTTACCTAAGCGCACACAAGAACATATTCTAAAACCGGATATATTTACATTTGCTAAATCTTCCGAGCGCTCAAGGGTTCATCGTCCTGCTTATCCAGATTATATTTCGGTTAAAAAGTTTAATAGCAAGGGAGAGGTGGTTGGTGAGCGTCGATTCCTTGGCTTATATACGGCAAAAGTTTATAACGAACGCCCCTCTGAAATTCCATTGTTACGCCGAAAAACCGCCGATGTTATTGCGCGCTCAGGCTTGAATTTAGCGGACTATGGGGGTAAGGAACTCGATCAAATTTTATCAGTTTACCCTCGGGATGAGCTTTTTCAAATCAATAGTGATGAGCTATTTGATGTGGCGATGGGCATTTTGTATGTACAAGAGCGTCGTAAGATTCGCTTATTTATGCGCGAGGATGCTTACGGTCGATTTGTGTCCTGCTTAGTTTATGTTCCAAAAGAAATTTATGACACAGACCTCAGACGTAAAATGGAGAAGGTCTTGGTTGAGGCTGTCAACGGCATCGATATAGACTTTATTACATTTTTCTCTGAATCCGTGCTGGCTCGCACGCAGTTTAATATTCGCGTCAACCCAGAAGAAAGTCGGGAACTGAATGTGGCAGAGTTGCAGGACAAGATTATTGCGATTGCTCAATCTTGGCAAGATGGCCTAACCGAAGCGCTTTATGAAGCGCATGGAGAAGAATTGGCCAATCGATATATTCATTTATATCAGAACGCGTTTAGATCAAGCTATAAAGAAGTGTTTTCCCCTAGGCGAGCGGTAATTGATATCGACCACATCGCGGCGGTATCAGAAGGGAAGGCGCTTTCAATGAGCTTCTATCGGGCGCTCGAAGAAGACGATAAAACGATTCACTTTAAACTCTTTCATGCCAATCAACCTGTCACGTTATCTGATGTGTTGCCTATTTTTGAGAATATGGGGTTTAGAGTGATAGGAGAGCACCCCTTTGAAACAACAGATCGAACGGGAAAACGCGTTTGGATTCATGACTTTACACTCTCAACTTATTCAAATCAGGTTGTCGATATACATAAAGTCAGGGATATATTTGAGCAGTTGTTTGAGAAAGTGTGGCACGGCGAGGCTGAAAGTGATCCGTTCAACCGCCTGGTATTAGCGGCATATCTGAATTGGCGTCAAATAGCGATGCTAAGATCTTATGCTCGCTATATGAGACAGCTAAGGGTGAGTAATAGTCAGCAGTTTATTTCTAATACCTTGGTTAATAATGTCGGGCTAACAGAGAAAATTTTAGCCTTTTTTGATGCGCGCTTTTCACTCGATAAGCATGCGAGCCCTGTTAAGCGTAAAGCTGCTCAAGAGAAGATTGAAATTGACTTTAATGAAGGCTTAGATGGCGTATCAAACTTGAGCGAGGATAAGATACTTCGCTTATATATTGATCTTATCAAAGCGACATTGCGAACCAACTACTATCAGGCCTCGCCTGCAGGGCAAGATAAAACGTATATGTCGTTTAAATTAAGCCCTAAAACGATACCCAATATGCCGTTGCCTGTACCCATGTTTGAGATTTTTGTTTATTCGCCACGAATAGAAGGGGTGCATTTGCGAGGTGGAAAAGTCGCGCGGGGTGGTTTACGTTGGTCTGATCGTTATGAAGATTACCGTACAGAAGTGCTAGGGTTGGTTAAAGCGCAGCAAGTTAAAAACTCGGTTATTGTACCGGTGGGCGCAAAAGGCGGGTTTGTAGCTAAAAAGCTACCAGAGGGAGACAGAGAAGCCTTTATGAAAGAAGGTATCTCGTGTTACCAAACCTTTATTCGTGGACTATTAGATGTGACGGATAACTTGGTCGAGGGTGAATTAGTCCCCCCGAAGCAGGTTGTTAGACATGATGAAGATGATTACTACCTAGTGGTAGCGGCTGATAAGGGGACGGCTACGTTTTCAGATATTGCCAACCAGATATCAAGTGATTATAACTTTTGGCTTAGAGATGCGTTCGCGTCTGGTGGTAGTTATGGTTATGACCATAAAAAAATGGGAATTACAGCAAGAGGTGCTTGGGTATCGGTTGAGCGTTTGTTTAGAGAGATGGGCCATAATACAGCTACCACAGATTTTACGGTGGTGGGCATTGGTGATATGGCTGGTGATGTGTTTGGTAATGGGTTACTGCGTTCTAAGCATGCCAAACTGGTTGCAGCATTTAACCATATGCATATCTTTATTGACCCTAACCCAGATGCGGCCAAGAGTTATGTTGAACGAAAACGATTATTTGAATTGCCGCGCTCATCATGGGAAGACTACGACAGTAAACTGATTTCAAAAGGCGGAGGAATCTTTAATCGATCTGCTAAATCGATACCTATTAGTAATGAGATGAAAGCATTATTAGGGGTGACGAGTGACCGTATGCCTCCGAACATGTTGATCTCTCATATTTTAAAAGCGCAGGTTGATTTGATTTGGATAGGTGGCATTGGCACTTACTTTAAAGCCTCAACTGAATCCCATAGCGATGTAGGGGATAAGGCCAATGACGGCTTACGTATTGATGGTCGAGATATACGGGCTAAGATTGTGGGTGAAGGGGGCAACCTAGGCTTTACCCAATTGTCTCGTATTGAGTACAGTTTGAAAGGCGGCTGCCTGAATACTGACTTTATCGATAATGCAGGGGGCGTTGATTGCTCTGATCACGAGGTTAATATCAAAATTCTGTTAAATGAAGTTGTGGCCAATGGCGATTTAACGGAAAAGCAGCGTAATAAAATATTAGCCGAAATGACCGATGAAGTAGCAGAGTTGGTATTGAAAAATAACTACCGTCAAACGCAAGCTATTAGCATCGCAAGTTCCGAAGCGTTTCCCCGAATAGAGGAGTATCGGCGTCTTATTAACACCATGGAAGCCGCTGGCAAGCTTAACCGCTCGCTTGAGTTTTTACCTGATGAAGAGGCGATCGCAGAACGAAAAGCATTGGGTAAGGGGCTAACACGCCCTGAGCTGTCAGTGCTTATTTCGTATGTTAAAGGTGATTTAAAAGAACTGATTACCAACAGTACGTTACCTGATGATCAATGTTTGTCTGGCGAAATAGAATTAGTATTTCCAGAAAAATTGGTTAAGAGATTTGGTCAAGAAGTACATAATCACAAACTACGACGTGAAATTATCGCGACCCAAATAGCCAATGACATGGTCAACCATATGGGGATTACGTTTGTAGATCGACTAAGGCAGTCTGCAGGCTCTAGTTCAGCTGCGGTAGCGTTAGCCTATATTATCGCAAGAGATGTATTTAGGTTGGAGCACTGGTGGGAGCAGATAGAGGCGTTAGATTATAATGTTAGCAGTGCCACTCAAATCAGAATGATGAACGAGCTGATGAGGTTAATTCGTAGGGCTTGTCGTTGGCTGTTAAGAAATCGACGTAGTGAGCTAAATGTTGTTGCAAATATGGAGAAGTTTGCCAAAGGGATTCAGGATATATCGAGTAATTTGTCCAATTACCTAACGGGTGACCCTAAAGTTGAATGGGAAGAGACTTTCAATCAATTGATTGAAGAAGGTGTGCCAAAGGATCTTGCTGAGACCGTAGCTGGGGCAGGGCATCTTTACTCTGCTTTAGGGATTATTGAAGCACAAGATATGAGTAGTTCGTCTATCAGCCGTGTTGCGAATGTATATTTTGCACTGGGTGATCGCCTTGATTTAAGCTGGTTTGGACAGCAGCTTAATATTCTAGCGCCTTCAACTCACTGGCAGGCATTGGCTCGAGAAGCCTTTCGTGAAGACTTAGATTGGCAGCAGCGGGCATTGACTGTGGGTGTACTGAAAATGAGGAATGCACCGGATGACGTTGAGAAGCGTTTGGATATTTGGGTCGACTACCACCGAGACTTGATTGAACGCTGGAATGTGATGCTTTCAGAGCTGAAAACGACAACGGAGACGGAGTTTTCGATGTATTCGGTTGCCTTAAGGGAGTTGTTGGATCTAGCGCAGAGCACGGCTCACCAGGTTGAGTAGCAATGTTAATGCAGTGATATTTTGAAGATATCGCGCCAAAGTGGCACGCCTACAGGGGTGGAGGATATTCTTTCATCTCATGTAGGAGTCGCTCTCAGCTGGGGTCCTTTGGCTTTTTCAAATTACTTTAGTAATAGATACAAACTTCCCCTGATCATCAAAGTAGATATCAAACCTACCTGATATACCAAAATGGGTGACATACTTTTGAAGGATATTGGCGGGAAACTGAATTTTTCGCCCATCTAAACTTGTCGTGCTCACGGTTCGGGCGGAGCCTCGGTATACTTTGAGCCATTCGTCAGCAGATATGGTGAGGTCGATTGAAATTTTTTGCATGAAATCTATGAATATTAATTAGATGTTGTTTACAAACCAGTATTTTTCCCAGGCGGTTAAAACTTTTTCTGGGTACCAAGTTTTTCCAAGACTGCCGTTATATCTTGCTAGTGCTCTTATCAAGTCACCTTTTTCACGATCAATATAATGTTTGAGTATGGTGCAGCCATACCGTAAATTGGTATCGATGTTAGTGAGGTTGTCTGTTGGTCGGCCGATTTCATTTTTCCAGAACGGCATGACCTGCATGAGGCCTTGTGCGCCCACCCGAGAAATTGCAAATCGGTCAAAACCACTCTCAATATGAATCACTGAAAGAACAAGCTCAGGCTCTACGCCGACTTTTGTTGCTTCACCGTGGACCTTTCTTAGAAGCTGGAGTCGCTGGCTGGGGTCTTTAATGTATCGGCTTAATCGGCCTGACATATCAACTAGCCAAACCTCTGCATCAAAGCGATCTTCAAAGCTATTTGATTCATTCACATTACGCTTTAATGCCGCGCGTAACTCAGGGTCAACCGTTTGGCTTAAAGCAGAAGTAGCGAGCATCATGGCCACACATAAGGCGATTGCCGATCTCAAGCTACTTCTATTCATATTGCTATTCCAAATCGCTGCGCTGTTCGAATTCGTTGAAGTGCCGAATTCGTTAGCTTAAGGTGATTTTAGACGACAATAGGTTAACGATTTCATCACTCGCTACTTCTTGTTTGTCTGCATCTTGGCGGCCTTTATATTCGATCTTACCGCTCTCAAGCCCTCTGTCACCGATGACGATACGGTGTGGAATACCTATCAGCTCAACGTTAGCTAACATGCCCCCTAAACGCGCCTTTTCTTCATCCATTAACAATACATCGTAGCCCGCTGCGGTGAGTTCTTGATATAAATGCTCACACTTTTCAGCAACGGCTTCAGACTTATGCATATTAATTGGGATAATGGCGATATGGAACGGTGCAATTGCGTCAGGCCAGATGATGCCGTTCTCGTCATTGTTTTGCTCTATTGAGGCTGCAACTATACGAGAAACACCAATACCGTAGCATCCCATTTCCATAATTGAAGCTTTACCGTTGATATCTAATACGGTTGCATTCATTGCGGTGCTGTATTTGTTGCCTAGCTTAAATACGTGACCGACTTCGATGCCTCGTTTGATCTCAATAGTGCCTTTTCCATCAGGACTAGGGTCGCCTTCAACGACGTTACGTAGATCTGCGATTTCGCCGACAGGGCAGTCTCTTTCCCAGTTAACGCCAGTCAAGTGGATGCCTTCTTTATTCGCACCACAAACAAAGTCAGATAGATGCGCTGCGCTGCGATCAATGATGGTTCTGAGGTTTAGTGAAACAGGGCCTAAAGAACCTGTTGAGCAGCCTGTTGCTGCTTTTACTTCTTCATCAGACGCAAAGCAAAGCGGTGATGCAATGCCGTCAATTTTCTCTGCTTTAATTTCGTTTAATGTATGATCGCCACGTATTACTAGGGCCACTAACGGCGTTTGACCTTCTTCGTTTTCAACCCCTTTTACGATCAGTGTTTTAACAATGGTGTTGGCCGCAACATTGAGTAAGTTGGCGATATCGTCGATGGTTTTTTGATCAGGGGTTGCGACTTCTTGCATGTCTGCTGAAGGCGCCGCACGCTCGCCCGCAGGTGCGATAGCTTCTGCCATTTCGATGTTGGCCGAAAAATCGCTGTTTGAACTAAAGGCGATATCGTCTTCACCTGAATCAGCCAATACATGAAACTCATGTGATGCGCTGCCACCGATACTGCCTGAATCTGCCTGTACCGCTCTAAAATCTAGCCCTAGACGGGTAAATATATTGGTATAGGTCTGATACATCAGTTGATAAGTCTCATCAAGAGACGCTTGGTCGATATGAAATGAATAGGCGTCTTTCATGATGAACTCGCGTGAGCGCATGATGCCGAAGCGAGGGCGGCGCTCATCACGGAACTTTGTTTGTACTTGATAAAACGTAGCAGGCAGTGATTTGTAGCTGCTTAACTCATTACGAATAAGGTCAGTAATGACCTCTTCGTGAGTGGGGCCAACGCAGAAATCACGATTATGTCTGTCTTTTACGCGTAGCAGCTCACCGCCGTATTCCTGCCAACGCCCCGATTCTTGCCATAACTCAGCAGGCTGTATAGCGGGCATTAATAATTCTTGTGCGTCCGCTTTATCCATTTCTTCGCGAACGATATTTTCGACTTTACGGAGTACGCGCAGCCCCATGGGTAACCAAGTATAAAGACCAGAGGCAAGTTTTCTGATCATGCCTGCTCTGAGCATTAACTGATGACTGATCACTTCAGCGTCAGCAGGGGTTTCCTTGAGTGTTGCAATAAGATAACGACTAGCGCGCATAGGATTTATGTTCCATTAGAAATATATAAGGTGTTCGCTCTAAGAATATTGTGAGTCAAAGAGCGTGAATGTGCGTATTTTAAGCTGAGTAAGCCAAATCGTACAGTAGAGTTTTTGCTACTTAATCAATCGTTAGTTCGTAAGTTGATTGATCGTCAGTATTTAGCGCTTATTATGTTGAGTGTTTTTAGTCATTTGAGGGTTCAACTGAAACGACTTGGCTATGTATATAACCATCTTTTAATTGGGTCTTTAATGACTCACCTTGCGTTACAGTATTTATCGATCTGACTATGGCGCCTTGCTGGCCAGAAACAATAGCGTAACCTCGAGATATCGTCGCTAAAGGGCTTACTGCGTCCAGTGTTTGAATATTACTAACAAGTTGCTGCTGTTTTTTCTCTAGGGTGTGTTTCATTGAAAGCTGCAGTTTGTGAAATTCTTTTTTAAGTGCGGCACTGGCTGCCGTTACTTTATCTGCGGGTGACTGGCTGCGTAATCGTTGCTGTAATGAATTAACCGTTTGTTGAAGGCTCACAATATTACGGTTTTGGCTTTGGGTTAGGCGAATATTGAGTTCTTTTAATCGAGCCTGGTTTTCTTGTAGTTTTTTTCCAGGATGCTTGATATGAGAGCGAAGCCCGCTGACCTTTTGTGTTTCCATAGCAAGCTTACGGCGTATAGCATGGCTAATACGGTCCATTAGATGGTCTAGATTTTGACGCCATTCGTACTGGTCAGGGCTTAATTTTTCTGCTGCTGCAGAAGGGGTTGGGGCGCGGTAATCAGATACAAAGTCTGCAATGGTGAAATCGACTTCATGTCCAACGGCACTCACAATCGGGATTGCACTTTGGTAGATCGCTCGGGCGACGACCTCTTCATTGAACGCCCAAAGGTCTTCTAGTGAGCCGCCGCCACGGCCCACAATAATCACATCTGTTTCGTTGCGAGTGTTGGCCAGGTTTATCATCCGCGCGATTTCTTTAGCTGCCCCTTCGCCTTGAACGGCAGTAGGGTAGAGCGTTACCTTAATGTCCGGAAAGCGTCTGTTAAGCACCGTGAGGATGTCGTGCACCGCGGCACCTGTTGGCGAGGTGATCACGGCGATTGATTTAGGGTGCGAAGGCAAATGTTTTTTACTACTTTGATCAAATAAGCCTTCTGCCGCGAGCTTGGCTTTGAGTTGTTCGAATGCTCTTTGAAGATCACCAGCGCCTGCGGGTTCCATGGACTCAACAATTAATTGATAGTCGCCACGACCTTCGTAAAGGCTCACTTTGGTTCTCACGACGACTTTATCGCCTTCTTTAGGGGTAAAACGGAGTCGTTGATTTTGTCCTCTAAACATCGCACAACGAATTTGTGCTCTGTCATCTTTAAGGGTGAAATACCAGTGCCCAGAGGACGGTTTAGAAAAGCTCGTCAGCTCACCTTCTACCCAAATTTGAAGGAAGCTGGCCTCTAAAAGTTGTTTCACTTGCCTGTTTAATTCAGAAACAGTCATTGAAACTCTTTTTTTACCGGCTATTTCAAAGGAATTAGTCTGCATACACTATTGCCTGGTTTACTGTGTTGGATGACCTATATATAATTGTCGGATTCATCTTGGCAAGTTTATAAGGTTGTTCATATGCTGCGGATCGCGCAAGAAGCTCTAACATTTGACGATATTCTCCTAGTTCCCGGATATTCCGAGGTTTTACCCAAGGATGTTTCGCTTAAAACTCAAATCACCCGTGAGCTCTTTTTGAACATACCGCTGGTGTCTGCAGCAATGGATACGGTTACCGAATCGCCGCTAGCGATTGCAATGGCTCAAGAAGGTGGTATCGGTATTATTCACAAAAACATGTCGATTGAACAGCAGGCTGCGGCAGTAAGAGCTGTAAAAAAACATGAGAGCGGCGTAGTTAAGGATCCTATCACGGTTTCGCCTGACACGAGCGTTAGAGAATTGCTTGATATTACCTTCGCAAACAAAATTTCTGGTTTGCCAGTTGTTGATGGTAAAGATCTTATCGGTATTGTAACGGGGCGAGATATCCGTTTTGAAAGTCGTTTAGATACTAAAGTTTCAGAAATAATGACACCAAAAGAAAAATTGGTGACAGTGCTTGAAGGAACTGACCTTGAAACGGTTAAAAACCTTCTGCACAAATATCGTATTGAAAAAGTATTAGTGGTTAATGATGACTTCGAACTAAAAGGTCTGATGACTGTAAAAGATATTCAGAAGTCACAAGATTACCCCAATGCGTGTAAAGATGATCAAGGGCGTTTACGTGTAGGTGCGGCAGTAGGTACTGGTGCTGATACTGAAGATCGCGTGACTGCATTGGTTCAAGCGGGCGTAGATTTGGTGGTGGTTGATACCGCTCACGGACACTCTAAAGGTGTTATTGATCGTGTTCGTTGGGTTAAAAGCACTTACCCTGATGTTCAAGTAGTGGGTGGTAACATTGCAACAGCTGAAGCAGCAATCGCATTGGCTGACGCAGGTGCAGATGCCGTTAAAGTGGGTATTGGCCCTGGTTCTATTTGTACTACGCGTATTGTTGCGGGTATTGGTGTTCCACAGATTTCTGCCATTTCGAATGTAGCTGAGGCACTCAAAGATCGAGGCGTACCACTAATCGCTGATGGTGGTATTCGTTTTTCTGGTGATGTAGCTAAGGCGGTAGCGGCCGGTGCCTCTTGCATTATGATTGGTAGCCTGTTGGCAGGTACTGATGAAGCACCAGGCGAAATTGAATTGTTCCAGGGTCGAAGCTATAAAGCTTACCGTGGCATGGGATCATTAGGTGCTATGGGACAAAATCAAGGTTCAAGCGATCGTTATTTCCAGGATGCAAGTTCTGGTGTTGATAAGCTAGTGCCTGAAGGAATAGAAGGTCGTGTTGCTTGTAAGGGACCGATGACTAATATTGTGCATCAGTTGATGGGCGGGCTTCGCGCAAGTATGGGTTACACCGGAAGCCAAGACATAGAGACCATGCGTACTAAGCCTCAGTTTGTACGTATTACGTCTGCAGGCATGAAGGAAAGCCATGTGCATGATGTGACTATTACTAAGGAAGCGCCTAATTATCGTATAGGGTAATGATGGAGCTGTTGAAGATCCTGAACGATTCACAAAAAATTTGCTATTTTATTACGGGGATGAAGCATTATTGCTTCGCCCCGTTTTGCGTTTACTCAAGAGTGGTTAACTCCTTATGACTCAAAATATTCACGCTCATCGCATCTTAATTTTGGACTTTGGTTCTCAGTACACCCAGTTAATCGCAAGACGAGTGCGAGAAATCGGCGTTTATTGTGAGATTCGCGCCTTTGATATGACAGAAAGCGAGATCGCTGAATTTAACCCAAAAGGGGTTATTTTGGCTGGCGGTCCGGAGTCGGTAACAGGTGATTCAACGCCAAGAGCACCAGAGTGTGTGTTTTCTATGGGGGTGCCGGTGTTGGGTATCTGCTACGGTATGCAGACTATGGCAGAACAGTTAGGCGGAAAGGTTGCAAGCTCAGAAGAGCGTGAATTTGGCTATGCTCAAATCACTGTTCGGTCAGATAACCCGCTACTGCTTGATATTAAAGATCATGTTAGTGAGGAAGGTGACGCGTTACTTGATGTGTGGATGAGCCATGGCGATAAAGTTGTGACTCTGCCAGAAGGTTTTGAGTTGATGGCGTCTACAGAAAGTGCGCCGATTGCAGGTATGTTCAATCGTGAGAAGCACTTCTACGGTGTACAGTTTCACCCAGAAGTGACACACACGCTGCAAGGTGGTCGAATGCTTGAGCACTTCATTCTATCAATCTCTGAGTGTGAAGCGCTATGGACTCCAAGCCATATTGCTGATGACGCGATCAAAACAATTCGCGAACAGGTCGGTTCTGATCATGTATTGCTAGGCTTATCAGGTGGCGTGGATTCTTCAGTGGTAGCGGCTCTGCTTCACAAGGCGATTGGCGACCAGTTGACCTGTGTTTTCGTTGATAACGGCTTGCTTCGCTTAAACGAAGGCGATCAAGTGATGGACATGTTTGCCAAGAACATGGGCGTTAAGGTGATCCGCTCAGATTCTGCAGACCTATTCTTGTCTCGTCTTGAAGGTGTTTCTGATCCTGAGAAAAAGCGTAAAGTTATCGGTAATACCTTTATCGAAATTTTCGATCAAGAAGCGGCTAAAATAGACAATGTTCAATGGTTAGCTCAAGGTACGATCTACCCTGATGTAATTGAATCAGCGGCATCTAAAACGGGTAAAGCACATGTTATTAAGTCCCACCATAATGTAGGTGGCTTGCCAGAAGATATGAAGCTAAAGCTCGTTGAGCCTTTACGCGAACTCTTTAAAGATGAAGTAAGAAAGCTAGGCTTAGAGTTAGGTCTACCGTATGACATGGTTTACCGCCACCCATTCCCTGGGCCTGGTTTAGGTGTGCGTATCTTAGGTGAAGTGAAAAAAGAATATGCCGATATTCTGCGTCGTGCCGATGCGATCTTTATTGAAGAACTTCGTAGGGCAGACTACTACCACAAAACCAGTCAGGCGTTTGCTGTATTCCTACCTGTGAAGTCTGTGGGTGTTGTTGGGGATGCTCGTCGTTACGAATATGTTGTAGCGCTACGCGCAGTTGAAACCATCGACTTTATGACAGCACGTTGGGCGCATTTGCCTTATGAATTACTTGAGTTAGTCTCTAATAGAATCATTAATGAAATATCCGGTATTTCGAGAGTGACCTATGATATTTCCTCTAAGCCACCGGCTACGATTGAGTGGGAATAAGCGGCTAAGTTGTTGTCAACTGTGGGAATGACAGTTGAGAACGGGAATGACGGTTGAGTGTGGTGTCATTATTAGACTGTGTAGATTGTAAAAGAAGGTGAATAATTGAGCCAAGCGCTTTCAGAAGATGAGCGATGGATGCATCATGCACTTCTGCTTGCGCGTAAAGCGTATGAGCTTGGGGAAGTGCCTGTAGGTGCGGTGATTGTTCGCGATGGCCAAGTCATTGGTGAAGGTTGGAACTGCCCTATTGGTAACCATGATCCGACGGCACATGCGGAAGTGATGGCGCTTAGAGATGCGGGTACGAAAGAAAACAACTACCGCCTACCCGGTAGTGTTCTATATGTAACCATTGAGCCTTGCACGATGTGTGTAGGTGCGCTGATTCATGGGCGCGTTGATCGAGTTGTTTTTGGTGCTACTGAGCCTAAAGCCGGTGCGGTAGTGAGCCAAAACTGTTTGTTTGATCATGACTCGGTCAATACTCGAGTAGTGTACTTGGGGGGTGTTTGCGAAACAGAATGCAGGTTAATAATAAGTGATTTTTTTGCGCAGCGTAGAGCGCAGAAAAAGCGAGACAAAAAAGTTATCGAGTCGATCGATAAGCAATAAGCTAACAGCAAGGGATTAAGTTTATGAAAGTACTGGTTACGGGTGGAGCAGGGTATATTGGCAGTCATGTAGTTCGTCAATTAGGCGAAGCGGGTCATGACATTGTTGTGTACGATAATTTGTCAACCGGATACGAGTGGGCCGTTACTTTCGGAGAGTTAGTGATTGGTGATTTAGCCGATGTAGAGGCAATCGATCAATTATTTGAAAAACATCAATTTGAAGCCGTTCTGCACTTTGCCGCTCATATCGTGGTACCTGAATCAGTAGAAAACCCGCTTAAATACTACCGTAATAATACCCGTAACACACTTAACTTGCTGGGTGCTATTGAGAAGCATCAAGTCCCTTATATGGTCTTTTCTTCAACGGCGGCAGTTTATGGTATGCCAGATGAAAAAGTATTGACCGAAGATATGCCGCTTGCACCGATTAACCCCTATGGGGCGTCCAAAATGATGAGCGAGCAGATGATTAGAGATCTATCTTCAGCATCAAATCTCAAGCATGTGATCTTACGTTACTTTAACGTAGCAGGCGCTAATCTTGAGGGGCGTTTGGGTCAGGCAACACCAGAAGCAACACATCTTATCAAGGTGGCGTGTGAGTGTGCTCGTGGTGTAAGAGATGGAATGAAGGTGTTTGGCACTGATTATGAAACCCGAGATGGTACCTGTGTAAGAGACTATATTCACGTTGAGGACTTGGCTAAAGCGCATGTAATGGCATTAGATTATATGGCAAAAGGTGGTCAGTCTGATGTACTTAATTGTGGGTATGGAAGCGGGTTTACGGTAAATGAAGTTATTCGAGTGGTAAAAGAGAGCTCCGATGTTGATTTTGCGGTAGAAGAGGTGGGACGTAGAGCGGGTGACCCTGATGCGTTGATGGCCGATAACAGTAAAATTAAGCGAGTGCTTGGTTGGGAACCGGACCATAATGACCTAGAGGTTATCGTCAAGTCGGCATTAAATTGGGAAGGTTTGTGGCAAGAGAAAAAGAGCGCTAAGAAGTAAACGCTTTTTATCTGTAAATATTTGTTTGTTTTTTAGATTAAATAAGGGATTTAAATGAAGATTACTATTTTTGGTACAGGGTATGTCGGTCTGGTAACAGGAGCCTGTTTGGCAGACGTTGGCCATGATATTTTATGCATGGATGTTGATGTTAATAAAATTACTAATCTTGAGAATGGCATTATCCCTATTTTCGAGCCTGGTCTAGAGTCTGTTGTAGAAACCAACGTAAAGTCGGGAAGACTGAAGTTTACCACTGATGTTGAGAAAGCGGTTGAGCACGGCGACTTGCAGTTTATTGCTGTAGGTACACCTCCTGATGAGGATGGTTCTGCAGATTTACAATACGTGTTGGCTGTGGCTAAAAGCATTGGTCAGAACATGAATGACTATAAAGTTGTGATTGATAAATCTACTGTACCTGTAGGAACGGCAGATAAAGTGAATGCGATGATCGCAGAGCAGTTATCGTCAAGAGGAAAGCAGATTGATTTTGATGTTGTCTCTAACCCTGAGTTCCTAAAAGAAGGGGCAGCGGTTAATGACTTTATGAAGCCAGATCGCATCGTTGTAGGTGCTAATAGCGACCGTGCAAAAGACATGATTCGAGAAGCTTATGCGCCTTTTAACCGTAACCATGATCGTATGGTGTTTATGGATATCCGGTCTGCTGAATTAACTAAGTATGCGGCAAATGCCATGCTGGCTACCAAAATTAGCTTTATGAACGAGATGGCTAACTTAGCCGAGCGTCTAGGTGCTGATATTGAAGAGGTTCGTAAGGGAATAGGGTCTGACCCACGTATTGGTTATCACTTTATCTATCCAGGTTGTGGCTATGGCGGTTCTTGTTTCCCTAAAGATGTACAGGCGTTAGCGCGTACTGCAGGTCAGGTAGGGTACGATTCGGTATTGTTAAACGCCGTTGAAGCCGTTAACTATGCTCAGAAAAGTGTGTTGTTTGATAAGATTAAACACCACTTTAAGGGTGATTTGAAAGGCAAGACCGTTGCCGTTTGGGGGTTGTCATTCAAGCCTAATACAGACGATATGAGAGAAGCATCTAGCCGTGTGCTGATGGAATCTCTATGGGCAGAAGGTGCTAAGGTTCAAGCATTTGACCCTGAAGCAATGGAAGAAACTCAGCGTATTTACAACGACCAAGAAGGTTTGGTGTTATGTGGCACTAAAGAGCAAGCGCTTAGAGGTGCAGATGCGCTTGCTATTGTGACTGAGTGGAAAGAATTCCGTTCACCTGACTTTGATCTAATCAAAGAATCGTTAAGTGAAGCGGTTGTGTTTGATGGGCGTAACTTGTACGAGCCAGAAGCAATGGCGCGTAAAGGATTCACTTACTACGCAATTGGTCGTGGCTTGAATCAATTTCAGTCTTAATAGCTTGGCGTATCGCTTATGATGCTAGCTAGCGAGCAACCTGAAACAGCCGTCACTCCCGCCCACCCCAGGGCGCTCTCTCTGCTTCGCAATTCTCCTTGTGCGCGAGTATGACAAGAGGCGACTATTACAGGGTTTCAGGATAGGCACTAATTAAGCTATAGCGATATCAAGGTTTGACATAAAAGAGCTGGCTAACTAAATAGTCGGCTCTTTTTGTTTACGTGTTCGGAGGTAAGATAAATATGATGGATAACCAAGACTTTAACTTAGATGAGCGCCTTAGGAATGATACGGTAAAGCTAGCATCGTGGCCGCTATCAGATGTTTTGTTGATGAATGATAGTCAATACCCGTGGGTTATCTTGGTGCCTAGGCGTAAAGACGCCAGTGAAATCTACCAACTATCAGATGTCGATCAGAGGCAGTTGTTGCAAGAGTCGGTGTTTTTAGGGCAGCAAATAATGGCGGTATATGCAGGTCATAAGCTGAATGTTGCGGCTTTAGGGAATGTGGTTAATCAGCTGCATGTGCATCACGTTGTGCGCTTTGAGGGTGATGCCGCTTGGCCCGCGCCTGTTTGGGGAAGGCATCCGGTTGTTAAGTATTCAGCAGCTGAACTAGCTAACCAGATAAACTTATTGAGTCAGGTGGCTGAGAAAAGCTGGGATTAAGACGTTCTACCCGCTTCTCTATTTTCAGTGGTGACTATTTCGGCGCCACGAAGAATCATTCGAAGTTCTTTTTTAAGGCGGTCCTTTAGGTCTGCTTTTTCTTTGGGCAAGCAGTCGAGCGCTTCAGATCCTTGGTTAAACATAACTGTTACCATAGTGTCTGCCACTAATTGTGGGTCATCAATAGGTCTGTTTTTGAGCTCGCCAGCTCTTCTTAAGTCTTCTGATAGCTCGGTGGCGAAGTGGTTTATTTCTGCTTTGATAGCGGTTCTAAATTGAATTGAAAGCCCTGTTCTTTCTCTTAAAAGTAAGCGGAAGTGGCTAGGGTTGGATGCCAAATACTCCATAAAGGTATCAACGGAGGTGCTAATCGCGCTACCATTTTTCTCTATACGCTTGCGTGCCTGTCTCATTAGTTGTCTTAATGCGAGGCCTGCTTCATCGACTAGCGCTAGCCCAAGCTCATCAAGCTCATTAAAATGTCTATAAAATGATGTAGGCGCAATCCCTGCTTCGCGAGCGACCTCTCTTAAACTCAAATTCGCAAAACCTCTATCAGCGGTTAACTGATTTAGAGCGGCATCCATTAATGCTCTGCGAGTTTTCTGTTTTTGTTCGGCTCTTACAGACACTGCTTTTCCTCTGTCGTTAAACGGTCGTCTAATAGTTAATAGAAGTTGCTGACATAAAACGAATGTTCATCATACAGATAATTTAGATTTATTGGCACTATATTAAGACCTTTTAGTGCTATGAACAGTCTTATAATTACTGTGTAAATGTCATGGGTGTTAGGTCAGGGGGTATTTGTTCGATATGACAGATGTAGTTTTTGCGCAAACTGATTAAATATATTAACCCACTCAGCTGAAAACTGGGTACCAGAATAACGGTTTATCTCTAGTACGGCCCTTATAAAGGGGCGTTTAACCATTTCTATGTGCGCCCTTTCATTCATGATGGCATCAAACGTATCAACAATGGCGATAATTTTTGCCCCGTCACAAATTTCTTCTTCTACTAGTTGGTGAGGGTAGCCTTGGCCGTTCATGTGCTCATGGTGTTGATGCACCATCTCGGCAGCGTCGCTCCAATGTCGCATTTTGCATAACAGTTCGTAAGTGGTTCGGGGGTGTTGGTGTAGTTGTTTCTTTTCTTTTGCTGAATGCTCAGTGCTTTTATGCAATAAGTCTATAGGGAAGAAACACATGCCAAAATCATGCATCATGGTGGCGGCAGCAAGTTGCGCGGGGTTTACACGGTTATCCGCTACTTTGTTCATGCCTAGTGCGAGTAGTAATTGGCGTGCACACTTGCCATGCCAGTAGGGAGACCGGAGTTCAAAAGGTGCAACAAGGGATACCATTAAATTAATATCATCTGTCAGCGGAATATCGTGTCGCTGGAGTATTTTTAACAGGTTTTGTGTCGCTGAAGGTGGTTTTGTTTTGGGTGCAAATGCGGGAGGCGTTTCTTCTTGGGTGATGATGGTTTCGGGGGCTAAAGTGTTGATGGTTGCATTGATCGCATGCTGAAGTTCATCAGGGCTGGCTTTTATGATATTGCTGAACTTATCTCTTATTTCTTGTATCGCTAACGGTGTTAAGTCTGATTCTCCTTGCCCTGTTAGCTCATCAACGACACTTTTAGTATGATCAATGGATAGTAAAATCACATCGCTCAGGCTAGCTGAAAACGTCAGCTCACCTTCTCTTATTTTTGAAAGTAAGTCTTCCATGCTTTGCAGTAAGGGGAGTAGGGGCTGTAGTCCGACAAAAGAAAGATTACCCTTAATGCTATGTATTGCACGAAATATTAGATTGATGAGGTGTGGATTAGATGGGTTGTTTTCTAATTCAACGAGCTTAACTTCACATAACTCATAGGCGTCATAGAATTCATTGGCGAAATCGGTAATAACCTCTTCTGTTGCCTCGGTGCTAATCTGTAGAGTCATATTATTTTTCAGATGTTTGTTTTTATGAGTTATTTTTATAATTTCGTACTGTTTTTTAGATACTTTTTGCTTGGTCTTTATATAGTTTAGCCTATCTCTCGATAAAGCTATCGGCAGGTAGCGTCGCTAATTTAATTTAGTTCATCAACTAGACCTGATTTTGACAAAAAATAAGTCTATAATATCGCGTTTTTGTTTTGGGTCGGTATCGAGAGGTGCGTTAAATGCCAATCTATGAGTATGCATGTAAGGCGTGCGGGTTCCAGAAGGATGTATTGCAAAAGTTAAGTGACAGTCCCTTAACGCAATGTCCTTCTTGTGAAGAGCAGACGTTTACCAAGAAAATATCAGCAGCAGGCTTTAGATTAAAAGGGTCGGGCTGGTATGAAACAGATTTTAAAACCGGCAAGAAAAAGAATCTTGCTCAGGATAGCAAACCCAGTAGCGCAGAAGCAGGTTAGCGCTACGGTTTGGCAATGTTATTAATATAAACGCTATTTATAAAAGTTATTTATAACAATTATACAATCAGAAATTACGGGTATTGATCTATGCGCAGTCATTATTGCGGAGCTATTAACGAATCACATATTGACCAAGAAGTTACTCTTTATGGTTGGGTTCATCGTCGTAGAGACCACGGTGGTGTGATCTTTTTGGATCTGCGAGATCGTGAAGGTATTGCGCAAGTCGTTGTTGATCCTGATACCGAAGAAGCGTTTGCTAAAGCAGAAAGTGTGCGTAGTGAATTCGTCATTGCGATCAAAGGCCGTATCCGTCGTCGTCCAGAAGGCACGATTAATAAAGATATGCCAACGGGGGCAGTAGAAGTTCTCGGTAAAGAGTTAACGATTCTAAATGCTGCCGCAACACCTCCTTTTCAGTTGGATGGCTATGTTGATGTGGGTGAAGATACGCGTCTTAAAAATCGTTTCTTAGATTTACGTCGCCCAGAAATGCTTAATAAGCTACGTTTTCGCTCTAAAGTGACAAGTTATATCCGTAACTTCCTTGATGGTCAGGATTTTATGGATGTAGAAACACCGATTCTGACACGTGCTACGCCAGAAGGTGCACGAGACTATCTGGTTCCAAGTCGTACTCAGCCAGGTAACTTTTTCGCGTTACCTCAATCACCTCAGCTATTTAAGCAAATGTTGATGGTTTCTGGTGTTGATCGTTATTATCAAATTGCAAAATGTTTCCGTGATGAAGATTTGCGTGCTGATCGTCAACCTGAATTCACTCAGGTGGATATTGAGTGCTCCTTTATAGATGAAAACACGTTGATGAACATCATGGAGCAAATGGTTCGTGAAATGTTCCACGATCTATTAAATGTTGATTTTGCTTCTTTCCCTCGTATTCCTTACTCAGAAGCAATGGCTAAGTACGGTAGCGACAAGCCAGACTTGCGTATTCCGTTACAATTCACGGATGTCGCTGATCTAGTCGCGCCAGTCGACTTTAAAGTATTTGCCGGTCCAGCGAAAGATCCTAAAGGGCGTGTTGTTGCGTTACGTGTGCCAGGTGGTGCGAGCATTTCTCGTAAGCAAATAGACGAATACACTAAGTTTGTAGGTATCTATGGCGCTAAAGGGTTAGCATGGATCAAAGTTAATGAGTTAGAGAAGGGTGCAGAAGGTCTTCAGTCACCTATCGTTAAGTTCTTAGGTGACGATGTTGCAATGCAGATTATGTCGCGTTTAGGGGCTGAAAATGGCGATATCGTATTCTTTGGTGCAGACAAGGCTAAGATCGTAAACGAAGCTATTGGCGCGTTGCGCGTTAAAGTGGGTGAAGATCTTGATTTGTTTACCTGCAAGTGGGCGCCTTGTTGGGTTGTTGATTTCCCAATGTTTGAAGAGACCTCTACCGGTGGATTGACCGCTATACACCACCCATTTACATCACCTGCGTGCACACCTGAAGAGCTTAAAGCAGCACCAGAAACTGCGTTATCACAAGCCTATGATATGGTGCTAAATGGTACAGAGTTAGGGGGCGGTTCGATTCGTATACACGATGGCGAAATGCAAAAGACCGTATTCGGTATCCTGGGTATCGATGATGAAGAAGCGCAGGAGAAATTCGGCTTCTTACTGGATGCATTGAAGTACGGTTGTCCTCCACACGGCGGTTTAGCGTTTGGTCTTGATCGTCTAGTGATGTTGATGACCGAATCACAGTCTATTCGTGAAGTCATTGCTTTCCCGAAAAACCAGAGTGCAACCTGTATGTTGACACAAGCGCCTGGTACTGTTGATGCTAAACAGCTTAAAGAACTCAATATTAGTGTTCGTAAGTCAGCTAAAGAAGAAAGTTAATTAAGTCTGTAGTTTAAGCGCTTGATCTTGAGTGCTTAAACTAATCTGACTTGGTTGATGGTTAGAGTTACAATTTGTGCCGCTTTGCTTGCAGTGCGGCTTTTGAAGGGCGGTCTATTGGTGTAGCATAACTACCATTGACCGCCTTTTTTATATCTATATCCGTTCACCTATAAGCACTTACAGGTTACTTTGGCAGATACATGGCTATTATTTTGGGAATTGACCCTGGGTCGCGCGTCACAGGGTATGGTGTTATTAACTTTGTTCAGGGACGGCCAGAGTATATATCAAGCGGCTGCATTCGAATGCAAGGAACAACGCTACCTGAAAAACTGAAGCAAATATTTACAGGTGTTACTGAGATAATAGAACGTTGGTCGCCTCAGGAATTCGCTATCGAAGACGTCTTTATGGCAAGAAACGCCGATTCGGCGCTTAAATTAGGGCAGGCGAGAGGGGCTGCTATTGTGGCCGCTGTGATGCAAGACCTACCTGTGTCAGAGTATGCGGCGCGAAAAGTAAAGCAAGCAGTTGTGGGTAATGGTGGCGCTGAAAAATCTCAGGTACAGCATATGGTTCAGTCGCTACTGTCGTTGCCTGGTAAGCCGCAATCTGATGCTGCGGATGCGTTGGCCATTGCAATATGTCATGCGCATACTTACCAAGGGCTCATTCGAATAGCGGGCTCAACCTCAAGTCGTCGAGGACGAATAAAATAATTTTATGATGTTTGCTACTTAGATTAGGTAGCGTCCAGTTCTAACAAATATAATTGAGGATTTACTTTTGATCGGTCGTATTAGAGGCAGATTAGTTGAAAAACAACCATCACTGTTACTTGTTGATGTGCAAGGGGTTGGCTATGAAATTGAAGTGCCATTCACAACGTCATTTGCGTTAACGGAACTGAATCACGATATTATTCTGCATACCCATTTGGTTGTGAGAGAAGATGCTCAACTTCTTTACGGCTTCTCAACTGTCAAAGATCGCGACCTGTTCCGCTTGTTAATAAAAATTAATGGTGTAGGCCCTAAGCTTGCGCTTACAATATTGTCTGGTTTGGATTCTGACCAGTTGGCGCGGTGTGTTCGAGACGATGACGCTGCCACCCTCGTAAAACTGCCTGGTGTGGGTAAGAAAACGGCGGAGCGTCTACTGATTGAGTTAAGGGATAAGCTTAAAGACTGGGGGATGCCAGAGGCTGATTTACTGGATGGTGGAGAACTTAATACCGCCCCTAGCGCATCCAGTGTGATCGAGGAGGCTGAGTCAGCCTTAATCGCGCTAGGTTATAAGCCACAAGAAGCGAGTAAGGCGGTTAATGCGAGTAAAGCCGAAGGCTTGAACAGTGGCGAGTTGATTCGTTTAGCACTAAAAAGCATGGTAAGAGGTAATTAATGATCGAAGAAGATCGCCTGGTATCCGCCACGTCTGTTCAATCTCGTTCTGAAGAAGGGCAAGATAGAGCTATTCGTCCAACCAAGCTTGCTGACTATATCGGCCAGCCCGCGGTTTCAGAGCAGATGGAGATATTTATAGGTGCAGCGGCGGCGCGAGGTGAAGCGCTTGATCATGTGCTTATATTTGGTCCTCCAGGTCTGGGTAAAACCACGCTAGCCAATATTATTGCAAACGAAATGAATGGTACCATCAAAACTACGTCTGGCCCTGTTCTTGAAAAGGCGGGTGATTTAGCGGCAATGCTCACCAGTCTTGAAGAGGGTGATGTACTGTTTATCGATGAAATACATCGTTTAAATGCCTCCATTGAAGAACTACTGTACCCAGCGATGGAAGACTATCAGTTGGATATCATGATTGGTGAAGGGCCGGCGGCGCGTTCAATCAAATTAGAGTTGCCTGCATTTACCTTGGTAGGAGCCACGACCCGAGCAGGATTGCTGACATCACCATTACGTGATCGATTTGGGATTGTGCAGCGATTAGAGTTTTACAGTACTGCAGACCTTACCCATATCGTTATGCGGTCGGCCAAAATGTTAGGGCTCGAAATAGAAACAGAAGGCGCGCAAGAAATAGCAAAGCGATCTCGTGGAACACCGCGTATTGCAAACCGATTGCTTAAGCGCGTGAGAGATTATGCACAAGTAAAATCAGACGGTGTTATTAGTCAAAAAATGGCTGATAAAGCACTCAATTTACTAAAGGTGGATAGCCATGGGCTAGACCATATGGATCGCCGTCTGTTAATTACAATGATGGAACAGTTTGAAGGTGGTCCGGTGGGTATTGAAAGTATGGCCGCCTCTATTAGTGAAGAGCGTGGCACTATCGAGGATGTGTTAGAGCCGTACCTAATTCAACAAGGGTATATTATACGTACACCCAGAGGGCGAATGGTCACTAAAAGTGCTTGGTTACATTTTGGTTTAACGGCGCCGAGCAATAGTTAATAACGAAGCCAGCCGAGTCTATAGCGGTAGGGTTAATACATTGAAGCAGGTAGATAGTTTGAGAGAGGCGGGCAATGAATACCCGAAAAAATCAGCACTTTAGTTTACCTATACGCGTCTACATTGAAGATACCGATGCCGGTGGGATTGTTTTCTATGCAAACTATCTTAAGTTTATGGAGCGATCTCGCACGGAGTATATTCGAAGCCTAGGCATAGAGCTACGAACTGGGATGCAACAAAATATAAGTTATGTCGTTCATAGTCTAGAGATTAAATATAAAAAGTCAGCCAGATTAGATGATTTGATTACAGTAACATCAGAAATCATTAAAGTGGGTAAAACCTATTTGGTCTTTGAGCAGCATGTAGTAGATGAAAATAATACAGTATTAGTGTCTGCAGAAGTTAAAGTGGCATGTGTATCGCTGGATAGCGGTAAGCCTAGAGCGTTAGATAAGCATTTACTTGAAGCCTTAAATTAAGTCGTTGTAAGGCAAACTATATTTTAATTATTGTATATTGGGAGAGAATGGGTGGAAGAACAGTTATCTATATGGAGCTTGGTCGCGAACGCCAGTTTTATCGTTCAGCTTGTGATGTTTTTGCTCTTAGCGGCATCGGTCTTATCGTGGATGATTATTTTTCAACGAGGGTCACTTTTCAGACAAGCGAAAAAAGCGAGAGTAGCATTTGAGGAGCGCTTTTGGTCGGGCATGGATCTGAACCAGCTTTATGATGAACTGAACGCAGCAGAGCAGCCTCAAGGTGGTTTAGAAAATATATTTAAAGCAGGCTTTAACGAGTTCACCCGATTACGGCAGCAAGGAAGTGCTGACTCTGATGCAGTTATGGAAGGAACGCAGCGCGCCATGAGAGTGGCTGTGTCAAGAGAGGCTGATTTACTTGATGCAAACTTACCCTTTCTGGCCACGGTTGGCTCTACAAGTCCATACGTAGGGTTGTTTGGAACGGTTTGGGGGATTATGAACTCCTTTAGGGGGTTGGCTCAAGTACAACAAGCAACCTTGGCAACGGTTGCGCCTGGTATTTCAGAGGCATTGGTAGCAACTGCTATGGGCTTGTTTGCAGCGATACCTGCAGTTATTGCATATAACCGTTACTCGGCTCAAGCCGATGCATTGGTTGGCTCATACGAAACATTTGCTGATGAGTTTTCGAGCATTTTGCATCGCACAGTTCACGCTTAAACGTGCAACTATTAGTAAATAAACGGGCTAAGTCTAACAATTAAACAGGTGTTAAATGGCTAGATCATCCAGAAAGCCAATGTCTGACATTAACGTGGTGCCGTATATTGACGTCATGTTAGTGTTGTTGATTATTTTTATGGTAACCGCACCGATGCTGACGCAAGGTGTTAAAGTCGACTTGCCTCAAGTAGCCTCTGATCCGGTTAGTCAGGATCCAGAACAGGAGCCGCTGATTATCACGGTGGATTCGAATGCCGCCTATTATCTAGAAATAGGTGATAAAACAGGCAAGCCGATGGAGTTATCCACGCTACAAGAAAGGGTCGCGGTTATTTTAAAGCAAAACCCGAAAGTGAATGTGCTGGTCCGTGGGGATCGGCATGTTGAATACGGTGTTGTGGTAGATTTAATGAGTGCACTGCAGCAATCAGGCGCAGAGGGTGTTGGTTTGGTGACTGAAAACCCATGAGTAAAAATGGTGCAAAGCAAGTTAAAACAAATATATTGAAGTCTGGAATACGTTTTCTAATGCAATTCTGGCAAACACTTGATCGTAGTTATCGTCGATCAATTGTGTATGCCTTAGTGCTTCATGCGGCAGTGTTGGCTCTTTTAGGTTCGGGGTGGTCTTCTCAGGCAGAGGTTAGGCCTGTTGTTGCTCCACGGCATATTAACGCCGTCGTCGTTGATGCGTCTGTGTTAGATGCAAAGAAGAAAGAAACAGATCAGGCCAAAAAGAGAATAGAAAATCAGCGCCAAAAAGATCGACAAGCGCAAAAAGAACTTGAAAAAAAGAAAGCGTTAGAGAAAAAGAAAAAAGCAGAACAGAAGAAAAAAACGGACGCTGAAAAGAAAAAGTTATTAGAGAAAAAAAAGGCGGTAGATAAAAAAAAGAAAGAAGAAGCACAAAAAAAAGCTTTGATAAAGAAGAAAGAAGAGCAGAAAAAACGAGCGGAAAAGAAACAACGAGAAGAGAAACAAAAGCAAGAAGCTGAAGCGAAACGAATTAAAGCAGAAAAGCTGAAAGAAGAAGAGAAACGTAAACAAGCCTTGTTACGAGAGCAGCAAGAAGCTCAATTACAAGAAATGATGCTTAAGGCTGAGCAGGAGCGGCAACAAGAAATTGAAGAGCGCCTACGACAGCAACAGCAGCGTGAAGCCGATCGTCTTCAGCAAGCGCAATTAAAGGCCGACCAAATAGCTGAAATGAATGAGGTCGATCGCTTTATTGCGCTTATTCGCGCTAAAATTACGCGAAACTGGCATAAGCCACCAGGTGCAAAAATAGGTTCAACTGTGGTGCTGCAGTTACATCTTTTTCCTACAGGGGAGTTAGGCCGTGCAGAAATTCTGAAAAGCAGCGGAGACTCTACATTTGATCGCTCAGCACTGAGTGCTGCAACGTCAATTTCGAAGTATCCGGTTCCTGCAGATAACAGAGTGTTTGAGCGAAATTTTAGACGATTTAGTATGTCATTTAGTCATCAGGAAGATTAGTTTTGCAAAATCGAAATGTATACCTTACTTTTTTATTATCAATAATTTTAGTCATTCCTCGCGTGTCAGTCGCAGAATTGATGATTGAGATTACTCAGGGGGCAGACTCTGCAATCCCTATAGCCGTCGTCCCGTTTGCCAATAAAAGTACAAAAGCGATCCCGCAGGATATTAGAAAGATTATTGCTGAAGACCTTCAGCGAAGTGGTGAATTTGACCCTTTGGCCACCAATCGAATGCTGAGCTTGCCGACGAGCGCAAAAGAGGTGTATTACCGAGACTGGCGACTTTTGAAGCAAAACTTCTTATTAATCGGTGGGATAGAATATTCCGAATACACTAAAACCTATAAAATTGAGTATCAATTGTTTGATGTTAATCAGCAGAAACGAGTGGTTGGAGAAGTGGTCTCAGGTGGTGAAAAGAGCCTGAGAGATTTAGCTCACCACATTAGTGATGCTATTTATGAGGCGGTGACCGGTATAAGAGGTGCTTTTTCGACTAAAATTTCATTTATAACCCATCAAAAAAGCGTGAATGGTAAAGATGAATATCGCCTACAGGTTGCTGATGCAGATGGGCAGCGCTCATTTACTTTACTCAAAACGTCAGAGCCTATCTTGTCTACATCATGGTCTCCAGATGGGAAAAAACTAGCGTATGTATCGTTCGAAAGTAACCGGCCTGCTGTTTACACCCATGTTATCGCAACGGGAAAGCGACAGTTAGTGTCTGCACATAAAGGGTTGAATGGCGCGCCAGCTTGGTCACCCGATGGTAAGTCATTGTCGTTAACGTTATCTAAAGACGGTAATGCCGAAATTTATCGACTTGATTTGGCGACCTCAAAATTAACACGCCTTACTCGGCATTATGCGATCGATACAGAGGCCAGTTGGTCGCCAGATGGTCGCCAGCTTGTGTTTACAAGTGACAGAAGCGGAAGCCCTCAAGTGTATCGAATGAATATAAATGACCAGACTCCTGAGCGGCTTACGTTTAAAGGCCGTTATAACTCACGCCCTCGTTTTAGCGATGATGGGCAGAGTATTTTTTATGTGCATCGGTCACAAGGTTCTTTTAATATAGCAACGTTGAATCTGGATACTGGCAATGAGCTAACCCTGACGGATACATCATTAGATGAGTCCCCAAGCTTGGCTCCAAACGATAGAATGTTGATTTATTCAACGCAAAGAGGTAGAAAGGGCGTACTAGCCGTAGTTTCAGTGGATGGACGGTCAAAATACTTTCTACCTGCAGAGTTTGGTGATGTAAGGGAGCCTGCGTGGTCGCCTTTTTTGAAGTAAAACGTTATTAGCTTTAGAATAGGGTACTATTTTGAATTTAATAAGGTGTTTTTTGTTTTAAATAACGTGCACGATATTGATTAAGTTGTATCGATGTGTGCACTTTATAGCTCAATATCCCATGTTAATATTTTTGTTTAATTATAATTAAGGAAAACCAATGAAAGCGATATCAACTAAGCACGCTCTAGCGCTTGTATTATCAGCATCTGTTTTAGCAGGTTGTGCATCTACTAGTACTACTGATGATGTAGAGACTTCAGGTGCAGATGTTACACCAATGGATCAATCTGGTGGTGTTGAAGTTAACGTACCTGGTGAATCTGGGTCTTTGACTACTGAAGGCATGACTGCAGAGCAAGCTGAGCTTGAGCGTCAGGCAAAAGAAAAAGAAGAAGCGGTACTACGTGAAATCCGTACATTCTACTTTGACTTTGATAAGTCTGCCGTTAGACCTGAGTCTCGTGCTGCTTTGATGGCTCATGCTGCATTTTTATCAGCCAACCCAAATGTAAACGTTGCGCTTGAAGGTCATACTGATGAGCGTGGAACTAAAGAGTACAACTTGGCACTAGGTGAGCGTCGTGCGCAATCTGTAGAGCGTTTTCTTGTTGTAAATGGTGTAGCTCGCACTCAGGTTGAAGTTGTTAGCTACGGCGAAGAAAAGCCAGCATCAGCGGGAACGAGCGAAAGCGATTGGGCTAAGAATCGTCGTGTTTATATCGAATACAAATAAAACGAGTCTTAAAACAATATCATGAAGAGAATACTTTCTCTTGTATTTGCGCTGTCTTTTATAGACAGCGCAATTGCACAGTCAACACCAGCATTTCAGGCTACTTCAGCCCAGTCTACGGCTTCATCATCTTCTAAATCGTCTAATACTTCCACACAGCTCAGTCCAACCTCAGAATTATTATTTTTGGTTGAGCAGCTGCAACAAGAAGTACAAGCACTTAGAGGTATTGTTGAGCAGCAAGAGTACCAAATTAAGCAGTTAAAGCAGCAAGGACGAGATAGGTATCATGATCTGGATCAGCGCTTACTAAAACTTAAAGAGTCGACTAGCAGCGCCTCAAGCAACGTATCACCTCATTTGAATGGTGCCACATATACCTCTGCGCCTAGTGGTGCTAATACTGTAGTAGAGGGGGCAGCAGCATTAACGGCGACGAGTGCGGCAGGTTTAGCTAAAGTTAAAACAGAGCCCTCAGCTAAGCAGCAACGAGAATATCAGCAAGCGTATGATCTGATTAAACAGAAAAAATATGATCAGGCTGTTGATGAACTGCATAAGTTTATAGCGCTTTATCCCGATAGTGATTTAGCGGGTAATGCGTATTACTGGTTAGGCGAAGTTTATTTGGTAATGCCTAAATTTGAGCAGGCAAGACAGGCATTTACCGTAGTGGTGGGGAGTTTCCCTAACCACCGTAAGGCAGCTGACGCCATGTTTAAGCTAGGAACAACCTACCATCGCTTAGATAACCTAAAAGATGCTAAGTTTTACCTTACAGAAGTTGTAAAGCGATATCCTGAAAGCTCCGCAGCAAAGCTTGCTAAAGAATATATTACAAAGCTATAAATGTGGTTGAAATACCTTTCGAATTTCTAAAATTGAAAAGTTATTTAAAAAATATAAATTTGTACTTGTCATCCCGTCAAAAAACAGTATTATATGCGCCTCGTTTGGGTCGTTAGCTCAGTTGGTAGAGCAGTTGGCTTTTAACCAATTGGTCGGGCGTTCGAGCCGCCCACGACCCACCACTTATTTAAAGTTAAAAAGTTTAGATAAGAGATCGGTGGTTTAGTTCAAGCGAAATAACGTTAAATGAAAGTTTAACGAATTAAGCACCAATCATTATCAAACCAGTTTGGGTCGTTAGCTCAGTTGGTAGAGCAGTTGGCTTTTAACCAATTGGTCGGGCGTTCGAGCCGCCCACGACCCACCATGTTTAAAAGGGAGCCTAATAGGCTCCCTTTTTTCGTTTCTAGAAATGGAATCTGATAAAATATCGGGCCTTATCGAAATTGATCTAAAATCGGTGCTGTGTTTTTAATCGGTTCGGCAGTGATAGATGTTAATCAGCTTTGATCGTTTGATCGTATTTTTTAGGTGAATCATTAATGAGTAAAACGTCTGACAGTATTCTTGTACAAGAGCACTTTGCGCATGAGCATGAAGCATTAGAGTTAAGTGCTGAAGAGCGAACGGCTTTTAAAGAAAAAATTAAAGCCTTGCTGATTCGTGAAAATGCAGTTCTTGTTGCGCATTATTATACCAGTGCGATTTTGCAGGAGTTGGCCGAAGAAACGGGTGGCTGCGTTTCTGATTCATTAGAAATGGCACGCTTTGGTAATGAGCATCCTGCCTCGACCTTGGTGGTTGCAGGTGTAAAGTTTATGGGTGAGACGGCCAAAATACTTAATCCTGAAAAGCGCGTATTAATGCCTACGCTCGAAGCGACTTGCTCGCTCGATATAGGGTGTGACGCAGATGAGTTTTCGGCTTTCTGTGATCAGCACTCGGACCGAACGGTTGTGGTTTACGCTAATACTTCAGCCGCAGTTAAGGCGAGAGCTGACTGGGTTGTAACATCGAGTATTGCGTTAGATGTGGTAGAGCACCTTGATAAGCAGGGCGAGAAGATTCTTTGGGCTCCTGACAAATACCTTGGTGGCTACGTTAAAAAGGCGACAGGCGCTGACGTATTGTTGTGGGATGGCTCTTGTATCGTGCACGAAGAGTTTAAGGCGAAAGGTATCTTAGACCTTAAGCATCTTTATCCTGATGCAGCGGTTCTTGTGCACCCTGAATCCCCTGAGTCTGTAGTTGATATTGCTGATGTGGTCGGCTCAACGTCGCAGTTAATACAAGCGGCTCAAGATATGGATAATAACGAGTTTATCGTTGCGACAGATAGCGGTATCTTTTATAAAATGCAACAGTTAGCGCCCGGTAAAACGTTTATAGAAGCGCCTACGGCAGGTACAGGGGCAACCTGTAGAAGCTGTGCTCATTGCCCGTGGATGGCAATGAACGGGCTAGATAACCTAGCTGATGTGCTTGAAAAGGGCGATCAGGAGATTTTCGTAGATGATGAATTGAGAGAGAAAGCATTAATTCCACTTAGGCGAATGCTTGATTTTTCAGCGAATAAGAAGAAGGCAAGTGCTTCAATTGCCGTTTAAGTAATACGGTTATAAATGCTATAACGTATTGCTTGCAGCAAAAAGGGTATTAGAAATTAATGCCCTTTTTTGCTTTATATAAATCATCAATTCGTTGTTGAATTATTGCAGTGACCTGAGTGTTCCCCTGACTTTTCTTGAGTGCTTGCTGCAGCTGTAGTAGGGCGTCATCAATTTCGCCAATAAGATAGAAGAATTCTGCTCTAGATTGATGCAGTTGCACTATGTTGCCTACTTCGCCATTCACCTCTGCTAAGGTATACCAAACTTTGGGTTCGTTAGGGTGGCTCCTTGCTATTCTTGTAAGCAGTGATTCGGCCTCTATCAGATCGTTGATTTGGCCTCTTGTCGCGATTTGCTTGGATAGCGCCCAGCTAATGGCATAGTTTCCGGGATTTCTACTCAAGTGTTTCCTTAATAACTCAATACTTTCATTGAGTTGTCCATTCTTTGCCATAAAAGTGGCTTTGCCAACGATGAAAATGATTCGATTAGGGTATTGTTCGAGAAGAGGGGTTATAGCAACTAACGCTTCGTCAGGCTTTCCTGTCTTATTAAGGGCGATAGCAAGGCCATATTGGCTTGCTACTTTATTGAATGTATTACCTTGGTCGATGGCTGATTCAAAATGACGAACCGCTGCATCGCCAGACTCTGAATAGTGCAGTAAAACGCGGCTGCGAATGAGGTGAAACTCCAAGTCTTCTGTATAGGCTTTAACAGGGTATTGTTCTGCACGGTTTCTAGAGTCTGAAACTCGCGATTCTGTTACAGGGTGGGTTGATAAGTATTCAGGGGGCCTGTTTCCGTAGAGTCGCGCTTCGCGTAGCATTCTCTCAAACATTGTCGGCATGGCCTTAGGGTCCATATTGGAATCAAAAAGTGTCTGAATACCAATGCGGTCAGCCTCTTGTTCATTTTGCCGTGAATAGCTTAGCTGTGATTGAATGGCAAGTGCTTGCGTACTTGCAAGGGCTGCGATGCCAGCATCTGAACCGGTTGTCGCTGCAATAATAACACTTGCGAGAAGACCCGCTAATGCGAGGGGAGTGGTTTTCTGCTGGCGCTCTAAACTACGCGCGTAATGTCGCTGACTTAAGTGGGCGATTTCGTGAGCGATAACTGAGGCAAATTCTTGTTCTGACCCTGAGTGAATAAACAGTCCGGCGTTTATCCCCATGACGCCACCAGGAACCGCAAACGCGTTCATAGCAGAGCTGTCTACAATTACAAGGTTAAGATCGCGCTGAGTAAGCTCTGAGTTGGGCGCTAATCTAAATACTAAGCTGGTTAGATAGCTATAGGTTAAGGGGTCATGAAAGGTTTTGACTTGCCTTCTAAGAGAGCGTAGCCAAGAGCTGCCTAAAATTTTCTCCTGCTGTAGCGAGATAAATCCAGAAGTAGAGTCTCCCAGAGTAGGCAACTCATTTGAGGTGGCGTGACTAACCGATGCATGAGTGCATGCTAACCATAGGAAGAGTATCCGGGTGAAAAAGAACCATTTATTCATGTAAACGCAGCCCAGGAAAGTTGTAAAACAGTGTAAAGTAACAAAAATAAACTGTTATTAGGGTAACATCAAGGTGCATTCTTATTGATATTTTTCTTAACCGCAGCATATTGCAAACAAGTTAAGTTACAATTGAGGGTAATTAATGCTTTTACTGCGATAATTGCTATAACTTGTTGGTTCTGAGTACTTTTCGTATAAAAAACTAATAAATAGAATTTAAAATTGATAAAAACACGGTTCACGTTGTGATGACAGGTATAAAAATGGAAGACCAAGCGTTAGATGCTGATCAGGTGTTGGACGTCACAGGCCTGAATTGCCCAATGCCTTTACTCAAAGCTAAGCAGGCATTAAATATAATGGATGCAGGACAAACCTTGTTGGTTAAAGCCACCGACCCGGGTTCGGTAAGAGACTTTAAGTCATTCACCGATTTGAGTGCTAATCAATTGCTTAAAAGCGTAGAAAATAATAACAGCTATTGTTATTTGATATTAAAAGGTGAATAGCTGTTTTTTAGAGATATATTAAAGGCCAATTAAAGGAGCCTGAATGTTAAATATAGTGCGTTCGTGGGTAGAAAAGTATTTTTCAGATGAAGAGGCTGTTGTTCTCTTTATCTTATTAATCGCTGGTTTGGCGGTTGTTGTTTTAGTGGGTGGAATGTTAGCACCCGTTATCGCCAGTTTGGTGATAGCTTTCATTTTACAAGGACTTGTAAGTAAGTTGGTATCGCGAGGCCTTAATGAAACAGGCTCTATTTTAGCGGTCTACCTTTTATTTATTGGGTTGTTCTTCGTCTTTTTGTTTTTACTGCTGCCGCTCGTGCTTGGGCAAGTGACGTCGTTAGTTAAAGAGTTTCCTAGAATGTTTACGGAGCTTCAAAGCTATATAAAGATTTTACCCCAAGAGTATCCGTCACTATTAAGTGAGAGCGCGGTTAATAACCTGTTTAATCAAGCCACCACTGAAGCCGCAAAGTTTGGTCAGTGGGTTGTATCGTTCTCAATAGAAAGCTTTCCAGTATTTGTAACGGCATTGATATATATCGTGTTAGTGCCAATATTGGTGTTTTTCTTCCTTAAAGATAGAAAAGTTATTCTGAGCTCTCTAGCTGCGCTTTTGCCGACCGAAAAGAAACTAATGACTCGCGTGTGGCATGAAATGAACTTGCAGTTCGCTAATTATGTTCGCGGTAAAGTAGTTGAGATTCTTATTGTGGGTGTGGCGACGTATGTGGCATTTGTATTTATGGGGCTAAACTACGCTGCTTTACTGGCTATTCTGGTTGGTTTGTCAGTGCTAGTGCCGTATATCGGGGCCGCTATCGTCACTATTCCGGTGGCTATGATTGCGTTGTTTCAGTGGGGATGGGGGTCTGATTTCTTCTACCTGATGCTTGTATATGGCGTGATACAGGCGCTAGATGGTAATGTCTTGGTGCCGTTACTTTTTTCTGAGGTAGTTAATCTCCATCCCGTTGTTATCATTGTTTCTGTGCTGTTCTTTGGTGGGGTGTGGGGATTATGGGGTGTGTTTTTTGCGATCCCACTTGCGACATTGTTGAAAGCTGTGTTTACAGCATGGCCGGTGGCAAAGTAAAGGGGTTAATATTAAGCGCTTAAGCTGATGGCTTGAGCGCTTAATATACAAATTTTAGTAACCTAGTATATCTTGCTTAAAGCCACTGCCAACAGGGTTTTCTCCAACCCATACTGATAGTAATGCATCAGCAAATTGCTTTCCGGGTACAATCCCTTTGTCGGTACCGCCAATAATGACGTGGGTACCTTTGCCAGGAATATAGTCAATATTTACTTCATCCCCGCGCTTAAGTTTGCCTTCAAACATCGCAATGAATTGGTTGATATTGGGTTCGAGTTCTTTTTGTTCTTCTACGCTAATATTGAGTACCAGTGCATCTTTAAGTGCTTGTGCTATTTTTCTAGCCGTCACTTTACGTAAAAGTACATGAAACAGCATGCGGCGATGTTCATCACTTTCGAGAATTTGGTTTTCATCGTGTGATGGGTTCTCAAGATATAGCCCCCCTACATAGGTGTTGATGACCATGTATGTTTTTCTGAGTGCTGCACCGTTAAGACTTAGCTCTGCATCAGAAGCGTCTACTTTAATAATCTCTTCTAATTTGACATCGCTTATGCTTCTCGCATGTGACGCAAAGGGTATAAGTGTCAGAATCAACAAAAAACTACTTAATGCTCTCATTTATGAACTTCCTTTTGTTTTTGTTGTTTGGGGCTTGGTTGTTACGTAAAAATTTGTGAACTGATGTGTCTATTTTTAAGTTTATGTTATTTAAAGACTGAAGTACCTGATAAAACGAAGAGATTGGCTAAATTGTGAGCACATTCAACAAATCAGGGTGATTTGATCGAGAATTGAGGCGGTGTTGACAAAGATTTACAATACAGCGGGCGTCTTTGAGCGCTATTCGCTTATTTAATAGCGCTCATATTCAGGTGGTTAAAAGGGTGAAGATTCAACGGTGAAAAGGTTATAGCGGTTAGATGCTCGATATTAGAGGTTGCTAGCGGCATCAAGCACTTCTTCTACGTGACCTTTAACTTTTACCTTTCGCCATTCTTTTTGAAGTACGCCGTTTGCGTCTATTAAAAAAGTACTGCGTTCAATCCCCATGTATTCTTTGCCGTAAAGCTTTTTGAGTTTTATGACATCAAATAATTTACACAACGTTTCATCAGGGTCTGAAATAAGCTCGAAAGGGAATTCATGCTTAGCTTTAAAGTTTGTGTGTACTTTAAGGCTGTCTCTAGATACGCCAAAAATAATTGTGTTTGCTGCAGTAAATGCATCTGAATGATCGCGGAAGTCCTGACCTTCAGTGGTGCACCCTGGTGTATTGTCTTTAGGGTAAAAATAGATAACGACGTTTTTTCCACTCAGGGAGTCAGGTGTAACGGTTGTATCGTTAGTGGCAGAAGACTCAAACTGAGGAATCTTTTCGCCTACTTCTAGCTTAGACATATTTATTACCGTATTAAATTTAGACGAAAAGGCCAAGTTTAAGCAGGGATAACATGGCCTGATGTATAGTGTTTATTGGGTTGCGTCTTAGTTGTTTCTTGCAGGCTCAATAGCGGCGTCGAGATTTAAATCATCACAGAACACCATAAACTCTTCTCTAAGAGTTGCAAGGTGAGTGTCTGAAGGAATGGTAATCGCCATGTTGAGATTGAACATCTGCGTCCCGGTATGAGGGGCGCTATAGGTACCTGTTTGAAGGTCATCTATATTAATGTTCTGCTTAGAAAAGAAGTTCGCTATTTCATGAACGATACCAGGGTTGTCGAGAGCCACAACGTTTGCAGTGTAACAAATAGCCGGTTTTGGTTGGCGTGGCTTAGTATGCTTAACGATAGTCGTAAGGTCGAGCTTTTTGGCGAGTGTAGGAATAATGTTCTCGAGCTTAGCAATATCATTCCAAGACCCTGATACCATCATAATGACGGCAAATTCGCCGCCTAAAACAGTCATGCGACTATCGATGATGTTACAACGATTTTCTGAGCTGGCCTTAGCAAGTTCGTTGACAATGCCTGGACGATCGCCACCAATCGCAGAAATGACTAAATGGTTCTCTTTATTGGATGTTGTGCTCATTTAAACGGTCCGATTTCCGAAAGTTAACGTAAACATAGAGAGGTTGTGTTTCTGAGTTGCAATTTAGTACCCATTTTCTTGTAGTCTAGTTGTGTTACATACAATTTTGATGAAAAGGGTGTGCCCTCGAATTTAATATATGTTCTGCTTAGTAAGGTTAGCTGTCAACCCCAGTTAAAGATTAAGCAATAGTAGGTTATCGACTGTTATATCGCATTATTAGGGCTGTGTTTTTTATAAAAAACTTATTACAGTATTATTATGTAGGTTTTATTTACTAATAATGCCGTTTAGTCGTGTTAATTCTATCTTCTACCCTTGTGTAACACAGGGGCGGCGATTAACATATCCCTTTTTACTTTGCACTAATTCCCCCTGCATGGAGAGATGTATGATTTCTGGCAGCCTTGTCGCGCTAGCTACCCCAATGACCCCTGATGGAGCACTTGATTGGGAACGATTAGATGGGCTTGTAGATTTTCACGTCGAAAACGGTACCGATGCAATCGTTGCTGTTGGCACGACCGGGGAATCAGCAACATTAAACCCTGATGAACATTGCGCCGTTATACGCCGTGTTGTCGACCGCGTAGCAGGTCGTATTTCTGTAATCGCCGGTACCGGTGCAAACTCCACAACAGAAGCGATTCACCTTACTCGCGAAGCAAAAAAGATAGGTGTTGATGCTTGCTTATTAGTCACGCCTTATTACAACAAGCCAACGCAAGAAGGGTTGTACCTTCATTATAAAGCGGTTGCAGAAGCTGTTGATGTAGACCAGATTTTATATAATGTGCCCGGCAGAACAGCAGTTGATATGCTTAACGAAACCGTGGTGCGCTTAGCTGATATCCCAAATATTACGGGTGTAAAAGATGCGACAGGCAATTTAGCGCGAGGTAAAGAGTTGATAGAGCTTGTCGGTGACCGCATGGCGGTTTACTCAGGTGATGATGCGACGGCTGTTGAGTTAATTTTATTGGGCGCAAAAGGCAATATTTCTGTAACGGCTAACGTGCTGCCTAAAGATATGGCAGATATGTGTCGCTTGGCCTTAGAGGGCAAAGCAGATGAAGCCAGAGCGATAAATCAACGGTTGGAAGCGCTTAACAACAAACTTTTTGTTGAGGCCAATCCTATTCCAGTTAAGTGGGCTTTACAGCAGTTAGGGTTGATTCAAGATGGTATTAGACTGCCTCTAACACCGTTGAGCCCCGCTTATCATCAAGATGTATTAGCCGCTTTAAAAAGCGCTGGTGCTTTGTGATTCTGCAAAGAACATGTGTTTTTTCTGAATCGATTAATTAGCCCGTAAACAGACAGTGTATTTAATGACTTTAATCAGACTAACTGCAGCAGTGTTGGTATTATCAACGCTAACTGCCTGCGGTATTGTGCGAGACCGATCCAACGATTACGTCAATGCCGAGCATGGTGAAAATATCGTCATTCCGGATTGGTACAAGAGTAGCGATGTAAAAGCGCGCTATCCCATACCGCCGATTGAAAAGCGTACGAGCCTTCCAGAAAAATACATGTTGCCACCACCGCCAGATGCAACAATTACGATATTGACTGAAAACTATGTGATTGAAACATTAGATGATCAGTCTTGGCTGTTGGTTAACGAAACACCAGGGCGTATTTGGCCGTCTCTTGATCATTTTTGGGATGAAAACGGTGTAAAAGTCACCTTCGAAAACCCAAGGCTGGGGCTTATGCAAACAGAAGTGCTGGGTTCAAGCTTGCTATCCAAACAGTTGCTATCAAGAATCAACTTGGGTGGGGCGACGGCTGATCGACCGCTACTTATACAAGCTAAGTTAGGCCAGGGTGTAAAACGAAATACTACCGAGCTGCAAGTAAGAGTGTTGGACGTTAAAAAAGGGCCGCAAGCGTTTAAAGAGTGGTCAGGCTTGCCGGGACGTCAAGCGGCAGAACAGAAGCTTCTTGAGATTATCAGTTCATACCTTGAAAATAACCAGTCTTATCGAAGCTACTCGTTATTAGCCACAGATATTGGTGGTGCCTCAAAGGTTGCATTAATTACCGGTCAGAATGAGCGCCCTTATTTAAAGCTTGATCTTGCGTTTGATAGAGCCTGGAGTTCTGCAACTAAAGGATTGAATGGCGCTAAAATTAAGATTGTCGACTTAAACAGAAGTGAAGGCATATTTTACTTAGATTATGGCCGAGAAGAAGAAAGTGATGGATGGTTCTCAGGGTTATTTTCTGGAGGGGATAGCGATCGCCCTGAATATAACTATGTGCTGAAGCTAATTGAAATTGAAGGCGGATATCAGTTAGTCGTCGATAAAAAAGATGGCGAGATGACCCAGTTAGAAGAGATGGATATTCTTAGCTTGCTGCTTGATAATATATCCTAATTTAGCGTTTGTTATTAAATGCAGGGGCGCTTCAGGTGTTCCTGCAAAACACTGATTTTAAAATTTTGAGGCATTACTCCGATGGAAAAGCGTGAAGAACTCTTTACTGGCAAGGCCAAGTCTGTATACAAAACTGATAACCCAGACCGTTTTGTGCTGCTTTTCAGGGATGACACTTCAGCGTTTGATGGCGAGAAGATTGACCAATTAAACCGCAAAGGAATGGTTAATAATAAGTTCAACGCATTTATTATGACTAAACTAGAAGAAGCCGGCATACCGACTCATTTCGATCGGTTGTTATCTGACCAAGAGTGTTTAGTTAAAAAGTTGGATATGATTCCCGTTGAATGCGTGGTTAGAAATATTGCAGCAGGTAGCCTATGCCGCCGTTTGGGTGTAGAGGAGGGTATCGATTTGACGCCTCCAACGTTTGAACTGTTTTTAAAGAATGATGCGCTTCATGACCCGATGATTAACGAATACCACTGTCAGTCATTTGGTTGGGCAACAGAAGAGCAGTTGCAAGAAATGAAACGTTTAACGTTTGAAGTTAATACCGTTCTAAAAGCACTGTTTGCTGATGCAGGTATGCTGCTAGTCGATTACAAACTTGAGTTCGGCGTTTGTAACGGCAAGATTGTTCTAGGTGACGAATTTAGCCCAGATGGATGCAGAATTTGGGATAAAGAAACACGTAATAAAATGGATAAAGATCGCTTTCGCCAAGGGTTGGGTAATGTTATTGAAACCTACGAAGAAGTCGGGCGACGTTTAGGCGTAGAGTTTTAAGTCGATTAAAAAGCGAATAACAATAATTGCGGGAGAACGGAATGAAATTGACTAAAATAGGGTTTTCAGTAATCGCGGCTTCGTTACTATCAACGACGGCTAATGCCGATGTATTAGGTATGTCTGCCTCGTTGTCTTATTGGTCTCCAGATACATCTGGAACCATTCAGTCTGGCGGCGGAAAAATTGATGTTGATAAAGATCTTGGCTTAGGCAGAGATGACTCAGCTATTTTTACGGCGGTATTTGACCACCCCGTGCCAATTATTCCGAACTTCCGCTTTCAGTATTCAGATATGGATCAAGTCGTTTATTCGGTCAGCAACTTTGACTTTAAAGGCGAAACATATGATGGCCGAATTCAAACTAGCTTAGATCTGACAAACTATGACTTCACGCTTTATTATGAAGTGCTAGATAACTGGGTGAATCTTGATGTCGGTTTGACCGCTAAAGTGTTTGATGGCTTATTGTTATTACGCGAACAAGATCCTGACCCGATTACAGGCAAATACAGCTCTAGCAAAACCGATATTGATGACATTATTCCGATGCTTTATGGAAGTGCCGTTTTTGAACTGCCAATAACGTCTTTATCAGTAGGTGTAGAAGGTAGCGCTATTTCTATAGAAGATGACACTGTTTATGACCTCTTAGCTAAAGTACGCTACAGAGCGAGTTTTTTTGGTGTTGAAGCAGGCTATCGAGCAATGGGTGTAAAGACTGAAGTGAGCAGCATTAAAGTAGACGCTAGGTCTGATGGCCCTTATGTTAGCGCTATGCTAATTTTCTAGTCGGTAGCTATCGTCCGAATATAACGTATTGCAGAAAAAGGAGTGTTTAGTGAGAGTTCTTGTTACAGGGACAGCAGGCTTTATAGGTTCTACGTTGGCTATTCAGCTACTAGAGCGTGGTGATGAGGTTATCGGCGTTGATAACCTAAACGATTACTATGAAGTGGGCTTAAAAGAAGCTCGACTGGCAAGGTTAACGGTCTATCCTAACTTCACTGATATCCGTATGTCAGTCGAAGATAGAGAAGGGATGGAAGAACTCTTTCAAAAATATAAACCTCAACGTGTCGTTCACTTAGCGGCACAGGCGGGTGTTAGATACTCACTAGAAAACCCCCACGCATACATAGATTCAAATATTGTCGGATTTATGAATATACTCGAAGGCTGCAGACACCATAAGGTTGAGAACCTAGTGTATGCGTCTAGTAGTTCTGTTTATGGTGCTAATGAGTCAATGCCTTTTTCTGTGCATGACAACGTCGATCACCCTGTCAGCCTTTATGCCGCCACTAAAAAAGCCAATGAGCTAATGGCTCATACTTATAGTCACTTGTACGGCGTACCGACCACCGGTCTTAGATTCTTTACAGTCTATGGTCCATGGGGGCGGCCTGATATGGCGCTGTTCTTATTTACAAAGAGCATTTTAGACGGCAAGCCAATTGACGTATTCAACTATGGCAACCACAGGCGCGATTTCACTTACATTGATGATATCGTTGAAGGTGTTTTGCGTACATTAGATCAAGTCGCCGCGCCGAACACCGAGTGGGATGGCCAAAACCCAGACCCAGGCACCAGCAAAGCCCCTTACCGTATCTATAACATCGGCAGTAACAACCCTTGCGAACTTCTTCGTTATATTGAAGTCATAGAAGACTGTTTAGGTAAGAAGGCAGAAAAGAACCTGCTTCCGTTACAGCCAGGCGATGTGCCAGATACCTACGCAAATGTAGATGACCTAATTCAAGACGTTGACTATAAACCATCAACACCACTCGAAGAAGGTATCGCTAAGTTTGTGGCTTGGTATCGCGAGTACTATAACGTTTAAATGTTATGCTTTGTGGTTGGTTAATGGCTTGATAAAGCGCGTTAGCCAACCACATCTAAAGTGCGCTTTCTAAACTTAACCCCAAGCGCATTCGCTAATGCTTCACAAGCCGCCACATCAACCCCTTCTAAGCCCTCTATTGCCGTCGCTGTTACGTCGCTAATATATTGAGGTGCCTCAGCTACAAACTCCATCATACTGCGCCAAGAGTGCTCTAAGCCAGGTTTGCAATGATGGTTATAAACCGCTTCTGATTGCGCGTTCATAGAAATAGAAAGACTATCCACACACTTAGCTAGCTCAGGCAACACGTTTCTTTTATGCGCTAAATTCGCCAACCCATCAGTATTAACCCTCACGTTACCGCCTTTATGCTTAACCCATTGAGCCACTTCAATAAGCTCTTTAAGGCGAAGCGTCGGCTCCCCGAAACCACAAAACACTATTTCGTCGTAAGGGGTAGGGTCTTTGATCTCATCAATTACTGCTTGAGCAGAAGGCTTATGGTCAAGCGCCAGATCATAATCATGAACCTGCCAACTACCATTAAACTTAGGGCAAAAGACACATTTAAGCGTACATCTATTATTCAGATTGATGTATAGAGAATCCCGAATAGGGTAAACGATAGTGGAGTGTTCGTTCATAATATAACTACAGGCATAAGAAGATAGAGTGTTAATTCTATCTATTTAACCGAACTAGACGTTTGACCCCTATCAATAGTGACCGCCAAGAAGGTTTTGGTGCGATAGATAAGTGCCAGAAAGCAGAATATTCCACTTGATCAAGCAAAGTAACTTTGTTACATTACGCCCCGCTGAACAATAGGACTATAGCTCAGTTGGTTAGAGCGCTACCTTGACATGGTAGAGGTCGGCAGTTCGAATCTGCCTAGTCCTACCAAATAGCATAAATCGTTCGTTTACAGCATTGCTGAGCGGCTTTTTTTATGTCTGAAAATAATTTGGTTTGTAAGCGATTTGTAAAACTGTTTCAGCAATAAGCAAAAAAGATAAAGCTGGCGTAGCTCAGTTGGTAGAGCAGCGCACTTGTAATGCGCAGGTCACAGGTTCGACTCCTGCCGCCAGCTCCATTTTTCAAACTCTATTTTCGTGGATATCTTATTCGCTCAGCATACCTCGATAGCTTGTAAACAATTACTGTTAAAGACTCCCTATATACCTCCGCATATTCAACTATAACCAATACCTTCCACACCCGTTTTTGAAACGCCCACTCCAATCGTTCGTCCTGAGCCTGTCGAAGGAAGCTAGTCTAAATCACTTCGTCTTAAAATGCAGAAGTCTATTCTGTATAAATCAGTCTTTTAATGGTCTATAATTAGACCAAGCCCTTAAAGTATGAGGATACATTTTGAGAATTGAAACTATCAGCTATTTGAAGCAGAACGCTGCTAATTTAGAGCTTGAAGAGCCAATGGTTATCACTCAAAGTGGTAAACCAGTTTACAGAATTGAGTCCGAGCATCAGGCTCAACGAAAGGATGAAGCTATCGCTTTATTGAGGTTAATGAACCTCGCCGAAAGAGATATTCGCTCAGGTAATACGATGACGCCTGAAGAAGCTAAAGAGGCCCTAAAAAGCGTAGACAAGAAGGGTTAACAAGCTTTGGCAAATGTTGAGATTACTCATATTGGGCTCGAAACCCTTTATTATCTTGAGCAATATATGGTTGAGTTTATCTCTGAGCCTGAGTTATTAACTGAACAACTTCTTGATATTGCAGCAGATAAGCTCGCCAAACACCCAGAAATAAGACCAGTTTGCCCAGAACTAGAACATATTGGCGTATTTGATTATCTTCAGCTGACGATCGATAGCGGCTATAAAATTCTCTACAGGTATGACAAACCTACCGATACTGTCTTTGTTACCGCATTTATGCGAGCTAAACAAAACGCAGAAAAACTACTACTTCGATTCGCATTGCTGCCTTGAAAAATATCGGCCTAAGGGCCTGCTTCTTATCGGATTAACAAGATATCGGATTAACAAGACACCCATCGTATAGAAAGTTAAAATAATGCGTTTCGTAACGCATTTTAGGGGCAGGTCTTGTTAATTGTTGCTACCTGCTGGCGGCGGTGTTCGAAATAGCCCCTGATAGTTTATCTTTACCGCATAGAAAGCTACGGCGAACACAGCGGGAGACACAATGCTAGTAGGGGGTATCTTCAAGAGATATAAGGTTTTTTCTAGCCTTAGGCATGAGGTAAAGTCCTTTTACTTCAAGCTAATTTAGTATTGGTTATACTGTTTAAATATCCAGTATTATAGTTTTGTTGTCAACTGTTATGATGGGTTTCTTGTTAATTGTCATCCAGTAAGTTAATTAACCAAGAAGGCGAAGATAAGAAATGGCAGGTATACTATATAGAATATATGAAGAAATAGAAAACAGAGGCAAAATGATGTCATTACCCAAATATGATGAACAGCTACAAAATGAAATTAACCAGGTGCCGGATGAGTATTTGCCTGCGTTGTTGAATATTGTGCACGCCTTTAGAGAAAGCGTCAGCCTGAAAACGGCTGAAGATAGCTTACGTCAAGGCTGGCAGGAAGCCGTGAACGGTGATACTCAACCGATTGATACTTTGTGGGATGATTTAGATACGTAATGAAAATTGATTACACGCGTGAATTTAAGCGAAACCTACGTCAGTTATCCCGCCGTTATCGGCGCATCCGTTCGGATATCGAGCCTGTCATTAATGAGTTAAAAGCCGGAAAAACCCCAGGAGATCAAATCTCCGGTGTAGGTTATACTGTGTTTAAAATTCGTGTAAAGAACAGCGATAACAACAAAGGCAAAAGCGGTGGTTATCGCGTGGTTTACTATGTCAAAACCGTGACCCACATTACGATGGTCACCCTGTATTCGAAATCGGATCAAGGTGATGTTGAGGATGAAGTTTTGCGACAAATCTTGCAGAATCATGAGGCCTGAATCTAACGGTCGCCTTAAACCCATTTATCAAGACACCCATCATATATAGTTATGATCGTATATAACTTGTGAATCGACTAGTCTTGTCTAGACACTTAATTACGGTATATTACTTAAAATTCCTATTTATTAACTTGATCGCCATTAGTAGATTTTTCATAAGGCAATATTTGGCAAGGGTAGGGTGCTTTAGGCAACTATCAATGACTTAGGGCTTTATTTTGACATGGTAGAGGTCCTACCAAATAGCATAAATCGGTCGTTTACAGCATTGCTGAGCGGCTTTTTTTATGTCTGAAAATAATTTTTGGTTTGTAAGCGATTTGCAAAACTGTTCAGCAATAAGCAAAAAAGATAAAGCTGGCGTAGCTCAGTTGGTAGAGCAGCGCACTTGTAATGCGCAGGTCACAGGTTCGACTCCTGCCGCCAGCTCCATTTTTCAAACTCTATTTTCGTGGATATCTTATTCGCTTAGTATACCTCGATAGCTTGTAAACAAATCCTGTTAAATATTCCCTATATACCTCCGCATATTCAACTAAACCCAATACCTTCCACACCCGTTTTTGATACGCCCACTCCAATCGTTCGTCCTGAGCCTGTCGAAGGAAGCTAGTCTAAATCACTTCGTCTTAAATAGATCACAGTAATGGAGGGTGTCTTGTTAACTAGCGACCAAATACAACCTCGATATTAAAAAACCTTATGTTGGCGAAGTCATCAGTCACGGAACTGAAGAACTGTTGGCGGAGTATGCAAAGCAGCAAGAAGGCATTAAACAGCTTGGGGGCCAATTAAAAACAATGCTTAGTGATGCACTAAGTCATTAAAACAAGGAGTGTTTTTATGAATGAAATAACAATATTTGAAACCCATAGTGGTGAAATACAAGTTCAGCTAGCAAAAGAAACGGTCTAGATCAGTTTAAACCAAAAGACACAATTATTTGACCGTGATAAACCCACAATATCGAGACACGTAAGTAATGTGTTTTAGGACGGAGAGCTAAACAGTGCAGCAGTTGTTAAAAAATGCAACAACTGCTGCCGATGGCAAAATCTATCAGATCGATTGCTTTAATTTAGATGTGATTATTTGGGTTGGCTATCGATTTAAATCACAACAAGGTGTGCAGTTTCGCCATTGGCCACACCCCCCGTTCACCCTGAGCCTGTCGAACCATCGGTGGCTTATGGTAAGCGGTTGAATTTAAGGCATCCAACCCTTCAACAGGCTCAGGGCAAACGGGATATTAGTCGCTAGGTGGATTCAATAAAAACCGTTTGCGGTTGAGGCTCTCCCCCGATCAGAATGCGAACCTGAACGCTACCATCATTGATATTATCTTCGGCGTTATTCAAATGTACTTGCTGCCACACCAATCTAGCATTTGCGCATTATTCTCTCTTTACTGCTCTGCCAGTGCAGCACACCCTCAATATCCCTAGTCTACTCAGCATTTATTTGTTATAAATATTTAGATATAAGGGAGTTACACGTTAACGTTAGTATTTATGTGGTTTCCAAGCATATAACCTAAAAATCAAAAACCAACAGGTTTCCAGGATGAAACCGCAACACCCAACACACATAGTCAGGAAGACTAGATGGGTGATTATGAGAATGAGCGCAATGCTGAATTGCCAGTTCATAGTGCGGACAGTTTGAATGGATACCTGAATGAATAAGAAGCAACTGACTGAAACCGACATTATCTCGAAGTACATCATGCCTCATGTGGAAAAGGCAGGGTGGGATTCGATGACGCAAATCCGTCAAGAGGTAAAACTTCGAGACGGTAAGGTGATTGTGCGGGGTCAGTTAGGGGTGCGTAAAACCGTTAAATCTGCAGATATCGTCTTATACCACAAGCCCAACATGCCCTTGGCGGTGATCGAAGCCAAAGCGAATAAACATGAAATAGGCAAGGGAATACAGCAGGGGCTCGACTATGCTCGCCTGTTGGATATACCGTTTATTTTCTCTTCTAACGGTGATGGTTTTATTTTCCATGATAAAACCGTCTCTGAAGGTCAGCCGATTGAAAATGAAATCAGCCTAGAAGAATTCCCTTCACCGCAACAACTCTGGCAGAAGTTTACCGTCTGGAAGGGCTATACCGATGCCCAAATGCCGTATATTACGCAAGACTATTATGACGACGGCAGCGGTAAAGCGCCGCGCTACTATCAACTACAAGCGATTAATAAAACGGTAGAAGCGGTTTCTCGGGGTGAAAACCGCAACCTATTGGTGATGGCGACCGGCACAGGTAAAACCTACACTGCCTTTCAAATCATCTGGCGTTTGTGGAAGGCAAAACAAAAAAAACGCATTTTATTCTTGGCTGACCGAAACATCCTAATCGACCAAACCCGTATTAATGATTTTCAGCCTTTTGGTCAGGCGATGACTAAAATTACTGGCCGAACCGTTGATCCTGCTTATGAAATCCACCTAGCGCTATATCAAGCCTTAACCGGCCCAGAAGAATACCAAAAAGCGTACAAGCAAGTAGACCCGGACTTCTTTGATTTAATTATTATTGATGAGTGCCATCGAGGTAGCGCGTCAGAAGACAGCGCATGGCGTGAGATCCTAGAATACTTTAGCAGCGCCACTCAAATTGGCCTCACCGCCACTCCAAAAGAAACGGAAGACGTCTCAAACATCGATTATTTCGGTGAGCCTGTTTATACCTATTCACTGAAAGAAGGGATAGAAGACGGCTTTCTAGCACCCTATAAAGTGGTGCGTGTGGACTTAGATATTGACCTGCAAGGCTGGCGACCAGAAAAAGGGCAGATCGACAAAAATGGCGAATTAATAAAAGACCGCATATACAACCAAAAAGACTTCGACCGAACCCTCGTTATTGATGAACGCACCGACTTAGTGGCTAAAACCATCAGTGCTTATCTACAACGTACCGACCCCATGGCCAAAACGATCGTGTTTTGTAACGATATTGATCATGCTGAACGTATGCGTCGTGCTCTAATTAATCACAATCCAGAGCAAGTCAAAATAAACGATAAATATGTGATGAAAATAACGGGGGATGACGAGCTAGGCAAAGCCCAGTTAGATAATTTCATTAACCCCAAAAAAGCATACCCCGTCATCGCTACCACCTCAGAGTTAATGACCACCGGTGTCGATGCCAAAACCTGCAAGCTCGTTGTGCTCGATCAAAACATCCAATCCATGACTAAGTTCAAACAAATCATTGGCCGTGGCACACGCATAGACGACCGTTATAATAAACTCTGGTTCACTATCCTAGATTTCAAAAAAGCCACAGAACTCTTCGCCGATGAAAAATTCGACGGCCCACCAGAGCAAATAATGAACAGTAGTTCTGACGCAATCACCGATCTAGAAGACTCCGCTTTTGATGATGAGTTTGGCGATACAATTAATGACGATGAACCAGCTGCAGGCGAAGTAAGTGAAACGCCAGCAAGTTATGGTGATACAGCAGCAGATGGCGAATGGGATAAAGAAGAAAGTGATTATATAAAGTACCGCGTAGCTGGGGTAAATGTCACCAAAGTGGCCGAGCGTGTGCAGTACTACGATACCGACGGAAAGCTCGTCACCGAATCCTTTAAAGACTACACCCGTAATACGGTTCTTAAACAGTTTGAATCATTAGATGACTTTGTAAAATCGTGGAATGAAGCAGAACGTAAACAAATCATCATCGATGAATTAGCCAACCATGGCGTGATATGGCAAGCCTTAGAGCAAGATGTAAGCAAAGATATGGGGCCGTTCGACCTCATCTGCCATGTAGTATATGATCAGCCCCCGTTAACTCGCCGAGAGCGGGCAGACAATGTTAAAAAACGCAATTACTTCACCAAATACAACGAAGCCGCACAAATCGTATTAAACACCTTGCTGGATAAATATGCCGATATAGGTGTGTCAGAGATCGAATCGAAAGACGTTTTAAAAGTAGCCCCTTTCGACAAAATGGGCCGTCCACTCGAAATCGTAAAAAATGCCTTCGGCAGCCCAAAAGCCTATAAACAGGCGATTAGTGAACTAGAACAAGCGCTGTATGACGATCAGCACAGCGCTTAAACACATTAGTCATTCCCGCGTAGGCGGGAATCCAGTTATTCTAACTTGGTAAACCTATGTCCATTTCATCGGTAATAAAATCCATACAAGACATTATGAGAAAAGACGCAGGTGTCGATGGCGATGCACAGCGTTTAGGTCAGCTTTCTTGGTTACTATTCCTTAAAATATTTGATGCCCAAGAAGAAGAACTAGAATTCGAGCAAGAAAACTATCGAACACCCATCCCAGAGCAGTTCTTATGGCGCAACTGGGCAGCAGACAACCAAGGCATGACCGGTGACGAGTTACTAGGCTTTATCAACAACCAACTGATTACCGAGCTAAAAGACCTCAATGCGCCAATTACTACCAACCCGCGTGGTTATGTGGTTAAAGAAGCCTTTAGTGATGCCTTCAACTACATGAAAAACGGCACACTCTTGCGCCAGGTAGTGAATAAACTCAACGAAATTGATTTCACCAACTCTCAAGAGCGACACCTATTTGGTGATCTGTACGAACAAATCCTAAAAGACCTACAAAGCGCCGGTAACGCAGGGGAGTTTTATATAATGTCATCTACATGTTTACAGTTAAAATACCACCTTCAATTTGCAGCCTAAAGTGTTACAAAACTTCAAGTGAGTTTATTATGAATAACTTACAGTTTGTGGCTCCATAGAAGTGAATATATAACCGAGACTAGTTGTATTCATATTGCAGTTAAATTCGGTAATACACTGGAAATGGCGTGTTTGTCTTAAAGCGAGGTAATTTGAGATACAACTCGATGTCGAAAAAATATCTAGGAAACACTAGTCTAGTGTTCAAGAAGCAAATGATATAAAACTGAAGTCTTGAGGTTCAAGTAACTGTGGTATTTATCTGCTATTTGAGCCTATCTAAACCTTCCGCTGGATTTAAATTTAGTGCCTTACAGTATTGGTAATACTCATATACATCAAGTCTCCGCTCAGCAGATTCAACTTTCCCGATAAATTGATGCGGCTCATCTATAAGCGAAGCCAGATCGCGCATAGATAGATTTTGCTCATTTCTAGCATCTTTTAGCCAGCCAATTAAAGCTAAGTATTTTTCAGAACTTATAGATTTAAACATATGTCCCCATACTAGGGACAAATGCCACTTGTCCCCAAAAGAGGGACTATGTATAGTTGTTTCCCAAACTGGGGTGATGGGTGTAATTAATTGCTTAATTTTTGACGGTAATTTAAATGAAAGCAATTCAGAATTGGAGCCTTATATATAAGGCATATTATTTAGAAAAACGAAGTAATTCATCGATTATTGAAGAGTTTGGCTTGCCTGTTAAGCAGGCTTTATTCAAATGTTTTCCTCTCTACATTCATACAAAAATAAAATGTGAATACTGTGGAGCACCATTTCATTCAGCATTCATTAGGAGGTCTGCAAGTCAAACAACAAATAATTTTTTCTTAGATATAGCATCCGAAAAAGTTTGTCAAATTGATCCTCACGATCGATTTAATAATTATTATGATTGTCGTTTTATATCATCCAGTAACGTAGTAATGACAACTAATGAGGGGTACTTGGTTGATTTACCTCGTTGCCTACATTGTGAGCACAAACCAAGTAAATCCTGCACTTGTGATGGCTGTATTAATCAAACAACACTTAACCGATCAGTAGTAGCAGAGCAGTTACTTTCTAAATGTAAAAACAATTTTCGCTCCAAGCCTGATTACTCAGAGCTTAACTGTAAAGAATTGTTCTTAGGTCTGTATTGTCTCACATATGGCCTAATTGATAATAAGGATGAGGTAAGCCTTAAGAGGGTCGACCCAAAAAATCGTCAAGCCATATTAAATAGCGGTATTTTTATTCTGGACTTAGACTCCGTAAAAAAATCCGTTCATATGCTATCTACTTTTGAATACTCTATTGATGAAGAGGAAATTCTGTACAAAATCAATGGATCTGAAGCAGACTCCCCAGATTTAGTCCTAGTTCAATTAAAACAACTTTCTGTTCAAAAGCTATTTGATATACAAGAAGCTTTAGCTGTTGTTGATGTATGGGGAGAGCTAGCATTGCAAGAAGCCCTAAATCTATTAATGCATTATTGCGAAGTATTCAAACTAACTTATCGTCCAGGGGAGCAAACGATATCCAGCATAAAACGCTCTTTAAATAGATATGGTTTAGCTCAAACAGCTAGATACATTTACAATGCTGTAAAACGGGCGCATACATACGGACTAGAAAAAAACTTTGATAGAACTCGTAGCTTCAACCTGATCTATGGAAATTTAAATTTCTGGATTGACGATGAAAGAGCACGAACTTGGAATGCACCACCATTTAATCGAGGCGAACAAGTTCTTACTGAACCCAAAAGCTCTATCATTTTTTCTCATTCGTTCCTAGAGCCTCATGGACTTGATTTTTTTTGTAGTCCAATTAATGTAATCACTATAGCTCGTACACAAACCACTGGAGACAAAGTTTAGTGGCATATATTTACTCATCAAATACAGGCCGTTAAATAGCTTAGCGCCAGTATAAAATGAACATCAATCGACTGATTTTATTAAACAGGAGATAATTGCTTAGAAGGTTCATTGTTGTTGCTATACATGCTTGCTGGAGGAGTGCGTCTCTCAAAGTTTGGGTTATATTCAAATAGTCCTCTCATCTGACTATTAGATTCAGGTTGTGATTGTTTTAATTCACAACACCAACTATGCAACTTAAGTATATTTGTTAAAAATTCATGACTAGGAGTAGCCGCATTAGCAGCTAATATTGGTGGGTGATTTTCTCTGATCGGTAAATTCTTCAATCTAGGTATTATTTTCATGGTTAACAACTCTGGACTTTCTGCAATACTATGCACTAGGCTGTATATCTCAGGGTCTATATGGCCAGCATGCCTCACCAGGACCTTTTCACCAAGCTCAATAATATTTTTAGCTTCCTCGGGGATGTATGACCACCAATCCTGATCAGGAATAACATCGGGTCTACCATTTAAATCGATCATGCCATAAATAGTTTCCATACAATCTACGGAAAAAAAGTCTTTCATGTCTATCGGTGCATCTGAAGGAACGGAATGCTTATAAAAGTTCATAAAGAGCCTCATCATTCGATTGACATATACAGATATATCTTCATACGCAGCTAGCCTTAGAGGTATTTTTTTTGCCTCTTCCTCAGCAGCAATTTTTTTATTAACGACAATGCTAAGCGCCGAACTAACACCAATAACAACAGTGTATAAGCCAAGCATAATTTGACCAGCGGTGACGACTAATGAACCAACCGATTTCGGATATATATTACCAAAGCCCACAGTTGAAACCGTAACCAAACTAAAATGAATGTATTCAATTAGTCTTGTGAATAATAATTCAGGATTCTTGTTCAGTAGCTCTGGAGTGACGTTATCTACCCCATGAAAATGAATATCTGTTTGACCTAAGTATCCTATTAAAAAATAAGCACACCCGAAAATAATCACAGCTTCAACATAAAGAATTAATAGATCTCTCAATGATTTACCATAAAAATTATGTATATGGTATGCCAAAGACGAGACTGGTAGCAAGAAGACTAAAATCGTACAAATAATTAGAGCCGTAATCCAAACCCCTGTAAAGAATACTTGTGACAACGAAGGTAATAGACCTAATGTAATCGTAACTATGACGAATACACCAGTCCACACAAAGGGTTTTCCCTTAACTAAATTCAAAACTCTCTCCTATTTTTTATCAAAAGAAAAATTTATTCAATGTGAGATTCCATTACTCACAAATACTTGTTTCTCAAAAAATTATTCATTCAAATATAACTCCGCCATGTCATCCAACTTAGCTTTAACCTCTTTCCAATTAGGCATAACCTGTGTCAATAATCGCCAGAATTTCTCGCTATGATTATGCTCAGCTATATGACAAAGCTCATGCAGTATCACGTAATCAATACATTCTTTTGATGCTTTCACCAAATGAGGGTTAAGCATTAAACTGCCTTTCGTTGAGCAGCTTCCCCATTGTTTTTTCATCGCCATAATGCGAAAAGAAGGTATGCCTTCTACCCATGTGGCTTTGGGCAGTACGGTCTGTAAGCGCTCATGAAAAACATTCTTTGCGTGCTGCAAATACCACTGATCAATTAATGCTTTAACATATTTTGACCTGTTAGCATGCTCATTGCGTAGAGTTACCTCCAACTTACCTCGAAGTAACTTTACCGTTGTAACCTCATCAGGCTGATTTAATACTTTTAATACATACCTTCGACCAAGGTAAAACTGAGTTTCTCCACTTACATACTCCCTCGGCAAGACATAATCATTCTGTGATGCGAACTCCTTGATGCTCTGCCAAACCCAACGAGCACGTTTGATCATTGCATTCTGAATGGCTTCACTGGTGGCATCATGCGGTACCGTCGCGACTACACGTTGGTCAGGGTGAACCTTGATAATGACTTTATGTGAAGCCTTAGACGGTTTCCTCCCATTAATAACGGCATTGTCAGAGCTTGATTCAGCCGCTTTACGGATTACGTCGTAATGGATTATTTCCTCGCCATAAGCAAACATACCACGCTCTTGGGTGGTCGTTCTTATTTCAGCGCTTATGTTTTTCATGAGCGCCCCTTACCCACGAGAAAGGCCCAGCCTTGTGATTTGCAGCACTTCTTGAATAAATCGCTCTGCATTCTCAATACCTAAATCAGTAAACAGCATAGGCAATAACTTCATGCTTATGGCGTTTTCTATCTCAGCAGGGTTAATTGAGTATTCAGCCACGGCTGTTTTAACCACACTGTCAATTTCAAATGCATGTTTAACGAGCTTGTCATCATCTAGTTCAGTATTGCTGCGAAACCCTGCATCAAAAAGGTGTTTGAACAAACCGTAGTAAGCCTGAGCATGTTTATTTTGTTTACCTTCGGCATCAGTAAATGCAATGGGCATACCCGCCACCTTGCGCTCTTTAACTTCCTGTTCGAAGTCCGCAAACAAGATGTATTGCTTTACAGGCGCATCGAACATGGCTTTGGTATCAGCTATAGCTTTCTTGAGTAGGTTAGAGAAATACTCTTGAGCATAAGGGTCATCTGCCAGATCTTGCTCGATCATCTTGGTGATTCGCCCTGTGATTTTATCGGTTTGGTTTCGGGCTTCGTCATCCGTTAAGTCTTGTGGCTTAACATCGTTACCCAAATTACCCACCAAATAAGCGCCTTCTGGTTCTTTCACTTCTATTCCGGCAATGTGTTTATCTAATAACTGCCTGACGTCTTCTGCATACTCATCGTAATCAATGGTTTCGTTGGCATCTTCACGTACTTGTTTGCGTAGATCGATAAACATTTTTAGCGTTTGTTTATAGTGCAGTCGCTTATCTTCAAAGCTCTTATCGTCAAAGTAAGTGGCTGATTGTAAGGCGACTTTCATGCAATTTGAAAAGGCGGTGAGCGCTGTATAAAATTCATCACGATTTTTTAGATTGGTATCGACTAATTGCCCTTGAACTTCATTAACCTTCGGCGTCAGTGCTTGGCGAAGTGCAGCAGGGTCTTGCTTGTTTTTAACGTCTTCGAATATTGCCCAGAGAGTGCTATATAAGCCTGGTAGCTTCTTATATTCCGTATCCATACGGTTATACAAGCCTTTCAGGTCGTCAATATCAAAACCACCTTGGGTCCGTTCAGCTAAGTCTTGATACTTCTCTATGGTGGTGTCGAGTTCTTTTAAAATGCCGCGATAATCGATCAAATACCCAAATTGCTTCTTGCTGTGCAAGCGGTTTACACGGGCAATGGCTTGAATGAGGTTGTGTTCTTTAAGGGGTTTGTCGATATAGAGTACGGTGTTCTTCGGCTCGTCAAAGCCCGTTAGCAGTTTATCTACCACAATCATGATGTCTGGGCCGTCATCGCGACCAAAGGCTTCTATTATCGCTTTGGTGTAGGCTTTCTCATCGCCCCGGTAGTCTGGGTCAACATTACCTTTCCACCATTTTTGTACGATATCTTTGCTTTCTTGGTCTACTGCTTCATGGCCTTCACGGGTGTCTGGGGCAGACATCGCTACGACAGAGGAGACTTTACCTATTTTGTCTAAAGCAACCTTGTAACGAATGGCTGAGGCTTTAGAATCACAGGCGAGCTGACCTTTTAAACCTTGTTGTTTAAAATTTTGGAAGTGATCTGAAATATCATGGGCGATCAACTCAATGCGACCTTCCGTTTGATAGATCTGACCTTTTTGTGAGAATTTTCTCTTTAAGTCTGTCTTCTGCTGCTCGGTTAGCTTTTGGGTAATACGCTCAAACCAGGCGTCAATTGCCTTGTCATTTACATTTAAATCAGGAATACGTTCTTCGTACAATAAGGGGGTTACGGTTTTATCTTCTACCGCTTGCTGCATGGTATAGGAGTGAATGATTTTGCCGAATTTGTTCTCGGTTTTATCGTCCTTTAATAACGGCGTACCAGTAAAAGCTATAAATGCGGCTTTAGGTAGGGTTTGCAGCATACGAATGTTGTTTTCACCGTTCTGGCTGCGGTGACCTTCATCTACCAATACCAGTATATTCGGGCTGTCATTGAAACATTCTTTATGTTTAATCGCGGAACCAAATTTATTGATGATAGAGAAAATAACCCGCTCGTTTCCTTTACCTATTTGCTCCGCTAAACGCCGACCAGAAGTCGCCATAGCGTCTTTCTTATCACGATCCGTTAATACGCCGCCTGAGGCAAAGGTGCGACTAAGCTGATCTTCCAAGTCCACACGGTCGGTGACGATAATGACACGACACTGAGCAAGTTCTTCCAGCCAGATTAAGGCTTTCGATAAAAATACCATGGTGAACGACTTACCACTGCCCGTGGTATGCCAGATGACACCGCCGTTTCGAGCACCTTGCCTTGTACCTGTTTCATCAAAGCTAGTAATACGTTCAACCAAGGCTTTAATGCCGAACACTTGCTGATAACGAGCGACGATCTTGCCTACTTTTTTATCGAACAAGGTATAAAGACGAGTCATTTCTAAAAGGCGGTCTGGGCGCAATAAACTCACCAATAGTCGATCTTGATCGGTAACGGTTAACTCACCGCCTGCAATTAACGACAAGTACTCATCTTTGGCCGCGCGAGGGCGATGGTCGAATAAACGGCTGAGCTGGCTTTCATCAAGCGTCTTGTTCTTTAAGCGAACAATCTCGGCTTCGATGATTTCTTCTTCTTTCCATTTCGCCCAGAAATTTTCAGGTGTGCCGCACGTACCGTATAAACCATCATGACCATTGACCGATAACAATAACTGACTATAGGCAAACAGATGAGGGATTTCAGTTTGACCTTGATTACGAATTTGCTGAGACACCGCCTCATTAAGCGTTGATTTTCCTTCTTTAGAGGAGTCTGGTCGCTTGGCTTCTATCACTACCCAAGGTAAACCATTTACAAAACACACAATATCAGGGATACGGATACCCGTACCTTCACTGTTTTGAATCACCATCTCTTCGGTGAAGTGAAACTGGTTATTACTAATGGTATGCCAGTCTATCAACTGAATAGTGGGGGATGCTTTTTTTCCATCAATAAACTCGGTTACGCTTACACCGTACATCATGGCGTTGTAGAGTTTTTCATTTGCGCCTTTGAGCCCCTCATTCATAGTAGGGTTCAGCTCATGAATGATTTTATCTATGGCTGAATCTGAAAGGGAGTGCGAGTTACCAGCAAAAGGAAAGGTCTGTTGGCTTAAAAACTCTCGCATAATCGGTTGTAATATAACCTGACTAGTCGTTTTATTGCCTACATTGAGAACCCCACGAAATTGTTCACAGTCGTTTGGAGGAATAAAGCAATAGCCCAGATTCGATAGCAAAGTTAATGCAGGGATTTTTGAACTGAATTCTTCTCTGAAATTTGCTAAGGATTGTGTCATCTACTGCTTCCTTTCATCGTCTGTGTTTGTTCTTTGATTACATTAGGGCTTGTGGTGAAACTGACTAAGATCACTATCCAATGACCAAATAAAAATTTCAGACATTCCAAACTTATTAAGGCACTTTTCATACTCTTTAATAATGCTAAGGTCACCAAAACTTGTACCTTCGGTTGTTTTAGCTGAAGATTTATTTTGTCCTGCATGATCCGGGAACTGGCTTAGCCAAGTGAGCACCTCTGAACTGTTAGGAAATTCACTGGGCTGATAAGGGGCTTGACCATTGAACGCTCCTTCTACAGCTAGGCAAAAACGCTCTGCAGTGGTACGGCGTGTACCACCATCACCATTTTGAGCAATATGATTACCTGTTTCCAATATAGTCGCCATAGGTAGAATAAAAGTAACTTCCATTTCTGCGTAGTCTTTGAAATCACTAACTACATCTTCTTTGTCTTGATTTCGTCCAGGTACGTTCAATAGGTTTAGAAAAATACTCGTATCAATTAAGCAGATTTCACTCACTCGTGCCTCCTTGCATTTTGTCAATCCAATCAAGTGCGTTTTTCTTTTTTTGCTCAGACGTAACAGGTGATTTAATAAAACGATCAATGATACCGTTAGTCACTAGTTCGCCCAATGGCCCTTGTGATACTAACCCCGCATAATCTTGCAAATCAGCCAAACGTAATAAACGACTATCACCTTTAATTGGATCTCGATAGCAGAACACGACATCAGCCAAGGCTTCATCTGGTAGTGCGTCCATTAGCGCAGGATTGTGTGTAGATAGCAGAAGGCGGATATTTCGTTTAGTAGCTTGTTCACGCATTGTTCTTAATAGCTGCTTTGCTCGTGATGGGTGTACTCCATTGTCAACTTCTTCAATAACCACTGTTGCACCTTCTGGTGCTGATAGTAACGCAGCAGCAATTGCTAAAACTCTCAGCGTTCCATCAGATAATAATTCAACAGACCACTTCCGTGCAGTTATTCCAAAGGTTTCAATTAATTCAAGAGATATTTTTCCTCGACGATCTTCGAAAAACTCTATGCCAGTTACATCTTGCTCAGGTAAGCTTTTAATAAAATCAATAATGATTGGCTGAAGTGCTTCGTCTTTCCATAAAGTAAAAAGAACACCTGAAAGATTTGAACAGTCTCCCATTAACTTTTTCTCAGCAAAACTATCTCCTCGCATAAGTGAAGGAACAGGGTCTAAGAAAAGAGTATTTTCCAATAAGTGTTGAAAGCGTTTTACTGTTTTAGGTATTTCATCTTGAGATTTTCTATGAGCAAAAACGGCTGGTGTCTCTAATTGATTCAAAATTGAAATTTGATCTGTGCAAGTAATTGTCGGTTTATGCTGACCACTTGAGAAATTATTATAGGCAACCAACACATCACTATTGAGTCCTGTAGCAGCCTGCTTTATTTGGTATAGCGGGACAGTACTTGCTTTTCCTTGAATTTGCTCCTGCGAGATGTGTAACTCTTGCTCTCGAATACAAATAGATACCTGAAAGTCATTCCAATCAGAATCATCCGTTTTGCAGCCGAGAGTAAATTCACTGCTATCCAAATAACCAAGATCTTTGAGTTGGCCGCGTAAAACCTGTTCAGAGTCATCAACTCGATGCTTTAAAACTGTAAGTTTTTGCCCTTGACTTAACCAACTTAAAAACCGGAAAGCTTCAAGTGCATTACTTTTTCCTGATGCATTAGCTCCAATCATTAGGGTTAATGGTGCAAGAGCTAACTGCTGTTCAGAATAACTCTTAAAGTTTTTTATTATGATATCTTTTAACATACTGCCCTCCTGTTTTGGATAGTAATATTTACGCGTTTTTTGCCCGTTAGCAGTTGCTGCATCAGGGCTTTTTTCTCTTGCTGTAAATCAGAGAGTTGCTGCTCGAGAATTTCGATTTCTTGGTCGGAAACGGATAGCACAGTTGCAATTTTTTGTTGCTCAGCGATATCTGGAACTAATAGTTTTAGCCGTTTCAATTTTGCTTTATTGAGTGTTTTTCCCTTTATCGCCTGATCTATCTCTTTGTCAAAATCGACAAACTCTAAAGCTTGATAAAGGTAATTATTATCCAATCGAGTCTTGTCTTTAATTTCTAGTCCGCATATTGCCTCATTTGTATAAGTGTCCATAGTTAAAAATGCTCTGCGTCCTATAGTGAGTTTAAAACTCAAAACAATAGTATCTTTTGGTATCAACGTTACATTACTTTTGGATACACCCAAATCACTGATTTTTTCAGATGTACTAGAGATATATTTTCCCTTTAAGTCTCTGATTGACAACCAATGGTTCTCAGTCTCACCATTCTCATCCCAGTACTCAGAAACAGTTCTTGAGGGTGTTCCACCGATCTCTAGATTAAATAATTCTTCAAATTTGATATATTCCCATTCACCCTCACCAAACCGTTTTTTACCAGTGAGTAGTTGTTGCATCAGGGCTTTTTTCTGCTGTTTTCTGTTGCTGACTAGTGCTCCAGTGGTACTAATTGCTTTATCCCATGTAGATAGTATCTTGGCAATTTTTCGCTGCTCCAAGATGGGCGGTAGTATTACTTCAAGTTTTTCGAATTCCTTCTGACCAAGAGTTTTATTTCGTCCTGCTCCTCCAGGAGAAGCCAAGCCTAATAAGTATTTTCCTTTTGTTGACTTGAAAAAATACAGTAAAAAATCAATATCGCATAAATTATCTTTGGGCAAAAATTGCGGGAACCGATGGGATGCAATAAACCCGATTTCATTATCTGTGGTTTTGGCTACAGCTTGCTCCCATGCAAACACTATATTGACAATAAAAGCATTGTTAACTATTTCAAAGACTCGTTTATTTCCGATTGTTACAGCGTCTGTTGGTTCTTTATGAAAAATACCTTTGCCATGTGACCTAATGCCAATCTCACGGTAAGTTTTATCCTCTTTTGGTATTACTGGTATTGATATGCGCTCCAGAAAATCAGCTACGTTTAAAAGACTCCAACCACTAGGAATCATAACCTAACTCCTCAATATAGCCTGCCATTTCTATTTCAATATCTTTCAGTTGGGCTTGCAGGTCTAGTCGCTCTGCTCGTACCGCGATCAAATCAATTTCAATCTCTTCTTCAAAGGTATCGACATAACGAGGAATATTAAGGTTAAAGTCGTTGTCTGAAATTTCTTTAACAGTAGCTAGATATGAATACTTATCAGTGGTTTCACGAACCTTGTAAGCATCGACGATTTTTTGGATGTTATCGATTGTTAGTTCATTTTGGTTTGTGCCTTTCCTAAATTCACGGCTTGCATCAATAAAGAGCACATTGGCGTCTGCCTTATGTTTTCTGAAGATTAAGATCGCAGCAGGAATATTTGTGCCAAAGAAAAGGTTGGCTGGTAAGCCAATCACCGTATCTAATAGATTTTCTTCAATCAGTTGCTGACGAATTTTACCTTCAGATGATGCCCTAAATAACACCCCATGTGGCACGACCACGCCCATTTTTCCACTTTCAGGCTTTAAGGTTTCGATCATGTGCGAAATAAAAGCATAGTCACCTTTGGTTTTCGGTGGTACCCCTCGACGGAAGCGCCCATAGTGATCGCTTGCAGCATCTTCATACCCCCATTTATCTAAAGAGAATGGAGGGTTGGCCGTCACGATATCAAAGTGCAATAAGCCAGTGCCGTCTTTATCCTTCAGCAAAGGGTTGCGAATGGTATCGCCCCACTCAATACGGTGGTTATCTTCACCATGCAGGAACATATTCATTTTGGCCAATGCCCAGGTAGAACCAATAGATTCTTGACCAAACAAAGCGTACTTCTTAGAACCATTGAAGTTGTTACGCACCATGCGACCACATTTCATTAATAGTGAGCCTGAACCACAGGCAGGATCACAGATTTGGTCACCTTCTTGGGGCTCTAAGATGCTTGCTAATAAGTCGGATACTTCTGGCGGAGTATAAAATTCGCCAGCCGTTTTTCCGCCTCCCGCCGCAAAGTGCTTGATGAGGTATTCGTAGGCATTACCTATGATATCTAAAGTGCCTACACGACTAGGACTTAAGTTGAGGATGTCTTTGCCAAAGTCTTCTAATAAGTGGCGTAGCAGATCGTTCTTTTGTTTTTCTTGTCCAAGTTTATCTGTATTGAAAGTAATATCTTGGAACACATTTTTTAACTTGGTGCCGTTGGCTTCTTCAATAGCGTGTAATGCTAGGTCAATACGTTCACCGTTTCCTGCCTGGTAGCGTAGCTCGTATAAATCCCAAAAGCTTGCACCGTCAGGCAATACAAAACGTTGTTTGGCCATCATCGCGTTAATTAATGCAGGGTTATCACCATATTGCTCAACGAGTTTATCGTGATCGTTTTTATACACGTCTGAGATGTATTTTAAGAACAACATGGTGAGTATGAAGTCTTTATAGGTATCTGAGCTGATTACACCTCGAAAGGTATCGCAGGCGGCCCAGACTGCCTTGTTTATGTCATCTTGGTTGATTTGACTGTGTGGCATTTTATTCCCTTTATATTCCTGTTCTTAAGTATGATTAATTGCTTAAACGTTGTTCTTTAGCTCAAGTCAGTTAGTCAAAATATCCAAAGCAATAGCATCTAACAGCTGTTGTCGGTTGGTAATGAGCTTCTGTAGCATCTTTTGTTCTTTAACTGCGGAGGCATGTAACGCCACCAGTTGTGCTTGTTTTTCTATTGAAGGCAGCGTGATTGGCACATCTTCTAATACTTGGCGACGAATACTAACGTACATTGAACCTTCGGCTGTGGTCTTGAAATAACGCTGTGCAGGAATTTGGTTTAACTGCCAGCTAATAAATTCGGGCAATACCGTTGCTGTGTTTTCGGTTTTAATACGCACGATAAAAAAATGCGGCGAGCATACTGTTTGCACCGGTAACTGTTTCACGCAGGCCGCGAAATGTTTGGCCCCCTTTGCTACAAATAAAATGTCGCCTTGTTGTAACCAGTCTGGTTGTTTTCGACCGGTTAACTCTGTGGTGATCATCTCATCTGTGCGTATTTCACCGGATGTATCAGTATCCCTCACTTGTACGACATACGTGTTGCTATCTACAACGGGGGCGATCGTGCCACGGAAGGGGTGGCCAGGCCGAATTTCTGCTATTTCGCAAAGCGTAGTATTCATTGGCTTAATCAGCTTTTCCTCTACTGAGTGCGTTTTTAGGTGAGCCACTAGCGATCTACATCACTAAATGTTGCCACCGAATTATTTAATCGTAAATTATATTGGCGCATAGTAAGAGCTTAGTCAAATAAATATGCAGTAATCAAATGATGCAAAATATGTGTTGACGATCACGCTGGTCATCAATTATATTATTTGCAGTAATTCAATGGAGCACTTATTTTGATTGAATCTTATCCAAAGGTTGTGAAGAAAAACGTGAATTTAGGTGACCTCCCTTATTTTGACGGGAGTGATGAGCATGCTAAGCGACGGGTGCAATATCACCATGATCATTGGGTAGAAAAGTTTCCGCGAGTGCTGTCATTGCAGCGAATCGCTGATGCGCTTGAAATAAACCTTTTTCTTGAACATCGATTCAAGGGGACATTTATGCCCCCTAAGCGTGGTGGTAAAAGAAATCAGTTGGGAGGTATAACGTTAACCACACTGAATTCGGTCGCTAATTCAATGTCGTTGTTTCTTCAGTGGATTGAAAAACATAATGTTAACTGGCAAGAGGTATATGCTGTCACTGATAGTGATAAAGCTAAGTACTGGCTGCCTGTTTATCGATACCGAAAGCATTTAATTGATCGGATAGTCGCTGGCGACATTGATCGTGATACAGGCAATTTGTATATCAACCATGTTCGTCATTTTTATGAGTGGGCTAGAAAACAGCGCCGTATAGATAAGTTACCTTTTAAGTATAAAACCAAGGTGATCAAGAAAAAGCGGAAAGATGGCAATATTGATTTGTTATTCACCAGTTATGGCGCTGAAGAAAAAGGCATTGTGGTTACCACCACCGATTTACTGATACCCAAAAAATATCGTCAAAAGAAAGCCAGTAACTCTGAGTTGTCACCCTATGAAAGAGAAGAGCTGAAAGCACTTTACTCTACGCATGAACTAACAAAAGACGGTCCCAGGCTTAGAGTGGATATGGCTTGTCATTGTGGTTTACGAGCAGAAGAAATTGCGACATTTCCCTCGTCATTAGTTGTTGACCCAAGCTTGAAAAACAATGGCCTCTTTTATGTGGAGATTGTGGGAAAATACGGCAAGGAAAGAACCATTATGGTCTCTCGCCATTTAATGCAGTCACTTTGGGATTACCGTAAAGCCGCAGAACATCAAACGCGATTATCAAAATGGCAACTTAAACAAGGGAGTTGTGATGAAGCGCCATTATTTTTAAATCGTTCTGGTGAACAAATGCTAGCAAAGTCGATTGGTAACGTGATCTCTAAAGTTCGTAAAGAGCTAAAAGTACGCGGCATTGTACTTAAGCGTGACTTTCATGATTTTCGCTCAACCTTTGCGACCAACTTGGCGGGATTCATGTTGGAGAAGCACCTACCACTGGGCTTTATTCAATTCAAACTGATGGACTTAATGGGACATTCCAATTTTTCTACGACACAAAAATACATTAATTTTGCGAGATCAATGACCTTCGATCAGCAAATGTCTTCCTGGGTCGACCAGTTATTTGGTGAGTTTTTAGAGCCTCTGCAAGAGGATGCTTTAAACGCCCTGGGAGATAATTCCAGTGAGTGACAGTGTTATTTCAATTGATGTTTTACGTCAGTCTTTGCAAAGCTGCATAACGGACAACAATAAGAAAAAGGTCCATCTGCATTTGAGACTATTTAATCATCTTTTAAAGTCATCTCAGGAATTATTGCTTTTTGCTAAACCATTATTGACTCATGGCGTAGAAAGGTTGTTGCAAGGTGATTATTGGCTTCAGTTTGAGATTAAATCTCAGGTGCTTACTCATGAAGATGAAGTGGTGTTTCGTCGTTGCTTGATGCACTTTGTAAGGACGGTTAAATCTGATGTAACTCGACCTTCAATCGTCCGCATTAACTTAACGTATATCGATTGTTTGGCGTGGTACAGGCAGAGCGAAGCGCTGGGCAAAGATATCTCTGAAGCACTCATAGCATGGGACACTACTGAGCATTTAGCGCCACGCACGAAGTTGTTTTACGCTCAAAATGCAATGAAAGGATTGCGCGATATCTGTAAAGCCTCGCCAGAATGGGCGCTTTCCCTGAATACAGTAGGCTTAAAAGCGTTTATTAATACCTTTGAATATCGTCAGGTCTTTGAAAAGACCGAGGTCGCTGACAAGCACAAAGTAATGGAATCATCTTTGTTGGCTTTATTGTCTGTTTATTTACCGGAAATTTTTAACACTCATATTATCGAAATAAATCATAAAATAATTGATGTGACTGATTTACATCATGTTTCCCCTATTTGTGTCAGGCAGCTGGCCGCTTTAGCTAAAATGCCTAAATATACTGGAGGCAAAGAGCATGATTTAAAGTCGGTAACGCAACGATTTATAGGCTGTGTATTCTCTTTAAAGTTAGTGTTCTCCAAGCAGAATAATAAAGGTATATGTCTCTCAGAAGGCTTAGATGCATTTAAAAATAATGAATACTCACTATTGCTTTTTTCTAAAGGCACATTAAGTCGCTTTCGATTTAACGAACTATTGCTATTTCTTGGTGATCATTACAAGAAACCAATACACAGGCATGATTATCAACTTCACTTATTTCCATTCTACTTTGAAAAAACAAATAAATTCAGGACGATAGACTTTTCAACGCTGGCGGGTTTGTCTAAGCATTTATTTGAGCAAGTCAGGACGTTTCACCAGGTAGAGTTATCGTTATTACCTGAAAAAAATTACAGCATGGAAACACTGCATACCAGGTTTAATAAGCTCAATCGTTTGTTAGTTAAGTATTTGTTTCCTGCCTTTGATAAAGAGGTTGGAGAGCTTGGCTTAGCCTGCCTAAGTACAGATAACAATCGTATTCAAAAATTAATATTTCAACAAATTCAATCGTCAGTTCAAGCAAAGCAGATGAGTTTGAGAACAGGAACTTCTTATTTTGAAGTAATTCGTTGGGTAATGGGAGCATCAGGTCAGCAGGTTGTTGAAGCATTTGGTTTATCTTTTAAACGCTATCAACGTCATGCGAAGAGGACTCGCATTGAGGATTTATATACTGAAGGTGAGTTACGAGAGTTAGTTTTTTATATTGAAAGCGGTATTAAGTCAGGCCAATCCAGTCAGCGAACGTTAGCCTTATACTTTGCAAAAATCCAATTAAAAACCTGCTGGAACACAGCGCCTCTAACAGATATTGAGGTGTCGGATATTACCGAAATTGCACTGCCTACAGCTAAAAAATCTATTAGTGTTTTAGTGCAAAAACCACGGAAAGGTTATGACATTGACTGCTATAACCTAGATGGGCGCACTGTAAACAGTGTGATGCGAGATATTCAGACCGTTAAGAATGATATTACCCAGCCTATTCGTGAAGGTAATGGTTCTTTGCCGAATAAATGTCTATTTATTTATCGCGAAAAGGCTGAAGTTTATCGGCTGGATCATAAGAATGTGATTTCATATATCAATGCTGTATTAAAAGGCTTGGGCTGTCGTGTATCTTACAATTCAATGCGGATTCGAAAGAACGGCGCTAACCATATTTATCGTAAAGTAGCAAAAGACATGCGTGCATATGAATCACATATGCGGCATGACTTCGACACGTTCATTAAACATTATCAGCGCATTGATGAAATAAAGACTCAACAAACATTGCATGAAGCAGTAGATGTAATGCAACGTTATTTTACTGGTCGGGAAATTAGCCCTGAAATTAAAGTTTTAATGATTGACGATGCATCGTTACAAAAAACGCCGACAGGAGAATGTGCTTCAGCAGGTAATGATGATGAAGCTGAACAATATCAAAAAGAACACCGCGCTTTACAGAAAAAAACTAACACCAAATCGGTGTGGTGCAGTGATTTCTTGGCATGTATTTGGTGCAAACATTTTAGAACGGTGGCTGACCCTGAGCATGTTTGGCAATTATTAAGTTACCGCGATTATGTTTTAGTTGATATGTCGGCCAGTGTTTCTGATATAGAAAATAATGAATTTCAGACTGATGCAATTCAAGCCTTGCATGATCGAGTTGGTGCGATATTGACGCAAGTAACGCTAAAAAATAAAGCAGCAGTGACTAAAGGCCAACAATTACTTAATGAAAATGGTATGCACCCATTTTGGGATTTTGCCATTACTTCAACGAACAACTTAGGCGGTATCTTATGACGAGAATTGGAGAAGCCGTAGATCAAACTCTAATCATTGATGGCGTTATAAGATTGAGGGCTTTTGATGAAAACAGGACGGATAAAGTAAATGGTCTACTGCTGTGGGATTACCTCGGCACAAATCGTCGGCATATAATTAAGTTTGGTGATGAATCATGGCGATCACCTAATAATAAGTTAGCTATAGCATTTAATGACACAAGTCCTAAATTAGCATATCAACTTAAAGCAATGGCACTAGGCATGTACACTCAGGGTTCAAGGGAAGGTATGGATCCACTTTCATGGTCAACTATTCGACTTTTAATTTCATACCTAAAACGATTTGGAACATGGCTTAAAAGATACGATATATATGGACTGGATGAATTAAATGATCTACCTGAATTGATGCTTAGGAACATCATTTATGAAATGGTCTCCTATATGAATATGGAACAATCCCCTTCAAATGCTTCAAAATTATTAGATGCAATGTATTGGGTTCGTTTATACGGGTTGATTGAAAATTCCAGTGTCTTCGATGTTATTAATGAATACTTATCGCCTTACAAGGCATTAAACATACAACGCAGAAATAAGCATGCGATTATCCCTGTCAGGGTATTAAAAATACTGTTACACGAATCAGAAGTACAAGTGAAAAAAGCAAATGCATCATTTGAGTCCTGGCATAGCATTCAGCTTTGCCTCAACGATAAGATTAGTTCATGCCCTCCTGCTGAGTTTTCTAGAGACACATACATTAACGTGTTAACTAAGAGTGGGAAGAAGGAACTAGCCAAATATCATCAAACGATTAACAAACTTCGCCGTTATGTGTTTGTGCTGGTTTTAAGTTATACAGGCATGCGTTATAGCGAGGCGATCGCTTTACCTGATGATGCAGCCATAGAAAACGATGGTAAATACTATTTAAAAACACTGTTATCAAAAACTACTGACGGGACTCAAACGCTAGAGTGGATAACAAATAAAATTACACATGATGCTGTTGTACTGCTTGCAAGAGTGAACGAGGTTTACAGGCAGCGAGCAGAACTTCTATTGACTCATCACGCCGCTGCTTTACCGGTAAAAAGGCGGTTAAATATGAAATTCGGTCTATTGAATCGGCAGCTGTTTAACGTCTCCCACCATAAGCAGTCGTGTGAATTTTCAGCTCACTCAAAGGCAACAAAAAATAGCTTCACTAATATTAATACCTTGTTTTCTATTTCTGTTACAACCGAAGATATGGAGCTTTTGAACCGTATGGGTTGCAACTACCAGTCAGTCAGCTCTAGTCATAAAGGTTTTAAAAAACCTTACAAAGAAGGCATGTTATTCAATTTTACGGCACATCAATTCAGGCATACGTTTGCTTGGTTTATCGTTGCCAATCGTCTTGGTGATTTAGACGATATTAAATACCAGTATAAGCACTTGGAGAATAGTATGACGTTGGTTTATAGCCAGAGAGGCTATGAGTCGATTGAGGAACTAATAAAACTAACCGAAAGCTTTTCTGAATTTATGGTCACTCAAGCAATGGGTGACATGGTTCAAGCAGCTGAAGATGGTGTTTTGGCTGGACGTGGAGGTCAAAGTTTCATGAGTAGACTGACTGAAATATTAAATGACGACTTAACGACAGGCAGTACACCTCATTTTTCAAATATGCAGGAATTGTTATTTTTTGCAGCAAAGCATACGTCAAGTTTTAGAGGCCTATCTCATGGTTATTGTACTAAAAGTAGTGACTGCAAGGTACGCAATGCTGCTGACCCCAGTCATTGCATCTATTGCCAATCATATATAGCAACCCCGAAACACTTACCTCACTGGATTGTTATTAAGAAACGTTGTGAATCACAACTTCAAGCATTTGAAAAATTTCCGGAAGACATGAAAAAACGCTTTCTGTCATTCAGCACTGCCTTAACTGACAATTTAAGCGCCGCTAACACCGTGATCAACCAATTAACCATTGATATCAAAGAGGCTTGAGATGGAACAAGATACTAAAACTTTGATTGAGAAGATATTCAACGAAATGGTTGAAAATAATGAAAAGGTAAATATAAGTCAGGTTGCAAGCAAAGCGAATGTGTCACACTCATTGATACATAGCAGGTACCCAGACTTAGCATTTAAAATTAATAAAGCTAAGGAGAAGCAGAAAAACAAGAAAGCAGGTATTGAAGCCAGTGAAAGTGTTGAACACTTTAAGAAAAAAATTACTCATTTAAAGAAAAGTACGGAAGACTACAAAAAAATCGCAGAGTCTTATCAGCTTCAAAATGAACAACTGTGGGAACACATTCAGCAAGTTTATGGGATGTATGACCAGGTTCTTGCTGAACGCAATGGGTTTGCCGAAAGGTTGAAATACCAGAATGGAGATATAGATTAGTGATAAATATGGCATTTAATAAAAAAGCTGATGAAATCCGGATACAAATTCAAAGATATACAACTGAATCATTGGTCAATGAGCTTTTGATAAAACTACACACTAAGCACGAGAATGAATCTAAAGGATACGGTATGCCATGGGTGTTGTGTCTAATGCTTGATTGGACGCTTGAGCTAACGCCCCAAAAAAATGCATCCCCAGCAACTGATGAGGACGTATACAGGATATTAAATAAAATTTGGGCATTGCAGGATAATGCTATGAAGCTAGCGACATCTCAAAATACCTACTTAACCCTAAGACCTTTTTTACTGTCTCAATTAATGTTCCAAAAAGATCAGATAGCGCATCTATTTTTTATGGTTCGCTTATTCAGCATTATGTGTGATAAAAATTCGAGCAGTTTTTTTAATGACAAGTTTAAAGAAATTACAGGATTAGAGTTAAGAGAGTATTTTGTTTTTGCATGGTATTTGAACTCAGTTTTTATAAATCAAAGCGCTTCATATATTCCATATTCAGAATTAATCATTAAATTGTATCCAGCATTTAGCCTTGAAAAGATCTCAAAGCTACTGAAATTAGTAGGAGCAACTCCCGACCAGTTAAAAAATGAAATACAGCTGTGGCGATCACAGAATCCGCTAAAACCAGCAGAATATTTTACTGAACCCTTAACCATAAAAAGTCCCATATTATTACTTCCTAATGGCTTTTCAACACCTCACACATATGTCGCAACTATTGGTATTAGTGAATTTGTCATAAGAGAATTAAAATCAGAGTCATTTAGAAATAAATTCACGAAGGCTTATGAAGAGTATATTGCTGATTTATTCAATCAGTTTAATTATTCAGTAACTAGAGAAAAGGATATTAATATATTTTATAAAGAACAATATGTTACGGGGAAAGTAATCGATTTTTTAGATTTAAATGGTGGGAAAACAGTATTAATTGATGCTAAAGGAGTAGAGCCTCATCAAAAAATATTGATATCTGACTCCCCTAGAATCATTAAGGATAAGCTGAAAGATAGTTATATAAAAGCCATTGAGCAAGCTAGCGAGTGTGCGGCATTGCTGGATATCCATGGGTATCCAGGTATTCAAAAGTACGAAGAACGGTATGCAGTAATAGTAACGCATCAAGATTTCTATTTAGGAAATGCAAGCAAACTGGTCGGATATTTGGGAGATGAATATAAGGATAAAATCACAGGGGTAATTAAAAATAAGATACCTCTAGGGAATATACATTTCGTTTGTGTTGAAGACTTAGAAGGAGTTTTGGGGTTATGCGATGAAAAAAATACATATCTACATCATTTTTTAGATTTTTGTTCGCAGCAAAATCGTAGTCCTGAGACACAGAAATTTGATGTTCGACAGCATATTATTTCATATGCGCAGTCAATTGGTTCAAGTTATAGCTCGCCTGTAGGGTCTCCTCGATTGCTAAAGGATAATAATTATTTGGTTAGTTATTTAATCGGATTAATGAAAGAATCAGAGACCTATTGGCGCATGGGGGGAGAACAAAAAATTAAAGAATTTATGCATTTGCATTACGCATTTAAAAACAAAATATTTTCAGTTTAAATCTAACTATTCATGTAACAGGTTAAACCTGAATATGAAGACTATCCCCTTTAAAAACCACTAAATTACGCAAAAAAATGTTACAGTTATTTAGAGTAGTGAAATCAAGGAGGTAACACTATTAATGCTTCTCAAAATGACATTATTTTCACTCCGCGTGCTGTCACGCGTTTTATTGTGCAAATGATTAACCCACAACTAGGCGAATCCATTCTCGACCCTGCTTGCGGGGCACAGGTGGCTTCTTAGCCTGCACGGTAGATACCCTAAAAAAACAAGTTAAAGACACCGAGGGCGAACGACTTTTACAAAAATCAGTTCACGGCGTCGAAAAGAAGCAGCTACCGCACCTGTTATGCACCACCAACATGATGCTACACGGCATCGAAGTACCACAACAAATTCGCCACGGTAATACGCTAAATAAACCACTCTCTAGTTTAGATAGTGAAGACATGGTGGATGTAGTCGTATCAAACCCACCTTTCGGTGGCACTGAAGAAGACGGTATCGAAAAGAACTTCCCCTCGGAATTTCAAACTCGTGAAACAGCCGACTTATTTTTACAGTACATTATCGAAGTTTTAAATGAAAAGGGCAGAGCCGCCGTGGTATTACCAGACGGTACACTGTTTGGCGAAGGCGTTAAAACCAAAATCAAAAAACTGTTATTAGACGAATGTAACCTACACACCCTAGTGCGATTACCCAACTCCGTCTTTGCCCCTTACACCAGTATTAAAACCAACATCCTGTTCTTTGAAAAAGGTACACCGACAAAAGATATATGGTACTACGAAGTACCTCTGCCAGAAGGGGTAAAAGCCTTTAACAAAACCAAGCCCATGAAGCTGGAAGACTTCGCCGCCTGTGCCGAATGGTGGGGAGAAGGGAAAACGATTGAAGAGAAGACTCAACGTAACAACCGATAAGAAAATGAATTCGCTTGGTTAGTGAACATTGAAGACATTATCGCCCGCAACTACAACCTCGATATTAAAAACCCCCATGTAGGCGAAGTCATCAGTCACGACCCAGAAGAATTGTTAGCTGAATTTGCAAAGCAGCAACAAGGTATTCAGGCCCTGCGTGATCAATTAAAAACCATTCTCAGTGATGCACTGAGTCATTAAAACAAGGAGTGTTTTATGAGTGATATAGCGATTTTTGAAAGTACTAATGGTGAAATACAGGTTCAGCTAGAGCAAGAGACTGTTTGGCTGACACAAAAGCAGCTCTCTGTACTGCTGGATACCTCCACAGACAATATTAGTTTGCACCTGAAAAACATCTATACCGAGCAAGAGCTAAGCGAAGAGGCAACTACCGAGGAATACTCGGTAGTTCAAAAAGAAGGCAAACGAAACGTTACCCGAAATATAAAACATTATAATCTCGACGCCATTATATCAGTGGGCTATCGTGTTAACTCCAAGCGGTGCGTGCAGTTTCGACAATGGGCTACCAAACTACTTAACGAACATCTAACCCAAGGCTATACACTCAACCAACAACGGTTCGAACAAATGGTTCGACAAGCTCACCACGAACGGTCCCCATCAACGACACTTATCGTTCACCACGAACGGTCCCCATCAACGACACTTATCGTTCACCACGAACGGTCCTCATCAACGACACTTATCGTTCACCACGAACGGTCCTCATCAACGACACTTATCGTTCACCACGAACGGTCCTCATCAACGACACTTATCGTTCACCACGAACGGTCCTCATCAACGACACTTATCGTTCACCACGAACGACTCTCATTGGCCACACCCCCTGTTCACCAAGAACGGATTTTGTTGACCACCCCCCCCGTTCACCCTGAGCTTGTCGAAGGGATGGTTACCGATGCTCCAAAATTAAAGGATGCAGCATAATGTCATTCCATGTATACATCCTTCAATGCCAAGATAAAAGCTTTTACACCGGTCATACAGACAACCTAGAAAACCGTTTAGAACAACATCATTCGGCTTATTTTAAAAACTGTTATACCGCCACTCGTTTACCCGTTCAGTTAGTTTTTCAGCAAGCATTTGAAACGAGACTAGAGGCATTGAGCAAAGAACGGCAAATAAAGGGGTGGAGTCGCAACAAAAAACAAGCGTTAATCGAGGGTGATTGGGCTAAATTGAAAACGCTGGCAAAAAACCGCCAAAACAATGTACCGTCCAGTGAGTTTACCAATATCGAGGCAGCTCTATGATGAACATTATTAATGACACCGGCCTCGCAGCGCTGACCTTATTGGTAGCGGAATCAGCGCCTGCGCAAAAAGAAACGTTAATTCGGTTGATTATGAATATGTTGGCGATAGAGGAGGCGGTATGAGCCTCAGCACTTCAAATCATTCCCGCGATCAAGGTGAATCGCAATGCGAGAGAGAACGCACTGGTGGGGGCGGGAATCCAGAGCGGTTAATCACTGAGAATTTGGATGTTTGGTCATCGGCTATTAAACGGCGGGGCTCTCAGGGGCGTGGTGGTAGTAAGAAGATTGAGTTGTATGGAATAAAAAAATTACGTGAGCTAATTTTGGAGTTAGCGGTACGTGGGTTATTAGTTCCTCAAGATGAACATGATGAACCAGCTTCAGTTCTAGTAAAAAATATTGAAAAAGAGCGAGAGTATTTAATTTCGAAAAAAAAAGCAAAACGAGTTAAAAGGCTACCTGAAATATCCCAGGATGAAGAGCCTTACAGCCTGCGTAAAGGCTGGACTTGGGTTCGCTTACAGGAAATTATACAGATTTCCTCTGGTAATGGACTGACATCATCAAAGATGAACAAAGAGGGAGATGTTCCAGTTTATGGTGGTAATGGGGTAACAGGGTGCCATAGTGAAGGGAATGTTGATAAGCCAACCCTTATTATTGGGCGAGTTGGATTTTATTGCGGTTCAATTCATATTACACCTGAAAAGGCTTGGGTGACTGACAATGCATTCATAACGACTTTCTCTGAAAAGAATATCTACTTAGATTTTCTGTCATGGCTTTTGAAGGGAACAAATCTAAAAGAAAATGAAAGCGCAACAGCCCAACCGGTAATCTCAGGGAGAAAGGTGTACCCCATTGTTGTTGGCTTACCGCCATTAGCAGAACAACACCGCATAGTCGCCAAAGTCGACGAACTCATGGCCTTATGCGACCAACTAGAACAACAACAAGAAAACAGCATCAGCGCCCACCAAACCCTAGTAGAAACCCTACTGTCCGCACTCACCAACGCAGGCGAAAAGGGCGAATTCAACCAAGCCTGGGCCAGAATCGCCGAACACTTCGACACCCTGTTCACCACCGAACACAGCATCGACCAACTCAAACAAGCCATCCTGCAACTTGCGGTGATGGGCAAGCTTGTGCCGCAAGACCCTAATGATGAACCGGCTAGTGTGTTGCTTGAGAAGATAGCGGCTGAGAAAGCGCAGTTGATTAAGGATGGGAGGATTAAGAAGCAGAAGGCTTTGCCGGAGATTGGGGAGGATGAGAAACCGTTTGAGCTGCCGGAGGGGTGGGAGTGGTGCCGCTTGCCTGATATTGGCGACCTTTCACGAGGTAAATCAAAACACCGCCCTAGAAATGATAGGGCTCTTTATGTTGATGGGAACATACCATTAGTTCAAACAGGTGATGTTTCTAGAGCTAACGGTGTTATCGAAACATATACCGCTTTGTACAATAAAACTGGCCTCGCTCAAAGTCGACTTTGGCCGAAAGGCACGATGTGCATCACCATTGCAGCCAATATTGCGGATACAAGCGTGCTAGGTTTCGATGCATGTTTTCCCGATAGCGTCGTAGGCTATACACCTTTTGATAAAGAAATTGATGTTAGGTATTTTGAGTTTTTTATTCGGACAGCGAAAAGTGACCTTGAAAAATATGCCCCATCGACCGCTCAAAAGAATATTAATTTAGAGATTCTTAGCCAAGTTTTAGTTCCTTTCCCACCCAAAGAGGAACTTTTTAGAGTCGTTGCTAAGATTGTCAAACTTATGGATCTATGCGACACCCTAAAAGAACGCATCCGTGAGTCTCAAACCACCCAATTGCATTTAGCTGATGCTATGGCCGAGCAAAAGCTAATTTAATCATGCAGTTTTAAGGAACTTATCTACAGGGATTTCATATGTATTTGGCAAGTATTAAAGCAGACAACTTTCGAGTATTTGAGTCGACATATGTAGAATTGAATAAGGGGCTTAACCTTTTAATAGGTGAGAATGATGCTGGAAAAACCAGTTTAATTGATGCAATCCGATTGGCACTTGATACAAACTCAGCCGAGTGGGTTCGTATTAAAAATACTGATTTCAGTAGCGGTACAAGTACTTTATCTATACAGTTAAAGTTTTATGACCTGTCCGCTAGCGATGGAGGTGCATTTGCTGAGCATCTTTCATTTGAAGAAGATAGTAGTGGCCAACGAGGAACTATTCTTTATGTAAATCTGAGAGCATCATTAGGTGATGGTGTGGGAAGAAATGGCCAGGCTATTCGAACAGAAATTCGATCAGGATCTAATTGTGATGGTCCAATACTAGAAAGAGACGTTCGCCTGTATTTGTCTACAACTTATCTTAAACCTCTTCGAGACGCAGAAAATGAGCTGTCTGCTGGGCGTATGTCCCGCCTTTCTCAGTTATTGGCAAGCCCAAATAGTGTTGGTGGAAATCTTGCCGACATGGAACGGCTTATAGAACTAATTATTCAAGCAAATCAATCAATCAAAGCTGATCCGTCTATTTCCCAAACTAAAGATGCTGTTCAAAGCCTCTTAAAACTAGTCACTTTCAAAGGGAATGTTTTCTCGCCTGTTATTGATATGCTTGGAAGTAAAAATTTGGACCAAATGACTACCGGCGAAAAAAATACGGTATTTAGGGCAATTGTCGAGCGATTATCACTAGGGCTTAATGAAGCAGGCCTTTCTCATGGGCTCGGATACAGTAACCTTTTATTCATGGCAGCTGAGTTAATGCTTCTAACAGACGCTGAGGATGGATTTCCACTGCTTCTCATTGAAGAACCTGAAGCCCATTTACACCCACAACTTCAAATGAAATTCATTAAATACCTTGCCGAGCAACAGCCCAACTTGCAGTGTATTTTATCAACACACAGCCCTAATTTGGCTTCGAAAGTTCCATTAGAAAACTTGATTATTATGAGCAAAGGCCAAGCTTTTCCGCTTAGAAAAGGGTGTACTGCTTTGGATAATGGCGACTACCCTTTTTTAGAAAAGTTTCTAGATGTTTCTAAGGCCAATATGTTTTTTGCCAAAGGTGTTTTGTTGGTCGAAGGCGATGGGGAAAATATTCTGCTTCCTACTATAGCCGAACTACTGGGGCGTCCTCTTGAAGATTACGGTGTCTCGATTGTTAATGTTGGTAATCTGGCCTACAAACGATATGCGAAGATATACCGAACATCTTTAGTTCGCAGTTCAGTGCTGCCAATAAAGGTGGCGTGTATTACTGACCTTGATATATGGCCAGATAAAGCCGAGAAAAAAGACGGAAATGTTGTCGGGTTTAAGGAAAAGAAACAACCGAATCGGGAAACACGTAAGAAGGGAAATCTAAACCGTTGGTTTAGCTATTATGACGATAAGCCTGATGACCTAGCAACATGGAAGTCAAATAAGTGTGCTCAGGATGGCGGTAACGTTAAAACATTTATCTCTGATGAATGGACTTTTGAGTATTGTTTAGCCAAATATGGTCTTGCAAGTGAGGTTTTTCAATCAATTAAACCTGAAGGTGCTGTAATTGGGTTTAATGATTTGCCATATAGTGCAGAGGAGCGTGCCATTAAAATCTATAGCATGATTGAGACTAGATCGTCGGGCAAAACAGAGTCAACTTATCATCTTGCGCAGATCCTTCGTGATAAATACAAGGGAAAATCAGACGAGTTCAGAGGGAAACTTCCTCCATATATTGTTAGTGCTATTGAGCATGTCACAGAAACTTTTAACCCAGTTGGAGTTTCAGCAATAGACCCTGTTGTTGGTTCGGAGATAAGTTAATGACACTCACAATCACGGATGATGATATAGACTTAATTGAAATGGAAACTGGCCTGTCATTTGATGAACCTCGTAGGCTTGCTTTAAAAGGTTACGATGATATTCAAGCCTGCCCTGGTAGTGGCAAAACTACGTTAATTGCCGCTAAGCTGATTCTATTGGCATCAAAATGGAACCAAGGATCAAATGGAATTTGTGTTCTAAGTCATACAAATGTGGCAAAGTTTGAAATTATTAGTCGTCTAGAGAAGCACCCTGATGGCAGGCGTCTTCTTAAATACCCCCACTTTATCGGTACAATACAAGAATTTGTAAATCGTTTTTTAGCTATCCCATATTGCCGGACTGTCGGTATACCTGTTAATCAAATTGATGATGAAATTTGCTGTAACTATATTAACAGCAAGTTGAAATGGGGTACTCGTAAATATTTGGAAAACAAAAGAGCGAGCATTGGCGGACTTCAGGTTAAATATGAAAAAGGTGAGTTTGTTACCTCTGTGCCTGCCTTTCCATCTTACTCGAATTCGAATAGTTACCAGGATCTAGCATCGATAAAGAATAGTTTAATTGGTTCCGGGTTGCATTTTTATCGTGAGATGTATGAATATGGCAAAGCTTATGTTGACACTGTTAGCGGGGCTTCTGAGGCGCTAAGATCAAGATTTAGAATAGTGTTTGTAGATGAGATGCAAGATACAGAGTATTTTCAAGATCACTTGATCAACAGTATCTTTGATACTGAATATTGTCAGGTGCAACGGTTCGGTGATGCTGATCAGGCTATATTCAACAGTGGGGACGGTAGTAACACTTATAATGACCTTGATTTACCTGCGATCACAACAAGTCACCGTTTTAATTCCTCTATTGCAAAGATTGTTTCTGGGTTAAGTAGTAAAAGGCTCACAATTTGTTCGTCTCATGAGGCAACTAAAGATGATCCGCCAAATACTATATTTGTAGTTTCTGAGAAAACTAGGGGGCAGGTGATCTCCTCCTTTGTTGATTTATGTATAGAGCATATTCACAGTGATGAAGTATCGCCGATCAAAGTAGTTGGTGCTGTGGGCAATGAAAACCCGACAGCTTTAACTATTGGGGAGTATTTTCCAAACTTCCATAAGTCTCAAGCATCTAACAATTTTAAACCGCAGAAGCTGATCGACTATTTTTACAAAATTGAAATGGCGAGTAGTAATCATAAGTCATATCGGCTCGTATTGGATGGGGTGGCAAGATGCTACCGTATCGCTGGTGTACAGCTGTCAGATCAGATAGGTGATATAAAACCTGTAACAGTTGATCGTCTGCGGCGTTGGTTAAAAGATACCGACAAACTCAAAGCTTTCAATCAGATGGTACTTTCATTGCAGTTTAAAGATTTTACGGATGAGGGCGTTTGGATTGAAAACCTAGTTCCTTTGATTGATTTGCTTGAACTAGATATAGACAACCCAGGAGTGAGTGAATTTACTTCTTTTAAGGAGCGAGAAATCACAACGGCTGAAGACAGTTCAAGTCTTAATATCTGTTCGGTTAAACGCAATGGAAGGAGTGTAGACGTAGAAATATCAACAATACACTCAGTTAAAGGCGAGACTCACGCGGCTACCTTGGTATTGGAAACACAATTTCATCAGTATGATATTGGCCAAATGATGGATTACTTGGTCGGGGTTAAAACCGATAGCCCACTTAAGCGTAAAGCGAAATTCATGAAACAGCTTTATGTCGCTATGACAAGGCCTAAGCATTTAGTTTGTTTGGCTATAGACGAGTCAAGATTTTCAGGGGTGAATCGAGAACGCGCTATTCAACAGGGTTGGAATATCAAAGATCTGACTATAATTGCGTCCAGTTTGCAGCACCAGAAGCTTGAAGAAACTCAACAAGAAAGGCCCAGAGCTGCTCAAAATATAGAAGGCGGCTTTACTTATACCTCACGTTCTATAAAAAACCCTAGCAGGGATTCATAAAGCGATAATTATATACGGGTATTTAAACATGAAAGTCATATCTAATCTAACGTCTAGTCATGGCTCACTTATTACTGAGTTATTAGAAGATAATTACGATGAACTATTTTGGGTTTCCCCGTTTATTGCTGGAGACTTTCAGGAATTATTTAGCAAATCAGATTTCTCAGCTGTTAAGACTATTACGCTAGTCACAACACTCAAGAAAAATGATCAAGACCAGATCACAAAGCCTCATGCATTAAAATCCTTCTATAACTTAATGAATGCAAAATGCCCCAAAGCGAAAGTTAAGGTGCATATTGATAATAGTTTGCATGGGAAAATATATATCTTCAAAAAAGACAATATACACAAGGTTATAGTAACTTCGGCAAACCTTACGCAAAGTGGTTTTTACAATAACCATGAATGGGGCCTATTGATTGATAGTGGTGAGGCTATTGAACAGCTGGAAAGTGAAGTGCTTGAATGTATTGATTATCATGACATCACAGAATCTCTAGTGGATAGGCTGGTTATGTTTTCTGAGCAGGGGTTAAAAGATCACCCAGAGTGGGACGAAAAAACACAACCTACATCCGATATCCTTGATTCGGTTTACTTTCAGGGGGATAAAAATAATAAAGAGCCTCGATACTATTTGAAACCTGTAGGGGTGTCGGAGGACCCTATATTGAAGGAAGATCAGAAAGATTTTTCCGATTTACATCAAAACCTAGATTTTTCAAAAAAAGGCACTGGTGCAATTCGAGCTGGCGATATTGTCATTACCACTGCTGTGGGCTGTGGCTGTTTACTATCTTATTTCCAAATAACCGGGTCACCTAAAGAAGCGACATTTGAAGAGCAGCAAACCGAGCCTTGGAAACAGCGATGGCCATGGCATATAGAAGGCAGAAATCTGTCGCCCAGTTACGGTGGATGTTGGTGGAAGCACGATCTGGATAGAAAGCCGTTATTGGATACTTTTCTATCTGAGTATCCTGATCAGCCGGTTACAAAAGCCGGTGCATTTTCACTGGGTACTTTAAATTACGGTAGCGACAAAGTAGAAATAACAAAAGCATTTGCTGATTTTTTAATAGATAAAATCGACGCGGCAGAATAAATCGCTGATTAACGAATAATCTAGACTTGATATTTTATCTATAAGGTAATGTGCGGTGAGTAATAAGTATCGAGCTATCCAAAACTAACTAATTAGAAAAATAAAGCGCAGCTAATTGCACTTGAAATAGTACGCAAGTTTATCAAATGTTGCGTATAAGTATTTTCAAATGCGTTACGGCACCGAGTATATAGAGATGTCATTCAATTTATCAAAACCATAAAAATGAATGATAACTAAAGTTTCTCGATGGAAAGGGGGCTCGTTGTAAAGGCTTACCCATTAATAAATTATGAAATTACATGGAGGTATGGAATGTCCACAACGAACAAACTAGCTGAAGAAATTAGCGGCGCTACAGAAGCTGTTAAAAGTATTTCTGAGCTTTTAGACGCAATCGAGGGAGTTATTCAAACCCCCAGTGGATTAATTATGTTCATTGGCATTCTTGTATGGTTCTTACTAAACAAGGACTTTTCTAAGTTTCTCGATATATCAGAACGAAAAGAAAAGAAGAGGCTGGAAAAGCTAGAAGTGTATATGGCTAATCAAGATGCTGCGAATGAGGATGTATTAAAAGTTATAAAAGATTTACGCGATGCTCAATATTTTAAGGTGGCAACTGGCATATATGCAGAAAAAAGTTTACGAGAATCACTGATTTATCTACATGAAAAGACTTCACACTCTATAACCTGGACAAATATAAAAAGAGCCCTTCCGTACTTAAGTGCAACATCGGATACCAAAATTGATGTAAGGAAGCAAAAGTGTACTGAGAAAATTGGTTATTGGTACAACATTGGAGTTGGCAGTCTATTCTTTTGCTTTGCAATAGTAATATTCTTAGCTTTCTTTTTAGTTAACCCAGGCAGTGTTGGAATTATTGTCGGAGGTGCCTCTTTGTCACTGCTGTGCGCTTTTTTTGCTTTTTTTGTTTTCTCTCAGAACTGGCCAGTTACATCGGCAAAGAAAATTAAGGAAGAGCTACAGAAGGTAGGGCAAGGTAATCCTAACCCAAATTCAGAGGTTGAGGTTGAGGCGTCTGAGGTGGAAGGAGTTTCATCTGTAAATGCATAGGGTCGTTAAGTTAAATATCAATATTGAAAGACACCTTTAAGGAAAAGCAATTCATGACTGAGTTCAAAAAGAGCAGTGTGGAGCTAAATAATTTGCCTTCAGGTTATGAACAATGGCTTGGCAGCCTGAAAAAGAATATTCAGACAGCCCAGCAACGCGCTGTACTGTCAGTAAACAAAGAGCTTATCGCGCTTTATTGGCAAATTGGCCAAGAAATTTTGGAACGACAGCAACAGCAAGGTTGGGGGGCGAAGGTTATTGATCTATTATCAAATGACTTGAAAAAGGCCTTCCCTGAAATCAAAGGATTCTCAGCTCGAAACCTGAAATATATGCGCCAATTTGCTGAAGTTTGGTCTGACCCAGAATTTGTGCAACAGCCTGTTGCACAAATTCCCTGGGGGCATCACTTAGTACTGATGGCAAAGCTAGAAAATTCAGAGATCCGTTTGCTTTATGCCAAAAAAACAATAGAACACGGTTGGTCTCGAAATGTGTTGGTTCATCAAATTGAAAGTAAACTAATCGAGCGAGAAGGACAGGCAACCACTAACTTTGAGCAAAGTTTACCCTCCACAAATTCAGAATTGGCACAACAAACCTTGAAAGATCCTTACATATTTGATTTTTTATCGGTTGGAGCCAACGCAAAAGAAAGAGATATCGAGCAGGCCTTAACGCAGCATATTAGTCAATTCCTGTTGGAACTTGGGGCAGGCTTTGCCTTTGTTGGTAAGCAGGTGCACCTAGAGGTAGGCGGTGATGACTTCTATCTTGATTTATTGTTTTATCACTTGAAATTACGGTGCTACATCGTTGTTGAACTAAAAGCCGGTGACTTTAAGCCTGAACATACCGGCCAGCTAAATTTCTATTTGTCTGCGGTCGATAGCCAAATTAAAACAGAGCAAGACCTGCCTACTATTGGTTTATTACTGTGTAAGTCCCGCAATAAAATTGTTGCTGAATATGCACTTAGAGATAACAGTAAACCAATAGGAATAGCCGAATATCAACTCGCTCAAGCTTTGCCTGCCGACTTGGAACAACAGCTACCCAGTATTGAGTTGATAGAAAAGGAGTTGCAGGGTATTAAAGAGTAGTTAATCTAAAAATAGTTTGAAAAGGTGTCAGATCTATTATGTTAGCCGGAATAAGTGACGAATTGCCCAAAAGGTTGAGAGCAGACACGTAGGCCTACCTCTAAAATAATTAGGGTCAGAAGAAATTAAAAATCAGTTATTACACTTGATAGATTTGCTGAAGCCGACCTAAATAATAGTTTGTTGAATTATAAGAGAATTGTTTGAATGGACATCTCCATTATTTTTGCTCCAATAATGAACGTTATGTGGTATTTAGTACCGCTAGCAATTTTTGCGACAGTGATAAAATCACCATGGTTCAAAGGTAAGGCGGGAGAGTTTCTCGTAAACATCACAGCCAAGTTCTTCCTCAACAAAAATGATTATCACCTCATTAAAAATGTCACTTTACCTACCGTAGATGGTACAACTTAAATTGATCATATTATTGTGTCTAAATATGGCGTATTTGTTGTTGAGACTAAGAATATGAAGGGGTGGATTTTTGGTAATGAAAAGCAGAAATATTGGACACAAAAGATTTTTAGAAGTAGTCATAAATTTCAAAATCCACTTCACCAAAATTATAAACACGTTAAAACGCTTGAAGCGTGCTTAGATATTGACGCGTCTAGTGTTTTTTCTTTAATCGTTTTTGTTGGCGACAGTACCTTTAAAACTCAGATGCCAGAAAACGTGACAAAGGGGGGAGGCTATATTCAGTTTATTAAATCAAAGACTGAACTACTGCTTTCAGAAGCTCAAGTTTCAAATGTGCTTGAAAGAATTAACTCTGGAAGATTAGCACCATCCATTAAGACTAATATTCAGCACGTTAAGCATGTTAAAGAAATTATTAGAGAAAAAGAAAGTAGTAGGGCTTGCCCAAAATGTGGTGGAACAATGGTTCTGAGAGAGGCAAAAAAAGGCTCGAATCAAGGTAAACAGTTTTATGGTTGCTCTTCGTTTCCGAAGTGTAGAGGGGTTCTAACGTTTGCATTTGAAGGTGCTAATAGAGATGTTCAGACTTGATCGTGCGGTTATCCAGTGAACCCTCCATATCATGACTTGTTAAGTTGCTTCGCGCGTTTTTTGTCTCGAATCCACAGTACCGAGCCGTTTGTTTTTTTCATTTCAAATAGGTCGATCGCCATAAATAAATCGCTTAACTTCTTAAAACCATAATTTCGCTGATCAAATGACGCATGATTTGAAATATGGGTGCCAATTGGACCAAGCATAGCCCATCCGTGGTCATCTTCAACCGCTTCAATAGCCTGTCGTAATAGGTTTATTAACTTAGTATCACTTTTGATATTTTTGCTCTGCTTCTGAATAGGCTGTTGGTCAACGACTTCGTCATCAAAATATAAGAAGCGTGAGCAGCTATTGACGAATGCCAGAGGTGCTTTTCGTTCACCGAAGCCGATTACAAATTTACCATCTGCCAGTGATCTTGTTACCAGTGGGGTGAAGTCGCAATCTGATGAGACAAGACAGATAACATCAACGTCCTTTGTATAAAGCACGTCCATGACATCTATGACTAAAGCCATATCTGTCGCATTTTTACCTTTTGTTAGATCAAATTGCTGAATTGGTTGAATGGCAAACTCATGAAGAGCATCTTCCCAGGCTTTTAAATTTTGGTTTTTCCAATTTCCGTATGCTTTTCTGATGTTAACGACACCGTAACGAGCAAGCTCGGAAAGTACGCTGTCAATTTTCTTCGCAGGGGCATTGTCAGCATCAATGAATACCGCAATTTTCTCTTTATCCTTCATAACTTAAGCCTTTATTTTGACAAGGTCTCCACTAACAAAAACACACCCGAACCGATCTTTGAGGAATATATTTGCTCCGGCTCGATGCTCTGTTTTTCGTTCTATTCTTGCATTTACAAGAAGGTCACCATCAATACCCGCTTTCTGACCGTTTCGTATGGCTTCATCCATTGCCCTTTGAATAAGATTATCTTTGGGGCCTGCTTCATAGCGGAGAGTTTGAGGGTTGACTTTATAACAAGTTTTACCTTCAACAAACGTGGCTGTTTTATTAGATTTTTCATAATTCAAATTTCTAATGTCAAAGGATGATGCCGCTGTGAACTGGCCAAGCCTTTCGTTTACGTCTGGGTGAGATACACAGCCAGATAATAATGATGTTGTTAAAGGTATAGCTAAAAAATAAGGGGTTTTCATTTTACTCACAGATTGAATATAAAAATTAGGGTTGGGAGCTTATTTAGGGTCTTAACTGACAGTAGGTTCTGAGTAAACATATCTTCTTTTATTACACCTATCAATACGACTGCTATACCCATGTTGCAGTTAATTGAATCCAATCATTCGATGCTATATCGGTGTGGCGCTTATGTTTGGTTAGATAAAAGCGTCAGCTCCATTTATCTATTTTTTGCGAGGCGTAATTCCACTAGAATTGGTTTGAGTTTATCAGGGCCTTAAACAAACATCCCTTATTACAATGTCCTTATAATTCTATTTTCAAGCTGACAAGCATGTGCTTTTGCTTGGATGTTTATATATTTTTGAAGCCTTAAAAGAGTATCTTCCTCTGCTTTGGCTAAGATGATACTGCCGTTTTTATGAATACGCATCATAAGCCTTACTGAGTCTTCGCTGCTGAACCCTATTTTAATCAATAGCTTTACAATGAATTCTAATGAGGACTCATCATTACTGATAATTTCAAGCGAATATTGTTTGCATGTACTGGCCGCAATTGAACGCCAAAGCGCTTCACTAAAGTCGTCTATATCAGTTATAAATGACTTATCGCAGTACTCGACTAACGCTTTTCTAGCCACTTGGTTTCTTTTCATTTGCCTATTTAGAGATTTCAGAAAAGACATGTTTAGCTGACTCTGAATGAGGTTGTTGGGCGATAAACGATTAATTAGGATCAGAATAGAATGCCGCTCACTTAAGGATATAACTAACTTAATTCAAGTGCATAGCCATGTAGGTCGGAATTTATTCCGACGCTATGCTCGTTGTTAGTGATTGTACCGACAAGAATGAGACATAGTTTAAAAAATACGTTGTGGTATTTTCAATATTTGTCGGAATAAATTCCGTCATAGAAAAATGCTGAAAGAATTTAACCAGATACCTTTAAGTCAGAGCCATTTGTGACAGGTTTATTATTTAAGGCAGAAGAGTTTCTGGTAAACCGTTTTATGGCTGTTCTTCGATTTCTATATGTCGATTGTTTATTTTGGCTGCCTTTTCTTGCCATTAACCCCCACACAATTAGCGATACTGCAAGCGCTAGTACGATGACATGTGATAATTGTATGACTTGATAAGCTGAGACAGTGTGCCATCTAAGCTCCTTCTCTCGATTAACCAACCCCTGATTTCAGTCGTGCCTCTTTACATCAAGACTGCTGTTTTTCGTTCACTAAGACGCGTGTTTAATGTTACCTGTTGAACTGGCTCATCTTTAGATCATGAACACGCTTCTTGTGATTTCTTCACCGTGTCGTATCTACTCCTACATCCTCTACCGTTAAATTTCCCCGTTCAAAATCTAAAGGCTGCTGGTCTTGTAGGCAGTCGATAAAGTGTTGAATAGTGCGGATATCTCGTTTACCTATTTTTAAACGGTTGCCACAGTTACCTTCGGCTGTATATATAGCCGTGTTGTCGGTTGATACGCCAATAATAAAGCCTGTATGGCCTTTGCCTTCGGATTTAATTTGAATAAAAATATCACCGGGTTTGGGGTGGTTTGTTTCTAGCTTGAGGCGACGGGCTTCGCGCCACATGTTTTGTACACCTAGGTGGTGTTTGCCATTGATAGGGTATTCGCCTAGTACGTCTTCGAGTACCCAAGAGACAAAAGCGCAGCACCAGGGTTGCCCGATGACGCCGGTGTTGCCCCAATAGTTATCAATATCAGGACTACGATTTGAGCCGTCAGGCACTTCGAATACTGGCTTGGCATATTCTTCTTGGATGACTTGAAGGATTTGTAATCGTTTATCGGTTAAGCCTTTAGGTGTGACGGCAGAAAAGTGATTTCGTTGCGCTGTGCCGCTGGGGTTTTCTAGTGCCCACCACGTGCTTTTACCGACAATTCCATCGACTATTAAAGCTTGGCCGTTGGGGCCAATATGTTGGAGTTGGAATAGCTCCACATTGGCATGGGTTGTATCGTCAAAGAGTCCATGTGAGGGTATTTGGTCTGAAAAATACCCGTGAGATGAAAGAAGATGCTGCAGTTTCGCAACATCTTTATTGGGTGCTGGGCGTTTAAGCTGAACGTGTTTAGTCATTGATCTCTCCCTAAATTGAGTGGGGCTCAAGGTAAGTCGTTAACACTGGCTTAACTCATTGATTGAAAAGGTTAGTTTGATGTCATGGTATATTTACCGGTTAGGAGGGTACTCAAAGCACCATGGGTGGTTTGACTGATCGTTGCTCCTTTGTCATGTATTTCACCAATACTGTTGTGGGTGATGACTGCTAGGCCTGTATCACTGGTAATGGGCTCTATGTCTAGCTTTAGGTTAGATGTTAATGGTAGCGTTCTAATTACACCGAATTCGTCACCGAGCTTCTTTTTGCCTTTTTGTTTTAAGTGGAAGCCTTGCATACTGCTGCGAGGGACGCCGTAGTTGGCTGTATCAAGTTTTTTCTGAGAATAGATAATATCCCAGGCGGGGCTTCTATTTCGCAGTGCACTACAGGTGAATTGTTGGAGGATTGTTTCGCCTGCGCTGTGTTTTAGTCTGCCTTTGAATGCATAAGAGTGGTGTACATCTCCCGATAGAATAATGCATCGCTTTAGTTTGAAGGTGTTGTTTAAGGTATGCATGAGTTGGTTAAACGTAGGCTTGTCTCCGCGCCAAAATTCAGCATCGACTGAACTTATTTTCCCCACTTTAGTCATGAGTTGCTGGATCCACTCTAAAAACTCCTGACCGAGGACGGGCGATGGTGATACTAAGATAATCTCGGATGGCTTGTTTGCTTCTATCCATAGCGGCTGTATAGCGGCAAATCCGGCATTATTAATAAGCCCTGAAACTTTATTGTTACCTCTATGGCGTCTGTTTGTACGGGTATCTAATGCAATGATGGCAGGTGAGGTCGGCACTGAAAAATGCCACTGATGAAAGTTCCATAATGTCGTCTCGAAGGACTCGTTCTGTAAAGGTGTTGGGGCTGAAAGGTTGTGTAGATAGTCTTGAACTGTGCTGATGAAGGCGCTATCGAACGCCTCAGGATTGTTGCCCCAGCCTTGGCACAGAAAGTAGGCCGCTAGTCCATTGCTTACAACTTTTCGGGTCAGATTGTCTTGCTGAACGGTGCTCTGCCATGCTTGGTTGATATTCCAGTCGTCGGTGATGTCGTGGTCATCAAACATCATATAGGTAGGGGTATTCGCGAGTAGGCGTCGGATACGATGACCGGATATGCCTATGTTTGAGTAAACACTATCGTCCCAGTTTGTTGGGTTCCAGCACAGTAAGTGAAGGCCAAAGAATTCGGAGAACGAAACAAGGTGGTTGTCGGCTGCACCTGAGGTAAATGTCTTCGTATAGCGGTAGCCAATTCTTTCGCCTTTTCTAAAACGAGCATGAGACCGCTTTCTAAACAAAGATACCCGTTCACCAACAGCCAACTGCGGTTTGATGTCTGCTAACCAAGGAGCTTGGCCTTCGTTTGTTTTTAATGTGTTGCTTATAAACTGGGTTAATTGTTTGATGGTGGTGTTGCTAACGTCATCGGCATAGATTTGGTCACCGGTTAAAAATAGACAAGCGGGTCGCTTTGAAATAGGGCTATCAACGCTGTCTTGAAGTAATTGCTCGCCTTTTGAAAAGCTTTCTTGGCCGTCTCCATGAAGCTTAAAGCAAGAGCCATGTAGGTAACGCTTAAGGGTCGTAGGAATATAAAATGAAGGGAGTGGCAGGCCATTCAGGTTAAGGTAGCCGTCGTCGGATGGGTTATCGTAGTGTGTTTTGATTAACCCAAGGGCATTTAGGTTGATGCCTTTATCGGGCTCTCCGAAATAAATGTCATAGAAAAGGCGGGTGTCAGTGGGGAGCCCTTCTAAGCTTGTTATTTGAATTAAGTGCACAAAGCAGCTATCTGACACTTGGATTTGTTGGTGGCCATTGTTTGCACGGCTATTGGCGATTTCTAGTAGTGAGTTGTTACTCTCTTGATAGAGAATGCCGGTTATATCGATTTCTTTGTTGGTAACTAGCCAAATACAAGCGCGGCTTTGTTCTGTGCGACGCAGAATAGGACCCGCTAATATATTCAGTTCATCCATTTGAGGTTTCCTTGTTATTCCTAAATTAACTACATTTAGTCTAGCAAAAATACTCGAGAATAGTGCTATTTTATATAGGGTTATACAAATGATTAAGAGGTGAGTGTCTTTTTAAGGGTTAAGGGTTAAGGGTTAAGGGTTAAGGGTTAAGGGTTAGTGGCCATAGGTTAGCTGAATGGATTTTTAGAGCTATTCATAATCTATTGATGTTTGGTATGATTAACGCTGATTTATCGGGAAGGCTAGATATGAAGTACCTGCGGAACTTTTATAAGCATTTAAAACAGCTACGAGAAGACAAGCGTCTGACAGAAGATGATATTAGCGTTATTTGTCAGGTAGATGCTTCTGTTGTGAGGGCGTGGGAGTCCGAACAGCCAGAAAAGCGATGCTTTCCTACTATCGATAATCTTATAGACCTTTGCCTTAAAACGGGTACGCCTTTAGAAACCTTATTAGCGCTTAACTATGATCGTGAAGGTGAGGAGCAGCTAGAATTACCTGGCTTGGCCTTTATAGACGAGCATGACGTGAATTTGTCACTCGATTACCTTCATAACGAGATTGAAAAGCTGCTACCTACCGAAGACGAGGTTGAATTATTAAAGCGGTATAGGCGTAGTGATGATGAAAATAAAAAGCTGATATTGCAGTTGATGGTATAAGGTTTACCCGTAATCGGGCAAACCTTATCGATTAATCTAAACCAAAAGAATTGAAATCTGTCGATTCATTATCAATCCTGTCATAGTGCTCCAGAGCCCTTACCATTTTAGCGTGCTCCATGGTTGACTGTCCTGATCTTAAGTAAAGCTTGGATGCTTCAACTACTTTCTCCATTTTTTTAAGTCGATAATGATGATTAAGTAGGGACTTTGCAATAAAGTGTGGGTCTTCTCCTTGTTCGCGCATATCTATTGCCGTTTTCAGTGCGTGCTTTAGTTCTTCGTCGGTAGGCGTTCCCATAAATATCTCACTTTCTATTTATCTATTTAGTTATAGTTATTTTTTTATAGGGTGCTTTATCCTCTTTTTTTTGGCGTAGGTTTTATGGTTGATAGTAGATCGAATTTAAAGGTTCTTTAATATTAATGTAGAGGCTATAAAGCGATTAGTGTCTGTTTGAGTGCGAACCCTATTTCTTTCGAGCGTGGTTAGCGTAAGGAGGGTGTCGCCTCCAAGAAACAGTGCACCATTGAGCAGTATGCTTTCATTATCCATGAATATTTGGGCTGAAAACTTGGCGCGGTTGTCGGTAACAGAATAATTGAGAATAATAAGGGCGTTTCCGCCGAGGCTTTGTATATGGTCAGTCATCTTCATTTCTAACCAATCTGATTTATTAGCGAGCTTATCAGGATGTTCGTTTTTACAGTCTGCTCTCATGAATGTATTAGGCAAATAGAGTTGCGCAGAATAGGTTGATTCATCGTCAGCCAGCACTCCAATGTGTTGAGGGAGTTGTGGAAAGACGACCTTGTGCTCACAAATGGGTGGGCTAAACATAAAACCGTGGGTATAGAACGATGTATCACCCGGGCTTATAGGGGAGAACATAAAAGAGGAAACTAATCCTACGAGAGAATACCACATCGTATAACCCTCCATCACAGTGTTAACTTTATCTTAGTTCAAGATTTAAAGTAAGCACAGTTAATGTGAGGTTATGTAGCCAAACGGTCTATAAAGGAGCGCTAATAAACGATTTTTATATTGCTGGGAGGGCGTGCTAAAAGGGTGGGGGTTGCCCACCCTTTTTAGATTAACTTTTCTTGTAAATGTTTTCGTAGACGTAATTAGTCGCTTCAACAAACCCGTCTATGCTACCGCAGTCGAATCGCTTGCCTTTAAATTTATAGGCAAGTACACAGCCGTTTCTGGCTTGTGTCATCAGTGCGTCAGTGATCTGTACTTCACCATTTTTGCCAGGCGGTGTATTTTCAATGATATCAAAAATGTCTGGGGTTAGAATATAACGCCCAATGATGGCTAAGTTAGAAGGTGCATCTTTAGGATCAGGCTTTTCGACCATATCTGTGATGCGGTACAAGCCTTCTTTCATGCATTCGCCAGCAATAACGCCGTATTTGTTGGTTTCATCTTCTGGGACTTCTTGAATGGCAACAATGCTGCATCTAAATTGGTTGTACAGCTTGGCCATTTGAGTCATGACTTCGTCTTCACCTGGCTCAACAACACAAAGGTCATCGGCTAACACTACACCAAAAGGGTTTTCACCAATTAGGTTACGACCAGTTAGAATGGCATGACCTAGGCCTTTCATTTCACGTTGACGTGTGAACGAAAATTGATTGTTTTCGATAAGGTGACGAATAGAGGTGAGAAGACCTTCTTTACCGCTGCCTTGAATTTGATGCTCAAGCTCGTAACTAATATCAAAATGATCTTCGATTGCGCGCTTGCCTCGACCTGTTACAAAACCTATGTTGTTCATGCCTGCTGCTACGGCTTCTTCTACTGCGTATTGCACAAGTGGTTTGTTGACCACAGGTAGAATTTCTTTAGGCATTGCCTTGGTAGCGGGCAAAAAGCGGGTTCCGTAACCCGCAACCGGGAATAGACAATTCTTAATCATTCTAACTTCCTGTTGATGTGTTGCTCTAAATGTTGATGCGTTGTTCTTTGGTTGGCTAGCTCAGTCGATAGCGCGTTGGCGACTATTGTAATTGAGTCGCACCCGAATGTTTAGGGTTGAAGTGGTTTTATTAAGCATTCTGATAAGCCCGAGCACAAAAAAGGAGGCTAATGCCTCCTTGAGTAGTAAAACAGGTACTTGAGATATTAGTAAAGCAGGACTTTAGAGCGTCTTGCTTTTAGTCTGAAGTTTGCTGTTTATATGTTTAACCACACTTACTATCGCCGCAGTTCAGGCAGGTTTTGCAACCATCCATCACAATGACCGCTTTAGTTGAACATTTTTTACATACGGTTGCGTTTGCAGGGAAGGCGGTATCTGAATCGTTGGCGCTATTGGATTGCTTTGATTCAAACTCAGCACGCTTTTCTGCCAAGATCTTTTTGGTATGATCGCTTAACTCTTCTGTTTCAATTAGACCAATGGCCTTCATGTGCTTTTCAATCACCGCACCGATTTCTGCTACTAATGAAGGCATAAATACGCCGCCCTTTTTATAGTAACCACCGTTGGGATCGTACACGGAAGAAAGCTCCTCAACCAAAAAGGTGACATCGCCTCCTTTTCGGAATACCGCTGAAATAACGCGTGTTAAGCCTATAACCCACTGGTAATGTTCCATCGACTTAGAGTTGATGAATACTTCATAAGGGCGACGAATTTCGTGATCGGTATCTTCATTAAGCAAGATGTCATTAATCGTAATATACAGTGCATGCTCTGAAACCGGAGGCTTTATCTTATAGGTTGAACCTAGTAAAAACTCAGGGCGGGCGATGCTTTCATTCATCTCGACTGGAGCGAATGTGTTCTCTGCTTTTGTTTCAGGTGTAGCGGCTTCAGCTTTTTTTACTTGGTAGCCGACAATTTTCTTAGTTATTTTGACGGTCATAATCAAATGCCTGTTGTCTGTATTGTTACTGAGATCAATCTGACAGACCCTTTGCTGGTTGTTAGGAACTGTCAGTATTACGCGTTTGGTTGTGAATTAATACTTGCCGTATGTGCCTTCTTTTAAAGCATCAAACAAATTGGCTGCAGAATGAATTTCACCATCGTATTCGATCTCTTCATTTCCTTTTACACTTACTTTACTGCCGTCGTCTAGTGTAAATTCGTAAGTTGTGTTCTCTAAGTCTTGCTCTTTAACCAATACACCTTGGAATGCTTCAGGGTTAAAGCGGAAGGTAGTACAGCCTTTTAATCCTTTTTCGTAGGCATACATGTAGATGTCTTTGAAATCAGGGTAAGGGAAGTCAGTCGGCACGTTGGCCGTTTTGGATATTGAGGAGTCGACCCATAATTGAGCGGCTGCTTGAATATCAACATGCTGCTTAGGCGTTACTTCGTCTGCTGAGATAAAGTACTCAGGTAGTTTTGCCTCTGCTTCTTCACTGTAAGGCATGGCCTTTTGGTTGATCAAGTGACGGTAAGCAAGCAACTCATAAGAGAATACATCTACTTTCTCTTTGGTCTTTTTGTTTTCACGAATAATATTTCGTGAATAGTGGTGAGCAAAGCTTGGCTCTACACCATTACTAACGTTGTTGGCCAATGATAACGAAATAGTACCGGTTGGTGCTATAGATGTGTGGTGTGTGAAGCGCGCGCCTTTTTCAGCAATTTTCTCAATTAACTCTGGCTCGTACTGAGCAATACGCTGCATATAACGGCTGTATTTAGCATGTAGTACTTTACCTTTAATGCTGTCACCTGCTTTAAAGCCGTCTTCTTTCATTTCTGGACGTTTGATGAGCATTTCTTCAGTGACAGTAAATGTCTCATCCATGATAGGTGCAGGCCCTTTCTCTTCTGCAAGCGCAAGTGCTTGCCTCCAACCTTCAAGCGCCATTTCACGGTTCACTTCTTCAGTGAACTTGACTGAGGCTTCGTCGCCGTAAGGCATTTTTAGCATTGTGAGCGTAGAGCCTAGGCCAAGAATCCCCATGCCATGACGACGCTTGTTAAGGATTTCATTACGCTGTCCTTCCAGTGGTAGGCCGTTGATCTCAACTACGTTATCGAGCATACGAGTGAAAATTGCCACTACTTTACGGTACTTATCGAAGTTGAATGTTGCCTGATCTGTAAACGGCTTCTCAACAAATTTAGTTAAGTTAATAGAGCCTAATAGACAGCTACCGTAAGGTGGCAATGGCTGCTCACCACAAGGGTTGGTGGCGCGGATGTTTTCGCAAAACCAGTTGTTGTTCATCTCATTGACTTTATCGATCAGGATGAACCCTGGCTCAGCAAAATCGTATGTAGATGTCATGATGCTATCCCAAATGAAGCGCGCTTTTACAGTGCTGTAAATGCGGCATGCAACTAGGCCTGCAGCGTTAGTGACATATTGGTCTTTAACCGGGAACTCGCGATAAGTGAATTTAGTTGTGTCGCTTGCGTCTAAACCATCTTCATCAAGTTCTTCTTGTGTTACTGGGAATGATAGTTTCCAGTCGGCATCTTCTTTTACCGCTTTAATAAAGTCATCTGTAATAAGAAGCGATAAGTTAAACTGACGAAGGCGTCCGTCTTCACGCTTAGCTCTAATAAAATCGAGAACATCTGGGTGATGAACATCAAATGTCGCCATTTGAGCACCGCGACGGCCTCCGGCTGAAGAAACGGTGAAACACATCTTGTCAAAAATATCCATGAAGGAAAGAGGGCCAGATGTGGTTGCACCGGCGCCCGCTACATAGGCACCTTTAGGGCGTAGAGTAGAGAACTCATAACCAATACCGCAACCGGCTTTTAGCGTAAGGCCCGCTTCATGGTTTTTAAACAGAATGTCGTCCATTGAATCATTGACGATGCCTGAAACGGTACAGTTGATGGTAGAGGTCGCAGGCTTGTGATCTCCGGCGCCAGCATTAGACATAATTCGTCCAGCAGGAATAGCGCCGTGCTCTAATGCCCATACAAAATCTTTGTGAACTTTATCTTTTGTCTTTTTGCTTTCGACTTCTGCTAGCGCTTTTGCAACGCGAGAGTAAGTGGCTTTGATATCGCTATCAACCGGATCACCATTTTTAGTTTTTAGCTGGTATTTAGTGCTCCAGATATCCAGCGAAGCGTCTTGCATGGGTATGGGGGTGGTGATTGGTTCAACTTTAGCGTTCATTTCAGCCCTCTAGCGACAAAATGGTCAAATACCGAAGGCTCTATATGTAGTGTTAGTTGTTACTAACAGGAGAGCCCTTGTTTTTAGAGCATTCGAATATTTGACGAGATAAATATAAAAAATTGATTGCGTTTTAAAGCGAAGTTGGAGTTTGTTCTTATTATTAGTTAATAATTGGATGAAACCCAATATATCCGCTTTGATGGTGTTGAGTATAACACTATATAGTGTTTTGTGAAGTTTGATTATTTATTATTTTATGTACAGCGATACACGATTGAGCGTCTTGCGATAAGACATAGTGGCTGCTGAGTTCAGGCATTATACGGGTTAAAAAGAGTTAAACAATGACAGAATGACCATTTAATTGATGAGAATTATTTTTTGTAAAAATCACTATATATAGTGCTTTTGCTTGACATAAAAAAGGTGCTGATCCATCAGCACCTTAAGTGGTTTACTTCTCAGCTCAGAGAATAAAATGAAAAGCTTAATGATTTGCTTCATTAGACATTATAGGTGCCTCTTTAGTCGTCATTAGACTATTTGACACTTAAAGTTGCGGGTTTTACAACACCGACAGTTAATTGCCTTTATTTATATGCAGTTGATGTTTTTATATTATGTGGATATTTAAGTAAGCGGTCTAATACTTTGATTTCTCATATGCTTAAGCTTGTTACGGGGTTAGGGATTAGATGGGGCGATTTGAGTTATTCCGGTAGTGCGACCTAAAACCCAGCTTAGAGCCTGATACTGATCAAACAATACTTATCAAAATTATATATACTCCACCTAATGCAGTATGAATATTTAGAGATAGTTGGGTTTGTAGAGATTTTTGAATGAGTGAACGTTGTTGTCCAAATTGTCAGGCACCATTAGAAGCGCCTATCGCAAAAGGGTCGGCGCCTATCTGTCAGCGGTGTGGTATGGCTATATCGCCTGCTAGAGATGGTTATATTGCCGGCCTGCGAATGAACTTTAAAACAGCGGTGATCTTGCTGACTGTTTTTTGTGTTGTCATGATGTTTTGGCTTCCTCGCTAGCGTCTGCCATGCCAAAAAAAGCGAAAGGGCTGTTGTTGTCTGCCTATGATGCAGGCAGTCATCGCTATTGGCGGGAAGGGCTAGTGCAATATCTGGCTGAATACGACTGGACTGTTGTGACGCTGCCAGCCAGATACTTCAGTTGGCGCATTAGAGGTAACCCTATTAGTTTTCTGGCTGAGTACAGCGCCGAACTTTCGAGGGATTATGATTTTATTGTTGCAACCTCCATGGTCGATTTAGCGACCGTTAAAGGTATTTTTCCATCATTAGCAACCACGCCATCGCTCATGTATTTTCATGAAAACCAGTTTGAATACCCTAAAACACTAAACCAGCCGGCCAGTATCGAGCCTCAGATGGTTAATCTGTACGCCGCGATGTCCGCAGACTCACTTCTTTTCAATTCTGAATTTAACCGAGACTCATTTTTTGCGGGTATCGATCGCTTAATGGGGAAGCTACCCGATTATGTAATGATGAGCCTGAGTCAGACGTTAGCGAGTAAGTCATCTGTTATACCTGTCCCTATTAATGACGACTGGTTTGAGTTACCTCGTCCCTTGATTCGAGAACAGTGCGCGCCTATAAAACTGGTCTGGAATCATCGATGGGAATATGACAAAGGCCCCGATAGGCTTTTAGGCTTCATTAGTGAGCTTAAAAACAGAAAGGTACTATTTGAGCTAAATATTGTGGGCGAAGCATTTAGGCAAGTACCCGATGAGTTTAGACAGATCAAAAATAGTTTTTCAGCGTATATCAACACATTTGGTTATTTAGCAGATAGCCAAGCGTATAAAGCGTTATTGACTCAGTGTGATGTGGTTTTATCAACCGCAATACACGAGTTTCAGGGGGTTTCTGTTATGGAGGCGGTTTCTGCAGGGTGCTTGCCATTGGTGCCCGACCGCCTCTCATATCGACAGTTGATCCCCGTTAAGTATCGATATGCGTCAAATATAGACTCTCCTGAGCAGGAGTCTATTGCTGCAGTGGATTGTTTGTTAAAAACCTATCCTTCACCTGATACGGCGTTAAGAACAGATTTTCAGCGTTATAGCTGGCGTTCATTAACGGCAATGTATCGAAGCAAAATTTTAGCACTTCTGAATTGTTAATATCGATATACATCTATATAAACGCGCCATCATCTTGTGTTATCAAGGGCTTATGACCTTTAAAATGGTTCATTTTTACCGTAATTAATTGAGAAAAACGGTGAAAAAAACACCTTAATTAGCTATTCTTCTCATTAAATAATCACATATCAAACTCTAAATAAACGCGGGTTGAGCATATTTCACAGGTGTGAAGAGTCTTGCTTACTCATTTATAGACGGTGGACGGAATCTATATGCATTATCAACGATTTATACCTCTAGTTATTAGCTTGGCATTAATGGGCTGTGGACAAGAAGAAACAGGCTCTGCAAAAGAAATTATACAGCCTGCAAAAATAATGATTGTTAAAGGCGCTAGTAATGAAGTTAACAGGCAGCTACCTGGGACAGTAAGAGCTTCACAGCGGGTAAACTTATCATTTCAGGTGCCAGGGCAGTTAAAATTCTTTCCTGTGAAAGAAGGTCAAAAAGTATTAAAGGGAGAAGTGTTGGGGCGGCTTGATGATAGGGACTATCGCAGTAATTTAAGCGCAGCTCGTGCTGACTTAATCAATGCTGAATCAAACTTTAAGCGAGCAGAAGGGTTACTGGTTAAAAAGTTTATATCGAAGGCTGAATACGACAAATTAAAAGCAGCGCTTGATGTGGCAAGATCAAATTCAGAAAAAGCCGAAAAAGCACTCGATGATGCAGAGCTTAAAGCGCCGTTTACAGGCACGATTGCTAAACGTTATGTTGAAAACTTTCAAGATGTACAAGCTAAACAAGCAGTTATTAGTTTGCAGGATATTAGTCAGTTGGAAGTGGTGATCAACATTTCAGAATCCCTCGTATCTAGACGAAATAATGATAAAGATTCACTAAAAGTCAGCGCTACATTTGATGCGTTTCCAGATGAGCAGTTTGACCTATTTGTGAAAGAATTTTCAACCGAAGCAGATTCAAACACGCAAACTTTTGAAGTTGTGTTAGGCATGAACGATACCAAGGGGATTGCACTTTTACCTGGGATGACTGCAAAAGTGATGGCCTCAAAGGTCAATACCGATGCCGTTAGCAGTACTTATTTGTTACCGCTACATGCGGTTGTGGCAGATGAAGATAGTAATGCATTTGTGTGGGTTGTCGATAAGTCTAGTACGAGCGTGACGAAAAAGCCTGTTGTAATGGGAGCTTTAAAAGGTTCAAGCGAAATTGAAGTAACCGGTATTGATTTAGGGGATATGGTTGTTGTGGGCGGCGTGACCAAAATGCGAGAAGGCAAAATCATTAGACCGATTGAGAAGGTAGCGTACTAATGAATCTTGCTGAGTGGAGTATTCGTAATAGAGTTATTACGTGGACCCTTACCGTCATTTTGGCAGTGGTAGGGACAATTGCATTTGATAATCTGAGCCGACTTGAAGACCCCGAGTTTACCATTAAGGAGGCGGTGGTGATTACCTCGTATCCTGGGGCATCAGCGGCTGAGGTTGAAAAAGAAGTGACCGACTTAATTGAGCGAGCAGCTCAAGAGATGGGGCAGTTAGATAAAGTCGAGTCTAAGTCATCCCGTGGGCTTTCGATCGTTAAAGTCACGATGAAAGATAAATATGATGCCACGGGCTTACCTCAAGTATGGGATGAGCTTCGCAGAAAGGTTAACGACAATCAGAGGCACTTGCCACCTGGTGCCGGGCCTTCGATTGTCAATGACGATTTTGGCGATGTATATGGTGTTTTTGTCGCACTAACGGGAGAGGGGTATACCAATCCAGAGCTGTATGAGCTAGCGAAATACCTAAGACGTGAGCTACTAACGGTTCAGGATGTTAAGAAAATTTCCTTTTATGGTGTGCAGCAAGAAGTTATATATATAGAAATGCTGCGAGAAAAAATGTCTGATTTAGGCGTCTCACCTGATGATATCTACCATGCGTTAGGGGCAAAAAATACAGCAATCAGTTCGGGCTATGTCACCATTGGCGCTGACCGTATAGCACTTAATCCAACAGGGGAGTTTCAATCAGAGCAAGAATTTGGTGACCTCCTAATCCGCTCGCGACAAAGCGATAATAATAGCCAAATATTTTTACGTGATGTTGCGAAAATCGAGCGAGGCTTTAAGGATCCAGCTGATAACTTTTTACGTTATGACGGTAAAGAAGCCGTAGGGTTGGCTATTTCCACAGCTTCTGGCGGTAATGTTGTAGAAATGGGAAAGGCGTTAAACAAAAAAATAGAATTAATCATGCCGAATATTCCTTTGGGTATCGATGTGAACCCAATCTCTATTCAATTTGATACCGTTACTGACGCTATCAATGGTTTTTTAATCAATTTGATTGAAGCCGTTGTGATTGTTGTATTAATTTTGCTGTTGTTTATGGGGTTGAGGAGTGGCCTTATTATTGGTGCCGTTCTGGTGGTGACCATCATGGGGACATTTATCTTCATGGCGATGCTCAATATTACATTAGAGCGAATCTCATTGGGTGCATTGATTATCGCATTAGGAATGCTCGTTGATAATGCAATTGTGGTGACTGATGGAATCCGCATCAGAATCAATAAGGGTGAGAACGCATTAAAGGCCGCCATTGCTGTTGTAGGGCAAACTTCGATACCGTTACTGGGTGCAACGGCCATTGCGATTACCGCGTTTGCGGCTATTGGTACAAATGACGACAGTACTGGCGAATACACGCGGTCACTATTTACTGTCATTCTTATTTCACTATCAATGAGCTGGGTGACAGCAGTAACGATAACGCCGTTATTATGTGAATACTTCTTAAAGCCCGAAAAGCAAAAGCCTGGTGCAACCGAAGACCCCTACGATAAGCCATTTTATAGAGCGTATAGATCATTCCTAGATCGTTGCATACGTTTCCGTTGGGTCACTATTGGTGTGGTGCTGCTTATATTTGGCTCTTCTTTGTATGGTTTTGGTTTTCTCAAAAATAGTTTTTTCCCAGATTCGACTCGTCCTCAGTTTTATATAGATTTGTGGTTTCCAGAAGGAACAGACATTAATGAAACCGTTAAGCGAGTGGCACGAGTTGAAGATAAGCTTAAAGAGTATGCGCCTATTACTCATTTGACCTCACAGGTAGGGGGTGGTGAAATCCGTTTCTTACTGACCTATACGCCTGAATACAATTACGCTAGCTTCGCACGTATTATTGTCGATATTGATGATTTTGAAAAAATGGCAGCGCTAACGACTCAGGTTCAGGAAGACCTAGAGGCGTTTGTTCCTGAGGCTAATGTCAACGTTCGTTTATTTGTTAATGGCCCAGCTACAGGGGGTAAAATTCAGCTGAGAATACTAGGGCCAGATGCCAGTGAGTTACGTCGTTTAGCAAATAAAGCGTTAGTTGAAATTGAAGCCGACCCTGATGCCAAAGCGGTAAGAAATGAATGGCGCAGTAAGGTTAAAGTATTACGCCCTCAGTTTTCAGAATCGCCCGCGTCAGTTGCAGGTGTAGAACGGCTAGATGTCGCTAATGCGTTTAAATACGCAGTAGAAGGGATTAACACGGGTGTTTATCGCGAAGGGGATGAGTTGCTACCTATTATTGCTCGAGCCCCAGAGTCCGAGCGTGCAGATCTTGAGAGTCTTGATCAAGTAAGGATATGGAGCCCTGCAGCACAGCAGATGATTCCTATTGGACAGGTGATGTCTCGTTTTGAAACTGAGTTTGAAGACCCTCATATCTGGCGGTGGAATAGAGTTTCGATGATTCGTATTCATGTGGATCAACGTACGGGGTTACCGAGTGAGTTATTTGCCCGTATTAAACCCAAGGTCGAGCAAGCTATAGGGGTTGATCTTGAACAATATTCTGGTGCATCACCGCTTAAAGAAGGTGAAAAATATAACGCCAAAACAGTACCGATTCGTTGGAATGATCAAATTCCGATAGAAGGCATGCCGGGTTATTATATGGCGTGGGGTGGTGAGCAAGAGTCGTCTGTAAAAGCGTCAGGGCAAATTGCAGCAGCATTGCCGGTGTTTTTTGGGCTGATGATATTTATTGTGATCTGCTTGTTTAACTCTATTAAGAAAACATTGGTTATTTGGCTAACGGTACCACTAGCGGTAATAGGGGTGACGGCCGGGTTGTTAATTTTCAACCAACCGTTTGGCTTCATGTCACTATTAGGGTTTATGAGCTTGGCCGGGATGCTGATTAAAAACGCCATTGTTTTAGTTGATCAGATCGACGTTGAGTTAGACGAAGGTAAGCCGCCTTACCAAGCGATACTAGATTCTGGTGTTAGCAGACTAATACCGGTCGCGATGGCAGCATTGACTACCATTTTAGGTATGGTGCCACTGTTAGGAGATGCATTCTTTATTGCGATGGCTGTTACCATCATGTTTGGATTGTTATTCGCCTCTGTTTTAACGTTGATTATCGTGCCTGTGTTTTATGCAACGATATTTCGTATAAAGGCAGAATAGCCACTCAGTTTACGACTATGTAAACGGGTTTATTGAACCCCTGCACAAGCGGGGGTTCACCTTTCTTGCAAGTATCTAACTAATTCTCTTTTTTACTTTCTGAAATATATAGCCCCACAAATCTCGCCATTACAATGGCAAGATAAAGTTGACCCAATACTGTTTGAGCTGATACCCATGCTCTGGCGATTGGGTGTATGGGCGTTATATCGCCATAACCTAAAGTCGTCATCGTTACAAAACTGAAGTATGAAAAGACGGATATTGAATCGTCGTGTGGGTTTAGGTTGGAGGGGAGTGCGTCTGAAAACGAAAATGCATTTTCTAAAGTGTTGTAGGTGGCGATATAGATAAATGACCAGATGATGGCAATAAAAAAGTAGAGGCATACGGCAGCATAAATAACGTTAATCGATACGTTTTTACTTTGCGCTAAAAAGCGCCCTAAAAAGATGCTGATATAACTAAAAAAAGCGATATATGAAATCGTACCTATCAACGAATTTAAGTATCGTTTGTCGAAATAATACAGAATATTTATGGTGATGACGGGCAGCAATATAAGCAACCCTACCATTAAGAAATGGCGGTTATCATTAACCAAATACAGAGACGTTAAGAAAATGACAGATATAAACGGATTTAACATTATACCCTCAAATACAAGTGGCGAATATTCTCTTACGTATGAGGGGACAATTAATAAAATAAGCAAGCTGATAAGCAGTAATAAAAAACTGTGTTTTGGTACGTGTGGTCGTTTCATATTTGAGGGTCTTGAGTTTATGGGATGAGCGTAACGTTCGCGTTATGTCTATAAGCTTAAAATATTTTGTACGCGTAAAAAACTAAAAGATATGGAATCTAACGTTTATTGTGAGTCAGTGTTCTAATAAACCTTAGGGTAAATACACAATAAATTCATATTTTCGTCATTTAAACTGGCAGGTTTCATAATATTGGCCTAATTATTAAATAGGTCCATATGGAGTGGGTCCGTACTGAATGGGTTTATGTGGAGAAATTAATGAAACGGTTACTGCTTAATCAAACCTGCGTTTTTCACCTAACAAAAATGGCTTTTCGTGCCCAGAATAAATATAAAAAACGTTATCACCTCACAGAGGAAGATGACTTAATAGCGTTAATAAAATTTGCCGATATTACTAATGATATTGAGCTACGACGTAACTTTATGTTGTTCTACATCAACTGCCCAGACGACATAAAAGATTATCTTGAGAGTGAACATGGCATTCACTCACCGATGGAACGTTATCAATCACTAGGAAGTCTATAGTGGTCTAAGTTGCCGAGCTAATGGCTCGATTACTTTCTATTGGCATTACGTGAAGGCTTAAATACCTGTCACAGGAAAAATGTTATGGAAGGTTTGATTGTGGCACGCGTGCTACATGTACTTAGTGTTGTTTTTTGGATTGGTGGCGTTGCAATGGTCACAACGATTCTTTTACCGTCTGTGCGACGATTTAAAACCGTGGAGGAGCGCGTTGCTTTTTTTGAGCAAGTAGAAGGTCGGTTTGCTATACAGTCTCGTATTACCACTGTACTAGCAGGCCTTTCTGGCTTCTACCTTGTACATAGTTTAGGCGTCTGGAGTCGCTTTGGTCAGCTTGAATATTGGTGGATGACCATGATGGTGGTTGTGTGGTTAATATTCACCCTAATGCTGTTTGTGCTGGAGCCTTTATTCCTTCACACGTTATTTATTCGCAGAGCCAAGCTGCAACCAGAAAAAACATTTACAACCATTCAAAATATGCACTGGCTGCTATTACTCATTAGCCTAGTAACGGTTGCGGGTGCTGTTGCGGGGAGCCATGGCTGGGTATAAATGCCCAAATTTAGCCTATACTTAACAGTATTCTTTCAAGTTTCCCTCGGGGGTGTGCTAATGAGTTCGCATGTTTAAATCTGCTGCTAGATCGCACATCGGCCACCTAAGAGCCTGTAATGAAGATAGTTTTATAGAAAATATTGAACTGGGGCTTTGGCTCGTCGCAGACGGGGTTGGTGGTAATGTCCATGGGGATTTTGCCAGCCAAGTAGTGTCTCAAACAATTGAAAGAAAAATAGGTTTAGAAACCACACTAACGCAAGCAATCAAGGGCGCACATTCAACCGTTATTAAATTGGGGCGAGACAAGCCTGATATTGCGGGTATGGCCTCGACCGTTGTAGCGGCCCACCTCAAGGGTACGCATTACGAGATATGCTGGGTGGGGGATAGTCGTGCTTACGTGATCAATAGTCAAACAGGTATCAGTCAATTAACGGTCGACCATAACCAAGCTCAGTACTTAGTTGATATAGGCGAAATAAGCCCTGAAGAAGCGCGTTTACACCCAACGCAGCGGATATTAATGCATGCAATAGGCATTAATGATGACGATTGGACTGTGGGTCATGTAGAAGGTGATTTGAGCCCTGATGATATAATTTTGCTTTGCAGTGATGGGTTATCTGACGAAATGGATGATGTGGAAATTCTGTCAGCATTTCAGCAAGGTTATTCACTTGATGCGATTACTGATGTGCTGTTAGAAAAAGCGTTAAATAAAGGCGGTAGTGACAATATTACGCTAATTTTGGTGGCGCTCGATAAGCAAGGTAAAAACGTGAGTGAGCCTGATGCGTCCCTTGAATTAGAACAAACAGGGACGCAACAGAAAGCCTATAAGTATGCGGATAAGAGACCGTTAACATTTACTGTGGCAGGCTTTATTACGGTATTAGTTATTATCGCAGTTGCTGCCAGCGGGTTTTAACTATTTTGAGTTACTAACTCGCAGTAAGCTGTTCTTTTATAGTTTGATAGCTTGCTTCCATTTGGTGAGCTGCATCACTCGCAAGAAACTTAGCAATCGTGCGTCCAAGCAGAGGGACCTTACACTTTATGTTTAAAGAAACATTATTAGTGGCGCTTTGACCTTGGGGAACGAGGTGCATTTTGCCTTTTAGTGTGGCGGGTACACCCTTTATTTCAACATCATATTGGCACGTGTATGAGCCGTCTTCTTGTATCACCCAGTGCTCTGTTTGTGTGACTCTATTTTTTTCTTTTTGAAAAGACTTTAAGGAAGAAGGGACCTCACCAGTGGCTGAAACATCATGACTAAAGCGAATTTTACCCTCGTTTCCGACAAGCTCACAGCATTCGATCTCAATATTTTGGCTGCCTAAACGCTGGTTTTTATCTTCTATTTTATTGATATCAAAAAAATAATTAAAAAGAGTTTCCGCACTATGATCAAATTGGTGGGTTGCAGTAACGTCCATTAAGTAAAGTCTCCTAAAGAATGATGCGAGAAGAATAACGAAATATAAACCCTGTTGCTATGTCGGAAGTGACAAAGGGGGGGCGACGTTATGATCAATAGTATTAAGAAGAAAGCGTATGTAATTTAGGTAAAGTGATTGACTGATCTTTAACTAAGCAGTAGGCCGTCATCAGCAAGGGTTTCCCCTCGATTTCGCTCAAATAGGTTTAGTAGGTCAGGTACATCAAGGCCTTCTCTCTCTGGATTGGCGATGTCAAAGGCCACCTTTCCTTCATGCAGCATCACTGTTCTGTCGCCTACATCCAGCGCTTGTCTCATGCTGTGGGTCACCATGATAGCGGTTAATTGATGTTGCTCGATAATCGACTCAGTGAGGTCTAATACAAACTTGGCTGTTTTAGGGTCGAGTGCAGCCGTGTGCTCGTCTAATAGCAGTATTTCAGATGGTTTCAGTGTCGCCATCAAAAGGCTAATAGCTTGTCGTTGACCGCCAGATAGCAGCCCCATTTTATCTTGTAGTCGTTGCTCTAGGCCAAGATTAAGGTAACGAAGCTGCTCTCTAAAAAATTCTATATATTGCTTTTTATTAGCCAACCCTAATCCGCGCTTTTTCCCACGTTTTATCGCTAATGCCAAGTTTTCTTCAATGGTCAGGTTTTCGCATGTGCCGGCCAAGGGGTCTTGAAAAACTCTTGATACGAGGTGAGCGCGTTTGTGGGTTGGTAGGTGAGTAACCTGTTGGTCGGCTATGGTGATGGCGCCACTATCAACAGCGGTTTCACCACTTAGGGCGTTAAGAAATGTTGATTTTCCTGCTCCGTTACTCCCAATGACGGTAACAAACTGGCCTTTTGGGACGGTTAAAGACAGGCCTCTTAGCGCTTTATTTTCAAGGGGGGTGCCTTTGCCAAACGTGACTCTGAGGTTATCGATATTAATCATGACGCACCTCCACCAGACGCTTTCATCGAGGGTTTAAAGCGAGGTAATACAATCGCCATAGCAACCAGTGCCGCTGTTACTAAGTTCAAATCTTGTGCTTGTAGGCCGATAAAATCTGCATTAAGCGCCAGTGCGATAGCAAGGCGATAAAGTACTGCGCCGACGAGGCATGCGATAACCGCTAACAGTAGCGTTCGGGTGGATATCAATGCTTCACCGCCAATGACAGAAGCGAGCCCGACAACAATAACACCAACCCCCATTGTCACATCCGCAGCGCCTTGGCTTTGCGCAAATAAAGCGCCTGCGAGTGCGACTAGACCATTTGAAAGGGCCATACCTAGAATGATCATGGCAGAGGTTGAGATCCCCTGTGCTCGCGCCATACGTGCATTCGCACCGGTAGCCCGCATAGCTAGCCCCGTTTCAGACTTTAAAAAGTAGACTAGCGCAATGAGTACAACGATAGCGATGGCAAAAAAGGCTAGAGGTGTAGTGACATAATAAGGTAGATCAATTTGCTCAAGAGGAGTAAGAATCGTATTTTCGCCTAATAATGCAATATTCGGCCTACCCATTATCCTCAGGTTGATAGAGTAAAGGGCGATCATCGTGAGAATCGAGGCCAATAAATTGAGGATTTGAAGGCGAACATTCATCCAAGCCGTTAAAACCCCTGCCAGACCGCCTGCTAGAATCGCAGCAAATGTGGCTAACCAAGGGTTAAAGCCATTTACAATCAACACGGCAGATACTGCTGCCCCAAGTGGGAAACTGCCATCTACCGTCAAATCTGGGAAGTCTAGTATTCTAAAAGACAGGTAAACGCCAAAGGCCACTAACGCGAAAATAAGGCCCGTTTCTATGGCACCCAGAAATGCAATTTGACTCACAGATTACCTCTTTAACGTGTAGTACGAGTCATCGTTATCGGAATAACGATGCTAGTCGATATGAACCGGGCTATTTAGTTGGTATAACCTGCTTAACGGCTTTAATTTATAGTATTTAGCGAATCACTTCTTTCGCTATTTCTAATATGCCTTCGGGTAATGTGAGTCCCATACGCTCTGCAGCTCCTGGGTTAATATGAAGTTCCATCTTATTAACCCCTTGCACCGGAATATCCCCTGGTTTTTGGCCATTTAGAATCAGTGCAACGATGGCACCGGTCTGCCGACCTACGTCATAGTAGTTAAAACCTAGTGCAGCAATGGCGCCACGTTTGACGGTGTCTGTATCTGCTGCAATGACGGGCAATTTATTTTGTTCACCCACTTTTATGACGGCTTCAGCAGCAGAAATAACCGTGTTGTCGGTCGGTAGGTAAATAGCGTCTACTTTACCGACTAATGATCTTGCCGCAGTCAGCACATCAGATGACTTTGTGGCGGCCGATCTAACGACTTTAATGCCAAGCTCAGGAGCCACTTTTTCGAGTAGCTCGACGATGGTGACAGAGTTTGCTTCACCTGGGTTGTATATCGTACCTATGGTTTTGATGTTAGGAACAAGCTGCTTGACCAGTTCTAGATGTTTTTTAACGGGTAGCATATCGGTCGTGCCGGTAATGTTGCCACCAGGTTTCTCTAAGTTCTTAACAAGCTTGGCGCCTACTGGGTCGGTAACAGCAGAAAAAACGATCGCGGTATTACGAGCGGCTGCAGCGGCTGTCTGAGCAGACGGCGTGGCAATAGCAACAATGACATCAGGACTTTCTCCGGCAAACTTTCGCGCGATTTGAGCGGCTGTGGTTGGGTTGCCTTGTGCGCTTTCATACTGCCACTTGAGGTTCTTCCCAGCTATGAAGCCTTGCTCTGTAAGTTCATCTTTAACACCTAACCTAACGGAGTCTAGGGCTGGGTGCTCAACAATTTGAGTGATCGCTACAGATTTTTGTTCTGCCGCGACAACTAAAGAAACCGAGCAAGCGAGCATTAATGCAATGAGTTTCATTGGCTTCAACATGGTGACCTCTGTATAGGTTAATGACGTTTATATTTACTTCTTCGGCTTATGCCTACAAATGCGCGATAAAACACATACGCGAAACCTGCGATAAATAGTCCGGCTATCGCTAATAGCGTGAAATTTATCGATAGATTATCGCTGGTATTGAATTGGAAAGATCTTAATACTTTAGATAAGTGTTGAATAAAGAGGTATACCGATAGGGCACCACCCAATATTGCAGAAACCAGCTGACTAGAAATAATTACTAATGAGGGGATTGTGGCTTTATTATGGCATTGGTTACATTCGAATAAGTCGGTGTACTCTGGTTCGCCTTCTTGAATTATAGGCTCCATTCTGCCTTGTCTACATTTGGTGCAGATAAAGGCTGATCGACTTTTTCTGTTACTTTTCCGTATTAGCTGAGGTTCGCCGCGATCCATTCAGTGGTTCCACTTTTAGTTGGGTGTTGATATTTTTTTGTTATTGAATGAACGAAAAATTATTGCCGGATGAAATATAACACGTCTTTATTGTAAAGGAGAGAATCTTCCTTGTTCAGCCAAATAGTGTCAAGTGTCGGTGCCGATTAATCTACTTTAAGTAGTCCAAAGTCTAGTTTACATCGTTATGTATGTTTTTTAGGATGAATGGTAAGCAAAACACTTATTAAATAGAGTAGGCCAATGGATTTAGTAAAGGAACTTCAGCAGACCTTTGATGAGAATATCCCATTAGTGGGCGGGTTAGAGGCAAAGGTTGAGTCATATGATGGGCAAACGTTAGAGATAGCGTTGCCTCTTGCTGCAAATGTGAATCATAAAAATACTGCTTTTGGCGGAAGTTTATATTGTGCGGCAGTGCTATCTGCATGGGGGGTGTTGTACCTAAAATTACGGGAGGCAAAAGAAGAGGGGGTGATTGTGATTTTTGACGGACGTATTCATTACCATAAGCCTGTCACAACTGGGTTTGTTTCGATCAGTGAGCAATCTGATAATGCCGCTTGGCAGCGCTTCTTAAAAATATACCGGAGGATGGGCAAATCTCGTCTGAAAATTAATTCAGATATCATCTGTGGCGGTGAGGTTTGTGTTAGCTTTATGGGTGAGTTCGTGGTTCAAAAAAGCGAATGATTCTAACGGTCTAACGGGTTCGCGTATTACCTTTTAGCGCGACTAGATGAGATTGATCGACTTAAAAAAATCACCGGCGCTATTCCGACTAAAACAATAATGAGAGAGGCAAGTGCGCTTTGCTCTAATAACTCATCAGACGCCAGTTGATACACGTGTGTAGCTAAGGTTTCAAAGTTAAACGGTCTTAATATCAATGTGGCAGGTAGCTCTTTCATAGAATCAACAAACACTACCAGTGCTGCCGTGAGTATTCCGCCTCGAATGATTGGTAGGTGAACACGAATTAACGTGCTAAAGGTGTTGCGCCCTAGTGATCGAGAAGCCATATCCATACTTGGTGTTACTTTGGCGAGACTGGATTCTACTGACCCTGCTGAAACAGCAAGAAAGCGCACCGTATAAGCAAAAATGATCGCAAACGTAGTGCCGCTCAATAAAAGCCCTGTCGATACACCGAAATGCTGTCTTAAGAAGTCATCGAGTGCGTTATCAAACGCCGCAAATGGCACAATAATGCCAACCGCTAATACGGCACCTGGCATTGCATAACCCAGCCCAGAAAAACGGACGAGTAGGCTTGTAATACCTTTGGCGTTAAGGCGTTTACTGTAGGCGAGTGCAACACCCAGTACAATGGTGGTAATGGCTGCGATGACAGAGAGTGTAAAGCTGTTGATTGCGTGGCTTACAAAGTCGCTGGTCCAGCTTACATCAAAGTACAGAAATGCATAGTAGCCCAGAACACAGATCGGAATTAAAAAACCCGCCACTACAGGCAGTAAGCAGAAAAATGTTGCCGCTGCAGCTTTAATGCCTCGCAGCTGAAATTGTTCAAGAGACTGGCCTTGATTTTTTGACTCAAACTGCTTTTGTTTTCGTCGGGAAAAACGTTCCATATAGATAAGCGTTACAACAAAAATAAGCATTAAACTGGCTATTTGTGCAGCCCCACCTAAATTATTCATGTTTAGCCAGGTGTCATACAGGCCTGCGGTGAGGGTTTTAACTGCAAAAAAGTCTACCGTACCGAAATCATTCAACGTTTCCATTAAGGTTAACGATAGGCCAACGGCTATAGCGGGTCGCGCGACAGGCAGGGAGACTTTTAGAAAGCTTTGAAGAGGGGTATGTCCAAGGTTTCGGCTCACAGAAAACAACGACATAGATTGCTCTAAAAAAGCGGCTCGGCTCATTAAATAAACGTAGGGGTAAAGCACTAACGCCATCATAGTAATGGCGCCCCCCATGCTACGAATTTCAGGGAACCAGTAATCTTTGTATGTGGTCCAACCAAACACTTCGCGCAGTGAACCTTGCACTATTCCTGCATACTCAAGCAGGTCTGTATAGACATAGGCAATAACATAGGCGGGTACTGCAAAAGGGAGCAATAGCGCCCACTCTAACATCTTACGTCCGGGAAACTTACACATGGTGACTAACCACGCTGAACCCACACCCATGAATAGACTGAGTGAGCCAACACCGGCCATTAAAATTAATGTGCTAGAGACATATCCCGGTAAAACGGTATCAATTAAATGAGGCCAGATGTTCTCTTCAGGATAAAACGCGAGATAAAAGACAGCAATAATCGGCAGGCCGACCATGAAAGCTATAAACGCAGAGGACATAAACCAAGGATTACGAAAAAAACGGCTAAAAGAGAGTGTGTTGGTCTGTGTATACATTAATTAAGCCGTAGCAAGCGAATAAAAGGCCTGGGCATGTCTAACACGCCCAGGCGACTACTTTAGTTGTCAAAGCCTGTTCTATCAACAAGTTTAGCGGCTAAGGTGCGATATTTTGCAATATCGGTTAGCGGTAACGTGTCTGATTTAAATGAACCCCATGATGCAACGAGTGCAGAAGGGCCAACGCCTGGCTTAACAGGGTATTCAAAGTTCTGCTCTGCGTAGATTTTTTGAGCAGGTCCATTAGATAAAAAATTCATCAGCTTAATAGCGTTATCTTTATTCGGTGCACTTTTGGTAAGTGAAACACCGCTGATATTAACATGCGTTCCTCGGTCAGCTTGATTTGGAAACACAATGTTAACGGCTTGTGCCCAATCTGACTGCTCTTCATCCATCAACATTTTACCGTAATAGTAATTGTTGCCGATGGCTAGATCACAAACGCCTTCTTTTATTGCTTTAACTTGCGCGCGGTCGTTACCTTGAGGTTTTTGAGCTAAATTGTTTTTTACGCCCGTTAGCCACTTTTCAGTTTCTGCTTCACCGTTATTGGCAATCATCGAAGCGATTAGAGCAACGTTATAAGGGTGTTTGCCGCTACGGGTACAGATTTTACCTTTCCATTCGGGTTTAGCTAAATCTTCATATCGTGTGATAGCGCCTTCAGCAACTCTATCTTTAGACGCGTATATTACGCGAGCACGTGTAGTGAGCCCGTACCATTGTCCCTCTGGGCCTACATATTGGGCAGGGATATTCTTTTCGAGTTCAGGGGTTGTGACACCTTGAACAACGCCGGCTTCAACTACTTCATTAAGTCGGCCGATATCAACAGTAAAAATTAAATCGGCAGGGCTGTTTTTTCCTTCACGCTTTAGGCGTTCGGTTAGACCTTTTTTAGCGAATACAACATTAACATCGATGCCAGATTCTTTTGTAAATGCATCAAAGATGGGCTCCATCAAAAAAGGTTGTCGGTACGAATATACGTTAACCTCCTCGTTGGCTTGTACGGAGGTGACGGCTGTAGTGCCCATTAAAGCAATGGCTGTTGGGATAAGGCGTTTCATGCTAAACATAAAATAAAACTCTCTTAATGAAAATGCTAATGATAATAATTCTCATTAATTAGGTGTGTGTTGTCAAGAAATAAATATAAATATTCTATTTTTATTCGCTCATTTTAAGTCCAGTGCTATCATCAAGTAATGATCAAGATCATGAATACAATGTGAATTTTCAATATTGTTAAGTTGTTAAGGCGATAGTTAAGAATATGGGTGATAAACGAGTTCACGCAAGAACACTTCTAAATGCAAAAATAAAAGTGACACACGAAATAGTAGGCGACGGAATATTCTATGTGAGGGATATTTCAGATGGTGGCGTTTACGTTATCGTAGGTGAGTCTGTTTTTCCTCCATTAGGAAGTGTCGTTACAGTGCAAATGTTAGGGTTGCCTTTTGAAGCGCCTATATTGGATATGGTTGTGGTTAGAAAGGGTGAAGATGGGTTCGGACTGATGTTTGTGCCTGACGAGTAGTATTTTAGCTATAAAAGCGTGTTACAAATACTCAATTTGTGAAGGCTGGATACATTGCGCTAGGTGGGCGTGGTAGACTGGCCATTCGTATCGTTCGTCTATTTGATAAAGCTGGTAGAGTTTAATTTAGGGTTGTAAGGTAAATGATAAAAGTAGTTAAGGGATTAATGTTAGTCACCGTCATATTAAACACCGTAGGTTGCGCGTCTTATTATTCACATTATGGTAGCTTTTCTGCACAAAACTCCCAAGGGGAGGTGCGAATGTTCGCTCTTTCTTGGAAGACCGCTGAATACCCTTCCTGGGCGATATCAGATAATAAATCCACAGAGATTGTTCTTGAAACTCAGTGCAGTGATCGAAAGTGGACACTGACAGATCAGGCCTCAACCAGCAATGATTGCACCGCAGCGAATGAGGGGATTGTTGCATGTGGAGATATGGCTTCAGACTTATCGTTATCGGGTAAGCCTGTACCGGATAACAATTATGCTTGCGTGTCGATTACCGATGCAAAGAGCGCGCAAAGTATCGTTGACCTAGAAAGCCGCTTATTAATATCAGTGCGTTGTTTGCCTGCCGTAACCACTCAAAAGATCGAAGGTGAAGATGTTAATGTCGACTATATTAAAGCGTCTGTAGTTCCGTATAGTGTCGCGACTCGAAAAGTCGAACGGTATAGCCTTGCCGATAAGGCGCCTGCTATGAATAATAAAGTTTGTGATTCAGATAGTTAAAGTGCTTTTCGAATGTTTTGACTTGCAGCAGGGGCGGGAGTTACCCGCTCTACCGGTTTGTGTCTATGATTTAATAATCAAAGGTAGCTTGTTGGCATTGACAGTGTGATGAACTTATCATTAATGCTTTAATATTTTGTAATTGAAACAACAAGATACATTTAACAACAGAAGTGTAATTGTACTGAGCTGCTGATCATGCAAAATGGGCGGTAACTAAAAGTCTTTTTCTACATTACTATTTTTATTGTTAAGGGTGAATTACATGCTGGGTAATCAACAAAAAATACCCGTAAACCAACTGCAAGTGGGGATGTATGTCTCTAATCTTGATCGCCCATGGTGTGAAACGCCTTTCCCTATTCAGGGTTTTTATATCAGAAGTGTGGCAGAAGTTGAGTCGCTAGAAACCTATTGTAAGCATGTTTATGTTGATACTGTGTCAGCAAAAAAACAGGCGTATGAGAGTCACGCTGTGCCTGATGCTAGTAGACGCTCAAGTCATAAAGCTTCAAGCAGCGATGCTGGTAATATTTTAAAACTGCCACCGTTAAAATTACGAAAAACCACCGTTTACCCACAAATCTCGTCTGAAAAGGCGGTTTCGTCGCTTAAAAAAGAGGTATCTAAAGCCGCCAAACTACAGCGTAACGTGAGTGTTGCGCTGAGTGATATTTTTCAAACAATCGAAACTGGGGCTTCTCCCGACTATAAAGCTGTGAATAAAGCGGTTGATGGAATGGTCGAGAGTGTTGTGCGTAACCCGGATGCTCTGGTTTGGCTCACCCGCATTAATACCTATGATCAATTTAGTTATCAGCATGCTATCAGTGCATCGATTTGGTCATTGGTATTAGGACGATTCTTAGGGCTAGAAAAAGACGTGCTTAAGCAGCTCTCAACCTCGGTACTTTTATCGCAGGTAGGAAAATCTAAGTTAGCTAAAGATATTCTTGAGAATCAGCATACATTAAATGCTGAAGCGTTTGAGCAATATAAAAAGTATGTCGATTACAGTGTCGAGATTCTTGAGTCATCTGGGAATATTTCAAGTTCGATTATAGAGGTGGTTCGACATCACCGCGAACGCCATAACGGCACAGGCTTCCCGCGCGGCATTACAGGGGATCGCATCCCCTTATTGGCTAAAATAGCAGGTTTAGTTAGCGCCTACCAAGAAATGGTCGAACCTCGAGAGGGTGTAACGCCCACGCCTGCCGCAATGGCGGTATCAAAGCTGTATGAAAGCCGTAACATTGAATTTCAAGAAGAGTTGGTCGAAAGTTTCATTAAAGCCATTGGGGTTTACCCAACCGGTACGCTTGTTGAACTTAACAACAATGAAGTGGGCATTGTTCTCAATCACAACCCTAAAAGAAGGCTTTGGCCACGAGTGGCCGTGGTCTTAAATGAGAATAAGCAGCCGTTAAAGCAAGCTAAAGTGATTGATTTACTGGTGTATAACGAAGATAAAACTAAAGATGAAACGCTTAATATATCGGGTAGCTTGCCTGCTGGTTCGTTTGATATAGACCCTTCTAATTATCTGATTACGGGTGCCACAAGTCGCTGGAGTTGGCGTCACTTTACAGGTTAATCATTTTTTGATGATCCCCTCATGTTAAGCTCACGTTCTCTTTCATGAGGAATAATTTGTATGGCTAGGGAGCGTTGTAAGGTGTGCTGTAATGCAGTATCTGCCTGCATCTGTAAGTGGATATCCCCAATAGATAATAAAACGACGATTGTGATACTTCAGCATTCCGATGAGGTTAAAAAGCCTTTAGGGACAGCAAAGATTGTAACGCTTAGTTTGCAGAATGCAGTTCTGAAGATAGGCGTAGATTTCTCAGATGATGTAGATTTTAACCAATTGGTTTACGGCACCAGTGAAGGCGTGGGTATTTTGTATCCCTCTGAGTCAGCTATTACGTTTGAAGACTGGGTGGCTAAAGAACGTTGCCCTCAGGGGGTGAATAATGCTGATCAGCTCCCAAAAACGTTGATTGTATTGGACGGAACATGGCGTAATACCCGAGAGATTATCAATGTAAACCCAGTACTTAAAAATCTACAGGGCATTCAGTTGACCCCAGCCCAGCAATCAAATTATAGAATCCGCAAAGCACCTTTTAAAAACTCACTTTCAACAGTAGAGGCGGTCGCTCAGGCGCTAAATGCTCTAGAGCCTGAAACGTCGGTTGGTACGATGCTGAATTGCTTTCAAAATATGATCGACTATCAAATACGCTGTATGGGCGAAGAGGTTTATCGTAAGAATTACCTTTCAGACTAGGCGATAAATATAACGTGCGCCGTTAAACGAGTTTAAACCGCTTACGGTTGAAATTACTGTTTTCGACCCAACATTATGCACCTCAAGTCATCACTAAAAAGTTCTATATGAATTACGCACTCAGTATCGAAGGGCTACGTAAAGTCTACAGCAATAGCCATGAAGCATTAAAAGGCATTTCGTTAAATGTTGAGCAAGGTGATTTCTTTGCACTGCTTGGGCCAAATGGCGCAGGAAAATCAACTACGCTTGGCATTGTTTCGTCTTTGGTAGGGAAGACATCGGGTCAGGTCAAAATATTTGAGTATGATATTGATACCGACCTTGTTAAAGCCAAAATGCAGCTCGGGGTTGTGCCACAAGAGTTTAATTTTAATCAGTTTGAAAAAGTATTTGATATTGTTGTAACGCAAGCAGGGTATTATGGAATACCTGCCGAAGAAGCTAAATTAAGTGCAGAGAAGTATTTAAGAAAGCTAGGGCTTTGGGATAAGCGCGATGTAGCCTCAAGGCTTTTGTCTGGCGGAATGAAGCGAAGACTTATGATCGCCAGAGCGTTGGTTCATGAACCTAAAATACTCATACTTGACGAGCCTACAGCCGGTGTTGATATAGAGTTGCGCCGCTCAATGTGGGCGTTTATGAGAGAGCTCAATGAGCAGCAGGGAACTACGATCATACTCACCACCCACTACCTTGAAGAAGCGGAATCTCTCTGCCGTAATATAGCCATTATTGATCAAGGACTTATTTTGGCTAATACCAGTAAAAAAGAGCTACTGACTAATCTTCACTCTGAAACTTTTGTGCTAGACGTCGCCAAGCCATTAACGACACCTCCATCACTGTCGGGGTTTACGAGTAGACTGAACAGTGAAGGTAGTTTAGAGGTCGATATTTCACAGGGGCAGACCATTAATATGCTCTTCTCATTGCTGACTGAAGCATCAATTGATGTAGTGAGTATTCGAGCGCGTGCAAACCGGCTAGAAGAGTTGTTTGTGCGTATGGTAGAGGAGGGCAAGTAGATGGGGCCTTATCGTATATTTATTGCATTTCAAACCATAGTGGTAAAAGAAATACGACGCTTTACGCGTATTTGGATACAAACATTACTGCCGCCTGCCATTACCATGGCATTATATTTTGTTGTTTTTGGAAACTTAATCGGCCCTAGAATTGGTGAGATGGATGGCCATGGCTACATGGACTTTATCGTCCCCGGTTTGATTATGATGTCGGTGATCACAAATTCTTATTCGAATGTGGTGTCTTCTTTCTTTGGCATGAAGTTTCAAAAAAGTATTGAAGAACTAGTCGTATCGCCAGTGCCTAACTGGGTTATTTTAACGGGCTATGTAACAGGTGGGGTTGCCCGAGGATTAGCCGTCGGCGCTATTGTTACGGCGCTATCCTTAGGGTTTACTGATCTTCAAGTCTACAACGCACCAGTAATGGTTGCAGTAGTGTTATTAACGGCTATTTTGTTTTCATTAGGCGGCTTTATCAACGCCATGCATGCGACTAAATTTGATGATATATCCATCGTGCCCACGTTTATTTTAACGCCCTTGACCTATCTTGGCGGGGTGTTTTATTCAATATCATTATTGCCTGAGTTTTGGCAGACCGTATCAAAAGCAAACCCTATTTTATATATGGTCAATACTTTTAGATATGGAATATTGGGTGTTACCGATATTAATGTAGCCTTTGCCTTTGTGATGATTATTGGGTTTACCGTATTGTTGTTTGGCTACTCGCTACATTTGCTCAACAAAGGGAAAGGTATCCGTAGTTAAAATATATACCGGTTGTAAAATATCGCAGCATATAGGTTTAAAACGCCCTAAATGTAACTCAATTTTCGGAATAATATTATGGTCGATTTAAGTAACTCATTATTGGGAAAAAGTACTGACTATGTTGACCAGTATTCACCCGCATTGCTTTATCCGCTGCCACGCTTAGATAAGCGCGATGAGCTGGGGATAGACTCGTCTAAGTTACCTTTTAATGGGGTGGATATTTGGAACAGCTATGAGCTTTCTTGGTTAGCCCCTTCAGGCAAGCCTCAGGTTGCGCTTGTAGAGTTTAGTATCCCTTGCGATTCGCCTAACATTATTGAATCTAAGTCATTCAAGCTTTATTTGAACTCACTCAACCAGACGGTCTTTGAGTCAACTAATCAGCTTGAGGGTGTATTAGCAAAAGACTTAAGTGCAGTTGCAGGGCGTGAGGTGGGGGTCAATATAATCTCGTTGGAGCAGGGGGTGGATTTATTCTCTGGCAGCGAACAGCGGCAACTTATTGACTCGCTTGATATAGACGGGTTTGGTTATGAAGTCGACGCCAGTACACTAACGGCGAATAAAGGTGATCGTGTTGAGCAGCAGTTGGTATCACATCTACTTAAAACCAACTGCCCTGTAACGGGACAGCCTGATTGGGCGTCGGTATTGATTGATTATACGGGGAATGCAATAGATCAGGCGGGGTTGCTTCGATATATTGTATCGTATCGAAATCACCAAGATTTTCACGAGCAGTGTGTTGAGCGAATATTTATCGACATCATGGCCCGCTGTGCACCTGAGAAGCTAACCGTGTATGCACGTTATACTCGTCGCGGAGGGTTGGATATAAACCCGCTAAGAACGACTGATTCGAGCTTTTCAGGCAATATTAGGTTAAGTCGTCAGTAGGCTGAGCTGTTGCATCAAATTAATTTAACACATGCGTGTTCATAAACGACGGTCATCCTCGCAAAGGTGAGGATGACAAAAAGGTACCGCTTTAGTATTTCAGGGCGGGTACTCATTACTCAATATCTTCAGAATCTTTAAGCTTTTGTGCGGCTGATTCGAGCGCGCGAACAATTTGCTCTTTTTCACTTACACCGATTTTCCCTGTATCGAGATACATCGCAAAACCGGTCGTTTCGTGCTCCATAAAGCTTTGGTTTGCACCTATCTCGCGTCTGAAATCAACTACTTCATAAATAGGCACTGAGCGCGAAAAGCCTTTAACGGTAATTTCGCCTTTATCGCGGCACATAACCATATCTTTAACCAGTGAGAATGTTTCGTATGAAACAAGAATCTCACCCGGCTCAGCAAGGCTTTCTAGACGGCTAGCCAAGTTAACTTCTTTACCGATAATGGTATAGTCCATGCGGTTTTCAGCACCGAAGTTACCAACGGTGCAGTAACCCGTGCTAATACCCATTCTGATCTCAAGAGGTGTTCTAATACCTTGGCTCTGCCATTTTTGTCTTAGAATCTTCATGCGTTTACGCATATCTATTCCCATCGCAACACAGGCTAGAGTATCTTCTTTTGCGCCTCGGCTTGTGGGGTCACCAAAAAATATCATGATGCTATCGCCAACAAATTTATCGATGGTGCCACCATACTTTAGAGCAATTTGTGACATGGCATTAAAGTAGGTGTTCAATAATTCGGTCAGGCTTTCAGGTTCCATTTCTTCTGACAGTTCAGTAAAACCTTTAATGTCGGAGAAGAATACGGCTAATTTTTTACGCTGTGTTTCGAGTCTTACATCTCGCTCACCGGTAAAAATAGACTGCCATACCTGAGGTGAAAGATATTTCGCTAGCTTATGAGATAGCGTTATAGATTGCTCTCGTTGATGCTGAATAAGAGATTTTGCATGTACCAGTGTACGTGCTTGTTGGTGGGTATAGTATGCCGTTACACATATATAGATACCAACACTAAGGCCAGAGATGATGCTGACAGAAATAGGCGTTGGCGGCGCGATACTAATACCAAAAAACATAGATGTAAGGCAGATGCTGACGAACCAAGCTAGGTTGCCGTAAAGCCAGCTTTTCATTCCGCCGACAATAATAAAACTGAAGTTCAGCATTAAAATAAATAGCAGCGTCGGAACCAAGCTGAAATCAATCAATACGACTATTGGACCTGTTAGAAAGGCATCTAGTAACAACAAACGTTGACGAACAATAGGGTTACGTTGCCTGTTAAAATACCGTACGACAAAATAAAGCAAGTGTGGCCAAAGTAGTGACCCTGGAATTATCCAGATAAGATTGGGGTCAAAATGGTCGCTTAAGATACCTGCAACAATAATCGCAACACCGGCCAAATAGGCTAAAACGCGGGCGTTGTAGTCCGGCATTGGTGGGATGGCGACTTGCTTAACGGGTTTAATTTGCCGAGTTGTTTTATTTGTTATAGTCATTGAATTCATTATTGTTAAATGGTTTGCAGCCAGGTGCCGAATACGTATTCAACATTGTTAGTCGTATCTTATTGATATTTGCTACACTTCGCTACAGTTATGATAAAAATTCTCATTAAATAGGTCTCTCATGCCACACCCCGTTACTGAACTAATGTTACAGCGTAACTCATCAGCTCGACTGTCTTCGCCAGCGCCTGATCGTGCGCTTTTAAATACGCTATTTCAGACAGCTTTTAGAGCCCCTGATCATGGTCTGCTTAGACCTTGGCGTTACCTGGTTATAGAAAATGAAGGGCTTGAAAAACTGGGTGAGTTGTTTGCAGCGAGCGCATTAGACGCTGAGCCTGAGCTGTCCCAAGCTAAATATGATAAATGCCTTAAAATGCCTTGTCGTGCACCGATGGTTATTGTGGCCATAGGGTGCATTAAAGAAGATGTTAAGGTGCCCGAAGTAGAGCAAATGTTGTCTGCGGGTGTTGGGGTGGGTTATTTATTACTATCATTACAAGCTGAAGGCTTTGGTGGCATGTGGCGAACAGGCCCAATGGCTTATAATACAAAGGTTCATGAGGCGCTAGGTTTGTCCGCTTCAGAGCGGATTGTGGGCTTTCTTTATGTGGGTACGCCAGAAGGAAAAGCTAAGACTATTCCGACTCATGATGTCGATACATTTGTAAAAAACTGGCCCAATTAAAGGTTCAGTAGTCGTTAGTAATAACGTTCGTTTATTACTTCTGTTTATTGATTGCGCTAACCTCAGAGTAACGGGGTTGGCGTATTAACGTTAATCCCCCGCTTTTTTAATAATGCGTTTAGATAGCCCTCTAGTTGATGGATTACCGCTATTTACTTCTTTTTGCCTATTCTGCGGTAAGTCATTGCCGTAATGCTGCCCGATATAGACCGAATAATTAACATATTCCATAAAAACAATGCTTTATTGCTAATTGGCATCGGTATTGCTTTGTTACTTGTAATTAGATTTTGCGGACATTATTAACCGTATTTAATTAAACGTCGTACCGTATTTTCATCGGGTACAGCATTTAATTTAGTGGAGTGGCTATGAGCATCTCATTTAACAATGCATTAGGAATTCACGAGCAGGCGCTGAACCTTCGTGTAAAACGTGCCGAAGTATTGGCTAACAACTTAGCTAACGCAGACACCCCAGGCTTTAAAGCGCGCGATTTAGATTTTAAAGCAGCGCTTAATAACAGTCTTAGTCAATCGGGTAGTGCAGGGTCAATGGCGATGGCTCAAACTAATTCAAAGCACCTATCAACCAGTAATGATGCTAGTGAGTCGCTGTTGTATCGAAACCCTACACAACCATCGATTGATGGTAATACAGTAGATACGCAGCAAGAAACAGCCGCTTATATGAAAAATGCGATGGACTACCAAGCGAGCTTCCAGTTTTTAAACAGTAAGTTCAAAGGACTTACCAGCGCAATAAGGGGAGATTAATTATGTCTCTTAATAGAATTTTTGATATTGCAGGTTCAGCCATGTCTGCTCAATCCATGAGATTAAACACCACGGCCAGTAACATTGCCAACGCAGATACAGCAAGTAGCAGCACTGATGAGGTTTATAGAGCCAGAAAGCCAGTGTTTGCTTCAATACAGCAGTCAGTGATGGCAACAGGTTTCAATACTGCTTTTACGGATATGCCTGAGTCGCAAGGGGTAGAAGTTAAAGGGATTGTGGAAAGTGATGCGCCGCTTAATATGCGCTATCAACCTGATCACCCCATGGCGAATGGTGATGGTTATGTCATGTATCCAAATGTGAATGTAGTAGAAGAAATGACAGATATGCTGTCGGCCTCACGTAGCTTTCAAACGAATGTTGATGTGATGGATGCAGCCAAAACCATGATGCAGCGAATCTTAACGTTAGGCCAATAATTCAACATGTTTATGAGAAATAGCAGGAGCCAGTTATGAGCGATTTTAACACTGTTTCGCCAGCCAATGACGTGTTGAGCCAGTATTCTTTTAAGACCGACGGAAACAAAGCATCGGGAGATGATCTGGGCAAAAATGAGTTCATGGAGCTTATGATTGCTCAACTTAATAATCAGAATCCTCTTGAACCTCAGGGTAATGGAGAATTTATCGCCGATCTTGCTCAGTTCAGTTCGCTAGAAGAGATGCAGGGGCTAACGGCGACCGTTGAAGGGTTTACGTCAAACTATCAGTCAACTCAAGCGCTTCAAGCTTCCTCAATGGTCGGGCGTTCAGTATTGGTCAATGCTTCATCTGGGCCTACTTCGATGGGAGGAACTATTGGCGGTGTGGTTGATGTGCCTGCTAGTACTTCTGACTTACGTATCTCAGTTCTGAACCAATCAGGAGAACTTGTTAACCAATATGAAATGGGGCAACAGTTTGCCGGTCAGGTACCGTTTCTTTGGGATGGAAAAAATACTGTAGGTGATCAAATGCCTGCTGGCCAATATTCGATTAAAGCAGAGGCGAGTTATAGTGGAAAAACAGAGCAATTAGGCACCATGCTGAGCGCGAATGTTGACAGTGTTTCCGTTGGGAAGGGTGGCATAACACTTAATTTGGCGGGTATGGGTGGTGTTCCACTGAGTGAGATTCGTCAAATTAATTAATGATTCAGATTATATACACTAAATTTGGCGGTCTAAATGTCAGATTTAATAACAACCCCTTTTGTATTGTCTAGCTAATGTAAGTTGACTTAACGATAACAGGGCCTATTTTAACCAAGTTTGTATAACGTGGTTTTTAACAACAGAGTATGAGGTGACCCATGCCGTTTAACGTTGCACTGAGTGGATTAAGGGCGTCTTCCACTGATTTGGAAGTGACCGGTAATAATATTGCCAACGCCAGCACGGTTGGTTTTAAGCAGTCGAGGACTGAGTTTGGAGATATATACTCGAATTCATTTTTGTCTGGTGGAGTTGGAAGCCCAGGGTCGGGTGTAGAGGTACAAAATGTTAGGCAATTGTTTGATGGTGGTAATATTAGCGGCACAGATCGAAGTCTTGATCTGGCAATTAAAGGGAGAGGGTTTTACGTATTGAACGACGGCGGCGAGACAAAGTACTCGAGAGCTGGACAGTTTGGTGTCGATAAAGATGGTTTTGTTGTCAATAGCAATGGCATGAATCTTCAGGGATTTGTTGCGGATGAAGATGGCAATGTTGGCGGTGTGTTAGCGGATGTAAAGGTTGAGGAAAGTGGTCTTGAACCTAGAAGAACAACGCTGATTGATCCTAAATTAAATCTTGACTCTTCTGGGCCAGTACTAGAAGAGAGAGGCGTGCAGCTCAATGCAGCAAATGCGGGGACAGCTGCGGGTGTCATTACGACTCCCGGGGCTCCAGCAGATCCGCTTGTAAACACCTTCCCAGAGGTTGACTGGACGATCACTTTAGCTGATGGAACGACTGCAGGGGTTTTGACAGCGGCGGGGGCTTCAGCTGGCGCAGTAGCGGCTTCTTTATCTGCACTGCCGGGTGTTGATGCTTCAGCCTCCACGAGTGCCACTATAGTGGCATCAACTTTTTCGCTTGATCCAGGTGACACATTCACAATTAATCAAGTTCCTTTTACTATTGGTGCTGGCCTTTCAAATGATGATCGTTTGGAGCAGTTGGCACAAGATATTAACACCTCTTCTCTAGGTGGGGTGTCAGCTGTGCTGACGGGTACGAATGGAGGGACTGGAGCCAGTGAGTTGACTCTAAATATTATTCATAATCAAGGGGGGGATCTTAAGTTTAATGTTGCTTCGTTGGCAGGGTCAGTTGATGTTGCAGCGAATGAGAATGTTGCGTCTAGTGAAACATTGAATACAGCTAATAACCGGGCTGTGGTGGCCGGTATTCTAACCGTGATCACTGATGAGGGGAGTACATTGAGCGCTGAAGATGTCGTCGCTGCTGCGCCGGACCTTTCTATCATAGGTGATTTTACAGGCGTACCTTTTCTAAATAATGAGTTTAATCCGTTAGATTCTGGCACTTATAATCACGCTACCTCGACTGAAATTTATGACAGCCTTGGTAATTCTCATATTCAAACCATGTATTTTGTCAAGAAATCGGCAGGAGGCGCAGCACAGCCTAATACTTGGCAGATGCACGTTCAGATTGATGGTAAAGATGTGGGGGATCCAGTGGTAGGTGTTGAGCCTACCCGGGCCTCCTTTTGGTTGGTTTTCAATCCAGATGGCTCTATGAACACGAACCTTTCTGATCAAGTGCTAATTTCAAACTGGAACCCACTCGATGCTCAAGGTAATGCCAATGGTGCTGCCGGGCCTAATAATGTGGTTGATGGAGGCTCATTGCCAATTCCTGATCCTGCTTCTAGTTCGAATTTTGAGATCGATATGGGGGGGACCACTCAGTACGGAAGTCCATTTTCGGTTAACGACATGAAACAAAATGGTTATACCACAGGTAGGCTTGTAGGGTTGGATGTGGATGATTCTGGCATGATGTTTGCTCGTTATACTAATGGTGAGTCACGAGTACTTAATCAAATTGCATTGGCTAATTTCAATAATGAGGAAGGCTTGTCCCCCTCTGGTGGAACTGCTTGGGTGCAAACGTTTGATTCAGGAAGTCCTATTGTAGGGGCACCTGGGACAGCCTCTCTTGGGTCAATAAAGTCAAGTTCGGTTGAAGAGTCGAATGTTAATTTGTCTGATCAATTAGTCAACTTAATCATTGCGCAAAGAAACTATCAGGCGAACGCTAAAACGATAGAAACGGCAGACCAGGTTACGCAAACAATCCTTAATATTTAATGATAAGGTGAGGGCGTAAACTGGCCTCACTTTATATTAAGTAAATTTGAAAAGGGGAAGGGTATGGATAAGGCACTTTATATATCCATGAGTGGCGCGAAGCAGTCAATGCTGGCGCAGCAAGCGCATTCGAATAACCTGGCTAATGTGAATACCACAGGCTTTAAGAATGATTTTGCGCAAGCCCGAAGTATGCCTGTATATGGTGAGCATCACCCAACCAGAGCGTACGCAATGACTGAAAGGCCAGGCACTAATTTCCAGCAAGGTCCTTTAAATGAAACAGGTCGCGAGCTGGATGTAGCCATCAAAGGTGAAGGTTGGATAGCGGTACAGGCACCAGACGGGTCTGAGGCGTATACCCGTGCCGGAGACTTACAAACAGATAGTAATGGTATACTTCGTACAGGCTCAGGTTTGGCTGTGCTGGGGAATGGTGGGCCAGTGGCTATTCCGCCATCTGCCAAAATGGAAATTGGCGCTGATGGTACTATTTCGGTGATACCGCTGGGTCAGCCTGCAGATGCGATAGCTGAAATAGATAGAATAAAATTAGTTAACCCTGAGAACGATCAAATTGAAAAGGGGTTAGACGGCCTAGTCAGAGTGAAAGAGGGTAACCCTCCGGCTGACCTAGATGGCACTGTTCGATTAGAGTCTGGTTTTTTAGAGGCCAGTAACGTAAACGCAGTAGAATCCCTCACTGAAATCCTCTCTCTAGCTCGTCAATACGAGCTTCATGTAAAAGTAATGAGCACCGCAGACAAAAATTCTGAAGCAGCGGCACGCTTATTGCAAATCTCTTAGTAGAGCAACATTAACGGCATAAAACCGTCATTTAAGGAAATTGCTCGCCGCCTTTCAAATCGATAGGCGGCTATTCGTTTCCTTAGAACGATATAGATAAACGCCGTGTATACGCTAACTAGGAGGTGCTCATGCATCCTGCATTATATGTCAGTAAAACAGGGCTTAGTGCTCAAGATACAGCCTTAACCACCACGTCTAACAACTTAGCTAACGTGAATACCACAGGCTTTAAACGCGAGCGTGCGGTTTTTCAAGATCTGCTGTATCAAATCAAGCGGCAACCTGGTGGACTTAGCTCTCAAGATTCAGAGCTGCCATCAGGTTTACAGGTTGGTACGGGTGTTCGAGTGGTTGGCACTGCTAAAGAGTTTACTCAAGGCTCTTTGCAAGTTACCGAGCAGCCATTAGACATTGCTGTTGATGGTCGCGGGTTTCTTCAGGTGTTACTTCCTGACGGCACCATCTCTTATACTCGTGATGGTCAGTTTCAACTTAATTCTAATGGCGACATCGTTACCGCTAATGGCCATCCATTAGAGCCGGCGATTACCGTGCCTGCAAACACGTCAACCATTACCATTGGCAGTGACGGTACTGTCTCTTCGGTTATAGAGGGTGATACGGCTCCGACAGTTATTGGCAACATTACGACGGTCGATTTTATTAACCCTCAAGGTCTTGAAGCCATCGGTAATAACTTATTTAGGGAGACAGGATCAAGTGGTGACCCACAAGAAGGGACTCCAGGGCTCGATGGTTTAGGTACGCTACAACAGGGCATGGTTGAGTCATCAAATGTAGAAGTCGTTGAAGAGTTGGTCAACATGATCACCACTCAACGAGCGTATGAAATGAACTCAAAAGTGGTGTCAACTGCAGATCAGATGTTGCAGTACATCAGTCAGAATATTTAATGACGCATTTATGATAAACGTTAGGGGGTATTCAATGAGCATTGTAAAACTAGCCTGTTCGTTTGGCGTGCTGGCCATTATTAGCGGTTGTAGCACTCTCAACCGGGAAGCACCAGAGCCTGGAGATCCAGCTTATGCGCCTATGCCTGCGCAATCTCTAAGATCCCCAGAAGAAGTCAATGGTTCAATATTTCAAGTAAGTCGAAATTTTGGCCTATATGGTGATCAGATAGCACTTAATGTTGGCGATATTTTGACGGTCACACTGGCTGAAAAAACTAAATCGTCAAAAAAAGCTGAGACTTCATACGGTAAAGAGAGCGAGATTAAAATAGACGAGGGCTCCTTGTTGGGTTCGTCTATCTCAGCAAAAAATCTCAGTATGCTAACCGATTTAAGTCTTTCACGCGATTTCGATGGTGATGCAGAGAGCGATCAAAGTAATAGTCTTGATGGCAGTATTTCGGTGACAGTATCTGAAGTGCTTCCTAATGGCGTGTTAAGGATTAGAGGCGAGAAATGGCTCACGCTAAATCAAGGTGATGAATATATTCGCTTAACAGGGTTGGTAAGACCTGAAGATATTAGTACAGCCAACACGATTCCATCGACCAAAGTGGCCGATGCCCGGATAGCTTATGGCGGCACGGGGGATTTTGATCAGTCGAATCGCATGGGGTGGGGATCAAGATTCTTTAAGAGTGAATGGTTTCCGTTCTAGGTAATAGAAATAAGCGGTAATACTAAGCGGTAATACGTGGGGTTTAAGGGGACGATATGAATACATTAAATTTATTTTTTTACCAATGGCGAAGCCTGATTGTGATGGTTGGCCTATTGGTATCGTTGCCTTTGCAAGCCGATCGCCTTAAAGATTTGGCATCTGTTCAAGGGGTTCGGAGTAACCAGTTGATTGGTTATGGTTTGGTAGTAGGGCTTGATGGCTCTGGTGATAAAGCGCCGTTTACCGATCAAACCTTTAGAAATCTCATGAACAAGTTTGGTATTACTATTCCGCAAGGCTCAGACCCCAAGCTTAAAAACGTAGCGGCAGTCACTGTGCATGCAGAGTTACCTGCTTTTGCTAAGCCTGGTCAGACGGTCGACATCACTGTTTCATCTATTGGCAATGCAAAGAGTCTTAGAGGCGGTAGCTTATTAATGACACCACTAAAAGGGGCAGATGGAAAAGTATATGCCATGGCGCAGGGTAGCTTGGTGGTGGGAGGTTTTGGTGCTGAAGGCGCTGATGGCTCGTCGATTACAGTTAACGTACCCAGTGTAGGACGAATCCCAAATGGTGCATCGGTAGAGCGCTCAGTGCCTTCCGGGTTCCACCGTGGTGACACCTTAACGTTTAATATGCACATCGCAGACTTTACAACTGTTAAGCGGGTTGTCGATAAGTTGAATGATTTATTAGGTCCTCAAACAGCCTATGCCATGGATGGAGGTTCTGTATCAGTCAAAGCACCTCGTGATGCCTCGCAGCGAGTTAGTTTTTTATCGGTACTGGAAAATATCGAAATAGAGCCAGGTGAAGGGTCTGCAAAAGTCATCATTAACTCCAGAACAGGCACTATCGTAGTAGGACAAAATGTCAAAGTTTTACCTGCAGCGGTCACTCACGGTAGTTTGTCTGTCACTATCAGCGAAGGTGCAGATGTGGTCCAACCTGGCGCTTTTGCAGGCGGTGAGACAGCGGTAGTTCCCAGAACAGAAATCGACATAGAACAAGAGCCCGCACGAATGTTTAAATTTGGACCTGCAATTACGCTGAACGAAATTGTTCAGGCAGTCAATCAGGTTGGAGCAGCACCAGGCGATATCATGGCGATATTAGAGGCACTTAAAACAGCCGGCGCGTTAAAAGCCGAGTTGATTGTGATTTAAGGAGCGTCGAATGATTAATTCAAACCTTGATAAAGCACATACCTATACTGACTTTTCTGGCCTGAATGCGCTAAAAAGTCAGGCGCTTCATGATAAAGAAGCGGCGCTGGAAGCTGTTTCAAAACAGTTTGAATCTATGTTTATTTCGATGGTTATGAAAAGTATGAGAGAGGCCAATAAAACATTTAGTGAAGGCAACTTTCTACAAAGTAATGAAACTGAGTTCTATCAAGAGATGTTCGATAGCCAGTTAAGCTTAACCTTGTCAAAAGGACGTGGGCTGGGGGTAGCAGAAGCAATGATGCGTCAGATGTCTAAGCAAATAGAGGGCATCTCTAAACCAGGTACGAATAATCCATTGCTGCACAAAAGCATCTCAGATTATCCACGTAACTTACCGGTTGATAAGGCTGCAAAAAAAGCCGTTGAATTAGCTGATGCTTTGGTTGAAATAGACGCGAAATTAAACGAATCAAGCAAAACAGCAGGGATTGCCGCTAATGCTACTGAGGCTGTTAACGCTTTAGCTGTACCCGCTACTTTTGCAACCCCAGGGCAGTTTATAGAGCACTTGTATCCATTTGCTCAAAAAGTTGAACAAGAGACAGGTATTAGCGCCAAAGTAATGTTAGCTCAGTCGGCCCTTGAAACTGGATGGGGTAAACACATGATTAAGAAGCCTGATGATCAGGCTAGCTTTAACCTCTTTGGCATCAAGGCTGACAGTCGCTGGGATGGAGATAAAGCCGAAATTGTTACCACAGAGTACCGTGGCGGCGTGGCAATGAAAGAGCGAGCCGATTTTCGTTCGTATGATAACTATGAAGAGAGTTTTAGAGATTATGCTGAGTTTCTTCAGCAGAACCCACGCTACGAACCGGCTTTACAGTATTTAGATAATCCTCAGAAATTTACTGAACTGTTACAAGATGCGGGTTATGCAACCGACCCTGCATATAGTCAAAAAATTCAACGCATTCTCAGCGGAGAGGTTTTTAAAGGCGCTTTGAATACGACTGATTTGAACGCAGAAAATGATGAAGTGCTGGCAGGGTCAGCAGATTCATTTACAACCAAGACTGCACTTTAGAGCGGTATTGGCGGAGATAACTTATGGCTAACTTAATTAACATTGGTCTTACGGGGTTAAAGTCTCATCAGAGTGCTTTAGCGACGACGGGTAATAATGTTACTAATACTAATACACCTGGTTACAGTCGTCAGGAGGTTATCTTTGAATCTAACGAAAGTCAGCTTACGGGGGCTGGGTATGTTGGTTCAGGGGTGTCTGTATCTAATATCCGCAGACTAAATGAAGAGTTCATCAATACCCAATTAAGATCGGATACGACAGTTAATAGCGAGCAGGGCGTACTACTTTCGCTTTCTTCTCAAGTAGATAACTTATTGGCAAGCGAGAACACAGGGTTGTCGAGCTCAATGAGTAATTTTTTTAAAGCATTGCAAGGAGGCGCAGCCGACCCCTCGTCAGTGCCTGAGCGTCAACTTTTGTTAAGTCAGTCTGAATCATTGGTGGGACGGTTTAACCAGTTATACTCAAGACTTAACCTGCAAGCACAAGGAATAGAACAACAGCTATCAGCCTCAATTTCAGAGGTCAATAGTTTGTCGAGTGGTATCGCTCGATTAAATGGGGCTATCACCGTAGCGACTGGTGCTGGGCAAGGAAGTGAACCTAACGAGTTGATGGATGAGCGAGATGAGCTTCTAAGGCAGTTGTCTGAAAAGGTCACTGTGAGTGTTATACCGCAGGGCGATAATCAAGTTAATGTGTTTATTGGTAAGGGGCAGCCTCTGGTTGTTGGTAATAACTTTAACCAGCTAGGAACCGTTCAAAGTAATAGCAACCCGACTCAAAACGACATTGTTTATATGAGTGCGAATGGTACTCAGAATATAACAAGCGATATTACAGGCGGCGCTATCGGTGGTGCACTTGAATTTAGAGACACCATTCTTAAAGAATCTACCGGTAATATGGGCTTAATAGCCATTGTGCTTGCAGACACGATTAACCAGCAACATAAACTGGGTATGGATTTAGAGAACAATTTAGGCGATTCATTTTTTACTGATATTAATGACCCTGCATTAATGCACTCTCGGGTGATTGGGCATCAAGATAACCTACCGCCAATGGATCGATCAATCGGGGTAGAAATACTCGACACGTCAAAACTGACGACTGCCAATTACCAGCTACAGTTTAGTGGTCCCACTGCTATGGATTATCGTGTGGTTAATGATGAAAGCGGTAAGACAGTGGCTCAAGGAACACTGCCGGGGTTTTTACCTGCCAGCATTGATATAGATGGCATTTCGATCAATTTAGAGGCAGGGACGTTTCAAGTAGGTGATAGGTTCACTATACAGCCTACTCGATACGGTGCTCGAGATATTTCAATGAATGTTGACAGGCTTGAGAATATCGCCTTTGCCTCGCCTATACGAACCGATGCTAGTTTAGGTAATACAGGCGATGCGGTCATTAGCCCCGGGGTCATGTTAGATGTGACAAACCCCGCTACCAACCAACCTTTAAGCACCTTTGTAATGCCTGGGAAAATAAACCCACCTATGGTGGTAAAGTTTACCAGTGAGACGACTTATGATGTGCTTAATGCTGCTGATCCTGCAAAGCTGGAACCTTTAAAGCCGCCTTTAAATAACCAGAAATATATAGCGGGTTTAGATAATAGTTTGTTTTCGGTTGATCCAGGGCAAACGGTGGCTTCTGCTCAAGGTGCTGCGTTTATTTTGCAAGGGACGGCCATTGGTGCTCCCGCTATGCCTACTGTACCCGCAGTGTTTCCTGGTAATGGCTATGTTGGGCAAGGTTTAACTGTCTTTACGCAAGACAGTGAAACCGGAGTAGTGACCTCCCAGACTGCAACGATTACTAACAATGCATCAGCATCCGATATAGCGGCTACATTAAACAAACTCAAAGGTGTCGAAGCCAATGCTTATACTCAAGTTGAAATTTCAAACCTTGCTGGTGCGGGACTTGAATTTAATCTTTATTATACTGAAGGGGGGGTCAATAAAGCGCTTAATGTACTGTCCCCTGATGCCTTAGATCCAGACTTGGTAGCTAGCGCGGTTAACGAAAGCTCAGCTCTCGGCGCATTAGGTTATCGTGCTGTGAGTGACGGTATCAAAGTGACGCTGACTAATTCAGGTGGTCGCGACATCATTGTAGGGACAGGTTCAGCTAGTGGTAGTTTTGATATTAATAAAGTAGACCCTTATGGTTCGCCCTTATCGCCACCTTTATCAAGCCAAACAATAAACGCAGGCGAGTTTGTGGCAGTAGGAGGGTTTATTGATACAACACTGTCAGGTGGTGTCACGTTAACTGCAGATACAGGAACTATATTCGATCAGGCTCCAGTTGCACAGTCGTCATATAAAGGGTTTCAAATAGACATAAAAGGTCCCGCTGGTGCGGGCGATGAATTTTCAATTGGATATAACACTGGTGGCTTTTCAGATAACCGAAATGCGCTTGCGATTGCGGGTTTGGAAACTTCGGGTACGGTATCGGGTGGAGTCAGTAGTTATAATGAAGCTTACTCACAGTTAGTTGAAGAGGTCGGCACATTTACACATAAAGCAAGACTTGATAGCGAAGCCAGTAAAACGCTGTTGTCTCAATCAATTTCAAGCTGGAATGAGGCTTCAGGCGTTAACCTTGATGAAGAAGCGGGTAAATTAATACAGTATCAAGCTGCTTACAACGCCTCTGCACAAGTGATATCGATAGCAAGAGAATTATTCGATACGTTATTAGGCGTCTTCTAACGTGTTCAGATTAAGGGTAGGCCTCGTCACAGTTTATACGATGGCGAATAATAGGATGAGGAGACTGTCATGAGAGTTTCTACACAACAGTTGTTTGGACGGGGTATTGAGTCGATTAATGACGTCAATGCACAGCTACAGAAAACCCAGTTGCAGATGTCTGCGAATAAAAAAGTATTGACGCCCGCCGATGATCCAGTTGCGTCAACTCGTATTCTGCAGCTAAATCAAGAGTTAGCGCTTAACGATCAATACCAACGCAATATTAATACGGTTGAGAACAACCTCAAGTTTGAAGATGGTATTTTGGGCAGTATTAATGACGTTATTCAGCGCGTGCGTGAGTTAACCATTAACGCAGGTAACGGGGCGCTCAATGGCGATGACCTTAAATTTATTTCAGCTGAAATTAAAGAACGGTTAGGCCAGCTTGCAGGGATGATGAACTCTCAAGATGCCAGTGGTGAGTTTATGTTTGGCGGTTTTCAGGGTAAAGAAGAGCCCTTTCAGCAGAACATTTCAGGGTCCTATACTTATAAAGGTGATGAGGGGCGCCGCTTCATACAAATTGAGGCCAGCGTCAATATTGCAGCAACCGAAAATGGTAAATCTGTATTTATGGATTTGCCCGCTGCAAAAAATACGTTTTATACCGAAGTGGGAGCAGCAAACCAAGCATCGCCGCCGGCCATTATCACTACAGGGCAAGTGATTGATCAAGAAGCCTATGACGCGTTCTATCCTGAAGATATGGTCATTAAGTTCAAAAACAGCCTGACAGGTCTTCAATACGACATTATCGAGTCATCAAGCGGTAAAGTTTTATCACCCGATGTCGTGTATGTATCAGGGGCGCCTATTACAGCTGAAGGCGTTCAGTTTGAGATCGTAGGAGAACCACTGGCCGGCGATTCCTTCTTTGTTCAATCTACAGCAAAGCAGGGCACTTTAACGACAGTAGAAAAATTGATTTACGGTTTAGACCACTTTAACCCCACATCAGAGGGGCGGGACGTCTTTGATGCGTTATTAGAGGATACACTGACTAATCTCGACAGTGCAGAAACCTCGATTTTAGAAACGCGCAGCCATATAGGTGCAAGGTTAAACACGGTTGATTCTACCAGAGAGCAGCATTTAGACATTGAAGTGCTGACTAAAGAAGTATTATCAGACCTACAAGATCTCGATTATGCAGAAGCGATTAGTAACCTTTCAATGCAGCAATTTATTCTAGAGTCGGCTTACTCAACATTCTCAAAGGTCACGAGTTTGTCGCTATTCGATCGGCTATAAATGAGTGGGCGATTACGGGAAAAATGATTTCTTTTGATTTTTTTATCAAATTGAAATCTTATTCTATTGACGTATCAATCTGTTGCCGTATAATTCCGCTCCATTGCAGTGCCGGTGTGGTGAAATTGGTATACACGACGGATTCAAAATCCGTTGCCTTCGGGCGTGGCGGTTCAAGTCCGCCCACCGGTACCACTTATTTAAAAGCCCGTAATCATTTGGATTACGGGCTTTTTTCGTTTTAATTAAGTCAAAACTAAGTAGCGACTTCAATAGCCTGTAGGCATTTTTAGCGTTACTTAGGCTTTATGCTTAATATTCTTCTAGCACTGGCAAGTCAAACCATAGAGCGGTTAGGTCGGTCAGTGCGCTTAGGTTCAAGCATTCTGCCGTTACACCTAGAGCATCATCGGTTTTTAGTATGTTGCCGTTAATATCGACTGAACCTTCAATAACATGAAGATAGCCAGGTCGCTTTTGGGCATCTAGCTGAAGCGTTTCTCCCGCTTTAAGCTGAACCCTGTATAGGCTGGCATCTTGCTGCATCGACAACGATCCGTCGCGGCCGTTAGGGGTTACTAGTGGCGTTAAAGACCCCTTCTGTTCGACTGTTTTTTGTTCGTAGCTTGGGGTGGTCCCTTTTTTGTTTGGCTGAATCCATATCTGCAAAAAACGCAAAGAGTCATTTTTTGAATGATTAAACTCAGAGTGAGTGACGCCTGTTCCTGCACTCATGCGCTGAATATCACCAGCCGGAACAACATATTGTTTACCCATGCTGTCTTTATGTTCAATAGAGCCTGATAGCACATATGAGATAATTTCCATATCTCGATGGCCGTGAGTGTCAAAGCCAGCACCGGGTTTAACGGTGTCGTCATTGATTACTCGTAGCGCCGAGAAGCCCATGTGTTTAGGGTCATAATAACGGCCAAAAGAGAAAGAATGCTTGCTGTCGAGCCAGCCAAAATTTGCTCTGCCACGTTCATTACCATATCTAAAGTAGTACATATAGTTCCCCTCGTTAGTTATGGGATGATAATAGCGGAGCATATGTAGATTAAAAATATCAATAAATGGTGCAGTTTATTCTATAAAATAGAATGAACTTATGGCTGTTGGTCTAGTGGGTGTCAGATGTGGGCATATCCAGCGTTAATAGACGTAGCTCACCCATAAATTCACGTGCAGCAGGGCCTATACGATCTTTGTCGAGGTAGTTTAAGTAGAAACTTACACTCCGCTTGCTGCCTTCATTGAGTGCAAGGTGTTTAAGTGTGCCGTTAGTCAGTGAGTCGCTCACGCTGTGAGAGGGTAGCCAGGCGTAACCTAGGTTTTGCTCTATTAGCTCTATTGAGGCGCGTAAATGGCTAACGGTCCAGCGTTGTTCTGCACCCAACCAGCCTGCATCTGTTTTATTTTGACTGGCTGAGTCTCTAACTATTATTTGTCGGTAGGATTTCAGATCTTCTTTGCTAACTGAACGACCAAGCAGGTTTAGTGGGTGGTTTTTATGGGCGACCCCCACGAAATTAATTAGACAAAGCTCTTCGTTAAGGCCGTTTTTCATCGGGATAGGCGATAAGCCAATGTCAGCTTTGCTGTCCATAATTAGCTCATTAGTGCCCGAAAGAACGGTATCAATAATATCGACATTAACCTGAGGATAAAGTGCCGAAACTTTTTCTAGTGCTTGAAAAATTATGCATTGAGGGAAGGCGCCATCAACCGCTATTCTTAACTCTGTCTCAACACCTAAGCTTAGGGAGTCTGCCACGGCTTCAATTCGGCTAACCTCATCAAGCAAATAGTGGGCTCGGCGCAATAGGACTTTACCGATGTCTGTGATTGATGTTTTTCGCCCTTCTACTACTAGTAATTTAACTCCGAGAGAGTCTTCGAGTTTATTTACTGCATGGTGAATACTTGAGGTGCTTTTATGAATTTTACCAGCTGCTTGATTAAAGCCGCCTTCATCGACGACGGCTTTAAACATGCGCCACTGTTCTAGCGTGGTTTTTTGCAAAATAGATTATTCCTTTTAGGGTAGTGGAGTATGTTCGTTGTCATCCCCTGGGATTTTAGGAAAGCGTTGCTCGCGCCAGTCTTCTTTGGCCTGTTCTATCCGGGCTTTATCAAAGCTAACAAAATTCCACTCAATAAAAGGTACTTCTGGCCAAGTCTCGCCGCCTAGCATGAGCAGTCGGCAATGGCTTTTTGACGTCATACACTGTTCATTTTCTAAAATGATGACATCGCCTCCTTGATACGTTTGTCCGCCTAGCTCAATAGAGCCCTCTAACACATAGACCATACATTCTTGGCTTGGGTTCGGACGATCAATGTCTTTTTCAGGCTTTGCCAACACATCAAGATAAAACATAGGTGAGTATGTTTTGATGGGGGATGTTCAGCCGTGAGCTTCACCTGCAATAAGGCGTTTCAATACGCCGTCGTGCATGTAATGGGGCAAGCATGCACATTTAATATGAGTGAAGCTAGGGGTTATTTCAGCCATCTCTTTGGGTAATGCCATCCAGCATTGCATCCCGTCTAGCTTGTGTTTACCGGCTTTTACTTCGATGGTTTCGCGCTCAGAATGCACAATCCCTTTACCCGCTGTCATCCAGTTTACGTCACCGGGGAGAATTTCCAAATTATTCCCAAGGCTGTCGCGGTGCAGCAAGCTGCCTTCCATTAAATAGGTAATAGTAGATAAGCCAATGTGAGGGTGAGGTCGAACATCAATACCTTCTCCTGCGCTGAAGTCTGCTGGCCCCATATGATCGATAAAGATAAAAGGGCCGATCATTCTTTTTTTGGCGTTAGGCAATATTCGGCGGACACAAAAGCCGTCGAGATCTTTCTGCTTGGTCGATAATAAATAGGCCATTGATATTTTCCTTGATTCTATACGTTAGAATTAAAGTGGCGATTTTTTATGCTTTCTTTGCTAAGTTGGCTTTTATTCTCAGGCTGTTGCTATTAAAACCTAATTTTTAGCGCAACACTTAATAGTCTTTAAAGCTTATCTTTTTTTAACGCGATAACAAGTTAGAACGTAACAAGCTAGCGCGCAGGTACACTAAAATTTTTGTTCGGACTCGATTGAGGTGACTTGTTTACATCGAATGTTTGTTTGGATGTTAATGAAACTATTCTGTTTTTTAGAATAAATAAACCTATTTTATCTAATTTATTTCTAATAATTAACCTGATTAAATAGCGCCATACTTTAAACAAATAGATTTATTAAGGTGAGTTGTATGAGTAAATTACTTCAAATTAATAGCAGTCTTTCAAACGATCAGGGCCAGTCGACTCAGTTAGCAGATTTCTTTGTTTCAAAACTTATTGAGAAAAAACCTGATACAGAAGTAAAGACACTCGACTTATCAAAAAACCCATTACCCCATTTAGACGGTGAGCGGTTCAAGGCACTGGTTACACCGGCTGACCAACGCTCTGAAGGTGAGGCCGCTATTGTGGCAGAGGCAGATGAGTTGTTAGCTGACATTCAAAACGCATCAGCCATTGTTTTTGCATTGCCTATGTATAACTTTGGTATTCCATCGGTCTTGAAGTCGTACTTTGATCACTTGGCACGAGCGGGTGTGTCTTTCAAATATACCGAAAACGGACCTGTAGGTTTATTAGACGATAAGCCTGTTTACATTCTTGCGGCGAGAGGAGGGGTTTATCAAGGAATGCCTGCAGACACACAAACAGAGTACATGAAGACATTTTTAGCATTTATTGGTTTAAAAAATGTGCAGTTTATTTATGCAGAAGGTTTGAATTTGGGGGAGGCGTCTAAAGAGAAGTCTTTAGACAACGCTCGCCAACAGGTATTGGAGTTGGTTAGCGCATTAGGCTAAAGGTAGCGGGTTTGTAGGTCGGCTGCGAGTCCGACCTACAAACACTAAAGCCTAGGCTTTAGTGTTGTTTCGAGTTAACGTTAACCCCATTAAACCAAGGCACATTAGAGCAATTGTAGAAGGCTCTGGAACGGAAGCAACAACGTTTTTAGCGGTTATGGTCGCTTGTATTGTTTGAGATAATGTACAACCTTTTCCACCGCAAGAATCGCTTACCGCAGAAAACTCAACACCAAATATTGAGCCGTCACCTAAGGTGATGTCGCTAGGTTGTCCTGAAAGGTCGAAGGTCAATCCTCCCACACCGCCCCAGCCAAACACCCAAGCCCAAGCAGCTCCGCCAAGTCCGGTTCCGCTTGCATCAACTGCACCAGGAGAAGAAAAGGCGAGTGTCGCTTCGACTACCCCACCGATGGCACCCCAACCGGACGCAGGACCATAAAGGTCAGCGTTAAAAAAATCAAAGGTGTAACTATCGCCGGCGGCTAAACTAAATATTTCGCTATCTAAACCAGACGCAAGTGTAAGGTTGGTTGTACAACCCGAACACAAAGTAATGCCGCTTGAGTCTACAGATGAACCTGCGCCATCAACGTCAAAATCTAGTGTGGGCATTGCAAATGTGCTCGCACTAAAACTCAAGGCTATTGAAATGAGAGCGCTGCTAATTAATCGATAAATCATAGTTATGCTCCTTCTTGTAACCCGGCTGCCTTTGTTATTATTTAGGCCCGTGGCTTTCCGTCCCCTTCTTGCGAAAGGTTTGGCGATTAACGTAATTGTGAGATGAATCTCTCGGGCTACTAAAAGGCAATCAATATGCCAGAAAGAATAAGGCGTTGATCTATTGTGGTTATTATTTTTTGGCTTTCTATAAGTCGATCACTTGTGTAAGTAATGTCGACATTGAAACCGTTGTATGAATTTTATCGCGGAGCAGTGTAAGCGATGCATTAAGAAAATTTTTTCGTTTGAAGCTTAAATTTCGTTAACATCCACCGTTTTATTTGTGTGTTGGGTTAAAGTAGCAGTTACACTGAAGCTCATTGGTCCTTTGATAAGGTTATAAAGATGAAAAAAGGCATAATTCTAGGTTTAATCGCGGTCGTTATTGTTTTATTTTTTAGTTATGACCTTCAGAGCCTACTGACATTAGACGGCTTAAAGAATGGCTTGAGTGATTTTGAAGTGTGGCGATCAGAGTCGCCGCTTTTGGTCGCCTTCGGTTTTTTAACTGTTTATGTTTTAGTGACCGCGCTTTCATTGCCGGGTGCAGCGGTGATGACATTAGCCGCAGGCGCTTTATTTGGCGTACTCTGGGGTACGGTCATAGTCTCTTTTGCCAGTTCGATGGGCGCGACGTTAGCCTTTTTAGCGTCACGCTACTTTTTGCAAGAAACGATACAAACCAAATTTGGTGATCGGTTAAAAGCCATTAATGAAGGCATCGAAAAAGAAGGTGCTTTTTATTTGTTTACGCTTCGTTTAGTGCCTGTTTTCCCTTTCTTTCTGATCAACTTGCTCATGGGGTTAACCCCCATTAAAGCGGCTACCTTTTATTGGGTTAGTCAGATTGGTATGTTGGCCGGAACCATTGTTTACGTCAATGCTGGTACTCAGTTAGCGCAAATCGATAGCTTGTCGGGGATTTTATCGCCTGCGTTGCTATTCTCTTTTGTTTTGCTCGGTATTTTCCCTTTAATAGCCAAAAAGATTATTGCTATCTTTCAAGCAAAACGAGTGTATGAAAAATGGACAAAGCCCTCAACGTTCGACCGTAACTTAATTGTGATTGGTGCCGGAGCAGGTGGTTTAGTGTCTTCTTATATTGCGGCGGCAGTAAAAGCAAAAGTGACCTTAATCGAGGCCCATAAAATGGGGGGCGATTGTTTAAATTACGGTTGTGTCCCGAGTAAAGCCTTAATAAAAAGTGCCAAGTTAGCCAAGAAAATGCAGAACGCTGAAAACTATGGACTTAGAAATGTTCAGCCTGAATTCTCATTTAAAAAAGTCATGCAGCGAATTCATAACGTCATTGCTGAAGTAGAGCCACATGATAGCGTAGAGCGTTATACCGGCTTGGGCGTCGAAGTATTACAAGGCTATGCCAAGCTGATTGACCCATGGACTGTTGAAGTTGCATTAAATGATGGCGGTACCCAACGGTTAACGTCACGCAGTATTGTCATCGCTGCGGGTGCCAGCCCCTTTATTCCACCGTTACCGGGAATTGAAGCGTCGGGTTATGTGACCAGCGATACCCTATGGGATGAGTTTGCCAAGCGAGATGAGATTCCCAAGCGATTAGTCGTATTAGGTGGCGGCCCAATTGGATGTGAGTTATCACAAAGCTTTGCGCGCTTAGGTAGCGAGGTGATTCAAATTGAGCGCGGTGAGCGCATTATGGCCAGAGAAGATCAAGAGGTCTCTGAGCTGGCCAAAGCGAGTTTAGAACGTGATGGTGTTCGAGTGTTAACAGCACATTCGGCATTGCGCTGTGAGCAAGAGAGTGGTGCAAAGTTTATTGTGGTTGAGCATCAAGGGGTTGAGCAGCGAATTGAATATGATGATTTACTCTGTGCTGTCGGGCGGGTAGCACGTTTGACCGGCTACGGACTTGAAACATTGGGGATCGAAACTAATCGAACGGTCATCACCAATGAATACCTCGAAACCTTGTATCCAAATATTTATGCCGCAGGAGATGTGGCTGGGCCATTCCAATTTACCCATACTGCCGCTCATCAGGCTTGGTATGCCGCGGTAAACGCCTTATTTGGGCAGTTTAAAAAGTTTAAAGCAGATTACAGTGTTATCCCCTGGGCGACATTTGTTGACCCAGAAGTGGCCCGTGTTGGCTTCAATGAACAAGAAGCCAAAGAGCAGGGTATTGCGTATGAAGTGACGAAATACGGTATCGATGATCTTGATCGAGCGATTGCTGAAAGTGCTGCGCATGGTTTTGTGAAAGTTTTGACGGTGCCTGGTAAAGATAAAATTTTGGGTGTGACCTTAGTTGGTGAGCATGCAGGCGATTTGTTGGCCGAGTTTGTGTTTGCTATGCGTCATGGCTTGGGACTTAATAAGATACTTGGCACTATTCATACCTACCCAACGTGGGCAGAAGCAAATAAGTATGCAGCGGGCGAGTGGAAAAAAGCGCACGCACCAGAAGCGGCCCTTCGTTTCTTAGAGAAATACCATACATGGAGAAGAGGGTCATGAATAATAAATTGAGCTATTTTTTTGTATTGGTTTTTTCGTTGGGGTCGTGTGTACTGGCTGCACAGCCCCTTGATCACCAATTGTGGGATACGTTGTTAAAAAAACATGTCGTCGTGATAAAAAATGGATCAGTAACACAGGTCGATTACGCAGGTTTTCAAAAAGACCACGTTTTGCTTCAGCGTTATTTAGATAGCTTGGCAGGCATCACTCAGCAAGACTTTGATGCTAAAACAGCTAATTCACAATTAGCGATACTTATAAATCTTTATAATGCCGCAACGATCGAATTAATTTTGACAGAATATCCGAACTTAGCGTCGATAAAAGAGCTCGGTAGCTTTTTTAGGTCTCCTTGGAAGAAGACGTTTATTTCGGCGTTTAATAAAAATCTGAGTTTAGATGAGGTTGAACATGACCTAATAAGAGGGTCTGGCCGATATAACGATCCGCGTATTCATTTTGCTGTTAATTGCGCCAGTATTGGTTGTCCGGCATTAAGGGCTGAGGCTTACACTGCAGAAAAGTTGCAAGCACAATTAGACGAGCAAACGCGTTTATTTCTTGCGGATAATACACGTAATCGATTGTCTGGAGATGAGTTGCAGGTGTCTTCAATTTTTAAGTGGTATCAAGAAGACTTTGAAAAAGGCTGGAATGGCATTGACGCGCTTGAAGCGTTTTTTGTGCGCTATTCAAACGCCATCCATTTGGCGAAGAGTGACGTAGAAAAACTCAAAAGAGGGGATATCTCAATAGCGTATCTTGAGTATGATTGGCGATTAAATAAAAAGTGAGTTTATCTAATTAGGCTGGCTTAGCTAAGGTGTGTTATGAAATTAGGAATAAACACTAAGATGCGATTCATTCAGGTGTTAATCACGCTTACAATAATGGCGTCTACGAGCCATGCGGTTGAAGGTGATGTAGCGCCTGACTTTTCTTTGCCTAATATGTTTACTAAAGACCTCGTTAAACTTTCTGACCATAAGGGAAAGGTGGTGTTAGTTGATTTTTGGGCGTCTTGGTGTGGGCCTTGTCGGGCGTCTTTCCCTGCATATGAGAAGCTTAGAACACAGTTACATCAAGAATATAGCGAAGATGCATTTGAGATTTTCGCGATTAATGTAGATATGGAAAAAGAAGAAGCCTTTAAGTTTTTAACAGAATACCCTGTGAGCTTTCCTGTTCTCGATGAAAATACAGGTGGAAGGACACAACATAACTATCAGATATTGGCTATGCCTACTTTCTTTATAGTGGGGCCAGATGGGGTTGTTTATGTGCAGCATTCAGGTTTTAGTAATGCACATATAAAGGTCATTAAAAAAGAAGTGGCCAAGCTGCTAAGGCCAGCGGCCTCAAAGTCACTGCAATATTAGCCTTATGATGAACGGCTTGATAGAAACCATCAAACATTTCCGTTAAACTGTGCGCCCGTTTTTATATGTTGCAGTGTTATTGTATATGCAAGTTTCTGATTTCCATTTTGATCTTCCCGATGAGTTAATTGCGCGTTTCCCAACCGAGCAGAGGACGGCGAGTCGTTTGTTGTCGTTGGACGGCGAGAATGGCGGCCTAGAGCATGGCCAATTTACTGATTTGCTCAATAAACTGAATAAAGGGGACTTACTGGTATTTAATAACACACGCGTAATTCCTGCACGTTTATTCGGTAAAAAAGAAAGCGGTGGAAAAATTGAAATTTTGGTTGAGCGTGTGCTTAACCAAAACGAGGTGTTGGCGCACGTTAGATCAAGCAAGTCGCCAAAGCCGGGTAGTAAACTCGTTTTAGAGGACGGGCGTAAGGTTGATATGCTCGGGCGTGAAGGGGCTTTGTTTCACCTTGGTTTCCCTGAAGAGTCTGGTGTGATTGACGTGCTCAATCAGCTAGGGCATATGCCGTTACCGCCTTATATCGATCGTGAAGATGTGTTGTCAGATCGTGAGCGTTATCAGACCGTTTATGCCGCAAAGGAAGGTGCTGTTGCGGCGCCTACCGCGGGGCTTCATTTTGATGAAGCATTTATAGCGGCTTTACATGAAAAAGGTGTTGAGACAGCTTATGTAACATTGCATGTAGGGGCGGGTACCTTTCAGCCCGTAAAAGTCGATAAAATCGAAGATCACCACATGCATTCAGAATATATTGAAGTTGAGCAGGCGGTGGTTGATAAGGTTAAGCAAATAAGGGCGGCAGGTGGTCGAGTGGTCGCTGTTGGCACTACAAGCCTTAGAAGCCTTGAGTCGGCGAGTCAATCAGGCGAATTAGCGGAGTTTAAGGGTGATTCAGATATTTTTATCTACCCAGGCTATCACTTCAAATCGGTCGACGCCTTGGTGACTAATTTTCATTTGCCAGAATCAACGTTGATTATGCTGGTCTCTGCTTTTGCAGGGCATGTAAATGTCATGAAGGCTTATGAGCAGGCAGTAAAAGAGCAGTATCGATTTTTTAGTTATGGTGATGCAATGTTCATCACCCCTAAGATTAATAGCAAGCCAGCCGAAGCAGGAGTTTAAATTGACCAGGCAATGTTTTATGAATTTTGAAGTCACGGGCAAAGAAGGTAAAGCCCGACGTGGCCGGCTTACGTTTCCGAGAGGAACTGTTGAGACGCCTGCATTTATGCCTGTAGGTACTTACGGTACAGTCAAGGCGATGACACCGAAAGATATAAAAGAAATTGGTGCACATATTATTCTGGGTAATACCTTCCACTTGATGCTCAGACCTGGCACGGACGTCGTTAAAGCTCATGGCGATTTGCATGACTTCATGCAGTGGGATGGCCCGATTTTGACAGACTCAGGCGGCTTTCAGGTCTTCAGTTTAGGTGAGCTTCGTAAAATAACTGAACAAGGCGTTAAGTTTCAGTCGCCTATTAACGGTTCTCCGGTTGAGTTAACGCCAGAACGATCGATGGAGGTTCAGCGTGATTTGGGTTCGGATATCGTCATGATATTTGATGAGTGTACGCCTTACCCTGCAGACGAAGCGACTGCACGCAGTTCGATGGAATTGTCTTTGCGTTGGGCAAAGCGAAGTAAAGATGCACACGGTGATAGCGAATCGGCACTGTTCGGTATTATTCAGGGTGGCATGCACGATAATTTACGTCAGGAGTCCTTGAAAGGGTTGACCGATATCGGGTTTGACGGATATGCGATTGGCGGTTTATCAGTCGGTGAGCCTAAAGATGAAATGATGGGTGTATTGGATGGGTTAACGGAAGATATGCCTGCAGATAAACCGCGTTATTTAATGGGGGTTGGTAAGCCAGAGGATATCGTGGAGGCGGTACGTCGTGGGGTCGATATGTTTGATTGCGTAATGCCGACCCGCAACGCTCGTAATGGCCACTTATTTACCGCTGAAGGTGTCATCAAGATACGAAATGCAAAGCACCGTAGTGACCCAGAAACCCTTGATAGTACCTGTGATTGTTATACCTGTACTAACTTTAGCCGCTCGTATCTCCATCATTTAGATAAGTGTGGTGAGATGCTTGGCGCACAACTCAATACCATTCATAACCTACGTTATTACCAGAATTTGATGAGTGGATTGCGTAAGGCTATTGAACAAGGTACATTGTGCGACTTTATTACAGAATTTTACGCTCTGCGAGGCGCTGAAGTGCCTCCTTTGCCTTGATTTTTTTAGTGTTTTTTAATTTAAATGTTGGAGAAAATGTAGATGGGTTTTAAATTCTCAAAAATAGCCGCTCTTTTAGTTGCGATGTTCCCTGCAATTGCGTTGGCTGAAGCACCTGCACCTGAAGGTATGGGCGCGATTGGCCAGTTAATCTTCTTTGCTGGCTTCATATTGATATTCTACTTCTTAATGTGGAGACCTCAGTCTAAGCGAGCAAAAGAGCATCGTGACCTGATCGGTGGCCTAAGTAAGGGTGATGAGGTTATTATTGGTGGCGGTATCGCAGGTAAAATTAGAGACGTTAAGGATGATTTTGTTGCAATTGAGATTGCTGACAACGTAGAAATTAAAGTCCAAAAAGCGGCTGTATCTGCAGCATTGCCAAAAGGCACATTAAAAGACATTTAATTATATCGCCCCTTTTCTTAGGGGCGTTTTTTTATTTAATTATTCTTACGACAATAAAAAGGAATAGGGCAGACCATGCTCAATAGGTATCCTCTCTGGAAAAACATCCTAATTCTTGTGGCTATTGGTTTGGGTGTCGTTTACGCGTTGCCAAACTTATACCCAGATGATTACGCACTACAAATAAGTGGTTCACGTAGCTCAACCATCATAGATGATCAGATAGTTAAGCGTGCTGAGCGTGCACTCGATAGCGCTGGAATAGCGTATCGAGATGCTGAAGTGGCTGATAAAAATGCCATGTTACGTTTTGACTCTGGCGATGATCAATTAGCAGCTAAGCCTATTATTCAGGCCGCACTGGGTGATAATTATATTGCTGCACTAAACTTAGCGCCTACAACGCCTGATTGGTTAACCTCAATGGGTGCAGGTCCAATGAAACTAGGGCTAGACTTGCGTGGCGGTGTTCACTTTTTGCTAGAAGTGGACATGGAAAAAGCATTAACGCAACGTCTTGATGTTTATGCAAGCGAAATTAAAACCAAGCTTCGCGAAGAAAAGATTCGGTATCGCGGAGTATCTGTTGAAGGCGATCTCTCGTTGTTGCTCAAGTTCAGCAAAGATGAAGAGCGCAGCAAGGCGACGTCTTTAATCAAGAGTGAGTACCTTGAGTTTCAGAGACGCGATGATGATGAGGGTAATTATTACTATATTTACCTAACGCTAAGTGAAGCTAAGATTAAAGAAATTGAAGATTATGCGGTTAAGCAGAATCTTACAACACTGAGAAATCGTGTAAATGAGTTGGGCGTTGCTGAGCCATTAGTGCAGCGTCAGGGTAGAAACCGAATTGTGGTTGAGTTGCCGGGCGTGCAGGATACTGTTGCCGCTAAGCGAATTTTAGGTGCTACTGCTAACTTAGAATTTAGGTTAGAAGCGAAACCTGATGCAGGTCGTGCAACCAGTGATGAGTTTGAGTTTAGAAGTAATCCGAGCCGAACTGCGCTACTTGAAAGAGATGTTATTGTTACGGGTAATAGTGTTTCTAACGCGTCTGCAACGTTCGATGAGAATGGTACGCCGCAGGTTAATATAACACTCGATAGCACGGGTGGTTCAATGATGGGGCGTGTCACACGTAACTCCATTAAGCGCCGTATGGCCGTTGTGTTTATTGAACAAAAAGGCAAGACCATTAAAAGAATGGTTGATGGTGTAGAAGTTATTGAAAGAAAGAATAAAGAAGTTCGCAGTATTATAAGCTTGGCGACCATTCAAAGTGCATTTGGTGCTAGCTTCAGAATTACCGGTCTAGACTCGGTTGCTGAATCATCTGAGTTAGCGCTGCTACTAAGAGCGGGTTCGCTTGCTGCTCCCATGTACTTTGTAGAAGAGCGAACGGTTGGACCAAGTTTGGGGCAGCAGAACATAGACGCGGGTGTGTTGTCTGTTCAGCTAGGCTTTGGTTTGGTGTTATTGTTTATGCTGGTCTACTACAGAGTATTTGGCGTCGTTGCGAATATTGCTTTGGCTGTGAATATGGTCTTACTGTTAGCCTTTATGTCGATACTATCCGCAACCCTTACGTTACCGGGTATTGCAGGTATTGTATTAACGGTTGGTATGGCGGTAGATGCCAACGTGCTGATTTTTGCACGAATAAGGGAAGAATTGGCTAATGGGCTTCCTGCCCAATCTGCTATTCATGCGGGTTATAGTCGCGCATTCGTTACTATATTTGATGCGAACATTACCACCTTGTTAGTGGCGCTTATTCTTTTTGCAGTGGGGACTGGGCCGGTTAAAGGCTTTGCGGTTACCTTGTCGATAGGCATATTGACATCGATGTTTACTGCTATTGTCGTAACCAGGGCGATTGTTAACCTGATTTACGGTAATCGTAACGTTAAAACACTGTCGATTTGATTAGGGAATAGGAGTTTCGAATGAGTAATGTAAGTAAGCAAATCGACTTTATGGGTAAGCGCAAAATTGCGGCGGCCATTTCAATAATATTTGTGGTGATATCGTTAGGTTCTTTAGCGTTTAAAGGCCTAGTGTTTGGTCTCGATTTTACCGGTGGTACGCTAGTTGAGGTTGAATACAAAACGGCACCTAACTTAAATGAAGTTCGTGAACAGTTAACGTCTGCAGGGTATGAGAAGTTAACCGTTCAGAACTTCGGAGCAGACACTGCAGTGTTAGTGCGACTGGCTCAAGGCTTTAGCGATACAGTAGGTGAAGAGGTTATTGCTGTATTAAAGGCTGACGGAGTTGATGTACAATTAAAACGTGCTGAGTTCGTTGGTGCGCAGGTTGGTGAAGAATTGCGCGAGCAGGGTGGCTTAGGCTTGCTGTTTGCGTTAGGTGTGGTCATGGTTTATGTTGCCATGCGCTTTCAACTTAAATTCTCGCTGGGTGCGGTTGTTGCGCTAGCGCACGATGTCATTATCACCTTGGGGTTGTTTTCGCTTCTGTCGTGGGATTTTGACCTGACTGTTCTTGCAGCGCTTTTGGCGGTTATCGGTTACTCACTAAACGATACTATTGTAGTGGCCGATAGGGTAAGAGAAAACTTTAGGAAGATGCGTAAAGGTACATCTGAAGAAATTATTAACGTCTCTCTTAACCAGACTTTATCTAGAACCATCGTAACCTCATTAACGACTGTGTTAGTGTTGATTGCTTTGTATCTATTTGGTGGTGAGATGATTAATGGTTTCTCTAAAGCATTGTTGATTGGTGTTTTAGTGGGAACATACTCTTCTATATACGTGGCCGGTAATGTCTTGTTAGCGCTAGGTGTGTCGAGAGAAGATCTCATTGCACCGGTTAAAGAAGAAGTAGAAGGTGAAGAGTTAGAAGAGCTGCCATAGATCTTAATGTAGATAGATAAGAGACAGGCAATAAAAAAGGCGGATATTCCGCCTTTTTTATTGCCTGTCATAACTGTAAGCGAATCAGTAATTGATACCGCTTACAATGATGGCGTTTAGAATCTAGCGTTATAGTTGTGAACTTTTTGCGTCAACGATTTAAACAGCTTTGAATTAGCGGCAATAATTCGCTTAGTACCTGCTGTTGTAGGTGTACCTTTAAAGTCGCCTGTCAGTACGCCGGCTTCTTGGCAGATAAGCAGTACAGCTGGAAGTTCGCTCATATCAACATCGGTTAATATGGCGGCATCAAGTTGTCCTGCTGCTACATAGGCTAGGTCGGCGGCTTCACAGCCTGTCGCTCTAATGCTGAAGGTTGCTTGAATAAGATCAGATGTAAGGTCCATCCCGACGTGAGGGTTATCCATCTTACGCGTATTTTCAAGTAAGTTACTTGTGATAAGTGATTGGCCTAAATTTCTGATGTCGGATGCACGGATTCTTTTACCGTTTAATACGGCTCCGTGACCTCTACTAGCAGAGAACTCGTCATCTGTAATAGGATTAATAAAGAGTGCGTGCTCAATCTTTCCTTTTTGCTGACAGGTGATTGAATAGCCAGTAAAAGGTAGGTTTCTTAACATATTTTCAGGGCTGTGGATGAGCGATATGCTCCAGCTGTTTTCGTGTTCGCTAGATATCGGCTCGCCTGGCTCTCCAATATGGTGGGCAGGGTATGCTTTTTTAAGGGCATCAAAAAATACGCGATAAACGGTATTCTCAAGATTGCTGATCTGTTTTGCACAAGCCTCCGGGTCTGAAAAACTCACAGGTTGCTTGTCGAGAGTTTGAAGAATATATTCGTTTGCTTGACGGGCGGCTCTAAGTGCAATGTTGATTACAGGTTGCATGATATGAATTCTGTCTGTCGAGGTGATAAATTAGGGCTGATATAATAGCAAATTTTATTCAGTCTCACTATTTAAATTCATCGTTTATCTGCTTTGTTTAAATTAATCTGTAAAAGTGTTTTCTTTCCAGTCGGTTGCAGATGTATTATTTGTCTTTAAATAAGCTCACATTAACAAAAAATAGGAATGATCAATGTATAGCAATGTCCGCATTGTAATGATGTATACCTCCCACCCAGGGAATATCGGAGCAGTAGCGCGTGCTATGAAAAATATGGGGTTGGGTGAATTGTGTCTAGTTTCACCTAAGTCATTTCCTGATATTGTGGCCGAAAGACGTGCTGCGGGCGCCAAAGATATTTTGGCTGACGCGAAAGTTGTTGAAACCTTTGATGAGGCGCTGGAAGGGTGTGTGGCGGTTGTTGGTGCGAGTGCCCGCGGGCGTAAAATACCCTGGCCAGTCATGAATCCAAGAGATTGTGCCAAAAAAGTGCGTGAGTTTGCTTTACTGCCAAAGACTGGTAGTGATCAAGAGAACCAAAACAAAGTAGCCATTGTGTTTGGGCGGGAAGACAGGGGGCTGACCAATGATGAGTTACAGCGTTGTAACTACCATGTACATATACCCACTAACCCTGATTATGGTTCGTTGAATGTCGCGATGGCATTGCAAGTTGTCGCGTATGAGCTAAGAATGGACTATTTGTTATATTCTGGCTTAGGCGACGCTACTCAAGCGGCACCAACGTTGTCACCTGAGAATGACGGATGGGATGAAGCGTTGGCAACCTCCGATGAGGTTGAAGGATTAATTGGGCATTTGGAAGCGGTGATGATCAAAACTGAATTCTTTGACCCTGAAAACCCTCGACAATTAATACCCCGGCTTAGGCGTTTATTTCAGCGAAGTCGAATGGATAAGATTGAAGTGAATATCATGAGGGGTTTCTTAAATACGGTTTTGAAGGCTATCAAAGATAAGTGTTAGACTTTTTATTCTCATGTTTTTGTTTGTTGGCAAGCTCTAATTGATTTGAATTTTAAATGGTAGATAGTCATGTTTAATGGGATTAAAGAGGATATAAAAAGCGTATTTGAGCGAGATCCTGCTGCGCGTAATACATTTGAGGTACTGACTAATTATCCTGGGCTTCATGCGCTCTTATTTCATCGTTTAGCGCATGGCCTATGGAATAATGGGTTGTTATGGTTGGCTAGAATTGTATCAACGTTTAGTCGTTGGCTGACAGGGATTGAAATTCATCCTGGTGCGCAAATAGGTCGTCGATTTTTTATTGATCACGGCATGGGAGTTGTCATTGGTGAAACCACTATTATTGGTGATGATGTAACGCTATATCAAGGTGTTACCTTGGGTGGAACGTCATGGAATAAAGGAAAACGACATCCTACGTTAGGGAATCATGTGGTGGTGGGTGCAGGCGCTAAGGTGTTGGGCCCATTTACGGTGGGTGATAATGCTAAAATTGGCTCTAATGCTGTCGTGACGAAACAGGTACCAGAAGGTGCCACAGTAGTGGGTATTCCAGGGCGGATTATCGTTGCCACTCCGAGAGATGAAGACCGTCGCAAGAAGATGGCTGAGAAAATTGGCTTTGATGCTTATGGCGTGAGTGAAGAAATGCCTGATCCGGTTGCACGCTCTATACGAAGTATTTTAGATCATATGCATGCGGTTGATGAAAAAATGGAAGTTATGTGCAAAACGCTTCAGACTCTTGATTCTAAATATCAAAAAGGTGATATGCCCGCTTTAAATGATGAAGATTTTAAAGGTGTAAGGGATGAAGATCAGTAATGTTCTTGGGGTGAGGTTTTTGTTTTTGGGGGCTCACTTATCATTAGCTAAGCGCGCTAATACTTGACTGCTTTACTTGGTTAAAGGATAATTTTCCTAGGTGGCTAAAATTGTTTTAAATAGTTGGGTATTAAATGAGATTAACAACGAAAGGACGATATGCTGTAACAGCTATGCTGGATTTGGCACTACATTCTGGTAATGGTCCTGTTAGTCTCTCTGATATTTCAGCGCGACAAGGTATTTCGTTATCCTATCTTGAGCAGCTATTCGCAAAGCTCCGAAAGTCTGAGTTGGTCAAAAGTGTAAGAGGGCCTGGCGGTGGTTACTGCTTAGGCGGGCATGAGTCTCAAATTTATATTGCGCAGATTGTTGATGCGGTCAATGAATCAATTGATACCACTAAATGCAAACAAAAGGGTGACTGCCAAAACGGTGAGAAGTGCCTCACTCATCACTTGTGGTCCGATTTGAGTCTGCAAATACATGAATTTTTAAGTGGTATTAGCTTAGGCGACTTAATGAAAAAAAGAGATGTGCAAGCTATCTCTAACCGTCAGAATTTAACGCATGGCAATATTATTCCTACGGGATCATAAGCGTCTATTTACTTCGTTTTACCTTTAATTTTAACCCACTAGCTTTCGTTTTCAAAAATGACCTCTCGTTGTTTCTACGCTAGCAGTGCATTAAAATATCTGTTTTGTTAATTAACTGTTTGGACTTCCCGCTATATGAGCTCGCCTATTTACCTCGATTACGCTGCTACAACCCCCGTTGATGTGCGCGTAGCAGAAAAAATGATGAACTGTTTAACGATGGGCGGGGTCTTTGGTAATCCGGCTTCTCGTTCTCATATTTATGGCTGGCAGGCGGAGTCGGCGGTTGAAAACGCCAGAAAACAAGTGGCTTCGTTGATTAATTGCGACCCTCGTGAGATTGTTTGGACTTCTGGCGCAACAGAGTCTGATAATTTGGCTATTAAAGGTGTTGCGGAGGCGTATAGAGATCAAGGTAGGCATATTATTACGTCGTCTATTGAACATAAAGCTGTGCTTGATAGCTGTGCTTATCTAGAAACTGAAGGCTTCGACGTCACCTACTTAAAACCAGGGGTGGACGGACTGATTAGGCCTGAGCACGTTAAGGCGGCACTTAAAAAAGAGACTGTTCTTGTCACGCTGATGCATGTTAATAACGAAATTGGCGTTATTACTGATATTGAAACGATAGGTGAGATCACTAAAGAGGCGGGGGTGTTGTTTCATGTGGATGCAGCCCAAAGTGCAGGAAAAATAGGCATTGATTTACAAAAGGTCAACGTTGATTTTATGTCTTTTTCTGCGCATAAGCTTTATGGCCCAAAAGGAGTTGGTGCTCTTTTTGTTAGGCGTCAACCCAATGTTAGCTTGCAGTCCCAGATACATGGTGGGGGGCATGAAAGGGGGATGCGTTCAGGTACTTTGCCTACCCATCAGATTGTGGGTATGGGGGAGGCGTTTCGCATTGCAAAAGAGAGTATGGCTGACGAATGCAAGCGAATCAGCTTGCTGCGAGAAAAGTTGTGGTCGGGACTAAAAACACTAGGAGGCGTTAGCGTGAATGGCGATCTAGAGTGTCGAGTATCGAGTAATCTCAATGTTGCATTTGAGGGGGTGGATGGAGAGTCTTTGATGTTGGCGTTAAAGGATATTGCGGTATCTTCAGGCTCTGCGTGCGCATCGGCTAGTCTTGACCCTTCGTATGTATTGAAAGGGATTGGTGTTAGTGATGAATTGGCTCATGCTTCAATCCGAATTTCACTAGGTCGATACACCTCTGAAGAAGATGTTGATCGGGCGTTAGACGTTATTGGTGAAAAGGTTCAAAAATTAAGAGAAATTTCAGGTACCTGGAAGGAATGATTTTTTGCGTCGGTAGGTCGGCAGCATGCATGGGGAATTGCACTGTGAGTGGGTGGTAATTACTTATGGCTGCGGCGTTCGGAAGCAGTATTATTTTAAGCTCAATGCGCGTATAATTCGCGCGTTTATAGTGAACCCGCCTTAAGTTCTCTTAATGGAGTTGGGTTAAAACTTATTTTAAATTAATTTGGAGAATTTGAATGGCGATCGAACGTACTTTTTCAATTGTTAAGCCTGATGCTGTTGCTAAAAATGTTATCGGTAAAATCTACAGCCGTTTTGAAGAAGCAGGTTTAAAAATTGTTGCTTCTAAAATGTTGCACCTTTCTCAAGAAAAAGCAGAAGGCTTTTACGCTGAACATAAAGAGCGTCCTTTCTTTGCTGATCTTGTTGCGTTTATGACGTCTGGTCCTGTTATGGTTCAGGTTCTAGAAGGCGAAAATGCTGTTCTAGCTAACCGAGATCTTATGGGTGCGACTAACCCTAAAGAAGCAGCTGAAGGCACTATCCGTCGTGACTTCGCAGATTCAATTGATGCGAATGCAGTTCACGGTTCAGATGCACTAGCGTCTGCAGAGCGTGAAATTGCTTACTTCTTCTCTGATGATGAAATTTGCCCAAGAAGCTAATTTCTCTCTGATTTAGAAAAAGCAGAGCGAGAAGCAGGTTGTCCTAATGGATGCCTGCTTTTCTGCGTCATAAAGGCGCAAAAATATTATTTCCACTCAGCAGGTATCTTGACCTTAATCTAGCCACGTTAAAGATGAACGTTGAGTGGAAATAGTATTTGAATTAAAGCCTTCTATAGGTAGCTCAATCGAAGTGATGTGTATTTAGTTCGCTGGGTTATATAGGGGTATTGCAGAAAAACACTAGCGCGGCCAGAGAGAAATTATGGCTGTAGTTAGTATATTTACGCAGGTGTTGGAAAACTAAGATGAGCACAATCAAAAAAGTAAATTTGCTTGGTCTAACGCGTTCCAAAATGGAACAATTTTTCGCTGATATTGGTGAAAAACCATTTAGAGCGAAGCAGGTTATGCAATGGATACATCAGTATGGTGTGTCAGATTTTGATCAAATGACCAACATTAGTAAGGTGTTACGTTCCAAATTGGCTGATATTGCAGAAATAACGGTTCCGAAAGTGACTTATCAAGATATTTCATCTGATGGCACCCGTAAATGGGTGATGGAGATGGAAGGCGGAAGTAGCATCGAGACGGTTCTTATTCCCGATGGAAATAGAGGCACCTTGTGTGTTTCTTCCCAAATCGGGTGTGCGTTAGATTGCAGTTTTTGCTCTACCGGTAAACAAGGCTTTAACCGCAATCTTTCTGCGGCTGAAATCATTGGTCAGGTGTGGGTAGCTGTAAAGTCATTTGAAGATATTGATCCTGAAAAAGACCGTCCTGTTACCAACGTGGTAATGATGGGGATGGGTGAACCATTGCTTAACTTTGATAATGTTATTGATGCAATGGATATGATGATGGATGATTTCGCTTATAGTATTTCTAAGCGACGACTGACATTAAGTACGGCGGGTGTAGTGCCTGCCATTAGAAAACTAACGGGCTTAACAGATGCGTCAATTGCCATCTCGTTACATGCACCTAATGATGAATTACGTGATCAACTGGTGCCTATCAACCAGAAGTACCCCATCAGTGAATTACTAGAGGCTGTTCAGGGTTACTTAAACTCATTGTCTGATAAGCGTAAAGCAACGATTGAGTATACGCTGATAGAGGGCGTAAATGATCAGCTTGAGTTGGCGCATGAATTGGTTGATTTGTTAAAAGATTTGCCTTGTAAAATAAACCTTATACCGTTTAACCCTTTCCCGCAAAGCGATTACACAAAGCCATCAGGGAATGCAGTGCGTAGATTTCAGGATGTGTTGGTTGAAGGTGGCTACGTTACCACTGTACGCTCTACTCGTGGGGATGATATAGACGCTGCTTGTGGGCAGTTGGTGGGTAAGGTTGCAGACCGTACTCGAAGAAGTGAAAAGTATATTCCACTTAAAGAACACTCGGGTTAAACTGAGGTTGCTAGTTACGTTAAAATGTAATAAATACAAAAAACTATCGTTATTTTATTAGTGTACTTATCGTTATCTGGGGATATATGAAGTTTTATTTTATTGGTTTTTTAGTGTTTATTCTTTCTGGTTGTGTCACTACAACGGATAGTGCATTTTCACGAAAAGCTGATGAGGGCAAAGCTGTACAGAATTATATTCAGTTGGGCTTAGCCTATATTCAGAGAGATGATTTCGAAAAAGCCAGAGCAAATATTGGACGAGCACTTGAAATAGACTCCGACAGTTCTGAGGCTTATGCCGCACTAGGTTTACTGTATCAGCAGCAAGCAGAAAATGAACTTGCGGAAGAACACTTTAAAAAAGCGATTAAGTTAGACGCAAAGAATACAAGAGGTCGTACATTTTATGCCTCTTTTTTATATCGAGTAGAAAGGTACAGTGAGGCACTTGAACAGTTTGAGCTTGCGGGTACTGATACAGATTACCCAAGAAGATCGGTTATTTTCATTAATGTAGCCCAATGTTACCTTAAGTTAGATCAGAGCGATCAAGCCGTAAAGGCGTATGAAAAAGCGCTATCACTAGACCGCAACCAAGCTCAAGCGCTGATCGGTATTACGCAATTACTGGTTCAAAAGGGTGAATACCTTAAAGGTCAGCAGTATTACAACCGAATGGTCAATGTTATTCGGAGTAGCGGCATGACACATTCAGCTAAAAGCTTATGGTTGGGTATTGAGCTTGCGCGTCATTTTAATGATCGCGGCCAAGAATCAAGTTATGCGTTGTTATTAAAGAAGCTTTATCCTGAATCTCAAGAATACAAACAATATAGAGCTCTGAAATAAAATGAGTGAACAAACACAGGAACAGCAACAGATGGCTCAGGCCTCTGGTTTAGGTCATTCTCTCAGAAGCGGGAGAGAGGCTAAAGGCTATACAGTCGAGCGTGTTGCGGATGAGCTTCATCTAAGGCCTTCTATTGTTGTCGCAATGGAAGAAGAGAACTACAAAGTATTGCCCAGTGATATTTTTCTAAAAGGCTATATACGAAGTTATGCCAGACTGGTTAATTTGAGTGAAGCTGTAGTGATTCAGCAGCTCGAAGCGCACATAGGGCGAAAAGCTGAAATTGAGGCCAACACCAAACAGTCAAATGGCAAAGCAAAGAGAAATAAACGCTCTAAATATGTTGTCATATTGCTTCTTCTTATTGCGGCGTCAGGTACGATAGTGTATTTCTTCAGCGATAAAATGATGAGTGATACTGCTATTTCCGAGACGCCAACATCGGCTACTAATGTCAACGTTCATCGTGACGTTGCATCTGAAGATGTTTCTGACAATGTTATTCAAGAAGTGCCACCTTTGTTAGAAGTGGACGTTAACGCTATTGAATTGAATAAGACTGCTGAAGTAACTGATGCAGTTGATGATAATAGTAATGAAGCCCCTACAGCTGGAGCGATCGAGTCAGCATCTGAAGGGGTCGAGATAGAGTCTGAAACGGTCGAGATAGAGTCTGAAACGGTCGAAAAAGTTTCGCCAGTTAATATACCTAAATCAATCGCAGCGGATGATAACGCGCTGGATGCTAGCGAACCAGACGTAATGGTAGAGCCGAATAACATAGAGGTTCTTGAAGTAAATAATAATCAAGAGTCTTCACCTGAGGTCGTGTTAGATACTGGCACGCTTAATGTGAAATTTACCGGTGATTGCTGGTTCACGCTTAAAAATGGCAACGGTAAGACCGTTATCGCAGACCTCAAAAAAGCTGGTGAAGAAGTTAACTATACGGGCGGTTTACCGTTTAGTGTGGTCATAGGTGCTGTTAGTGAAGCGACAGTGCTGTTTAATGATAAGGTCATCGATTTTTCAACCGTTAGGGTTAGAAATAATCGCGCTTCACTTGAATTAACTCATTAAAATTAATCTAAAGTCAGTTAGCTTATGAAGTTTGAATCTCCTATAACGCGCCGCAAGTCAAGGCAGATCTGGGTTGGAAATGTCCCTGTTGGTGGTGATGCGCCTATTGCTGTTCAAAGCATGACAAACACAGATACGCTAGATGTTGCTGCAACGGTTAAGCAGGTTACACAGTTGCAAGAAGCTGGGGCTGATATTGTACGAGTCTCAGTACCAACCCTAGATGCGGCTGAAACATTTGCGAAAATTCGCCAAGAAGTGAATGTTCCATTGGTTGCTGATATCCATTTTGATTACAAAATTGCACTTAAAGTGGCAGAGCTAGGTGTTGATTGTTTGAGAATCAACCCTGGTAATATTGGTCGTGAAGACCGTATTAGAGCTGTTATCAGTGCCGCTCGTGATAGTGGCGTACCAATACGAATCGGTGTTAATGCCGGGTCATTAGAAAAAGACCTGCAAAAGAAGTATGGTGAACCCACTCCTGATGCGCTTGTTGAATCAGCGATGCGCCATATTGATATCTTGGATCGATATGACTTTCAGGATTATAAAATCAGCCTTAAAGCATCTGATGTATTTATGACGGTTGCAGCTTACCGCAAGATTGCCAGCCAAATAGAGCAGCCTTTGCATCTTGGTATAACAGAGGCAGGTGGTTTTAGGTCGGGGACTGTTAAGTCAGCTGTTGGTTTAGGCATGTTGTTAATGGACGGTATTGGTGACACGATTCGTGTTTCGTTAGCGGCAGATCCGGTACAAGAAATTAAAGTCGGATTTGATATTCTTAAAAGCCTTAAGCTAAGAGCAAAAGGAATTAACTTTATTGCGTGCCCGAGTTGCTCTAGACAAAATTTTGATGTGGTTCAGACTATGAACGACCTTGAAGCTAGGCTTGATGATGTTACAACGCCTTTAGATGTTGCAATTATAGGGTGTATCGTAAATGGTCCTGGTGAAGCTAAAGAAGTTGATATCGGCCTTACAGGTGGTTCGCCTGCGAACTTACTTTATGTCGATGGTGTTCCTGATCACAAGTTACAAAACGAAAGCTTAGTTGATAATCTTGAGAGAACGATAAGAGCAAAGATTGCCCTTAAAGAGGCATCAGATGCCACTCAGCAGTCAGATCGAATTATTGTAAAAGGCTGAACGATTTAGTCATTCAGATTGATATAACATTAGTAGAGATAAACAGGATTAGAACTTTGGCTAAGATTCAGGCTATTCGCGGGATGAACGATATCCTGCCAGAACAAACGCCTAAATGGCAGTATTTGGAAGACACTGTTCGTAGAGTGCTTCAGTCTTACGGCTACAGTGAAATCAGAATGCCGATTGTTGAGCAAACTGAGTTGTTCAAACGGTCAATTGGTGAAGTGACTGATATCGTTGAAAAAGAAATGTACACCTTTGAAGATCGTAATGGCGATAGCTTAACCTTACGCCCTGAAGGTACTGCATGTTGCGTAAGAGCGGCAGAGCAGCACGGTCTTTTGTTTAATCAAACGCAAAAGCTTTGGTACTGTGGGCCGATGTTCAGACATGAGCGTCCGCAAAAAGGGCGTTATCGCCAGTTTAACCAAATTGGTGTTGAGTGTTTTGGTATGCAAGGCCCCGATATCGATGCTGAAATGATTATTATGACAGCTCGGTTTTGGAAAGCATTAGGCCTTTTGGATAATGTTACATTGCAGATCAACTCATTGGGTACCAGTGAGGCACGAAAAGCATATAAAGCAGCACTTGTTGGTTATTTGAGTGGTCATCTCGATGCGTTAGATGATGACAGTAAAAGACGCCTCGAGTCGAATCCGTTGCGTATTCTTGATAGTAAAAATCAAGATACTCAGCGTGTACTTGATAATGCTCCAGACTTTGCTGATTATATCGATGCCGAATCAAAAGAGCACTTTGAAACCTTATTAAGCTTACTTGATGCTAATGGCGTATCGTATGAGGTGAATAGTCGATTGGTACGTGGATTAGACTATTACAGTAAAACTGTTTTTGAATGGGTTACCCAAGACTTGGGGGCGCAAGGTACCGTATGTGCGGGTGGCCGATATGATGGATTAGTAGAGCAGTTGGGAGGCAAACCAACTCCGGGTGTGGGCTTTGCTATGGGCGTTGAAAGGCTCATACTGATGCTCGAAAGTTTAGATAAAATACCGGCGGAAGTTAACAATTCAGCTGATGTATTTATCGTTTCAGTGGGAGAGGGAACGCAAGTAGAGGCGTTTAAGTTAGCTGAAATATTACGCAATGAATTTCAATCGCTAAGAGTAGTCACTCATTGTGGTGGTGGTAGTTTTAAAAGCCAAATGAAAAAAGCGGACAAGAGCGGTGCACCTGTAGCGCTTATTATTGGCGAAAATGAAATTAAAAATAAAACAGTTGTTGTAAAACCTTTAAGAGATCTTTCACAAGGGGCTGAAGAGTCAAATAATAGACAACAGATCGAAGCACCGATTGTCGATCTTTTAGATATTATTGAAGACTATCTAGTCTAGTGTTGATTAACAAACAAGCGTGATTAAAAAACAACTACGATGTTAACTTTTTGAATTGAATGATAAGGACAAGGGGATATAAGGGTGGAGCATAGAACAGAAGAAGAACAGGTTGCAGCACTTAAGCAGTGGTGGAAAGACAACGGTAACTCGTTAATTATCGGTGTAGGTTTGGCGCTAGCACTTGTTTTTGGTTGGAAGATGTACCAACAAAATGTTGAAAATACTAAAAGTGCTGCTTCTGCGCTATATCAACAACTGTTAGAAGTTGCTTTAGAACCAACCGCTACAGAAGAGACTGCATCTTCAATTGAATTTATTGCCAGCAAGCTCAAGTCTGAATATGAAGACACAGAATACGCAACGTTCTCGGCGTTATTTTTAGCAAAGAACGCGGTTGGTAAAAAAGATTTAGAGGGTGCTGAAGTTGAGCTTCGTTGGATATTGGCCAATAACCCTGACTCTTCTTTAGCGCCTTTGGTTAAAGGTCGATTAGCGAGAGTATTAGATCGTCAAGGTAAGCAAGAAGAGGCGTTTGCGTTGCTTGATGCTAAAAATGCAGGAACCTACGCAGCGATATACCTCGAAATTAAGGGGGATATCTATCACCGAGCAGGTGACCTAGAAAATGCTAAAGCATCTTATGTTGAGGCCTATAAGGCGATGAAACAAGCTGGCGTTCAGCGCCCGATGCTAACGCTTAAAATGGCTGACCTTGGACTCACTGAGGAGGGTGCTTAATGCACGCACCTAATGCGTACAAAAAGTTTCTACTTCTTTTTATTGCGCTATCTTCACTGTTAATTGTTGGTTGTAGCTCTGACGAAATTAAAGAAGAGCCTATGGAACTTGAAGACTTTGATGAAGAAATTGAAATCATCAAAGTCTGGGATGAGTCTATAGGCAACGGTAATGAAGGCCAATATTTGAAGCTGACGCCGATTATCATCGGTGACACTATTTATGCAATAGATCACTCTGGTCTACTGTTAGCATTGAACAAGTCTGACGGTGAAGAGCTTTGGGAAGTCGAGTACGAAGAGCCGGTTAGTGGCGCCTTGGGAGGCGATGACAGTCAGCTTTACTTTGCTACTTACCATGGTGAGGTAGTGGCCGTTGATCGTAAAGGTGGCATGGAGCAATGGCGAGCAACGTTAACCAGTGAGGTGCTATCACCACCTGTAAGCAACGGTCGTCAAGTGGTCATTCAATCAATTGATGGTAAGGTGGTCAGCTTAAACGCAGAGACCGGAGAGATGATGTGGCGTTACGATAGTAATGCTCCCGTACTTTCCATTCGAGGTACTTCTAGCCCAGTTATTACTGATGAACTTACCTTGGCAGGGTTTGCCAATGGTGAGCTTGTTGCCTTTAGAAATATTACCGGTTCGCCAGTATGGAATGCTGAGATAGGTATACCTAAAGGTAGAACTGAACTAGAAAGGTTGGTTGATATTGATGGACAGCCGATTATTCGAGATGATGCTGTTTATACGGTTTCTTACCAAGGAAAGTTATCGGCCATCCATTTACCTACGGGTAAAGAGATTTGGTCAAAACAACAGTCAAGCTATACCGGCGTAGACTTGGGGTTTGGTAATGTTTATGTTTCGACTGCAAGTGGCGTCGTTGTTGCCTATAATCAGGCCACGCGCACAGAAGTCTGGAGCCAAGAAAACCTTAAATTCAGACAGCTGACTGCACCCAAAGCCTTTGGCAGCACCACCGTTGTTGCAGATTTTGAAGGATACGTACATTTTTTGTCACAAATTGATGGTCGCTTTATGGGACGAGTACACCTGGATAGTGATGGTGTAAGAGCGCCTATGTTAATAAGCGATGACATGCTTTTTATTTATAGTAACAGCGGCGATTTAGCTGCTTACAAAATTGCACTTTAGAGGCTTTATTTAATGGTACCCGTTATTGCTTTAGTTGGGCGACCAAACGTTGGTAAGTCAACAATCTTCAACCGCTTGACTCGATCTAGAGATGCTATTGTTGCAGATTTGCCTGGGCTAACGCGAGATAGAAAATATGGCGAAGGCCAGCTAGAAGATCGTCGCTTTATTGTTATTGATACCGGCGGTATCTCCGGTGATGAAGATGGTATTGATGCGGTAATGGCCGCCCAATCGATGCTCGCAATTGAAGAAGCAGACATTGTCTTTTTCGTTGTTGATGCACGGGCAGGGTTGACTGGCGCAGATGAAATGATTGCAAAGCATCTGCGTGTAAAAAACAAAAAGACCTGGCTTGTTATTAATAAGATTGATGGGCTTGACCCAGATGTTGCTACGCTAGACTTTTATTCACTAGGCATGAGTGATATTCGCTTAACGGCCGCAGCACATAACCGTGGAACTCGCTCATTGATAGAGGAAGTACTTGAAAGTCACCCTATTGACGAGTCTGAGTTAAGTGCAGAACATGCCTCGAAAGGTGTTCGTATTGGTATTATCGGTCGCCCTAATGTTGGAAAATCAACGTTAGTTAATCGTTTGTTAGGCGAAGAGCGGGTTATTGTATTTGATATGCCAGGTACAACCCGAGACAGTATTTATATCCCTTATGAGCGAAGAGGGAAGCCCTATACGCTAATAGATACAGCGGGTGTTAGGCGACGAAAGAATATTAAAGAAACCGTCGAAAAATTCTCAATTATTAAGACGCTTAAGGCGATAGAAGATTCTAATGTTGTCGTTATCGTTATTGATGCGCGAGATGGTATTGTTGAACAAGACCTTCACCTTATAGGGTTTGCTATCGACTCTGGTCGTGCGCTTGTGCTTGCTGTTAATAAGTGGGATGGCATGACACAGAGCGAAAGAGACGCAGTTCGTCGTGAACTTGATAGACGACTCACGTTCTTAAATTATGCCAATACACATATGATCTCTGCACTTCACGGTACCGGTGTGGGTGATCTTTATGACTCCATTGATGCGGGTTATAGCTCTGCTATGGCTAAGTGGTCAACAAATCAGTTGACCAGTATTCTTGAAGATTGTGTGTCAGAGCATCAGCCTCCTATGGTGGGCGGAAACCGAATTAAGCTTCGTTATGCGCATCAAGGCGGGTCTAATCCTCCTGTTATTGTTGTTCATGGAAACAAAACAAAATCACTTCTTGCAAGCTATAAACGCTACCTCGAAAACACCTTTAGACGCGTTTTAAAAGTGTCTGGCACCCCGATTCGTTTTGAGTTTAAGTCTGGCGAAAACCCATTTGCGAGTAAGAGTGATGTGGGTAATAGAATTGTTTCGAGCAAACAAAAGAATGCTGCCCGTGTAAAAGGTAAGCCTCAGCAAAAAGCTAAGAAGACGTTTAAGAACAAAGGAAGAACTCAGTAATAGGTGTGTTTAAGCGCCTTCTTAAATGAAGGCGCTTAAATATCTTTTGTTTATCGTTTACTTTTCAGTTTGTGTTGCCTGCACGGCCGTTAAAGCAATTGTAAATACAATATCTTCTACTAAAGCCCCTCTCGAAAGATCATTTACCGGCTTATTCAAGCCTTGAAGCATTGGACCTATACTAATCACGTTAGCACTTCGCTGAACTGCCTTATAGGTTGTGTTGCCTGTATTCAAATCTGGAAATATAAATACAGTCGCTTTACCTGCAACCGGACTATCTGGCGCTTTACTGCGAGCAACACTTTCAATAGCGGCTGCATCATACTGTAAGGGGCCGTCAATAATTAGATCGGGTCGTTGCTCTTTAGCTATTCGAGTGGCTTCGCGAACCTTATCGACATCATGCCCTGTTCCAGAGCTACCGGTACTATAACTAATCATGGCAACACGAGGTGTTACACCAAATGTTCTGGCAGAGTCAGCACTTTGAATCGCAATATCTGCGAGTTGCTGAGCATCAGGGTCAGGATTAACAGCGCAATCGCCATACACTAAAACCTGCTCGGGAAGACACATAAAAAATACTGATGAAACTACGCGAGCTTGTGGATGAGTTTTAATAAGCTGAAGTGCAGGTCGTATAGTATTAGCCGTGGTATGCACTGCACCAGATACAAGGCCGTCAACTTCGTCTAACGCGACCATCATTGTTGCTAATACAACATTATCTTCTAGTTGTGCTTGAGCCATGTCGGGTGCTAGCCCTTTATGCTGGCGAAGTTGAACCATTGGCTGAATATAATTATCTCTAACTTCATCTGGATCGATGATGATAATGTCTGGTGGCAGAATCACACCTTGTGACTCTGCAACTGAGTGAACCTCATCAGGGTTACCCACTAAGATACATTGTGCGAGCGATCGTTGGTGACATATAACAGCCGCTTGTATGGTTCTTGGCTCGTTTCCTTCGGGCAGAATAATACGCTTGTTTGCTGCTCGGGCTCGTTCAGATAATTGATGGCGGAAAGCTGGAGGTGACAGTCTAGGCTCTCTGATAAGTGTTAACCTAGAGCGTAACCAGTCAATATCAAGTGCGTTTGCAACAGCTTCCATGACCCTTTCAATTCGATCAAGGTCATCAACTGGCACTTCACCACTCATTTCTGAGAGCCGGTTAGCGGCTTCGAATGTATCCGCACGTGTCGAAAGTACTGGCAAGCCAGAATCTAACGCGCGATTGCATAGCTTTAATGTTCTGGGGTCTGGTTGAAAGTTGCCGGTTAGTACGAGGCCTGCTAGCGGTACACCGTTGGATGCAGCCATACAGGTAGCGATAATGACATCCTCTCTATCGCCGGGTGTTACGATTAAAGCGCCCGGTAAAAGTTGGTCAACCATATTAGGAATGGTACGAGCGCAAACAGAAATAAACGAAACTCTACGGTTTTCGAGGTCGCCTTTATTAATAAAAATAGCATCTAGTTGTTTTGCTATATCACTTGTTCTGGGGGCTAAAAGGTCGTAACGCCAAGGGATAGAGCCGATAAGTTTGAACGTTTGATCAAAAATAGAACAAGCTTGTTCATACTTGTTGATAGGGTTGTGATCAATGTTATCTTGAAGGCTATGTGTCCGATCGTAATTATATGAGCTTGTACGGTCGGGTGTATCGGGTGCGTTGACCTTGTTTAGAATGCAGCCAATGACGTCAGGATCACCTGATGCAGCATAAAGGCGAGCAGAAAGCGCTAAGTGCTCATCAAGCTCTGTTGGTGTCATATTGTTTGGTGAGGCGACAAGTATGACTTCGGCATCAAGGTTGCGCGCTATTTCAGCATTTAACCGAGCAGTATATGGCTCATTTCGATCAGGGACTAACCCTTCAACGATTACTACATCTGAGTCTGCAATGGTTTGTTGGTATAGCCCAATAATTTCTTCCATGAGTCTGCCAGACTTGTTTTGGCTAACTAGGGTTTGTGCATACTTTAAGCTAATAGGCTGGGGGGGGAGTAAATTTGTTTTTGCTCGGACAAACTGGATCGACTTGTCGACTGTTTCGATATCAATTTTTTCACTCGAATGTATTTGAGCGACAGGCTTAAAAAAACTAACCCTGACCCCGACGCTATCAAGCGCCCTTACGAGGCCGAGGCATATTGATGTTAAACCAGAGTTAAGAGCCGTGGGCGCTATAAAAAATGTTTTTGGCACGTGTCACCTTTGGTGTGTATTGCAAATTAATGACTGCTTAGTATGCAGTTACTTTCAATTAACGATTAAGCTTAGTTTAAGTTATAAGGCGTTTTTTAAAGTATCTCTTGCTATGACTAACTCTTCATTGGTTGGAACCACTAGAGCGAGTGTCCCCTTTGGATCAGTGATTCGTCCATCTGATTCAGCGCCATGGCATTCATTTAACTGACTTGATATCTTAAAGCCTAATATGGGCAGTCTTGCAAGTGTCATTGCTCTGATTTGGCTCGCGTTTTCGCCTATTCCTCCGGTAAACACAAGAGCATCAATTGAGGGGAGAGATGACGCCATAGCAGCAATGTATTTAGCAAGTTTGAAACAAAATACTTCAATCGCTAATGCGGCTCTTTCATTACCGTTTTCAGCTAGTTCAAATAAGGTACGCATATCATTGGTTTCACCCGACACACCGATAAGACCGCTTTCTTTGTTCAGCATTTGGCTGATGCTTTCGCTATTCATACCTATTTTACATAAAAACTCAAAAAGGCCTGGGTCAATGTCGCCGCTACGTGTACCCATCATCAAACCTTCAAGGGGTGTTAGCCCCATGCTGGTGTCGACACTAAGTCCATCTTTTATTGCAGTGACACTGCAGCCATTACCTAAGTGAGCCGTAATAAAATTACATTCGCTTAAGGGCTTTTTAAGTTTACTGGCTGCGATTTCAGCCACATACTTATGGCTAGTCCCATGAAAGCCATATCGCCTTATCCCATGGTCGGTATATAGGTGATAGGGAATAGGATAAAGGTATGATGCTTTTGGTAATGACTGGTGAAATGCCGTGTCAAAGACAGCTACTTGTGGTGTAGAAGGGTAAAACTCCGCCATTAGCGTAATGCCAAGGAGGTTTGCGGGGTTATGCAGTGGTGCAAGTGCAGCGCATTTTTCAATTTCAGCAAGCACGGTTTTATCAACCCTGACAGAGTTACTAAATGACTCCCCGCCATGAACCACTCGATGACCAATACCTATAGGTTCGCGGGTGAGTAATTGCATCTCTTTTAATGAGTTAATAACGTGTTTGATAGCGGTACTATGGTCTGAGCATGTTAAGTTTGAGGTTGTTTTATTGTCGCCCTTTTTGATGGTTATGAAGGCGTCTGTGGTGCCAAGTTTTTCAGCTAGTCCGGAGGCCACACAGTCAAAATCTTTAGCTGTAAAAAGTGCGAACTTAAGGGAAGAGCTGCCACAGTTAATAACAAGAATTGTATCGTTATTCATAGGTTTATTACTGGTTAGAAAAGTAGGGGGCTAAATTTTAGTGGAATAGGGTGTGCGCTCATTGATATTGGTTAACTAACTCGATGAAATATTATCAATCATTACCATGCCCGTTCATTTGAAAGGCTATATTAGCAGTGCATTATTGTCACTGCTACCTAATTGGCGTGCTTAAACATGTTTCATTAGGCATTATCTTGGATATTTTTCGTGAGCCAGTTGTTAAAGTCTTCAGCAGGCACAGGTCGACTAAAAAAGTAACCTTGAGCGTAATCACAGTTGTGTTGGTTTAGAAAACCAAGTTGAGGTGCTTCTTCAACTCCTTCTGCAATAACTTTTAAACCAAGGCTATGGGCCATTGTAATGATGGCCGTCACTAACGCTGCATCTTCACTCGACTCAATAACGTCTTGTACAAATGACTTGTCTATCTTAAGTGTGTCAAAAGGGTAACTTTTTAAGTACCCCAGTGCTGAGTAGCCTGTTCCAAAGTCATCAATTGAAAGCTTAATACCTTTTTCGTCGAGGTGCTTAAATATTCCAGATGTTTCGATCGACTTGTCAAGAATAAGTCTTTCTGTGATTTCAAGTTCTAGAAACTGAGGGTCTAACTGAGTCTCAGACAGTACTTGGTTAACGGTTTCAATAAAACCACCGTCTCTAAATTGTCTGGGTGATACGTTCACGGCAATCGTAAGGTTCATTCCTGTCGTTTGCTGCCAGTGTTTAATATCTTTACAGGCTGTATTGAGTACCCAGTCGCCGATGGGAACTATAAGGCCTGTTTCTTCTGCTAGCGGTATAAACTTATCAGGCGATATAATGCCTAGTGTGGGGTTGTTCCAGCGTATTAGTGCTTCAGCACCTATTATTTTACCTGTCGATGCCTGTACTATCGGTTGATAGTACAGTTCTAGCTCTTCAAGTTCTAATGCTCTTCTTAGCCGGGTTTCAATTTGGAGTCTTTCGTGCGAGTCCTGATTCATTTCAGGTGAAAAGCGTTGGAATGAACTCTTTCCTTTGTCTTTTGCTTGATACATTGCAGCATCTGCATGTTGCAGAAGGGTGGAGCTTGTGTCGCTATCTGTTGGGTAAATAGCAATACCAATACTGGTACTTATAAACACTTCTTGATTGGTTAGAATAAAGGGAGGGGTGAATGTTTGAAGTATTCTTTCCGCAACCTGTTCTGCCGCTGCATCGTCATCGAGAGAGGGTAAAATAACGAGGAACTCGTCACCACCAAGCCGTGCAACTGTGCTGGTGCCTCTTAAGCAAGATGAAATACGACGAGAGGCTTCAATCAATAGACTGTCACCATTATCGTGCCCCATTGTGTCGTTTATATGCTTAAAATTATCTAAATCGAGAAACATTAAGCCTACTTTGTGGTCGTCCCTTCTTGCCTGAGCGAGGGCAAGCTTTAAGCGGTCAAGTGCTAACATTCTATTGGGTAAACCTGTGAGAATGTCGTAATTGGCTTGTCTAAGTAATTGCTGTTCGTAACGCTTACGAATACTGATGTCTTCCCCAAGAATTAGATAGTGGTTTGGCCTCCCTTCGTTATCCTTTATGGGGGTAATAATAGACTGCTCCCAAAAGCGTTCTCCGCCTTTGCGAGTATTGTGGATTTCACCTTGCCACACACCTACGCGTTCAACTTGTAATTGAATGTTGTCCCAAAGTTGAGCGTGTTGAGTCGAAACGTCACCATTAATATCTCGCGGGTGCTGGGAAATTACATCGTTTAGCTCGAATCCAGTCAGTTGAGAAAATTTAGTATTAATATATTCGATTTTCCAACTGCGATCACAAATGAGCACTGAAGAAGGGCTTTGCTCAAGGGCTAACGAGAGTTTTCGAATTTCATTTTCGCTTTCATACTGCTTTTGTAAATCATCAATGAGCGTTAGCCGCATGCTATTAATGGCATTAGTCACTTGAGATAATTCGTCAGACTCATTAAATTTTGTATTTTCTCGGTCGAGAACGAGTGGTTTATCGAGGTGCTTGATGTTTAGGCTTTGCGCATATTCAGCCATTCTTCCAAGATGTCGAGTTACAAGGTATTGGAATATCCAAAGTATTAGAATTGAGATAAAAAAGGTTTTGAACGCTTGAGTGGTCAGAATTACAAACACCTTTCGTTTAAGGTTCTCATAAATTCCTTCCATACTCGCAACAATTGTCAGCTCCCCTAGGGTGTAGATTTCTTCACTATTATGAATAAGGGGGAACGTGTGGGAAACGGTGGAAATGTTTGAATCTAACTCACCTAGCACTATTTCTGAATCAGGGTAAACATTTAACCTAAGCTGTATGATATCGGGAAGGTTAAGAATTCCTTGCATTTGAACATTGAGTAATTTTTGATCTAGAGACCATAAGCTTCTCGACAAGCTGCTCATATAGCTTGTTTCGATGACAGACATTCTTTCATCTACTTTCGAAATATCTTCACTGTAATCAGAATAAATTTGCACGCCCGCTGTGATCAGCGTAAACATTGAGCTACAAATAAGAATGTAAGTGAGCATCTTATACGAAAGCGGTGAGCTTGATTTAAAGTGCTTTATGCGCTGTAAAAGGTTAGGCATGTCGAATGAACGGATTCTCTTGTATGCTAATTATAAGGTCTTTTGGGTTAACCGAGATCTTAGTATGTCTGGTTAAAGCGAACCCTAAGGCTATTAAGTCTACTTAGCTAAGTTACATTAGAATAATAGACTAGCATTTTGCAACCTGCTGAAAAATCGATACCTTTTTATGTAATTATTTATTAATAACGGCTGAAATAGATATGTTCTTATTTTTTACTTAGGTAATGATGAAAAACAAGTGCGGCTGTGTCTAATTTGATCAATATCAATAACTATACCTCTATATGAGTATATGGTTTGATTATGATTATCAATAAATAAGCCTTGATGATTGGGGCTAGCAAAGGGGTGTCACATGTATACAGATATTGTTGTTTTAGCTGGCATAGGTACCGTAGGCCTGATGGTGGCGTTTATGGTCGGGTTTGCTTATTTTTTTGCTAAAGATGGAAAAAAGAGAAGTAAGTTAAACTATAAATGAAGTTGAGAGCCTTATATGTAGGCTCTCAATTACTCTTCTGTATGCTTACCGGCCCAAGTAACGCTTTCAATATACATTCTATTTAAATCAATTTTTGAAATCCCGAATCGTTCTAGTAAATTCCAGTGGATTGCCTGCCACTTTGATTGTTCGTAATGCTTTGCTGTATGAATTGCTAGTCCTGCCTTTCCACGGTAATGGATAAGTGCATCGGATATCGTTGCTTCTAACGGTAAGGATAATAGTAGTTCTTTCAGAGGTGTATCGAAGTAGATATCTAGGCTCGAAAGTAAGCCTGTTGTAAAGTATAAATCAGGCTGATCGGGTGATAGTTTTTGAGACAGAAGTTCGCACAGTCTTGCTCTTGCTAGCGATATTTGTCTTAGCGATACTGGCTTGTCATCCATTTTGCTAAGTGCAAGCAGGCTAGACCAGCTCTTAATCTTGCTGATGCCTATCATCATTACAGCCATGTGTATCGAGTCTATAGTGACGGCTCTTCTATAAGCGGCTGAGTTTACCAGTTTAAGTAGCTTGAAACTTAGCGTTGGATCTTTCGATATAATGGCGTTAAGTTCAGTTACATTGACGGCAGGGTTTTGTAATTCGCTAATTAGTTGAAGTACTGCTAGCTTATTTTGCGGTAGTTTTTGTCCTTTAATTATCTCAGGTTTACTTAAAAAATAGCCTTGAAAAAGGTCGCAACCTAAACCTTTACATAGGTTGTAGTCTTTTATTGTTTCTATTTTTTCGGCTAGAAGCGTGTTAGAAAATTGTCTTAAATGGTTGATTGCACTTTTTAATTCATCGGCATTCATGGCGGGAAGTTCAAGCTTTATGATATCAGCCAGAGGTAGCAGGGGTTTGTAACGCTCATCCATCACAAAATCGTCTAGGGCGATGCGGTATCCCTTATGTTTGAGATTTTTTATTGCATCTACAACATCTGTATCAATAATGATGTCTTCGAGCACTTCAACAACAATGAGTTCGGGGTTGAAGGGAGGGGGGGCTAGTAAAAGTTCTTTTGTAAAGTTAACAAACGCAGGTTTATTGCCGGTTACTTTTTCTATGTCGCCTTCCGTAAAGGCGTTAAGTAATACTCTGGACGTAGCAATATTGCCATCAAAATTTGGCATATCGCATTTATCTTCTGGCCTGAACAGAAGTTCATAGGCTACTAATTCTTGTTGAGTATCATAAATAGGCTGTCGCGCTAACAATACATTTTGTTCGGTCATTAGTGCTCTCGAGATAGGGTTCTTCTTCTTTGCTGAAGCTTTCTTTGGATGATTTATTTAAGTGTAGAATAAAAATAAAAAAGAGGGAGGCGTTTACTGGATTGATTGTTAATAAACCTAAAACGAAAAAAGCCCGTGCAATAAGATTGCACGGGCTTTTAGAATAAGTGGCGTCCCCAAGGGGAGTCGAACCCCTGTTACCGCCGTGAAAGGGCGGTGTCCTAGGCCTCTAGACGATGGGGACGCAATGCTTTACCTCGTCAAGGTGGCGCGTATTCTATGGTGGAGGTGTAACTATGTCAATAACTAAGTATTAAAAAATATTGTCTTTTATTAACTTGGTTTGGAAGGCGTTACTGGTTAGTTCGAGCCAATTTGATTAATGCAATACTTTAAGCTGCTAGCCATAAGATCAAAAACGGCTTCTAAACCTTCAGCTTCAGCTAGATCAAAGTAATGGATTGCAATATTACGTCTTGATTTTGGAATTTGTGGGATAACGTTTTCTTTCGTTTGCTTGAGAAAGATGGCAAGTATAATTTCGTATCTTAGCTTGTTTTCACCGGCGCAAAAATAGTAGCCGTACTCAGGAGAGTTGAAGGACGGCTTTCCTTGATCAGTATGTACTTGCTTTGCACACTTGGCATAATCTGAATTGATAGCTGAGTACGCTGATAGTAAATCAGACTCTTCTATTAGTTTATAAGTGGACCTTACTTTTTTTTCGCCTTGAGAGGAAAGGTTGGGCAAGCTCTCAATGAGTTCATTCAGAGGAATTCCACGGTTATAAAATTGAGCCGTTGTTAGCATTTCGGTAGTAATAATGGTACATGATTGATAGCTGTGTTTAATATTCTCTTTTGCAGATAGGTTAGTGATAGATAGAAGTAGTAGTAGAACAACTGCGCAGAAGTGCTTACCGGTAGTCTTGTAGCGTGTTGATGTATAATTCATTGTTTTAGTGGCTGGTGTTAGGTGTGATGGTTCCATTAGTGATCAGTTGATGATATGACTGATCAAGCTTTTTAATTAATTCTTCCGCATGGCTATATTTTTTTGACACTATAAAGGATGAGTTGCGTTTATTTAAAACGCTGTGCTGAAGATCATCTACAGGGTTATTTCTTAAGTAAGCGTTGATAGGCTCATTGTAGTCTAGAAAATATTCACCTCTTTGTAGTTGGAGCATTTTTAGGCCAGATTTGTGCGTGGGTGTGAATAGCGCGATCATGCCAAAATCTTCGTGGGTTATCTTATCAATCAGGCCTGCGTAAGTATAACCATTGATTAATATAGTATGCGTGCCTGAAAGCTCTTTTATGTGTGATATTGGTGGTGTTCCTTTTAGATACCATGCAGATAGCGTGATGTTGCTAGGTACAGACTTACTTTCTAAGACATGACCTTGAAGTGAAGGGATGCCAGATAAGCCCGGCCACATGTCTATATTGCCTTCTTTAAGGTATAAATAAGCTCTAGCAATAGGCAGAAATACAAATTCGTATTCTATTTCTGCATTGTTTAATACTGCTTTTGTTATCTCGATGAATGAGCCAGCGGGTTGGTTGTTTTCATCTTTGTACTCGATCGGCGGAAATTCAACATAAGCCACTTTTAGTTTTTCAACTGTTTGAGTGTTACCTGTTGTCGCTAAGCTAAAAAGCAATAGGGTGATGATACCAAGCCTTGAGGGTGTTAGTAATTTGAGTGTGATAATGTTAAACCCTTTAGTTATACGCAACACGTGTTACCTGTTAATTAATGTTTAAGGCTGTAACGATATAAATTTATTTAAACGGAACCATGTGAGTTGTTTTCATAATGGTGGCTGTATAGAAAATGGTGTGTTTTCAAATAGTTTAATGACAAATGACCGTTACAGCGTGCATGGTCTTAGTATAGCGGCAGGAAGTGATTAATATCAAAGCGGCTTTGAAAAAAAACAATGAAATGAGAATAGGTCAATATTGCGTTTCGTATTAATTTGATAGAATGTTTAAAATTTAGTTATCCTGCAAACAATAAAAATAAAAAATACAGCTGGATTTTTAGTCAACCAGGTAAGTTGGATGTAAGTGATGAATGCTGAAAATGTCGCAACGACAAAAGAGTTTGAGTCATTAAAAAGCTCTATTCAATATCAGGGGCGCAAAGCGGCCAGAGCCAAAAGCGAGCATCGACGTCGAGAAATTCTTGAGGCTGCCTTAAGGATCGTTTCTCGTGAAGGTATTCGGGGTGTCAAACACCGTGCTGTCGCTAAAGAAGCTAGCGTTCCTTTGGCTTCTACTACTTACTACTTCAAAGATATAGAAGAGCTTATCAGTGATGCATTTATGCTGTTTGCTGAAAAGAGCTTACAGGTTTTGGATTTGTTTTATGGCGAGCTTAATAAGCTTGTAGAGACTTATGACGTTAAGCAGATTCATAACAACGCTGAAACAAAAGAGAAGTTTTCTGAAGACTTAATTAGTATGGGTGTAGCCTATATTAAGGCGCAAGTGAAATTTAGACGAGAAGATCTACTCGCTGAAATGGCATTTTTGCTTGAGGCAGTTCGTGATGAGCGCTTGAAGCCATTAGCAAGAGATTACCGGGCTATTTGGTATAGTCGCTTGATTGACTTCCTAACGATCGCCAATGCACCTGCTCCAAAAGAAGACGCCATGTTTATTATCAGTTCTGTGCAGGGCTTGTTATACGAAGGGATTGTTAGTGAGGGTGAGATCGATGAGGTTAAAACCCGAGCTATTTTAAAGCGCGCAATTCATTTATTGATGCAGCCTTAACTAAAAAATTAAACTTAGTGCTTGCAACATAAAAAACAGCCCCCTATAATAAGCACCACTTCCAAGGCACTGGTTCAAAAACATATAAGCCATTGATTGTATGGGGGTTGATTTAGTAGTTTAATTTATAGTTGAATTAAAACTACACCTTTCTTAAGCGGGAATAGCTCAGTTGGTAGAGCACAACCTTGCCAAGGTTGGGGTCGCGAGTTCGAATCTCGTTTCCCGCTCCAAATTATTTTAAATACTCAGTCTTTTCAAGGTTTACAGGGTGTTTGAAATATCAAGATTATTTACATTTCAAGATTAACTCAATTATCTAATATTTATCAATAATACATTTATAGCGTTTAAAATGTAGTTTTCCTCCCGTCGTTTAATTTATAATTTTCAGTCTACTTCTACTCAAGCTTTCTTGATCTACACTTAAAGATAATTAATTATCTGATAGACATTTTTTGCTTAATTTTTAATGGAGGTTTTCATGGCTGGGGTTATGGATTCAGTGAATCAGCGAACTCAGTTAGTCGGTGAGAACCGTCTAGAGTTGTTGATGTTTAATTTAAATGGCCGCCAAACCTTCGCTATTAATGTGTTTAAAATACAAGAAGTGTTGAAGTTGTCTGGGTTAACTAAAATGCCTCATGAGCATCCTGCTGTTTGCGGGGTAACGAACCTTCGGGGAAAAACCGTCCCTATTATTAATTTGAGTATGGCTATCAAGATGCCGCCTATAACACCGACGAGTGACTCGACGATTATAGTGACTGAGTATAATCGATCTGTTCAGGGGTTTTTAATTGGTGGAGTGGATAGAATTGTGAACATGAATTGGGGGGATATTTCGGCACCGCCTAAGGGGGCAGGAAGAAATCACTACCTCACCGCAATCACTCGATATGAAGGCACGTTGGTAGAGATTATAGATGTTGAAAAAGTGTTGGCTGAGATTGTACCGTACAATACCGATATATCTGATGATATCCTAGACCAAAATATTCTTTCGCAAGGGGAGGGGAGGCGAGTGCTGATTGTGGATGATTCCCCAGTTGCTATGGGGCAGGCGAGCAGTACCGTTAAAAAATTAGGATTAGACGTTGTTTGTGCAACTAATGGGCTTGAAGCGTTTAATATATTAAAAGGGTGGGCTGAACAGGGCATTGAAGAAATTGATAAATTGCTCATGATCATTACTGATGCAGAAATGCCAGAAATGGATGGCTATATGTTGACTACAGCCATTAGGCAAGACGATAGACTTAAGCATCTATTTATTGTGCTGCACACATCTCTTAGCGGTAACTTTAACAAGGCGATGGTAAAAAAAGTAGGCTGTGACGGGTTTTTATCTAAATTTCAACCTGATGAGTTAGCTGAGGTTGTTCAGAGTAGACTTAAAAGTGTTATCCGTTAGTCGGTAGTTTTCGCTACTTAAATGCAGTCACTTTGCATGCCCAAGGTGTGCTATATGAGGAAGAAATGCAGTTAGCATCAATCAATAAATATCCTGTAAAATCATTAAAAGGCGTACCTTTAGCGAGCACGATTGTTGACGATTTTGGCATTCAAAATGATCGTCGGTGGATGCTGATTGATGATAAAGGGGTCTTCATTACTCAGCGAAAATACCCGCTTTTGGGTACGATAAGTGTAGAAGATCAAGGTGTCGCGTTAAGGTTTTGCGCTTCTGGTGGGGCGGAGTTGAAGGTGTCTGCAGCGCGTTTTTCAGAGCATGTAGATACGGTTGTATGGGGGGATGCGGTTGGTGCGCTTAAAGCAGAGCCTTCGGTGAGTGACTGGTTTTCAAGTTTATTGGGTGTGCGCGTTAACCTAGTGTATATGCCAAATTCATCATTTAGGCAGGTTGATCGGCAGTATGCTGATTATAAGCAGCGTGTTAGTTTTGCAGACGGCTATCCTTTTTTGTTAACCACAGAGGCGTCGCTTTTGGAGTTAAATGAAAGGCTAGACTCCCCAGTTATGATGTCTAGGTTTAGGCCAAACTTAGTGGTGTCAGGTTGTGATGCTTACGAAGAAGATCGCTGGAAACGTATTAGAGTAGGTGAGATTGAATTTGAAATAGTAAAGCCTTGCTCAAGATGTATTATGACGACGATTGATGAATCAACCTTAAAATATGGTAAGGAGCCGTTAAAAACCTTAGCGGGCTACCGAAGAAATGAGTATGGCGTTTGCTTTGGTCAAAATTTGGTACATAAAAATCTGGGCACCTTAGACGTTGGAGCTAAAGTTGAAATTCTCGAGTGGCTCTAGGTTGGGCAGAACTATCATTTAGTTGTCGTAATTAAGGTTTTCAGTGCAAGTGTGACCTGACTTTAAAAAAGCTCTATATCGCTCTCTGTTTCTGTTTTCTTATCAAAGTGATGTCTGTAAATTTCGAGTGCCTGTTCAATGGTGGCGCCTTTTAATATGTGCTCGAACATTATACGTTCGGCTTCAACTGAATGATTGGAGGTGATTTCGGTTTGTAGTTTTTTCCAGGCGGCAGGGTTGTAAAGCTGCTCTGGTGTACTGATAACGCCACTTAGGCTTAAAAGGTTGCGCTTTACGTGTTCGAGTCGTTGACTTAAACGATCATAAAATTGGAATGCCACAATTGCGCTCGATACCTCTGTGTTGATATCGTTTGATTCATCTTTAATTGTGCTTATGACGCTTGCTTGCTCTTCGGCGTTGATATCATTAAGTGATTTTCCGCTTTCAGCTAGGTTATTTAACTTTGAGGCAACGCGCGTGAATGTTTCGGTTAAACTAGAGACGGCGTCTTCGCTTTCTTTCATGGAGCTTTCGATCTGGGCGACGGCTAAGGTAAGCATATTGATGGTTTCTCTTACTTGGCTCCAGTCAAGATCGGGGTTATGGGCGTTAGAGCTCTGCATTTGGTCACTCAAAATCATCTCCTGACAATATGTGTGCGATAAAATTAGTGTGAGGTATGAAGGTGCCTCAAAGTTTGTAAATAAAGGTTATACTGGCTAACGTGTAGAAAAATATGCGGCTTCCTCTGTATTAATTATATTGTTCGTTACCGATATTTTTGAATGCGTAATGGCTTAACAACCCTTTGAATGCTAAGTCATTTAAAGGATAGACAACATTAGATATTTGGCGAATAACAATTGCTAATTGTTTACTAATAATTGAGTTGGAGTTTTGTGATGTCAAACGTTAGGTTTGATGACGTAAGTCTCGCATTTGGGTTAAAGCCTTTGCTAGATGGGGTTAACTTTTCTGTAGATGCTGGTGAGCGTGTTTGTTTGGTTGGACGTAATGGCGAGGGTAAGTCTTCGTTGTTGAAAATTGTCTCGGGCGATGTGGTGCCTGATTCAGGCTTTGTTCGCTTTCAGGATGGTGTCACTGTTGGTACGCTCCCACAAGATATTCCTGATGCGACTGACAAAACCGTCTTTGAGGTTGTAGCTGAAGGCTTAGATGAAGTCGGGGGATGGATAGCGAGGTATCATGAGTTAATTCAACATGCAGATTCTGGTTCAAGCCTCGTCGAATTAGAACGTGTGCAGGCCAAAATAGAAGCTAGCGATGGTTGGTCATTAAACAATAAAGTTGATCACCTTATTAAACGCTTTAACCTAGACCCTGATAAAAAAATGAACTCTCTTTCTGGTGGTTGGCGTCGCCGCGTGTTGCTGGCAAAGGCATTGGTCAATGATCCAGATGTTCTGATATTAGATGAGCCGACTAACCATCTTGATATTCCTGCAATTTCATGGCTTGAAAAACAGCTCATTGAGTTTAGGGGGGCTTTATTATTCGTCAGTCACGATCGCTCGTTCATTAAGCGGTTGGCGACAAGAATTGTTGAGTTAGATCGAGGCAACTTAACGTCCTGGCCGGGCAATTATGAGCGCTATCTTGAAGGTAAGGGTAAGTTGCTAGAAGATGAAGCGCGTCAAAATGCCCTATTTGATAAAAAACTCTCTGAAGAAGAGGTGTGGATAAGGCAGGGGATTAAGGCTCGACGAACTAGAAACGAAGGTCGAGTGCGAAATCTCGAAGGTTTAAGAAAGGTCAGGCAGGAGCGAAGAGAAAAACAGGGTCGTGCGAAAATATCCCTAGATGATGCATCACTATCAGGTAAGTTAGTAGCGGAAGCTAGCAATATCAGCTTTTCGTACCCTGGTGGTGAAACACTCATTAAGAATCTATCTTTAGCCGTAATGAGGGGAGATAGAATCGGGCTTATCGGTGAAAATGGAACGGGTAAAACGACTCTTCTTAAATTGTTGCTGGGGAGTTTAGAGCCTACCGAAGGTACTGTTCGAACAGGAACGAAGCTTGATATTGCCTACTTTGATCAATTGAGAAGTGCGTTAGACCCTGAAAAAACGGTCATTGATAGTGTGTCAGAGGGGCGGGAGTTTCTTTCTATTGGAGGCAAAGACAGGCATATAATCAGCTATTTAAACGACTTTTTATTTACTGCTGCACGCTCAAGGTCGCCCGTTAAAGCACTTTCTGGCGGTGAAACAAATAGACTGTTGCTTGCAAAGCTGTTTAGTAAACCTGCCAATATCCTTGTAATGGATGAACCGACAAACGACTTAGATGTTGATACGCTTGAGCTATTAGAAGAGCTTCTCACTGCTTTTAAAGGTACCCTCTTAATTACCAGTCATGATCGATACTTTCTTGATAATGTTGTAACAAGTACTTTGGTCTTTGAAAAAGAAGGAAAGGTTCAGGAGTATATTGGGGGGTATTCTGATTGGGTAGCTTATACTGGCGGCTTTGACGAATTAGGCAAAGAGAAAAGCTCAGAGAAATCTAATGTGGTCTCTGAGCCAAGTCCAGCACCTAAAATAACTCAGGAAAAGCAAAAAGCAGAGACTGCAAAAGGTAAAAAGCTAAGTTATAAGCATAAATTAGAGCTTGAAAAGTTACCTGCACAAATTGAGTCACTTGAAACCTTGTTGGAGCAGTTGCAAGAAGCGGTAGGGTCAGCCGAGTTTTATAATCAAGATCATGAATTGGTTAGTGAAAAGCTGGCAGAACTGGAGTCTATAGAGTTGCAATTAAACGAAGCAATGGATCGATGGGTTGAGCTTGAGAGTATGGCGGGCTAGCAGTATGGCTGAGTATGCTTAAAAAACGGTTTCGAAAAATAAAATAATTGTAAAATAAATCAACTAGATGGATGTGTTTATCTTAAACATGAGCTATAAATAAATCATAGAGATTAAATGCATGCATCTATTATTTAAATAGTGTTTTTTGATTTTATAGAATCGTTATAAATGGTGTTGTTAGCGAATGAAAATTGACTATGTTTTTGAGTTCAGTGATAGCAAGCAACTTGCGTATCAAGTTGATGTTGAGCGCCCCGAGGTTACAGATGAGTGGGCTGATGAGAATGCTGAAGAGTGGGCTAGATTAGAGCATTGCCAGTGCACTAACTGTCCATTAGGAAAAAGTCAGAAATATTGTCCAGCGGCGCTTGATATACAGCGCTTAGTTGCTGATTTTAAAACCCAACCAGCGTTTCAGAAGGTGGATGTTCGGGTTACTACGCCTGAGCGAACCTATTCGAAACATACCGGGTTAGAAGAGGGTTTAAGGTCTTTGATGGGGTTGGTGCTAGCGACCAGCAAATGTCCTATCTTGTCTGAACTAAAACCGATGGCGCAACATCACATGCCTTTTGCTTCGAATGATGAGTTTATACTTCGAAATGTGTCTATCTATCTTGTTCAGCAGCATTTTGAGATGCGTGGAGGGGGGGACCCCGATTGGGATATGGTTGGGTTGGTTGATAGGAATAAGCGATTGCAGCTTGTTAATCAGGCGTTATGGCAGAGAATTCATACCGTCTGCGAAGGAGATTCTAATTTGAAGGCGCTATTAAGTTTCTTTTCAATGGCTTCAAGTGTTAGCTTCTCTTTGGAAAGTCAGATGCAGAAGCTAAAAGCTGTTTTAGATGGTGGGTTAGGGTAATACTTGTAGTCAACGATTAGGCGCTTAGCACCTAATCGTTATTCTGAGTTTTTATTTACTGTATTCTAACGGCCAACACATCGCACTTTGCGCCATGTAAAATGCCGTTTGCGGTCGAACCTAATAAAAGTTTTATGCCATGTCTGCCGTGACTTCCAACCACAACTAAGTCAAAATCACACTCTTCTGAAAGGCGGTGAATCTCTGTTTCAGGCCTGCCAATGATGACATGCTGTTGACTGTTATCTACTTGGTATTGGCTCCCTGCTTTTGCAAGAAACTCTTTGGCGTGATCTTCTAATTGTCTCTGGATTTCAGTCAGATCCATAGGTATATCACCGCCGTAGGCATAACCAAGAGGTTCTATGATGTGCACGATTTCGAGTGTGCAGTTATATCGGTTAGCTAAATCTCTTGCTCTATCGAGAACTTGGGCGGATTCTTCTGTAAGATCTATCGCGGCTAATATTTTATTGTATTCCGTCATGTCTTATCCCTTATTTCGATTAACTAGGCTACTAGATTTAACTTTAATGAGGTGTAAGAAGAATGCAATCTTCTTTTAGCTTATTATTGTTCGTCATCAACTATTTGTAAAATCAAAGGTAATGCTGTGGGTTCGTGGATTGTTATATTAATTGTGTTGTCTTTAATGGGCTCTGTTTTTTGGGTTATGCCTAGCACTAGAGATAGAGAAAGAATGAAAGTGCGTCAATGGGCTATGGGTAAGGGGTTAAAGGTTAGAATGCCCAATAAGACTCTTAAAGAACGTTTAGTCAGGTATGAAGATTTTATTTTGGGAGCCTATATTTATGAATGCTTAAATTTCTCTAGCCAGACTGTAAAGTTCTCGGGTGGTCTATATGTTATAAAGGATAAAGAAGGTGTGTGGTCATTCGTTGAGGCGTCTTTGCCTCAGGGTATTGATAAAGCAGCTGTGTTACAGGCTGCCAACTCGCTGCCTAGTGCTTGTCATCTTTTGATGCTGTCATCGAGCGGTGCTTTGGTTTTTTGGGATGAGCGAGGTGAAGAGAAGGATGTGAATGATATTTATGTGGCATTGAATGCTATTAATGAATCAATGATTGTGCCCAAAACAGCTTAAGTGTTAAGTGGCTTTGAGTGTATTAGCGTTGATGTAAGTATATAGAAGGCGCCTGCCTTCTATATATTTTTGCGTGGGCTTAAAGTCCTGATGTGGCTTCTAGAGAATCAATGATTCGTTTTGAGTAAAGATTAACGACGTAATTAACGTTCTTCTCGTTGTAGTTTATATATGAACCTTTAATAAAGTCCCACTTGGTTAATACGGAGTTTATGGTTTTCTTTTGTTCACCAGAACTGTTTGATAATAGTGTATTTAATTTTTTGTCTAGGTCGTTCGCGAGCACGTCAATAGTCTTCTCGGTTGCGCTACCTTGAAATATCTGGCTTACATTTGATGTGGTGCGTGCTGAATACTTAGTCATCATCGCTGCCATCATGATCGCTGATTGACGGCTTTGCTCTGCAATTGCTTCTGGTTTGAAGCCTGATTCGCTTTCCACCTTTGCGTAGCTGGTAGAGAGTTGGTCGGTAAATTCTTGGTTTTGAAGTGCAAGATCTGACATGAGTCGTAAGTCTGCATAGCCCTGATCGAGAATGTCATTGATGATGGTGTTAAGGGTCGTTTTATATGACTGCCATTTTTCAGCTGCTGCTGTTATGTCAGGCTTTATATATTCAACCGAATTAAACGATTCAAGCGTGTTCAGTACGGTGTTTACTTCATTAATGGCTTCGTTGACATCGCCTAGCAGTGCTTTGTCACCATCGTTTGCGCTAAAGTTATAAAATGCGTTGATGGTAAAGTAAGATTGTATCTGAGCCTGGTGGAGGGCTTTTAGAAGGTTATCTGCTTCTTCGTTTTCTTGCGCGTTTGCTGAAATGGCAACTGAAAAGAGAATAACTGAAAGCAGGGTTTTGGCTAGGTGCCGATAAGTCGTCGTAAAGTATTCGGCGAATAGCTTCATTGACAGTCTCCGTCTTATTATTTTGTGTGCTGGGTAGAGAAACCTGATCCGGAAATGCCATTAAATAGGCTTAAGGTAAACGCTACTCATCTGGTTTATGTAAAATAGGACTGACATTTATGTCAGGAATATTTTTTATTATAGTATTTTATTTAGTGCATACAAATACTTAATGGCTGAGGCTAAAGCAAGCGTTAGAGCCTTGCAAGATTTTTTTGTTAATTAATGTTCCAATTAAAAATTAATAAATATCCAAGTTAGAAGATAAAGTTCATAAATCAAATTATTAATATTTTTTAACTTATTGAATTTATTAAACTAAAATATATTCTCTTTAAGGTTATCATTTGAGTTGAATTGCAACTAAAATGTATAAATCTGTAGAAACGATTGACAAATGGTCGATTTTTTTTCATGGTGTGCGCTCTAGATTCAAACGAGCGTATGAATTTTGAATATAGCGCCTAGTTTTAGTGGCGGATATTAACCTTGTATTGTTACACGTTGGTGTACTTTGCTGGCAATCTTGTAACGTTATTTTTGGTTAGTTTCGTATTGCTAAGACGGCCCGTTTTAATCCAATGCTGGTTAAATTACAGACTTTAACTTCTCAAAAGGAAGTAAATGAATGTAGGTTGCCAGTGCTTACTAATAGCTTGGAGAACAGTTGATGATTTACGAAGGTAAAGCCATCACGGTTAAAGAGATCGAAGGCAGCATTGCTCAGCTAAACTTTGATTTAGACGGTGAGTCGGTTAACAAATTTAATAGACTTACTATCGAAGAACTGCGTGCGGCAACTGATAAGCTTAAAAGTGCTAAAGGTATAAAAGGTCTTGTAGTTACAAGTTCTAAAGACTGTTTTATCGTTGGTGCTGATATAACCGAATTTACAGATTTGTTTGCTGGCCCTGAAGAAGAGCTGATTGCTAGCAACTTGGCTGCAAATAGCATATTTAGCGATATTGAAGACCTTCCTTTTCCTTCTGTCACCGCAATCAATGGTGTTGCACTAGGTGGTGGTTTTGAAATGTGTCTTTCAACTGACTATCGCGTAATGTCAACAGAAGCAAAAGTTGGGTTACCAGAAGTTAAGTTGGGTATCTTCCCAGGATTCGGTGGTACTGTTCGTTTATCTCGCCTAATTGGTGCAGATAACGCGATCGAGTGGATCTGTGGTACTAAAGAATACAAGCCTGAAGATGCGCTTAAGTTTGGTGCTGTAGATGCTGTAGTTGGACCAGACACGCTTTTAGAGGCTGCTGTTGATTTAGTTAAGCAAGCGATCAATGGTAAGGTTGACTACAAGGCTCGTCGTGAAGAAAAAACCAGCAAGCTTAAGTTGAATCCATTAGAAAGCATGATGGTATTTGAAACGGCTAAAGGTTTTGTTGCTGGACAGGCTGGACCACATTATCCAGCACCTGTTGAAGCAATCAAAGTGATGCAGAAGCATGCAGGCATGTCTCGTGATAAAGCGATTGAAGTAGAAGCAAAAGGCTTCGCTAAAATGGCTAAAACGTCTGTATCTGCTTCATTGATCGGTTTGTTCTTAAATGATCAAGAGTTAAAGAAAAAAGCTAAAGATCTAGAGCCATTAGCGAGTGAAGTTAAGCTGGCTGCGGTTCTTGGTGCAGGTATTATGGGGGGCGGTGTCGCTTACCAATCAGCACTTAAAGGTACGCCAATCATCATGAAAGATATCGCTCAGGCGGGTATCGATCTTGGATTGAGCGAAGCTAAAAAGCTTCTTGTTAAGCGTGTAGACAGAAAGCGCATGACAGCGGCTAAAATGGCAGACGTACTTAATAGCATTACGCCAGCACTTAGCTACGGCGACTTCAAAAACGTTGATCTTGTAGTTGAAGCGGTAGTTGAAAACCCTAAAGTTAAGGGTATTGTTCTTGCTGAAGTTGAAGATCAGGTTCGTGAAGATACTATCCTTACGACTAACACCTCAACAATCTCTGTAAACTTATTGGCTAAGAGCCTTAAGCGTCCAGAAAACTTCTGCGGTATGCACTTCTTTAACCCTGTTAACATGATGCCTTTGGTTGAAGTTATCCGTGGTGAGAAAACAAGCGAAGAAACAATTGCTACAACAGTTGCATACGCTAAAGCAATGGGTAAAACCCCAGTTGTTGTTAACGATTGCCCAGGTTTCTTAGTTAACCGTGTCTTGTTCCCATACTTTGGTGGATTTATTGGTCTTGTTCGTGATGGTGCAGACTATCAGCGTGTTGATAAGATCATGGAGAAGTTTGGTTGGCCTATGGGTCCTGCTTACTTGCTAGATGTTGTCGGTATGGATACGGGTAAGCATGCTGGTGAAGTAATGGCTGATGGTTTCCCTGATCGCATGAAGTATGATAGCGCAACGGCTATCGATGTAATGTTTGATGCGGGCCGTTATGGTCAGAAGACAGACAAAGGTTTCTATCAGTACGAGTTAGATCGTAAGGGTAAGCAGAAGAAAGTTGTAGATGAGTCAGTGTATGACTTGCTAAAGCCTGTTGTTGAGAAGCAAGAAGAGTTTACCGATGAGCAGATCATTGAGCGTATGATGGTTCCATTGTGTATTGAAACTGTTCGTTGTTTAGAAGATGGTATCGTTGAGACTCCAGCGGAAGCTGATATGGGTCTTATCTTCGGTATCGGTTTCCCTCCATTCCGTGGTGGTGCTCTTCGCTATATCGATGCTATGGGTGTAGACAAGTTCTGTGAAATCGCAGACAAGTATGCAGACCTTGGTGCTTTATATCAGCCAACAGCTGGTATGAGAGAAATGGCAAAAGCTGGCAAGAAGTATTTCGGTTAATAGCTGAAACAGATTATCGAACGGAGAGTATCTAATGAGTCTTAATCCACAAGATGTCGTCGTAGTCGATGCAGTGCGATCCCCAATGGGTCGTGCTAAGAATGGCTGTTTCCGCAATGTTCGTGCTGAAACACTTTCTGCGACGCTTATCGATGCATTATTTGCACGTAATCCAGGTGCAAACGTTAACGAAGTTGAAGATGTAATCTGGGGTTGTGTAAACCAGACGATGGAGCAGGGTTTTAACGTTGCTCGTCAAATTTCATTATTGACTAAAGTGCCTCATACTGCAGGTGCACAAACGGTAAACCGTCTGTGTGGTTCTGCTATGAGCTCTATCCATACTGCGGCTCAAGCGATCATGACTGGTAACGGTGATGTATTTGTTGTGGGTGGTGTTGAGCACATGGGTCACGTATCCATGACTAAAGGCTTTGATCATAACCCGGCTGCTAGTAAGTACTCTGCTAAAGCGTCTAACATGATGGGCTTAACCGCTGAGATGTTGGCTAAGATGCACGGTATTTCTCGTCAAATGCAAGACGAGTTTGGTGCTCGTTCTCACCGCTTGGCACATGAAGCTACTTTGGAAGGTCGTTTTAAGAACGAAATTATTCCAATAGAAGGTCATGATGAGAATGGTTTCAAGGTACTTATCGAAACTGATGAGACTATCCGCCCTGAAACGACTGTTGAGTCTCTTGGTAAGCTTAAGCCAGCCTTTAACCCTAAGGGTGGTACTGTAACCGCGGGTACTTCTTCACAGTTGACTGATGGTGCATCTGCGATGCTACTAATGTCTGCTGCGAAAGCAAAGCAGCTTGGCTTAACGCCTCTTGCGCGTATTAAGTCAATGGCTGTTGCCGGTTGTGATCCTGCTATCATGGGTTACGGTCCGGTTCCTGCTACTAAGAAGGCGTTGAAGCGTGCAGGCCTAAAAGTCGAAGATATCGATTTCTGGGAATTGAACGAAGCATTCGCGGGTCAGTCATTACCTGTAATGAAAGACCTTAAGTTGATAGATGTTGCAGATGAAAAAGTTAACCTTAATGGTGGTGCGATCGCTTTAGGTCACCCATTAGGTTGTTCAGGTGCACGTATTTCAACAACGTTGTTGAATGTTATGCAGGCTAAAGGCGGTACTTTGGGTGTTTCTACCATGTGTATTGGTCTTGGACAGGGTATCTCAACTGTTTGGGAGCGCATCTAAGCGCTTCTAAATAGGGTGTATGACTGTTAAAGTCTAAAAAGACCGAGCTTGCTCGGTCTTTTTTTTGTTTGTCTTTTGCTTGTGGGTAAGGGAGGCTAGGCTCTGTTGTTTGCAGCGCTGTTAAGGTTTGCTATGTGGTGTTTGTAAATCATTGTCTGCTGAGGTGGGAGAGGGGCTTTCTGTGGCGGTTGTTGAGTGAATGCTTTCCTTGGTTCTCTCTTTGGCTGAGACTTTTGTTTCTTGGACGTTAGTTGTTAATTCAAGGTTGTCGTTAGGTGTATTAGTGTCAATTGTTGGGGGTTCTTCCTCGCTATCATGAGGCTGATTCATTTCTTTTATTCGTTGCGCAAGCGTTCTTATCAGTTCTGCCTTCTCGGGGAAGTCACCGGAAAAAGCTCTGAGCGACTCTCTGGCTTGCTTTAAGTGAGATTGAGCTAAAAGGTTGTCATTGCTATCAGAATAGCGATCAGCTTGAGCTATGTGGCTTTCAACGCCGATATCTAGCTGAAGTTTAAGTATGTGTTTTGAGAGCTCATTAAATTTAGCGCTTGAAAGCTTTTTGTTTGTTGTGAATTTGTGTAGCAAATTCGCAACTTGCTGTAGGTGGAAGTTGGCAACATTAATGGCCTCGTCGCTCTGCATAACTCTATTTATGTCGTTATCTCGTTTCTTGTTACAAAACTTAGCATTCAAAGATTTTAGGTGAGCAAGCTGTTGTTGCGTTTTTTTGTTGTTAGGTTCAAGCGCTAATTTTTTTTCAGCAAGCATGATTATTTGTTGGTGCAAGATGAGTATCAGGTCGTAAGCGGGGTCTGTGTGAAGTAGTGTGTTAAGAACTTCTTCAAGATCGTAAATGTTTCTTGATAGTTGGTTGATCTTGCTTCTATTGATTGAAAGAGCTTGTTGTCTTTTGTGGGCGAGGGTACTGAAAATGATTGAAACCAGTAAAAGTCCCCCTATAAAGCTAAATATTATTACGGTCATCATTTAAGTAAATTCACTGATTGGTTGAGTATTATCTTGTTAATGTTAGTCTAATGGTTAAAACAATACTAAATTAAATAGCCATCTAATTTGTGTCAAATTGTCATTTTTTTCCACTTAGTTATTTTAAAAAAATCTGGTAATAACTTGACCCTTCGGCTACAACAACTTATATATGTCGCCAAATCTATTTTAGTTAATCTGATGTTTCAATCAGTTGCGGAATAAAGTTAACGGAATTTTATGGGTAAATCACTGGTAATAGTCGAGTCTCCTGCAAAAGCAAAGACTATCAATAAATATCTCGGTCCTGAGTTTGTCGTGAAGTCGAGTGTGGGTCATATAAGAGACCTGCCAACGAGCGGATCGGCAAGCACTTCCACGCCAGCAGAAAGAGCGAAAGCTGCTGCTATCACCAGGAAACTGAGCCCTGAAGAAAAAATTAAGAATAAAAAGCGCAAGTCTAAAGAGCAGTTGATTGCCAGGATGGGCGTTAACCCAGAAAAAGACTGGGCCGCTAATTATCAGATCCTTCCTGGTAAAGAAAAAGTCGTCAGTGAGTTGCAGCGATTAGCTAAAACTGCTGACACTATCTATCTCGCAACGGATTTGGATAGAGAGGGAGAGGCTATTGCATGGCATTTGATGGAGTCGATTGGTGGTGATGAGACTCGCTATAGACGAGTTGTTTTTAATGAAATAACTAAAAAAGCCATTCAAGAAGCGTTTAAAACGCCGGGTGAGCTTGATCAATCAAGAGTTAATGCGCAGCAAGCTCGGCGCTTTCTTGATCGTGTGGTTGGTTTTATGGTGTCGCCATTACTTTGGAGTAAAGTGGCAAGAGGTCTGTCTGCAGGCAGGGTTCAATCTGTAGCTGTTAGGTTGATTGTCGAGCGTGAGCAAGAAATTAGAGCGTTTAACCCTGAAGAGTTTTGGGAGGTATATGCAGACCTTATTGCTAAGTCTGATGCTTCAACGCGTTTTCAGGTTACTAAGTATCAGAATGAAAACTTCAGACCTGTCAGTGAAAAAGAAACCAAGCAATACACTGATTTTTTAAATTCTGCCACTTATACAGTTGATAAGCGAGAAGATCGCCCAACAAGTTCTAAGCCAAACCCTCCTTTTATTACGTCTACATTGCAGCAGGCTGCCAGTACACGATTGGGGTTTAGTGTTAAAAAGACCATGATGCTTGCTCAGAGGCTCTATGAGGCTGGTTACATCACTTATATGAGAACTGACTCTACGAACTTAAGTAAAGAGGCTGTAGAGGCTTGTAGGGAGTATATTAACAAAAGCGTTGGGGCTGAATTTCTTAATGATCAGCCGCGTATATATTCAAGTAAAGATGGTGCGCAAGAAGCCCACGAAGCGATCAGGCCTTCAAATGTTGAAATGATGGGCTTTCAAGTTGCTGGCCTAGAGAAAGATGCAGAACGACTTTATGATTTAATTTGGAGGCAGTTCGTTGCCTGTCAGATGAAAGATGCACAATATCTGAGTTCTTCGATCACGGTCTCGGCTGGCGAGTTTTTGCTTCGAACCAAAGGTCGTGTCATGAAGTTTGAGGGCTACACTAAAATCCTGCCGTCATTTGGTAAAAAAGATGATGACATCATTTTGCCTGATTTACAGGTCGGCCAAACTCTTGATCTTAAGGCGCTTGATCCAAAACAGCACTTTACAAAGCCTTCACCTAGATATACTGAAGCGAGTCTTGTTAAGGAGTTGGAGAAACGCGGCATTGGTCGTCCATCTACTTATGCGTCGATCATATCTACCATACAAGAGCGTGGTTATGTCAGGCTTCAAAATCGTCGATTCTATGCAGAGAAGATGGGTGATATTGTCATAGAGCGTTTGGTTGAGTCGTTTGATGACTTAATGGATTATAGCTTTACCGCTAAGATGGAAGAAACATTAGATGATGTTGCTAGCGGTGAGAAAGACTGGAAGGGTGTATTAAACACTTTCTATAAAGGGTTTACAGGACAATTAGAGAAAGCAGAGGCGCCTGAGGGTGGGATGCGAGAAAATCAGCCGACAGAGACTGATATTCCTTGTCCAACTTGCGGTCGCAATATGCAGATTAGAACCGCTAGTACGGGCGTATTTTTGGGGTGTTCGGGTTATTCATTACCTCCGAAAGAACGTTGTAAAAGTACTATCAATTTAGTCTTGGGTGATGAAGTTGTTAGTGTAGATGATGACGATGAAGGGGAGTCACGTCTTCTTCGTAAAAAGAAACGTTGCAGTATTTGTGATACAGCAATGGATAGTTATCTGATTGATGAGCAGCGCAAACTTCATGTTTGCGGAAACAACCCTGACTGTTCCGGTTTTGAGGTGGAGCAGGGCGTATTTAAGATTAAAGGTTATGATGGTCCGTCGCTTGAGTGTGATAAGTGCGGTTCGGAAATGCAGCTAAAATCAGGACGTTTTGGGAAGTACTTTGGTTGTACCAATGAAGCTTGTAAAAATACGCGTAAGCTTCTAAGGAGTGGTGAGGCGGCTCCACCTAAGATGGATCCTGTGCAAATGCCTGAGCTTGCTTGCGAGAAGGTGGAAGATACTTATGTGTTGAGGGATGGCGCTGCAGGACTGTTTTTGGCAGCAAGTAAGTTCCCTAAAAATCGTGAAACACGAGCCCCTTTAGTCACAGAGATACTGCCTCATAAAGATGAAATAGATCCTAAGTACGAGTTTCTCTTTTCTGCTCCGGTTCAAGATCCAGATGGAAATCCGGCTATCATTCGCTACAGTCGTAAAAATAAAGAGCAGTATGTGATGACTGAGGTTGAAGGAAAGGCTAGTGGTTGGTCTGCGCACTACGAGAATTCAAAGTGGGTGGAAACACAAGCGAAAAAGAAAGTGGTTAAGAAGGCGACTAAAAAGACGACTAAAAAAGTGGCTAAAAAGGCCACTAAAGAATAGTGCGTTGTAATTAGCTTGAAGAGTTGCCATGTTAAGGGGTGGCTCTTTTGGCTTGAGTTGCTGGTTGTTCTGAAAGGATAAAAAAAGGGTCGCTAATAAGCGACCCTTTTTTTGTGGTAAGCGAATGACTACTTAGTAGGATAGTCGCGCTTGGTGTAGCCTGTGTACAGCTGGCGAGGGCGGCCGATGCGATAATCTTCGCTAACCATTTCGTTCCAGTGTGCAAACCAACCAATGGTTCTAGACATTGCGAATATGACTGTAAACATTGAGACAGGGATGCCGATAGCTCTTAAGATGATACCTGAATAAAAATCAACGTTTGGATACAGCTTACGCTTGATGAAATATTCATCTTCAAGTGCGATTTGCTCTAAGCGCTTAGCGATTTTAAGAAGAGGGTCATTTTCAAGACCAAGTGCTTCCAGTACTTCATCACATGTTTGACGCATTACTTTGGCGCGTGGATCAAAGTTTTTATAAACTCTGTGTCCAAAGCCCATTAGTCTGAATGGGTCTTCTTTATCTTTTGCTTTTGCAACAAACTCGTCAATGTGTTCGATATCGCCAATTTCTTCAAGCATTGTTAGTACGGCTTCGTTTGCTCCGCCGTGGGCGGGGCCCCAAAGTGCAGCAATACCTGACGCCATACACGCAAATGGGTTTGCGCCAGTTGAGCCTGCTAGTCTAACAGTCGAAGTTGATGCGTTTTGTTCGTGGTCAGCATGAAGCATGAAGATTTTATCCATTGCTTCAGCAATTACTGGGTTGATCTCGTAATCGCCACAAGGGGTGCTAAACATCATATGTAAGAAATTTTCAGCGTAGTTTAATTCATTCTTTGGATATACGAATGGCTGACCCATTGTGTACTTGTAGCACATTGCTGCCACGGTAGGCATTTTGGCTACGAGTCTGAACATTGCAATGTCACGATGTTCTTGGTCTGAGAAGTCTTTGTCGTGATAGAACGCAGAAAGAGCACCTACTACACCGCACATTATAGCCATAGGGTGAGCGTCGCGACGGAAACCATTAAAGAAGTGGGTCATTTGATCATGAACCATGGTGTGCTGGCTTACAGTCTGTCTGTATTCGTTACTTTGCTCTTCTGTTGGTAGTTCGCCACGAACAAGAAGATAACATAGCTCTAAGTAATCAGAGCTTTCTGCAAGTTGCTCAATTGGGTAGCCGCGGTGTAAAAGAACGCCATTTTCGCCATCAATATATGTAATTTTTGATTCGCAAGCGGCTGTTGAAACAAAGCCAGGGTCGTATGTGAACAAACCTTGTGCTACTAATCCGCGTACATCTATTACATCTGGGCCTACGGTTCCTGAATAAACAGGGAACTCAACAGTGATATCGCCCACCGATAACTGTGCTTTTTTATCAGTCATGGTGCTCTCCTATGGTCAGTGCTATGGCCTAAGTTCATGCGCGATACCTAAGTTCAGCGTGCATTCTTTGTAGAATCCCTCTGATTTTAGGTATCGTGCCTACTTATCAGGCTCGGTTCATTGAAAAAAGAATTACATTAATAATTAATGCAGGCTCTTTATAAGCCTTAAACAAGTGCCAATTATGATTACCTACAAAATTTAGCGCGTTATAGCGCATGTGTATATAGCATGCGTTGTAATGTGCAATTACGCCCAATTTTGGCGCTTTATTTGTAGTTGTGTATTAAAAAGGTGCGATTTTTAGTTGTTAAATCGCTCAACTTGTTGTTTGGGCGTATTTTTGTGCCATTATCGTGAATATGTCGGCTGGACAACTATAGAGATTGAGAAAAATTTGTCAATGAGCATGACCTCTTACTATAGTAGTAGAGGCTATTTCTTAAGAAGAAAGATAGATAAATGGTTAGGTTAATTGTAATTTTCCTGACATATCTCTATAATCTCGTTCCCGAAATAGCCAGAGTTTGTTCTCAAAGAGAGGCTATACGGCCTTCCTAAAGAATTGCCTTGAGCACCTCTCCTGTAAACTGCCCCGAAGTGGGCCCAAAAGAGTGTGAAGAAGCTGTGAATAGCAATAGACCTGTTAACCTAGATCTGTCCAAATTTAGTTTTCCACTACCTGCCATCACTTCGATAATTCATCGAGTCACGGGTTTGGCTCTGTTTGTTGGAGTCGCATTCGTCTTGTGGGCATTTGAAATGTCTTTAAGCGGTGAAGAAGGATTTAATGTCATTAAAGACATTATGCAGGGTTTTTTAGCCAAGTTGATTCTTTGGGGAATCCTTTCGGCTTTGTTGTATCACCTCGTTGCAGGTGTTAAGCATCTTCTTATGGATGCAGGCATCGGTGAAACGTTAGAAGGTGGTAAGTTGGGTGCCAAAATTACCTTGGTAGTTTCAATTGTATTGATTTTGCTTGCAGGAGTCTGGATATGGTAGCCAACGTTACTAGTTTAGGAAGAAGTGGTTTATATGACTGGATGATACAGCGTCTAACTGCTGTTGTTCTTGCTGCATATATTCTTTTTTTATTGGGCTATTTTATAGCGACACCTGATCTGACTTATGCAGATTGGAACGCTCTATTTGCAAATAGCTGCATGAAGATTTTTACTATTTTGGCCTTGGTTTCGCTTAGTGCGCATGCATGGGTAGGAATGTGGACCATTTCAACTGACTATTTGAAAAACGGTGTCGTAAGATTCCTTTTTCAAACTTTCTGCGGCGGCGTGATGTTTGTTTATTTCGTCTGGGGCGTTCAAATTTTGTGGGGACTGTAATTGATGTCTAAGCTTCGAACTTTAACTTATGAAGCCATCGTAATTGGTGGTGGCGGTGCTGGGATGCGTGCAGCACTTCAGTTGACCGAGTCAGGTGTTAAAACAGCCTGTATCACAAAAGTATTTCCAACACGTTCACACACTGTTTCAGCTCAGGGTGGCATTACATGTGCGATTGCAAGTAATGATCCAAATGATGATTGGCGCTGGCACATGTACGATACTGTTAAAGGCTCTGATTATATCGGAGATCAAGACGCTATCGAATATATGTGTTCTGTAGGCCCTCAAGCAGTATACGAGTTAGACCATATGGGTCTACCGTTCTCTCGTACCGAAGAAGGCCGTATTTATCAGCGTCCTTTTGGTGGTCAGTCAAAAGATTTCGGTAAAGGCGGGCAGGCAGCACGAACATGTGCTGCGGCAGATAGAACTGGTCACGCGCTTTTACACGCTTTATATCAAGGTAACCTTAAGGGTGGTACAACCTTCCTTAACGAATGGTATGCTGTTGATTTAGTCAAAAATCAAAAAGGCAGTGTCGTAGGTGTTATCGCTATTTGTATTGAAACGGGCGAAACAGTTTACGTTAAAGCTAAAGCAACTGTTATGGCGACCGGCGGTGCGGGTCGAATTTTCCAGTCAACCACCAATGCTTTGATCAACACAGGCGACGGTATGGGGATGGCTCTGCGTGCGGGTTTCCCTGGACAGGATATGGAGATGTGGCAGTTTCACCCAACCGGTATAGCGGGTGCGGGTGTTCTTGTAACGGAAGGTTGTCGTGGTGAAGGTGGATACCTGATCAATGGTGACGGAGAGCGATTTATGGAACGTTACGCGCCAAACGCCAAAGATTTGGCTGGTCGTGATGTAGTAGCTCGTTCAATGGTTCTGGAAATTCTAGCAGGTCGTGGTTGTGGTCCTAAGAAAGATCACGTATTGCTTAAGTTAGATCACTTAGGTGAAGAAACTCTTAACTTACGTTTACCTGGTATTTGTGAGCTATCTAAAACATTTGCACACGTTGACCCTGTAAAAGCACCTGTTCCTGTTGTACCAACGTGTCACTATATGATGGGTGGTATACCGACCACTATTGGTGGGCAAGCGTTAACTCAAGATGCTGATGGTAATGATCAGATTATCGAAGGTTTATATGCGTGTGGTGAAGCGGCATGTGTATCTGTTCATGGTGCAAACCGATTGGGTGGTAACTCACTACTTGATTTAGTGGTATTTGGTCGTGCGGCTGGTATTCAAATCGAAAAGTCGCTTAAAGAAGGTTTTAGTACTGATGCAGCGACAGAAGCAGACATCGAGGCAGCTATGGCTCGCCTAGATCGCTTAAATAACTCTACCGGTGGAGAGAGTGTCGCAGCGGTTCGTGATGATCTTCAAAGCACGATGCAGTTGTACTTTGGTGTATTCCGCGACGGTGAGACCATGCAAAAAGGTCTTAAGATGCTGGATGAGCTTAGAGAGCGCGTTAACAATACGCATCTTGAAGACAAGTCGGGTGCATTCAACACTGCTCGAATTGAAGCGTTAGAGTTAGATAACTTGTTTGAAGTTGCTTATGCGACAGCTGTTTCAGCTGAAGAGCGTAAAGAAAGCCGTGGTGCTCATGCACGTAATGACTTTACTGAGCGCGATGATGAGAACTGGCTTAAACATTCTATTTACTTCCCAGCAGAAAAGCGTGTTGGTAAGCGAGATGTAAACTTCTCACCGAAAACTGTTGAGGCGTTTGCGCCCCAAGTTCGTAGCTACTAACGGGGGATTAAAGAATGTTAGTAAGTATTTATCGTTATAATCCAGAAACAGATCAAACCCCTTACATGCAGGATGTCCAAGTTGATATTCCTGATGGAAAGGACTTAATGGTTCTGGATGTATTAGGTTTGATGAAAGAGCAAGATACGACTTTGGCTTACAGACGCTCATGCCGTGAAGGTGTATGTGGGTCAGATGGTCTTAACATGAACGGTAAGAATGGTTTGGCATGTATTACGCCACTTTCTGCTGTTGTTAAGAATAATAAACTGGTTTTACGTCCTTTACCGGGTCTTCCAGTTATTCGTGATTTGGTTGTAGATATGTCAATGTTCTACAAGCAATACGAAAAGATTAAGCCTTTCTTAATTAATGATAAGCCGGCTCCTGCTATTGAACGTCTTCAGTCTCCTGAAGATAGAGAGAAGCTTGATGGGCTATATGAGTGTATTCTTTGCGCTTGTTGTTCAACTGCTTGTCCTTCGTTCTGGTGGAACCCAGATAAGTTTGTTGGGCCATCAGGTCTACTGCAGGCTTACCGATTCTTGGCTGATAGTCGTGATACTGCGACAAATGAGCGTTTGGCAGACCTTGATGATCCTTTCAGTGTTTTCCGCTGCAGAAGTATCATGAACTGCGTTAGTGTTTGTCCTAAGGGTCTTAACCCTACAAGAGCGATTGGCCATATAAGAAATATGCTTCTACAGCGCGCTACTTAGCGGGCTGATAGATTATTTTGCTGGGAAACTCGTTAGAAATTAGGGGTTTCCCAGAAAATGTCTATACTGTAATGATGAATCCATGTGTTGTTGATACTAATGGCTAATATCCTAGCATTTATTTAACGCACATAATCCGGAACCTGCAATGTAAGCTCAAAAAGCTGATGTTGCAGTTTTGCTGAAAAAAAGAAAAACCACTGGTTGGCGGGTAACACCCGTGCTATCTGTGGGGCAGCAGTCATCAAAGGTAAGTTTTTAACCGGTTGCCACCAGATAGCTCCTAGGCATTAATCAAGGCGAGCTATAGAACATGCACGAAAGCATAATGGAGCAGTTATGGCAAACTTCCCATCTGGCTGGAGGGAATTTTGCTTACGTTGAGCAATTATACGACACTTATCTGACGGACCCCAATCAGGTTCCAGAGGAGTGGAGAAGTTATTTTGACCAGCTTCCCAGGGCTGAAGAAGGCGTCACCTCTCGTGATGTGCCTCATTCAACCATCCGCGAACAATTTCTTCATATTTCCAAAAATCAACGTCAATATAGTCAATCAGCTACACCCTCTAGTGCGACCTCTGAGCACGAAACCAAACAAATTAAAGTTCTTCAATTAATTAACGCTTACCGATTTCGTGGGCATCAGCATGCGTCGCTTGATCCTCTCGGTATTATGGAGCGTGAAACAATTGCAGATCTTGGGCTTGCGTATCACGGTTTAAGTGATGCAGATCTAGATCTTGAGTTTCAGACTGGGTCGTTGATGTTTGGCGCAGACACGATGGCGTTAAGAGATATTCTTGACGGCTTGCAGAAAACATACTGCGGTAGTGTCGGTGCTGAATATATGCATATTGTTGATACTGATATAAAACGTTGGTTTCAGCAAAGGCTAGAGTCCGTCAAAACCAAACCCGAATTTGAAGCTGATACCAAAAAGCACCTGTTGGAACGTTTAACTGCAGCTGAAGGACTAGAAAAATATTTGGGCTCTCGCTACCCAGGTACTAAACGCTTTGGGCTTGAAGGAGGGGAGAGTTTAATTCCGCTTACTGATGAGCTTATTCAGCGTGCGGGAAGTTACGGTGCCAAAGAAATTGTTATAGGTATGGCGCACCGAGGGCGTTTAAACGTGTTGGTTAACACGTTAGGTAAAAACCCTAAAGATTTGTTTAACGAGTTTGAAGGTAAGCGACTCCATGATATGGGCTCGGGTGATGTTAAATACCACCAAGGCTTTTCATCAAATGTTATGACCTCAGGTGGTGAAGTGCATCTTGCGCTTTCATTTAACCCTTCTCACCTTGAAATTGTTTCTCCTGTTGTGGAGGGGTCGGTGCGTGCTCGACAGTCTCGACGTCAGGATATTCAAGGCGAAACAGTTGTACCTGTCATTATGCATGGTGACGCAGCCTTTGCAGGCCAAGGCGTTGTTATGGAAACCTTCCAGATGTCACAAACAAGAGCTTACTACACAGGTGGTACTGTTCATGTTGTGATTAACAACCAGGTTGGCTTTACCACGAATAAGAAAGAAGATGCTCGTTCAACTGAGTATTGTACTGATGTTGCTAAAATGATTCAGGCACCGATCTTACACGTTAATGGTGATGATCCAGAAGCTGTGTTGTTTGTGACGCAGGTCGCTATGGATTATCGGCATCAGTTTAAGAAAGATGTGGTGATCGATCTTGTCTGCTACAGAAGAAGAGGTCATAACGAAGCAGATGAGCCTTCTGGCACTCAGCCAATCATGTATAAACAGATCAAAGCTCAACCGACGACGCGCAATATTTACGCTGACAACCTAATTAATCAGGGTGTTTTGAGTGCAGAAGAGGCTAAAAAGCTTGAAGATGAATACCGTGATGCACTTGATAATGGCGAACACGTGGTTAAAAGCTTAGTTAAAGATCCTAAGCTAGAGCTACATGTGGACTGGACACCCTATTTAGGGCATGTATGGACTGCGAAAGCTAAAACTAGCATTAACCGTAAAACGCTAGAGAAGCTAGGCAAAAAACTAGGGCAAACGCCCGACGGTTTTACGGTTCAGCGGCAGGTTCAAAAGATTATCGAAGATCGTAATAAAATGAACCAAGGTGCGATGCCCATTAACTGGGGCTATGCTGAAGTGATGGCTTACGCCACCTTGCTCAATGACGGCCATGAAGTTCGAATCACCGGTCAAGATGTAGGTCGCGGTACGTTCTCTCACCGTCATGCTGTATTGCACAGTCAAAGTGACGGTGCTGTCTATATGCCGTTAGCTAACTTGGCAGACGATCAGCCTAAGATCGAAATCTATGACTCTTTATTATCTGAGGTTGCAGTACTAGGGTTTGAGTACGGTTACGCAACCACTAACCCTAGTGCGTTGGTTATTTGGGAAGCTCAGTTTGGTGACTTTGCGAATGGTGCTCAGGTTGTGATTGATCAGTTTATTACCAGTGGTGAGCATAAGTGGGGCCGTCTTTGCGGCTTAACGATGTTATTACCACATGGTTATGAAGGCCAGGGCCCAGAACACTCTTCTGCCAGATTGGAACGGTACTTGCAGTTATGTGCTGAGCATAATATACAAGTGTGTGTGCCCACGACGCCTTCGCAGGTTTTTCATATGCTTAGACGTCAGGTGAAGAGACCATTAAGAAAGCCACTTATTGCGATTACACCTAAGAGTTTGTTGAGGCATAAAGAAGCTGTATCGACGATAGAGGAGTTATCCGACGGTACTTTCTATACTGTTCTTCCTGAAGTTGATGTACAAGATCCTAAAAAGGTTAAGCGAGTAGTACTTTGTAGCGGTAAGGTTTATTACGACTTGTTAGAGCGCCGCCGCAACGAAGAGAAAGAAGAAGTTGCAATCGTTCGAATTGAACAACTTTACCCTTTCCCTTCTGATGACTTATTAGACGTGTTATCGGTCTATACAAAACTTAATGACGTTGTATGGTGTCAAGAAGAGCCAATGAACCAGGGGGCCTGGTACTGTAGTCAGCATCATATGAGAGAAGTGGTACGGGAAGTTAACCCTAAGTTATACCTAAATTACGCCGGTAGACCGGCATCCGCTGCACCTGCATGTGGTTATGCATCGGTTCATGTGGAAGAACAAAATAAGTTAGTCACTGAAGCATTAGACGTATAAACAAGAAAAGAATTTGTAGAAAAAGGATAACAAATGGCAATCGAAATCAAAGCACCGACCTTCCCTGAATCTGTTGCAGACGGAACCATCGCTACTTGGCACAAAAAGCCTGGTGAACAGGTGGCCAGAGATGAGCTTATTGTCGATATTGAGACAGACAAGGTAGTACTAGAAGTAGTTGCACCTAATGATGGTGTCATTGAAAGCATCGCTAAAGGTGAGGGCGATACTGTTTTAAGTGGCGAAGTCATTGGTATCTTTGCTGATGGCGCGACTGGGTCAACGGCGGCTTCTGAAGAGACTTCATCAACGACAGCCGCTACTGACACTGAGTCGACCGAAGAGCTACTGCTGAGCCCTGCTGCTCGTAAACTAGTGGACGAAAATGGACTTGATGCGTCTGCGATTCCGGCAACAGGTAAAGGCGGTCGATTAACCAAAGAAGATGTTGTGAACTATTTGGGTGCATCGTCTGGTTCTACAACGCCTGCTGCGCCCCAGCCTGAAGCAACCAAAGCGCAGACCACTGCACCATCAATGCCTAGTCTTGATATTCCAGGGCAAGGTCGCATAGAAAAACGAGTGCCCATGACCCGTTTGCGTGCGAGTGTTGCAAGACGCCTAGTGAGTGCTCAGCAAAACGCAGCTTTGTTGACGACATTTAATGAAGTTAACATGAAGCCAGTAATGGAACTTCGTAATCAATACAAAGACTTATTTGAGAAAAAGCACAACGGTACACGTCTGGGCTTTATGTCATTCTTTGTTAAAGCAGCTGTAGAAGCCCTTAAGCGTTTCCCAGCTGTAAACGCATCAATTGATGGTAATGACATTGTTTATCATGGTTACCAAGACATTGGTGTTGCTGTGTCATCCGAGCGTGGTTTAGTTGTACCTGTTTTAAGAGACGTAGATGGTATGGGTCTTGCTGACATAGAAGCCGGTATTCGCAATTACGGCCTTAAAGCGCGCGATGGTAAGTTGGGTATTGAAGATATGACAGGTGGCACGTTTACCATATCAAATGGTGGTGTGTTTGGTTCGCTGTTGTCGACGCCCATTATTAACCCGCCACAAACGGCTATCTTGGGCATGCATAAAATCCAAGAGCGTCCAATGGCGGTTGACGGTGAAGTGGTTATATTGCCAATGATGTATTTGGCTTTGTCCTATGACCATAGGATGATTGATGGTAAAGAAGCGGTTCAGTTTTTGGTAACGATTAAAGAGTTACTTGAAGATCCTGCTCGAATCATCCTCGACGTATAGAAATTTTTAACTCTTATTTAAAAATTAAGCGGAATGTGAAATGTCAGATAAATTTGATGTCATTGTTATAGGTGCAGGACCAGGCGGATATGTTGCGGCTATCCGTTGTGCACAATTAGGATTAAAAACAGCGTGTGTTGAACAGTGGGTCTCTGAAGCGGGTAAGCAAATATTAGGCGGAACGTGCCTAAATGTGGGTTGTATCCCTTCGAAAGCATTGTTGGAGTCTTCTCACAAGTTTGAAGAAGCTAAGCATGATTTTGCGTCTCACGGTATTGATACTGGCGACGTTAAAATGGATGTCGCTAAAATGCTTGATCGAAAAAACACTATCGTTAAAAACTTAACCGGTGGTATCGCGTCTTTGTTTAAAGCTAATGGCGTTAGCTCTATTCAGGGTTCTGGTAAGGTACTAGGTGGTAAGCAAGTTGAAGTGATTGATAAAGATGGCAAAGTGACTATTTATGATGCCGAAAATATCGTCATTGCAACGGGTTCAAGACCTGTTGAAATACCTCCAACACCGTTAACAGAAGGGTATATCGTTGACTCAACGGGCGCACTTGATTTTGAAGAAGTGCCTAAGCGTTTAGGTGTTATTGGTGCAGGCGTCATCGGTTTAGAGTTAGGGAGTGTTTGGGCACGCCTAGGGTCTGAAGTGACTGTGCTAGAAGCACAAGATACGTTCTTGCCTTCAGCAGATCAGCAAATTGCTAAAGAAGCGCTAAAGCAGCTTAAAAAGCAAGGCTTAGATATCAAGCTTAAAGCACGAGTAACAGGAAGCGAAATAAAGCGCGGACTCGTTAATGTTGCTTATGAAGACTCAAAAGGTAAGCAAGAGGCTAAATTCGACAAGGTTATCGTGGCAGTAGGTCGATCGCCTTATACAGAAGGTCTATTATCGCCTGAAAGTGGCGTTAACCTAGATGAGCGTGGTTTCATCTTTGTAAATGATAAGTGCCGTACTGATGTTCCGGGTATTTATGCCGTGGGCGATGTTGTTCGTGGCCCTATGTTAGCGCATAAAGGGATGGAAGAAGGTGTTATGGTCGCAGAGCGAATTGCTGGCCAAAAAACGAAAGTCAATTATGACTGTGTTCCCGGTGTAATCTATACCAACCCTGAAATAGCTTGGGTCGGTAAAACCGAAGAGCAGCTAAAGAATGACGGCATAGAATACAACGTGGGCACTTGCCCATTTGCGGCCAATGGTCGAGCTATGGCAGCAAACAGTACCGCTGGTATGGTTAAAGTTATTGCCGATGCAACCACTGACAGAATTTTGGGGGTTCATATTATTGGCCCACAAGCATCTGAGTTGATTGCACAGGCAGTTATTGCAATGGAGTTTGGCTCCAGTGCAGAAGATCTTGGGCTAACCATGTTTGCTCATCCTTCGTTATCAGAAACGGTTCATGAAGCAACACTCGCTGTCGCGGGGCATGCTATTCATATTGCTAACCGTAAAAAGAAAAAGTAAGCGTTGCAAGTAGCGCTACTAAATTGACTGTCGGTGAGTGATCCTCACCGATGGCTTAATAGTCCACATACCAGTGGGCATTATACAACTGTCTGGATAAACGGAAAAAACTATGAATCTACACGAGTATCAGGCAAAGCAACTTTTCGCCGAGTATGGCTTGCCTGTATCAACTGGATACGCTTGCGATACCCCCGAAGAAGCTGCTGCAGCTGCTGACAAAGTGGGTGGCGATAAATGGGTTGTGAAGGCACAGGTTCATGCGGGTGGCCGTGGTAAGGCGGGTGGTGTTAAGCTCGTTAGCTCAAAAGAAGAAATAAAAGCGTTTGCTGAGCAGTGGTTAGGTAAGAATTTGGTGACATACCAAACAGATGCTAATGGCCAACCGGTGACTAAAATTTTGGTTGAGTCTTGTACTGACATCGCTCAAGAATTGTATTTGGGTGCGGTAGTAGATCGAAGCACGCGTCGTGTTGTCTTTATGGCGTCGACTGAAGGCGGTGTTGAGATAGAGAAAGTAGCAGAAGAAACGCCTGAAAAGATTCTTCAAGCAATTATCGACCCCTTGGTAGGCGCACAGCCATACCAAGCAAGAGATTTAGCGTTTCAGCTAGGCCTTAACAGCAAGCAGGTTAAACAATTTACTAAGTTATTCCTTGGCTTGTCTCAGTTATTCCATGATTATGATTTGGCATTGCTAGAGATTAACCCGCTGGTTATCACTGATGAAGGTGATCTTCATTGTCTCGACGGTAAAATTAATATTGATGCGAATGCACTTTACCGTCAGCCAAAGCTAGTTGAGATGAGAGATCCTTCGCAAGAAGATGCTCGTGAAGCTGAAGCGGCAGAGTGGGAACTTAACTATGTAGCATTAGACGGTAACATTGGTTGCATGGTTAATGGTGCTGGTCTTGCGATGGGCACCATGGATATCGTTAAGCTACGTGGCGGCGAACCGGCTAACTTCCTTGATGTTGGGGGTGGTGCCACTAAAGAGCGTGTTACAGAAGCGTTCAAAATCATTTTGTCAGATGATAGCGTGAAAGCCGTATTGGTTAATATCTTTGGTGGAATCGTTCGCTGTGACTTGATTGCCGATGGTGTTATCGGTGCAGTTGAAGAAGTGGGTGTTAAAGTGCCTGTTGTTGTAAGACTTGAAGGTAATAATGCTGAACTGGGTACCAAGAAGCTGGCAGACAGCGGACTAAATATTATAGCGGCAGAGAGTTTGGAACATGCCGCAGATTCAGTTGTTAAGGCAGCAGGGGGCCAAGCATAATGAGTGTTTTAATCGACAAGAATACTAAGGTTATCTGTCAGGGCTTTACCGGTGCACAGGGTACTTTTCATTCAGAGCAAGCGATTGAATATGGCACTCAAATGGTCGGCGGTGTTACCCCGGGTAAAGGTGGTCAGACTCACTTAGGTTTACCTGTTTTTAATACCGTTAGAGAAGCAGTAGAGCAAACCGGTGCAGAAGCATCTGTTATCTATGTACCTGCACCTTTCTGTAAGGATTCTATTTTAGAAGCCGCCAATAGTGGCATCAAACTAATTGTTTGTATTACTGAAGGTATTCCAACACTGGATATGCTTGATGCCAAAGTGAAGTGTGACGAATTGGGTGTGCGTTTGATTGGGCCTAACTGTCCAGGTGTTATAACGCCTGGAGAGTCTAAGATTGGTATTATGCCAGGGCATATTCATTTACCGGGTAAAGTCGGTATTGTATCTCGCTCAGGAACGCTAACGTATGAAGCGGTTAAACAAACTACTGATTACGGTTATGGTCAGTCTACTTGTGTAGGCATTGGCGGTGACCCTATTCCTGGTTCTAGCTTTATTGATATTTTAGAGTTGTTTCAGAACGATCCTAAAACAGAAGCAATCGTAATGATTGGTGAAATTGGTGGCTCTGCAGAAGAAGAAGCGGCAGAATACATCAAGCACAACGTTACAAAGCCAGTTGTTTCGTATATCGCAGGTGTAACTGCACCTGCAGGTAAAAGAATGGGACATGCAGGCGCTATTATCGCAGGCGGTAAAGGTACTGCAACTGAGAAGTTTGCAGCGCTTGAAGATGCCGGTGTTAAAACCGTTAAAAGTCTAGCTGATATTGGTAAAGCACTTGCCGAAGTTACTGGCTGGTAGTGTTTACCGTTACAATCCTCTAGGCTGTTTACGGGTTTAGATGAAATGTAGATTAAACCGTCTCCTTAGTGAGGCGGTTTTTTCTTTAGGGTATTTGATTTTCCGCCTTTATATGAAAAGCAGGTGGAGTGAGCGTCGTTCTAGTTTATAATTGTTTTTAATATACAACTTTACCTTTTTGAGGATACATAATTGAGTGCCGTCGAGTCACAGCAACGCGTTTTATCGGGAATGAGGCCTACCGGTAAACTTCATCTAGGGCACTATCATGGTGTGCTTAAAAATTGGGTAGAGTTGCAACACGATTTTGAATGTTTCTTTTTTGTAGCCGATTTACATGCCTTAACGACGCACTATGAAGATCCTTATATTATTGAACAAAGTGTCTGGGATATGGTGACCGATTGGCTTGCAGCAGGGATAAACCCTGGCTCTGCAACCTTGTTTATTCAGTCCAAAGTACCAGAGCATGCCGAACTGCATTTATTACTATCGATGATGACCCCCCTTGGGTGGTTAGAAAGGGTGCCAAGCTACAAAGACCAGCAAGAAAGTTTAAAAGAAAAAGACCTCGCTACCTATGGTTTTTTAGGATATCCGCTACTTCAGAGTGCTGATATCTTAATCTATCAGGCTGGGCAGGTACCAGTAGGTGCAGACCAGATAGCCCACGTTGAAATGACCCGTGATATAGCACGCCGTTTTAATCATTTATACGGTAAAGATATGGGGTATGAAGAGCAGGCCGAAGCTGCGATTCAAAAAATGGGTAAAAAAACAGCCAAAGTTTACCGAGCATTGCGTAAACGTTTTCTTGAGCAGGGGGATGAAGCCGCCCTTGAAACAGCACGCTCATTGGTAAGAGAACAGCAAAATGTAACGCTAGGTGATAGAGAACGTTTATTTGGTTACATTGAAGGCGGCGGGAAAGTGATACTTCCTGAGCCGCAACCTCTATTGACGCCTTCAGCTAAAATGCCCGGTTTAGATGGCAATAAAATGTCAAAGTCCTACGGCAATATGATTGGTCTTAGGGAAGAAGCAGATACGGTTGTGAAAAAAATCAGAACCATGCAAACTGACCCGCAGCGTGTCAGACGAACCGATCCTGGTGATCCTGATAAGTGTCCAGTTTGGCAGTTGCATGAGGTTTATTCAGATACTTCGGTTAAAACATGGGTTCAAGAAGGCTGTCGTAGTGCTGGCATTGGTTGTATCGACTGTAAAAAGCCGATCATTGATGCGGTGCTAGAAGAACAAAAACCGATACATGAGCGTGCACAGCATTACGAAGAAAACCCTGAACTTGTTCGCTCAATAATTGCTGAAGGTGTTGAAACTGCTCGGGATACTGCTAAAGCAACACTAGAAGAAGTTAAACGTGCGATGGGATTATCGTATCGCTAGGGTCCATAGCAAAACAGGTTGTTATAAATGACAGTCAACGTTGATGAAAGTAATGAGGTCGTAACAGAAACACCTCACATCCAGCAAGAGATGATATTTGCTTTCGTTGATGGGAAACCCATTACCGAGATACCGCAAGATCTGTATATTCCACCTGATGCGTTGGAGGTAATGTTAGAAACATTTGAAGGGCCTCTCGATCTGTTGTTATATCTAATTCGCCGACAAAATATGGATATTCTTAATGTGAATGTCAGTAATATTGCGCGGCAATACATGGAATACATCGCCTTAATGAAGGCCATGCGGTTTGAGTTAGCGGCAGAATATCTGCTGATGGCCGCAATGCTAGCTGAGATAAAGTCTCGAATGTTGCTTCCTCGCCATGAAGGGAGTGATGAAGACGAAGATGACCCAAGAGCAGAACTGATTAGGCGCTTACAGCAGTATGAGCGCTTTAAACAAGCTGCTGAAGAGTTAGATGAACTTCCTCGGGTAGGGCGAGATACGTATATTAGTGAAGTCGCACCACCCGCGCTAAATGATCAAAAAAGGCATCCAGACTTATCATTGCAAGAATTGATGCTCGCGTTTAGTGAGGTACTACGAAGATCCGATATGTTTGAAAGTCACCAAATAGAAAAAGAAACGCTTTCAACGCGTGAGAAAATGGCTCACGTGCTAAGTCAGTTATCAGCGGACCGATTTACAGCCTTTGAAACGCTGTTTAATATAGAAGAAGGGCGATTAGGCGTTGTTGTTACATTTTTAGCAGTAATGGAGCTGATTAAAGAACAGTTGGTCGAGCTTGTTCAGAATGAGTCATTTGGGCCTATTCATCTTAAAGCGAGAGTGCAATGAGTAACGCTGCTAAAGAGTCTGTTCAGAAAAAAGCCCCGCGAAGCACTAAGGCCTCGCGTAACAAAGTAAGAAATATCGTCGAAGCAGCATTATTATCAGTCGGAAAAGCCATAGAAGTTGACCGTTTAGCTGAACTTTTTGATGAGTCTGAACGGCCTACAAAGCAAGCGCTTAGGGTTGCACTTGAAGAAATTACTGTAGACTGTGAAGATAAAGGGTATGAGCTGGTTAAGGTAGCGAGTGGCTATCGATTTCAGGTGAAACAGGATTTTTCTCCTTGGGTCAGCAAACTATGGGAAGAAAGGCCTCAGCGCTATAGTCGAGCTTTATTAGAAACGTTAGCGCTAATAGCCTACCGGCAACCCATCACGCGAGGTGATATAGAGGATATTCGAGGTGTTGCTGTTAGTTCGAATATAATAAAAACACTATTGGAACGCAGTTGGGTTAGAGTTGTAGGCCATAAAGACGTACCCGGTAAACCAGCGCTGTATGCAACAACCCGGCAATTTCTTGACTATTTTAATCTTCAGGGGCTTGACCAATTACCACCACTTTCTGAAATCAGAGATCTCGAAGCGATTGGCTTGGAGATAGAAAAACAAATGCAGTCTTCGGGTGGCACTGACGAATCTCTCGATTTTGAAAGTACCGCCCGTTCAACAGAATTCAGTGATAGTGACGACTCGTCCATTCACTAATATTACATAACTTTTTGGTTGTTAAAAATGACGTCTGATACATCGAACACCCCATCAACAAACACTTCTTCAAGTTCGCTTGCAGGGGAACGGTTACAAAAACTATTGGCTCAAGCGGGTGTAGGCTCCAGAAGAGAAATAGAAGCCTGGATTAAAGCGGGTCGTATCTCTCTTAACGGAGAGACAGCCAAGCTAGGTGATAGAGCCGTATTCACTGATACCATTACGCTGGATGACAAGCCGGTTAAAATGGATCGGGGTGAAATGTCTGCCCGTAGAATTCTTATTTACAATAAACCAGAAGGTGAGGTGAGTACCAGAAACGACCCTGAAGGAAGACCTACTGTTTTTGATCGACTGCCACCACTTAAAGGCCAACGTTGGATCATTGTGGGTCGATTAGATATTAATACCTCGGGCCTGCTACTGTTTACGACAGATGGTGAGTTAGCTAACCGCCTTATGCATCCCTCTAACGAGATTGATCGTGAATATGCTGTGCGTATTAAAGGTGATGTTGATGACGAGATGATCGCCCGACTGAAGCAAGGTGTATTACTCGAAGATGGAATGGCTAAATTTACGGATATTCATGACTCTGGTGGTACGGGGCTTAATCATTGGTTTCATGTCGTGCTTATGGAAGGGCGAAACCGTGAAGTAAGACGTTTATGGGCTTCCCAAGGCGTATCGGTTAGCCGTCTTAAACGTGTAAGATTCGGTTGTATGTTTATGCCGTCAAGACTTAAAGTTGGACATTTTGAAGAGTTAGGCCAAAAAGATGCGGATAACCTTTGTGCGATGGTCGGTTTAAAGTCGAAGCCTATTACTAAGAAGAAGCCAAAAGATATTGAAAAGTTAAAAAGACAAAGTAATAAAAAAGCGAAGCCTGTATTTGAAGGTAGGCGCAGCGGTAAGCCAGGGGCAGGTGGGCGCAAAAAGAAATAGCTCAACATAGATTAGGGTTGAGTGACTCGATTTAACGACTGATCACTGCGATGATTTGGACGGGGGAGTGCGTTACGTACTCCCCTGAGATCTATTGGATTAGGCCGACTGTTGATCTTTGTTGTCAGAGATCCTGTTAAGTGAACCTGATAATTCTGCAGACACGACCCTGTTTCGACCACTGTTTTTTGCTTCATAGAGTGCTTTATCTGATCTTTCTAATAATGAATCTAGATCTTCATTGTTTTTAAATGTGGCGGTGCCAAGGCTGATGGTGAGCGGTATTATTTTATCGCCATGTACAAATCGAGTCTTGTTGACAGACTGCCTTAAGCGTTCAGCAATAATTCGCGCGCCTACTTCTGTTGTTTTATTCAGCAGCACAATAAATTCTTCTCCACCGCTTCTAAAGCATAAATCGCTTTTTCTAGCAGAGTTGATCATACACTCTACCAGTTGTTTCAATATACCATCACCTGCAGCATGGCCATGCTGATCGTTGATATTTTTAAAATGATCAATATCGACTGTAATGATGGATAGTGGGTGGTTATGACGCCTTGATAGTTCCGCTTCTCGCGTTAAGGCAATATCGAGCGCTCTTTTGTTTCCGCAACTTGTTAGAGAGTCCTGAAGTGCTGCATCTAATGCATGTTTATACATTAGTGCATTTTTAAGTGGGTAGACCAAGGTGCTCATTAATCTCTCAAGAATAGCGAGCTCTTCTTCTTTAAACTTTTTTGATCGTGTCAGGCTGACTTCGCCTAGGTTCTCATTTTGTAGCTTTAATTTGTAATTGCAGGAGTGCGCCGCACGTTTCTCAGACGTAATATAACTGCCGACGGTTTCGCAATTGTATTCGAATTGATCAAAACTAATGAGTTTGCCAACCTCTTCTACAAACATATTAATGATATGTTTTATGTCTAATGTCGTTTGCAAGCGGCGTGTTAGACGGGAAATGATGTCATCACTGTCTTTTAAATGTTGGGTTAGCTCGTTATAAGTCGAAACTAGACGAGCCTTTGTAAAGTCAATAGTGTCCGCTTTTTTGTATGTAGTCATTCTCTCACTCCCGAATAGCGGCAAATTACTGCTATAAGTGCACGTTATCGTTACTTTCGGGTGTTTAAGCGATATTCATGCCATTAAGGTATTATCTATCTAAAACAGATGGTTGTGGTATTATTGGATGGACGGTTATTGCCGGTCGGCAAAAAAATGACGCTATTGTGGTATGTTTTTTGTTCGGCTAATCAGCGAACTATATCACCGTAGTGATAATACTATGTGGTAAAATCATCTTAATTTTAGTTTCTAGGTTAATATCCCTAATGAGATTTCAGGCACCCGAGAGTCTGTCCGAACAGATAGCACAACATATAGGTCTTCGTATAATAAGGGCCGAATTAAAGCCAAAAGAAAGGATTCAAGAATTAAAAGTCGCTAAAGATCTTGATGTAAGTCGAGGATCAGTACGCGAGGCATTATTAATTCTTGAGCGACGGCATTTAATTAATATCTTTCCTAGAAAGGGCGCGATGGTATCTGAGCTATCGGCTCACCATATTAATTGCCTGTATGATATTTATATCAATCTTTTATCAATGTTGGTGACAACCTTTGCAATATTGTGGAAAGAAGGCGACTTGGATGAAATGATAGGTAAGATTGAGGCGATTAATAAATTAACATCATCACCAGATAAGCCCGTTGATGAAATCGTAGAATTAGGTTTTGAGTTAGTTAGCCTGACGTATCCTATCGTCAATAATTCATATCTTGAAGAAACGCTTGAGAACTTTAAGCCTGGTGTCAGTAGAACTTATTATTTAGCCATGAAACCAAGACAAGAGCAGCTCCATAAAACCAAGGCGTTCTTTAATAACCTAGTGTCTGCTGTACTAAAACGAGATCAAGCTGAAATAGAGCGTATTGTCATCGAGTATGGTGAGCTTCAAAGGTCTCTCGCGCTACAAGAGCTAAAAAAAGCGACTACAGAGACTCACAACGCCTATTTTACCTGACTATTTCTTAGGTCAAAAAATGCGTTAAATACTCAATAATGGTGCCGTTATTGAACATAGCCGTTTATGAAAGAAAGATCCTCAAAGGTAGATAAATGAGACTAAAATCGATCAAGCTTGCAGGTTTTAAATCATTTGTCGACCCCACCACCGTGTCGTTTCCAACCAATCTCTCTGCTGTTGTTGGCCCAAATGGTTGCGGCAAATCTAATGTGATTGATGCGGTAAGGTGGGTCATGGGTGAAAGTTCAGCAAAACACTTGCGGGGCGAATCTATGACAGATGTTATCTTTAATGGTTCCAATGGACGCAAGCCTGTTGGTCAGGCATCGATTGAACTAGTGTTCGATAATACTGAAGGTAAACTGGTCGGAGAGTTTGCTCAATTTAATGAGATATCGATCAGACGAAAAGTCACCCGAGAAGCGCAATCATTTTACTATTTAAATGGTACAAAATGCCGACGACGCGATATTACTGACCTGTTTTTAGGTACAGGTTTAGGGCCCAGAAGTTATGCGATCATAGAGCAAGGAATGATCTCTAAACTCATTGAGTCGAAACCAGAAGAGCTTAGGGTTTTTTTAGAAGAAGCCGCAGGTATATCAAAATATAAAGAACGAAGAAAAGACACCGAACGGCGAATGAAGCGGACGGAAGAAAACCTAGACCGCCTTGCCGATATTCGCGAAGAGCTAGAAAGACAGCTATCACACCTACACAAACAAGCTCAGGCCGCAGAAAAGTATACTGAATTAAAGAAAGAAGAAAGGCTTAAAAATGCACAGCTCAATGCACTTAAATGGCGTGACCTAGATCGAAAACTGAGTGAAAAATCAACTCAAGTGCAAGGGTTAGAGCTTCGGCTAGAAGAAGTGTTATATGCGCGTACCGCGAACGATACACTATCAGAGCAATTGCGCATCGAGCATCATGATTCTAGCGAAAAGTTTAACAAAGTACAGGCTCTTTATTACGAGTCGGGCGCAGAAATTGCTCGGGTTGAGCAAAGCCTTCAGCACCAAAAAGAGCGAGCAGCACAGTTACAAAAAGAACTCCAAGACGTGGTGTCGTCAGTTAATGAACTTAAAGAAGAGTTAGATGCCGATCAATTGCGTCTCGATGAGATTGTGATTGAGTATGAAGAGCTTGTTCCAGAATTAGAAGAAAGTAACGCGCAGTCAGACGAGTCAGCAGAAAGGCTGGCGGTCATGGAAGATGAAATGCAGCGTTGGCAGCATGACTGGGAGCAGTTTAATCAATTATCGTCTGACGCACGTCAGCGCGCTGAAGTAGAGCAGTCAAGAATAAAACAAAGTGAACTGTCATTGTTGCGTATCGGAGATAAAATAACACGATTGCAAGAAGAGTTGATGACGCTAGAAGATCAGAGTGATCAGGGGATTCTTGAAGAGCTAAAAGAACAAATTGCAGAAAAAGATATCGTAGTCGAGGATGCCCGAGAGCTAAGGTTAGACGCGTCTGACATCATTACAGCGAGTCGCGAATCAATTAATCAGCTAGAGCAGATACTGGCCGAAAATCGCAATAAATACCAACAGAATACCGGTGAATTAGCCTCAAAAATAGCGCTTCAAAAAGGCGCTCTTGGTGATGATGATCAAGAGCGAATCAGCTGGTTTCAGCAGCAAGGTATTAATACAGATGCGACACTTGCTCGACAACTGAAAGTGAGCGGCGGCTGGGATACTGCTGTAGAGGTGGTCTTAGGGCGCTTTCTTCAAGGGGTTAAGGTTCCCTCTTTGGAGACCATGGCAGGTGTAGAAACCACTGATTTGACTAGCTCAATATCGTTGTTTGAAGATACTAATTCTGAGTCTATCCACGCGACTAACGTTACCGAAAACGTTAAAGGCGATCGTGGTTTCGAGAAAAAATGTCTTTCTTTATTTGTAGAAGGGCGCGGTTTTTATTCTGGCATCCTTAATAAAATTTTTACGGCTGAGAGCTTGACCGAAGCCTTGTCTGTTCGACAGACGTTATTACCCGATGAATCAATCGTATTGCGCGATGGTACGTGGATAGGACGGCACTGGATTAACTTATTTAAGCAAGGCTCAGCCGCAAGTGGTTTGTTACAGCGCCAAAAAGCTATCGATGAATTAACCGTGATCGTTGATGAGCAGCGTGAAATAATTTCAGCGCTTGAGAGCGAGCTTCAACAGCACCGAGTGAGCTTAAAAGATAATGAATTAAAGCTTGAAGAGGCGGCAAGGCAAGTGTCGGAGGCAGAAAAAACGCAGTCATTATTGACCTCTCAATTAAGCTCAGCTGAAGTAAAGTTTGAGCAGCTTTTTGCCCGAGTGATCAGAACAAAAGAAGATCTTGCAGACCTCACAATTCAGAAAGAGCAAGAACTGGAGGCACTCGAAGCGTCAAGAATCGTTTGGCAGCAGGCCATGGATGATATGGATAAGAATGCTGACGAGCGTGAAATTCAATTGCAGCGGCGTGATGATATTCGGGCATCCTTAGATAACTATCGACAGCAGGCTCGACACCAGCGTGATACCTCGCATCAATTACAACTAAAAGTACAAGCGGCAAAAAATCAAAAAGAAGGTTTATCAACCACCATATATAAGCTCACACTGCAGTTAGAGCGTGTTAGTGAGCGACATCGCTTACTGCTAGAAAGCGCTGAATCAAACTCTGACCCTTTAGAAGAGCTTCAAATCAGATTAGAAGAATTACTTGAAAATAGGCTGAATGAAGAAACGTTGCTTAATAATGCACGAGAAACCTTAGAACGTGTTGACGCTCAAATGAGAGATCAAGAGCGATCTCGAATTGAATCTGAACAAAAACTCAATGATATAAGGGGAACGTTAGAGCAAGAGCGAATGGAATCTCAAGCGCTTGAGATTCATCGTACAGGTGTTGAAGAGCAGCTTAAAAAAGATAGCTTTGATCTTGACGCTGTATTGAATATTTTACCTGAGCATGCCGAAGAGCGGTTATGGAAGGATGAGCTAGCAAAAATTGCAAATCGTATTCAGCGTCTAGGTGCGATTAACCTAGCCGCTATTGATGAATATAAAATTCAAAGTGAACGTAAAACCTATCTAGACGCCCAAGATGCAGAATTAAGAGAGGCGCTAGAAACACTTGAGTCTGCTATCCGTAAAATTGACCGTGAAACCCGAGCAAGGTTTAAAGAGACTTACGATAAAGTCAATAACGGGCTCCAGGAGTTGTTCCCTAAGGTCTTTGGTGGTGGTAGTGCTTATCTTGCGCTCACAGGGGACGACCTGTTAGAAACAGGCGTTTCGATTATGGCGCGCCCTCCAGGTAAGAAAAACTCAACCATCCATCTTCTTTCAGGTGGCGAAAAAGCATTAACCGCTATTGCGTTAATATTCTCTATTTTTCAATTAAACCCCGCACCGTTTTGCATGCTAGATGAAGTAGATGCTCCGCTAGATGATGCAAACGTGGCTCGTTACGCGAATATGGTGAAAGATATGTCTAGTAAAGTGCAGTTTATTTATATCACCCATAATAAAATCGCGATGGAAATGGCTGATCAGTTAATGGGTGTTACGATGCATGAACCCGGTGTATCAAGGCTTGTGTCTGTTGATGTAGAAGCAGCTGCTAAACTTGCTGCGGTATGATTGAGTTATCAATTTAGCGAATGTAAGTGTGATATCCGGTGTTTGATAGCAATAAGAACGGTGTAATGGCTGTTAATATTTAAAAAAATCACTAGTATATTGGCAATTACTATTCAGAATTGTGCTTCCTACCGTTACAATTGGCATTGAATGGTAATTTTTTGTTAATCTCGCTTATCGAGATCTTTTTTAACATGTTTGTAAGAATAAACGGTAATGGTGCAGCTAAACGGTGCTAGAGCCTGATATTAGTCGAATCTACAAACATCGACATGGTTATAAGTAAGACAATGGATATGAATTTACGAGAATGGTTAGTTGTATTGGGTGGCGTGGTTATTGTTGGTATCGTAATAGACGGTATTCGTCGGATGAGACGTGCCAGACGTGACTCAATGGAGATTTCACTCGGAATGGGTGGCGAAATACAAAACACACCCTTGGATGAAGGCTTTAACCCAGAACTCCCAAACGGGGGGGCTAGACCCGTAGGTAGTGAAAGTTCAGATTTCAACCGAGCAGATGAAACAGTTGAGAGCTGTGGTTTTAATACTGATTCACTTCGTAGCGAAACTACAGATACTCGAATTGATATAAATATACGTAAAGAGCCGTCTATAGATACCGGTGCAGTGGGAAATAACGATTTTGACGATGACAATCTATCTTCAGTCAGAGTGGTTGCTCGAAACCCAAACGGCAGTACTGGCTCTGGCGTAAACGGGGATGAGTCTCGTGCGAATGATAAAATATCGGTAGATAGTAGTGAGATACGAGCAGCAAAAACCGTGTCGTCTACTGGTCGACTTAATAGTCAGGAAGACAAACTCAAATCTAAGATGACTTTTGGCGAAGGTCTAAAAGCGTCTGCATCAAAAGCCAAGCTGTCAAAAGCAAAGCCCAAACCTTCTAAAACAGAGAAAGTCCCTCAACCGGCTCAGGAAGTTATCGTCTTAAATGTGATGAGTCGATCTGAGAAAGGGTTTAGCGGTACTGAATTAAATACCCTTTTAAAGGCGTGTGGGGTAGAGCATGGTGATATGTCTATCTATCATCGACGTGAAAATACGGCAGATAGCCCTATTCAATTTAGTGTAGCGAATGCAGTAGAGCCGGGTTATTTTCCTAAAGACCAGTTAGAGACAATGTCCACACCCGGTATCTGCTTTTTTATGAGTTTACCTGGACCTGACGATAACATGAGAGCATTTGACTATATGGTTGAGACAGCTCAATGTGTTGTAAGAAACTTGTCTGGCGAGATGAAAGATGAGAGAAGAAGCGACATGACACCGCAGACTCTCGAACACTGCCGTGAGCGTATCCGTGATTTTGAACGCAGACAGTTGACGGCTAGATGTTAAATTAACAGTAATTAAGTCATCGTGTATCAGCTAAAAAGCGAAGCAAATGCTTCGCTTTTTATTTGTCTGTTGATAATCCTACTATGAATATTTGACGACAATTTTGGGGGGATTCTCGCGAAGCTGGGAATTCAAACCCTAAAAAGTAATTAGATTTTCGCCCACCCAAAGGTGCTCTTTTGCAGAGCCGTTGATTGTTGCGGGAATAATAACATATCGCGTATTACGAGATCCCAAAAATGCCAGTTTCAGAAGCTATCATTCAAAAAGTTGAAGCATTACGTAATGAGTTAGAGCAGCACAATTATCGTTATTATGTAATGGACGATCCATCGGTGCCCGATGCTGAATATGATCGATTAATGAATGAGCTCAAAGCAATTGAGGGCGAAAACCCTTCATTAGTGGTTCCTGAGTCACCCACCCAACGTGTAGGCGGAGCACCTTTAGCAGGGTTCTCACAGGTGACACATGAGATGCCGATGTTGTCACTTGAGAACGCCTTCAATCAAGAAGATATGCATGATTTTAACCGCCGAATTGTAGAGCGATTAGGTGCTGGTGGCGCTATTGAATACGCTTGTGAACCAAAATTAGATGGCATCGCCGTTAGCCTGCTTTATGAAAACGGTCAGTTAGTGCAGGGTGCTACTCGAGGGGATGGCGAAACGGGTGAAGATATTACACAAAATGTTCGTACTATTAACTCTATCCCACTAAAACTATTGGGCAGTGGGTACCCTGAACGCCTGGAGGTTAGGGGGGAGATTTATATGCCAAAATCCTCCTTTGAGGCGCTTAATAAAGATGCTGAGCGAATGGGAAATAAACCTTTTGTAAACCCAAGAAACGCAGCAGCGGGCAGTTTGAGGCAGCTAGACCCAAAAGTAACCGCAAGCCGAAACCTTGAAATGTGCTGTTATTCAGTTGGCATCGTCGAAGGTGGGGCTTTGAGGGATACACACAGCGATTCTTTGTACTGCTTAAATCAGTGGGGTTTTAGAATTAACTCAGAAATGAAAGTGGTTGAAGATATTGAAGGCTGTCTCGACTATTATCAATCTATCGGCGAGAAGAGAAATACCTTACCTTATGAAATAGATGGTGTTGTATTCAAAGTAAATAACTTAGCACTCCAGCAGCGATTAGGATTTGTCTCGCGAGCGCCTCGATGGGCAATAGCTCATAAATTCCCTGCGCAAGAAGAGCTCACTAGAGTTATTGATGTTGAGTTTCAAGTAGGCCGAACGGGGGCCGTAACCCCTGTGGCAAGACTAGCGCCTGTTTTTGTCGGTGGCGTAACCGTCAGTAATGCTACGCTTCATAATATGGATGAAATTGCGCGGTTAGGGTTAATGGTCGGTGATACGGTTATTATTCGTAGGGCTGGGGACGTTATCCCCAAAGTCGTTAAAGTAGTCGAAGAAAAAAGACCTGAAAACGCTAAAGCTGTAACCTTCCCAAAGCAGTGTCCCGTCTGTGAGTCGGAAGTAGTACAGCTAGAAGGAGAGGCTGTAGCACGATGTTCAGGTGGCTTGTTTTGTGCCGCACAGCGTAAAGAAGCCATTAAACATTTTGCATCTCGAAAAGCGATGGACATAGACGGCTTAGGTGACAAACTCGTTGAGGCATTGGTGGATGAGGGTTATATAAAAAGTGTTGCAGATCTGTATAAGCTAACACGCTATCAAGTGGCCAGTATGGATAGAATGGCTGAAAAGTCTGCTGACAATCTACTGGGTGCGCTAGAGAAATCTAAAAAGACTAAACTCTCTAGCTTTGTTTATGCCTTAGGTATTCGAGAGGTCGGCGAGACAACCGCTCGCACTTTATCTAATGCATTTGGTACGTTAGAAAAAATACGGTCAGCCAACGTCGAAGAGCTGCTAGCAGTGCAAGATGTTGGGCCTATCGTCGCAAACCATATTGTTTCGTTTTTTGAACAAAGCCACAATAATGAAATCATAGAGCAGCTTATCGAGGTCGGTGTTCATTGGCCTGATGTGTTAGTTGATGAGTCGAGTAAGGTTTTAGAAGGTAAGACATTTGTAATTACTGGAACGTTAAGCCAAATGTCTAGAGAAGAAGCCAAAGAAAAATTACTCGCGATGGGGGCCAAGGTGAGTGGTAGCGTCTCTAAAAAAACACACTGTGTTATTGCAGGTGATGCTGCAGGGTCTAAGCTTAAAAAGGCAGAAGAACTTGGCATTCAAGTTATGAACGAACAAGCGTTTATTGATATGTTGTAGTCCATGCCGGTTACAATCAAAAGACCTTGTAGGTCTGGTCTATCTGTTGCGGCTACGCTTGGCAACTTGATACGTAAGTAAAAAAAAGGCTACCGATTCAGTGTGAAGTTACCGGATTAAAGGAGTGCTATCACCAGAAAAATCGGCATTATGTTGAGGTTATTACTCTTCGATAACGCGAGTTTATAACTTACGCCTTATTAAGTCTCTAATGATAAACCTCGACGGACTGATGGCTTTGACTATCTCGGCAGAAAGAGGGGACGGCTCATTGCATAGTTGGCTTGCAATAAACTCCGCGGCTAACGGGCAAGATGATAAGCCTTTTGAACCATGCGCAATATTGACAAATAAACCCTGATAGTACGCGCCGGAGACGTCAAACTTGGCTTTAGCATCATGGCGTAATTTAGAGAATCGATCTACCTGCTCGTTAATGTTGGGGGCTTTACCAACAATGGGGACGTAATCAGGGGAGCTACAGCGTTGTGAGGCTCGTCCTTCAAGTGTCTTAATGTGTTTGCCTGAAAGTAACGCTTTAGCAGAATCCAACCACTCAGTTAGCTGGGAAATGTTTTTAATATGGTCTTCTTTAATCTCTTCGCAATGGTCATTCTTAAGGTCAAATGTAGCGCCGAAGCAAAATTTATGATCGGTTTGAGGGCTAATATAGCCTTCGCCACATAATACCGTTTTAAGCGGATAGTCGGCGTCTGAATTAACAACCGATACCTGGCCTCTGATGGGCTTTATTTTAAAATGATTAAGCTGCTCGACGTTTTTCGCATCTGATGCTGAGCAAATGATAATATTTTGAGCGGTCGCTATCGTCTGGTTGTTGCAATCGATAGCGGTCCAGATTTTTGAGACTGTGTCTTGGGTTAATGCTCTTATTTGAGTATTATAACGTGTTGAAATGTCGTTACTCTCTAGCAGTAACGTACAAAGCTTTTTAGGTGCCACCCAACCTGAATCTGGAAAGAATAGGCCACCACGGTTAAGTTCTACACCCGCTATTTGGCTAGCTTGTTTAGCATCTATAGGCGTAAAAAGGTCTTCGGGGTATTGGTTTTTACTTAAAAAATCAGCCTGTTTTTTTTTCTCTTTTTCATTCCAAGCAACTTGAATCAGACCGCATTGATTCCAAAAAACAGTTTTAAATTGTTGTTGTGTTCGATGATAGAACCGCTGGCTAAATAAAAGGTTATTAAGTGCATACTCGGTTTGAACATTAAAATCAGAAGAGAACTTATTGTAAAGTGCACCTTGTGGGTTGCCAGAACCACCATTACCGGGTGCGTCTTGCTTTTCAACAACTAAGACGTTGAGCCCTCTCGATGCTAAGGCTGTTGCGGTTGTTGCGCCTGCGAGCCCTGCACCTACGATGATTGCATCATAATCGCAAGACGATAGGTTAACGGGTGTTCCTAGGCTGCCTTTAAACCAAGGTAAATTTAGCAGCTGGTTTACACTGGTATTATTGTTTGCGACAAAATAACCTGCATGCATTTCTTTTTTTCGCCCGAAGCCAGGCACTTTTATGACGTTAAAACCCGCACTCGTCATGCCTCGTCTAATAACTCCAGCAATACTGAATGTACTAAAGGTTGCATCTTGAGCGCTATGCAGGCCGATAATTTCGAATAGGTGTGGGCTCCACATTTCTGGGCTTTTGTGGGGTGCAAAACCATCAAGAAACCAAGCGTCCGCGAGAAATAACGCTTGGTTATATTGGTCTTCCGCATCACCAATGTAAAGCGTAAGAGTCACTAGCCCTTGTTCAAATACGAGTCGGTGGCACCCTTTTACGGGTAAAGGGTACTGCGCTATCAGTTGGTCGCTTAGGTGGCTTAAAGCGGGCCAATTAGCCAAGGCTTTGGTTAAGTCTGAGGCACGTAATGGCGCATTTTCAACTGATACAAAGTGCAGAGGGACCGCATCACCATTTATTTTTTGATTATGCCACTCTAGCCAACAGCATAAAAAATTTAACCCGGTACCAAACCCAATTTCAGCCACTGTTAAGTGATTGCGTTTATCAATTTCTCGCAACCGTTCAGCGATATGATTGTGTTCGAGAAATACATATTGAGTTTCTTCAATACCACTTTCTCGCGAGTAATAAACGTCATTGTGATTTTTGGAAATAGGATGGCCGACCTCATCCCAGATGAGGTCGGCAGTGGGCACAGAAGGTAATTGCAAAATGGAAACTCTTTAATATTAAGGAATAATTAATCGACAGTATTGTGAGGAGGCCCCATTATTTCATTGTCGCTATTATTTCACTACCGATATGCTTTTGATCACAACGGGGTCGACAGGAATATTGGCATGCATATTTCGTTTAGTCGTTTTAACATTTTCAATTTTTTCTACCACGTCCATGCCATCAACGACATTACCAAATACGGCATAGCCCATGCTTTGAGCGCTGTAATCAAGGAAGTTATTATTCGCAACGTTGATAAAGAATTGAGACGATGCCGAATGAGGATCACTGGTTCGGGCCATAGCAATAGTGCCACGGTTGTTGTGAAGCCCGTTAGAGGCTTCGTTTCTTATGGGGGTTCTCGTTGGCAGTTTATCCATGCTTTTATAAAAACCGCCGCCTTGAATCATGAATCCTGGAATTACCCTATGAAAAACTGTTTTGGTGTAAAAACCACTGTTAACATAGCCTAAGAAGTTCTTAACTGTGATAGGTGCCTTTTCTGGATTTAGCTTCACGGTAATATCACCGTGATTTGTTTCTATTAACACCTTTACATCGTTAGCCGTAGCGTTTGTATCGGCAGCGGTCGCAATAGAACTCAATATAAGGGATAGACAGAGTAAAAATGGCTTTATAAATGATATGTAGCTACGCATCTAAAGTATCCTTAGTTTGTTTGATTAGTGTTTTAAGATTTATTTAGTTTGCTGCATTTACCGGTTGAAATACAGTTCTTTCCTTTACGTTTTGATTCGTAAAGTGCTTCGTCAGCGCATTTTAGCAGATCTTTTATAGAATATTCCTGATCTGGGATAAGAGAGCAACAACCAATGCTAATAGTGAGCCTATTTTGATGGGTGGCATAGGGGTGCTGAATGTTTAGTTCAAATACAGCGTTTAATATAATGGAAGCAAGCGCCGTTGCGTCCGCTTCGTTAGCATAAGGCAAGGTAATTACAAATTCCTCCCCTCCATACCGAGCGACCATATCATTAGGGCGTTGAACATGTTGCTTTAATGTTTGTGCAATACTTTTGAGGGATTCATCACCCGCTACATGACCTTGGGTGTCGTTATAACGTTTAAAGTCATCAACATCGATCATTAATACAGAAATAGGTGTCTTTTGCCTGACTGCGTTCAACCACTCGCGTTCTATGTGCTTATTAAAATAGCGACGATTAAAAAGGCCTGTTAATGCATCTAATGTGGACAGTTTTCTTAACTTCTCTTGTGTTTTTATAAGTTCGTCGTGCTCGTAGTTAAGGAGCTGGGAACGAACAAAGCTTTTTCGGATCTCAAACTCCATTCTTCCGTTAACAATTAGGCTTAAAATGGTAACGAAAGAATAGATAAAAAATATTTCTGTCATTTGCTCGGTCGTGATGACCGTCAATTGGGACATTGCAAATAGCTGAGAAAGCAACATAACAAGCGCAAAAGGGAGCGCATAAGAAAAGCCTACTCGAATAATATTACATATAAATATAATGGTAATAATTGAACCAAATTGATAATGAAACTGGCCGCTGTCGGCAGCAAGTATGCCCACTAATATCAATGATAGGTGGATAATAAATGCGCCTAGACAGAGGAGTATCTGGTGCCATCGATAAGATTTGTCGAGATAAATCCCTCCCACAACTGCGAGTATTATACCTGCACCAATAGAGCGAATAATGATCGCTTGATCTATCAGCGATGGAATGACAATTAAATCTGATGCGATAAATAAAATAAGCCCTAGTACCCCTAAGCTAGGGTATAGACGATTCTCAAATTGATAGCTTGAAAGCATGTATTGAGTATATTTGGCTTCCATCTGAGTATTAAAACGATAATAAAACCGTTTTTTTTGCAAGTATGCTTGTGCATCTCGAAGCTGATCAATCAATGTGTTGTGCTCTTTATTGTCAAAAGGCAAAGATATTTCCTGTCTCTAGCGGTGAAATTAGAGTGTGCATGAATGGCTTGTTCTTTAATATAGTTTAGCTTCGAAAAATAGAATCGCTACTAACTACCTGATTTAACGCTTCATTTAATTCGGTCGACATCTGGCAGTATCAAAATGTTAAGTGTACTTACATTTGTTAACCAATCGATAAGATTATACTGTGTACAAAACATACAATACATACCATTATTCTCTAGGGATCACTACTAACTCAAAACACAAATAATAGAGGTCGGGGATATGAAATCAACAAAAACAAAGCAACTAGACAAGTCCCGTCTTGGTCGATTACTGGTTAATCGCGGATATATCACAGAACAACAGCTTGATAGTGCGTTAGTACAGCAGCGTACTACAGGTCAAAAACTAGGTGAAGTGCTTGTTTGTCAGGGGCTAATCTCACAAAGAGACCTAGAGCGGACGTTAAAGCACCAGAAAAGATATCGTTATACCGCTGCTTTTGTGGCGATGGTTGTCGCGCCTTTACAGCCAGCGGTTGCATTTGCTGCAACCACACAGACAAGCAGTGCAAGCAGTGATGCGGTAGCCGCAGAACAAGTTAACGCATTTAAATCTAAGTCTGGGCTAAGGGCACTAGATGATGAGTCTTTAGCGGGTGTATCAGCGCAGGGTATCACAGAAGATATTCAAGGCTTGATGCAGATGGTTAATAACGAACAAAAACCAGACTCGGTAAAAGTATTAAAGAATTTGACTAACGTTTTTATGCCCGTTACCAATATGCTAGCGTGGGATTCAACAGTAGAAGGTGTTGTTTACGATAGCAGTAAGCCCGTATTTGAGATGTTGGATACGGGTAAAATGAAGCTCGCACTCCCTACCAGTATCGACAGAATTAGCTTGGAAAATATTCGTGTAGCGGGTTCTGGGCCAACAAGCCCGACGTTTGGTAGTGTGTATATGAGCGATATTAGCTTCTCACCTGATTCTAGTGTGACTATCACCGTAAGATAAGCGTGCTTAGCGCTTCCTAATTCCCATGTTCCCCTCTATAAAAGCCTGGTCAGTTAACTGATCAGGCTTTTGCTATTGAGTTAAGACCACCGATAGTGCTTTCCTTACCTGAAGAACCGTAGAGGTTAGGCTTATTGCTCTGGCCTCTTACAATATCCATCAATTTATTAACACGCTTGAGAGAGTGGCTGACCACCTTTCCATTGATGGTGTTTTGATCTTGGCAGAACCTTAATCCTACATTTACTTTTCGCCAAAGTGATTGAAGTGATTCATCAGGTATTTCAGCGATGACTTTTTCAAACTCGCCTTTTTTGATTTGGTAGCCTGCATCAACGAATAATAATGCTTTTGCTTTAGCTCGGTGTTCGATTGATTTTATGCAGGTGGATTTATCGATGGCAAGTTCTTGTATTGCGGCGTTAGAGCGCTCCTTGAGGGCGGTGCGCTCTTTATTAAGTATTTCGCTAAGTCTGGTAAGGTCTTGTATATCTTCTTGTAGCAGAGTTTTGAGTCGATCAATTGAAAGTGGCATAACAATTACTCTTATAGAATGTGTTTCTCCATATTAAGCATTTTTTGAGCCACATTTTCAGCAGAGACGTTATAAGTGCCATCTTCGAGTGCTGCACGAATTTTTGCAACCTTATCGGAGTCAACTTGCGGTAATTCTTTCAAGCTAGCTTCAATTTGTTGGAAGTTTTTGGCTTTCCCACTAAAACTTACATTCTCGCCGCGCTTTTCTATTGGCGCTTCGTGCTTTTCAGTCGTAGAGCTGTCAATTTTTTGTCGGGCTTGTTGGGCCTCGACTGTTCGGCTTCTTGAGCCACCCGGTTGGTTCGGGTTAATACTGTTAATATCAATTACCATGATCGTAAACCTTCAATTTATAGACTCTGCTTAACTTATCGACCTAATTTTAAAAAACTTTAACACTAAAAGGTATTTTATTTTATGTGTTGTTTAAATAAACGAGGTTATGTTGATATTTTTAGCGTATACCCCGCTTTAAATGTTAATGAGTAGATTACATAGGGACGGTTACTTCCCCTTTCGAAACAACGGTAGCGCGAATGATCCGATTAGATTTTTTGTTTTTAACCGATATCTGTTGCCCTAGTTTTCCGTCGCTTAGTGCTTCGCCCATCATTTGAACAGATATGGTGTCAGAGAGTGCGCTAATAACCACTGAATCCCCGCGTTCAATCACTTTAGGGGGTAACAGTAACCCAGGATAAAAAACGTCCCCTGCCTGTATTGAACGCCGTAGGGTCATGCCTGCGATATTATGTTTATTTATAAAATAACCTTGTCGTGATTGGTTGACTTGTAACTCCGCGCGTTTTAAATCTGAGTCTTTTACTCTTTGACCTCTACGCAATGTTTGGCTGGCCACCCATACCTCTTTATAGACATTAATGTTGGCTGCTACAAAGATTGACCAACGTTTTTTATCATGGCAAGTCACTTTTATTGTGTTTTTACTTCGCTCTAAAGGGTCGCCCTGAAACTCAAAAGTAAGGGGGATTTCGCATTTTGTTAAGTTCAAACGCGGGTCGATATTGCCGATTTTGAAGTCAGAGCGGAACCCTTTGTCCGCCGCTAAAGTTTCAGTAACGGTATTTAAATATTGCTGAGTCTCTTGGGATACCCACTGGCTAAATGACGATGCAGACACCGGTATTGCTAATAAAAGTAATACTAGAGTTAAAATTGGCCTGCGCACTTTAAAAAAATGGCCTATGCTAACGATATGTAAGACGTATTTTTCAGGGCTGTGTTTATTAAAACAAGGCACATTAACACCATTTGTTGTAACGAGTGGAATTGCTAGTTAAGTAAGCAAACTATGTGCCGATAGCTAATGTTGCCGTTATGCATTGAATAAAATCTATAATTTAGTATTAACGGGTTTATTACGTTTGGTTTTAATTTAAGAATTCAGAATAGTGCAGGGGATACACCTATGGCTGGTGTTATGGATAGTGTCAACCAGAGAACTCAACTGGTTGGCGAGAATCGACTTGAGTTGTTATTGTTTCGATTACGTGGAGTTCAGATATACGGTATAAACGTTTTCAAAGTAAAAGAAGTATTGCAGTGCCCAAAACTAACGATGATGCCAAAGCGAAATCCAGTTGTAAGAGGTGTTGCTCATATCCGTGGTGGTACTATACCTATAATGGATATGGGGATGGCAATAGGTCAGACGCCTATCCCTGAAGATAAAATTAATAGTAGCTTTATTATCATTACAGAGTACAACCGAAAAACTCAGGGTTTTTTAGTCGGTGGAGTCGAGCGCATTGTAAACCTTAACTGGGGTGAGATTCATCCACCTCCAAAAGGCGCAGGCAAAGAAAATTACCTGACAGCCGTCACTCAACTAGACGATAAGCTAGTAGAGATTATTGATGTAGAAAAAATACTGTCTGAAATATCTCCAGTTGAAGACACCGTTACTGCAGGTATTATTACTGAAGCTCAAACCGAAAAAGCGCAGCGTTTTAGAGTGTTAGTGGTTGATGATTCACTCGTTGCACGTAAACAGATACAAAACTGTTTACAGGCGGTGGGCTTTGAAGTTATTACCAAAAATGATGGGCGGCAGGCATTAACATACTTGCAAGAACAGGCCGATGCAGGGGTTAATATTACTGAGTATCTAGCGCTAATGATTTCTGATGTTGAAATGCCTGAAATGGATGGCTATACGCTGACCACGCATTGTAAGGCAGACCCTAGGCTTGCCGGGCTGTATATTATGCTTCACACCTCGTTGAGTGGTGTTTTCAATAAGGCAATGGTTGAAAAGGTGGGAGCAGATGACTTTATGGCAAAGTTTAGCCCGGATGAATTGGCTGAGCGAGTTATGACCGTTGTTGATGAACTACACCATTGAACATGTTTAGAAAACATTTTTTGTTTGGATGCATACATCTATGACCGCACGCTTGAATGCAACTTCTTCAGTGTCCGTTGACGAATACCAGCTGTTTCGTGATTTTCTTCAGCAGGCTTGTGGGATACTCCTGGGCGACAACAAACAGTATCTCGTGACAAGTCGGCTTAGAAAAATAATGGAGCAAGAAGGTATTGAGTCACTTGGGGTGCTTGTTCAAACGTTGAAAAAAGCATCATCAAGAGCATTAAAAGAAACAGTGGTTGATGCAATGACCACCAATGAAACGCTTTGGTTTAGAGATAATCATCCTTTTAGAATATTAAGCGACATATTGTTGCCTGAATTTTCTGAAAGGGGCGGTATTAAACCCGTTAGAATCTGGTCCGCTGCATGCTCTACAGGGCAAGAGCCTTACTCGATGACTATGGTTGCTGAGGAGTTTAAACGAGCAAAACCGGGTAAGCTAAAAAGCGGCATTAAAGTCGTTGCTACCGATATCTCTCAGACGGTGTTAGCCAATGCCAAATCAGGCGAGTATGAGATGCTTGCCATTGGGCGAGGGTTATCAAAAGAGCGCCTGAATGCTTATTTTGTCGAGAAAGCCCCAGGCGTATGGAAAGTAAAGCCTGATCTGATGAAGCACGTTGAGTTTCGTTTATTAAACCTTCTAGACCGGTATTCTATTCTGGGAAAATTTGATGTTATCTTTTGTCGTAACGTTTTAATTTACTTTTCGGCTGAACTCAAATTAGATATTCTGTCCCGAATGCATCAAGCCTTGAATAAAGGAGGATATTTGGTATTGGGAGCTTCGGAGTCATTAAATGGCCTTTCAGATAAGTTTGAAATGATCCAATGCCGCCCGGGCATTATTTACCGGGCGATTTGAACAAAACAGTCACTCTGAATGTTAAGTCAGAAAAGGGTTTAACATTCGTCCAAAGAACCCAGTCATTCTAAGCGGTGCATCGAGTACCGCAAAACATATGCAATCACTCGTCTCGGCAGCTTTGGGTTGGTGAACGGTATGAGTGTCTGCCAGAATAAAGTCACCCTGATGATACTCTCCTGCACTATCAGAGAAACTCCCATCCATCACTAACGTAAACTCATTGCCTTTGTGAGTATGCACGGGTAGTTCTTTGCCTGCTGAAATCTTATAGAGCTTTGCGGTGTATTGACCGTCAGAAAACGGTAACTTATATTCTTTTATACTACGAGTCATACCTGACCATTCAAGCTGATCAAAATAACCAGGCACAAACCGACTTAACGGTTTAGGTATACGTGGGTCAATAACCTGTGTTTTTTGTCCAGTTTTTGTCGCTTCGTGCTCAGGTTCATCTAATTGCGATAGCAGTTGTGTTAATACATTGCTGCTAACTTCAACAGGGGGAGATTCTTGCATTATCTCACCGCCTAACTGCTCATAGACTCTTATACGCTGACAACACTCAGGGCACTTTTCAAGGTGGCATGCGACTAAAATGCCCAGTGCATTGGACATTTGGCCAGCCGAAAATTGCATTAAAAGTTCGTCAGAAGGATGATAATTAGCCATGTCATTTGTTCTTTCGCTAAGGTGTCTAACTTTTTCATTGCCAATCGCAACCGTGACTTTATGGTTCCGAGCGGTAAATCAAGTTCATTGGCAATCTCGCTGTGAGGTTTGCCTTCAAAATAGACTTTATAAACAATTTGCCGCTGGGTTTCAGGCAACCCGTGTAAGAGTGTACGAACGACGTTCACATTTAGATCACTTTCTACTTTATTTTCTAAATGTTCTTTTTCGGTAAAAGCCTCAGGCCATAGATCATCGGAGCTTATAAGGTCTGGACGTTCTTTACGCACAAGGTCAATTCGCTTATTACGAACAATCGTATAGAGCCAAGTGATCGCAGAGGCCGCGCTAGGGTTAAACGTATGCGCTTTACGCCAAACAGTGAGTAACGCCTCTTGAACAACTTCTTCAGAATCCGTCGGGCTTGCCCCGCAGCGGATAGCATAAGCCTTTAGCTGTGGCGAAACTTGTTCAAATAACTGTATAAAGGCATTTCGGTCTTTATCATGCGCAATTTTAAGGACTAATGCGTTGAGTGACTGGGAAATGTCAGTTTGGGCTTGCTTCAAAAAGTCGTTCTCATTCTGAGGTTCCAACGATTTTCAAGATTAAGATCATCTCAAAAATGTAAGAAAAGCAATGATTAGTATTTAGCCTTAATTGATTGATGTTCCAAGTCAAAATATAAAGTATTGGTAACGGTTGGTAAAGGCAAACTCTCGGTAATACTCATAATTAAGCACATATTTAATAAGGATATTGTATAACATCATAAATAAAGTAACTTAAAGGTGATCCGATTCTAACCTAGGACCGTAAGAACTATCATAAACATAATGTTGGGCAGGAAGAACAAATGAGTGTGGTAAAAAATGCATAATATTGTTTGGTTTAGAAGTGATCTGAGAGTTTATGATAATCCGGCGTTAAGTGCAGCGCTACAAAACGGAAGTGTAGTAGCTATTTACCTGCTATCTCAGAAACAATGGGATCAACACTCTGTAGCACCGGCAAAACGATCACTTATCGTCGGACAACTTCTTTCATTGGCAGAACAGCTCAGTTTGCTTAATGTGCCTTTAAAAGTGATCGCTTGTAGTGACTTTTCTCAATATGCTGATGTTATCACTGAGCAAGCCTGCCTACTTGGCTCTGGACGGGTGTATTACAACGCTGAATATGAGCTTAATGAAAAACACTGTGCCGAAGCTGTCAAAGAAAAACTAGAATCGGTCAATGTCATGACTCAAGAGTTTCATGATAGCTGCATGATAATGCCTGGTCAGATCAGAACAAAGCAAGGTGAATGCTACAAAGTCTTTTCTGCTTTTAAACGCGCCTTCATAGAGCAGTATGCTCTTTACTCACGACCCATTCTGTATAAACCCAAAGCGCAGGCTTTGATTGATGTAGAGATGGACCTAACGGCGTTAAATGAAGTCGTTACTGAGTCTAAGTGGTCATCACTATGGCCGGCAGGTGAAGATGAAGCCCATGATCGACTGAATAGGTTTGTTGAAGGTCACATTAAAGAATATGACATCAAAAGAGATATCCCTTCTGTAGACGGTACAAGCCAGTTATCACCTTACTTAGCGGTGGGTGCATTAAGTACAACGCAATGCATGCAAGCCGCACTCAGCTTAACAGAAGGTCGTTTTGATAGTGGGAGAAACGGCGTTTTGGTGTGGATAAACGAATTAATCTGGCGAGAATTCTACCGGCATTTGATGGATGAATACCCACGATTAAGCAAACACAAGCCGTTCAAAATAGATACTGACAGGCTTCCTTGGAAGCATGATCAGGCACTGTTTAATTCATGGGTTGAAGGGCGTACCGGCTTTCCGATTGTTGATGCGGCTATGCGACAGTTGGCTGAGACTGGCTGGATGCACAATCGATTAAGAATGATCACTGCGATGTTTTTAACCAAGCATTTATTCATTGATTGGCGTTGGGGTGAGCAGTATTTTATGGAGAATTTAGTAGACGGTGATTTAGCGTCTAATAATGGTGGGTGGCAGTGGAGCGCCTCGACAGGGGTTGATGCCGTACCGTATTTTAGAATATTTAACCCGACACGACAGTCGGAGCGTTTTGACCCTAACGGAGATTTTATTCGTCGCTACGTCCCTGAACTCGCAGGGCTAGATAGTAAGTCAATTCATCAGCCCAGTCTTCAGCAAGCTAGAAGCGCTGGTTATGCTGTGCCGATAGTCGATCATGCGACAGCGGTTGCGCAGACAAAGTTGTGGTTCAAGCAATTGTCTGAGCCAACCAGAGACTTGTTTGCTGATGAAGAGGTTCATCTAGCATGAGTATTCAACAGTCTAGCAAAAATCAACTGCTTAGAAATATCGTTAGATGGATCGATGCAGAAGCAGGCTCAACTAACTCAGACCCTGTTGAGCCACATAAAATAAACTGGTTTCGATGCATACCTTTTTTGGCTGTTCATGTCGCTTGTTTGGGGGTAATTTGGACGGGGTGGAGCGCAACCGCTTTGTGGTTTTGTTTAGGCTTTTTTTGGTTAAGAATGTTTGCAGTGACGGCATTCTATCATCGATTATTTTCTCATCGAAGCTATAAAACCAATCGAACATGGCAGTTTGTGTTTGCTGTTCTGGGTAATTCATCTTGCCAGAGAGGGCCGTTATGGTGGGCTTCTCATCACCGTAAGCATCATAAATACTCTGATCAAGAAAAAGACCTACACTCGCCTGTTGCCCATGGTTTTTGGTTTAGTCATGTGGGGTGGTTTATGTCTGAGGCGGGGTTTAAAACGGACTACTCAGTGATTAAAGATCTTGCCCGATACCCAGAGCTTCGCTTTTTAAATCGCTTTGATATTTTAGTGCCGGCTATTTTTGCTGTATTAATTTACTTTTTAGGTGAGTTTATCGCCCATTATTGGCCCGAGTCGGGTACGAATGGTTGGCAGATGCTGGTATGGGTGTTTTTCGTCTCTACAACTCTTTTATTTCATGCCACATTCACCATCAATTCTTTAGGCCATGTGTGGGGTTCTCGTCGGTTTGAAACAAAAGACCGTAGCCGCAACAACCCATGGTTAACACTGCTCACTTTAGGTGAGGGGTGGCACAACAATCATCATCGTTTTGCGGTCTCTGCAAGGCAGGGTTTCTACTGGTGGGAAGTTGATATTTCATACTACATTCTAAAATTTTTGTCTCTTTTAGGTATTGTGAGTGATCTTAATCCAGTGCCTGCTCGTATATTAGAAGAAGGTCAGCGAAATAGAGTGAAGGCGGGTGATAACAGTACTGAGGAGAAAGGGTAATGGCAAGTTCAGCTAAATCACCAGAGCAGGTTGTAGAGCAATTTAAAACACTGTACCAAACATTGAATGCGAGTAACTGTAAAAGCGACATTGTCGATGGCGTATACCGGCAAGATGTTCTATTCCAAGATAGCTTTCATCGTATCGAAGGACTTGATGAAATGAAAGAGTACTTTAATGCACTGTACTTAAATCTAAAAAGCAGCGAGTTTGTGTTTCATGATCAGTGGATATCAAACGACAGCGCCATGCTCACCTGGACCATGACTTACGCCCATGACAGGCTAAATAAAGGTCGCGATATTAGCATGGATGGTTCAACTGAAATACGATTTGATGACAAGGTGTTTTATCACAAAGATTACTTTGATGGCGGCAGCTTGTTATATGAGCATGTGCCTGTTTTGGGAACCGTTATAAAGCAGCTTAAAAAATACATGGCTAAGTAGAAAGTAAAAAGTGGCAAGTAGAAAGTAGTTGCATCGAGTGATACAGGTTAATAAACGTTGTCATAAGACCAAAGGCCGATTGTATGAATACTACAGAAAAAAAACGCGCAATATGGATAGTCGGTGCCTCGACAGGCATTGGTGAAGCGTTATTTCGAGAGCTGAACAACGGAAGTAACACCCTTTTTATTAGTGCTCGAGATAAAGCAAAACTAGAATCAATAGCGCAAAAATCCAATGCAACGGTTGAAGTAATTGACTTGGATATTACTGATGAATTTGCGGTTACTGCAGCGGCAGAAAACATTCGACAGCGTGTAGGGCGGCTTGATCAGGTGATCGTAAATGCCGGAACCTGTGAATATATTGACTCAGATGAAATTGATATGGCTGCAGTAAAACGCGTGATGGATACTAATTTTTGGGGTGCATTAAATGTGATAAATGCAGCGCTACCATTACTTCGGTCAGCCCGCGCAATGAACCCCAGTTGTGCACCACAGCTTGCCATTATGTCTAGTAGCGTAACCTATCAGGCGTTGCCAAGAGCCGGTGCTTATGGCGCATCAAAAGCCGCATTAAGGTATTTTGTAGAATCCCTGAAGCTAGACTTACAGCATGAAGGTATTGATATAAGAGTGATTAGCCCAGGGTTTGTTAAAACGCCATTGACTGATCAAAATGATTTTGACATGCCCTTTATTGTCGAAGTAGATGATGCCGCCGAAAGAATTGTAAAGGGGCTCAAATCCAATCGTTTTGACATTCACTTTCCCTCTCGCTTTACACGAATTTTAAAAACTATTTCGTTATTGCCAGATAGCCTTCGATTCAAACTGGTGGGAAAGGCATCACGTCACTCAGAAACCTCAAACTATGTAAACCATCAGCCACATACCGATAACAATCAACAGACAGAATTAACAAAGCCCTAGGAATTATTATGAGTCAGAAACAAAACATTGCCATCATCGGCTCAGGCATAGCGGGCTTAACAGCAGGCTATCTATTAAGTAAAAAGCATAATGTGACCTTGTTTGAAGCCAACGACTATCTGGGCGGCCATACGCACACTCGTAACGTTGAGTTAGGGGGCAAGACATACCCAGTGAATACTGGCTTCATCGTTTTTAATGATTGGACTTATCCGAACTTTATAGAACTAATGGCACAGCTAAAAGTACAGAGTGAAGTATCGGATATGAGTTTCAGTGTGCGGTGTGAAAATACCGGATTAGAGTATAACGGTACCAGCTTAAATAGCTTGTTCGCACAGCGACTTAATATGGCAAAACCATCGTTTATTAGGATGATCTTCGACATTATTCGTTTTAATAAGCAAACAGTAGACGCGTTGAAAAACGAAACGGTTACTGATGATCAAACGCTAGGTGAGTTTGTAAAAGAACATGGCTATTCAGAAGCGTTTGTTAATTATTATATTGTACCGATGGGCGCAGCCATTTGGTCAGCATCCGTTGATGTGATGATGGAATTTCCACTCAGGTTCTTTTTAAGGTTCTTCAACAATCACGGCATGTTGAGCGTTGACGATAGACCTCAATGGCGTGTAATCAGTGGTGGCTCGAGATCTTATATAGAGCCTATTACTCGCCCTTACAAAGATAATATTAAACTTAATACTGCGATTGTTTCTGTTGCGCGTGATGATAAGGGTGTTGAGTTAACAGACGACGCGGGTAAAAAATATCAGTTTGACCAAGTTGTATTCGGTTGCCACAGTGATCAGGCGTTAAGAATGCTTGAACAGCCAACGGATAAAGAGAGTGAGATACTGGGGCAATTACCGTATCAAATGAATCAAGTCGTGCTGCATACTGATGAACGACTAATGCCGAAGAAAAAGCTAGCCTGGGCTGCATGGAATTACCATATTCCTCAAAGGGCCAATGACTGTGCGATGGTCACGTACAATATGAATATTTTACAAAACTTTGACGATGCGCCAGAAACACTTCTAGTGACCCTCAATCGATCTCATGAGATCGATCCATCAAAAATTATCGATAGTTATCAATATAGTCACCCTGTGTTCACACTTGATGGTGTAAAAGCACAGCAACGACACTCAGAAATAAGTGGACATAATCGAACGCATTATTGTGGCGCGTATTGGTTTAATGGTTTTCATGAAGACGGTGTTAATAGTGGGTTGAGAGTTGCAGAAGCATTTGGTCTTTCATTATGAATAAAAGCGTTACCAGTGAACGAATACTTCGTCAGAATATGCAGAGTGCCATTTACACAGGTAATATTCGTCACCGTCGCTTTGTGCCTAATGCTCATTCATTTAATTACCCGCTATTTATGCTTTATATCGATCTAGATGAGCTGCCAGCACTTTTTTCAACCAAATGGTTTTGCTCTTTAGAGCGATTTAATCTGGTGAGCTTTAAGCGTAAAGACTACTTTTCACCAGAGCAGCCAGATCTCAAACAAGCCGTCATTAATCGTGTAAACGAAGACTTTAAATCACAAGGCCAAACAGCACCTGAAATAGCCCATGTAAGAATGTTAATGCATGCGCGCTACCTTAATATTGTTTTTAACCCTGTTGTTTTTTACTACTGCTTTGATGATCAACAGAACCTTATTGCCATTCTTGCAGAGATAACCAATACACCTTGGGCAGAACGACACGATTATGTCTTGCCCGTTAATGAAGAGCGGGCTGATATGGGTTACCGGAGCGGTGGAGACAATAAACATATTTTCAGCTTTAGTAAAAAGTTTCATGTTTCGCCGTTTAACCCCATGAACATGGACTATCGTTGGGTGTTTGGCGTGCCTAAAGCGCATCTAGTCGTCCATATGGAAAACACCATGAAAGCCTTGTCGGGTAGCGGCAATGATGCGGTTGAAAAGCATTTTGATGCGACGTTAAACCTCGAAAGAAAATCATTTGAAGACGATCTTTCAAAAACACTGATCCAATATCCTATTATTACCGTAAAAGTAATATTAGGTATTTATTGGCAGGCTTTTAGGCTCTGGGTTAAACGTAATCCGTTTTACGATCACCCAAAACATAGAGAGTAAGTCATTAATATTCATTCGACAAAAGACTTAAGGTAAGGCGCTTTTTATGAACAGTTCAGTAGCTGCATTGGAAAATAATAAAACTAGTCGGTTCAGTATGGCTCAGATAGCCAGAAAATTAGTTTGGCGACAGCTTGAGAAAATTCATACTGGCTCGATAGTGTTATATGAGCAGGGCGTTAGGCACTCTTTCGGAGAGGCTTTATTACCCGGCGCTGACCTCTACAGCGAAATGCATATCCATGATATGAACTGTTATACCGACATTTTAACCGGTGGAAGTATTGGTGCATCTGAAGCCTATATGACCGGAGATTGGACTAGCCCAGACTTAACCAGTTTGGTCAGAGTCATGGCCAAGAATATGGATATTCTCGATCAAATTGAAGGTGGGTTTGCCTCAATCTCAAAACCCATGCTGAAGTGGTTTCATCGTCATAATCAAAATACTGAGAAAGGCTCTAGACGAAACATTGCATCGCATTATGACCTAGGCAATGATTTCTTTAAGGTTTTTTTAGACCCTACTATGATGTACTCGTCTGGCATTTTTCCTTATGCCGGTGCAACCATGCAAGAAGCCTCCGAAAACAAACTTCGTAGAATTTGTGAAAAGCTGCAGCTCAGCGCAGATGATCATGTGGTCGAAATAGGGACAGGTTGGGGAGGGTTTGCCATTTACGCAGCCAAACATTATGGGTGTAAAGTAACCACCACGACCATCTCAGAGCAACAATTTTTATTAGCCAAAGAGCGTGTTAAAGAAGCAGGTTTAGATGACAAAATAACCTTGCTGATGGAAGATTATCGTAAGCTTGAAGGCACCTACGACAAATTGGTATCTATCGAGATGATAGAAGCGGTTGGTTGGCAGTTCTATGACACGTTTTTTGAAAAATGCGCTTCACTATTAAAACCAAACGGTTCTATGTTGATTCAAGCAATCACTATAGAAGACCAGCGTTATGAAAAAGCTAAGAACGATGTCGACTTTATACAAAAGTATATTTTCCCTGGCAGCTGCATCCCTTCAATTAATGCATTGAACACGGCTTCAATGAACTCAAGTGATATGAGACTTATTCATCTTGATGATTTTGCAGAGCATTACGCCACAACCCTTCGAACCTGGAGCAAAACACTGGCAGATAACCTCGATAAAGTTCGATCACAAGGTTACAGCGAAGACTTTATTAGAATGTGGTTCTTCTATCTTAGTTATTGCGAAGGCGGCTTTATGGAGCGCACTATTGGTGTATCTCACCTTGTATTTGCCAAGCCAGACTTTCGTAAAGAAATAATCCAGTAGTTGGTTTTAGTACGAACAGATGTAAGGGGTAGACAATGAAAAACCAACAAACCCAGCACATTGTAATTAACGCCGTATTATTTCAATGTTGTTGGTTTTTAGCCATATTCAGCGAATGGTACTGGGCGGTCATGCCATTATTGTTAATGATTCTTCACAACTATTTGATCAGCCCTCGTAAATTGAACGAATTAAAAACCGTTGCGGTTATTGCATTTTCAGGCATCACAATAGACACATTGTTTAAAGTTAGCGGCATACACAGCTTTGGTGATGTTCTATTGCTAACAGAAAGAAGTGTACCCATTTGGCTGTGTGTTCTCTGGGTAGGGTTTGCATTGACGGTTAACCACTCTTTGAACTGGCTGGTAAAGAAAACACCTTTGTTTATTGTTGGGTGCGCAATAGCAGGGCCTATGTCATATAGTGCCGGGCGAGCCAATGGCGTGATTGATTTTTCGAATCAATCACTAGCCCTTATATCGATCGAGTGGATAGCTATAGCGCTGATTACAATTTACCTTGTAAGGCCGCAGGCGCTTAACAAGTTTATGGTAAGGAGGGCGGTATTGTGATCCGAACACTTGCGTTTTCTTTTCTAATTTCGATATCAGGTTTTAGTCATGGTAATAATATTCTTCAGTTTGAAGGTCGTGCTTATGATGCCGAAACAGAACAGTTTATATATCTTGAAAAACATACCATCACGCTAGACAAAGAGGGCAAATATGCTTCAAGTAGCGTTCAGTACCTGGATGATAATGGCGATGTATTTGCGTCAAAGCAGGTGAGTTTTGAAGCAAATTCTATTGCTCCCTCGTTTACATTTATTGACCACAGAACAAACAGTGAAATCAGCGTTCAGAATAAAGTAGAAAGTATAAAACTCACGTCTAAATTAGGCGCTATTGAAACAACAGAAAGTGTGAATATTGAAACAACAAACGGTTTGGTCGTTGATGCAGGGTTTGATCGTTTTATTTACGAAAACTGGGAAACCTTGCTGCAAAATAAGGATATATCATTCGCATTTCTGGCGATATCTCGAGCAATGCTTGTCAATCTTGACGTTAAGGAAAAAAGCCGGACCACTGAAAGTGTTGTATATGTGGTACAACCGAGTAACTTTTTCTTAAGCTTACTGGTTGACCCCATTGAGTTAACTTACCACATTGAATCACAACGTCTGACTCGTTTTGAAGGCCTGACCAATATTGCCAAGCGCAAAGATGGCAGGGTGCAAGGGGATAATTATATTGCAGTTATTCAGTATGAGTATTTTTAGTCTCGACTTTAACTCGTCAGATATTATCAATTGTTCGGAAGAAAAACAGTATGCAGCACGATCGTGAAAAACAGCAGACCAAACAAAACTCGAAACAGTCTTTAACGGACAAGGTAAAAAACAAAAGGAGCTTGCCCTGTAGAGGTTGCCTGCCCAGTTGCATTAATTTTGACCGCTGTGAAGGCCGCCCATGGACACTAGAATAAACGAATTTTAAGTCGATATCTTATCAATTTCTGTGTAAATAATGTACAGCATCCCTCGACATTTAGCCCTTAACTATCTATAGTGCGCCCCCCTGTGTGTCATAGTCATGCTATTGGTCCACTCTCTTATTCGTTGCTCCTAGGAATACTTCTTTGATATCTACCGCAAACATCACCATGCAGTTTGGCGCTGAGCCTTTGTTTGAAAACATCTCCGCTAAATTTGGTAACGGCAACCGCTATGGCTTAATCGGGGCTAACGGCTGCGGTAAATCGACGTTTATGAAAATTCTGAGTGGGGCGCTTGTACCTACATCGGGGAATGTCTCGATTACCGCTGGACAGAAAGTAGGTACCTTGAGTCAAGATCAGTTTGCTTTTGAAGAATACAGCGTAGTAGATGCGGTTATCATGGGCGATGTAGCGCTATGGAAGATAAAACAAGAGCGTGAACGTATTTATAGTCTGCCCGAAATGTCTGAAGAAGACGGTATGAAGGTGGCCGAACTTGAAAGTCAGTTTGCAGAAATGGATGGATACACCGCAGAAAGTCGCGCAGGTGAGATACTGCTACATGCGGGCATTGAAGAATCCCTTCACTTTGGTTTAATGAGCCAAGTGGCGCCTGGTTGGAAATTGCGCGTACTACTAGCTCAAGCATTGTTTGCTAATCCCGATATATTGCTACTTGATGAGCCGACAAACAACCTTGATATACATACAATACAATGGCTTGAGACGGTACTGAATCAGCGTAAATGTACCATGATTATTATTTCTCACGATCGCCACTTCCTTAATTCAGTATGTACGCATATGGCTGACATAGATTACGGTGAGCTACGTATATACCCTGGTAACTATGAAGATTTTATAGCAGCATCCACGCTAATTCGAGAGCAACTGCATACAGAAAATGCCAAGAAAAGTGCTGAAATTGATGAGTTGCAAGGGTTTGTTAATCGCTTTTCTGCCAATGCATCTAAGGCAAAGCAAGCAAGTTCTCGTGCCAAGAAGTTAGATAAAATCAAGTTAGACGAGGTCAAAGCTTCTAGTCGATTGACGCCCTCTATTAGTCTCAAACAAGAAAAGAAATTGCATCGTCAAGCGTTGATTCTAGAAGAGCTGTCTCATGGCTTTGACGGTGAAACGCTGTTTAGTGGTGGGAACCTAATATTAGAAGCGGGTGCCAAGCTTGCTGTGATTGGCGAAAACGGGGTGGGAAAAACGACGTTTTTACGTTGTTTGATGGATGACCTGAAAGCCAATAGCGGCGTTATAAAGTGGTCTGAAAACGCCACGATCGGTTATTGCCCACAAGACAGCACGGCTGATTTCGATTCTGATTTGAACCTATTTGATTGGATGTCTCAATGGCGCACGCCGAAGTTTGATGACTTAATGGTGAGGGGAATACTAGGACGTTTACTTTTCACTGCAGACGATGCCAATAAAAAGGCGAGAGTGTGTTCAGGTGGAGAAAAGAATAGATTGCTGTTTGGCAAGTTGATGATGATGGATACCAATATATTGATCATGGATGAACCGACCAATCACCTAGATATGGAAGCAATAGAAGCCCTTAATCTAGCACTAGAAAATTACGATGGTACATTAATTTTCGTTAGTCATGACCGGGAGTTTGTGTCTTCATTAGCAACCCGAGTGATAGAAATAAAAGACAAAGGCATTGTTAACTTTCAGGGTACTTACGATGAGTACCTCGCAAGCCAAGAAGAAGCCCTCCGAGTAGCCTAGTTTACATTCAATAGTGCAGCATGGGGGGGTAATTTATACCCACCCCATTCGCCACTCATTCTTATTTTTTAGTTCTCGCCAATCAATAGAATATTCATTGTTATTCATAACGGCTTCTACAATGCATTCAGTCACACGTTGGTCTTCATCAAACTCAACCGCCGTGATAACAAAATGCTTTTCTTTATTGATAACCTTTGTTTTTGTCCACTTGCTTTGAAGTAACGATTTAGGGCTGACATTGTTCATATCCTCTGAGACCTGTTAATTTGTCACGCTTGGCTTAAGTGATGTTAAATCTAAAATACAAGTGGGGCATCTAAGGGTTGATACCCCACTTGATCTTGATAGCTTAAAACTCGTCTTCAGCAAAATCCATTAACGTAGATTTGCCTGCGGCGACTTCTTTAGCTAAAGCAATCATTTCTGGCTCATAGGAGCGGAAATAGTGATTAGCTGTTTTACGCTTGCTGGAAAGAAAGGCTTCACTATAATTATTCATCGTTTCAGCGTCTTCTGACTGAGAAGCCATTTTTGCCCACAATACAGCCAGCGTTGTAAGTGCAAACATTCTTAGCAGTGGCGTGGCCGCTGCCGCAGCTTCTTGTGGGTCTTTGGCTGCTTTTATAATCAGCAAACCTAGTGTTTCTTGCAGTGTTTCAATAAAGCTATTTGCTGAGGCTAAATGGCCGCTATTGCTGACACCTTCGAGCATGTTTTTCATCTCAGAAAGATAGGTATGAGCTAGTCTTCCATTGTTCAGTGTTAGCTTTCTACCCACAAGGTCGAGCGCTTGAATGCCATTGGTGCCTTCGTAAATTCTAGGTATTCTGCCGTCTCTTAATAACTGCTCTACCGGCCAATCTTGCGTGAATCCTGCTCCGCCCATTGACTGTAATGCTTGGTCACAGCTAAAGAAGCCTTCATCGGTTAAGAATGATTTAACGATAGGGGTCATAAGCTGAACGATATCGTCAGAGCGCTCTCGCTGGCTTGAGTCGGCATGCCCATGGCTTAAATCAAGATGTAGACCCGTCCAGTAAGCCATTGCTCTTGAGCCTTCAATAATCGCTTTTTGTCGTAATAACATGCGGCGAACATCAGGGTGAACAATGATAGGGTCTGCTTTTTCATTAGGGTATTCAGTACCTGCAATTGAGCGGCTTTGTAGTCTTTCTTTGGCAAAGGCTAATGAGACTTGGTAACCGGTTTCAGCCAAGCCTAATCCTTGAATACCCACCATTATTCTCGCGGCATTCATCATGGTAAACATGCATTTTAGACCCTTGTTAGGCTCGCCAATTAGCCAACCTTTAGCACCTTCAAAGTTCATTACGCAGGTGGCAGAGCCGTTGATACCCATTTTATGTTCGAGGCCACCACAAAATGCTGTATTTCTTGTGCCGTCTTCAAGAAACTTTGGCACTAAAAAGAGTGAAATTCCACGGCTTCCCTCTGGTGCATCGGGTAGTTTTGCTAACACCAGGTGAACGATGTTATCCACTAGATCCTGTTCGCCACCGGTAATCCATATTTTAGTCCCCGTGATGTCATAACCGTCACCATTGGGTATAGCCTTGGTGCCAATAAGCCCAAGGTCAGTACCGCACTGCGGCTCTGTTAAGCACATTGTGCCTGTCCACTCACCAGCGATTAATTTAGGTAAGTAAGCATTCTGAAGTGCCTCGCTGCCATGTTTTGTAAGACAGTCTATAGCGCCGTGAGACAAACCAGGGTACATACCGAATGACAAATTCGTTGAGCAAACCATTTCGTCTACGATCATTTTAAGCAAGTGCGGTAAGCCTTGGCCCCCAAAATCGGGTGATGCAGAAAGCCCGCTCCATCCTCCTTGCATATAGGTTTGATAAGCATCTTTAAAACCGTCTGGGGTTTTAACTGAATGTGTTGCAGGGTCGTATTGACAACCTTCTCTGTCACCTTGCGTGTTTACGGGAAGCAGAACCTGCTCTGAAAACTTAGCAGCCTCATCCATTACGGCTCTAAAAAGGTCTTCAGTGGCATCTTCGAACCGCTCACACTCAGCTATTTGATTTGCTTTAAGGGTATCAAATAGCAAGAAATTCATATTATCTAAAGGGGCTTTATAGTGACTCACATTTAACCTCGTATCTTTCATGGATAGGTCTGAAATAAAAGACCTGTTCAGTAACGTTTAAGACTAAATACTCTGTCTTGCGTTAGGTTCTACGTAAACGATGTGCGTTTTGGATCATCTTTTATCAAAAGAAAAGATCCATTGGCATGTAATCGGCGTATATACACTGTTATTGGGTTAACCATAGAGCTATTTATTGAACTAAGTTTCTTAGAGAGTGTGACATGACAATATTGAGGGTAGTGGGCTGTTTATATATGTTATCTGGTGGGTGGTGCGCTTTTGCTCCAGCGTTGGCAGCTGGTTTTTTGGGTTTTTCTTTTACAGGAAATTCCGGTTATGCTGAGTTTTTCGCGGTGTATGGCGGCCTGCAGGTGGGGCTTGGTTCGGCGCTAGTGATGAGTTCACTTATCGAACGCTATATAGAGGGGGGGCTTTATTTTGCCGCTATTCTCTCAACAAGCTTATTGATATTCAGAGTTCTAGGTATCGTCTACTATGGTAGTAATGCTGAATTGCTGAGTATGGCGATACTGGAGGCACTTATTGCTGCTGTGTTATGGATTGGATGGATAAAGATAAGGCGTCAAGCCGAATTGGACTTTTGTAATAACTGTTGATTAATTGCTCAGAAAAAAACGGTAATGACGATGGATAAAATGATGCGGAAAGTGATTGTTTTGATGTTAATGTTAGTGCTTATTTATCCGCTTACTGGGTATAGTAAATCACTACACAGCGGAATTACTGAGGGCGTTAAATACCAAGTAGAATTGGTTAAAGATGGGTTTAGAGTCCCCTGGGCTATGGCGTTTATTAGTGATCATCAAATCCTAATTACAGAACGCAGTGGCACCCTTAAATTGTTAGATCTAGCAGATGGGAAAGCTCAAATAGTTGAAGGTGTTCCTCCTGTGTTTGCGAAAGGTCAGGGTGGCTTGCTCGATGTAGCCTTGTCACCAGGTTATAAAAAAGGGGGCTGGATCTATTTCACCTATAGCAAACCCGCTGATGATAATGGGGTTACGGCCTTTGCTAGAGCAAAATTAAACGGTACTAGCTTAGAAGGCTGGATTGACTTGCTCGTTACTAAATCTTTATCAGATACCACAAGACACTTTGGCAGCCGTATCGCATTTGATCATAACGGACATGTGTTCTTTTCAGTTGGCGATCGCGGAGTGCGTCCTAACGGACAAGACTTATCAACCCATGCAGGCAGTGTCATACGCCTCAATTTAGATGGAACGGTGCCAAAAGATAACCCATTTATTGAAAATGAAAACGTACTACCCGAAACCTGGAGTTATGGTCATAGAAACCCCCAAGGTTTAAGCTATGATGTTAAAAATAAACGCCTTTGGCTTATTGAACATGGACCAAGAGGTGGCGATGAGCTTAATCTTATAGAGGCAGGAAAGAACTACGGTTGGCCGGTTATTTCGTATGGCAAAGAGTATTGGGGGCCTTTAAATGTGGGCGAGGCGACAGCAAAAGAAGGTATGGAACAACCTGTTAAATATTACGACCCTTCAATCGCGCCAGGTAGTTTGTTGCTTTATACGGGGGAGGCCTTTCCTAGCTGGCAAGGCGATCTATTTGCCGGGGCGCTTAAGCTACAACATCTTAACCAAATAAAACTGAATAGCGCGGGTGAAGCCATCGGAGAAACGCGGTTATTGGCGAGTTTAAACGAACGCATTCGATCGCTCGTTCAAAGCCAGGAAGGCTTTATTTATCTATCTACAGATAGTGGCAAAATTATGCGTTTGATTCCTGCGAAATAAAGCGTGCTTAACCCACTCACATTCACTGAGGTAAAACGATGAAAGTGTATTTCTCACATGGCAAAGAAAGCGGCCCCTGGGGTAGTAAAATTAAGAAACTCGCAGAGATTGCCAGGCAGCACGGCTGTGCCGTAGATAGCATCGACTATACCGATATGATGGACCCAGATCTGCGAGTAGAAAGGCTGCTAAGACTGCTTGAATCTGAACAAGGTGATTTTGCTCTAGTCGGCTCTAGTATGGGCGGGTATGTCTCACAGGTCGTTTCTCAGCGGGTTAATGCCAAAGGGGTTTTTCTGTTAGCGCCCGCCTTGTATATACCGACTTATAAGTGCCAGAGCTATGAGAAAAACGCATCCATTCTAGATATTGTTCATGGCTGGTCTGATGATGTAATACCGCCTGAACATTCAATTAGATTTGCCCAAGAAGTGAAATGCTCTCTGCACCTAATTGATGGTGATCACCGACTGAATAGTTCTTTAGATACTGTTTCTAAACTATTTGATCAGTTTATTTGCTCAATTTTGGCTGATTAGATTTAATTAGACGTGCAATCTCTTAATATTGGAACTCGCGAAGATGAAACAAGACACTAGTGATGAATTGCCCTTAGTTTACTCATGTTCAGGGTGCTCTAACATTGCCCAGCTGGCGAACCAAATAGCAATTGAGTTAGATCGTGAACAAATTGCAGAAATGTCGTGTATTGCAGGGGTGGGCGGCGGTGTCAAACCGTTGGTAAAAAAAGCACAGTCTGGACGGAAAATAATATCCCTAGATGGGTGTGCTTTGCACTGTGTAAAACATTGCCTGGCACAGCACGCTATCGAGTCTACACACCATTACACATTAACCGACTATGGTGTTAAGAAGAGATACCATATGGATTTTTCTTCAGAAGATGTCGCAGAAATTAAAAAGGTGATTATCAACGATATTGATAATTGAAATATTGGGCGGTTCATTATGACTTAATTGGCGGAGAGAGAGGGATTCGAACCCTCGGTACCTTGCGGTACACACACTTTCCAGGCGTGCTCCTTCAGCCACTCGGACACCTCTCCAGCAAGGGGCGGTACTCTATACTACATGTCTTTTAAAATCAATAGACGCCAATCTTATCGGCGCATACCTCGTTAGTGCACTATATTTAATAGAGTCCTTGTACTGAAAAGAGTCCATGTGCAGGGTTTAAAGGAGTAGGTGTGCGGGTCGAAATATAAGGCCTTTATTCAAAACAATAAAAATTACGCTAAGGTGTGTTGTTAAGCATGAATCAGTTGTACGGTAAAGCTCGCTCAAGTGTGGGTAGTTTGTTTGATGTTCATAAGCATTTAGTTTTAATTTGTGCTCTAGAGCAGTTAAAACAAAACACTCGTCGTTTTCATTATATAGATGCGCATGCAGGGGCGGGGGGGTATGATTTAGATGTCGAGGAGGCGACTAGCTCATCAAGTTTCGGGGTTCAATGTTTGCTGGATGCGAATAAAAATGAAATGACAGAGCGATATATCGAAATCGTTAAAGGGTTTAATAGTGGGTTACCACTGACGAAATACCCAGGCTCACCGATAATTGCGCGTAAATTAATAAGAGCCAGTGACTCAATGTCGCTAATAGAATTAAATACAGAAGAATTTAGCGAGTTGAGCCGTGTATTTCAGGTAGGCTCAAACGTAAGTATTGATCACGGGTCAGCATTCGATCGAGTGGTGAAGCATATCCCCGTTGGTGTTGATGATGGTCTGATTCTTATTGATCCTGACTACATCATTGATGAAGATGCTACTGATACCGCAAATTTAATTATTCAATGCCGAGCAAAGTGGCCTAGTGCCATGATAATGGTGACTTTGCCTGTTACCGGTAGTACTGCAAAAGATCGGTATGTGATCTCAATACTCAAAGATTCAGGTGTTTCTAAGTTTATCGTTAGTGACTTAGCGTTTATTGATTTTACAGGCCTAGGTGGTAACGGGGTAAACAGAATATCGCGTACCTTAATGGTTAACCCTAGGTACGATATAAAAAATACATTGGAGTCTGTATTATCACAATTAGCAAGTAGTTTACCGGCTTCTATTAAGGCAAAAAGTCGTGTTGAATTAACGTGATTTCAAATTAGAGTTAATCAGCGCTTTTAATAACAAAAAACCTTTGCTATTATGCGCGTCTTCTAGGGATAGGTGCTCAGGCACTTAACCCTGTTATGGTGACTTTCGTTGGTTCCCACGCAACAATAAACTGTGGACCCGGTCAGGCCCGGAAGGGAGCAGCCGAAACAGTGGACTTGTGTGCCGAGGTGTAGCTGGCGGAAGTTGCCACCATAATTTCTTCTTTTGTAGTCTTCACCAAAAGTTTACATAACTTCCCTAAAAGTTTACATAATTTGCACCATATGCCTGCATAGACTACCTTGTTAGTAAGTCGACTATCCATTGGGCTGGGCTATGTATGGGAAAAATGTTGGATGTTCTCGTATAAAAAATTTCTTTAAATTTGCTAGTTCTAAAATGGGGACTGTTTTTACAATTGAGTCTCTGCTTAGGTTTGATATATGTTTTCTGATTACGGTATAACCTCAGGGGAAGAACTTTTGGTTGTAGTTCAGTTCCCTGTGGCAACCTCATACCGATACGTTGTTAAAAATGAATTAAGTGAGTACTTTCCCGGAATTCCTGATGAAGTTGAGTCGGGTTTTATACCTAGTTTGAGGCGCATATCAGATGCCCGGGTTGAATTGAATATTAATGGTAAAATCACATTATTTCTTCCACCTGAGGGTGAAGGTGGTGAAGATGTTGATTGGGATGTCTATCCACCAGGAAGTGAAGCACCAAATGTAGTTTGGGAGGTGTTTGATTTTGTTGTTGCGAGTGATGGCAGCGTCACTGTGGTACCTTTAAATAACTGGCTACCCCAAACTGAATGGGACTCACCTCCGCCACCAGCATTATAACGCTAGAAGAATGTTTTGAAGCCCTATCAGGTGTTAAGCTTGCTAGGGTTTTTTAAATTAGGGAAAAGCTAATGTTAAAATTTCTTTTTTAGTTACAAGCAAGTACATAAGGAATAAAATGTTTGCCTTTACCGCACACTTAACATTTAAGGGATTATCAAATGAATTTTTATCAGATTAAGCCGACCTCCGCACGCATTGTGTTTTCTCTTTACCTAATCTTATTTTCTATAACGAGCAATGCTGAAACGGGTGTAGTAGTTCACGGGGAAACGGAAGAAGCCTGCTCGGAAACAGTAATGACGACACAAATGTACGATATGATGTCTGGAATGATGGAAGTATCTAAGGGGGCATGCCCTTTAGTAAACGCTAAAGGAAAAGAGATATTTGGGGGATGTAAACACCTATCAGGCGATGGTGTTGATTGGTTTTATGATATTCCTGAATTTTATTCTGGTCCAAACTTCAAGACTGAAATTCAGAAAAGCTGTGATGAATGGGTGCAGGCAGGTGCTGACTGGCGTAAGTAATTATAGAGTTAACGAGCCAGCGGGTTTAGGGTTTGCATTCTTGTAAGCCCTGTTCGATGTTAAGCCTTGCCGTAACAGCGTCATGATGTTATTTGTCTCCAATACGCTTAATGGTTTGAATGCCTGGTTGTTTTAGCTAAATAGGGCGAAGAAACCCTGACTCCGCTTCGCTGCATCAAGTATATTTACTCATCTATTAAGTTCATATCTAATCATTTTAATTAGTAACACCTGCTTGAGCAGCGGTGTTAATGATTCACTAGTTTATATTCTTCGATCAACCATCGCCCCTTTGTTCACGCATGGGGATTCTGTTTTGTGTGGTATTGGCTAGCGTGTATTGATTCATAGTGTTGATAAAGTTTTGCATGGCTTCTTGAAGGTAGTGTTTTAGTTGGCATGAAACCGTTAAGTTGCAAGTGTTACTCTCTGGGTCAAAACACTCCGCCGTATTCATGGTAGGTTCAAATTGCATTATTAAGTCGCCTAATCGAGTTTTATCAGTGTTTTCGGTTAATCTGATGCCTCCATTTTTCCCTTTTGTGCTCTTGATGTATCCAAGGCGAGATAAGTTGTGTACGACTTTAACGAGGTGGTTTTGAGAGATGTTGTGGTATTCAGCGACTTCTTTAACGGTGCACAAGCGCGTTGAGTGCGTGTTTAAATACATAAGCGTACGAAGCGAATAATCTGTAAATCGTGTAATTTGCATTAAAGTCTCTGGCTTAATTTTTTTATTGTACTGATTGACTAATTCTACTATAACAAATCATAATGTGTATTATAAATATATATTAGGTTTTTATAGGATTATCTATGTTAGATCAGAAAGCTATTCGTATCGTAAAATCTACCGTGCCTATCTTGCAAGAGCATGGGGAAACGCTAACAAAGCACTTTTACAAACGAATGTTCGCGCACAACCCTGAAGTAGCGCCTCTCTTTAATAACTCTAATCAGTCCGGCGGAACACAGCAGCGTGCATTAGCAGGTGCAATTGCGGCCTATGCAGCAAATATTGATAATCTCGAAGTATTAGGAGGCGCGATAGAGCTTATTACCAATAAGCATGTCTCGTTACAAATTAAGCCTGAGCATTACCCTATTGTAGGTGAGAACTTACTGGCGTCTATCAAAGAAGTTTTGGGGGATGGGGCGACAGATGACGTGATTGACGCGTGGGCTAAAGCGTATGGTTTTTTAGCTGACATTATGATTGGTCGTGAAAAACAAGTGTATGAAGATAATGCAACTAAAGAGGGTGGTTGGGAAGGCTTTCGGTCATTTAAAATAGAGCGTAAAGTCGAAGAAAGTAGTGTTATTACCTCATTTTATCTCAAACCTGAAGATGGTGGTAAAGTGCCGTCTTATCTAGCAGGGCAATATATTACGGTACGAACATCTACACCTGAAGGAGGGACTACTATGAGAAACTATAGTCTTTCTGATAAGCCGGGTAACGATTATTTTCGTATCAGTGTTAAAAAAGAAACAGATCCACAGCCAGGTATCCCTGATGGTTATGTATCTAATAAATTGCATAAAGAGTATGAAGTGGGTGACACGTTAGAAGTAGCACCCCCTTGTGGTGATTTTTATCTTAATACTCACGACCAACATAAGCGTCCGTTGGTCTTAATGGCGGCAGGTATCGGTATTACCCCGATATTAAGTATTTTACAGACCGCATTAGAAGCCATGCCTGAGCGAGACGTTATCGTGATTCATGGCAGTCTTAACGAAGACGTTCAGGCGTTTAAGTCAACGCTCGAAGCACTCAGCGAAAAACACCCAAAACTAAGTGTTCATTTCCGTTATAGTGATCCCGTTAAAGAGGGTGTTTCACGCGAAGGAAATGCATCTACAGGGTTTGTTGATGCTGAATTGATCGAATCATTGATTCCATCACGCCATGCCGATTATTACTTTTGTGGGCCAAAGCCATTCATGGTTAATATCTATCACGAATTACTGATGTGGGGGATTCCCGCGTCACAAGTACACTTTGAATTTTTTGGCCCAAGGGAAGCGTTAGAAAAGCCTGCTGCTGTTTAGTTAAGCCTTTAAAGAGCAGGGGTAACTTACTTCTGTAGTTATCGCTGTCTAATAAAGGTGGAGGTATTCATCTAAAAGAGCAATATATTTAACAGAGCCAAGCTAGAATAAAATGATTAAATGAAAAATTTATGTTATTGTTATTTCGATGTTTTTAACATTAAATTGATGCTGAAAGCCTATGTAAACATATGGTTAATATTTATGTAATTATATGGTTTAAATATCTCCATAACTTATTGATAATGGCGCTACCTTATGTAATCTTTTAGGAAAGGCGACATTTGAAATCATCGCAAAAGTTAACATACCTACCTATAGTAATTCTAAATTTCACTTTTCAATTTTTAATACCTCTAATTCTAAATATGTATTGAACAATTATGCGTTAAATCATGGATTCTTAAATCTTTAAACCCTGATTTCGCTGCGCTGCATCAAGGCTACAAAGACAAAATGCAGTGGCTTGTATATGAGCTGTAGCCGTGATGAAAGGAGGAACGACTGGAATCAAGGGAATGGTTAATCTAGACGTCACTATTAAGCCCATATCTAGCAATCTTTTTCAGTAATCCCTGCCGTGATAGCCCAAGTTGTGCGGCGGCTCTTGTTCGGTTTTGGTTGTGTTGATTTAATGCCTGGCTGATGAGTCTTATTTCTAATGCGGTGACTTGTGCTTCTAATGTTTTATGATTGGTGTCAGGTGTTTGATGATTGGTATCAGGCGTTTGTGGTTGAGATGGTTCCGCTTGGCCGGTGAGAAATTGAATCTCTTGAAGGCCTATTGTATCGCCTGTTGTTAAAGCGATCAGGCTATCTAGTGTGTTTTTTAGTTCGCGTACATTACCAGGCCAGGTTTGTTGATTAATCCATGCCATTGCGTCGGCACTGATGTGTAAAGTGGATTTTTCTGGTTGAGCTTTCTGAATAATTGAGTGCACTAGAATGGCAAGGTCTTCGGGTCTTTCGACTAAAGCTTGTGTCTTAATGGTGACCCCTTTAATGCGATAGAAGAGGTCGTCTCTAAAGTGACCTTGTTCAATAGCAGAGGGGAGGTCTCGGTTAGTGGCGCTGACTAGGCGTACATCGATGTGTTCCATTTCACGGCCCCCTACCGGAAAGTAGCACCCCTCTTGAAGCACTCTTAGTAATTTAACTTGCATTGATGGCGGCATTTCGCCGATTTCATCTAAAAACAATGTGCCTTGGTCTGCCATGCTAAGTAAGCCCTTGCGGTCTTTGTCGGCTCCGGTGAAAGCGCCTTTTTTATAGCCAAATAGTTCGCTTTCTAAAAGTTCGGAAGGGATCGCTCCACAGTGTACTGAAATGAACGCCTGGTTCTTTCGTTGACTATGTTGATGCAGGGCTTTAGCGATGATTTCTTTTCCAGTTCCGCTGGGGCCTTGGATGAGTACCGGAACCTCAGTGTTGGCAATGCGTTTAATCAGGTTGCGGGTGTTGATTACGCTAGGGCTGACGCCGAGTAACCCCATGTCATCGTCGGTGGGGGGGTGTTGTTCTTTAAGTGTATTAAGTTCTTGTTGTAGTTGGCGTTTGTTAATGGCTCGTTGCACCACGATTAGAAGAAGGTCGGGGTCAATGGGTTTGCTGATGAAGTCCCAAGCGCCTAAACGCATTGCATCGAGTGCCAGTGCCTTTTCGTTATGAGCGGTGATGACGACTACCGGTACTTCGCCATAGTGTGGAAGTAGCTGCAGACCTTCTTCAGGCAAAAAACTGGGGGGGAGAGAGAGGTCGTGTATGACCAAATCAAATGACTGAGCAGTAAATAGCGTAAGGGCTTGTTTCCCATCTCCGCAGCTAACGACTTCATAGCCTGCTTGTGTTAACCATAAACTACAGAGTTCACAGAATGCGGCTTCGTCATCAATGAGTAATATGCGGGCTTTTTTCATTATGAGGCTCTATGTGTACTTGGGTGGATAATAATGGCATTAGGTCGATCGATGCTGCGTGGTATTTCAATGGAGAAAGTAACAGGCCATCCAGCATCTGTATGGTGCCAAACTCGGCCATGGTGGGCGTCTATGATGCGTCTTACAATGGCAAGACCTAGGCCGCTTCCTCCGCTGCGATTACTAACAAATGGTGAAAATAACTGACCCTGAATGTTTTGCGGGATGGAGGGCCCATTGTTATGAATATTGATCTGAATCTGCTGTTGGTTTGTGTGAGCGTCTACCTCAATAAGCCCTTCAGGTGTTTGATTAACAAAGGCTGCTGCGTTCTCTAATAAATTAGTCAAGACTTGATGGAGTTTTTGAGGGTCAGCATAGGTATTGAGCTCGTTAGTTATGTTGACATGAATCTTAACGTTGAATAACTGTTGAGTCTGGCGAGCCACGTTTTCAATAAGCGAGGTTATTTGAATGTTTTCGGAGCGTAGTTGAATCTGGCCTGCATAACTTAATACATCCTGAATCAACTGTTCAGCTCGCTGCACTTGATTGCTAATGTGTGTCTGAATGGAAGGGTCAGTTTGAACTGCGGCCATATTAATAATATTCAGAGGGTTTCGTAGTTCGTGGGCAATGGTTGCGGTGAGGCCGCCTAGTTCTACTAAATGTTCTTGTGCGAGTTTTTGACGTTCTGCGGCAGCTAGTTTCATGCCTCTATCCAACGCGGCGCAGGTTGTGGGTAGCAAGCTAGTGACTATTTCAGCTAAGTGCTGCTCACTGGGTGTTGCGTTTCTCCAGCCCACCAATTTGCATTGCCAGTGCTCATTATCGTTAGTGTTGACTTGATTGATGATAAACGCAGGATGCTCTGTAGTGAGGAGAGGTTGGTTGATAGCAACGTCTATGAGGGTCGGGCTGTTGCGTGACCAGAGTTGTTTAATTGTATCGCTTAGCTCAAGCCAGTCTTTCGCCTGGTCGAGTTTGTATCCCCACTGGTCAAGTTTAAGCTGGTCGAATCGAATTTCTGGGTACACCAGGCGGTTAGCAAATTGTTGAGCAGGGCCATAAAGTAAGCCCGCTATTAATAATAAGGCGGATGAATAGATTAACAATTGCCAAAGAGGGATTTCGGATAATTCGGTAAGGCCCCAGCGGGTGGATATTGCAAGGAATACTGACATGACCAACATGGTGATGACCAGTAGGGCCAACCAGACCACTGCTCTGTTGACCAGTCGATTGACTTCGACCAGTTGATAGCGCACGACTGCGTAAACCAGTAATAAGCTGTAGGTAGGCAGCGCTAACATTGGATAAGGGTATGTATTCAGTCCGATTGAAGGAGATATAAAACTAATAGCTAAAACAAAACCAAGTCCGCCAACAATGAACATGGCCGTTATTGATCGTCGCTGGTTGGCTGGGCAAACGCGTAATGCCTGCAGTAATATGAGGTGTGCGATGACTCCAAGCAATGCCGTATAGGCTAAGTTAATCCAGCCCGGTGAGTGAAGTGAAATAAAGTGAGGAAAGGTTAGCCAGGGTTTAAGTTCCGCGCCTGTTAGTGCAACGCTGCCTGCTGTCACAATGCCTGCTATGACATAAAGCAGCCAGAACTTGTTCTGATACCGTTTAAGTTTAGGAATAAACTCCGTACAAAACGCCAGCACAAAATGTAAAAAGGCGGTGGGGAGTAGAGGGCTGCTTAACAATAGGGGAATAGCCCACTGTGATGCGCCTTTTATGGCGAGTAAGTGACCCGTACACCAAAAAGCCAGCGCAATACAGTAGGCCGCTAGAGCCCTTAACGATACCGATTCGCTAGCTCTATACCAGAGCCAAACACCGACCAAGCTGGCACTGGCTATAGTGGCCCACATTGAAAGAGAAAATGCAGTCATTGAGTTCATTTCAAGTATCTCAGTGCGACTTTTTAGGTTTAAACTGTAAATTTTGTTTACAGTTGTTTGTTGTTGTGGTGTAAACGGAGGTGTCGGTTGAGTATAACTGACTTAGCCGAATTGAGCTAGATCAAGGCTTAACGCTGATATTTGTGGGTTGGCTAGGTTATTGCTTTACTCATATTAACTAACGTTAAGCTGACTCAAGGAGATCAAAATGGCTGAGTGGTTTTATTCTATATTAGGTGTGCTAGTGTTGGTGGGAGTTGCTGGAATGCTGACTCTGCTCCCTGTGCATATGGCTAGGTTCAAAGATAGCCAAGGAGAACAATGATGGATCCCGCAATACTGTCTAGAATGCAATTCGCCTTTACTATCAGTTACCACATAATTTTCCCTGCCATCACCATTGGTCTTTCGGTGTATCTAGCGGTCATGGAAGGGTTGTGGTTAAGAACTAAAAAACCTGAGTATTTGCAGCAAGTAAAGTTTTGGTTAAAGCCGTTCGCAATCACATTTGGTATGGGGGTTGTGTCAGGTGTCGTGTTGTCTTATCAATTTGGTACTAACTTTAGTCGGTTCTCAGAAGTGGTCGGGCCGATTCTAAGTCCGTTGCTGGCCTATGAAGTGTTAACCGCGTTTTTTTTAGAGGCGGGGTTTCTTGGTATTATGTTGTTTGGCTGGAAGCGGGTCTCTCCAAAGGTTCATTTTATGGCTACAGTGGTAGTTTGTGTAGGCACTCTAATGTCGGCTTTCTGGATTTTAGCGGCCAATTCATGGATGCACACACCGGCGGGTTATATTTTTCAAGATGGCCGTTTTGAAGCTGAAAACTGGCTCGAAGTGATCTTTAATCCATCATTCCCATATCGCTATTTCCACATGGTGATTGCGAGTTTGCTCTCTGCGAGTTTGATCGTAGCGGGAGTTAATGCTTTGTATCTAAGGCAAAAAAAGCATCAAGAATTTGCCCGAGTTGGGTTTTCTTTTGCTATGTGGAGTTTGCTAATACTAGCGCCTACTCAGGTGCTGATCGGTGATTTTCATGGGCTCAATGTGGCAGAACATCAGCCGATTAAGTTAGCCGCAATGGAGGGTATTTGGGAAACTGAGCGAGGTGCGCCTTTACGGGTATTTGCGGTGCCAAATAGCGAAACCGAACGGAACGATTTTGAGCTTTCGATTCCTAAACTCGCGAGCTTAATTATTACGCATGATTCGGAAGGAGAAATTAAAGGGTTAAAGTCCGTCGCTAAGGATCAGCGACCGCCTGTGGCAGTTGTGTTTTTCTCGTTTAGAGTAATGCTGGGTTTAGGGGGGCTGATGTTGTTGTTGGCTGTGCTGGGAGTAGTGTTGAGAGTGAAGGGTCGGCTTTATATTTATAAACCGTTCTTAACTTTTGCAACACTTATGATTCCTTCAGGCATTATTGCGACCTTGGCCGGGTGGTATGTGGTTGAGGTGGGACGACAGCCTTGGCTAGTGCAGGGGTTGGTGCGTACCGAGGATGTAGTATCGATATTGCCGGCTGAAAATATTGCGTTTACTTTGGGCTTGTTTGTTGTTGTGTACGGGCTATTGTTTTCTGTCTATCTCTATTTTATTCGTAAGCTGGTTCGAAAAGGGCCGCCAGTTCTTTTGGGCGACGATGATAATCATCTGACAGATGATAGTGTTCAATTGGCCACTCTTACGCCTGTAATTGGGTTGGATGCTGATAAGGTGAGGACTTGATATGGATTGGGCAATTACTTGGTTGATGATTTTAGGGTTTGGGGTCTTGATGTATGTGATTCTGGATGGATTTTCATTAGGCGTTGGTATCATTTTCCCATGGTTGAAAAGTGAGCAACAGCGAGGGGTTGCCATGCGCTCACTTTCTCATGTGTGGGATAGTAATCAGACGTGGCTTGTATTTGGTGGCGTTGTGCTGTTCGTTGCTTTTCCGCAAGCCTATGCTGTGGTGTTGTCGAAGCTCTATTTACCGGTAATGTTAATGTTGATCGCGTTAATATTTCGGGGTGTTGCTTTTGAATTTCGTTTTAAAGCCGAAAGCAGTCGTCGTTGGTGGGACTTTAGCTTTGCGTTTGGTTGCACTCTGGCAACACTCTGTCAGGGGATTATATTGGGAACGTTAGTGCAGGGGATTAAGGTTGATCCTAGTGTCTCAACATCTTGGCTTACTCCTTTTAGTGCAATTACAGCTTTGTCGTTATTAGCAGGGTATGGCTTATTAGGAAGTTGTTGGTTGATTCAGAAATCTGAAGGTGATCTGGCGCGACAAGCAAGAGCGATTGCGTTGCCGTTGTTGACCTGTGTGTTAGTTGGTTTGGTCATCGTATCGATATGGATGCTGGTAAAAGAGCCGACGGTAGCAGAACGCTGGCTCAGTACGCCCAACCTGTATTTCTTGATGCCAATACCGGTGTTAACTGCGGTAGTGACTATTGCGTTAGTAAAAGCCATCAATGAGCCTGAAAAGCATCATTTAGTTCCGCTTTTACTGGCTATCGTACTGTTTGCATTAGCCTTGGTAGGGCTTGTCGTAGGGACCTTTCCATATATTATTCCTAGAGAGGTAACCATCTGGCAAGCCATTGCACCTGATAGCACGTTATCGTTTGCGTTTGTCGGTGTGATGATATTCATACCTGTCATCTTGCTATATAACGCGTTTGCTTATCGGGTTTTTTGGGGTAAAACCAATGAGGCGGATGGTTATTGATTATCTTTAACGTGATTAATTAGGTTGTTAAATAAATGATTCATCACGTTGTTGTACCTTGCTCAGCACTCATCCCTTTGCTCATGTAAAGGGATTCTGTTTTTCGTGGTATCGGCCAAAGTGGATTAATTCATTGTGCTAATAACCATGTCTCGTTACAAATTAAGCCTGAGCATGAGCCCCTTTATAGCAGTCCTCACATTGTTATAGGTAGGTTGTTGATAAGTAAAGCTATTTGATCGCTCAATTTTTTGACTATCTGCCATGCTTTCGCGGCATCTTTAGATACAGTCCCTCCCCGTTTTGTAATAGACTAATGATAATTTGATTCACAATGCCGTCGAAGTTAATCAGTCATGACGAACCAAGTCGATGGTACCGATACGTTCAATGCTAGGAAGGGTTCAATGAAATACCGAAAATTAGGCAAAACCGACCTTGATATTAGTCTTATTGGCTTAGGCACGATGACTTGGGGCTGGCAAAATACCCAAGATGAAGGTTTCGAGCAGATGGATTATGCATTGGAGCAGGGGGTTAATTTTTTTGATACTGCAGAAATGTATGCTATACCGCCGAGTGAGGAGCACTTTGGTACTACCGAAACGATTATTGGAAACTGGTTTGCATCGAGATCAAATCGGGACAAAGTGATTTTGGCCTCAAAGATTACAGGGCCGGGGTTTACATGGCTGAGAGAGGGTAACAATCAAATCAATAAAACCAATATTTTAGATGCGGTTGAAGGGAGTCTTAAACGATTAAAGACCGATTATATCGACCTTTATCAACTGCATTGGCCTAACAGGGGGTCTTATCACTTCGGTAAAACGTGGGCGTTTGATCCAGCCTTTGACGCTAAGGCTGAAGAAGAAAACTTTCTAGAGGTGTTGAATACCTTTCAAGGGTTAATCAAAGAAGGAAAGATTCGTCATATAGGCTTGTCTAATGAAACGGCTTGGGGCATGAGTAAATGGCTACAGTTAGCTGATCAGAATGGTCTTCCACGTATGGCGTCTATTCAGAATGAATACTCTCTACTGTGTCGCCACTTTGAACCAGACCTAAGTGAAGTCGCGCTGCATGAAAACTGTGGTTTATTGGCTTGGTCGCCGCTAGCACGGGGTATTTTAAGTGGTAAATACCTGAATGGGGCACAACCTGAAGGCGCAAGATTAACACTAGAAACTCGACCAGAGCATCGTAAGGGGCCATCTGTTGATAATCCGACAAAGCAATATATTGAGCTCGCGAATCAGCATGATCTAGATCCTTGTCAGATGGCGCTAGCGTTTGTGAATAGTCGTCCTTTTGTGAGTTCTAATTTAATTGGCGCCACTACCATGGAGCAGTTAAAGTCGAACATTGATTCTATCTCGGTGACACTTTCTGAAGAGGTGCTGGCAGGAATTGAGCATATTAGACGTACATTGCCAGTGCCGTTTTAACCTATATAGTCATAAAGTATTACCAAGCCCGTTTATAATTAAGCGGGCTTTTGGTAAGCAAATTTATCTTATAATTATTCTGAATCTTCGCCAAGACATGGTAAGCTTGCGTTGTCGTTTTCTCAGGTAAAATAAACAAATGAGTTATCAGGTTCTCGCAAGAAAGTGGCGCCCCCAGAGCTTTAAAGAGATGGTGGGGCAAGAGCATGTTCTTAAGGCGTTAATAAATTCGCTTGACCAACAAAGACTACACCATGCTTATTTATTTACTGGCACCCGCGGTGTTGGTAAAACGACCATTGGGCGTATCTTAGCTAAGTGTCTTAATTGCGAGACCGGAATCACGTCTGTCCCTTGTGGTCAGTGTGGTGCCTGCAGAGAAATTGCCGAGGGCCGATTTGTCGATCTAATTGAAATCGATGCAGCCTCTCGTACCAAGGTTGAAGATATGCGTGAGTTGCTGGATAACGTCCAGTACTCTCCAACAAGAGGGCGGTTTAAGGTATATCTGATTGATGAAGTCCACATGCTTTCATCATCCAGTTTTAATGCATTACTTAAAACACTTGAAGAGCCGCCTGAGCATGTAAAATTCCTTTTTGCTACCACTGACCCGCAAAAGCTTCCTGTTACTATTTTATCTCGATGCCTTCAATTTAATTTGAAGAATATGCCACCTGAAAGAATTGTAGGCCACCTTAAAAATGTTCTAGGGCAGGAGCAAATTGACTTTGAGGATAGTGCGCTTTGGCTCTTAGCTCGATCAGCCGATGGCAGTATGCGAGATGCATTAAGTCTTACGGACCAAGCGATTGCTTACGGTAACCATACACTTGCTGAACGCGATGTTAGCGCGATGTTGGGGTCGATAGATCAAAAGCAGGTATATCGAATCATTGAGGCGGTAGCAAACTCGAATGCGGCGAGTGTATTGCAGGAAGTCTCAGCGCTTGCTGAGTTTTCTCCTGACTATAGTGCGGTGTTAGCTAATGTTATTTCTGTTTTACATCGAGTCGCAGTTGAGCAAGTCGTGCCGGGTAGTACCGATAACTCTATGGGCGATCAGGTGCAAATTGCCGAGCTGGCAAAGGCATTGACGGCTGAAGACGTACAGCTTTTTTATCAAGTTGCGCTAGTAGGGCGTAGCGACTTACCTATATCGCCTGATCAGCGAGCGGGACTAGAAATGGTTTTGCTAAGAATGTTGGCCTTTCAGCCCAATATTGACTGTAATATTCCAAAAGTTAAGCTTAGCAATCATGACTCTCCAGTTAATAGCCCCTCTATACAGGAAAAACCTGAATCAGATGTTGCCAGTACTGACTCAGAACTCGCTAATCAAGGTTCAGACCTCACTTCAACAAACGAACAGGCTAGCAAGCCAAGTGTTTCTGACGTGCAAGACGCATCTGTCAATCAGGGGGCGACTGAAGCGTCTGCTAATATAGAGTCAAATACAGTAGAGGGCGCGACCGAAGAACAAGCAGCGTTAGAGCAGGCACCTCTAGAACAAGCACAGACAGTCGCTAGTGAACCAGCGTATTCAGAGTCATCGCTTGTAGAGTCAGCACCTTCCCACGTCGAAGAAGCCTCGTTAGACAATGCCTCTCAGCCGCCTGAAGGGCACCCCGCGTCTGATGAGTTTGTTGGTGAGGGCTCATATGAAGATAGCACTTATGAAGATAGCACTTATGCGGGTGGCGACTATGACGATAATGGCTTAGATGATCATTATTTGCAGTCGCAGTCTAGCGACGGGTTAACTCAAAAAAAAACAGCGGAACTTCAAGTAGCCCCTAGCCAGCAGGCTTCAACGTCGCCTGAGCCAGAACCAGGCGTAAGCCAGCAAGACACTATTGCGGCCTCTGTGTCTGCTGCTATCGAAGAGTTAGCCCCTGAATCAAACGATATCAATGCTTTTTTGCCGATGGATAACCCTTGGCCACATATATTGCCGTTGCTTAAATTAACCGGTATGACACAAAATTTAGCGGCTAATACCAGTTTGATCCTAGAGCAAAATAGGGCGGAGCTATGTGCTGCAGAGGGTAACTATAAGCTACTGACCGATACACATAAGTCACGAATTATCTCAGCATTTAAGTCGTTGTTTGGCGATAATTTTAACGTCGATTTTTCGTTAGGCCGTACAGAGGTTGAAACACCCGCAGAATGGAAAGATAGGAAGAAAGAAGAGCGTTTAGCGCTGGCGATTTCTTCAATTGAGACAGATCCAAACGTGGTCACTCTTGTAAATAAGTTTGATGCAACCATATTAACATCAACGGTAGAGCCTTTAGATTAACACTTATATGTAAATCAAAGACTCTGGGTAAGAAATAGATATTACAGGCGTACGAGGTTGTTATGATTAAAGGTGGAATGGGTGAGCTGATGAAACAAGCTCAAAAAATGCAAGAGCAGTTTCAAAAGACACAAGAAGAACTCGCAAATGCAGAAGTCTTTGGCGAGTCTGGTGCTGGCATGGTTAAAGTTGTAATGACCGGTCGCCACGATGTTAAAAAGGTCACCATCGACCCCTCTTTACTACAAGAAGATAAAGAATTGCTTGAAGACTTATTAGCAGCGGCCGTAAACGATGCTGTCAGAAAGGTTGAAGAAAACAGTAAAAGTAAGCTTTCAGGTATGACTTCGGGTATGGAAATGCCTCCTGGTTTTAAAATGCCATTTTAATCACTACTATTCTTGGCGACTGATGTGTCTAACGCGTGAGTGTATAACGACTAATAAAACATCAGTTTGCTAGAATAATTCTGCCTTCTTTAGATATGAAATTTTAATTATGAGTTTTAGCCCTCTAGTTGATGAACTTATTGAATCTCTTCGATGCTTACCGGGTGTCGGGCACAAATCAGCCCAACGAATGGCATTACAGTTATTGGAGAGAGATCGTGATGGCGCTATTCGATTATCCAATGCATTAGGTGAATCTGTTGTGGGTGTTGGCCGCTGCCAAAAATGCCAAAACTTAACAGAGGTAGACGTCTGTAAGTTGTGCTCGAATGAACGCCGTAATAATGGCCAGCTTTGTATTGTCGAGACACCTTCAGACTTATTAGCATTAGAACAATCTGACACGTTTAAAGGACGCTATTTTGTCTTGATGGGGCACTTATCTCCGATTGATGGAATCGGGCCTGAAGAAATAGGGCTGGATAAACTAATGCGACTGGTATCTGAGGCGGCTATTAAAGAGGTAATCTTAGCAACAAATTCCACTATAGAAGGCGATGCAACGGCTTTTTATATAGCTGATTTACTAGAAGAGCAAGACGTTTTAGTTACCCGTATTGCACATGGCATACCTGTTGGCGGACAGTTAGGTTACGTTGACGGTGGTACGCTCGGTCATGCCCTGACAGGCCGTAAACCCATTGATAATTAGTAGACAGAAAGCAGAGCAATATATGAGTAATTTTGGGTGTTCGTTTAAGGTTGAGATAATCAGAGACACCAGTCGCCTACAAGAAAAGTTACTTTACTGGCAGCGCTTGCCTTTTATTGCGATTGATACTGAGTTTGTACGTGTAGACACTTTTTACCCATTAGCAGGGTTGATTCAGGTCGCTGATGACACGGGGATATACCTAATAGATCCGCTCGATATTGACGAACTTACGATTCTTAAGCCGCTTTTAATCGGTGACACTATAAAAGTGATGCACTCAATGAGTGAAGATATCGTATTGTTTCAGACCATTGCGGACTGCATGCCGCAGAATATATTTGATACCCAAATTGCCTGTGCCTTGTTAGGTCAGGGCATATCATTAAGTTATCAGAAATTTATTGAACTCTATTTAGGGTTAGAGATAGACAAGGGTGAAACCCGTTCGGACTGGTTAAAGCGCCCGTTGAGCGACTCTCAACTAGAATATGCAGCAAAGGATGCTCACTACCTTTATCAGGCTTATCCACAGCTTGTTGCTCAGCTTGAAGAACGCAATTTAACTGGTATCGTCCAGCAAGAATGTCATTTGATAAACCTCGGTATGACAGATACTGAGGAAGACATGGATAATTATTATTTAAAGATCCGAGGTGCATGGAAGTTTCCGGTGGCACATCAGGCGATACTTAAAAAGCTTTCATCATGGCGAGAGCGCGAAGCCCGAAAAAGGAATAAGCCTCGAGGTAGAATTATTAGTGATAAGCAGTTTCTAGAGCTTTTAGAGTGCATGCCTAAAAATGTTAGCACGCTACAAGCAACCAGAGTGTTTAATTCTGGGCAGCTGCGAAGATATGGTGAGTATGTCATATCGGTCATTAATAACCCACCTCAGGTTAGTGCTGATTTTAAGCCAATACCTCGTTCTCTCAGTGGTCAAAAGTTAGATTTATATCGTTCGCTGAAGAAATCTGTAGAGGTTATTGCTGAATCGTTAAATATAGCCCCTGAATTGTTAGGAAAAAAACGTTTATTGGAGCAATATGTCGCACTCATATTTGCTAAAAACGTTAAACAAGAAGAAGTGGCGCTTCCTGAAGTTTTCGGGGAGTGGAGAATCAAACTACTAAGTAACGCCTTTAAAAAAATTGTAAAGAGTAAGTTTAATGACTGAGAAACGCCTGATTTGTTCTGTTTACAAAAGCTCAAAAAAATCTGAGATGTATGTCTATATCGATAAGAAAAACGGGTTAGACGTATTGCCTGAAGAATTGTTGGCGTTTTTTGGTACCCCTATTCATGTATTTGATATGTTGTTAACGCCAGAAAAAAAATTGTCTCGGGTCGATTCAGCTAAAGTATTATCAGAGATAGCTGAGAAAGGGTTTCTATTGCAGATGCCACCTGTTGAAGACAACTTCATGCCGGGTGTTATTGAGTTTAATAAAAAACTTAAAAACGATGAAGATCAGTAAATGATTGCACAAGTATCCCCTTACTGGTTAGTTAAGACGCTTCCTGAGATGACTAAAGAAGAATGGGAGTCGCTATGTGATGGGTGTGGTAAATGTTGCCTACAAAAGCTAGAAGACGAAGAGACGGGCGATCTGTATTACACTGATATTGCTTGCCAGTATCTTGATCATGAAAGCTGCCGCTGTACGTCATATGAAACCCGGCAGTCTAAAGTTGAAAGTTGCATCACGCTTAGTTTAAGCCGTTTGGATGAATTCGCTTGGTTGCCCTCAAGTTGTGCTTACCGTTTATTGTTAGAAGGTAAACCGTTGCCAGAATGGCATCCGTTGATTACCGGTAGGCAGGAGTCTGTTCATGAATCAGGTAACTCGGTGAGAAATAACGTAGTATGTGAACGAGACATTCCTGAAGAGAACTGGGAAGATCATATCATCGAAGGAGTTATTAACTTGTGATTGTTAGTCAAAGCTATCTGATAGCGTGGGGAATCTACCTGCTTTCTGCGCTTGGTTTAATTATTGTTTTTTGGCGGATGACGCGGTCTATTCCTTTCAAAGACGTTAAGAAGGTGTTAAGGCTTGTTGGGGTTGTACTATTACTGACGCCCGTTGACCTTGGTTTAGAGGCTACTTGGTTTGCTCCAGCTTATTTGGTAGGCGGGTATGAGTGGATAATAGGGAACAGTCACTTAGCCATTAAAGCAGGCATTCACCTGTTGGGTGCACTTACACTGCTAACAGCATTATTAACATTAGAATATATTGTAAGAAAGCTACTTCACTTACAACAAGCATGAGCGAGCTTACGTGCATGAATGATGAAAACATTTCAGGGCTGCCTGAAGCCACTAGTGAGCTACCTACCGGAAAATACCGCCACTATAAAGGTAATCTATATCAAGTATATGGTACTGCAACGCATAGTGAAACATTAGAAACATTGGTTGTTTATCGCCCTCTCTATGGTGAAGGCAAGCTATGGGTAAGACCTATGAGTATGTTTGCAGAGTTAGTCAACGTGAACGGAGAAGACGTTCCGAGATTTGCTCAAGTGAATGAATAGCAACGCTTAGTTGACCGTCGCCCAACTAAATTATTCTCGTTAAAAATAGTAATATTACTTTAAATACAATGAGTAATAGCGCTTTATTCAGGCATCTTATTTAAATCTACATTGTTGTTATTGTTAAATCTGCTATAAATATTTATTAATACCTTATTAATAGTCTATAGCAGGTTTCTCATGATCCCCTTTTTCCGATTTTGTTTGGTTTTTATAGTGAGTGTGGCTGTTAGCCTGCCTACCGCTATTGCTGCAGAAAGTGCTGCATCCGCGCAAGGTGATGTTCGTGTCTTAATAGATATATCGGGCAGCATGAAAAAAAATGACCCTAACAACCTTCGAATTCCTGCCGTAAATTTACTGACCGAAATTATCCCGGATGGGAGTAAAGCGGGTATATGGACGTTTGGACAATACGTTAATATGCTAGTTAAGCATGATGAAGTGAATGATAGATGGCGTAAAAATGCCAAATCTAAAGCTAAAGAAATTAACTCCGTTGCGCTTTATACTAATATTGGAGGGGCACTTAAAAAGTCTAGTGATGACTTTTTAAGTGATAAAACATTTCCTAACACGCACTTTATTTTACTGACTGACGGTATGGTCGATATTGACCGCGACCCTTCTAAAAACGTACAAGAAAGAGAGCGGATACTAAACGATATCGTAAAAGGCTTTGAAGACAGAGGTGCAAAAATTCACACTATTGCTCTCTCAGAAAATGCAGATATTCCTCTATTGGAGCGGATGGCAGTCAATACTGGCGGTAACTCAGCTGTTGCAGAAACACCGGAAGCGCTAACTAAAGCATTTCTACAAGCGTTTAATCAGGCTGTACCTGCAGAAGAAGTGCCGCTTGAAGGTAATAAATTTGATGTTGACTCCAGCATTGAAGAGTTTACTGCGCTTATTTTTAGAAAAGCAGGCAGTCAAGCGACGACGCTTGTCGGTCCTGACGAAAAGAAACAAGGATTTGAAAATCACTCGGAATATGTGAAGTGGTATCGTGATGAAGGTTATGACCTTATAACGGTTAAGCAGCCTTTAGAAGGTGAGTGGACGATTGACGCGGAACTGGAACCTGATAGCCGTGTAACCATCGTGAGTAATCTCAGTATGAAAGTGGGTCCACTGCCGACAAATTTTTATGCGGGTGATCACTTAGATGTAGAGGTTAATTTTTTAGAAGACGGTAAGATAGTAACGGGTAAAGAGTTCTTATCACTGCTAGATGTTAAGTTAAATATCAAGACAGAAGATAATAAATCGGGAACCAAAACCATATCAGATCCTGATTTCCCTCCAGAGGATGGTGTGTTTCGTACGGCAATCAAAAAACTTCATAAGGTCGGTCAATACGAAGTTAATGTGTTGGTGGATGGCAAAACGTTTAAACGTAAGCACCGGCAAGTGATTAACCTTAGATCGCCGTTCGATATAGAGCTAACAGCTAACGGGTATAACCAAGAGACTGAGTACTCCGTTATTATTTCGCCTAGAAGTAAAAATATTGATATCAAAGCATCATCTATCGTAGCAAAAATTAAAGCACCTGATGATTCAAGTATTATTCGTACTATACCTTTCTCTGACGATGCTCAGCGGTGGGAGCTACCTATTGAAAACACAAAAGGGGATGGCATTTATCAGGTATCACTAAAAGTAAAAGGCGTTAATAGCGAAGGTAATTTATTTAAGTTTTCACCAAAATCATTTGATGCAAAATTCCCAAGAGATATGTCAGACAAAGCGCAGTATGTGGCGATTACTGAAGACCCTGAAGAATCAACAGAGAATGAATTACCATCAGAGCCTGAAGTCATCGCTGAAAAGGGCGTGCTTCCAGCAGAATCTGAAGAAGTACCTCCGTCTGAGCCCGAAGCGCCAGCGGAAGTGATTAGTCCCCCTATAGAAGTGCCCGAGACTCTAGAACAGAATGAATCGCCTGTGGAGGAGGAAGGGTTATCTGATACGATGTTATGGAGTATTATTGCAAGCGCTTCTGCTTTAGTTATTGCTTTAGTGGGAGGGATTGCTTATTGGTTATTTAAGAAACGTAAAAACGTTGATAAGCCGGATGAGTCAGAAGACATCACTAAACCCGCAAAAGATGAAGCCAAGGTTGAAAAGCCAGAAGAAGTAGCGCCGGTTGAAGACGTGCCGGATGAAGATGCATCGGAACCTGAAGAACTAACGGAAGAGCACCCGGAGCCGCTAATTGAAGAACTTGATATTGTTGATGATATTGAAGATTTAACAGAGGCGGATCCTGTTGCTGAAGTAATTGAAGAACCTGAACCGGTAGCAGAGCCTGAGCCCGCAACAGAACCTGAATCGGTAGCAGAGCCTGAGCCTGCAACGGAACCTGAGCCGGTAACAGAGCCAACAGCAGATTTAGAAATAGACGAAGTTTCGGATCTAGAAGACATAGACGACTTGATTGCCAGTGCTTCACTCGATGATGATGCCATTACAGAGATGTTAGACAAAGCGGAGCCCCCACTTGTTGTTGATTTAGACGAGCTTCAAGATGAGGCAATAGACTCAGATACTGACCTGCCAGAAGGTAAATCAGCAGATCAACTTGTAGATGATATTCTTGCTGATAATGAGCAGGGTGATGAAGACGACCCTCTGGAAGAGTTTAACTTAGAAGATTTTGACATTGCCGATACAGAAGACCTTCCAACAGCAGAAGATGATGATGAGAAGCAGGATAAGACTTAAGACGTATAGGGTTCAAATAGAGGTAGGGAGTAATGTGTGAGTTATTAGGGATGAGCGCTAACGTTCCTACCGATATCTGTTTTTCATTCTCAGGCTTGATCAAAAGAGGTGGGGGAACAGGTCCTCATCGAGACGGTTGGGGGATTGCGTTTTACCAAGGTAAAGGTGTTAGAGAGTTTCGAGATCCTCAGCCAGGGTTTAATAGTGAAATAGCACGATTTATCAAAGACTTTCCGATCAAAAGTACCGTGGTGATTAGTCATATCCGGCAGGCAAACGTTGGAAAGGTAAGTTTGGAGAATACCCACCCCTTTATAAGAGAGCTCGAAGGTCGTTACTGGTGTTTTGCACATAACGGACAATTAAAAGGCCTAGAATTATTGATTGACCCCAATGGTGAACGCTTTATGCCCGTTGGGGATACAGATAGCGAAGCGGCTTTTTGTTGGTTAATGAGTCAGTTAGCAAAAGGGCGAGGCCAATCACCCGAAGAGCGTCAAAGTTTGATTAAATCCTGTGCGGATCAGTTGGCGAGGCTTGGTGTATTTAATATGCTGCTTTCAGACGCAGATCGTTTGTATGTTTATTGCAGTACAAAATTACACTGGATCACGCGAAGAGCACCCTTCGGTGTTGCGACGCTTCATGATGATGACATTTCTGCTAACTTTGGTGAAGAAACGACAGTCAATGATGTGGTCACGGTTGTGGCTACAGAGCCCTTAACAACAAATGAAGAATGGGTGAAAATGCAACCTGGTGAGTTGGCTGTATTTGAACGAGGTGAGTTGGTTAACACTTAAATGTGAATGTAGTTCGATGTTAGATATCTGATGATCAAAAACTAAGCCCCCGTCTCAATGAGGTTAGGGGCTTAGCCAAAATAAGAACGACTAAATTACTGCACTGTTTCGTTTTCGCTAAAGTAATCTTCAAATAGTGGGCTAGATAGGTAGCGTTCCGCAGAGTCAGGTATGATAACGACTATGTTTTTTTCAGGGTGCTGTTCAGCAACTCTGCATGCAACAGCAACAGCTGCGCCCGATGAAATACCCGCAAGTATACCTTCTTCTTTCATTAATCTGTGGGCATAGGTCATCGCGTCTTCATTACTGACTTGCTCCGCAGAATCTATCATTTCAAGATCAAGGTTTGCAGGTATAAAGCCAGGGCCTATTCCTTGAAGTTTATGAGGTGCATGTGTGAGTGCTTGACTGTTTAGTGTTTGAGAAATAATCGGAGAAGACTCAGGCTCAACGGCTATCGATATAATTTGTTTACCTTTGGTCTTTTTGATATACCGAGATATTCCACTAATGGTACCGCCAGTGCCTACACCGGCAACAAGAATATCAATCCCGCCGTCAGTATCATTCCAAATTTCAGGCCCTGTTGTTTCTTCATGAATTCTTGGGTTGGCGGGATTTTCAAATTGTTGGAGCATGAGGTGATCGTCTGGGTGAGCTGCCACAATTTCACTGGCCTTAGCGATTGCGCCATTCATGCCTTTGGCTGGATCAGTTAAGACAACCTCAGCCCCCAGTGCCTTCACCACCTTGCGTCGCTCTAAGCTCATAGATGATGGCATTGTTAATATCAGCTTATACCCGCGTGAAGCCGCTACAAACGCGAGCGCTATGCCAGTGTTACCACTAGTTGGCTCAACCAGTATCATACCTGCCTTCAATTTACCAGACTGTTCTGCATCCCAAACCATGCTAGCGCCGATACGGCACTTAACTGAAGAGGCAGGGTTTCTGCTTTCAATTTTGGCAAATACGTTACCCTTGGTCACTCGGTTTAGCTTAACAAGCGGAGTGTTGCCTATCGAAAGTGTATTGTCGTTGTAGATTCGAGCCATGAGTGTTTGTCTCCTTAATCTGGATGATATAGGTGGTCTATTAGCTGTAAAGCAAACTCGTTGTGCATAACAAGGTTACAAGTCTAGTCAAATCGTAGTTTGTTCACCGCTAAATAACAATCATTCACACAGAAAAAACCGTTTGTTTGAAAACAGTTATGAAGCTTATAAGTAATTTTAGCCTTCAAATAACTATACCTGAAATTTGTTATGCGGAATTTAAAATAATATACTCGCGCGTAGAATTTAGTTCTAATTTATTAGAGGCGCTTAATGAAATTTAAAGGTACTGAACAATACGTTGCTACAGATGATTTACAAATGGCTGTCAATGCGGCAATTACGCTGCAGCGTCCTCTTTTGATTAAGGGTGAGCCCGGCACAGGTAAAACGATGCTGGCTGAAGAACTGGCTAAATCACTAGATGCAAAATTAATCCCTTGGCATATCAAGTCTACGAGTAAAGCCCAGCAGGGTCTTTATGAGTATGATGCTGTTTCTCGTCTAAGAGACTCGCAGTTGGGTGACTCTCGCGTTAAAGATATTGGTAATTACATTGTAAAAGGTAAACTTTGGGAGGCCTTTGAAGCTAACGAGCGTGTCATATTGCTGATCGATGAAATCGATAAGGCTGACATAGAGTTTCCAAACGACTTACTGCAAGAGCTCGATAAAATGGAGTTTTTTGTTTATGAGACTCAGCAGGTCGTAAAGGCCACGAATCGCCCAATAGTTATTATAACCAGTAATAATGAAAAAGAACTGCCTGATGCGTTTTTACGTCGTTGTTTTTTCCATTACATTAGCTTTCCTGATGAAGAAACGATGAACAAAATTGTGGATGTTCACTTCCCGAATATTAAGAAAGACATGGTAAAAGAAGCACTCGATATCTTTTTTGATGTGCGCAAAGTACCTGGGCTTAAGAAAAAACCATCAACATCTGAATTGATTGATTGGTTAAAGCTACTAATGGCAGATGAGTTGGGTAACCAGCTATTACAAGAACATGACCCGGCTCAAGCTATACCGCCTTTATACGGTGCTTTAGTTAAAAATGAGCAAGATGTTCACTTGCTCCAAAGACTTGCGTTTATGAGTCGCAGAAAAGGGTAAGGCTGCTTGTAATCGACACAGCTTGTCATCCTCGCGCATACGAGGCTCCAAGGGGTTGTGTTTTTAGTTATCAGTTTAGGTGTTTGTAATGTTAATAGCGTTTTTTCTAGAAGTACGAAAAGCTAAAGTTCCAGCAACTCTTAGAGAGTTCTTGGATCTGCTTGAAGCGCTTAAAGAGCATTTAGCGTTTGCTAATATTGATGACTTTTATTTTTTGAGTCGACTTTGCTTAGTTAAAGATGAGCGGCACTTCGATAAGTTCGATAGAGCATTCGCAAGCTATTTTAAAGGGATCGAACATCTTGATGACCTAATGGCAGAAGCGATACCGGATGAATGGCTGAGGGCTGAGTTTGAAAAACAGCTGACAGAAGAAGAGAAAGCTAAAATTGACGGTATGGGTGGTTTAGAAGAACTCATCGAAGCTTTCAAAAAACGCCTAGAAGAACAAAAGAAAAAGCATCAGGGTGGGAACAAAATGATAGGCACAGGAGGAACGTCTCCATTTGGTGCTAACGGGTATAACCCTGAGGGATTTCGAATCGGTCAGAATAAGTCTAGGCATGGCCGAGCAGTAAAGGTATGGGAAAAAAGAGGTTATAAAGACCTCGATGATAGCGTCACTATTGGTATTCGAAATATCAAAATGGCATTGCGACGGTTGCGAAAATTTGCACGGCAGGGAGCAGTTGAAGAACTCGATCTAGACGACACTATACGCTCTACAGCAAGAAATGCCGGTTATCTTGATATAAAAATGGTCCCCGAAAGGCATAACACTGTCAAAGTATTGTTGTTTTTGGATGTAGGTGGGTCGATGGACCCTCATATTCGGGTATGTGAAGAACTTTTTTCAGCATGCCGAACTGAATTTAAGCATCTTGAATATTTCTACTTTCATAATTTTATTTATGAGAGTGTTTGGAAAAGCAATATAAGACGAATGAGCGAAACCACCCATACTTGGGATTTAGTGCATAAATATACATCTGATTATAAGGTTATTTTTGTCGGTGATGCGTCTATGGCTCCCTACGAAATTAGTCAGCCAGGTGGAAGTATTGAACACTGGAATGATGAAGCTGGCGCTGTTTGGATGCAAAGAGTGGTAGAGCATTTCGACAAGGTTATCTGGTTGAACCCTATGCCTGAATCGTATTGGGGGAGTGGCGGTTCGCTGGGTATGACTCAACAATTGGTGGAAGACAAAATGTACCCGCTAACCATTGAAGGGCTCGAAAAGGGAATGAAGGAGCTTACAAAGTAAGCACTTAATAACCGCTGACATAAAAAAACCGATGAGGTTGAGGCTCATCGGTTAAACTCGGCATATTTTTGAATCACGTATACCTATACAGAAACCCTGCCAATAAAAAACGTGTTTTATTTAAAACAATCAATTAAGTGACAAACTTGTCACTTGTTCTAGTTCTAAAATCACTGATATGTAAATAAACTCGACGTCATGAATGCCTCTCCTAAGCGGATATGATTCTTGAGTTCAAGAAATTATTGCACCTTTACGTTATTTACCTTAGAAAATGCTAAATAGGTGAAATAGGTATCGTAAACGGATTAACTATTGATGGTAGTATTTGTAAAGATTTGTACCATTATAAAAAGAGTAAGGATGTATGGCACTGCTTTTCGAACGACAGGATTTTGAACGACAAGTTTGTAAACAACCGATTTCCAAGCAATACGCGTTTTTACAAAAGAACAAGTATATTTTACTAGCGCTGACAGCATGTTTGTTATTTATTTTCGGGCAACATTCCGTTTATGCTGCAGAGCGGTCTATCCAAGCGCAAGCTCAAAAACTTAAATCTGAAGTGGTAGAGCTTAACCGAGAGCTTTTTGAATTAGAAGAAGAGTTGTTATATCCCGCTGATACACAAGTTGCGTTGTTCTTGTCAGTAAAGACAAAAAATAAATTCTTGCTAGATTCTGTCGAAATTAAGATTGACGGTAAGATTGCCACTACGTATTTATATACGGCGTCAGAGCTAAAAGCCCTAGAGCAGGGCGGTATTCAGCGCTTGTATATGGGTAATATATCATCAGGCCCACATAAATTAACGGCTGTGTTTAATGGTCAAGGTGCTAATGACCACTACTTTAGAAAAGATAAATCATTTAATTTTGAAAAATCTAACCGATCAAAATTTATAGAGATTGGACTATCTGATTCAGCGGGTGTTGAACCCGAATTCAAGTTTACAGAATGGCATTAAGGTAAGTTCAATGATTAGGCTATTGTCGCCTCATTATGTGGCGGGAGTGTTTGCTGTACTTATCTCATTTACAGCTATTTCACCGAATGCTGTTCAAGCAAACGACTCCACAACTTCAAAATTACCAGATCGATTGGCGACAGGGATGATGCTCTATGAGCTTCATCAAGATAATTTCTTCGATGCAATTATACGGTCATCCAATTTAACTGATGAGCAGATGGTACTTCATTTAGCTCTCTCAGAATCAAGGTTTGGTTTAACCGATCAAGCAAAAGAACAGTATGATCACCTTCGCGCTACAGGCAGTGACAAGGCAAGAGCCACAGCTTTTTTTCAGCTTGGGGTCATGGCTTACAATCAATCTGATTGGTCTTCAGCGCTTGAATGGTTTAAAAAAGCAGAAAGAAATATTGATAAGTCATTATTACCAGAGCTGCAATACTATAAAGCGAATGTTTATATACATGAAGAAAAGCATAATACGGCAGCTAAAATACTCGGCCAGATGAGTGCTGGGCTTTGGGCGTCGTATGCTTACTATAATCTTGCAATGTCCTATGCAGCAATGGATAGCGAACCCACACGCTCAATTATTTCGCTTCGTGTGGCTGATGCGCTCAACCCAAAAGATTCAGCGACCCTCATAGAGCTTAAAGATCAGATAGCACTATCTGCTGGCTATCTTGCAGTCCAGGCAGAGGATTATGATAAAGCGTTGAGTTTTTTGAATCAGGTCCGAGTGAATAGCGACCTAGCGGCTAAAGCGCTTTATATGCACGGTGTTGCAAACGCCAGTAAAGATCAGTATCGAGCGGCAATTCAATCGTGGTATCGAGTAAAGAAATATCCCCTTATTAATACGGGGGTAGCAGACGCGTTTTTAGCGATTCCTTATGCTTATGACAAAGAAGGCTACAGTAGCAAGGCAATTTCGACTTATCTCGAAGCCATTTCTGTTTTTGATAAAGAAATTCGTAATATTGAAAAGATAACTGATGCCGTCTCAAAAGATGGGGCAAGTCATGTGTTTTTTGAGACCAGTTCGCTAGATGATATTGAATGGTTTTTATCTGATAGCATCGCGACGAATACTCCTAAAGTAGCTTATTTCAAACTGATTATGTCTGATAGCCGGTTACATCATCAGGCAAAACAATCGATTGAATTTGAACGGTTGTATCAAAACCTAAAGCTTTGGGAGTATAACTTGTCCGTTTATGACGACATGTTAAAAGACCGCATTAAAGGCTATCACCAGCGGATCAAAAAAACCAATACCGCTAAACGAACCAAGCACATTAATACTATTGCTCATCAGGCAGAAGTGCTAAAGCAATCATTTTCTGAGGCAAGTAAAAACCAAGACTTAATGGCTGTCTCCGCAGGAACCACGTTAAGACGATTTGACTCAGTCGATGCGTTAAATCAGCGCCTTAAAAAGCTCAAAAAGACACTGCCGTTAGGCGAGTATCAAACCCTTAGTAAGAGGGTTCAGCGACTTCAGGGGCTGGTGAAGTGGGAAGCAAAAGAGCAATACGAACGTAACTTACGGTTGAACGAAGAAACACTCATGTCCTTGGCTAAAGAAATTGAGCGATATGAGCAAGGTCTAAAAAATTTTGAAGTGATGATATCAAAAGGTCCAAAAAAGCTTCAAGCATTTAAGTTGAAAGTGTCGAGCTATAAAGAAAAGGTTAAAAAAATAAAGCACGATGTGAGTCGCTTTAGAGAACAACAAAACAAAAAGCTAACCGAGCAAGTTCTTACAATGCTTTCTGAGAAAAAAGCTGAGTTTGTTGCTCATCACGAAACCGCGCAACAGCGACTTGTTCACTTGTACGAATTTGTAGCAATGACCCAGCATGCAATTAAAAATAAAAGTACTAAAGGAGGTGAAAAGTGATGCCTTCATTATTGCGTTGGTCATTAGTCGGGATTTTAACCGTTGTTTCTGGGGTTGCTTTAGGGGCAGCAAAAAACTCTTTTCAAATAGATTTTGATGCAGAGCCAGAAGTAATAGGGGATATCAAGCCTGCTTTTCTCAATTTTGACCAGGAACCACTGCCTGCTGTCCCAATCAAAGAGATTATTCGACGCTACCGTCAGTTATTTAATGACACTTCGGTTCCCGAAGTAAGAATAGATGTCTTACATCGGTTAACGAACCTTGAAGCTATTTATGGCGACCCAAAAGAGCGATCGCTAGAAGAAGAGCGGGAGCTCTATAAAAAAGCACTTGATAGTTATGAAATGATCGTGGGTACAGGGGTTTACTCTAACCGTATAGATGAGCTTTTGTATCAAACTGCCAAGGCATACGATTTTACTGGTCAGCATGAAAAATCTCTTAAAAGTCTTGAGCAGTTAGTGGGGTTGTACCCAAACTCATACCTAGCCGTAGAGGCTCAGTTTCGAGTGGGTGAAGCCCATTTTTCGCTAGGGCAGTATAAAAAAGCAGAAAAAGCGTATAAGAAATCATTGGTAAACAGTGAAGATTCAAAGTTTTATGATAACGCCCTTTTTATGATGGGGTGGTCTCAGTTCAAACAGAATAAATATGATGAGTCGGGTAAGACCTTTATAGGTGTTTTGGATCGATTAAATAAACACGCAGTAGAGCAAAAAACAAACCTTCTTAAACTTGATGGCATCCAAGGGGAAACTGCGCGTGACACGTTACGTGCCTTGAGCATTACTTTCTCATACGAAAAAGGTGCTTCGGGTGTTGATGCTCTTTTAGATCAAGTAGGCAATAAGCCTTATGGGTATCTATTGTATTTGCAATTGGCAGAACGTTACCTGTCTCAGCAGCGGTACGAAGATAGTGCGAGCGCGGCCAGAGCTTATATCAATAGATTTGGTGGCGATAGTAAATCGCCAATGATGCACCACTCTATTATAAATGCTTATACAAAAGGCGGGTTCCCCATAAAAGTATGGGATGAAAAGGAGACGTTTGTATCTAACTATAGCCCTGCCTATGTGGTGTCGGGTCGAGGTTCTGCGAGTCAGTCATCATTATCACTTAATGCTCGTGCTGTTACAGCCGAGAACCGAGTGGAAGTGGCGCAATGGTTGCGGCAGTACCTACAAGAGCTTTCTCACTATTACTATGTTTCAGCTCAGAAAAAAACCGGTACTTCTAACAAAGCGGCTATTCATTCAAAGGTTAAAAATAGCCATGAATCGGATGCACTATATCGCAAGGCGGGCGAATATTACCGTTTGTTAGTGGCTGCATTTCCGGCGGATGAGAATGTGGGTGAATATAGCTTTTTGGCGGCCGAGTCGTTTTACAAGTCAAATGATCTCAATATGGCCATAGTGGATTACGAATACTCAGCATATAAGTCCGGTAGTCATTCCTATGCGCTTGAAGCTGGTTATGCTGCAATACTGACACATAATGAATTGAAGAAAAATGGGCGGGGGGAGGAACGTCATCGGCTTGGCAGCATTAACCTGTTTACAACACACTTCCCTGCAGATAAGCGAGTACCGGCTGTATTAAATGACTTGGCTAATGAACATTTAAGTGCAGGCCGATATATTGAAGCCAGGGATAGTTCTCGCGCGGTCATTGAGCACCCTCTAGCCACTAAAGCGTTAAAACGTTCTAGTTGGCTGGTTAACGGTCACTCAAACTTCGAGCTTATTGACTATGCCTCGGCTGAACATGCTTATGCTATGGCTATTGAATTACTGGGGAATGACACCAGCACACTGTCTGCGGTAAACGAACGTATGGCTGCCTCCATTTACAGGCAGGGTGAGATTGCAGTTTCTTCTGGTGATCGTCAGGGCGGCATCGATCAGTTTTTAAGATTAGGTCGCATTGTGCCAGCCTCCGCACTCGTTGCGAATGCTCAGTATGATGCAGCTGTGCAGATGCTTGAGCTAAAACAATGGCGAAAAGCCATCGTTGTTTTAGCGCGCTTTCAGAAAGACTATCCTAAGAATGCACTAGCAGAGGATATTCCAGATAAATTGATTTATGCGCATTTAGAAAGTGGCAATAAACTTGAAGCCGCGAATCAATTAATTGCTTTAAGCAAGCGTCACCCTAATACAGAGAAATCTCGTAAGGCACTTTATCAAGCGGCTGACCTTTATTCATCTGCAGGCGTTAAAAATAAATCTATCTTATTACTCACCCAGTATGTAAATAAGTACCCGAAACCGTTTGATCTATACATTGAGGGGCTGCAAACGATATCTCAATACTACGGTGAAGCCGGAGAGCTCAAAAAGCGTGACGAGTGGTTACAAAAGATTGTTAAAGCGGATGCTGGTGCAGGCTCTGATAGGAATACACGTTCTAAGTTTTTAGCTGCTTCTGCAAGTATGCAGCTAGTGCAAGAGAGTCTTGATGAGTTTCAAGCAGCTAAGTTAAATTTACCACTTAAAAAGTCACTTAAAAAGAAAAGTGCACTACTGAAGAAGGCTGTAGACCAATTACAAACGATTCCAAAGTATGGTGTCGCTCAATTGACAACAGAGGCAACGTTTAAGCTTGGTGAGGTGTATCGTCAACTGGGTAAAGACATTATGGTGTCTGAACGACCCTCCACGTTAAATGAACTTCAGTTAGAACAATATGAAATACTGCTTGAAGAGCAGGCTTACCCGTTTGAAGAGAAGTCTATTGAAGTTCACGAAATTAACATTAGTCGAACAAAAGGTGGCATTTATGATAATTGGGTTAAAGAAAGTTATCAGATATTAGGTACTATTGTTCCTGCACGTTATTTAAGAGGGGAGAAGTCTGTTGGCCTCGATCGCAATATTCAGTAGTCGATTATTATCTAACATGAATAGTCAACAAAGCATAAAGGTTAAGCCATTAAGCGCGAGTCGCTTCTGTTTACAGTTAAGTAAATTGTTCTGTGTTGCGGTGTTCATGTTTGTGTTGTCAGCTTGCTCAGGCGTGGCGAAAAAGACAGCGTCTGGTCCGAGTGAACAGGCGGGAGCTGATATTGCCGCTATTCAGGTGATAGATACGATCACTTTGCAAAGTTACCAGCAAGCCATTGATTTGATAGAACATGGTAAGCTAGCAGATGCAGATAAGTTACTCATAAAGGTGGCTGATAAATACCCTGATTTAGCTGCGCCGTTGTACAATTTAGGTGTTATCGCAGAAAACCAAAAAGATATAGACAGTGCTGTTGAGTATTATAATCGAGCGATAGCGGCAGATAAAAAGTATTATTTGGCGTATAACAACCTCGGGATTATTTCGCGCTCAAAAGGGGATTTTGATCAGGCTTTAAGTTATTACAAGCTTGGCTTGAAGGCAGCCCCTTATAATGCTGAATTGAATTACAATATGGCGGTTTTGAATGAGATTTATTTGCATGATTATAAGGCTGCAATTAAATATTATGAACAATACCTGGCATCGTTTGATGATAATAGTGTGAGTGAGCCCGATAAGAATGTCGTTAGTTGGATAAAAGATCTGAAGAGGCGAAGTAAATGAAGCCCTTGGTGAGCGAATTGTTGTTTGATGGACGATGGAGACAGCGTTACCGTATCGCTGAAAAATGCATAGTGACAGTGTTGCTCGTATCATTTTCAATGGGCACGCAGGCAAAAGGCAATGAAGACACTTCAGGTTTTGAAGGCATCAGTGTGACCGGTAGTAATGAGCTGCCTCAGGTATTGTATATTATTCCTTGGCAACCACCGGCTTATCAGAAAAGAGCCCAGCACCCACCTAAAACAGAGTTAAGTGGCATTATAAAACCAATAGAACCCGCGTTTCATAATGAAGATTACCATTTTAGAAAAAAATTAGAAGTGAAGGTTCAAGCGCTAAATGGTCGTAAATAGGGCTCGTGACTAGTTAGCGTTATGCGCTACATACACATTAATTAAATTAAAACTAAGCAATATAATTATTTCAACGTTTAAATTATGGAGTATTAAAGGATATGACTGATACGGTCGTTCGGTTTTTTCAGGAAGGTGGGTTGTTCATGTACCCGATTGCTATCGTACTAGTGTTGGGTGTCGCCATTGCCATTGAAAGGTTTGTTTATCTTAGTCTAGCAAAAAGCGCCAACCGAAATGCGTTTGATAAAGCAATATTGCCGCTACTTAAAAAGCGTGATTACAAACGTGCTCTAGAATTTTCAAACGATTCACAAACCGCTATCGCTTCAATTATGGGTGCAGGCTTAAGTCGATTGATTAACAAGCAGCAGAGAGAAGATATTGAATACGCCATGGAAGAAGGCTTGATGGAAACACTTCCAAGGCTTGAAAAGCGTACTCAGTATCTTGCCACTTTAGCGAATGTATCAACGTTACTTGGGTTATTAGGTACTATTATTGGTCTAATCGCAGCATTCACGGCAGTCGCCAATGCAGACCCCGCTGAAAAAGCGTCATTACTATCGCAAAGTATTTCTGTCGCGATGAACACTACAGCATTTGGATTGATGTCCGCTATTCCTCTTTTGTTGTGCCATGCAGTACTGCAAACCAAAACTAATGAGATAGTCGATAGTTTTGAAATGGCCGGCGTTAAATTACTCAATATCATTTCTGAGCAACCTTCAATAAACAGAGATTAACACTCTAATTTTTGATGAATACCTGTGGTTAATGGAATAGGTTAAAAGAAAGGTTGTATGAGAAGGAAACATAGAAAATTACACGTTGAACCCGAGCTAGACATCACTGCCTTTATGAATTTGATGATCGTGCTGGTTCCCGTGCTATTGCTTAGTATGGTATTTGCGCATACCAGCATACTTGACTTGAATTTCCCGTCAGGGCCTTCAGACCTTGAGTTGAACGATGAAAATCTTCAGCTTCAAGTTGTAATTCGGTCTGATGCATTGGTAGTTGCAGACTCTAAAGGTGGGCTAATAAAGCGCATTGATAATAAAGATGAAGCGTATCAGTTTGAAGCGCTGCGAGATTTATTAAAGCAACTAAAGGCGCGCCTACCTGATAAAAAAGATATTTCGTTATTAGCTGAGAAGGATACATCATATCAGACACTGGTAACGGTGATGGATACCGTGCGTTCTTACCCTGCGGTTGTGGCTGTAAGTTTGGTGGATGCAGAGCTATTTCCAGACATCTCTATTGGAGATGCCCCTGATCTAAGCGTTAAAGATAGCAACATAGGAGGTGCTCAATGAAGGTTTCAAGAAGAGCAAATCGTATGAAGCGGCATTATGGACGAATGCATAAAACTGGGGGGCTTAACCTGGTTTCGCTAATGGATATATTTACTATTTTAGTATTTTTCTTAATGGTAAATTCGTCTGATGTAAAAGTACTTCAGCAGAATCCTTCTATCCAGCTTCCTGAGTCTACTGCCAACCTCGACACTAAAGAGACGCTTGTTTTAACAGTTGTAGGGAATGATATTCTTATTCAGGGGCGAAAGGTGGCTAATTTATTGACGCTTTCAGGTGATGATCAGGTCATAGCAGGTATTAAAAATGAGCTAGAGTATCAATCATCGCGCAATAAGCGCCTAGTAGACGCAGATAGCAATCCTGCGGGTCTACCCATAACTATTATGGGTGATAAAGATATCCCTTACGCGTCTCTTAAAAAGATTATGGAAAGCTGTGTAGCTGCTAACTATACCAATATCTCGTTAGCCGTTTCTAGAATGTCACGTAAGGAGGAGGGATAGTATGCGCCAACACTATGCCGATAACCTTGTGCTGCCTTGGAGTAAAGTTTCTAGCGAATCTAAGCGTTATTGGGCGATCGTTTTATTACTGTTTATTTTGGTGTTACCTGTAGCGCTTATTATCCCAAATATACAGCTTCCTGAAAAAGAGCGTTCTCAGTTAGAGGCGCTGCCTCCTCAACTCGCAAAGGTTATTATCGAGAAAAAAAAGGTGGAGCCCAAGCCCAAAGAAGAGCCTGAACCACCTAAAAAAGAAGAGCCTGAGAAAAAACCAGAGCAGGTTAAAGAAGAACCCAAGCCAACGCCTGAGCCAAAACCTAAGCCTAAGCCTAAGCCTAAGCCTGAAATTAAAAAGACACCCCCTAAAAAGGTTGTTGAAGAAGCGAGGAAGGTTGCAGAATCGAGTGGTTTGTTAGCATTGCAAGATGACTTAGCCGATATGCGTGCAACATTAGATACTGGGTCATTAACTTCAACACCTAACATGGTTGCAAAAACGATTGCCGCTAGCGCATCCGCTGTTGATGCAAGCAGTGCGCTTAGAGGTAGCGGAGGTGTAGATACAACAGGTATGTCGGTTCCAGCCGAAACAGTCGCATTGGCTCAGCGTGAGGGGACAGTACTAGAAGAAAATGAAGTTGAAAAGCTCACAGCTGAAGCTAAGAAAAAAGGGAATGATAGAAGTAGCGGTAATATCAGACGTGTGTTTGATCAAAATAAATCATCGCTGTTTACGTTATATCATCGAGAGTTGAGAAAAGACCCTTCTCTTGAAGGTAAGTTAGTTCTAAAACTCACGATAGAGCCGAGTGGTGTGGTTTCATCTTGTGAAGTTGTGTCCTCGGACTTAAACTCATCTTCGTTAGAGCGAAAGATTGTATCCAGAGTTAAATTATTTAATTTTGGTGCGCAGTCAGTTGCTTCAAAAACGATTACTTATCCTATTGATTTCTTTCAGTCATAAAAAAAGCCTTCTTAAGTGAAGGCTTTAATAAGAACGGTAATGCTATCTAACTGTTTAAGCGTCAGGTAACTCACCAATCGTAATCTTTGGTAGTATAGGGCGTTCAAGTGACATTTTTTCAGAAGGCGCTATTACTTTAGCTTCACCTGTTACTACAATATCTGAGTCTTGGTTAATAACCTCACAATCAAACACGACGCGATTGCGGTCTTCTTTGCGTAAAACAGTTAGCTTAACTGTTAGTGTATCTTCAAGCTTAACAGGGCGTTTAAAATTGAGGCTTTGCTCAAGGTATACCGTTCCGGGGCCTGGAATAACGGTGGCTAGAGAGGCTGATATAAGCGCCCCTGACCACATGCCATGTGCAATTCTTTCTTTAAATAATGACTTACTTGCATACTCTTTATCTAAGTGAACAGGGTTGACATCGCCTGATACTGCAGCGAAAAGCACTAACTCCTCTTCTGTTAGTGTACGGGTATAGGTTGCTGAATCCCCGATATTTAGTTCGTCATAGGTAATATTTTCTAAAGCTTCCATAAACTCGCCAATTCGTTTCGCTATTATTACGGCATTACTTGTACATTTCGCTAGCTGAGTTGCCATCAGCCAACTGAAGAGGTAATGCCTCGTCCTTCAATCATCGCTATTCAAACGCTGTTATGCGTTTATATGTAGCGTTAAATAAACTATTAATTGATACTTAATAGAATAAATCAAAGTATAAAACAGACAAGACGAATTGTGTAACGTATTGTATAAACTGTGTTTATATCTCTGTATTAGTTCATTTACGTGTCAGCTTTTAGTTGTTAGCCAAGCAATTAGATCATCAACGACGTTTACCTTATTTGTTTCATTAAGCATTTCATGTCGGCCACCGGGATATAGTTTGCAAGAAACATCAGTATGGTTGCTGCTAATGAGTTTGTGTGCAAGACGTCTAACACCTTTGCTATTGTTTCCGACAGGGTCATTGCAGCCTGCAAATAGGTAAATAGGAAGGCTTGACGCTATCTTTTTTAGTTGAGTATTTGATGAAATGCTAATTAACCCGTCGGTCAGATCATCCCAAAACTGGTTTGTGCATATAAAGCCACAAGCATCATCATCAATATAACGTTTAACTTCGTCGGTATTACTTGAAAGCCAATCAAATTTGGTTTTTGGATTGGGTACTCCCTTGTTAAAACTGCCAAAGGTAAGAAAGTTAATAATGGGGCTTTTACCTTCTGCGCCGATTCTAAGTTTCTCAGCTTTAATGATTGGTTTGAGGGCTTGGTAACGAATGGGGTGGTCATAATTAGAGCCTGAAAGAATAACCCCAGCGAGTTTTGGGTTTTGATCAATTAGGTAGGACATGGATATAAAAGAGCCCATGCTGTGGCCGAGCAAAAACAGCGGCAGTTCTGGGTGTTTTGCGGATATGTGTTTATTAACCAAGTCTAGATCGCTTTTAACAAGCGCCCATCCATTTTTTTTAGCGTAATGGCCCGCAGGTGATCCATTCATCGATTGTCCATGCCCTCTGTGATCGTGGGCAAAAACAATAAATCCTGCGGCGCATAATTGTTGTGCGGTATCGGTATATCTTTCAGAGTGTTCAGCCATTCCGTGCGAAATTTGCACGATTCCTTGTGGCTTTTTACGAGAAGGCTTCCAGCTTCTTACAAAGATACTATGTCCATCATCTGTGGAGAGGATGAATTCATCCTTCTTCATATTTTTCATCCTTTAAGTCGTCCAAACTGCTCGGCTGAGTACTACTGAATATTGTATTAAAATAACGTTGTTCGAAACAGAATAATAATGTTCAATTGTGAACGGATGTGCATATTACGCATACCAAGAACGGGAAGAGGTCTTTAAGTAGAAATGCAAAGGCTAATAAACAAAATTAATCAATAATAAGCATTGAGTTGATTTAATTTTTTCTATATACGAAAGCTTAAAACTGGTATTCTAAATCTGTTTTGTAGACGTTTTGGCTGCTGGTATCAGCGTTAATGTTTAAGGTACGTAGGGTATCTTACTTTTTGTACAGCCAGAACATAATAATAACCTTAAAATGTTTGGATAGGAGACATGTGATGGAATTAGAGAATTTCTTTAAGGATAAATACCCTCCTGGGGTGCCAGCAGAGATAGACCCTAATGAGTACAGCAGTGTAGTCGATGTTTTTGAAAAATCCTGCAAGAAGTTTTCAGACAATCCTGCCTTCTCGGCGATTGGTGTAACGCTGACCTATGGTGAGTTAGATAAACTTACTAAAGACTTCGCCGCTTTTCTACAAAATGAAACTGGCTTGAAGCCCGGTGACAGAATAGCTATACAATTGCCTAACCTTACTCAGTATCCTATTGCTGTATTTGGTGCGATGCGTGCAGGTTTGGTTGTTGTGAATACAAATCCACTCTATACCAAAAGAGAGCTTGAACATCAGTTTAATGACTCTGGAGCTAAAGCACTCGTTGTTTTGGCTAATATGGCAGGCCTAGCGCAAGAGGTAATACCTCATACCAGCATTGAGCATGTAATTGTAACTCAAATTGCAGATATGCACTCGCCTATCAAACGCACGGTTATGAACGCCGCGGTTAAATATATTAAGAAGATGGTCCCGCCTTACAATATACCGGGTGCTATTCCATTTACTAAGGCGCTAAGCACAGGCTCAAAAAACACATTTAATCGTGTTGAAGTTAAACGTGAAGATATCGCTGTTTTACAATACACAGGTGGCACAACGGGTGTAGCAAAGGGTGCAATGCTTACTCATCACAACCTAGTGTGTAATATGCTGCAGCTTAAACCGATACTAGAAGCTAAGTTAAGCGAAGGCCAAGAAACCGTTATTGCGCCACTACCGCTATACCATATTTACTCGTTTACACTTAATTGTGGAATTATGGTTATAACGGGAAATCATAGTATTTTGATTCCGAATCCACGTGATATTCCAGGGTTTGTAAAAGAACTGAAAAGCTGGAACTTTACCTGTTTCTTAGGGTTGAATACGTTATTTGTCGCTCTTTGCAATAACGAAGAGTTTCAAGACTTAGATTTCAGCCATTTGAAGGTCACTGCTTCAGGTGGAATGGCGCTCACGAATGATGCAGCTAAGATGTGGAAGAGGGTTACAGGGTGTGACATTGCAGAAGGCTACGGTATGACTGAAACTTCTCCTGTTGTGACGATTAACCCGTTAAACAATATCCAAATCGGCACTATCGGTATGCCGATACCTTCGACACTGGTTAAGACAATCGACGATGATGGTAATGACTTACCCATTGGCGAAATTGGGGAACTCTGCGCAAAAGGCCCTCAGGTAATGAAAGGCTATTGGCAGCGTCCAGATGAAACAGCCAAAACGGTTACCAGTGATGGTTGGATAATGACGGGTGATATTGGTCTAGTTCAAGATGATGGCTATATAAAAATTGTTGACCGTAAGAAAGACATGATATTAGTCTCAGGCTTTAATGTTTACCCTAACGAAATCGAGGACGTAGTGGTCAGCCATCCAGACATTGTTGAGTGTGCAGCGGTGGGCATTCCTGACCTTAAAGCGGGCGAAGCGGTTAAGGTTTATGCGGTAAGCACAAACCCTAATTTAAAAGAAAGTGAGCTAAAAGAGTTCTGTCGTGAACGCTTAACGGCTTATAAGGTACCTAAAGTTATCGAGTTTAGAGATGACTTACCTAAAACGAACGTCGGTAAGGTGCTTCGTCGTGAACTTCGTGATGAAGATGCTAATAAGTAAGTTTAGTGACCGCTAAGCTGCGATATGTTCGATCGAAACCCTGCTGGTAACAGTGGGGTTTTTTGCTTAAATGTATTAACTCACCCCAGATCTTGTTATATGACTGTAATTAATCAGAACACCATACAAGCGCAACTTAATGACTGTCTCGTTAAGGATCAGGTATTTGTGCGCCGTCGCTTACGTAATGTGGGTCAGATAAAAGACCTTGAAAAACTCACTAAAGCGCTTGAAGAGCTACAGTCGAAAATTGACAGATCAAAATCTCGTGTTCAGTCACGGTTGGCAGCTGTTCCCAATATACAGTTTCCAGCAGACTTACCCGTTAGCCAAAAAAGTGAAGAGATAGCGGCGGCGATCAAAGACAATCAGGTGGTTGTGATTGCCGGCGAGACAGGCTCAGGGAAAACCACCCAAATACCTAAGATTTGTATGCAATTAGGGCGGGGCGTTAAAGGTCAGATTGGTCATACTCAGCCTAGACGTTTAGCGGCTCGCTCTGTGGCTATGCGAATTGCAGAAGAAGTAAACAGTGAATTGGGCGACATAGTCGGTTATCAGGTACGCTTTAACGATAAAGTGTCAGAAAATACGCTAGTTAAACTGATGACAGACGGCATCTTGTTAGCCGAAGTTCAGCGAGATCGCTTTCTTAATGCTTACGATACTATCATCATTGATGAAGCTCATGAGCGAAGCCTTAACATTGATTTTTTATTAGGTTACCTAAAAAGACTGCTACCTAAGCGTCCTGATCTTAAAGTCATCATTACTTCCGCAACGATTGATGTAGAGCGTTTCTCTAAACACTTTAATAATGCCCCTGTAATAGAAGTAAGCGGTCGAGCCTATAGTGTTGAAACGCGTTATAGGCCGTTATATGAAAGTGAAGATGGTGATGATGACCGAACGCTAAATGAGGCTGTAGCCCAGTCTGTTTTAGAAATCATAGATGAAGAAAAAACATCTAAAACACCTTTCGGAGATATATTGGTTTTTCTACCCGGTGAACGGGAAATCAGAGATTTAGCTAAATATCTTCGAGATTATGAATTAAGAGACACAGAGGTCTTACCTCTGTATGCGCGCCTTGGCGCAGCTGACCAGCTAAGGGTATTTAAGCCTCATAGAGGTCGACGAATTGTATTATCGACAAACGTTGCTGAAACATCGATAACGGTACCGGGTATTCGGTATGTTATTGATCCTGGTACAGCCCGTATCAGTCGATATAGTTATCGTTCAAAAATTCAGCGTTTACCGGTAGAAGCTATTTCTCAAGCCAGTGCAAATCAACGTAAAGGGCGCTGTGGACGAGTCGCAGAAGGTATTTGTTATCGATTATATAGCGAAGAAGACTTTAATAACCGTCCAGCGTTTACTGACGCTGAAATTCTGAGAACCAACCTTGCATCCGTTATTTTGAAAATGATTGATTTAGGGTTTGGGCAGATTGATGAATTCCCCTTTGTTGATAGTCCAGATAAGCGACTAATAAATGATGGTTTTAAACTGCTGTTCGAATTAGGAGCTGTTGATTCAAAGCGACAAATGACTGACAGAGGGAAAATACTCGCGAAGATACCTGCTGACCCAAGAATAGGGCGAATGTTAATTGAAGCCAATAATCAAGGCAGTCTAACCGAAGCACTGATTATTACGAGCGCGCTAAGTATCCAAGATCCAAGGGAGCGGCCAGCAGAAAAAAAACAAGCGGCAGATCAAGCGCATGCGGCTTATAAAGATCCTGATTCAGATTTTATTTCATTTATTAATCTGTGGAACAGTTATGAAGAAGAAAGGCAGGCGCTGTCAAGTAATCAGCTTAAAAAGCATTGCCTCAAACATTATTTATCTTTTATGCGTATGCGGGAGTGGCGAGAAGTACACCGACAACTGCATTTAATTTGTAAAGAGCTTAAGTTTACTGAGAATCCAACCCCCTCAAGTTATGAGTCAATCCATCGCGCAATGCTGTCAGGGTTATTAAATAATATCGGTGAGAAAGAGGACAAGAAGGAATACAAAGGGGCCCGAAATCGGCACTTTCATTTATTCCCTGGTTCATCATGCTATAAAAAACCACCTAAATGGGTGGTGAGTGCTGAGCTGGTCGAAACCTCACAAGTATATGGCCGCATCAATGCCAAAATAGAGCCTCAATGGATTGAACCTTTAGCCGCTCATATTGCTAAGTGCACGCATTTTGAACCCCATTGGGAGCAAAAGCGAGGTCAAGTCGTTGCCTATGAACGGATATCTTTATATGGCCTTGATATCGTCCCTAAGCGTAAGGTCCACTACGGTACTATTGACCCGGTCATTTCTCGCGAACTATTTATTCGTCACGCATTAGTTCAAGGCGAGTTTCGCTCCAAAGCCCCTTTTCTAAGAGAGAATAGTCAGCTTATTGAGCAAGTCGACGAGCTTGAAACGCGCATACGTAAAAAAGACATTTTGATCGACGATGAAACATTGTTCGACTTCTACTCTGAGCGCATACCAACGGATATTGTAAGTGGACGGTACTTTGAGTCGTGGTGGAAAAAACTCGATCAAGCTGGGCTATCAGGACTACGTTTAACCAAAGCGTTTGTAATGAAGCGGGAGGCTGATGAAGTTAATGAATCTAGCTACCCTGATACGATTGTTCTTAATAATATTAACTTTAAACTTAATTATAATTTTACGCCTGGCCAGGAAGGAGACGGAGTTTCTATTTTGGTACCAAAGGGGGCTGTGAGGCAATTACCTCTTAATCGTCTGGAGTGGATGGTGCCTGGTCTATTACGTGAAAAGTGTATTCAATTAGTTAAGTCGTTGCCCAGATCTATTCGTAAGCAGCTTGTACCGGTCCCAGATTATGTTGATAAAGCACTTAAAAATATTAGGCCGAGCAACGAGCCGGTAACACGCGTATTAGGGCAGCAACTGACACGCATTACGGGTGTTAAAATCCCCGAAGAAAGTTGGAATACTGAAGCGGTTGATGAACACCTTAAATTTAACATCCAAGTAGTAGATGAAAAAGGTAAGGTTGATCAAGAGAGTCGGGATGTGCTCGGCTTGATGGAGCAGTTCAAAGATGTTGAATTTGATGTTTCGGTCGGGAGCAGTCAGGAGCAAAAGCAATATCAGACAGAATATATTCATTGGGATTTCGGTGAGCTAGCACTCAACAAAGAAGTTGAACAAGGCGGAATTAAACTAAATCTGATGCCGTCACTGGAAGATCATGGACGATTTGTAAAACTAGCACTGTCTAATGATCGTTTAACGGCTGATAAAAATACCATCAAAGCGATAGCAAGACTTTCACTGCTGGCACTACCTGATCAAATCAAGTTTATTCTGAGTAAACTACCTAAAATACAGCAAACAAACTTACTCTTTGCGCCTTATATTAAAGCGGTAGACCTTGCTGATGATTTATTGATGGGAAGTTTAATACAGCTGTTATCTACACGTGATATTCCACGAAACGAAGACCAGTTTTCAGCATGGCTAACAGAATGTCGAGCTGAGTTACATGAACATACTTGTGAGTTGGCGTTACTGCTGAATGAGATTGCTCATCAACACCATAATTTAATGAAACAATTAAAAGGTAAAATTAATCTAGCTTTAGCGCATTCAATGGCCGATTTAAAGTTTCAGTTAAATCATTTGGTCTATAGTGGCTTTATTTCTCAAACGCCAAAAGAGTGGTTGCAGCACTATCCAAGGTACTTACAGACGGCTGTTGATCGTTTTGAAAAAATGGCGAGAGAAATGGGTAACGAACGTACATTCTTGTCGGCGATAGACGGTTGTTGGGAGCAATATGAGAACCTTAAAAAACAACACGAGCAGCAAGGTATATTTGACCTTGAGTTACAAAATTATCGTTGGATGATTGAGGAACTTAGGGTCTCTTGGTTTTCTCAAAAGTTGGGTACGGCGATGACCATCTCTGAGAAACGATTGAATAAGCAATGGGGATTGGTGAGAAAGTAAGTTTCGTATGGTTGTTAGACCATCGTTTATACGCGATCTTAATAATATTGTGTTAATATTTCACTTTCTTTACTAAAATCAGAATTTTATATATTTATATTGTGGGGTAAAAGGTGATTAAAGCAGCAATCAGTGGTACAGGACTCTACACCCCTCCAGAGAAAATCTCTAATGAAGAGTTAGTTGAGGCGTTTAATCAGTATGTTGCCAATTTCAACAAGCAGCATGCCTCTGATATCTCAGATGGAACCGTAGAACCCTTACAAGCATCATCTGCCGCATTTATCGAGAAAGCATCGGGCATTAAAAATCGTCGAGTTATCAATAAGTCAGGTATTTTAGACCCAGAACGAATGGCCCCCTATATCGCTGAAAGACGTGACGATGAGCCTAGTATCCAGTGTGATATGGCGGTTCTAGCTGCCAACGAAGCACTTGAACAATCGGGAAAAACAGTCGCTGACATCGATGCAGTGATTGTCGCTTGTTCTAATATGCCAAGAGCATACCCCGCATTATCTGTCGAAGTGCAAAGTCGTATGGGTATCGACGGGTTTGCGTATGACATGAACGTCGCTTGTTCTTCGGCAACATTTGGCTTGCAAGCAGCTGTTAATGCCGTCGAGAATGGTACTGCACGCGCTGTATTAGTAATAAGCCCTGAGATATGCACTGCCCACTTAAACTTTCGTGACCGCGATAGCCATTTTATCTTTGGCGATGCTTGTACCGCGATTGTCGTTGAGCAGATGGCCACAGCCAGCAGTAACGATGTTTATGAAGTCGTTGGCACAAAACTTAAAACCGTATTCTCTAACAATATTAGAAACAACTTTGGTTTCCTTAATCGTTGTGATGAGGCAGGTGTAGGCAAGGCCGATAAACTATTTGTACAGCAAGGCCGGAAGGTTTTTAAAGATGTTGTACCCATGGTGGCCAGCATTATCGGTGATCATTTAAAAGAAAATAACTTAGCACCTGAGCAACTTAAGCGAATGTGGTTACACCAAGCTAATTTGAGTATGAATAAGCTGATCTCTAAAAAAGTAATGGGGCGTGAGGCAACGAGCCTAGAGGCACCGGTTATTCTAGATGAGTATGCTAATACAAGCTCAGCGGGTTCAGTGATTGCCTACCATAAGTATAAAGGTGATATCGAAAAAGGCGATATCGGTGTTATATGCTCATTTGGTGCAGGTTACTCCGTCGGCAGTGTATTGTTACGAAAGTGTTAAGCCGCTTTCACTTGGCGTTAAAACAATAAGCCATTTTAATATATCCATTGAACTAACCGCCCCGTTATATTGATAAAACAAGGACGTTTTTAATAGTATCATGAGAAATAGGAATCAAAGGTTAATGCAAGCATCGTTCACAAGGAGTTTATTCTTACTTATTCTTTCGCTTTCTACATTGCAAAGCGCTGCGTTTGCTAATGAGGATGCTTTTTCCTATGGTCAAAATGAAATAGACCCCTGGGAAAAATACAATCGTGCGGTCTTTTCGTTTAATGACACGCTAGATCAATATATCTTTAGGCCTGTCGCTGTTGGGTATAAGACCATTACACCTTCAATTATCGATAAGGGCATTACCAACTTCTTTGGCAATATTGCTGATGTTGTTAGTATTAGTAACTCGTTGCTTCAGGCCAAAGGTGGGCAGGCGATAGAAATGACTACGCGTGTGATGTTTAATACGACGTTTGGTCTTGCTGGTTTTTTTGATGTGTCGACTGGGTTTGGACTAGAGAAGAAAAAAGAAGATTTTGGTCAAACATTAGCTGTCTGGGGTGTTAACTCAGGTCCGTATGTTGTCTTACCGTTTCTTGGCCCTTCAACGATCAGAGATACGACCGGTATTGCGGTTGATATATTTCTTGATCCTCAATTCTACCAGTCTGACTCATTTGGTGTTTTTGTGGCTAAAAAGACAATCTGGTTTATCGACTTACGAGCAGATTTGCTAGCGTCAGAAAACCTTATTATGGGTGATAAATATACATTTCTTAGAAATGCGTATGTTCAGTACCGTGGATTTCTTATTAATGATGGCGTTGTTGATGACCCATTTGCAGATGAAAGCTTCGATGATTTCGATGATTTCTAGCACGTAATTAATTTTAAGGTATTGTATCTTGTACTAATGTTTCTAAGCCGTTCTCAGAGCGGCTTATGTTTAAGCCTTTCCTCCTGTTACATTTGTTCACAGCAAAAACCTTTAAATCTGCCTATAGTTAATAATGTATGGAATTTAATCAATCCGCTGTTTAGTTGGCCGAGTACTAATGATTAATAAAGCTAAAAAATATAAAAAACAAATGGCTCAAGCCCGAGATTATGACACTTGGAAAGACGCTGCTCTTGAGCTTGATTACATCGATCGAAATGTTGAGTGGAAAGAAGCGTTTGCATCCGACCTCTATAACTATGAGCTAATATATGACCGTTTAAGTGAGTTGCGTGAATGTAGTCGAAAAAAAGACCATGACACGATGTTGCGCTGCCTAAGAGAAGGTTTGCACCATGATTTAGGTAATATGGGTAATAGTGAGCTTTATAATCGAAGTAATATAGGCACAAAGCATTTAATTGAAGAATACATTAACCAAGTCTGTGAATCGCTAAATTATATCTGTGACCAAAAAATCCCTGAATTAACAGACAAAGAAAAACTCGATTTCTTTAAAGATACGCTGCTAAGTTATGGTCGACCAGCACTCTTGTTGAGTGGCGGTGCATCTTTAGGCATGTTCCATATCGGTGTTATTAAAGCGTTGTGGGAGCGTGGTTTACTGCCACAGGTTGTTGCAGGCTCAAGTGTTGGGTCTATTATTGCTGCGATGTTGGGTACGCATACAGATGCAGAGTTACCAGAAATGTTAGACCCTAATCGCCACAATCTTAAAGCGTGGAAGTGGCTGGGCATCATGAGTGGCCTGAAGGGAAAAGGCTTTATGGATCAAAAGCAGTTAGAAAACTGCTTGAGAACTAATATTGGTGAATATTCTTTTCAGGAAGCCTATGAGCGAACAGGGCGTAGTATTAATATTACTGTTTCGCCAGTACATGAACACCAAAAAGAACGCCTATTAAGTGGTTTCACATCACCGTATTTGTCGGTGTGGAGTGCAAGTCTGGCGTCTTGCTCTGTGCCAGGAATATTTCCCCCCGTTAAACTGATGAAAAAAGATATTGATGGCAACCTTGTACCGTATATGTCCAGTCTACGTTGGGTTGATGGTTCAGTGGTTAGTGATTTACCCGTAGAGCGGTTGATGCACCTATATGATGTTAATTTCTCTATCGTGAGTCAGACCAACCCTCATATTGTCCCGTTTATGGAAATGAACAATAAGGTCAAGCAGAGCGGCCCTCTATCGCTACCGGCTAGAATTTTAAAGTCTGAAGTTCAGTTTCATGGTAAGGCCACGTTTGATTACCTTAGGAACAATGTGAATAACGAACTATTTAGGCAGGTTTCAGGTCATATGTATTCCATACTGGCTCAGAACTATTATGGTGATGTTACTGTCGCACCGCATTATACTTTACGTCATTATATGAATATATTAAGAAACCCTTCTCAAGAGCTAGTTAAAGAGCTCATACTTCAGGGTGAAAGGGCTACTTGGCCAAAACTCGCGATGATTCGAACCCACGCCAAAATTAGTCAAACCCTTGAAAACTGCATTTCGAGATTAAAAGTTAAAGCCACACGGTCAAAAGCAGAGTTAAGAATCATTGCGAGTTAATTGCCGTTTGTTTTAAACTATTTTAAAAGAGAGTTTTATTTGTCCTTAGACATCGTTATTATCATTTTTCATATAAATTAAGACTGCGGGAGCATCACCGTATATACTATTTGGTCGCACCAAGTGTTGAGCATGCAGTCTTGGACTTAATCTATTTTAATCAAACGGCGTCTTAGATAATCTATGTACCGCGACTATTTCGGTCTGAAAGAGTTACCTTTTTCAATAGCCCCTGATCCACGTTACTTATATATGAGTGAGCGTCATAAAGAGGCGCTCGCTCATTTGTTATACGGTGTTTCAGGCCAGGGTGGCTTTGTGGTACTGACGGGCGAAGTCGGTACCGGTAAAACAACGATTTGCCGCTGCTTTTTGCAGCAAGTGCCTGAAAATACTGATGTCGCGTTTATTGTTAATCCAAAACTATCTGCCAGAGAGTTGTTAGCAAATATTTGCGATGAATTCGGTATTCAATATCCTGCTGGCGCTTCTATAAAGATCTATAACGACCTAATAAGTCACTATTTGCTACAGGCCCACTCCGAGGGGCGGCATACGGTATTGGTGATCGATGAGGCGCAAAACCTCCGTATAGATGTGTTAGAACAGCTTAGGTTGCTTACTAACCTTGAAACGTCCGAGAAAAAGTTACTTCAAATTATCTTGCTTGGTCAACCCGAACTGCATGACATGCTTTCACGGCAAGAGCTACGTCAGCTATCTCAGCGTATTACGGCAAGATATCATCTCAGATCGTTAAATAAAGAAGAAGTAACAGCCTATATTCGTTATAGGCTAGCCGTAGCAGGGCAGAAACAAGATCTTTTTCAAGCCTCCGCCATCAAAACAATTTACCGAAAAAGTGGTGGTATACCTCGCCTTATAAACCTTGTTTGCGACAGGGCATTACTCGGTGCTTATGCTGAAAACTCAATGACGGTGTCTTCCCGTAATATAAAGCAAGCATTTAAAGAGATTGGCGCTAATAAGCGTAAATCGTTATTTACTATCGTGCCGAGTTGGGTGGTAACCGGTACAAGTATTGGTGCAGTTTTTGGGGCAGTGTTAATCATCATTTTAGCTGCGTTAAGTGCCAATAAGCCTTTGGTTACACAAGGTATTGAACAAGAGGCTGTTAAGGTCGAAGAGACTGACCTAAGTATCGAAGATAATGCAGTGTTGACAGAAGGTGAGTCGATAGCGGCTTCATTGACAGAGGCCGACACAGTATCAGATGGTGAAGACGAAAAGTTAGACCCTAAAGAACGTTATGGCAGTCGGTACGTCAGCAGCCTTAAATATACGGCTCCGCCCTTTAATAATAAGCTGTCGGCGTACGAAGCCGTCTTATCTCAATGGGGGGTTCGATATTCTGCAGAGAACAATAAACTCGTGTGTGATTTTGCCGAATCTCAAGGTCTTAGTTGTCTCCATAAGCAGGGCAATTGGCGTAGTTTGATTCAAATAAACCGACCAGTCGTCATGCGGTTGACGAATCAAAAAGGACAAGAGTTTTTTATAGGTTTGCTTGAAATAGACGGGGACTTTGCGAAAATCTCTCTAGGACAAAAAACGATATGGACGTCCAAAGAAGCCATAGATAAACAATGGTTTGGAGATTACTCTGTCATTTGGAGGTTGCCGCCTTACAAGTCTAGAGTCATAAAGCCGGGCGCTATAAATGACCCTGCGAAATGGCTAAACGGCCAAATTCTTACGGTTAAAGCTGCACAGTTTGGGTCTTCAGACGAGGGCGTTTTTCAAAGAGATGATAACTCATCACTTGAAGAAAAGGTTCAGTGGTTTCAAACATCAGTGGGGTTAACGCCTGATGGAATTGCTGGTGCATTAACACTCATTCACCTTAATAACTATATAAACCCGGGTATTCCTAAACTGTTTAAGGATACAAATCCGCTTGAGTTACCCAAGTCGTAATGGTTAACGAGATTATTTAATGTCATACATACTAGACGCGCTTAAGAAGTCTGAAGAAGAAAGGCATCAAGGCCAGCTACCCAATTTGGGCTCAAACTCAACACTGATTCATATGCCTAAATCAAAATCTTCTCTTTGGTTGTGGGTGATCGGTGCACTGCTGGTGCTCAATGTTTGCTTTGTTGGGTTTTGGGTCTTGACAGAAAAGCCTGTAGCTAAAACACCTGTTGAAGACTCAGTGTCTGCTGATGTTGTTGGCGCGATAGACCACAGTGATGAGTTAGATAGCACGAATAGCGCGACTAATACGTCTATTGAGTCTAAAACGGTAGCAAACGTGAATAGTAATGCTGTCGTTATTGCCTCTAATGTGCAGCCACTTGTGCATGGGTCAGTGTCAGGTGTTCCGCACCAGCAGGCATTAACTGAACAAGAAATGCAGCCTGAACCGTTTCGGGTCCAGCAACAGCCAAGTGTTGTATATACGGCGGTTGAGTCGCCAGAAGTGATCACGCCAAGCAGTGGCTATCAACGATATAGAACCGAACAAGAAAGGGGTGTACCTCAAGAGCGGGTGCAAGAAGCGCCGACGATTATAACACCTAAAGGCAAATCTCGACCTTATACTGGGCCCGCTTACACGGCTGTAGTTGATGAAACGGCCGACGAAAATACTGCAGTGAACAGGCACGCTAACGCGGGTCAAGACACAGGCGGCTACACAGATAAACGTCCCATCGTAGATCTGTCTTCGGTGCCTCGCGTATCTGAAAAACCTCACGAGTTTCAAATCAAGATTCCTGACATGGCCTTTAATAGCCACATTTATACCGATACGCCCAGCGCCCGAAGGGTCATGATCAATAATATCTATTTAAGAGAAGGCCAGACGTTCTCGGGTATGAAGGTCGAGAAAATTATAGAAGATGGCATCATACTTTCAATAGATGGCGACCCTTTCAAGATGGGTGTGCTGAGAGATTGGTATTCGCCTAGGTAGTACAGCGCCATTCGCTGAGTTTATTAAAATATCCCATATTCCGTAGACCTAACATGCTAACAGATGACGTAAAAGCAGAAATTCAATCTGCATATTCAAAATTCTTATCCAAAAAAGACTATAAGTCTCGATATGGGCAACGTCAGATGATTGCTGAATTCGCTCGCTATTTAGGGGGGATAGAGTCTGACTCAAAAGGAATTAGAAAGTCTAAGCATAAAGTATGTGTAGTCGAAGCAGGTACTGGTACAGGTAAAACATTAGGGTACTGCATCTCAGCGATTCCGCTAGCATTAAGTCATAATAAAAAACTCATTATTTCTACTGCTACAACCGCGTTGCAAGAACAAATCGTGGCTAAAGACTTGCCAGATATTGTAAATAATAGTGGGCTAAAATTTAAGTTTGCATTAGCAAAAGGGCGTGGGCGCTACCTTTGTTTAAGTAAGCTCGAAACACAGTTAGCGAATGATGGGTCAGTTCAAGATAGTCTGCCTCTGTTTATGCTTGATAATGGATTGGGGTCTCCTGATAATAAACCGCTGTACCAAAATATGTTTTCAGCGTACGCCAACCAACAGTGGGATGGTGATCGAGATAAATGGCCAGACAATGTCGAAAATAAAGCTTGGAGTCTAGTCACAACCGATAATCAACAATGCTCTAATCGACGCTGTAGTTACTTTCACAGTTGTAGTTACTATGAATCTAGAAAGTTACTCGAAGATGCAGACGTGATAGTGGCTAATCATGACTTAATTTTGGCAGATTTGTCATTGGGGGGCGGGGTTGTTCTACCGGCTCCTGAAGATGCTATTTATGTGTTTGATGAGGCTCACCACTTGGCTGATAAAGCACTAGGGCACTTCGCGGTGCACTCGCCACTTAAAGGCTGCCAAAATTGGTTAAAGCAAACGTCAAAAGTATTCACTGAATTACTGCCGTATATTAAGCCTTCCTCTCGGTTAAGAACAAAAGCTGAAGAAATAACCACTCTGACACCGTCTATTCACGATCAAATTGAAGCGCTCTATCTTCGAATGGAGCAATCATTAGATTGGAATGCCAGTGACGATCGGTATGGCCAGCGGCCATCGCCTATGGGGCAGCAACGAGATAACCAGATCGTATACCGTTTTGCTGAGGGCGTTGTACCTGATGAATTAAAATCCATATCATCAGAACTGCTTAAATTGTTTATAGGGTTATGCCGGTTAGTTGATGAAATAAACAACGATATTATTCGATCAATGGATGAGAAACCGGATGCAAGTTTAAGTAAAGAAGATGGTGAAAGCTGGTTTCCTGTTATTGGTTCAACGCTATCGCGCGGTCAGTCTTATCAAGACCTATGGCGTTTTTTTTCTACTGATGACATTAAAGGTCAGCCACCTTCTGCTCGTTGGGCAGTTAAAAAAGTATTCGATAACTTTGAAGACATTGAGTTATTTGGAAGTCCGTTAATGGCTGATAGCCTGCTTTATTCTCGGTTATGGTCTAAATGCTATGCGGCTCTTATTACGTCCGCAACATTAACCTCATTGGGCAACTTTAATCGTTTAACCAATAAATCGGGTCTACCAGATGAAAGTGCCTACTTAGCGGTTACCAGCCCGTTTAACTATGGCGAAGTGGCGACCTTGCGTTTGCCTTCGATGAAGTCTGACCCTGGCAATAGTGTTGCACATACTGAAGAGCTTATTGAGCTATTTCCTCAATTCTTAGAAGGTCATCAAGGCACTTTAGCGCTCTTTAGTTCTAGAAAACAAATGAATGAAGTACTAGACGGGCTACCCACAGCGTTAAGAACACAAACTATCAGTCAGGATGAAATGAGTAAGCAAGAGGTTATAAAAGAACATAAGCGAAAAATAGATGAAGGGGAGACAAGCGTTATTTTTGGATTAGCCTCCTTTGCAGAAGGAATAGACTTGCCCGGTGATTACTTAACGAACGTGTTAATTGCAAAAATACCCTTTGCTGTTCCTAATGACCCTATAGAGGCGGGCTTAAGTGAGTGGATAGAGTCACGAGGCGGAAACCCCTTTATGGAGATAACAGTGCCAGAGGCCTCAACGAAACTAATACAGGCGTGTGGACGGCTATTAAGAGCAGAAAGTGATTATGGGCAAGTGACATTATTTGATAGTCGATTGGTCAATCGGCGGTATGGTAAGATGATTATTGATTCGTTGCCGCCGTTTAAGCGTCGGTACGATTAAACGGCGCGAACTAAAATTTTATCAAAAAAAAACGGTAACAATCATTCGACTGCTACCGCTTATTGTATGAGGCTGTAAGGCCAGCGCTCTATCATTAGTACAAATGGTTAGTTGATAAAGAAAACACAAGGCCTGAATTCGTGTTTTGTTCAACTCAATTCATCATGGTTTAATAATAAGGCTTAGGGGGGCGTAGTGTAATCGTCCAAAGGGCGTAAATTGAACATTTGTACCGTCAAAAGCTACAATAAACCGTATTCTCGGGCTTTTGCTAGCGCTTCTGTTCGGCTTTTTGCGCCGATTTTTCCATAAATATTACGAATATGTGCTTTTACTGTCGCAGGGGCTAAGAATAGCTGACTGGCGATAACTTTATTTGCTAAGCCTTCATTAATCAATGTAAGCACTTCTTGCTCTCGCTGGCTTAGCGGCTCTTGCAAAGTAGCCGTTGTTTTAGTCGGAAGTGTTTCAACTAATTTAACCTCTTTGTCTTGAGTGCTAATATTGAGAGCAGCATTAAGTTCATTTTTATAGCTATCTGGAATGCTCACGCTATTACCTAATATGACTAAGTCCCTTACCAGGCTGCCTTCATCACAAAAAGCTTTGATGATGCCTTCTTTTGAAGCAAGAATCATGGCCTCTGTTATCGCATCGCGAGATTGCTCGATATTATTCAGCTTTGAATATGCAATCGCTTGTAGAATCCAAAGCTCTATCAAGTGTTTAATGTGGTGGTCTTTTGTTGCTTCTTCACAAACTGCAGTCAGTTTAGTAATTGCTTTTTGGTAATGAGCTTGAGATATCAATACGCGTGCGACGGTGATATCTTGCTGCTCTTTATTGACTTGAGAGATAGAGACAGCGGCTTTTTCGACTGTTTTAACCCAGTGTTCAGCTTTTATGTTTTCGCCTAAGGCAAGATAACAGCGAGTTCTTAATGCATCGAGTGAAGGGGGTTCAAACATGAGTGAATCTTGCTTGTGTTCATAGACGTTAATAGCGTCATCGAGCCAAGTAATGGCCGACTTATAATCACCGACAGAAAAAGCCATGTAGGCTCGAACATACTGAATAAGAATATGTTGACCAGGTTCTGTTCCAACTTCTAGATGGTTTAACAGCGGGTTGATATACGACTCTGCTGTAGTCAGCTGGTTTTTCTCACGATAAATTTGTGCGAGGGCACAGTTTTGCCAGCAAGAAATTAATTTAGGTTGAGATGGATCATGATAGCCGTCTATCCACGATTGATTGCTCGTGCAAATTTCTCTTGCTAGATCGAGTTCACCTAGGTAATACAGTATCCAGCCTAGCAAGCCAGTACTTGATAAGACCGTAGTGAATCGTTTTTCATTTTTACCATACTCTATAGAGGCTTGTAGTGCTGAGCGGGCGGATGATAAATCGCCTTGTGCAAAACAGTCCATTCCTAAGCCATAATAGGTCACTGACTTTAATGGCATGTTGGAGTTATCTAAGTCATCAAGCACTTGTTGAGTCAGGTCAGTTGCACTTGCTAAATCGCTTTGAGATCTTGCTAGGTAAGAGCGAATGAGCGAAATTTCACTATGAAGCGCCAGTGCGTCTTGTGCTTCGGGGTGTGAGTCACAAACCCTTTTATCAAGAATGTCTTCAAGTCGATCGAGCAGAGGCAGTGTGGTTTCAATTTTATTACTAAAAAAGAGCGCCCAGACTTTTAGCATGATGAGTCGAGGGTGTTCATCTAGGGTATCGTCAGTAATATAAGACAGCCATTCTAAAACAGGAAGATGATAACCTTCATGGATTAAATTGTTGCCATGTACTTCAAGTGCTCTTGCGAGCCAAGACCAATCTTTTAACTGAATAAGCTGGTTGATTGCTTCATGTAATTGGCCTTGTTGAAGTAGCCAGTTAATGGCTCTTTCTTGAAATAGCACAAGGTCTTTTGGGTTGTTTTGTTTGAGGCGCTGTAATAAAGATTCACGAAATAAGTCGTGATATCGAAACCAGTTATTTTGAGTGTCTAGAGGAATAATAAATAAATTAATTCGGTTGAGCTCTTCTAGGTAGCTCTGGCTGTCATTACTTTGGCGTAGTGCATCACATAGCTGAGCGTTCAGTCTGATCAGGCAAGAGGTTTCAAGTAAAAAAGACTTGATGTTATCTGGCTGTGAATCAAGTATCTCACTAAGTACATAATCGCTAATTAACTTATGCTCGCCCGAATAATGACTAAATACATCGCTGCTAGATGCTGCAGTCGGGTTACCCTGAGTAGATATGGCTGCGAGTTGCATGGCAGCGACCCAGCCTTCTGATTTTTCTCTTGCAAGCGCAATATCTTCATCTGATAAATTCAGGCTCATATATTCATTAAAGAAAAGCCTGCTTTCGTCTATCGAAAAGGCAAGGTCATGGGCGTGAATTTCATCGACTATATTTCTCACACGCCAACGTGCAATAGGCAGTGCTGGCTCAACACGACTGGTTATTACCATTTGTATGTTTTGAGGTAAATAATCAATCAAAAATGTAATGGACTGATGAATCTCTGTATTTGTTATACGGTGGTAGTCATCAAGAATAAGATAAATAGGCGAGCTACTCGTAATGCTACAGATTTCATTTACTAATGCTGTAACGGCTGCTTCGATAGGTGTTTGGTTGTCGTTTAACAGTTTGAGAGATTCGACGCCAATGCTGTCAAAAGAGTTTGCCAGCGTGCCAATAATGTATTGCCAAAACCGTCTTGATTCGTTGTCGGGTTCATCAAGTGATAGCCAACTATAGGTGATTTCTTGGCTGTGAATCCATTGAGTAACGAGGGTAGTTTTACCGTACCCTGCAGGAGCTACTATTGTCGTGAGTTTACGCCCATGACGGTTTTCAAGACGACTTATAAGGCGGTTTCTTTCGACGCTTTTAGGATTGTAAGCAGGAGCTAAGAATTTAGTCTTTAACAGCATTAAGCGCGTTTATGTCCATATAGATAAAATAGGCAATACTAAAATTCTCCAATAATCAGCTCTGTTGTCAAGAAATTAAAGGACACACAGACTAAATATTTAAATAATCGGACATTTTGAGTACCTCACTCGCTAAACGTCAGGTACATCTGTTCATTATTAGAAGAATGCGTACTTTACACCAATTATCAATAAAATACTGGCGAGAGTTGGCTGTAGTACTTTATCAGGCAACCTTTTTCCTAACATTGTACCTAAATGTATGGCAGGAAGAGAGCCAATTAATAGACTGAATAAAAGAATAAAATTAACATTCCCTAACGATAAATGTCCGAGCCCCGCTATTAGCGTTAAAGGAACTGCGTGTGCGATATCCGTTCCAATGACTTTAATAGGGCTTAGGTGGGGGTATAAGACCAATAGAATAGCCGCCCCGAATGCGCCGGCACCGACTGAAGAAAGCGTTACACAAATACCGAGTAAAACACCCATTACGGTTGTTAGGCTATTGCGGTGTGTTGTTAAAAAAGAATCACTCTTTAATCTAGCTTTACTTATTGCCTGCAGACGTTTTTTAAACAATAAAACGATAGAGGTAAGAATAAGCATTACACCGAGAGTTGTGACAAGTACATGGGTATAAGTCTCAGAGTCCTCAAAATAAACGTTCAGCAATATAACGGTAATGATAGATGCGGGTATGCTGCCTCGTGCAAGTCGAAATACAACATCCCATTGAATAGTTGATTGCCGTTGATGCGAAAACACACCACCACTTTTTGTGATGGCGGCATAAATAAGGTCTGTACCTATCGCTATATGGGTGGGAAAACCAAAAAGTAGTAATAGAGGGGTCATTAAAGATCCGCCTCCAACACCTGTTACACCCACGGCTAAGCCGACACCAGCGCCCGCCAAAATATACATAATTGTATGAATTTCAAACAGTGTTTCCATAAAAGTGGTCTACACTACCTTTAATATTAAGGAATAAACAAAGATCATTAGCCAATTTATAGAGTTTGTTCTATTCTGAAAAGGAATATTTGTTTATATTTTTATTCCAAATTGTTAGGTTTGGGCAATTAATTCTGCAGAGATGGGAGGATGGATGAAATTACAACAACTACGCTACATATGGGAAGTAGCTCACCATGACCTAAATGTCTCAGCAACTGCTCAGAGTTTATTTACGTCACAGCCTGGAATTAGTAAGCAAATCAGGTTGTTAGAAGATGAGTTAGGGGTTGAAGTGTTTGCCAGAAGTGGTAAACATTTAACGCGAGTAACGCCTGCAGGTGAAACAATCATTAAGGTAGCGGGTGAAATTTTACGTAAAGTAGAAGGGATAAAACAAATTGCCCAAGAATTTAGTAATGAACGAAAAGGTGATTTAGCGATAGCCACCACCCATACACAAGCTCGCTATGCGTTACCGAATGTGATTCAAAGCTTTATTAAAGAATACCCTGAAGTTTCATTGCATATGCATCAAGGCACACCGATGCAAATATCAGAAATGGCATCTAACGGCACTGTGGACTTTGCTATCGCAACCGAGGCGCTAGACCATTTTTCTGATCTCATTATGATGCCCTGCTATAAATGGAATCGATGCGTTATCGTCCCTAAAAACCATCCGTTAACGCAGGTATCTGAATTAAGTCTAGAAGAACTGGTGAAGTTTCCACTGGTTACTTATGTATTTGGTTTTACTGGACGCTCTAAATTAGACGACGCCTTTAGCTCCAAAGGGTTAAGCCCAAATGTGGTGTTTACTGCTGCTGATGCCGACGTTATCAAAACCTATGTACGACTAGGTCTAGGGGTTGGGATAATCGCTAAAATGGCGTATGACGAAAAAGTAGACAGTGACCTGGTCGCTTTAGATGCCAGTAAACTATTTACCTCGAGTATTACCAAAATAGGCTTTAGGAAGGGAACCTTTTTGCGAGGGTATATGTATGAATTTATTAACCGGTTTGCTTCGCACTTAACCAAAGATATTATTGACGAGGCGTACCGGTGTCATAGTAATAAGGCTGAGTTAGAGCAAGTGTTCGAAGGGATTGATCTGCCGACTTATTGAGGTTATAAGGGCAGACTCATAGCTCTGCCCTTATATTAATACTATTTTTCAATGTTTCCGGCATGTAGCCCACATTCTTTATGCGTGGCTTCTTCCCACCACCAGCGGCCTTCACGTTCATGCTGATTAGGCAACACAGGGCGAGTGCAAGGCTCGCAACCGATGCTGATATAGCCTTTCTCATGTAGTTGGTTGTAAGGTGCTTCAGACATTTTAATGTAGTTCCAAACGTCTTCGGAACTCCAATTTGCCAGTGGATTAAATTTTATAAGCTTTTTGTCTGGCGTTGAAAATGCTTCATCTATTTCTACTACAGCTACATTTGAGCGTGTTCCTGGGCTTTGATCTTTTCGTTGTCCGGTTATCCATGCATCAACGGTGGCTAGTTTTCTGCGAAGAGGTTCAATCTTTCTAATACCACAGCATTCAGAATGTCCGTCTTCGTAAAAGCTAAATAACCCTTTTGCTTTAGTGAGCGCTTGTAGTTTTTCAGGTTGTGGTGACATGGTTTCGATGTCGATATTGTAATGATTTCTGACCTGATCGATAAATCGGTATGTTTCTGGGTGTAATCGCCCAGTATCGAGCGAAAAAACCTGTAGAGGATTGGCGAGTTTGTGGGCAAGCTCAATTAGCACTACATCTTCAGCGCCGCTGAATGATACGGCAATATTGTCAAAGCTAGATAGTGCAAATTTAATGATCTCTCGGGGGGATTTAGAGCTCAGTTCTTTATTAAGTGCTTCAATGTCGTGATTAAATGATGTCATTTGGGTTCTCGGTGTCGTAATCTCGATTTTGACTGACCTATATAGCGCTATACGCTATATAGCCATTATGTTCTATAAATAAGAGCTTATCAGATAGCGAGTTAGAATAAAAAAGAATAAAAAAGAATAAATTAATAGCTATACAGTATGTTAAATCAATAGTCAGTTTAATGAGGGCTTGCCACTCAATTATATTTCTATATTATTGTCGCCTCGAAACAAACTAAAACTATTTAATAAGTAACATTTGGAGTCTATCGTGGAACTGGCTTGCCTTGATTTAGAAGGGGTTTTAATCCCTGAGATTTGGATCGCTTTTGCAGAAAAAACCGGTATTGAAGAGTTAAAGGCAACAACACGCGATATTCCAGATTACGACGTATTGATGAAGCAGCGTCTTCGTATTCTTGATGAGCATGGTTACGGTTTGCCCGCCATACAAGAGGTTATCGGTGAGTTGGACCCTATCCCTGGCGCTAAAGAATTCTTAGATTGGTTACGTACTAAGTATCAAGTAGTGATTTTGTCTGATACGTTTTATGAGTTCGCTATGCCGTTGATGGCGAAGCTGGGCTTCCCCGCACTGCTTTGTCACAAGCTAGAGGTGAATGAAGAAGGGCGGATTACAAATTACTTATTGAGACAGCGTGATCCAAAGCGTCAATCAGTTAGAGCATTTCAGTTACTTAACTATCGTGTTGTAGCGGCGGGTGACTCATACAACGACACCACCATGCTTAAACAGGCTGAGGCAGGTATTTTGTTCAAGTCTCCGCAGAACGTTATTGATGAATTTCCGCAGTTTCCTGCTGTGCATGAATATGAAGAACTAAAAGCAGAGTTTATTAAAGCCAGCTTAGTACATAACTAAACACTTTTCTGTTTTGAAGGGTAAGTCGCGTGAAACCATGCGGCTTACCCTTACATCATAACGGTTAACTTAGTCCGCTCATTTTTTCCAGTTCATCCATTAGGTTCTTAACCTTAGTGATGGACTCTTGATATTCATCTTCGCAATTAGAGTCGGCCACAATACCTCCGCCACCCCAGCAGTAAACATTATCATCCTTGCATAGTAGTGTGCGGATACATATGTTGCTGTCAAAGCGACCATCAAAACCGGCATAAAAAATAGACCCGCAGTAAATGCTTCGCCGGGTAGGCTCAAGTTCTTCAATAATTTCCATTGCTCTAATTTTGGGGGCGCCCGTAATTGAACCGCCAGGGAATGCTTGTTTAAAAACTTCTAGTGCTGAGGTAGATTCTGGCTTTTGCCCTGTTATCGTACTCACGAGGTGATGTACATTGGGGTATGTTTCTATTTTAAAGAGGTCTGGCACTTTTACGCTACCTGGAATGCAGGTTCTATTAAGATCATTTCTTAATAGGTCAACAATCATGAGGTTCTCGGCGCGATCTTTCGTGCTATTTTGCAAGGTGTTAATGTGTTCTTCGTCCTTCTCTTTGTTTAAATCTCTTGGTCGAGTCCCTTTTATAGGCTTAGTTTGAACATTGTTACCGTCAACATTAATGAAGCGTTCAGGAGATAGACACAGGATTTGGTGGTCATCAAACTGCAGGTAAGCTGAGTAGGGCGTATTTATTTTATTATTAAGCCATGTGTAAGCTATCAAAGGGCTGCCCGCATACTCAGCTTGATGTCTATGGGCGTAATTAATTTGGTAGCAATCCCCCTCTGATATATAACGGCTTATTTGTGCAAATGCATTTTGGTATGTGTTAAAAGGCTCGTTCTGTTTAAAGGGGGTCTTTAAGTAGAATACACTCTGTTGAGGTTGGGGGTTACTTAGTGCTTCAAGTACTGAATATTTAACCGATTGAGGGCAGCTATCGGCAAACAGTAGGTAGGTTGTGTGAGTTTGTTTATCGTTGATTAAATTCCAGTGGTAAATCCCGCCGCATAAATCTGGGAGGTGGGTGTCATTAATCGTCGCTTCAGGAAGTGTCTCAAGTAATTTGCCATAGTCATAACTGGCATAACCAATGAACCCCAGCATTACAGGTAAGTGATTAAGTTTTTCAGGTGTTAGTAAAAGCGCGGGAGAGCCGATTTTATTGAGGTGCTTATCTAGCCATTCAAGACCTGACGGCATTTTGCTAGCTGAGGTTGTTTCATTTGTTGTAATCGATAATTGATTATTGTGTTCGCGCAGCTGGTGCGACGGTGCTGCAGACATAATATCGTAGCGTACGGATGTTTCAGGTTGATTCCACGTGCCAGATAGGCAAACAGCCCCCCCTAGTTTCTCAAGTAAGCCAATGGCTGTGTCTATGGGAATGTAGTGTGAATGTTCGGTAACACTTATCTGTGGCATGCTTAAAGGAACTTTTATTGAAAAAAACTATTTTAATTGAAAGTGTTAAATAGTGGTAGGCGTAACTAACGTTAGTTAATGTGGGAGGAAGTGACTACTGCTGTTAAATGATAAGCGGTTAATATATTAGGTTTTTTCGGTGATCAAGTTTGCGTTTGTTTATCATTTATATTGAAACTATATTTCTAATTACGTACATTCCTCTACTGTCTTAAACAATGATTTAAAGGTGTTGCCGGTGTTTATTAAAAATAACAAGCTTTTTAAAGTCACAATTGCGCTACTTCTCTCTATCCAAATAAATGTTGTTAATGCAGAAGAGGTATTAAAATTAGAAATAACAGAGGAAACAAAAGCAACCGCATTAAATAATATGAACTATTTAATGGCACAAAGTTTAGTGAAAGCGAAAGAAAAGCTTTCTAAAGATGGGAAGTTTTATCCATTTGGTGCTGCGCTGTTTGGTGGAGGAAAGGTTCGTTATGTATGGGCTGATGTCGGTGTTGAACCAGAGAAATTACCGTCACCTGCATTGGCTTTGCCGGCGATCAGAAAAACATTGCATGTTAATGCCGTCAATGAGCAGATAGTCGCCAGTGCTGTGTACTATATATTAGAAGATGAAAAATCAGATGGAACGATTCAAAGTAAGATTGTAGTAGAGCTTGAGCACCTTCCGGGTGTTGCTGTCGCTAGAGCTATCGAGTTCGAAACTGTAAACGGCGTGATTATGTATGGTAGGGCGGGTGAGCAAGAGTATTCACCTAAGGTGTTTTTTAAGTCTGACCTAGTGTTAGATGCTGGTTCAAAAACCGAAAAGTAGTTTAAAAACGCTGCTTTGTTAAAAAGTGTAAAATGGTCGTTGTTTTTATTTCATTCCTTCATATTGAGTAACAAAGTGTGACTATCTTCACGGAAGTTGACCGTAAACTACGTAGAATGATTTTCAACCAAGCAGCAAAACAATAAAACGCTGAGTGGTGTTATTTCAAATAACAAAAACAATTAAATTCTTTTAAGGAGAATAAAATGAAAGGCCTGAATAAAATTGCATTAGTAACAGCAATCACTGCTATCTCTGCTGGCGCACAAGCAGAACTTAAGTCTCTTGATGATGCTGTAATGGGCGAGATGACTGGTCAAGCAGGTTTGACTATCGATTTGACTGCTAACGTAAAAGTTGGCGAAATCGCGTATAAAGATGGCGGTTTCATCTCGATGACTGGTATGGAATTAGGTGGATCTGGTATCGTTACTGGTGACACTTCTAAGACTGCATTAGATAACATCACTATCACTGTAGACGTTGCCGGTGCTGGCGAATCAAACGGTGACTTCAAGTTCGGTCTTGAAGCACAAATCAATGACTACATCGCTGATTCTCCAGCGACTGGTTTAGCTGATCTTGCAGCACAAACTTCAGACCTTAAGCAGCAGCAAGCAATTGGTGCATACGCAGCTCACCGTGCAGGTACTTACTCAGGTACTCCTGGTGATGCAGACGTAACTTCAGTTGCACAGCTTCTTGAAACTGGCGCTGGCTTAGCTGATGGCGCAATCGCTGATGGCGATCTAGTAATCCACTTGGGTACTACTAACGGTTACGATGCAGCTAACACTAAGTTTGACGGCGTAGATTTTGGCTTCAAGCTAGGTGAGGTTGCTCTACGTAAGAGTGATTACGTTGTAGGTTCAAGTGTTGATCCACTTGCTCCAGCAGCAGCAGCTAACACTGTTCTTGTTTCTGGTATCGCGTTGGGTGGTAAGATCGGTCCTGTTGATATCATCATCGACGAAGATACTTCTAAGCTAGCAGTTAGTGCTTACTTCCAGGTTGAAGGTGGTGTGGCAGGAAACTCAGCCGCTAACGCTATGAAATTTGATTTCATGGATGTTGAAATCGGTCGTTTCGCTATGAACAACAGCCGTGGTGCTAACAAGCTAGCAACAGCTGGTTACGCTCACGCAGCAGCAGTTGTATCTGCTAGCGCTAAAGGTCTGTTCATTGACGTTAAAGACTTCTCTGCAGACATGGATATGGAAGATATCTACTTAGGTGGAACTTCAATCGGTAGTGTTTACATCACTGATCTAGAAGTTACTGCTACTATGGATGTTTACGGTCACTAAGATCGTACCATCAATGGTATAAGAAGAGGCCACCCATATTGGGTGGCTTTTTTTTGATAAAATTTAACGGATTAGTAAGTCTTTAAGGGTAAATTTTAGGGTTACTGAGCTGTTAAATGCACTGGTTGCGGGTTCTTTATTACTGTATAGGGGAGTAATGCTGTAAGGCTGCAACCATTGAGCAAGCATCAATAATAAAAGGAATATGATGATGAACTTGAATAGTAAACTATTCGTGTCGATGCTTTCTATCTTGCCTGTTGTCGCACATGCGGACATTCAACCACTTGATGATGGTATGTTGGGTGATGTGACGGGTCAGGCAGGTATATCCATTGATCTAAGTGCAAAAGTGAAAATGGGAGAGTTTCGGTACACAGATGGCGGTAGTATCGCAATAGAAAATATTCTAATTGGCGGTGCTAACAAGCAGAAGTATTTCAATATCGATTGGGGGCCAGGCTCTCACTCGGGTGATATGCTTGATGGAATTAAGCTTGATATAGACGTAGCGAATGATGGTGATTTGTGGATAGTGGCTAAGCCGTTGCCCGCTTACGGTAATTTGGTCGATTTTGGTGTGTCGACAGGCGCTTGGAGGCTCATGCAGTCTACTGGGATTAGTCACACTACCTTATTGTCGAGCCTAAGTTTTACCGGTGTTGCGTCCGAGTTAAAGATCAGAATAGATGAAGCCACGAGTGTTATTAATCTCCAGGCAGGTTTTGGTATTGATGACCTAGATGTTGAAATTGATTTCTTGGGTATCGGTATCGAAGATGCTGTTATTGCAGGCACAGGTTATATCGAGAATATGGAAGTGAGTAGTTACGGTGTATCAGATTTGATGATGCCGGTTAACTTAAACATCTATAAAGGTAGTAAAGGGTTAAAGTTTGATGTGGTTCAGTTTGAGGCCGACATTGTTCTCCCTACTATTAATATAGGTGGCGCCTCAATAGGGTCTGTTTATGTAAATGACCTTCAGTTAAATGGTTCTTCGTTTGAAATTTATGGTCACTGAGCTGTAGGTTATGATTATATTATTTATCATTGAGTAACAAAGTGTGACTATCTTCACGGAAGTTAACCGTTAACTGCGTAGAATGATCATTAACCAAACGGCAAAGTAAAAACAAATCAAAAGCCGAGCGGTGTTATTTGAATAACAAAAACAATCTATATTTTAAGGAATATAATATGAAAGGCCTGAATAAAATTGCATTAGTAACAGCAATCACTGCTATCTCTGCTGGCGCACAAGCAGAACTTAAGTCTCTTGATGATGCTGTAATGGGCGAGATGACTGGTCAAGCAGGTTTGACTATCGATTTGACTGCTAACGTAAAAGTTGGCGAAATCGCGTATAAAGATGGCGGTTTCATCTCGATGACTGGTATGGAATTAGGTGGATCTGGTATCGTTACTGGTGACACTTCTAAGACTGCATTAGATAACATCACTATCACTGTAGACGTTGCCGGTGCTGGCGAATCAAACGGTGACTTCAAGTTCGGTCTTGAAGCACAAATCAATGACTACATCGCTGATTCTCCAGCGACTGGTTTAGCTGATCTTGCAGCACAAACTTCAGACCTTAAGCAGCAGCAAGCAATTGGTGCATACGCAGCTCACCGTGCAGGTACTTACTCAGGTACTCCTGGTGATGCAGACGTAACTTCAGTTGCACAGCTTCTTGAAACTGGCGCTGGCTTAGCTGATGGCGCAATCGCTGATGGCGATCTAGTAATCCACTTGGGTACTACTAACGGTTACGATGCAGCTAACACTAAGTTTGACGGCGTAGATTTTGGCTTCAAGCTAGGTGAGGTTGCTCTACGTAAGAGTGATTACGTTGTAGGTTCAAGTGTTGATCCACTTGCTCCAGCAGCAGCAGCTAACACTGTTCTTGTTTCTGGTATCGCGTTGGGTGGTAAGATCGGTCCTGTTGATATCATCATCGACGAAGATACTTCTAAGCTAGCAGTTAGTGCTTACTTCCAGGTTGAAGGTGGTGTGGCAGGAAACTCAGCCGCTAACGCTATGAAATTTGATTTCATGGATGTTGAAATCGGTCGTTTCGCTATGAACAACAGCCGTGGTGCTAACAAGCTAGCAACAGCTGGTTACGCTCACGCAGCAGCAGTTGTATCTGCTAGCGCTAAAGGTCTGTTCATTGACGTTAAAGACTTCTCTGCAGACATGGATATGGAAGATATCTACTTAGGTGGAACTTCAATCGGTAGTGTTTACATCACTGATCTAGAAGTTACTGCTACTATGGATGTTTACGGTCACTAAGATCGTACCATCAATGGTATAAGAAGAGGCCACCCATATTGGGTGGCTTTTTTTTTGAAAAAATTTAACGGATTAGTAAGTCTTTAAGGGTAAATTTTAGGGTTACTGAGCTGTTAAATGCACTGGTTGCGGGTTCTTTATTACTGTATAGGGGAGTAATGCTGTAAGGCTGCAACCATTGAGCAAGCATCAATAATAAAAGGAATATGATGATGAACTTGAATAGTAAACTATTCGTGTCGATGCTTTCTATCTTGCCTGTTGTCGCACATGCGGACATTCAACCACTTGATGATGGTATGTTGGGTGATGTGACGGGTCAGGCAGGTATATCCATTGATCTAAGTGCAAAAGTGAAAATGGGAGAGTTTCGGTACACAGATGGCGGTAGTATCGCAATAGAAAATATTCTAATTGGCGGTGCTAACAAGCAGAAGTATTTCAATATCGATTGGGGGCCAGGCTCTCACTCGGGTGATATGCTTGATGGAATTAAGCTTGATATAGACGTAGCGAATGATGGTGATTTGTGGATAGTGGCTAAGCCGTTGCCCGCTTACGGTAATTTGGTCGATTTTGGTGTGTCGACAGGCGCTTGGAGGCTCATGCAGTCTACTGGGATTAGTCACACTACCTTATTGTCGAGCCTAAGTTTTACCGGTGTTGCGTCCGAGTTAAAGATCAGAATAGATGAAGCCACGAGTGTTATTAATCTCCAGGCAGGTTTTGGTATTGATGACCTAGATGTTGAAATTGATTTCTTGGGTATCGGTATCGAAGATGCTGTTATTGCAGGCACAGGTTATATCGAGAATATGGAAGTGAGTAGTTACGGTGTATCAGATTTGATGATGCCGGTTAACTTAAACATCTATAAAGGTAGTAAAGGGTTAAAGTTTGATGTGGTTCAGTTTGAGGCCGACATTGTTCTTCCTACTATTAATATAGGTGGCGCCTCAATAGGGTCTGTTTATGTAAATGACCTTCAGTTAAATGGTTCTTCGTTTGAAATTTATGGTCATTAATTGACTATTTAGCACTAATACCAGAAGGGGGTAACGCTTCTGGTATTTTATTGTCTATCTATCCCGCCTATTTTTAATGGAATCAGTCTCTAGTCGCCATGCTACCATTACCCAATACCTTTGCTTAAAAGGTCTCTCCCTGTCTTAAGTTTATATTGAAAACTCTATCAAAAAAAATCAATTATAAGAATAGAGTGTTAATTTAGAATGCAGCACTTAGCCACTAAAACTTTGAGATTAAAGAAGGGGTGGATATACGTTTCTAGTTTGGATTTAGCGGTAGGGTAGCGTTGTGCTTGATGGCTAGGTTGCGTTTAGAATGGTAGGTGTGAGGTGTGAGGTGTGAAGAATAGGTGCGTTTAGTGCCTGCACCTATTCTTTTTATTCTTTTAGCGATCAACAAGGTGATTATTCGGTTAAGTTCTTACCGTTCGAGCTGAAGGGTGTAATGTTGTAACTGGTTGGGCCGCCGTTATTAGTTTCCCATAGCACCATGACTTTATTTTTGTCAGAATCTAATGAGATTACTTGGTCATCTGCTCCGGTACCAAACTGAGATCTCCACATAATGTTGCTCTTCAGCGCGCTAGAGTCGATAGCAATCAAGGTTGCGTCGGGCCCCCCTTTAGTGGTTTCGCCTGTTAAGGTGCCCTCAGTTAGGCCGCCAATATACGACTTCTCATCAAAGCTGCTGATGGATGTCGTTGTTTCTGGTGCAAAATTGTCTCCCCACGTAACGGTATCCGATTGACTATAAGCGGTATTAAAGGCTATATAATAGCCGTCAATTGAGTTTCTAGGGTTGTTGGGGTCGATGGTGTTTTTATCAATCAACGTAAAGTCCCCCTCACTGTATCCTGCAACTCTTATCAAGTTGTTGTAAGCGGTAACGCCTGTTACTTGATCATCGCTTATAGTGCCGAACTGGTGAATGTTTTTGGTTGTTCCGTCATCATTAATAGCGACTATAAAGCCGTCAATAGATGATCCTGCGTTTGAGCCTTGAAGTGTGCCTGTTGTGGTGCCTACAATAACGTGTGATATGCCATTGTAAGTTGCACCTGTGGCGATGTCATTGCCTCCGCTACCGATTAGTTTTGTCCACATATCACTGCCATCATCTTTATCAAGTTTGGCCATGAATGCATCTTTGCCGCCTGCGTTAGTGTTACTGGGTAATGAGCCTTCAGAGTAACCATAGACAATAACGTCTCCAAGAGGGTCAAAATAAACGCCTGTTGGCACGTCATCTTTATCTGTACCTATTTGTCTTTCCCACACTTTTTCATAGTAATCTTTTGATTTCTTTCGGGTGTATTTTCGTACAAAAATATCTTTTAAGCCAAGGTGCGTTTCGCCTGCCGTTTCACTTATTTTCCCGGTTGTTTCTATGACTACAACCAAGTTGTTGTTGCTGCCGGTAAGCATATAGTCCATTGCTACTGGGGTGTCGTCTCCTGCAGGAGCTGTGGATTCGATAGTGCTATCGTCTATAGGGTTGGTAAACGGGTTGGCGTTTGATCGACGGTCTAGAAACAATATCTCAACATCTTTTGTGGCGTTGTCGATACTGTTGAGTATAACTACGTTGCCATCTGAGTCGGTGATAAGTGCGTGTGATTGCTTATTGTCGACTGATGAAGCTGTTTGTTTGATGTCGATCCATTCGTTAATGGTAATGTTAAGTGGGACTAGCTCAAAGATATCTGATACATCGGTTTTTATAACGATTGTTTCATCAAGCCCTTTTGATGTATCGATGGCATCTGGATCGGTCAGAATTTTAACCGAAAATGTTTTTTTAGTGGTACCTTTTTCAAATGTCAGTGTTGTTGAAGATAATGTGTAGTCATCTGCTGTTGCAGTCGATAGTTTTTCATCGGCAAAAACCTCGACAGATACCTGGTAGTCAACGGCTTCAGACAGTGTTACGTCATATTTTTTGCTGGTTTCACCTTCGCTAAGCACAATGTCTTCGCCTGTGAAGTCTACGCTGGGTTCATCGTCTACAATGTTAACTTTTGCTTTGCCTGGTCTTTCATGCTCAACCCAGCCTTCTGTTGCCTCTATGAGTGTTAGATCAAACGACTCAGTAGCTTCGATAATATTATCGTCAAAGATATCAATAGCAAATAAGCAGGCTTGTACACCTGCTTTAAGGGTTACAAATTTTTCTTCACTGTTATAGTCAATATCTGCTTGGGCACTACGAATGTTGCTTATGTCTCGTGAGTCTTTCGAGTCGGTGAAGGCGGTGGTTATACTGACTCTTAGTGTTACATCTGAAACAGATGGTTGTGCCATTGTGACAAATATAGGTAGCGGGTAGGCTGTTTTTCCGCCCACTGTTTTTGGCTTTAAAGAGGGAAGTTTGCATTCTTTGTCAAAAACATCTTCGCCTATTTCTTCTGCTTGAGCACCTTCTACCACCTCGACTGTGGCCAGTGCAAAATCAACTTTGTTCTTTTGAAGCGTGACTTTATAGCTAAACTGTTGGCTTCTTGAGCCGTCAGTAACTTCTAGGGTGATATTGAACGGTGTATCTTCATAGGTGTTAAAGTTTTCACCATTTTCAAGTTTGGGTACACCGTAGATTCTAAATGCAGGTTTTGCGCCATTCGTGCTTTCGATTTTAAGCCATTTTGGGGCGTCTATTATTCGGTAGGTGAGTATTTTGTCTCCGCCGTCTGCACCAAACTCATACTCATAGAGTACGTCTATATAAGCAAGCTTTGGTGGTGTGCCCAGAATGCTGGGGGTGTCGGCGCTTTTAGTCTCGCTGCAGGCGCTTAATAAAGATAAAACCGCCAAAAATGCTAACGATATGGCCCAACGAGAAAAAGATCTCATTTATAACTCCATGAATAAACATATTTTAATTATAAGAATGTCCTATTACTCTGATGGTATTAAATACGCCAAAATTCAGCCACTATTATCTTTGTGAAACAATTATTGGTTCACATTAAATGGTAATGGAATTCAATTTTTATAGCTTTAGCGACAATTTTATACAGAAAGTTGGGGGCGAGAGAGGTTGTTGAGAGACGTAGTGGGTAGTCAGTAACGCTAAGAAAGCACCATAAATGGATTCTTAGCGTTAATTGAGGGTTTTTAGTTCTTGGGTATATCAATCGTTAAATCAAACCCGCCACCTTGTCGTGGAACTAGGAGAACAGGGCCTTCGTTAATGCCTTGTGGTAGATTGATGGTGTTAACCCCAGGTAGATTACCAATAGAGAACGTTAGTTGGTCTTCGTTTCTGCTGATTCCCAAGTCGTTTCCAACAGGGGCGTAACTAAAGTTTTGGGTGAGATCTATAAAATCTAAATCTGGTCGTTGAGTATAAGGAATATCTACATCAGGAACCTTCGGGCGTAGCGCTTCTATTTGTGGTCCTGTAGTCGAAAACGCAAGCTCCCTTAGTTGCTCTTCTGTGTTTAGAATAGCGCCTGTGGTCTGTACTTCTGTTTCATATACCGCTTGCTCAAATTCTAGCAGCTCTTCCTCTTCAGACTTTTCTGGTTCTGCTGGAGAAATGGTGATGCTCCCTAGTGTTTTCTTTTTTGCTTCTTGTTTCTTTTTCTTAGGGGTTACTATAATGGTAGAGTCTTTTATGTAGGTTTCAGTTAGCTCTGAACTGGTGAGTGACTTTACATCGGCAGATGCACCAGCAGATAGTAATGCTGTCAGAGTTGAAACACACAAAACAGCACTGCCTCCAACAAAAGCATTGTTTTTTGCTTTAGTGATGATTGATGTTGTTTTGTTTTTCATGAACGTTCTCTTGTGTGATTTGAGTCGTATAAGATGTTTTTGATGGTTTGAGCCTCTTAGGTCAGCTTAAATGCTAACGATATACCAAGAACACTCTGATACTGCTATCTATTAATACATCTCCTATACTCTCCAGTATTTGGCTTATTCAAATCTTTTTCAAGTGATGACTTATCATATTTTGTTATTAAACGTAAAGAAACCAGTCGATAACAGTAACATGTTGACTTTGTTATAAATAATTAACTGATTTGAGGCGATTATCCTCGCTATGAAAGCATTGATGAGAAAGACGTTTTTTCAATGGGTTGCTCGACGGAGTCCTGTGTCAGATATCAAGACACTTACTCAGCGGAATGTGTATATTTTCCCGACTAAAGAGGGCGGTTTGTTTGTAGGTTTGTTGCTGTTATTGTTGCTGACGGCAATTAATTATCAGAGTAGTCTCGTTTATCTTTTTACTTTTTTGTTAGGTTCGCTGTTTGTGTTCTCGATTATTTTTTGCTTTAAAAACTTATCGGGGCTTCACTTGTCTTTAGTAGCGACAAATGAATGCTTTGTTGGCGAAGAGGCGGTTTATTCATTTGCGCTAAAAAGTAAGCCTAATCAATACTGTGAATCTTTATTCTTCAGCGTGCCTAACCAGCCAATTAAGAAAGTTGATATTTCAGCATCTGAGGTTGCCGCGGTTGCGCTAACTATACCTGCGACTCATCGAGGGCTTGTTTCATTGGGACGAATACGATTAGAAACGGTATACCCTTTAGGTTTGATCAGAGCCTGGACATGGTTAGCATTTGAAAAGCAAGCACTGGTTTTTCCAACGCCGCTAAAAGGTGATCGATCACTTGTTGAGGCTTCTAGTGGTGATGATTTTGAAGAGGGTGTAAAGGTAAAGGGAGAAGATGAACTCTCGGGGTTGCGTGATTATGCGCTAGGTGATTCGCCTAACCGTATAGCGTGGAAGCACTATGCATCAAAGGGAGAATTATACGTCAAGGAGTTTGATGGCGTGTCCTCATCTACTTGCTGGCTTAACTATTCTGATTACACTAGCGGTAACAAAGAACAACGACTCAGCTATTTATGCCATGATGTGCTTGATTCTCATCGAAAGGGGGGGCGTTTTGGAATGGTCTTTCCTGGCGGCGTGGTAGAGCCTTCGTCAGGCGATAATCATAAAATGCAATGTTTACGCGCTTTAGCCTTAGCATGATGGACACACACTAATGCAACACAGTCATGATAGCTTAATACCCAGAAACGCATTGTTTGCCTTGTTAGTGGCGTTTTTTGCAGTGATGTTGCCTCATTATTCGAATGTGTCTGCTTGGTTGGCGATATCATCTGTCGTGATTGCATTATTAAGAGTGGGGATTTACAAGGGCTGGTTGCCTTACCCTAATGCTCGCGCTAAGACGTTATTGGTTTTTATTGCCATTGCTGCTTTTTATATGACCTACCGGCATCAGTTTTCAGTTGAGACTGCTGTAGCCTTTTTTGTGATGTCGGTATCGCTCAAACTTATTGAAGTTAAGTTTGCTAAAGACTGTTATTTGTTCGTATTTATACTGCTCTATCTTTGTGCTTGTCAGTTTTTGTTTTCTCAGACGTTTATTACAGCGCTCTATCAAATTTCAGCTGCGTTCGTTGCGTTATCGGTATTGTTTTCATTGCATAAGGGCACGTTAACAATACCGCGCAAGGTTAGAGTTATTGAGGTCACTAAATTGATAATGGTTGCGGTACCATTGGTCATTGCCATTTTTATGTTTTTTCCAAGAATTGCCCCTTTATGGAGTATCCCTTTATCAACCGGTAAGGCATATACAGGCATCAGTGATTCGATGTCCCCAGGCCAGATCGCAGAACTAACACAGTCGTCAGCTAGAGCCTTTAGAGTTGAGTTTTCGGGTGAAATTCCTGCTAAAAGCGAGCTGTATTGGCGCGGTTTAGCGCTAGATTTTTTAGAGGGGGATACATGGCGCTCTAGTGAGTATTTGGCGAGATCTTTTATGGGGCGGTTAAATGAAGTGCGGACTGATGATACTGAAGGGCAACCTAGTTACACTGTTCTGATTGAGCCCACCGATAAAAAGTGGGCTTATGGGCTTGCAGGCTCGGAAGTGGCTTCAAGTAATATATTTATGAGCGAGCGGGGGTATGTTCGGTTTAAAAGTAATGTAATTCAGCCTACTCGTTATAAACTATCTTATGATTTAGGTGTATTAGCATTAAATCAACAATCCTCAAACACAGAGGCACCTGTACGGGCGCTTAGCGCTAAAGAAATGAAGCGTTATTTGCAATTGCCGTCTACAGGAAACCCTCAAACGCGTGCTTTTATTAAGGCGTTACTCGCGAAAGACTTGAGTCAGGTCGAGTTAACAGAATACCTGATGAGCTATTTCAGAGAGCAACCTTTTCATTATACGCTCCGTCCACCTCGTACCAGTGGCGCTTTCTTTGATGATTTTATGTTCAGTACTCAACGCGGTTTCTGTGCGCATTATGCGGGCAGTTTAGTGTATATGCTTAGGTTGGCAGGCATTCCGTCAAGGGTGTTGGTGGGTTATCAAGGGGGGGAAATTAATGAGCAAGAAGGTTACTTAATGGTTCATCAGTATGATGCACACGCGTGGGTTGAGGTTTGGCATGAGAGTACGGGGTGGTTGCGTTATGACCCTACGGCCATGGTCGCACCTGATCGTATAGAGCAGGGGCTTGAAGAAGCAGTCCGAGATGAAGGTACTTTTTTATCAGATAATGCCTTTTCGTCTGCTCGTTATAACAGAATAGAACTCGTTCGGTGGATGCGTTTACGGTTAGACTCAATTAACTACAACTGGCAGAAATGGGTGGTAGGGTATGATGGGCAAACGCAGTACAAATTTTTAAGTCGATGGTTGGGTGATGTTTCGTTTAAATCGCTGGCATTGATAATGGCTGTTTTGGGTGGCGTAATGGTCACCTTAGCCTTTGTCGTTTTGGGTTATAGTAAAAAACGAAGGACGGTCGACAAAGTCGTGCTAGAATTCGAACGTTTTTGTTCATCACTTGAAAAAATTGGAGTAAAGAGGGCGGTAGGTGAAACCCCTAAGCAGTTTACCAATCGATTAGTGGGTCGTTTTCCTCACCATAAAAAGAGCCTTGATTATCTGTCCGACTGCTTTTATTGGTTGCAATATGCCTGTGACGAAAATAAGCCTGATGAAGTTAGCCTCTTAAAAAGTATGAAAGAAAAAAGAAAAACCCTTGTTAGGGATATTAAAAATCGTCGCTTGAGAACGCAGAAACCCGCGTAAGATCTTTATGAATGATAATTTAACCAATACCACTGTCAGTGGTCTTCCTGATTTATACTACCCTTGGCAGGCTTCCCAGTGGGATAAGCTCACCACTGTCTTTTCCAGTGGTCGTTTACCGCACGCGTTAATGCTGAGTGGTGTGGGCGGAACAGGAAAAACATTATTTGCCGATACACTTGCTAACTTGGTGTTATGCGAGCAGGCGTACGATAATAACCAAGGGAACCCAGGGCCAGTACCTTGTGGGCGTTGTAAAAATTGTCATTTAGTACAGGCAGAGGCTCATCCTGATATTCGGTATTTTTCACCTGAAGAAAAATCGACCATCGTCAAAGTTGATCAAATTCGACAATTGAATGAATATATTTCTAAATCAAGCCAGCAGGGCGGTTACAAAGTGGCGATTATTCACCCTGCAGAGGCTATGAATACAAGTGCAGCCAACGCACTTTTAAAGTCTCTAGAAGAGCCTTCTCAAAAAACACTTATTATTTTGGTCGTTGATCATCCTGGTCGTATGCTGCCAACGATTCGGTCGCGTTGTCAGGTTGTTGATTTTCCAATGCCAAATCATCAACAGTCGATGGCGTGGTTATCGCAAGCGCTACCTGAAAGTGCGCTGCTCGAAGACTTGTTACTCCTAGCTGCAGGAAGCCCCATTAAGGCGGTTGAATTAGCTGGCAGTGAGGCGGTTGCGCAGAAACAATCGATGATTGCTGATCTTGCAAAAGTCTTAAAACGCGAGGTTACGGTGGTGTCCGTGGCCGCTAAATGGCAAAAATATGAGCTGCAACTTGTTTTGGCTTGGAATGTTACGTGGCTTCAGCAGCTGATACGTTTTTCTATGACCAAGGACGCACAGTTAGTAAAAGATGATACACTTTTAAAAATGATCCAGTACTTAGCTGAGAAACATTCTGCTGCTCGATTTTACGAGCTACTCGATAAGGTTCAAACAACGTGCGATTTAGTTGCACGTAAAACTAACCCTAATCACCAAATATTGATCGAAAATGTGTTAGTAGGGTGGAGTGAGCTAATGCAGAAGACGCCAGCTTAGGTCGGTATCTAGTTGTTAGCTCTGGAATAAATTCTGTATTTATCTACAATAAACAGATATCTAAAATAAAACTATAGGAAGAATGTGTAATGCCACCTGGCTTTGGTGCTCGTAGCGGTATACTAACCCTAACAATTAAAGACAAAGCAGTACTTTATGCTGCATACATGCCGTTTATTAAAAACGGTGGATTGTTCATCCCAACTTCAAAAAGCTATCATCTTGGGGATGAGGTTTTTCTATTATTAAACCTAATGGATGAGCCCGAAAAGATTCCTGTCGCTGGCAAGGTTATTTGGGTAACCCCAAAGGGCGCTCAAGGCAACAGGGCTGCAGGTATTGGCGTTCAGTTCAATGGCGAGGACGAAACCGCCAAAAACAAAATTGAAACCTATCTTGCTGGGTCACTTAATTCAGACCGTCCAACTCATACTATGTAGTTGGTATAAGTATTTAATTCGAAGGCCGGTTGACGCGTGTTGCTGGCCTTTTTTTGTGGAGTATTTAATGTTTGTTGATTCTCACTGCCATCTTGATCGTTTAAAGCTTGAAAAATATGAAAATGGGCTTGATGGTGCTATTGAAGCGGCACACGATGTCGGTGTAAGCGAGATGTTGTGCGTTGCTATCGATCTTGAAAACATTGATCAGGTGTTAGCGGCAGCTGATGCTTATGACAGTGTCTATGCATCGGTCGGTGTTCATCCTGGCACAGATGTAGGAGAGGAGCCTACGTTGGAACGTCTGTTGGCCCTAGCAGATCACTCGAAGGTGATCGCAATTGGTGAAACGGGGCTTGATTATTACTATAGTGAGGACCGTAAAGATGAGCAGCAGAGTCGATTTTCTGTTCACTTGAATGCTTCTAAAATCTGCAAGAAACCTGTCATCGTACATACCCGTGATGCAAGAGAAGATACTTTAGCGATTATTGAGCGGGAAGGTGACATTGATGTGGGCGGTGTTCTACATTGCTTTACTGAGAATTGGGATATGGCGAAAAGAGCCATTGACTTAAACTACTATATTTCATTTTCAGGTATCGTCACGTTCAAAAATGCTGAAGCGCTACGCTCCGTAGTGAAAAATGTTCCGCTTGAGCGAATTTTAATCGAAACAGACTCCCCCTATCTGGCGCCCATCCCTCATCGCGGGAAACCTAATGAACCTAAGTATGTTCCTGAAGTGGCTCGCTGCATTGCCGATCTGAAAGGAGTGAGTATTGAAGAGATCGCAGAGATTACTTCAAACAACTATCGCACTCTATTTAATCGACGTGCTTAATGTATAAGAAGATGCAATGATGGCTTTTGTGGGTAAGACGATAAATACTGATCGAATAAAGCTCGCATACGTTGAATCAGGCAATCCTGATGGTATTCCTGTCTTAGCGATTCATGGATGGCTAGACAATGCAGCGTCTTTTAGTCGTTTATCCGAGAAAATGGATCTTTCTAATATTAGATTAATAGCCGTTGATTTACCGGGGCACGGCCTTAGTGATCATCGCGACAAAGGTCAGATATATCACTTAATGGATTATGTCGTTGATATTGTGGGGTTAATTAAGTCGTTAGCGCTTAATCAGGTTGTTCTACTTGGCCACTCGTTGGGTGGAATAATTTCGTTACTTACAGCCAGTGCAATACCGAGTAAGGTTGGCCAATTAATATTGCTCGATTCTTTTGGACCTATGGTTGATAAAGAAGATCAAGTGTCAGAGCAGTTAAGAAAAGCGATTAGTAAAATTTGTCTCTCTACCCCTCGCATGCCAGCTGTTTATCACACCATTGATGATGCGGTTAAGGTGCGACTCGGGGGGTTCGGCAAAATTGAACCTGATGCTGCTCGTGTGCTTTTAGAGAGAGGGCTTATTAAACGGCAAAACGGTTATAGTTGGGCAACAGACGCTCGTCTTAGAGAGCCTTCTCTGATTCGCTTGTCTGAGCCTCAAGTGGAGGGTTTTATGAGGGGGGTTGAATGCCCTGTATGTCTTATTGCTGCCTCAGATGGCTATGTCTCTCTTGAGCCTAAGTATAACCCTAGGCTGAGTTATATAGCAGCCCTTGAGACGCATAAAGTGTCAGGTCACCATCACTTTCATTTGGACGGTGATGTCACTAAGACGGCTGATATTATTAATAAATTTATTACGTTTAATGCTCACAATTAAAATAGTTAATGAGTAATAGTGATTTGTTGCGTAAGGTAAGGTTAATGAACCACCAAAATGGAAAGGGTTTAAATATGGTTGTTAAAGGGCGCGTTATGGCACGGTTTATAAAGTTAAGAACTATAGTCCTATTCATTGGCGTATTGGGAGGGGGGCTTGCACAATTCGCATTCGCTCAAGAGTTAGCGATAAAGCCTTACGCTCATTCTAGTCTTTCTGAATCAGGTGAAATTAATGATGAAGATTATCTCGTGCCGCTTTCTGTGCCTCGTCGTGTTAATAACCAATTACGTATCGAAAAAGAGCTAAGAGTCGATGTTACCGGTGTAAAAGATACTCATCGGATAAACGAAGGGCATACTACTCAGCAGGCGTTTGATCATTATTTATCACAAATAAAACAGCTGGGCGGAAAAATCCTATATCAGTGCTCTAGTCGAGATTGCGGTAGAAGTAGTAACTGGGCTCAGAATATATTTAATATTTCGAAGCTCTATGGTGAAGACGGTTCACAGTTTTATATGGTGTCGTCTATCGAACATAATAATCAACAGTGGTTGGTGAGCGTTTATGCAGTAGAGCGTGGAAATCGACGTGTTTATGCGCATGTAGAAACCTTGAAGTTAAACACTGCCTTATCGAGTGATTTGGCACCTGCTGCTCTCACTGATAAAAATCCGTTATTTATATTTAGTTATGGTTTGAATGGCATTGTAACAGTCAACCCGACTTTGGCTGAATTTAACAAAATTATAAGCCTCTCTCAGGCAAATCCGGATGCTAAAATATACGTTATTGGGTATCTGCAGAAAGGCTACACAACTACGCAAGAAGCTATAGAACGCTCAACAAATGCAGCAGACCAAGTTTCAACGTTGCTGCAAAAACGAGGCATTAATGCGAGTAAAATTACTGTAATGGGCGTAGGCCCGCTAGTGCCGTTCGGCCAAGGTGCCCATTCAGGTAATCGCGTAGAAGTATTGGTGCTTGATAAGTAATGCATGAGGTCAAGGTATGTATGAGGTCAGGTCAACAGGATAGCGTGTGTCAGTGTCGATGAGTGGAAACGGTAAAACAGTCGCCTTAGTATTAGGGAGTGGTGGTGCGCGGGGGTACGCCCATATTGGGGCAATTGAAGTACTTCAAGAGCGTGGCTATGAGATTGTCGCCGTGGCCGGCTGCTCTATCGGTGCAATGATTGGTGGCGTGTATGCGGCCGATAAGCTCACAGAGTTTAAAGATTGGGCAACTGGTCTTGATCAGCTTGATGTACTTAAGTTAGTTGATTTTTCATTAACATCGCCGGGGGCTATAAGAGGTAATCGGGTGTTTACGTTTGTGCGTGAATTGCTTGGAGATACCAATATTGAAGACTTTCCCATTCCCTATACGGCTGTCGCTACAGACCTTTTAGCACATAAAGAAATCTGGTTTCAAGAAGGGCCGTTGCATCAGGCAATTAGAGCTTCTGTGGCTATTCCAAGTTTAATGGCGCCGGTCATTTTAGGTGAGCGGCTCTTGGTGGATGGTGGGTTGCTGAACCCGTTGCCGATTTTTCCGACTATATCGTCTCATGCTGACTTGATTGTTGCCGTCAATCTCGGGGGCGAGAGTGGCGCTAATATACGACTACGCGATGTTTATAACCCCCAAGAGTCATCTAAGCTTGACCAATGGATGGGGAAGATGAAAACCAAGGCCTCGTCGTTGTTTGAGAAAGAAGCGACGAATAACTCAGGTAATAATGCACAGGAAACGCGTGCGGAATCACCTAGCCCTGAGATCGCGTCTAGCAAAAAGATTATAGAGGATACCGCACAAAGCGATTTTGAAGTTGCAAAGGGGGGGCACAAGCTACCCTTTGGTATGATTGATATCATGAACTTGTCATTTGAGGCGATGCAAAGCGCGTTAACTCAATACAAACTAGCGGGATACCCGCCTGATGTTCTGGTTAACATCCCTAAGAATTCGTGTAAAACATTTGACTACCATAAAGCCCCTGAGCTTATACAGTTGGGTAGGACTCAAACTGAAAAAGCATTGCTGAAGTATGAAGAGCGATCAGCATAGCAGGCAGTATATGCAACCCAGTAGGGACAGTTAGAATCAATAGCGTTATAATGTAACGTATTAAGCGTTGTTTATTTAGGTTAGCTTATGCCAGTTGAAAATATAACGCGTCAATCACGTAATAATAGCCCTAGGGGAACATTGATTATCGATACCTGTGATGAACAAAAAGTAGAAACTGACGTATTATTTTCAGATGACGTAACTGCTGCATTAGAGACTATTCGAGATTACATACGATATGCTATGACATGCTTTAATCAAGCTAATGTGTTCTATGGCCATGGTACCGATAATCCTTGGGATGAAGCCGTTCAGTTGATCCTTAATACGGTTAATCTACCTTGGGATATGTCCGACGTAGTTATGGAGAGTCGCTTAACGTTGGTAGAGCGAGAGCGTATATTATCGAGAATTAAAAGTAGGGTGGTTGATCGGGTGCCGTCTGCTTACTTAATGCGCGAAGCTTGGTTTATGGGTTTGCCTTTTTATGTCGATGAACGTGTATTGGTGCCTAGGTCGCCTATCGCTGAATTAATAGAAAACGGTTTTCAGCCTTGGCTTCAAACTGAAGACGTAACCGATATACTTGACCTTTGTACGGGCAGCGGGTGCATTGGCATTGCATCTGCAATGGTCTTTCCCGACGCGCATGTCGATTTAGTTGACTTGTCTAAAGATGCGCTAGATGTAGCTGCCATTAATATTGAAAAACATGATCTTGCAGATCGCGTGAGTGTGATTGAGTCCGATGTTTTTCAACATGTGACGAAGCAATATCAAATCATTGTGTCTAACCCGCCGTATGTTGATGCAAAAGATATTGCTGAAATGCCTCAAGAGTTTCATAACGAGCCTCAGATGGGGTTGGCGGCGGGTGAAGATGGGTTAGATATTGTTCGCGAAATATTATCTGATGCACGACAACATTTAACAGATGATGGGATTTTGATTGTTGAAACCGGAAATAGCTGGGAGGCGTTAGACGCTGCTTACCCTGAGGTTCCGTTTACATGGATCGAATTTGAGTATGGTGGCCACGGTGTGTTTATTATTAGTGCTGCAGAGCTCGATCACTATCAAGAACAATTCGCTTAATCGTTTATTTTAATTTATATCTACGTTTTACAAACGTTAGATAACAACTGAAAGAACAAAATATTATGTCTGGGAATACATTTGGCAAACTGTTTAACGTCACCACTTTTGGTGAAAGTCATGGGCTCGCATTAGGTTGTATTGTTGATGGCTGTCCTCCTGGGCTTGAACTGTCAGAAGAAGACTTGCAGCAAGACTTAGATAGAAGAAAGCCAGGGACCTCGCGTTATACCACACAGCGACGTGAAGCAGATCAGGTTAAAATTTTATCGGGTGTATTTGAAGGTAAAACCACCGGTACACCCATTGGTCTAACGATTGAAAATACTGATCAGCGCTCTAAAGATTATTCTAATATAAAAGATACGTTTAGACCGGCTCATGCTGATTACAGCTACATGCACAAATATGGTGTTCGTGATTATCGTGGTGGCGGCCGCTCATCTGCACGTGAAACTGCGATGCGCGTAGCGGCAGGTGGTATAGCTAAGAAGTATCTTAAAGAGCGTCTAGGTATTGAGATTAAAGGTTATCTTTCTCAGCTTGGTCCTATTACGATTGATAAAGTCGATTGGGACGAGATCAGAAATAACCCGTTCTTTTGTCCTGATGTAGATAAGGTTCCAGAAATGGAAGACTACATGAAGGCACTCAATAAAGAAGGGAATTCAGTAGGCGCTAAAATAGTTGTGGTTGCGCAGAATGTACCTCCGGGCCTTGGTGAACCGATATTTGATCGGCTCGATGCCGAGTTAGCGCACGCCTTAATGAGTATTAATGCGGTTAAGGGTATTGAGATTGGTGCCGGTTTTGACTGTGTTGCACAAAAAGGGACTGAGCATCGAGATGAGATAACCCCAGAAGGCTTTTTATCCAACCATGCAGGTGGGATTTTAGGCGGCATCAGTACCGGTCAAGATATAGTCGCTAGCATTGCATTAAAGCCTACTTCAAGTCTGCATTTACCAGGTAGAAGTGTTGATGTTCATGGTAATGCCATTGAGGTATCGACACATGGTCGTCATGACCCTTGTGTGGGTATTCGTGCAACCCCCATTGCTGAGGCTATGATGGCATTAGTATTAATGGATCACTTTATGCGTAATAGAGGACAGAACGCCGACGTCGAGCCCATCACGCCTGTGATTCCAGCAACACCTGCAAGTTATTAGTGTCTTTATATCTATCAATATCTGAGTAGCGTTCACGCTCAAGGATACATGAATGTCTTCAGAAGATAGAGCCTCATGCCAACAAGATGGTAGTGATATGAGGCTCTACTTTAAGCTCTCCTCGTTTTATTTTTTCTACTTTGCGCTTTTGGGAGGTCTCGCCCCTTATTGGGGGCTGTATCTTGAAGATACAGGCTTTAATACGATTGAAATAGCCCAAATTACTTCAGTCTTGATGGTGACAAAGATTCTTGCGCCTAACCTTTGGGGCTGGGTGGGTGATCACACCGGCAAGCGTTTAGAGCTTGTTCGATACGGTTCGCTTTTTACCTTTGTTTTTTTTCTAGCCTTTTATATAGATAACCAGTTCTGGTGGTTTATATCTGTTATGGCAGTGTTTAGTTTTTTCTGGAATGCTGTATTGCCGCAATTTGAAGTGATTACACTGCATAGTTTAGGGGAAAGACGAGAGCGCTATAGTCGCGTAAGGCTTTGGGGGTCATTAGGGTTTGTCGCGTCGGTGGTGCTCTTAGGTATTATCTTTGATCATGTGTCTATTTCGTATTTACCTGACTTTTTGTTGGGTATCATTGCTTTTATCGGCCTCTGTAGTTTATTTCGATTTAAGCAGCCTGCTTATAGCCGGCAGAGAGCCAAAGGTGCCTTTCTTAAGGCTTTGGCATCACCATTGGTCATGTCCTTTTTGTTGATTAACTTCTTACTTCAGTTGTCACACGGCCCTTATTACACGTTTTATAGCATTTATATGGAGGATCTCGGGTATGACCGGTCGACTATAGGTGTGTTGTGGGCTGTGGGAGTGCTAGCAGAGGTGTTATTGTTTTTTATTATGCATCGCGTAATGCAGCGATTTAGCTTGAGAGACATCGTACTGTTGTCTCTATTGTTAACGACTTTACGCTGGTTGATGGTTGGCGTTTATTCAGAGTACCTGGTAATGGTTGTGTTGGCGCAATGCTTACACGCTGCGTCCTTTGGTGCGATGCATGCAGTTGCTATCCATTTTGTTCACCGTTATTTCCCTGTCAATATCCATGGGCAAGGACAGGCTATATATGCGAGCGTGAGTTTTGGTGCCGGTGGTGCCTTGGGGGCAATAGTTAGTGGTGAAATTGTCAACGCGTACGGCAGCCCTATGGCGTTTAATCTTGCTGCGGTCTGTTCAGGCTTGGCCTTATTGATTGGCATTTTTAGTTTCAAAATAAAGTCACATTCAGCATAAATACTCTTTTTTATTTTCTTTGAGGCGCTTTCAAAAGGTTTTTCAAATTTGTCGCGTGTTTAGATGCATTTTACGATTTCCTAATCTATCAAAAGCACTCATTAACTATCTACTTATGAGTATATTTGATGCTTGTCAACTACTCAGGTCAACTATAGTGTTGTAATAAATGTGGAGTAAAAGGTTAGTGGATGGTAGGTGATTACCTCATTGTGTCTTTGCTTCTAGTGATCATCGTGATGGCTATTTTTTAAAGAGATGGCTTGAGGAGTTTAGTGGCTTCAAGCTTAGGGAATTAAAATTACAAAACGAATGGGTGGATGTTATGAATGATAGTCTAATAGAAAACTTAACCTCACAAGCGACCGCTTTTTACGGTCCAATGGGTAAGATAAACGCACTAATGATGTCGAATATCGAAAAAGTGGCAGAGTTCCAATTGGGTGCCATGAAATCATATGCTGAGCTGGCGATGAAGCAGGTTAAGCAGGTTGCTGAGGTTCGCGACTTAGAGAGTCTTAAGACGTTTGGGACGAGCCAGAGTGAAGTGGCTAGTGAGATTAGTAAAAAAATCGTAGAAGACATGAAAGCGTTGGGTGAGATGGGGGTGGAATTTAAATCTCAGATAGAAGAAATCGTCTCTGAGGCAAAAAATCCAGCAAAGGATGCGACGGAAAAGCCTAAAGCCAAAGCAAAGGCTGCAACCGCCTCAGCACAGAAAGCAGAGCCAAAAGCAGATGCCAAAGCAGAACCAAAGACTGATGCCAAATCATAATCGTTGACTGAGATATCACGTCTATATAGCGCCCTTTTAAATGACTTAGGGCGCTATATTATTCAGCATTAATTAGGGTCACTGTGAATGTAAGCACTCAACCTTGCTATCGATATTATTATAGGAGGTAGTTAGGCTTTATAAGCAGTGTTTAGACGTACAGATAATAGATACTCTCTAAAAAACAAAATAACACCAGGAGGGTGTATGCGTAGTTTCGATAGCAATATGGCTCAAAATGCAGTTAAAAAACTTTTCAGTAATTTTGACAATATTGCAGGGCAATACCGTAAGGCACTAGAAGGATACCTTAAAAAAAACCCTGACATAGACGATTCTCAGCTTAATACCGTCATTGATATGATGGGTTCATTCAGAGACATGGCTGAACAATTTGCACTTCACCCGTTTAGAGTTGCTCATACTGAAGTAGAGTTGGTTAAGAGTCATGCAAAACTTGTTGGCGCTACGGCCAATAGGTTAATAGGTAAAATGTCAGACCCAGTGGTGGTGCCAGACAAAGGTGATCACCGGTTTGGAGATGAGGATTGGTCTGATAATATGATATTTGACTATATCAAGCAGGCTTACTTGCTGAACTCAAATGCCGTAATGGAATTGGTTGATTCGTTAGAGGACTCTAATACTCACACACACGATCAGTTTATGTTTTACTCACGGCAGATCATTAATGCGCTTTCGCCGAGTAACTTTCCGCTTACAAACCCTGAAGTATTAAAGAAAACAGTTTCATCAGGCGGGGTGAACCTTATTGATGGTTTTAAGCAGTTTGTAGATGATTATAAGAAAAACCCGGGTATGTTTAACGTATCCATGACGGACTTTACTGCTTTTTCAGTCGGCAAAAACGTTGCAACAACACCTGGTAAAGTGGTTTATCAAAATGAATTGATGCAGTTGATACAGTATCAACCTACCACAGAAAAAGTGAATAAAACCCCATTATTGGTTATTCCGCCTTGGATTAATAAGTATTATATTCTTGATTTAAAAGAAAAAAACTCACTAATAAAATGGTTGGTTGATCAAGGAAATACCGTATTTATTATTTCTTGGGTTAATCCAGGTCCAGGGCTCAGAGATACTGGATTTGAAGACTACATGAAGCGAGGGCCTCTTGATGCTCTAGAGGCCATTGAGAAAGCCACCGATGAAAAACACGTTAACGCAATGGGCTATTGTGTTGGTGGAACGCTGTTAGCCAGTACGCTTGCTTGGTTAACGGCTAAAGGTAAAAAGCCAATAAAGTCTGCGACTTATCTGACAACCTTGATTGATTTTTCAGACCCTGGAGGCATTGGTGTCTTCATTAATGAAAACTCTATTTCAAATATTGAAAAACGACTTAATAAAATAGGTTACTACGACGGTCGCGCAATGGCATTTAGCTTTAATATGCTAAGAGAGAATGATTTGTTTTGGTCGTTTGTCATTAAAAACTATCTTAAGGGGGAGAAACCTGCACCGTTTGATCTTTTGTATTGGAACTCTGACGGCACCAACCTCCCAGCTAAAATGCACGGGTACTATCTCAGAAATATGTACCTAGAGAATAACCTGGTAAAGCCAGGTGGGATTGAGCTCGATGGCGTTAAAATAGATATTAGTAAGATTAAGACGCCAACGTATTTCTTGTCGACTATTCAAGATCATATTGCTAAATGGAAGACGACCTATACAGGTGCTTTGCTACACAGTGGGGACGTTAAGTTTGTCTTGTCTGGTTCTGGTCATATTGCAGGTGTCGTCAATCCGCCATCCCAAGAAAAGTATGGATACTGGACTAACAGCGATATGCCTGCAGCGTCAGATCAATGGTTTGAGGCGGCAAAACAGCATAAAGGCTCTTGGTGGAATGATTGGAAGGCGTGGTCAGATAAGCATGTAGGTGACCTAGTAGAGCCAAGGGTGCCTGGCGATAGGGCGCTTGAAGTTATTGAAGACGCCCCTGGGTCTTATGTAAAACTAAGAATAGCAGATGCCATTAAGCATTAATGGCGCCTGTTATTAGTATGGGGGAATATCATTCCCCCATACCTGTTTAGCTTGTTCGATGAGCGCTTTGGCTGCGTTGCTCATTGTTTTTCGTTTGTGTGTAACGGCGCCAAGTGTTCTAGACGGGTTATATTCAGGCGTGGATAAAACCGTAAGGTGTTCATCAATCATGGTATTAGGTAGCACGCTCCAGCCTAGGCCAACCGATACCATCATCTTAATTGTTTCTAGATAGTTAGTCGGGATAGTTGCATTGAGTTTTAAGTGCTTGCGAGCAAATAACGCTTCGATGATCTGATAGGTTAATGTCGCTTTAGAGGGGAGTATAGCGTTGGCTTTTGCTAGTTTTTCGATTGAGGTCTTTTGGCTTTTTGCTAACTCATGATCAGGAGAGCAAACGATGCTCATAGGGTCATCCCAGATTAAGTGCTCAACATAGTTTGGTGACGCACCCGGTGTAACGGTAATAAAACCAATATCAGCATGGTTATGATCAAGTGCCTCAAACGCCTTTTCAGATTCCATAAATAATAATTTAAGGTCAACACTCGGATAAGCCTGTAGAAACGGCTTTATCACAAAAGGAAGTCTGTGTAGTCCGATATGATGACTTGCTACAACCGTAAGTTGTCCTGAAATACTGGTTGATATATTTAAAATAGATTGCTTAGCGCTTTGCACCTCTCTGAGAATGGAGGTTGCTCTAGGTAAAAGTTCTTCTCCTTCTTTAGTAAGTCTAATGCTTCGTTGGCCACGTTCAAATAATTTGCAGTTAAGTGTGTCTTCTAGCGTACTGATACGTTTGCTAATGGCAGGTTGTGTCACCGAAATAGCATCCGCTGCTTTAGAAAAAGAGCCAGCTTCGACGATATGTACAAATGCACTCAGTGAGTCTATATCCATCAGTTATTCCGTTTTGTTATGGTAACTATAAAAAATATGAATTTGTTTTATCTTACCATGCGGATTAGAATTCATCCATTGAATAGACGTCACTAAAAATACTCGTATTTATAAAACACTATCAATTAAAATTAAAGCCGCACCTATTAAAACACTGTACCGGAGAGAGATCATGGCAGGAAAAACGCTTTATGATAAGTTGTGGGATGCCCACATGGTTAAACAACGAGAAGATGGTTCTGCTCTGATTTATATCGATAGGCAATTGTTGCATGAAGTGACCTCTCCTCAAGCATTTGAAGGCTTAAGATTAGCCAAGCGTAAGCCTTGGAGAATTGATGCTAACTTAGCAACGCCAGACCACAACGTACCGACTACCGAGCGTTCAAGCGGTGTTGAAGGGATTGTGGATCCAGTCTCTCGTATTCAGGTTATGACGCTTGATGATAACTGTGATGAGTTTGGTATTACTGAATTCAAAATGTTAGATGAACGCCAAGGTATTGTTCATGTCGTAGGCCCAGAACAAGGTGCTACATTGCCCGGCATGACAGTGGTTTGTGGTGATTCTCATACCTCTACTCACGGTGCGTTTGGCGCCTTGGCTCATGGTATTGGTACTTCTGAAGTTGAGCACGTTTTGGCGACTCAGTGCTTGATCCAAAAGAAAATGAAAAACATGCTTGTTAAGGTTAACGGTAAAGTCGGAAAAGGTATCTCAGGAAAAGATATTGTACTAGCTATTATCGGTAAAATTGGTACGGCTGGTGGTACGGGTTATGCGGTTGAATTTGGTGGCCAAGCGATTCGTGATTTATCAATGGATGGCCGCATGACGGTTTGTAATATGGCCATAGAGGCTGGTGCACGAGTCGGCATGATTGCGGTTGATGAAACTACTATCGACTACGTTAAGGGTCGTACCTATGCGCCTAAAGGCTTAGACTGGGATAACGCCGTTAAAGCGTGGGCAGATTTACACAGTGATGACGATGCGGTTTTTGATAAAATAGTTGAATTAGACGCTGCTGACATTAAACCTCAGGTCACTTGGGGTACTTCACCTGAAATGGTAGTAGCCATTGATGACTTTGTGCCAAATCCAGATGACCATGACGATGCGGTAGCAAAAGAAGGCATTGGTCGAGCATTAGAATATATGGGGTTAGAGGCGGGTGCACCTATCACTAGCATTAAGTTAGATCGCGTATTTATCGGGTCTTGTACTAACTCTCGCATAGAAGATTTAAGACTTGCTGCTGAAGTGGTAAAAGGCCGTAAAGTAGCTGACACACTAATTCAGGCATTGGTTGTTCCTGGATCCGGTCTTATCAAAAAGCAGGCAGAGCAAGAAGGGCTTGATGTGATATTTAAAGAGGCCGGATTAGAGTGGCGTGAGCCAGGTTGCTCAATGTGCTTAGCCATGAATGCCGATAAACTAGGGCAGGGTGAGCATTGTGCCTCGACTTCAAATAGAAATTTTGAAGGGCGACAGGGGTTTGGCGGTAGAACACACCTAGTGAGCCCAGCAATGGCAGCGGCTGCTGCTATTGCAGGTCATTTTGTAGATGTTAGAGAGTACTTAAGCTAATAACGGCACCGAGCGCGTAAGAGGACAATAGAATGAAAAAGTTTACTCAGGTTACCGGTATCGTTGCGCCAATGGATCGCGCCAATGTCGATACTGATATGATAATTCCAAAGCAGTTTTTAAAGTCTATTAAAAGAACAGGCTTTGGCAAGAACTTGTTTGATGAGCTTCGTTATCTTGATGAGGGGCAGCCTGATCAGAGCTGCGAAGGGCGGCCATTAAATAAAGACTTTATGTTAAACCAAGAAAGATACGCGGGCACAACGGTTTTGCTGGCACGCCAAAACTTTGGCTGCGGATCTAGTCGTGAGCATGCGCCTTGGGCATTAGAAGATTTCGGTTTTCGTTGTGTTATAGCGCCAAGTTTTGCTGATATCTTCTATAACAACTGCTTTAAAAATGGAATATTACCTGTCACGCTAGACGAAACTGTGATTGACCGTTTGTTTGAAGAGGTGTTTGCCAACGAAGGTTATGAAATTACCATCGACTTGGAAAACCAAACGATTAAAACACCGAGCGGTGAAACCGTATCATTTGAGGTGGATGCTTTCAGAAGGCATTGCCTGATTAATGGGTTGGATGATATTGGTGTAACGCTTGAAGATGCTGATTCAATAAGTGAATTTGAAGCGAAGAGCAGAAAAGAATCTCCTTGGTTGTTTGATGCGATTGGTTAGTAGGTTGCTCAATGTGTTAGAGCGGTTACTGTCAATTAATCTTTCTGTTATTGATGGTATAACTGATATTAGATAGTCGTTATAAAATATTGAATTAATAGACATTAAAGGTTAAAAATGAATAGAAATATATTGCTTTTACCGGGTGATGGAATTGGCCCAGAAATCGTATCAGAAGCTGAAAAAGTCCTTCGCCTTCTTAATGATTCTTTGTCGCTAGGGCTGACGATTGATCACGCGTTGGTGGGTGGTTCAGCAATTGACGAGCATGGTGTTCCGCTTCCTGATGTGACGCTTGATAAAGCTAAAGCGTCTGATGCAATTCTATTAGGTGCTGTGGGTGGCCCTAAGTGGGATGACCTCGATATGGCCATTAGGCCTGAAAAAGGCTTGCTCGGACTTCGTTCAAATCTGGAATTGTTCGGTAATTTACGTCCAGCTATTCTTTACCCTCAATTAGCAGATGCTTCAACACTCAAGCCTGAAGTTGTTTCTGGGCTTGATATTCTTATTGTGCGTGAATTAACCGGTGGTATCTATTTCGGTCAGCCACGAGGCGTTCGAGTACTTGAAAATGGCGATCGTGAAGGCTACAACACTTATGTTTATAACGAGACCGAAATTAAGCGTATTGGTCGCGTAGCATTTGAGGCCGCTCAGAAGCGCGGTGGTAAATTGTGTTCAGTCGATAAAGCTAACGTATTAGAAGTGACGGTGCTTTGGCGTGAAATTATGGATGAACTGGCAAAAGAGTATCCTGGTGTTGAGCTTAGCCACATGTATGTTGATAACGCAGCAATGCAGCTCGTGCGTGCACCAAAGCAATTTGATGTTGTGGTGACGGGAAATATGTTTGGCGATATTTTGTCTGATGCTGCAGCCATGTTGACGGGCTCTATCGGTATGCTGCCTTCAGCGTCTCTTGATGAGAGGGGTAAGGGAATGTACGAGCCATGTCATGGTTCTGCCCCCGATATCGCTGGTCAAGGTATTGCAAACCCACTAGCTACCATTCTTTCGGTGGCAATGATGTTGCGTTACAGTCTAGCTGAAAACAAAGCCGCGGATTTAATTGAGCAAGCCGTGAGCGATGTGCTGGATCAGGGCTTTAGAACAGCTGATATTTACTCTGAAGGCACGACTAAGGTCAGTACTGTTGATATGGGCGATGCTGTTATTAGTGCTTTGAGTAAATTAGTGTAATAAATTGAGTCTAAAGGCGCTACATCATTGATGTGGAGCCCGATTCTTGATATTTTAAGTTGTAGTTGTTCAAAATTTAACCGTATTACTTGGATGAGTCATGAAAAAAGTAGGTTTAGTGGGTTGGAGAGGCATGGTTGGTTCTGTGCTAATGCAACGGATGCGTGAAGAAAACGATTTTGATTTTATTGATCCTGTATTTTTTTCAACATCCCAGGCTGGACAAGCAGGCCCTGATGTAGGCAAGCCTGTTGCTGAGTTGCAGGATGCAAATAATATTGATGCGCTAAAAGCGATGGATATTATTATTACCTGCCAAGGTGGAGATTATACTAAAGCGGTTTATTCTACATTGCGTGCAGCAGGCTGGAATGGCTATTGGATTGATGCAGCGTCATCGTTACGAATGGAAGACGATGCAGTTATCGTATTAGACCCTGTCAACAGCAACGTGATTGATGACGCGCTAGAAAGCGGCATTAATACCTATGTAGGTGGTAATTGTACTGTTAGCTTGATGCTAATGGCATTGGGTGGTTTGTTTGAGAAAGATTTGATTGAGTGGGTGAGTCCAATGACTTACCAAGCTGCTTCTGGTGGCGGTGCTCGGCATATGCGCGAGCTAATCAATCAAATGGGAACCATTCACTCTTCTGTTGCTGAGTTATTAGATGATCCAGCATCTGCTATCTTAGAGATTGATAAAATTGTTGCAGAGACTATTCGGTCTGACGCAATGCCCACTGAAAACTTTGGTGTAGCATTGGGCGGAAGCTTGATTCCATGGATCGACTCTCAGTTAGATAATGGGCAGAGTCGTGAAGAGTGGAAGGCAGAAGCGGAAACAAATAAGATTCTTGGTTTGTCCGAAGCGCCCATTCCTGTTGATGGGCTATGTGTGCGTGTGGGTGCAATGCGTTGTCATAGCCAAGCTATGACAATTAAGCTGAAGAAAGATCTACCTGTCTCAGAAATTGAGTCGATCTTAGCGGGTTCAAATGATTGGGTTAAAGTGATCCCTAATGATAAAGACCAAACAGTTAACGAACTCACGCCAACAAACGTAACAGGTACGCTTAGTATTCCTGTGGGCAGAATTCGTAAGCTTAATATGGGGCCTGAATATATTTCAGCCTTTACAGTCGGTGATCAGTTACTTTGGGGGGCTGCAGAGCCGCTACGAAGAATGCTGAGAATTTTGCTGGCTCGAGATTAGTCATATCTGACAGATCTATATTCGTTAAGGGGTAGGTGAGTCTTACCTCTTAACGCACATCACTTCAATATCTAAGAATTATATTCCCGTGTCGCTATCATGACTCATGGCTATACTAATATTGGTCTAATTTGTGCTGCACACCAGTGCCTGTTAACAATTCGAAACACAAAGAATTATTGAAAAATCGTAATTTATAAACAATACTTGTTACCTAGTTGTGTCAAATCAGAAATTATTGAATAAAAGCAACTGTCTGGAATAGTTTTTTAAACTGGAAAGTTCATTAGATGATCTAACATTTATGTTGGTCTAGTTTAAATGCTCTTAAATTTAGTGCGAAGTTCAAAACAAGAAAGGAAATAAGAGATGATGCGCAAGCTTGCGGTTGCTCTATCACTAGTCAGCGTTTTAGGTGCTGGTGTTGTACAGGCTTTAGGACTGGGCGAGGCTTCGGTAGAGTCTACCCTTAATCAACCGCTCAAAGCTGAAATTGAATTGGTTAATATTCGAGACCTTGAAGATAATGAAATTCTTCCAGGCTTAGCATCGCGAGAAGAATTCTTAAAAGCAGGTGTAGAAAGGATTTATTTTCTTTCAGATGTTCGCTTTGAAGTGCAACGCAATGAAAGCGGTAATATGGTGGTTCAATTAACAACCACTAAACCCGTGCGTGAACCATTTTTGAACTTCCTTGTAGAAGTTATTTGGCCAAGCGGCAGACTTCTAAGAGAATATGCGCTTCTTATTGATCCCCCTATCTATGGCGAAGAGCCGATTGCACCTGTGCAGCAAGTTCAGTCTGCACCAACCCAATCAGTGAGTAGTCTTCCTGAAATTGAAGTGGTAGATGATGCGTCCTCTGTTCAGCAGGCTTACACGCCGGTTTCACGGTCATCAGCAAGTAGTCAGCAAAGGGGCGACGTATATGGCCCTACCACTAACAACGATACTATGTGGGCAATTGCATTAGAGGTGCGACCTGATAGTTCAGTAACCGCTCAACAGACCATGTTAGCTATTCAAGACTTGAATCCAGACTCTTTTATCAATGGTAATATTAATACCCTTAAGAAAGGTCAGGTTTTACGCTTGCCCAGTTTAAATGACATTAGGCAGCGATCAAAGCGAGATGCTGTTAGAGGTGTTATTGCGCAAAATAGAGCATTTGAAAACCGCACGTTAAATAAGAATGTTGTGGATGCATCGCCTTCGACCGAAGATTCAGGTGTGGCGGCTAGCGGAATGCCTACTTCATCGGCTGTAAATACGGGCGACGAACTCAAATTGGTGGTAGCCGAAAAATCTTCGTCAGAAAACCAAGCTGGCGCACACGCAGGTGAGGTGGGCAGTGAAGGGGCTTCTGACGCACTTAAAAATGATTTAGCAATAACCTTAGAGAAGCTTGATCAGGCAGGGCTGGAAAAGCAGGAATTAAATAGCAAAGTACAAGATCTCGAAGAACAGTTAGAGACGTTGCAGCGCTTATTAACCTTAAAAGACGACCAGCTTGCGAACTTGCAAACACAAATGGGTAAAGAGGATGCAGTAGAGCCAGCCGTTAGTACAACTGTCGATGAATCAACAGTCGCTGAAGATTCAGTTGTCGAAGAGAACATGGCTGCTGTAGATGCTTTAAAAGACGGTACGGTTACAGATGAAGCTGTTAAAGATGGAGCCGTTAATGACGAAGCTGTGGCCACAGAAAGTGACCTTGCAGAATCTGATGCTTCAGTAGAAGGTGCAGCGGCTATTAAGCCTGCATCAACTGAGACGGCGGGCATGGCGCCTGTTGCAGGTACGGCTAAACCAGACGCTGCTGTTAAGCCAAAAGCTAAGCCTGCACCGGTTGCACCTGCGGAAGAAAAGTTCACTATTCAGTCAGTTGTTGATTTAGTAATGAACAACCCGATGTATCAAATGATGGCGGCTGGGTTAGTGTTACTTTTACTGATTATCGTATGGGCAATGTCTCGTAGGAATGCGCAAAAAGAGCAAGAGTTCTTTGAAACGCGAAATGAACAGGGCGAAGAGCCTGGTGATATTTTTGATGCGGATGAGACGCTTGGGGCTGATGAGTTAGATGATACGCTTGTTGATCTCGAGGGGCGTGATGCGGCTGATACGGATGCCGTTCATCAAGCGCCTCAATCTGAAACAGAAGATGTCATTGCTGAGGCGGATATCTATATAGCGTATGGTCGCTTAGATCAGGCCGCCCAACTATTAGAAGGTGCTATCTCGTCTGAACCTCAGCGAACGGATATTAGAATTAAGTTATTAGAAGTCTATGCTGAGTCTAATGAAGTTGAGTCATTTGATAAGCAATTTAATGAAGTTGCGGCCCTGAATGACGACTATGCAATGGAGCAAGCTCAAGAAATCAGAAGTCGCTTAAGTGGTTCTGATGAGGCTGTATCTCTTGATGATTTAGAAAGTCAGTTGTTATCTGGAAGTGATGAAGCGGCGGAGGTTGAAGAATTACCCGGTGATACTGGCTCAAGTGACGAAAAGGACGATGACTATAGCATTGATTTTGAGCCTACAAAGATAGAAACGCCAGAAAGCGATACTATTGATGGTGAGCTAAATGTAGATGAAGAATTAAGCGCTCTTGAGACTGATCTTGCTGCAGATGGTGTTCTCCAAGATGCGGCATTAGATGTTGAAGATGACCTCGATATTGATTTCAATATTGATGAAATTGATTTAGACGGCGATGATGTTTCTATTGAAGATGCAGATTCTGCTGCGCTTGACCTTGATGAGCTTAGCGTAGATACACCGCTGGACGATTCAGTAACGACTGATGAAGAGGTTAGCTTCGATTTAGATTTAGGTTTAGACGAAAGTGCTGATCTTGCTTCTACCCAATCCTCGGATGAAGATGGTCTTGATATTGATCTTGAGAGCATGGAGCTTGACGCAGAGCTTGATGAGGCGTTGGCGGGTGTTGATACCGATCTTGATGATATAGCGCTAGACTTAGATGAATCAGATAGTGATGATGCTGAAGATCTCGATATAGCAGTGGAAGATTTGGAAGATGGTTTAAATCTTGATGACCTTGATCTTGAATTAGATAAAATTGACTCTGAATTAGACGATAACTTTGATGATGTCGAGTCTTCAGATAGCCCTGAAGTGACCTCAGAAGAGTCAGAGCCATTGACTTCAGAATCAGCGCTAGAAGAGCTTGAAGGTATAGCTGATACGCTATCGTCAGATGATGATTTAGCGGCTGAAGATGATCTTGGGTTAGATGAGAGCTTAGCGTTAGATGAAAGCTTGGATCTTGATGATGCTCTTGAGATAGAGGAATCACTCGAAATAGATGAAAGTCTAGAGTTGGATGAAGATCTAGAGCTAGATGAAAACTTAGCGTCAGTTGATGTAGATAAGGCTGATGATAAATTGGCAGAAGACACCATTGATACAAGCTTGGATATCGATGATAGTGTGCTTGATATCGCGGCAGGCGCCGATGCTTCAGGTGAAGATTTTGAAGCAGATATTGCTGAAGATGAAGATTTCGATTTTCTTGCAGGCACCGATGAAGCAGCAACTAAGCTAGACCTCGCCAGAGCATATATCGATATGGGTGATGGTGATGGTGCTAAAGATATTTTAGAAGAAGTTGCGTTAGAAGGCAGTGATGAGCAAAAACAAGAAGCACAAGACCTTCTTAAAACGTTGGACTAATGGTTCAAAAAAGGTAATCTATACTGATCAGGATAAACGGCCAGATTAAGGTATAGATTACTTCATGAGTTTAGAAAAATCAGACACGCCCGGAACCTTAATTGGCTCTGGGCGTGTTGCGTTAGTACTAGAGTATAATGGCAGTCAATATCATGGCTGGCAATCCCAGAAATCAGGCCTTCCCACAGTTCAGCAGCAGTTAGAAATTGCGCTATCTAAAGTTGCTAATCATCCTGTAGCAGTCGTCTGTGCAGGTAGAACTGATGCGGGTGTTCATGCCTCTCATCAAGTGATTCATTTTGATACCTCTGTGTCTCGTCCTTTCCGTTCTTGGGTAATGGGAGCGAATGCAAACTTGCCTAACGATATTTCGGTGCACTGGGTGGGTAATGTAACAGAGGCTTTTCATGCGCGTTTCTCCGCTAAAAGCCGGCGTTACCGGTATGTTATTTATAATAACCCTATTAGACCGGCACTCTATAACAAAGAAGTGACTTGGAACTATCGACCTTTAGATGAAAAGAAAATGGCTCGAGCCGCTGAAGTGCTAATAGGCGAGCATGATTTCTCATCCTTTAGGGCTGCAGGTTGTCAGGCTAAATCCCCGGTTCGTACAATCGAGTCTTTATCGGTAACCCGGTTTTGTGATTTTATTGTTATCGATATTCAGGCGAATGCATTTCTGCATCATATGGTGCGTAATATTTCGGGTGTACTCATGTCGATCGGAGCGGGTATTCAGCACGAAGGATGGGCTGAAGAGGTTTTACAGGCAAAAGACCGGGCTGAAGGGGGGGTTACAGCACCGCCATTTGGGCTTTATTTTATTGATGTAGGGTACGAAGTCGGTGAAATTCCCGTGTTAGGGTTAGGGCCTTCTTTTATTAAACCTTATTATTTGTAGATTTAATGCGCATTGAGAACGGTGCATGTTAAGTTATAGCGCTAATTAAGCTCAGTATTCTTTAATATGGAATAGGTTACATGATTCGAACGCGTGTAAAGATTTGTGGTATTACAAGGGTAGTTGACGGTGTTACGGCTGCAGAAGTTGGCGCAGATGCATTAGGCTTTGTTTTTTTCGAGAAGAGTCCCAGATATGTTAGCATAGAGTGTGCTGCTGAGATCTGTCGCAATATTCCTCCTTTTGTAACAAAGGTTGGCCTTTTTGTTGATGCCAGCGAAGAAATGGTCAGGGATGTTATCGAAAACGTCAATATTGATCTTTTACAGTTTCATGGCGATGAAAGCCCTGAGTTTTGTCAGAAATTTAATCTTCCTTACATAAAAGCGATTCGAGCTAAATGCAAAGAAAGTATTCTTGAAGCCATGCAGGCTCACTCTAATGCGCTTGGTATGTTGATTGATAGCTATGTACCGGGCGTGCCAGGGGGGACAGGCAGCACGTTTGATTGGCAGCTCGTGCCCTCAGAGTATCGGTCTAAGATTATATTGGCCGGTGGATTAAACTGCGCAAACATCGTTGATGCCATTAAGACTATTAGGCCATATGCGGTTGATATAAGTGGCGGTGTAGAGAGCAGTAAGGGAATAAAAGATCGTGAAAAGATTTATCAATTTATGAAAGAGGTGGCAAGTGCCGACAAAATATACTGATGACATGCTCCGGGCAATACCGGATGCAACCGGACATTTTGGAGAGTTTGGTGGGCGGTTTGTGTCTGAAACACTGATGCCTTCTCTTCTTCAGTTAGAAGAACAATACAACATACTCAAAAATGACCCAAAGTTCCAAGAAGAGTTTTACCGTGATTTGGCCGATTATGTGGGGCGTCCGTCGCCGCTTTACTTTGCAGAAAGACTCACCAACAAGGTGGGTGGCGCAAAAATATATTTAAAGCGTGAAGACTTAAACCATACTGGTGCGCATAAAGTTAATAACACCATTGGTCAGGCTCTATTGGCTAAACATTTAGGTAAGCCTAGAATTATCGCCGAAACAGGTGCGGGTCAGCATGGCGTAGCAACCGCTACGGTAGCTGCTCGACTTGGTCTTGAGTGTACTGTGTTTATGGGCGCTGAAGATGTGCAGCGTCAGGCACAAAATGTTTATCGTATGAAACTTTTGGGTGCGACTGTTGTGCCCGTCGAAAGCGGCACGCGTACGCTTAAAGATGCCATGAACGAAGCTATGCGTGATTGGGTGACGAATGTAGATAATACCTTTTATATTATAGGTACTGTAGCAGGTCCTCATCCTTACCCTATGTTGGTCAGAGACTTCCAGACGGTTATTGGAAAAGAAGCTAAACAACAATGTTTAGATAAAGAGGGGCGCTTACCTGATGCATTAGTGGCTTGTGTAGGAGGCGGTTCAAATGCCATTGGGCTATTTTATCCGTTTATCGGCGATGAGTCCGTTAAAATGTACGGCGTAGAAGCAGCAGGTCATGGTTTAGAAACAGGCGAGCATGCGGCGCCATTATGCGCGGGCGAACCGGGTGTTCTACATGGCAATCGTACTTACTTGATGTCTGATGATAATGGCCAGATTAGTGCTACTCACTCAGTATCTGCGGGGCTTGATTACCCGGGGGTAGGGCCAGAGCATAGTTGGTTGAAAGACGAAGGTCGTGCTGAATATGTGGCTATTACCGATCAGGAAGCACTTGACGCATTTCGTACATTAACGCGAGCAGAAGGAATAATACCTGCGTTAGAGTCCAGTCATGCTATTGCTTACAGCATGAAACTGGCGAAAGAAATGGATAAAGATCAAATTATCATCGTTAACTTGTCGGGACGTGGTGATAAAGACATGCATACTATTGCTGCCATCGATGGCATAACCGTATAAATTTTATTTAGGGATGTTCAAATGAGTAGAATTAAAGCTGTTATGGCACAATTGAAGGGTGACGGAAAAAGTGCGTTGATTCCTTATATTACTGGCGGAGACCCTGTGCCTGGGCTAACCGTCGAGTTGATGCATGAGTTGGTGAAGGGGGGGGCTGACATTATTGAGTTAGGTATTCCGTTTTCTGACCCGATGGCAGACGGTCCTGTTATTCAGTTGGCCTGCGAAAGAGCGTTAAAACACAATGTAACGCTTGATGATATTTTCTCGATGGTCGCTGATTTTCGTAAAACAAATACCACAACGCCTGTTGTGTTAATGGGTTACTTAAACCCCATTATTAAAATGGGATATGCTGTATTTACGCGTAAAGCTGTTGAGGTCGGTGTTGATGGTGTGTTAGTGGTAGACCTTCCGCCAGAGGAAGGTCATCAACTACTTCAAGAGATGAAGCGTCATAACCTCGACTCCGTCTATTTGATTGCTCCGACCACAACAGATGACCGTATTAAGGCTATTTGTAATGCAAGCTCAGGCTATGTTTACTATGTATCCGTTAAGGGGGTTACGGGGTCTGCAAGCCTTGATGTAGACAGTGTTGCAGATAAACTTGCCGTAATACGAAGTATTAGTGATATCCCCGTCGGTGTTGGCTTTGGCATCAAGGATGCTGCGTCAGCCGCCGCTGTTGCGAACGTTGCAGATGGCGTTATAGTAGGGAGTGTATTGGTCAATACTATTGCCGAGAATGAAGGCAATAATGAGCAAATTAAATCTAAAATATACAATATAATCTCATCAATGCGTCAAGCAATGGATGCCTGAGTGGTTGCCTCAAAATGAGTGTTAGTGATGTTGGTTAACGGTATTTTAAAAGGAGTAGGTTGGTGAGCAGTTGGCTTGATAAAATTGTACCCAGTGTTATTCGGTCTGAATCCTCACAAAAAAGTACTGTGCCTGAAGGGTTATGGAAAAAATGTCCAAAGTGCGAAAGCGTTTTATATCGGCCAGAGCTTGAGAAAAACCTAGATGTTTGCCCTAAATGCCAACATCACATGAGACTTACTGCAAGAAGTAGAATTGATATCTTCCTTGACCCAAAGGGGCGAGTAGAGATTGCAAACGACTTGGCCCCACAAGACCGCTTAAAATTTAAAGACAGTAAAAAGTATAAAGATCGTCTAATTGCAAACCAAAAAGCAACCGGCGAAAAAGATGCTTTAGTGTGTTTTCAGGGGACGGTATTACAAATCCCCGTTGTGGTTGTGGCGTTTGAATTTAAGTTTCTAGGCGGCTCTATGGGGGCTGTTGTAGGTGAGAAGTTTGTAAGGGCTGCTCAGGTTTCTATGGAGCAAGGTATTCCATTGGTCTGCTTCAGTGCCAGTGGTGGTGCTAGAATGCAAGAGGCGCTTGCCTCGTTAATGCAGATGGCTAAAACGGCCGCGGTGTTAGAGCGAATGAAGTCAATGGGCATTCCCTTTATCTCAGTGTTAACAGACCCTGTTTTTGGAGGTGTTTCAGCCAGTCTTGCCATGTTGGGTGACGTAAATGTTGCAGAGCCTAATGCATTGATCGGGTTTGCTGGCCCAAGAGTTATCGAGCAGACGGTTAGAGAGAAACTTCCAGAGGGTTTTCAGCGTAGTGAGTTTCTTTTAGAACATGGTGTTATTGACATGATTCTTCCAAGGCAACAGTTAAGAACTCGTTTAGCGTCCTTATTATCGAAGTTAACGGGACAATCACACCCTGAGGATGACGATTTAGACAATGACTAAGTCCTATCAAGACGAGTTACAACAGTGGTTGACTTTAATAGAGCAAAATCATCCTTCTGATATTGAAATGGGGTTAGACAGAACTCTCACAGTTTACACTAGGCTCAGGAAGGGGCGACTTGCAAAGCAAGTAGTGCTGGTCGCAGGTACAAATGGTAAAGGTTCCACTATCGCGGTGCTTGAACGGTTGTTATTAGAGGCCGGTCTAAGTGTTGGGGTTTATAGTTCACCCCATATTCATATCTATAATGAACGTATCAGAATTAATGGCGAGCTTATAGATGATAAACGTCTTGTAGAAAGCTTTCAGGTCGTCGAAAAAGCGCGCCGCACAACACCTTTAACGTATTTTGAATGTGGTACTCTCGGTGCACTTTACTGCCTTGAGCGGGCGCGGCTAGATGTCGTTTTGCTCGAGGTAGGCCTAGGTGGACGGCTTGACGCGGTAAATATTGTCGATCCAGATCTTTCTATTATCACATCGGTTGATATTGACCATGTTGAGTGGCTAGGCGACAACCGAGAAAGTATCGGTTTTGAAAAGGCCGGAATCTTTCGACAGGGTGTGCCTGCTATATATGGCGGCGATAATCCACCAGAAAGCGTTATTCAACAAGCTAACGCTCAAAATATAGATCTTCATATACATGACACCCACTTTGGCTTAAGGAATCAGCCGAGCGAAGCAGTTGCAGACTATAGCTGGGTGTTCGATACCCAGCCTTCTCAAAGTGCACAGAGAGTAGTCGGTTATTTGCGTGATCAAACGGGCTCAACTAAAGAGATTTTAATGCCCTATAGCTTGTTGCCAGAAAGTAATATATTAACGGCTATTCAAGCAATGGCGTGTCTTGGTCATCTTACTAATGACACTCACATTTTAAAAGCGTTAGATGGTTTTGCGGTTAAGGGGCGGTTTGAGGTTTATGGCAGCCAACCGCTAGTGCTTTTAGATGTAGGTCATAACCCCCATGCTGCCAGGTTTTTATCTCGTCGACTGTCAGAGATAAAAGGGGGGAGGCCTGTTTATGCGGTGTTTTCAGTACTTACAGATAAAGATGTTAATGGCATTGTTGAAGGATTGAACGGCCAAATAGATCATTGGTATATTGCTCCGCTCGCATGTCCGCGTGCAATGAAATTGCCAGAAATTTGCAATGCGCTCAGCAACAATCAACAGCAGTTTACAGAGTATGATGGGCTTAACAATGCTTTTAATGAGGCAGTTAACGTTGCAAAAGAAAGTGACGGAATTGTAATGTGCTTTGGCTCCTTTCATGTTGTTTCTGATATAAACTGACTCATTATTCGATTTAACGCGTTATAGGTGAAAGAGAATTAAAATGGATGGATTAAAGCAAAGAGTTGTAGGCGCACTAGTTATTGTATCGCTTGCAGTTATTTTTCTACCGATGATTTTTGATGAGCCACATCAGCCATCAAAAACACAGCTTATCCCAATACCTGTTCAATCAGAGTTGCCGGTTATTACTTTAAATTCGCCTCAAAAACCGAAATTTAAGCTCATTGAGCCTTCATCTGATAACAAACCTATAGAGCGTTCAGTCGTAAGCTCAGTAGAAAGTGATCAAACGCCTGTTCAGGTAGTAAACCAAACTGCAGTTTCGCATAACGCCTCTACTACGCCTGAAATAGAACAAACGAGTGCCAGTGATAAGCCGGCCGAAAGCAGCAAGCCTTTAGAAGTAAAGCCACAGGTTGTGGATGCAAAGCCAGCCTCTACTGTGTTTAAAGAGAAGGAGCTCAGTAATGTTTGGATGGTTCAGCTTGGAACCTTCGGTAATCATAAAAATGCTTTCAACCTTCGAGATACCTTAAATAAAGATGGTTTTGACGGGCACACAACCAAAGTAGACAAAGACGGTAAGCCGTTAATTAGAGTGTTTAGTGGGCCTTATGCTGATAAAGGGTATGCTGATAAAATCAAAAAACAGCTCGATAAAAAGTATAAGCTTAAAACACTTGTAGTTCATTTTAAGTAATGAAGGCAAAACATAGAGCAACAAGTTTTGATTGTCGTTGGTTATGTTTATTTTCTTTGTTAGAATGCGCGCCATCGAAACCTATCATTAGATGAACCACATTTATGTTTAATTGGGCAGACTGGTCAATCATAGCGATCATTTCATTATCTAGCCTTTTCAGTTTGAAACGAGGCTTTGTCAAAGAAGCCTTATCTCTAGTGACATGGGTAGCCGCATTCATTATTGCGCGTACGTTTAACCCTAATTTACAGACTCTTCTTATCGATGTTATTGATACCGTCGTTTTTCGTGCAGTGGCTGCGTTTGCAATATTATTTATAGGTACACTGATCGTGGGTGCCATTATTAATAACCTAATCGGTTTACTGGTCAAAATAACGGGATTATCGACAACTGATCGCCTTTTAGGTGTTATTTTTGGCGTAGCTAGAGGCGTCATAATCGTGGTTGTCACGATAGCATTACTCAGGGTGACGCCTGTAGTTGAAGATACTTGGTGGAGAGACTCAGTCATGATCTCGAAACTCCAAGTGTTAGAGCAATGGTCAAGATCAATGTTTGAAGATCAATTTTCTGTTTTTACGAGTTAGGGTGTAAATACGAAGTTAGTATGATGGTTTTCGCTTTTTTAGATTAAATTTGTTTTGTTTAGACTAAAATAGTACACAGCTCCATCACCCAAAACCTGTTAAGATTTACTTTATATCTTGTTTATGCCCTAGTGAGGTAGCTTTAATGTGCGGTATTGTAGGAATTGTTGGAAAAACCAATGTTAACCAAGTGCTTTATGATGCACTAACGGTTTTACAGCATCGGGGACAGGACGCCGCGGGCATTGTAACTTATCAGGATGATCGATTTTTTCTTAGAAAAGATAATGGGCTAGTTCGCGATGTTTTTCGCACTCGCCACATGCGTAGACTTGTCGGTAACGTGGGGATTGGCCATGTTCGGTATCCGACAGCTGGGTCTTCAAGCTCTGCAGAAGCTCAGCCATTTTATGTTAACTCTCCTTACGGTATCACGCTTGCGCACAATGGCAACCTCACTAATACGTCGGAACTCGCTGAAGGGTTGCTGCGGTCTGACTTACGACATATTAATACTAATTCCGACTCTGAAGTATTACTTAATGTGTTTGCTCACGAGCTTCAAAAGCAAGGTAAATTAGTTCCAACAGAAGTAGAAATATTTGAAGCGGTTAAAGCGGTTCATAAACGCTGTAAGGGTGCGTATGCGGTTATCGCAATGGTAACCGGTTACGGTATTGTTGCGTTTAGAGACCCTCATGGTATTCGACCTGTTTGCTATGGTAAGCGTGAAACCGAGCAGGGTACAGAGTATATGATTGCCTCCGAAAGCGTTGCTCTAACGGCAGAAGGCTTTACTTTAGTCAGAGACATTGACCCAGGTGAGGCGATTTATATAGAAACGGACGGTCAGCTGTACAGTCAGCAGTGCGCAGAAAATCCGCAGTTAAATCCTTGTATTTTTGAGCATGTATATTTTGCACGACCTGATTCGATCATCGATAAAGTGTCAGTATATAAAGCCCGCTTACGTATGGGTGAGAAACTAGCTGATAAGATGATGAAAGAATGCCCCGATTATAATATCGATGTGGTTATTCCCATTCCAGACACCAGCCGAACGTCAGCAATGCAAATGGCTTATCGGCTAGGGGTTAAATTCAGAGAAGGGTTTATTAAAAACCGTTATATCGGCCGCACCTTTATTATGCCAGGCCAAAGCCAGCGTAAAAAGTCAGTTCGTCAGAAGCTAAGCCCTATTGAGCTAGAGTTTAAGGGAAAGAACGTATTGCTTGTTGATGATTCAATTGTGCGTGGTACGACGTGTAGAGAAATCGTACAGATGGCAAGAGACGCTGGTGCAAACAAGGTGTTTTTCGCATCGGCAGCCCCTGAAGTACGCTACCCAAATGTATATGGCATTGATATGCCGGCCGCAAGCGAGTTAATTGCACACAACCGGACAGTGGTTGAAATACAAGAAGCGATTGGTGCTGATGGGTTGATCTACCAAAACCTTGAAGATCTAGTCGAGTGTGCTAAAGAAGGTAACTCGCACATTGATAACTTTGACTGCTCTGTGTTTAACGGTGAGTATATTACTGGTGATATTACGCCTGCCTATCTAGAGAACTTAGAATTAGCGCGCAAAGAAAGTAGTAAACGTACCAAGAATAAAGAATTCGATGACGATCATACTGTGATCGACCTGCATAATAACGATTGAGAATTATGGCTAATAGTATAAAAAAAGATGGCGCGATTCCTGTTGCTAATTTAGAGGGTGTAGATATAGACACTATCGCTATTAGAGCAGGGATTCACCGCACGCATGAGTTAGAGCATAGTGAGGCGATTTTTCCCACTTCTAGTTTTGTGTTTAATAATGCAGCAGAAGCCGCGGCTCGTTTTAGTGGTGAATCAAAAGGCAATATCTACTCGCGATTTACAAATCCTACCGTTCAAATGTTTGAAGAGCGCATTGCTGCGATGGAAGGTGGTGAGCGTGCTGTAGCGACTGCATCGGGTATGGCTGCAATACTAAGCACCTGCGTTGCTTTGCTTAAGCAAGGTGATAATGTTGTGTGCTCAAGAAGTGTGTTTGGTACGACTAATGTATTTTTTGAGAAATACATGGCTAAGTTTGGTGTAACAACCACCTTTGTTGACTTAACTGATTTTGCGCAATGGCAAGAAGCAGTGGGTCAAAATACACGATTATTGTTTCTTGAAACGCCTTCTAACCCCGTCTGTGAAATAGGCGATATAAAAGCGCTTTCTGAGTTGGCTCATCGTCATGATGCGTTACTAGTTGTAGATAATTGCTTTTGTACGCCAGCGCTTCAGCGGCCGCTATTGCTCGGTGCTGACATCGTTGTACATTCGGCTACTAAATACCTTGATGGACAAGGTCGCTGTGTGGGTGGAGTGGTTGTGGGTAGTAATGTACTCATGGAAGACGTTTATGGTTTTTTAAGGTCAGCAGGGCCTACCATGAGCCCTTTTAATGCCTGGGTATTTCTTAAAGGTCTAGAGACACTTTGTTTACGAATGAAAGCGCATAGCGAAAGCGCACTGGCGATTGCTGAATGGCTCGATTCGAAAGACTCAGTAGAATCTGTATTTTACACAGGGCTAAAGACACACCCTCAGTATGAACTTGCTAGACAGCAGCAAAATGGTTTTGGTGGTGTTTTATCGTTTAGAATTAAAGGCGGTAAAGACGAAGCTTGGAAATTTATAGATGGGCTTCAGTTCATTTCTATTACGGCTAACCTTGGCGATACAAAGTCGACCATCACTCATCCGGCGACCACCACGCATGGGCGTTTATCTGATGAGGCTAAAGCCCGCAGTGGTATTACTGACAATCTTATCAGAATCTCTGTTGGCCTAGAGTCAGTTGAAGATATCAAAAAAGACCTGCAATTAGGGTTTATGTCTGCAGGGCTAGCGTAACGCGGTTCTGTATTAAATTTCTCGGTAAATGATGCTATTTTTCATATATATAGCGTCATTTCCTGAGAAAGATTCTATACTATCAGCACTATATTAAGTTTATCTTTTCAATTGTTGAACCACGAAGGTGATTTAGCGCTTGAGAAACGATACACTTCCTCTTTGTATTAAAAAATAACCCACTCGGTATGAATGAAGCAGACGTAAAAGTAGATAAACAAGGTCGATTTCAGGCTTATATATCACAAGGTGTAAGAGAAGGTGCTCTGATCGGCTTAGTAGCGCTCTGTGTTTACCTATTTATGGCGCTCTTCTCATACAACCCTGATGATCCTGGTTGGGCTAATACGGGTCATAATCAGGTCGCAACAAACTATGCCGGTGTAACGGGGGCTTGGTTTGCTAATGTTCTGTTTTACTTCTTCGGATATGTAGCCTATTTATTTCCATTACTCATTTCATACAAAGCTTGGCTTCAATTCCATAATCGTCATAAAAAGATGGAGTTTCACTGGCCTCTTTTTTTAGTGCGGTCGATTGGTTTTTTCCTTGTTCTTGTTAGCGCTACTGGCTTGTTGTCTATTTACTCTATTGCAGGGCTACCTATTTCATCTGGCGGTGTATTAGGGCAAGAAATTTCTGCAAGTATGTTGTCAGCCTTTAATTTGTCGGGCAGTAGTCTACTGTTGGTCGCGATATTTTTGTTTTCCATCACTGTTTTTACAGGCCTTTCGTGGCTCAAGCTTATGGATAGCACGGGTGGAATTACGTTAAAGTTCGTGAATAAAATGATTGCTTGGTTTAAACAACTTAAGGCGTTTGTCAGTGCGCGCATACAGGCTTCACGCGAGCGAAAAGCACAAAAAAGAGCGCGTAATCCTAATGACAATATCGCCAATATAGACCCACCTATTCTTACTGAGAAAGTCACGGCTAGTGAATCAGCGGCTGTGACAGAAAATCGCTCGCTGATCAAAAAGCTTCAGCGCAAAGTGGGTATTGGAAAGACGGGGGATAATCCAAATAAAGGTGATGATCTGACTGTTGCTAAACGTGTAGATCCTGTAATGGGACGGCATAATGAGCAATCGAGTGACTCTCAACGCCCATCGAGCAATCAGTCTGCTTCAGATACTATTTTCGCAGACAATAATGGACGCTCAGTTCAGGAAGAGAAAAAAGGGAAAGGACTTAAGATAGCGCCTTTCCTTAAAAAGAGTAGTTCAGCTGAAAGCAAACGAGTGGCTAAGGAGAAACAGGGCAAGCTGTTCGCTTTTCAAGAGGGAAGGGTACCTCCCATTTCGCTGCTAGATGCCCCTGAAAAGGTAAAAGAACAAGGGTATTCAACTGAAGTGTTGGAGCACCTGTCTCGCTTGCTCGAAGAGAAACTTGCAGACTTTGGCGTGTCTATTGAAGTTGTCGAGGTTAATCCTGGCCCAGTCATTACCCGTTTCGAAATACAACCAGCCCCAGGTGTAAAAGTTAGTCGCATCACTAATTTGGCTAAGGATTTGGCTCGATCACTGGCGGTATTAAGCGTAAGGGTGGTTGAGGTTATTCCTGGTAAGTCGGTAGTAGGGATAGAAATACCGAATGAAAAAAGACAGATGGTTCTTTTTAGTGAAGTGCTATCAACTAAAGATTTTGATGATTCGCAGTCTCCGCTAACACTTGCTCTTGGTAACGATATAGCAGGCGACCCCATTGTCGTTGACCTTGCCAAAATGCCTCACCTCTTGGTGGCAGGTACCACAGGCTCAGGTAAGTCTGTGGGTGTTAACGCCATGATATTAAGCATGCTTTATAAGTCTACGCCTGAAGAAGTGCGTTTGATCATGATAGATCCAAAAATGTTGGAACTATCTATCTATGACGGTATTCCGCATCTATTAACACCTGTTGTGACCGACATGAAAGAAGCGGCCAACTCTTTACGTTGGTGTGTGGCAGAGATGGAGCGTCGATATCGCTTGATGGCTGCGCTAGGGGTCAGAAACCTTGGGGGCTATAACCGTAAAGTTAAGGATGGTATAGAAGCAGGCGAGCCGTTAAAAGACCCCATTTGGAAACCCGATGAACACCTTTTGAATGGTGAAGAAGATCGACCTGAATTGACGACATTGCCATGCGTTGTGGTGGTGGTAGACGAATTTGCCGACATGATGATGATCGTGGGTAAAAAGGTCGAAGAACTTATTGCCCGCATCGCACAAAAGGCACGTGCAGCAGGTATACATTTAATTCTGGCCACTCAGCGACCTTCTGTTGATGTTATTACAGGCCTTATTAAGGCTAACGTTCCGACGCGAATAGCGTTTCAGGTATCATCAAGAATAGATTCTCGTACAATATTAGATCAAGGGGGCGCAGAGCAGCTACTTGGACATGGTGATATGCTGTATATGCCGCCCGGCACCGGTTTACCAATACGTGTTCATGGTGCCTTTGTTTCTGATGATGAAGTTCATAGAACGGTTGCAGATTGGAAACAGCGTGGTGAACCTGAGTATATAGATGAAATTCTATCGGGTGGCGATACATCAGAACCGATCCCAGGGCTTTCGGGAGAAAGCAGTGGTGACAGTGAACAAGATGCATTATTTGATGAAGCGATTGCGTTTGTCACAGAAACACGGCGAGCGTCTATTTCATCGGTTCAGAGAAAGCTTAAAATTGGTTATAACCGCGCGGCTAACCTTGTAGAAGCAATGGAAGCCGCTGGGGTTGTTAGTGAGGCAGGGCATAATGGTGCTCGTGAAGTACTCGCACCGCCTCCACCAAAAGATTAATTTAGGGAAATCACATACATGACGACATTTAAAGAACGACTATTTTCAAACGCGATGCGCACGTTGATCGCTTTTAACTTGATCTTTATATCGGTGACAAGTCATGCAGACGAAGCGACAGAATCGCTTATTCGTCAGCTTGAAAAACTTCAATCCATTGAGGCGCATTTTGTTCAATACGTGGTTGATAAAGCGGGTACGTCGGTCCAAGAAAGTCGAGGTATACTAAAAGCGAAGCGCCCAGGACTTTTTTATTGGCATACCGAACCGCCTTTAGAGCAGGTTATTGTTTCAGATGGACATAATGTGATTGTTTATGACCCTGACCTTGAGCAAGCCACTGTACAACCGGTGACAGAGCAGTTGTCTAATACGCCGGCTCTTTTGTTTAGTGGTGATGTTAAAAAGTTAGGGGAGAGCTATTTAGTTCATCATAAAAACTGGGATAAGACGATTAATCAATATGTTCTTATGCCAAGAGGTGCTGACTCATTATTTGAATCTCTTAGATTGCGATTTGATAGCGATATATTGGTTGAAATGCGCTTAACTGATTCATTAGGTCAAAAAAGCACCATTGGCTTCAACGATGCCAAAATTAATAGTGGAATGACGGATAAGCAATTTGAGTTTATTATCCCAGAGGGCACCGATGTCATTCGCGAGTTAGGCCAGTAATGACCACGGCTTCGGGTGACGATTTATTTGGCTCTATAGACGAAAGCCCTAGCTCGGCTATTTCTGGGCAGTATCAACCCCTAGCCGCTCGAATGCGTCCGAGAAACCTCGCTGAGTATATCGGTCAAGATCACATATTAGGTGCTAATAAACCACTAAGAGTGGCCGTCGAAAAAGGTGTGTTGCACTCGATGATTTTATGGGGGCCGCCTGGGGTAGGAAAAACCAGCTTTGCGCGATTATTAGCCGACTGTTGCGATGCCAATTTTGAAAGTATCTCTGCGGTGCTAAGTGGCGTTAAAGATATAAGAGCTGCAATAGAACGTGCTAAAAACCTTAGAGCTTCATCTGCCAAAGATACCATTTTATTTGTGGATGAAATTCATCGATTTAATAAAACCCAACAAGATGCGTTCCTACCCTTTGTTGAAGATGGAACGTTAATTTTTATTGGGGCGACAACTGAAAACCCCTCGTTTGAATTAAACAACGCACTTTTGTCTCGTGCACGGGTATATACGTTAAAAAAACTCTCAGTTGATGCGTTGTCTCAATTAGTATCCAATGCCTTAAACGACGAACGAGGGTTAGTGAATGAACATATTAGCATTGACCTTGAGCTTGTCGACCTGATTGCGCAAAGCGCAGACGGGGATGCACGTAAAACGCTTAATATATTAGAAATAGCATCAGACCTTGCAGAAGAGTCAGAGAGTGGTAAGTTAATTACTAAATCAGTGTTGCAAGAAGTGATGCAGTCGAGCTTAAAGCAGTTTGATAAAGGTGGCGATATTTTTTATGAACAAATATCTGCGCTTCATAAATCTGTAAGGGGCTCAGACCCCGATAGTGCACTGTATTGGTATGTTAGGATGTTAGATGGCGGTTGTGACCCCCTTTACATTGCTCGGCGTGTGGTAAGGATGGCCAGTGAAGATATCGGTAACGCAGACCCTAGAGCCCTTCAGATTGCCCTTAACGCTTGGGACACTCAGACCCGTTTAGGGGCACCAGAAGGCGAGTTGACGATAGCGCAAGCTATCATCTATCTTGCGGTAGCGGCCAAAAGTAATGCGGTTTATACCGCGTATAATCAATGTCGTGCCGATGTTAGTGCTTCGCCAGCTTATGACGTGCCAGAACATTTAAGAAACGCACCAACCGCGTTAATGAAAGATTTAGGGTTTGGCCAAGAGTACCGTTACGCGCATGATGAACCCAATGCTTTTGCTGCAGGCGAGAATTACTTTCCTCAAGAAATGAAGGATACCCAATACTACAATCCTGTTGAGCGTGGAATGGAAAAGAAAATCTCAGATAAACTCAACTGGCTAAGAGAGCAGAATCGAACAAGCCGGCACAAACGATACGGTCAGGATTAACAACACTTTATCATTGTGTAAATTTGAATGGTGTCTCTTAACAAAAAGTTAGCCATTCTTAACTGAATTAATATTCATAATAGCTTACATTTAGGTATATATAATATGTTCCAAGTGATGGCCATTGCTTTAGGTGGAGCCCTCGGAGCTTTGTCGAGATACGCCGTTATTGGCTTGGTCACAAGCTGGTTAGGTAAAACGTTTCCATTTGGTACATTGCTAGTCAATATACTCGGCTCGTTCCTAATGGGTATTTTATACGTGATTGTCGTGCAAAAAATGCATTTGTCACCCGAGCTTAAATCTATATTAGTAGTCGGCTTTTTAGGTGCATTTACAACGTTTTCGACATTTTCTTTAGAGGCGTTTAGCTTTATTAGTCAGGGTCAGCTGCTAAGTGCTGTGACGTATATACTAAGCTCCGTTATACTATGTATTCTTGCCGTATGGGCCGGCGTATCACTCGCAAAATTACTATAATTGTTTATAAGATTAATATAGGGAAAGAACCACTCCAATGTTAGATGCCAAAATTGTTCGTGCAAACGCTGAAGAAATAGCCACTAAACTTAAAAAGAAAGGTTATCAGCTTGATATCGCTCGCTTTAATCAGCTAGAAGAACAGCGTAGAGCCATTCAGACTAAAACTGAAGAGTTGCAAAGTGAGCGTAACACGCGCTCTAAAAATATCGGAAAAGCAAAAGCTGCAGGTGAAGACATAGCCCCTATACTCGCAGAAATGAATGCGATGGGTGATGAGCTAGAGGCCGCCAAAAAAGAACTTAAAGCCGTACAAGATGAGTTTCATAGCCTGTTAGCAGGAATACCTAATATCCCTGATGATAGTGTGCCAGAAGGTGCAAGTGAAGATGACAATGTTGAGATTCGTAAATGGGGAGAGCCTAAGACATTTGATTTTGAAGTAAAAGATCATATCGAATTAGGTGAGCAATTGGGTCAGCTCGATTTCGAAGCCGCCGTAAAATTAGCAGGCTCTCGATTTGCTGTGATGAAGAAAGATATTGCTCGATTGCACCGTGCATTAGCTCAATTTATGTTGGACACCCATACCGCTGAACACGGTTATGATGAAATTTATGTGCCTTATCTTGTTAATAGCGAGTCGCTATTCGGTACGGGTCAGTTACCTAAATTTGAAGAAGACTTATTTAAGGTGCCAGGGGAGCGTGATTTTTACTTAATCCCTACTGCAGAAGTACCTGTCACGAACATTGTTCGTGATGAAATTATAGATGCATCAGCGTTACCACTAAAGTTTGTGTGTCATTCACCTAGCTTTAGAAGCGAAGCAGGGTCCTACGGACGTGATGTTAAAGGGTTGGTTAGGCAGCACCAGTTTGACAAAGTTGAGCTTGTGCAAATGGTCGCACCTGAAACATCAGATCAGGCATTAGAAGACCTGACAGGGCATGCAGAAACTATTTTACAGAAATTAGGGCTTCCTTATCGACTGGTTATCTTGTGTGGTGGAGATCTCGGCTTTTCTGCTGCGAAAACCTATGACCTAGAGGTATGGTTACCAGGCCAAAACACTTACCGTGAGATTTCTTCATGTAGCAACATGAGAGATTATCAGGCAAGAAGAATGCAAGCGCGTTGGAGAAACCCAGAGACAGGTAAGCCACAATTACTAAATACCTTGAACGGTTCGGGCTTAGCTGTTGGCAGAACAATGATTGCGGTAATGGAAAACTACCAACAAGAAGATGGTTCAATAAAAGTGCCAGACGTTCTAAAGCCTTATATGGGTGGAAAAGACGTCATTGGTCGGTAATTGCATTTAGCTATCTGTTTTAAGGCTAAGTTGATTAACGGAATCTCAAACGTTTGAATTTCGTTAATCAAATACACATTACATGAATAACGGTTGTAGTTATGGATTTTTTACCGCTTTATTTTGATCTAAAAAATGCGTCTACGTTAGTAGTCGGTGGTGGTGAACCTGCTGCCAGAAAGATAGAGCTCTTGCTGAGAGCAGGTGCAAGCGTCAAGCTATGTGCAAGCGAACCTGTAAAATCAATACAAGCGGTCATCAATAGTGGTGACGTTACCCTGGTGTCTTCAATTTTTAATGAAAAACTACTGGATGACGTTGTTTTAGTGGTCGCCGCTACGGGTAATACTGACGTTGACGATGGCATTGCCACAAAAGCGACGGCCCGCAACCTACCTGTTAATGTGGTAAATAGAGCAAAAAGTAGCTCTTTTATATTTCCATCGATTATTGATCGATCGCCTATTATTGCTTCGGTTTCGAGTAGTGGTTCTTTACCTGTTTTAACGCGTTTATTAAGAAGTAAACTTGAGTCGGCTATACCTTCTTCATTTGGTCGGTTAGCTGATGTGGCAGGTAAGTATCGAGATCAAGTGAGGGAAAAGTTCCCAGACCTAAACCAACGTCGCCGTTTCTGGGAGCACCATCTTGAAGGCCTCTTTGCAGAGAAAATATTTTCAGGTCATGAAGAAGAATCTAAATTAATCTTAGAGTCTTCTTTAAAGAGTGATGAATTTAAACCCGGCGGTGAAGTCTATTTAGTCGGTGCAGGCCCTGGTGATCCAGACTTGTTGACCTTTAAAGCATTACGGCTGATGCGGCAGGCAGATATTGTTTTATATGATCGCTTGGTTTCTCAGCCGATTCTTGATTTGGTGAGAGCTGATGCTGAGCGAGTAGATGTAGGGAAGGAGAGAGCTAATCATACACTTCCGCAACAACAAATTAATGAACTGTTGGTTACATTGGCCAAGCAAGGAAAGCGAGTATTAAGGCTTAAAGGTGGAGACCCTTTTATTTTTGGTCGTGGTGGCGAAGAGATTGACCGTCTGAGCGATGAAGGTATTCCTTTTCAGGTAGTGCCTGGTATTACGGCTGCTTCAGGTTGTTCATCTTATGCGGGAATCCCTCTAACCCATCGGGATTACTCTCAGTCTGTGCGTTTTGTGACAGGCCATCTTAAAGATGATTCCTGTAACCTGCCTTGGCTAGATTACGTGCAGGAGAACCAAACGCTTGTGTTCTATATGGGGCTCGTTGGTTTAAGCATTATCTGTGACCAATTAATCGCGCATGGAATGCGTGCAGATATGCCGATAGCACTTGTCTCTAAGGGAACCACACAAGATCAAAAAGTGGTTGTCGGTACACTTTCCACCATTCCGGATATCGTTAAGTCCGAAAAAGTAAAAGCCCCGACCATTATCATTATTGGTGAAGTGGTGGGTTTAAGAAATAAACTGAAATGGATGAATTAATCCTAATATCCAGACATAAAAAAAGCGCCAAATAGCAGGCGCTTTTTTTATGTTCGTCAAAAGCGACGTTATGAAGTCTTAGACGTAGATCTTGCTGGCAATATATCTTTTAACTTATTACGCATATCTTTAAGGGTTTTTTCGGTCGTCTCCCAATCGATACAAGCATCCGTTACTGATACACCATACTTTAACTCAGAAAGGTCTTTAGGAATCGATTGATTGCCGAAGTTTAGATTACTTTCAATCATTAAACCTACGATTGATTCGTTTCCTTCAAGAATCTGATGAGTGATGTCCTGAACAACTAATGGCTGTAGGTTGGCATCTTTATTTGAGTTTGCATGACTACAGTCAACCATAATATTTTTAGCAAGACCTGACTTCTCAAGTTGCTGTTCACATAGTGCAATATTGACTGAATCGTAGTTTGGTCTACCGCCACCACCACGTAATACGATATGGGAATAAGGGTTGCCCTTTGTTCTAATAATAGCGACTTGGCCTTCTTGGTTAATACCTAAGAAACTGTGTGGATGTGATACAGAGTTAAGCGCATTCGTGGCGACGTCTAAATTTCCGTCGGTCCCATTTTTAAAACCAATAGCGACTGATAAGCCACTGCTCATTTCTCGGTGAGTTTGTGATTCAGTCGTACGAGCGCCGATAGCACTCCAAGCGATAGTATCTTGTAAGTATTGTGGTGAAATTGGGTCTAATGCTTCTGTTGCTGTTGGAAGGCCTATTTCAGCGATATCCATCAGTAATTGACGACCGATATGGAGGCCTTCTTCAATCGCAAAAGAGTCATTAAGGTGTGGGTCATTAATTAAACCCTTCCAGCCAACAGTCGTTCTTGGCTTTTCAAAGTAGACACGCATGACAAGTACAAGTGTGTCGCTAACCTCTTCAGCTAGCTTCTTTAAACGAACAGCATACTCTTTTGCTGCTTTTAAATCATGAATTGAGCAGGGGCCCACAACGACAAAGATACGATGATCTTTTCTATCGAGTATATTGTTGATGGTCTCTCTGCCATTAAGGATGGTTTGTTCAGCGAGTGTTGTTAAAGGGATATCTTGTTTTAGCTTATCAGGTGTAATGAGAATTTCTTGGCTAGCTACATTTACGTTGTCGAGAGAAGAGGTGGTCATCAGTCCGATCCAATGGTTATTTAATTAGTATTATTACACACCGCATGGGGTACATGCTGTCTAGTGTGGCCCTCAATATGAGTGAGAGACTTAAAAGTGTATCTATGTTGCTTTATTCAAAATAATAATGCAACGGAATAGGTCAAGGAAGTGGCACAAAAGTATGAAGGTATCGAGTCGGTTACGGGCTGATGATATCGTAGGGTAGATAAAAACAAACCCGCTAAAAAGCGGGTTAATAAAATTAATAGCTGATTACTTCAGGTAAATAAGGAAACTCAGTTAACGGTCTTTTATCGCATCGTCTTTCGATACTTCTTCTGCATAAAGAAGACCTTCCTTTGTTTGAGGCTGATTGAACATACCGTCTTTCTTGCTTTCTACGATCTAACGTTAAGTTATACATGACATAGTCCCCTGTTGTTATGGGTAAGTTCATTATACTACTTGTATAAAAAATAACCATGACGGTTAGGTTAAGAATAATTAACGAATAAAGATCCGTTTTGAAAAACGCGGCTATAATTGAGAGTAGAGTGCTTAAAGTAGATTGCCAAATACGGGGTTCTATCCCGTTAAACGTCATTAAGGAATAAAGAGTGGTATCGATAGATCAGATTACCAAAGAGTTACGAATTCCCGATTTAAAATATGAAATTAGTAACAGTCAGGAAACTGAAGAGATTGTCGTCGCGCTATCCGATTTTTTGAGTGATTGTGCGCGCGATGCTTCTCTGTTGGACGGTGAGACATCACTCATCAAGGTGCTGGAGATTCAAGGGGATAGGTTTCGATTATCTCCACGGATTTATAACTCCTTATTTTTGTGCGATAGGCTTACTGATGTTTTCTTTCGTAAGGCGAATATTGATGAGCAGTTAAAAGGCATTATAAGTGGCTGGAGATTTGTGCTGGCTAAAATATTTGTAATGTACCCGTCACTACTTGCGTCTGAGAGTAGTCCAATTTTGGCTTTGATTGATGATATTTGTGCCAGTCAAATAGGTTGGGCTCAAGAACCTAAGCGAGTGAGTCAGACTGTTATTGATCGTCTATCTGAAATACATGAATCACTGCTTACAATTAATTCTATCTCACCTGAACCGCTCGAAGCCTTAAGGGACAATTGGGCCAAGGCACAAGAGAAGCAGCGTGTACGTATCGCAAAGCTATTTGAACGTTTAGAGGTTACTGAGCAGGGGGCTGCAACGTCTAGATATTCAACAGAGTTTAGCTGTTACACCCTTGGTAAACGGCTTAAAGGTAAACATATACCGCCTGTAATAAACGCATTTTTAGTAGAAAAGTGGCAACCAGTACTTAGAAGTGCGTTATTAAAAAACGGGCAAGGGGACCCAGAGACAGAAGCAAAATGGAAGGAACTTGTGGCGTTAACCGAACGGGTTATCTTTGTCTTTGCAGATATGAATCGCAAAAATAATGAATCGCTCTTTCGTCATGCTGAAGGTCTGGTGGATGAACTTGCTGCAGCTGCAAATCTTTACGAAATAGCAATACCAAATGACGAATGGGAGTCCATTCAGCAGTTACTCATCTTAGTATTACAAAATGCGGATATAGAAAGAACTGCAGCCACGGTTAGAGAAAGTGAAATTAACTTTGATGATGAGGGCAGACCTGATGCTCAAGCGCTTTCCGAGATGTGCGGAAACTGGTTTATTTTTAAGCAAAATGAAGGCGCTACACGACTAAAATTTGCACGATATTTTTCTGATTCTAGGCAGATTCTTTGGTTAAACCATGCAGGTATGAAGTCTTTAATTATGCCTTATGAAGACCTAAAAAAAGGCATGAAAGCGGGTACCATTAGTGTCATAAAGGGTTGTTATCTTCTAAGTCAGGTTTTTAATGAGACCCTACGAGGGCTTAGCAAGGTTGCGCATGCGCAACATGAGGCACGAGAGAAAGCGAAACAAAAAGCGGCAGCTGAAGCAGAGCAATTAAGGCTAGAAAAACAGCAAGCAGAAGCGCTTATTCGCTTAAAAAACCAAGAGGCTGCCAAGCGCTTAAAAGAGGAAAAGTTAAAGGCCGCAGAGAAAAAACGATTAGAAAAAGAACAAGAAACCCTAAAATTGATTGCTGACTTATCATTAGGTGCTTGGATATCAGTGCTAGAAGGCGATATAAAAGAAAAATATAAGCTAGTTGTTAAAATTAATGCAACCAATAAGCTTATTTTTGTTGATAAAATGGGACTTAAGAAGTTTGAAGTCAAAACCCCAGCGTTTATGAAAAAGTTGATTGATGGGGAGATTGAAATTCTGAGTGGAGGGGCTGAATTTGATGATACGTTATCAAGAGTGGTAGGTCGTCTCAGGGTCGGGAAATAGCAGGGGGATAAATGGATAATTTTGATATAAAGAATTTAATAAAAGATGATGAGAGGCGTGAAGAGTCTCGCTTGAGTCGTTCAGCAACTTTATTTGTTGAAACCGTTTCTGCAGCTCCCGGCAGTCTAGATGGTGCGGAGGTAGTGTCTTGCAAAACCTTAGACTTTTCGGCAAATGGACTGCAGGTCAAAATGGATACGCCTTTAACGGCTGGTGCAATTCATCAGATGACGTTAGAGTTTCCTAATAGTGATGAGAAGTTCGAGTTAACCGGTGAGGTTCGTTGGGTTCGCTTGTCCAGTAGTGGTTCAGGTTATGTAGCAGGTATTATGCTATTTAATTCTGAGGGGACAGAAATAATTGATTGGAAATTAGCCATCGCCAATTGGTTGAGCGACTAACGTCGTTACAGTTTTATGATTCAACTATGCGATTCCGCCAGAGAAGGGGAATCACATAGTGAAATCGTGTTTCAGTTCGTTCTTATTAGTACAGTATTACTCTTCTACCGCTTCTATCATTCGCTCAGAAGCACCGGGCTCACTGAATTCTTTCACTTTAGATATCGGCTTAGGTGGGATGATTTCTTTACCATTTAAAAAGGCGATGGCATCCATGACAGTCTTGCTTGGGATCTCTTCCATAGGCATATGGCCAACCCCTGGGTAGATGACTACTTGGCTATCTCTGATATCTTCATTCCAACGCTTAGATAACTCGACAGGTACCCATTTATCAGCCTCACCCCACATTAGAAGTGTTGGGGCTTTAATTTGAGCAAACGGGAGTGGTGTTTCCTGAGAGCTTCTTTCTTTCAAAATTTCCATTATTTTAATATAAGATTTTCTTGCACCAGGGCGTTGTGACATGTGGACATAGCGATCCATATGCCTTCGTTCTATCCGCTGGTGATCACCATAAACTTGTTTAACATTCAAGGTAATAAGTAGAGGTGGCTGAACAAAACCTCCAATGGTTGAGATTACAGGGGCTGTTGCAAAGTCAATAATCCAAGGGACTTCTTGCGGGTATGCGACAGGGTCTAATAAAATTAGACGATCAACACGGTTTGGGTAATTAGAGGCATACTGTGCTGCAATATAGCCGCCTAAAGAGTTTCCAGCTATAGACATGTGGTCGACTTCTATAATATCTAGAAACTTAGCAAAAGTGTTTAGTAAGTACTCTTCATTGAAGTCATCCATGGACTCAGGCGCACCCGTTAAACCAAAACCAGGCACATCGAGGCTGATTACTCTGTAGGACTTACTAAGTTCTAGTACCCAGTCATCCCAGGTTTGTAACGATGACATAATGCCATGAACCAGTACGATCGTAGGGCCTTCTCCGACCTCTTGATAGTGAATATTTAAGCCGTTTACATTAGCCCATTTGGAATATTCATTGGTATAGCGTTCTTCTAAATCTTCAAGAGGGATATCAGCAAACCCTAGAGAATTGACAAATGAAGGGCTGGCCTTCATTGCTGCGCCCATACTGGAACAGCCGCTTACACCTAACGCTATAAACAATAAAACAAAAATTTGAGTATAAATTCGTTGCACTGAAGTCACCTGGTTAGTCGTACTCTTTGTTTAGATGGCCTAACCACTACAGGGTAGTGTGTAACAGTTTTGGCACTTAAAAAGACAGAAAATTAATTGTCATAAATAAAGGTCTCGAATACCGGAGCATTGAGACCCATAGAAGTTAATGTTTTTTACAAACTGTTACAGTGACGTAGTCCAAAATTATTAGAATAAGTTGAATTATTCCTCAAGACTGCCCATCGCGGTAATGTTAAAGCCCGCATCAACATAGAGAATTTCACCGGTGATACCGCTAGCCAAGTCTGAGGTTAAAAATGCCGCGGTGTTGCCGACTTCTTCTGTTGTGACATTACGACGCAATGGTGTTCTTCGCTCTGTTTCCGCTAGCATTTTTCTAAAGCTTTTTATGCCGGAAGCGGCAAGTGTTCTAATTGGTCCTGCTGATATCGCGTTCACGCGTGTACCTTCAGGGCCTAGACTATTAGCCATATACCTGACGTTCGCCTCTAAACTCGCTTTAGCTAAGCCCATCACATTGTAATTAGGTAGGGTTTGTTCTGCGCCTAAGTAGGTGAGAGTGAGTAATGAGCCATTTCGCCCTTTCATTAGCTCACGACCACCTTTTGCTAGGGCAATAAAGCTATATGAACTGATATCATGAGCAATCGCAAACCCTTCTCGAGTGGTAACATCAACAAAGTTGCCATCAAGTTGGTCTGCAGGCGCAAAACCAACAGAGTGGACGATAATATCAATTCCATCCCATTTTTTACCGATGCTGGTAAAAAGGTCTTCTATTTGTTGGTCATCGGTAACATCACAAGGAAACACCATATCTGTGTTCCATTCCTGACCGAAATCTTCAACACGTTTTTTTAACTTATCACCTTGATAGGTTAGCGCTAATTCGGCACCTTGTTGGTGAAGAGCACGAGCGATGCCCGTTGCTATAGAGAGCTTGCTTGCGATACCGACCACTAGCGCTTTTTTACCCGCTAATAGACCCATAATTAACTCCTTTAATAATAGTACTTGTTCATGCCTAATTACGGCTAACTGACGGCTTCTTGAGTGTTATAGAATGACGCTTCAATAAGCGAGCGAGTATATGACTCATTGGGGTGATTGAAGATTTGGTGGCAGTCTCCATATTCAATGACCTCACCTTGTTTCATCACCATCACCCTGTGACTAAGCGCTTTGACGACGGCTAAGTCATGACTGATAAATAAATAGCTAATGTGATATTTTTGCTGAATATTTCTCAAAAGGTCTACAACTTGAGACTGCACGGTTCTATCAAGTGCAGAGGTAGGCTCATCTAGAATGATTAATTCAGGTTGAAGGACCAATGCTCTAGCGATCGCAATACGTTGACGTTGACCCCCCGAAAACTCGTGAGGATAACGGTGGCGAGTTTCGGGGTCTAACTCAACATCTTTAAGCGCCTGGATAATCTTCGCTTCTCGTTCTTGATCATTGCCTAGCTGATGAATCACTAACCCTTCTTCTATGATCTGCTGAACTGACATCCTAGGACTTAGGCTACCATAAGGGTCTTGAAATACGATTTGAATTTCACGTCTGAGAGGGCGAAATTGATTTTGATTGTAGGTGTGTATCGGGTGCCCTTTAAAATTAATTTCACCGTGGCTTTGCAGTAATTTGACCAGCGATAAGCCTAAGGTTGTCTTTCCGCTACCGCTTTCACCAACGATACCGAGCGTTTCACCTTTACGAACAGATATAGTGATATTATTAGCGGCTTTAAAGTAAGCCGTTGTTTTTCCAAAAAAGTTCTTTTTAACCGGAAACCAAATATTCAAATCCTGAGTATTTAATAATGTAGGTGAGTCATCTGCTACTGGTTCGGGTGTACCCGTCGGGTCTGCGTCAATCAATGTTTTGGTGTAGTCGACGCTAGGTGACTTGAAGAGCGCTGCAGTTTCTGCCTGTTCAACAATTTTTCCTAGGTGCATAACGGCGACTTTGTCAGAGTAGTGTCTAACGATGTTGAGGTCGTGGGTAATTAATAATATGGCCATCCCCAATTTTGCTTGAAGATCCCTTAACAGTTCTAATACTTGCTTTTGAACCGTGACATCGAGCGCAGTGGTTGGCTCATCTGCAATAAGAAGGTCGGGTTCGTTTGCGAGGGCCATGGCAATCATCACACGCTGTTTCTGACCACCTGATAATTGGTGAGGATAAGACGCTAGGCGTGACTCAGGTTCAGGAATACCAACTAATGATAATAGCTCAATGACACGTTCACGCGCTTTTTTGCCACTCAGCCCTTTATGTAGCAGTAACGTTTCACTAATTTGTTTTTCAATCGAATGTAACGGGTTAAACGACGTCATCGGTTCCTGAAAAATCATACTGATTTTATCACCGCGTATAGAGCGCATCGACTTTTCGTTGCTTTGAAGGATATCCTGCCCTTCGAATATGATTTCGCCGCTAGGATGATAGGCTTTCGGGTAGGGTAGTAGTTTTAGAATAGACAGTGCAGTTACTGACTTACCTGAGCCGCTTTCACCTACGATGGCGACTGTTTCCCCTTTTTGGATATCAAGGGACACGCCTTTTACCGCTTCTATTGGCTGGTCACCCTGCGAAAAAGAAACGCGTAAATTTTTGATTGAAATGAGTGATTGACTATCCATTATCAATTAAGCCTTCTTAGGATCAAAAGCGTCTCGAACGGCTTCACCGATAAAGACCAATAACGTTAACATAAGTGACAATACAACAAATGCAGAAATACCTAACCAAGGTGCGTGCAGATTTGATTTGCCTTGCGCGATAAGCTCACCAAGAGAAGGAGAGCCTAGTGGCATACCAAAGCCAAGAAAGTCGAGCGAAGTGAGCCCGCCAATGGCACCAGTGAGAATAAACGGCATAAAGGTTAGGGTGGCGACCATTGCATTAGGCAGCATATGTTTAAACATAATACCGCGATTACTCAAGCCTAAGGCTCTGGCTGCTCTAACATACTCAAAGTTTCTCGCTCTTAAAAACTCTGCACGAACGACATCTACTAGCCCCATCCAGCTAAACAACAGCATAATACCTAACAGCCACCAGAAACTTGGCTGAACAAAACTTGAGAGAATGATTAATAGGTAAAGAACCGGAAGGCCTGACCAAATCTCTATAAGCCGTTGTCCAACCAGGTCAACCTTACCGCCGTAATAGCCTTGAGTAGCACCCACGATCACGCCCACAACAGTGCTCAGCAGTGTGAGCGTTAACGCAAACAGAATCGATATTCTAAACCCATAAATCAGGCGGGCGAAGACATCCCGACCTTGATCGTCGGTGCCTAACCAGTTCTCAGTAGAAGGAGGGGCAGGTGCAGGCACAGGTAGATCGTAATTTATGGTTTTATAGCTATAGCGAATAAGTGGCCAGATCATCCAGCCATTATCATTAATAAGCGCTTGAATATAACTATCACGATAGTCTGCTTCAGTTTCAAAATCGCCTCCAAATTCCGTTTCGGTATAGGTATTAATAATGGGTGTGTAAATAGACCCATCGTAATACACCACTAACGGCTTATCATTTGAGATGACTTCAGCAAATAATGTAATAAAAAATAGAAAGGCAAAAATCCATAATGAATAATAGCCTCGACGGTTTGCTTTAAAATTGTCGATTCTTCTTTGAGTTATAGGATTGATAGGTCGATTGTTCTTCATGGCTTATCCCTCCCTGCTTTCAAAGTCGATACGAGGGTCAACCAGTACATAGGTGATATCACTTAATAACTTCAAAAATAATCCCATTAACGTGAAGATATACAGCGTCCCAAACATGACGGGGTAGTCTCTATTTAAAGCTGACTCAAAACCAAGCAAACCAAGCCCATCTAATGAAAAAATCACTTCAATCAATAATGAGCCTGAGAAAAATAACGCCATTAACAACCCGGGCATGCCAGCAATGACAATCAACATCGCATTTCTAAACACATGGCCGTAAAGAATCTTGTTTTCTTCAAGCCCTTTTGCGCGAGCGGTAATAACATATTGTTTTCGGATTTCATCTAGAAATGAGTTTTTGGTGAGGAGTGCTAAAGTGGCAAAGCCACCAATAACGTTAGCGGTTATCGGTAAAACCAAGTGCCAAAAGTAGTCGGCAATTTTTCCGAAAAACGTTAAATCGTCAAAATTGTTTGAAACGATCCCTCTTAATGGGAACCAATCTAGATAAGTGCCGCCAGCGAATAGCACGATTAATAAGACGGCAAACAGAAAACCGGGTATTGCATAGCCGACAACAATAAGACTACTAGTCCATACATCAAACTTGGAACCATCATAGACTGCTTTTTTAATGCCTAAAGGTATAGAAATTAGGTAAATAATGAGCGTGGACCAAAGCCCGATAGATATTGAAACTGGCATTTTTTCAATGACCAAATCAATAACAGACTGATCTCTAAAAAAGCTATCACCAAAATCAAAGAACACGTAGCTTTTAATCATTAGCCAGAAACGTTCATGAGGGGGCTTGTCAAAGCCATATAGCTTTTCGATTTCTTTAACGAGCTCTGAATCTAACCCTTGAGCGCCACGATAGGATGAGTTATCGCCACTAGATGAAGATACCTCGACCGACATGCTATCACCCATGCGGTTCTGTACGCTTGAATCTAAACCTTGTAACTTAGCTAAGGTTTGTTCAACGGGCCCACCAGGGGCCGCTTGTATAATAAGGAAGTTAAGTAGCATGATCCCAAACAGGGTTGGAATCATTAACAGTATGCGCCGTAAAATATAAACAGACATAAGTGAATTCTGCTGTGTGAATTAGGTTAATTTATTGGTCGTTTGTCCACCAAGTATCAAAATCAACACCCGCTTTAGGAAATACTTTCGGGTGGCTTAAACGTTTCCAATAAGCAATCCGCTGTTTTGGTAGGTGCCATTGGGGAATAACATAGTGATAGGACAATAGGATTCTGTCGAGCACTCTTGTGCGCGTCACTAATGACTCTCTATCGGGGGCTGCAATGATCATGTCGACTAACTGGTCGACGACAGGGTCAGAGACGCCAATATAGTTGCGAGTTCCAGGTGTAGTAGTATTTGTTGAATACCAATAGTCCCGCTGTTCATTACCGGGCGAGTTAGACTGAGATAAGGTCATTATAAACATATCATAGTCATACTCTCTCACACGACCAATGTACTGGTTTGTGTCGACTAAGCGTATATCTGCTTGAATACCGAGGGTAGAAAGGTTCTTGGTGAATGGGTGAATAATACGTTCGAAGCTTTTTTGGTATAACAAAATCTCAAATTTAAACGGTTGAGAGGTTTTTTCGTTAACAAGTTGTTTATTTTTAACCGTCCATCCTGCTTCTTTAAGTAATTTAAGCGCTGTACGAAGATTTTTACGGACTTTACCAGAACCGTCTGTTTTAGGGGCTTGGTTAACGGTTGTGAATACGCTGTCGGGTATTTGCCCTCTAAACGTATTCAGAATAGCAAGCTCTTCTTTGCTTGGCAGCCCTGATGACGCTAGTTCGGAGTTTTCAAAGTAGCTGTTAGTACGCTTGTATTGACCAAAAAAGAGTTGTTTGTTGGTCCACTCAAAGTCAAAGGCATAGCTAAGCGCTTCACGTACCTTAGGGTCTTTGAAGATATCTTTTCGAGTGTTAAATATAAAGCCTTGCATGCCCACAGGCTGCTCGTGCTCGACCTCTTCTTTAACGATCAGGCCATTGTTGAATTTATCGCCGGAGTAAGACGTAGCCCAGTTTTTGGCTATATTCTCGACGATAAAATCGTATTCACCCGCCTTAAATGCTTCAAGCGCTATGGTTTGATCGCCATAGTATTCGAATATTATTTCATCAAAATTATAGAGTCCTTTATTAACGGGGAGGTCTTTAGCCCAATAATTAGGGTTACGTTTATAGCTGATGGATCGACCCGTGTTAAATGAGTCTATTTTATAAGGCCCGCTGCCTAATGGGGTCTCTAGGGTCGACTTAGAAAAGTCACGAGACGCCCAATAATGCTCAGGTAGTACCGGAAGCTGGCCGAGTATCAAGGGTAATTCACGGTTTTTGTTATTCTTAAAGTCAAAGCGTACTTGATATTGACCTGTTTTGCTGACATTCAATACGTCGCCATAATAGGCTTTGTAAAAAGGAGCACCATGCTCAATAAGGCTGTTAAAGGTAAAAATAACATCTTCAGGCAGTATAGGGTGGTTGTCTTGAAAGCGGGCTTTAGGGTTTATATGAAAAGTGACCCAGCTACGATCTGCAGGCATTTCTATTTTTTCTGCAATGAGCCCATACTGACTGAACGCTTCATCTTCTGACTGTACGGTAAGGGTGTCGTACAAGTAATGGCTAACACCCGCGGCAGGTACGCCTTTTAAAACAAAAGGGTGAAAGCTGTCATAACTGTTAGACACAACACTTCGTCGAACGGTTCCGCCTTTAGGTGCATAGGGGTTTACATAATCAAAATGAGTGAAGTCTGCTGGATACTTAACATCGCCATGCATCGCTACACCGTGTTTTGGCGTTGTTGGCGTTGTGTCTTTCATCACTGCTTGATGGCTGTCTGAATTGATAGCCTGTGTAGGTGAGGCTAATGAAAGTGACATAAATAGTGAAAAGCCAGCAAGCTTAATGCTAGTTATAACAGCGTTAAGTGCATTAGAGTGCGTCGTTGACGGATGTTGCATTGAAGTCATCTTATATACCGAATGATATTATTATTTGATCCACCAATTCTCAAAACCTAGTTTATACGGTGGTTGTTGTTCAGGTTTGAGAAATTTATCCCAATAGGCAATGCGATGATAATTCAAATGCCAATTAGGAACTATATAGTGGTTCCATAGTAGCACACGATCAAGTGCTTTCGTGGCGGTTATCAGCTCCTGACGTGTTTTAGCGCTAATTATTGTCTCAGTTAGATAATCCACAGCAGGATGGTTAACTCCAGCGTAGTTTCGACTCCCTTTTATGTCCCTTGTCGAAGAGTGAAAATATTCTCGCTGCTCATGGCTTGGAGAAAGGCTTTGCGATAGCACAAATGTTGTCATATCGAAGTCAAAGTCGTCTAGCCTGACTTTGTATTGATTAGCATCGACGAGTCTCGCGGTAGCTTTAATACCGGTTTTTCTCAAGTTCTCTATAAAGGGCTCTATCACTCTTTTTATGCTTGGCTGTCTCAGCAGAATCTCAAATTCAAACGGCTCTTTAGTTGTATGGTGGTAGAGCGTACCGTTGTTGAGTGCCCATCCTGCGTCTTTAAGTAGTTTTAATGCCTGTCTTTGTTTGTGCCTTATGTTGCCTGAGGTGTTGTTTGAATCTGCAGCAGTTGTTGTGCTGTTAATGGTGTTGGCTGTGAAAGGTTTAATAAAAAGTGAGGCAGGTAAACTATCTCTATAGGGTTCAAGTAGTTTAAGTTCAGCATCATCGGGTTTAGCTAATGACGCATCAAAGATAGAGTTTGGGAAGTAAGTCGTGTTTCTGGTATAGGCATCATGAAATATATTTTTGTTGGTCCACTCAAAATCAAACAGGAGTGCAATGGCTTGCCTTACCTTTATCGAGCTGAATACTGGCTTTCGTGTATTAAAAAAGAACCCCTGAGTGCCAGAAGGGATTTGGTGTTGTATCTCTTCTTTTAGGACGTTGTTGTTTCTTAGATTTGGGAAGTCATAACCTGCAGCCCAGTTCTTAGCGGTGTAATCTATAAATGTATCAAATTCACCGCTTTTAAAGGCCTCAAAAGCAATGGTTTGATCACGGTAATAGTCAAACTGAACCGTATCAAAGTTATATCGACCTTTATTGACGGCAAGGTCCTTCGCCCAATAAGTGGTGTTTCGTTCAAATGTAATGAACTTTCCAGCAGAGACGGACTTGATCTTATACGGTCCGCTTATAACGGGAGGGGTCAGGGTCGTTTTAGAAAAGTCTTTATCTTCCCAGTAATGCTTAGGCAAAATTGGGAGTTCGCCAAAGCGTAATAAATCAGCTCTCGCATGGCTATGTTTGAAAATAACTTTAACGTTTAAGGGGCTGATCACCACAACATCCTCAATACCTTTAAGGCTTTGACGAAATTGGGGATGACCTTCTTTGATGAGTGTCTGCCACGAAAACAGAACATCGTCTGCATCAATCTTATGCCCATCTTGAAATTGAGCGGATGGCCTAAGATTAAATATAGCCCAGCTTAAATCATCAGGGTAGCTGATTGACGTTGCAATGAGTCCATAGGCTGACTGTGGCTCATCGCCTGATCTTGATACGCCACCGGTGCCTACCAGTAATGAATCCGTTTCTTCGGAGAAACCATAAACATATTGGCCAGGTGTATTAATGGGGCTGATACCGCGAAGTGTGTAAGGGTTTAGCGTGTCAAACGTTCCAAAACCCATTAAACGGATGTTACCGCCTTTTGGTGCTGCTGGATTGACGTAGTTAAAGTGAGAAAAGTCGGGTGCATACTTTAGATCACCATAAAGAGCAAAGCCGTGACTGGTCGTTATGTTTTCTGAGCGCGTTGTTGCATTCTCAGCAAACGTAATTAAAGGGGCAAATAGGGAATAAGTCAGCACTAAAATCGACATCATGTGTGTCGTAAAGAGCTTTATAAAATAGCGCATTTGAGTCCGGTATTTATTATTTTTTAATGCTAATTATCAAAGTATCAATACCTTATCAGGATCATTAGCTATATTAAAGTTAAAGAAATGTAAAAAACACCTGAATTATGGCGTTAACTGGAGGCTATTGGTGGAAAAAAAGGGTTTAGCTGCGTGGGTAGAAAGGCTTGATAGTGAAGATGGTGTTGTACTCACGTCTGTCCTCGCAGAACTTAATATACTGACTTCATCTGATGAAACGTCAGCCAGCCAATTAGCAGAGGTTATTCTAAGAGATGCTTCGTTAACGACTCAGGTATTAAAAGTCGCCAATACGGTTCACTTTAATCCCACGGGAAGCCCGATTACAACGGTCAGTCGATCAATCTTGGCGATTGGCTTTAATACCATTAAAAGCATCTGCATCACGATAAAAGTGCTTGAGAGTATCTTGCATGGGCAGCCTGCCACCCGTCTGTATGAAATAATGGCCGATGCGATACATGCCGCTACACAGGCCAGAAATATTTGCATCAAAATGTCTGCAGATGGAAAAGAAGAGATTTTTGTCGCGACATTGCTTCTTCATCTTGCAGAAATGTTGGTGTTATCAAGTGGCGAAAGTGAGGTTGCCGAGCTGTATGAACTTTATGAAGAGGACTCAACCGATAAAGAACGTGACCGAATTGCTGAGAGTGTCATTGGTGTCAGTTACAAGCGTTTAGGTCTTGCCTTGGTAAAAAGCTGGCGTTTAGGTGCGGTTCTTCAAGAGTCATTACAGCCATCCAGTAAAATGTCACATAAGGCTGAAGCGGTTTTAATGGGGGAGGAGGTCAGCCAGGTATCAAAAAAAGGTTGGGATAGCGCTGAGATGAATGCGCTGATGAAGAAAATATCCACTTTTACCGGCAGTAGCATTAAAGATGTAGAAAGCATGGTGCAAGAAAGCGCCAATGAAGCGGCAGAGGTGGCTGCCAACTATGGTAGTGATGTGCTTGTCGCTATGATTCCGTCAACCCGTCCGGTTGAAATGGAGAGTGATGCCTGTGTTGGAGTAAAAAGTGTTCATCAACCTAATCAAGAGCTTCAATTAAAAATTCTACAAGAGTTAACCAGTATGATGATGGACGGAGTGGATATGAATTCACTCTTCCAAATGGTACTTGAAGGACTACATCGTGGCGTTGGGTTAGAGCGAGTGTGCTTAGCTATTTTTGATAAAGGACGAGAAACGGTTTCAGCTAAGTATATGATTGGAGAAGGTACTGAAAACTGGCGAGAAAAATTTAAATTTACATTTGTCAAAAGCCGGTCTGGTTTCTTGTTTCAGTTATTCAGCAAGGGTAAGGCGTCATGGGTCGGTAATGAAAATTTTAAGGAACTTACTTCCACATTGACACCTGATTATATTGCAGTAACCGGCGTGAAAACGTTTTTGATTGCACCGATTAAAGCGAATAAAAAACCAGTGGGTTTTTTATATGCTGATTTAGGTGAAAGTAAGCGAGCGCTAAATGACAGTTACTTTAATGGCTTTAAGCACTTTTGCGCACAAATTAATATGAGTTTGGCGGTATTAGCTAATAAAAATGGGTCTTAAGACCCATTTGTTACATCAACATGAAGTTTTAATTTTTGCCCAGGCTTTAAATATTTTTTAGGGTCAATATTATTCCACGTGACAATTTGCTTAACGGTGACGTTAAACTTACCTGCAATTCGTGCGAGTGAGTCACCTTTTCTAACTCGGTAACCTATCTTTCGAATGTTAGAGCGACTAGGGGGGGCATACCTAGATGCTGTCACCGTTGGTGCTGATTTAGTCCAAATAACCAGTTTCTTGCCAGGTTTAAGGGGGTCTGTAGGGGCCATGCTATTCCATCGAGCAAGACTTCGTACACCGACCTTATATTTTCTGGATATATCCCAAAGCGTGTCACCAGATCGGACGGTATAGTCAATTTTTGACGAGCTATTACCTCTAGGGGCTGCATTTTGCTTTTTCTCAATACGGTTCTGTGCACTAAATGCGTAATATGAATTACCTTTAGCAGCGACGGGTATTAGCAGTTTTTGTCCTTGTCTGATCATATTTGATCGAAGGTTATTGGTTTGCTTAATAACCGCAGGCGTTGTGTTGTATTTATTCGCAATGCGTATAAGTGAATCGCCAGATTTAACCGTGTAACGCTGCCAACTTAGTCTTTGGTTGCTGGGTAAAGCAGCTAAAGCTGTTTTAAAATTCTCGGTGTTTGCTATGGGGATGAGAAGGCGATGAGGTCCAATCGGGGATGTTGCCCATCGATTAAATCCCGGATTAAGCAAGTAAATTTCTTCAACCGTAATGTTAGCCATCTTCGCAGCCTGAGCTAAATCAATCTGAGAGCCAACTTTTACAATATCGAAATAAGGCTCATTTGGTAGTGATTGAAGGGTCAGACCAAATGCTTCAGGCTCTTTAATTAGCCTAGCGATGGCGAGTAATTTTGGCACATATGCGCGAGTTTCTTTCGGCAGTTTTAAAGACCAAAAGTCGGTATTAAGGCCTCTTTTTTTATTGTACCGAATGGCTTTTGATACTGTTCCGCCCCCTGAGTTATAGGCGGCTAGCGCAAGAAGCCAGTCACCATCAAATCGATTGGACAGTGCTTGTAAATATGTTAATGCGGCATCAGTAGACGCCACAATATCTCTACGTCCGTCATACCACCAGTCTTGTTTTAAACCAAAGGCTTTACCTGTACCAGGAATAAACTGCCATATACCTGATGCTCTGCCATGGGAGTAGGCAAAAGGGTCAAATGCACTTTCAACGACGGGTAATAACGCCAATTCAAGGGGCATCCCTCTTTTTTCGGTTTCTTGAACAATGTGGTAGAGGTAACGAGATGAACGAGCCGTGGTTCTATCAAGGTAGCGCTGATGTTTCTTATACCAGTTGAGCTGGTTCATAAACCTAGGGTTGTTAGGGGCAAGGTCGAGCGCAAACCCTCTGCGCATTCGATCCCATAAATCTTGCTCACTAGACGTAGCTTTAAACGGGTTAGTGGTTTCAGCCTCAGCAAGACGTTCCGCAAACTCTGTGGTGATGGCTGTACAGTCTACATCAACGCAGTTATGTTTAGCCGATAAGATTTTAGCGTCTGCCGATAATGAGTCTTGATCAGTCGACTCTTCACGCCCATCTTCTGTTGTGATGACGATTTCTTCAGAGTCAAAAAGTGAGTCTGGTAGTGTAAATAACGAGAAAAATGACGATTGACCCTGAGTGTCTATATCAGGCTCTTTCATCACAGTTGGCGTTACTTTATCTGTTGTATGGGGTTCACCTTCGTTATTTGAAGGTGGTGTAGCGCAAGCAGAAAGTAAAAATAAAGAAATTATAAATAAAGAAATTCGAAACATTAAAGCGCAACATTTGAGGATAAAGACGGTACTTCAGGTAATATCTGAAAAGCACGGTGTAAGTGAGGAGCTAAAAATCCTTTTAGCTCCTAACCAACCCGAAAGTCTATTGGCCTAGGCTTTCAGGGTCAATAGGCTAAGGGGCGTAATTAACTATTTTTAATATTGATAAAAAAAGAAATGAAACGCTGTGAAATGGGACGTCCACAGCAATTTACTTGTGTGTTTATGGTCTAGGAGCCTCTAAATTAGTTAAGCCGTGGCTAAAATGTATCTTTCCATTTTCGTAGGCGAGTAAAGGTGTCTAACTCATCGGTTATGGGGGATTGAGACTGCAGGGATACCGACGCTTGTACGTCGGGTCTGGTACAATTTAAAAATGGATTGATGGCTAACTCTGTTTTTATAGTAGAGGGCAGTGTCGGTTTGTTTGAATCTCGTAACGTTTGGCATCTCTCAATGTAAAGCTTTACTTCCGTATCATTCGGCAATACGGCCTGAGTAAAGGCTAGATTTGAAAGGGTGTACTCGTGAGTGCAATAAACTTCAGTCTCTAAAGGGTATGATGCTAACGCTTTAAGAGAATTTAGCATTTGTGCAGGGGTCCCTTCGAATAAGCGACCGCAACCTGCCGAAAAAAGCGTGTCTCCACAAAACAGCCAGGGTGCTGAATGCAGAGAATCTTCTGGAGAAAAATAGCTAAGGTGGTCAAGCGTATGGCCGGGAACCTCGGTCACTTCATAGAGGGTGCCTAAAATTGTTAGCACGTCTCCATGCTTTAGGGGGTGGGTGATTTGCTTGATTTTAGGGTTTAAAGGTCCATAAACATCTATAGACTTACCCGTTTGTTGCTGGGTATATGAGACTAGATCACAAATGCCGTCGACATGGTCGTAGTGATGATGGGTGACTAATATCGCAACGAGTGTGAGCTGATGTTTCTCTAAATGATCTATTACCGGTTGGGCTTCACCCGGGTCAACAACTATGCAAGCTTGAGAGAGCGGGTTCTGAATACACCAGATGTAGTTATCTTGATAGGCGTTAATTGGTAATACAGTTAGCATTATTTTACCCAGTTAAGATGATTAATCTTGTGATTGTTTGTTTCATGATGAGGTTGCTTAATCTTGTATAGAATCCTATCTTAATCGTTAAAGGATGGATTTTAAACCGTAAAAGTTTATAGTGATTTAACGATATACTCTGACGATTAGATGAATCTTTTTAGATGGGTCCCTAGACGACGGATTGCAGGTGATATTATGGGGTTTACTCGAACAAAAGAAGATTGTGAATATCTACATTTACAGCATACATTTGAAGCTTGGTTTCAGTCATCATTAGGGCGTGTTTTGCTTTCAGATCAAAGACGAAAAATTGATGGCGTTATTGGCAGAATGTTTGGTTATCACCAGTTAGAAATGCTGGTGAGTCATCGATTCCCCATGGGGAATTCTAGTAGTCTTGGCCATAAGATAGTAACGGTTCCCGAGTGGCAGTCCGACATGCCTGAAAACACACTTGTCGCTGAACCTCATGAGTTAGGCTTATGCCATGACAGTATAGATTTAGCGATACTGCATCATACGTTAGATTATACTGTTTCGCCTCATCAAGCACTTCGTGAGGCGTCAAGGGTGGTTAAGAGTAGCGGGCACCTACTCATTATAGGGTTTAACCCTATGAGTATGTGGGGTGTACGAAAACTTGTTTCAAGAAAGAAAGCAGCACCTTGGAATGGCCGTTTTACCTCAGGACACCGGGTGGAAGACTGGCTTAAACTATTGGATTTTGAAATAACGAGTGCAGATCATCATTTTTTGAGACCGCCAGTTCAAAATTACCGTTTGTTAGAGCGTTTTGCCTTTGCGGATAAATTTGATAATGGTAAGTTTCCAATGGGGGCCTATTATATGATTCTGGCAAAAAAACAGGTAGGCTGCTCGATTTCTGCAAAGCCAAAATGGAAAGAAACGAATGTAATTGGTTTGCCTGTGGCTAACCGAATGAAGCCTTAGTTAAGATATAAAAAGACGTACGCACAATCATGAAGCCAGTGAGTGTGGTAAGAAAATTTATAGGAAGAACTGTTCAATGAGACAAGTAGTATTAGATACAGAAACTACAGGTATAGAGCCTTCCCAGGGACACAGAATAATTGAAATAGGTTGTGTAGAATTAATCGACCGAAAGCTTACCGGTAATCATTACCATCAATATATCAATCCTCAGCGCGAAATTGATAGCGGCGCGATTGAAGTTCATGGAATAACAAATGAATATCTAGCAGATAAACCTGTATTTAAAGATATCTATGCAGACTTTCTAGCGTTTGTTGACGGTGCAGAGTTAGTTATACATAACGCCCCGTTTGATATTGGTTTTATTAATCACGAGTTCGCTATGTTACAAGGCGGACCAGGCAAGATCGAAAAATACTGTGGTGTGCTTGATACACTAGCCATGGCTAGAAAAAAGCACCCTGGCCAGCGTAACAGCCTTGATGCTCTGTGTAAGCGATACGGCATTGATAACAGTATGCGTGATTTGCACGGCGCTTTGCTTGATTCTGAGATCCTGGCAGATGTCTATTTATTGATGACAGGGGGGCAAACAATGCTCTCATTAGGGGGGGAAGAAGGTTCTGAGCAAGTAACGGGCATTCAACGGCTAGCGGCAGGTCGACCCGTACTTAATGTAATTAAAGCAACGGAGCCAGAGTTGATTGCACATGAAGGTCGATTAGATGCGCTAGAAAAAGCATCAGGCGCTGCACTTTGGCGTGCAGAATAGCGTGGATGGCAGTTTATCCGTTAGTACGCTAAGCTTTAATAAACGTTATTTTTATAATTAAGTTTTACGTTATTGCTGGGTTCAATGGGTTATAAAAAGTTACTAAAAGTAATGCTTTGAAACAGTCAATTTCTTGTATCACATGAAATTTGTGTTATAAGTTAAAGTTAAATAAAAAATTATTAACATTTCACTATGCATCGTGAGTAGGTTAGTCATAGGGTTTTGTGAGCATGGCAATAAAGCCTATATGGGTAGCTAAACAACATTAGGAATTCGTAGTTTATGACTGCAGCTTCAGTAGCGGCGAAGGCTAATTCGTTTGAACTCGTTCAGTCAGAGATCGAAACAACGGTTAAACAGGCCGAGAAAAATTTAGAACGATTTCAAGAAAACCGGGAGAGCGGGGAAGAGCTACAGAATTGTATCGACTTTCTTAATCAGCTTCGTGGTATTTTCGTTCTTGTTGAAATTCAAGGCGGCGTGCTGTTATGTCATGAAGCCGTTTCTGTTGCAAACGAAGTCCCTGTGGGGGCAACAGATGACAAAAACAATCTTTTAACCTCGCTCAATAACGCGCTGTTTATATTAAGGCGTTACATCGAATATTATCAGCAAAGTCGTCAAGATCATCCTGAATTACTTTTGCCAATTATTAATGAGTTAAGAGTTGCCATAAAGGGCAAGCCTTTTCCTGATTCACACTTTTTCGAAATAGATATGTCGAAAAAGGTAGACTACTGCGCCAACTTTGATACGAGTGACGTGACTGAAATATCAGACTTTGATCACCGAGCAAGACGATTAAGGCATATGTATCAGGTTGCGTTATTAGGCATCATTCGTGATAACAATACTGAGGTGAGCACTAAATTATTGACACGTTCAGCGTTGGGATTATCCAAGCTTTGCGTGAACACCCCTTTGTCTGGATTATGGTGCTTGTTAGCAATTGTTGGCCAGGCTGTCATGGATCGGCAGATGGAGACAACCAAGTCGCGCAAGCGATTGCTAATGAAGATAGAACGTTACACGAAAGAGTTGGTGTACGTGGGGAAGGTGGTTACGTCAAAAACGGCGCCCGACTCAATTCTTAAAGAGCTCCTTTATTTGTTAGCGTTAAGTGGGTCAACCAATCAAGAAGTGGTCAATATACTCAATGCTTATGGGGTGAAACCGCTAGCGCTTAATGAACAAACCCTTATATCTAATCGCAAGCGATTATTTGGCCCTGGTGCAGATGTACTTAGATCGCTTTCCGGTGCTTTGCTTGAAGAGATTAGTCAGCTTAAAGATAAACTAGATATTATTGAACGCGGTATAGACCCAGATGTAACAGATTTCAGCGTTATATCGACTAGTTTAGATAAGTTAACCAGTACGCTCGTTATGCTCGATTTAACTCAGCTTGCTGAGCTGGCGTCTAGTCAGAATACTCAACTAAAAGCTTGGTCAGAGGGTGGAAAAACACCATCAGAAGAAGAGCTTATATCGGTTGCAAATGCTGTCTTGAATATAGAGCAAGCAATTAAACGGTTTGAAGAAACAGGCATTACGCCAGAACTCGACAGCAGTGCTCTCGGCAAGCAAGTGGTCGAGAATAGTCCTTACCTTTCTGAGGCTATGATAGTTGTCACAGGTGAAGCTCAGTCGGGAATAACGTTGACCAAGCGAGCGATTACGGCATTTGTTGAGTCTAATTGGGATAAGATGCACTTGGCGAATGTTAATACCACGCTAAATGCTGTTCGTGGAAGTATGTTTATTGTAGGTGAGGAGCGATTAGCGGCTGCCCTCTCAGCAAGTGCTGCATGCATAGAAAAAGAATTGCTTGAAAAAGATTCGCGTCCAGATGAATCGATATTAGATACACTTGCTGATGTATTAACATCTTTAGAGTATTACATCGAAACAATCAGCGGCAGAGAGTCAGTGAATGCTGATTTATTGTCCTTGGCGGAAGAAAGCTTAAAATCTATCAATTACCCTGTCTGTTAACCGAGTAGGGTGTTTACATCGATAAACAGGCATAAAAAAGGCAGTTAATAATAACTGCCTTTTTTATTTAGCAAAAAATTAACCGATGCTGAAAAGCTCGCCTAATTTAGTCGCTAGCATCATATCGCCTTCAGCACGAAGCTGACCAGCCATAAACGCTTGCATACCGTCAGTTTCACCACTAACGATACCCTGAAGAGTTTCAGTGTTCATGATTAGCGTTACAGATGGATCATCATGTTCGCCAGCAATAAGTTCACATTTGCCGTCATTGATTACCAAGTGATAATCGTCGGCATCTTCGATTGCGAATTGAAATACTAAATCGACACCAGCTGCTGCATCGGCGTTAAAGTTGTCTTTTAAAGTCTCGAAGATTTTTGCTACAGGCATTTGTATATCCTTTTGCGTATTTGGATTAACTCACACTTACTAATTAATGTTTAGATATCATGTGATGCTAGTGTATCTTTCTTGGTTTAGTAGTCGATTATTAATCGAGTAAAGTCAGATTATGTCGTATTGAGCGTTATGTCAATAGCCAATCGAACGCTTGTTTGAAATTAAATTCACTTCACATTAGTTAAAAATAACCATCAACCGAATGGGTCTTCGGCCTTGTATTTAGCTAGATCGCCCTCATAATCGAGCATTGACTCAGTTAATTAAATGCTGGCTTTATATCATGGTTGCAGGCTTGATAGTGTTCAGTCACTGTTACAAAGCCTTAGCGTTTCTTTAAATATACTCAAAATATAGATTATTAAGGGGAAGGTGTTGGAATTTTTGGCGGAGTATGGGGTTTTTCTTGCAAAGGCAGTAACAGTTGTTATTGCTGTTGTGCTAGCGGTTGCAGGTGTTGTGGCTGTTTCATCAAAGGGTAAAGCAGGCGCTGAGGGGGCTATTGAGGTCACCAAAATCAATAAGCGAATAGCTGAGATGAAAGAAGCGATTGAGGACAAAATACTCGATAGGGATACGATTAAAGAAAAGCAGAAAGTTGCAAAAAAAGAGCAAAAATCTAAAAAGAAAAACAAAAGCGCCGACGAAACAACTGAGGCTAAAAAAAGAATGTATGTCATCGACTTTGATGGCGACATTAAGGCATCTGAAAATGAAACGCTACGTAACTCTATTACGGCTGTGTTATCAGTTGCTGACCCTAAAAATGATGAAATTGTCATTAGGCTCGAAAGTGGTGGCGGTATGGTCCACTCCTATGGTCTTGCATCGGCGCAACTTAACCGGATCAAAAACGCAGGCATACCTTTGACAGTGTGTGTAGATAAAGTCGCAGCCAGTGGTGGTTACATGATGGCTTGCGTAGCAGATAAAATTATTGCGTCACCTTTTGCTGTGTTGGGCTCTATAGGTGTTGTTGCTCAGGTCCCCAACTTTAATAAACTATTGAAGAAAAATAGCATCGATATTGAGTTGCTTACGGCAGGCGAGCATAAACGCACGCTCACGATGTTTGGCGAAAATACAGATCAAGGTCGAGAGAAATTTAAGCATGATCTTGAAGATACCCATGACTTGTTTAAAGCATTCGTTAGAGAGCATCGGCCTGTCGTCAATATTTCGGAAGTGGCCAATGGAGATGTTTGGTTTGGTCGACGCGCTCTTGATGTTAAGTTAGTTGACGAGCTCAAGACTTCAGATGAATACATAAACCACGCATGTGATTCACTTGATGTGTTTGAGGTTCAGTATAAAGAGAAGAAGTCTCTGCAAGAAAAGCTTGGTTTATCGGTTGCGGCAGGGGTAGAGAAATCAGTTCATAAGTTAATTAGCTCACTACAGCAGAGTCGTTTTATCTCTTAAAGTGGCTATTTGATTGCGCCAAAGTGGTGCCCCTATATCGTGGTATATGTTGCTTATACGTTGTAGGGGTGGAGTACACTTTGGTGTGCACCTCTTATTACTTAATAAGAGGTCTTCTGTCATCCCCGTCTTATCTACCTCTCTGGTCTAATCCCGTCTTAATTTGTCGCTTACTGCAATAGGGCTAGGGTATCTAAAAATCACCACATAAGAATTCAAAATAAACGTAATGATGGCTGTTGCTTGAATAACATGAGAGGCATTGGTGCCGATAATCGCTGTTGTTGTGGCAAGAAATGCGATAAGCAAAGAAAATTCGCTTATCTGACCTAATCTAAACCCCACCTCCCATGCTTCGCCTGCAGGCTCTTTGATAAAGCCTAACAAATACCGGAATGTGATCGGTTTAATGATAAGGATACAAGCGGCCAATATACTAGAGGCTAAAATGACCTCAGACAAAAGCCCTAAGTTAAAGCTGGCGCCCAGGGAGAAGAAAAATAAAATTAAGAAAAAGTCTCTTAAAGGTTTGAGGTGGACAGCAATATACTGGGATATCGGGCTAGTCGCGATGCTTATACCGCCTATAAATGCACCGATTTCAAGTGATAGTCCGCATAACTCCGCAAGTTGTGCCATGCCTAGGCACCAACCAATAGCGAGCAAAAAAATGTATTCGTGAAACCGATCAAAATGCTGTAGTAGTTTAACGATAACGTATTTAACTGCTACAAAGGCGACCAGCACAAGAACGGGTAGCATAATCAGTGTTTGCAAAAACTGCTGCCAAGTAGATTCAGATTCTTTTCCGCCCAGCATAAGTAGAACAATAATGGCGATCAAATCTTGCAGCAGCAATAAGCCAACTACAAGCTCACCAGTATGTCTATGGTGGAGTACTGTTGTGGGTAATAATTTGATGCCGATAATGGTGCTAGAAAACATCATTGCTACGCCAATTACGGCGCTTTCAATTTGGGTGTAGCCAAATAGATAAGCAACAGCATAGCCGCAAGCTGCAAACACGAGTGAGCTGCCTATTGCGACGAGGGTTGCTTTTCTGAGCATGTGAATTAAGTTTCGGGGCTGCATGTCTAGCCCTAAAAGAAACAGCAAAAATATAATGCCGATCTCTGATATTTCTGAAAGCAGGCTAGCGTCAGTGACTAAATGAAGTCCATAGGGGCCAAGAATGGCGCCTAGCGCGATGTATGCAACGAGTAATGGTTGTCTTGTATATAAGACTACTGATGCCAGAACGGCTGCGCCTGAGAATATCAGGAAGAACGTGGTGACTATTGATTGGCTTTCCATAGGTTCAGGTGTCCATTTAAGTCAGATGTTCATCTAAAGTTTGTGGTGGCTTGTGTTCGTTTTAGGAAGTGATGATAGCGTCTTTGTACCGCTTATCTTAACCTAAAAGTAAATAAAATTGAGTTAAAATTTACGAATTATGATCGGTGTTGCCATATAGAGGGGAGTAATTAGCGCTATAAAATAGCGCTAATTACTAAGCGTTAGCGTCTTCGAAATAATGGTGTATTTCGGTCGCAGGCCGCTTGGTAGCTATTTGAAAAAACATTAAGGCCTGTTAGTGCAACCTCTATGTCTCTGTCTGCTCGTACAGCAAAGGCATTAAAGCCGCAGCGTTTCATATAAAACAACTGATCTTGAAGTACGTCGCCTACAGCACGTATTTCGCCTTTATAGTTAAAACGCTCACGCAATAAACGCGCGTAAGAGTAACCTCTGCCGTCAGCGAATTTAGGAAAGTTAATCGCCACTACAGGGATTGAGTCTAAATCAGAAGCGATGTGGCTAGGTTCTTCGTGACTATCAAGCCATACACCAATATCTGACCTTGCACTTAGTGATGCTTTATTCTGATTCCAGTAGCTTAATGGCACAATGGCTGGCTGTTCAGGAAGTGCACCTTCAAAGTCGGCGTCAACAACAATCCAGTTATCGTCGATAATTTGATTGTCTTTAATGAGCTTTGGCATATACACGCTCCTTAAATGGCGTCATTCCAATTCGGCGGTATGTATCAAGAAACAACTCTTCAGCTGTTCTGTTTTCAACATACACATCAATAATTTTTTCTACAATATCTGCCATTTCTTCACGAGCAAAAGAAGGGCCGAGTATTTTACCAATCGATGCATCTTTACCAGAGCAACCACCTAATGAAACCTGGTAGAACTCTTGTCCTTTTTTATCTACACCTAATATTCCGATATTGCCAACGTGGTGATGTCCACAAGCATTCATACACCCTGAAATATTGAGCTCAATTTCACCCAGGTCATATAAGTAGTCGAGGTTATCAAAACGTCTTTGGATTTGTTCTGCAATAGGAATTGATTTCGCGTTTGCAAGGGCGCAGAAGTCACCACCAGGGCAGCAAATAATATCTGTTAGCATGTTAAGGTTAGGGGTGGCAAACCCTGCAGTTTGTGCTTTTCTCCAAACAGCAAATAAGTCTGACTGCTTAACGTCAGCCAACACGATATTTTGATCGTGAGCGATACGTACTTCGCCAAAACTATATTTGTCAGCCAGATCTGCTATCAATTCAAGTTTATCGTCGCTGACATCGCCAGGTGGAATGCCTGTCTTTTTAAGGGTAAGCGTAACAATTGAGTAACCAGGAATCTTATGCTCGTTGGTGTTTCGGTTAACCCAGTTAGCAAAGGCTTTGTTGGAGGCTAATTGCTCTTCAAACTCAGTTGAAGAGGTGATGTCCTCGTAGCTAGGCTCAACAAAAAAGCCTTTAACGCGATTGATTTCTTCAACGGTTAATTTGGCTGCACTGTCTTTGATGTGCTGCCACTCTTCTTCAACTTTTTGTGCAAATACTTCTGGGGTTAGTGCTTTAACCAGTATCTTAATACGTGCTTTAAATTTGTTATCCCTACGTCCATGTTGATTGTAAACACGAACAATCGCTTCAAGGTAGGTTAATAGGTCAAGCTCTGGTAAGAATTCATTAATGGCAGAACCCAATAAAGGTGTTCTACCAAGCCCGCCGCCTACAAATACTCTAAAGCCTGTTTCGCCATGTTCATTTTTTACTAATTCTAGGCCGATATCATGAACCTTCATGGCAGCACGATCTTCGGTAGGGCAAGCGTTTACCGCAATTTTGAATTTACGTGGTAGATATGCAAACTCAGGGTGGAATGTAGACCATTGACGAATGATTTCGCAATAAGGGCGAGGGTCAGTGACTTCGTCTTTGAATACACCGGCAAACTGGTCTGTCGTTGTATTACGAATGCAGTTTCCGCTTGTTTGAATGGCGTGCATCTCCACTTTATGCAGTGATTCAAGCATATCTGGGATATTTTTTAATTCAGGCCAGTTAAATTGTACGTTCTGGCGAGTAGTAAAATGCACATAGCCCTTGTCATATGTTCTAGATAAGTCAGCAAGATTTCTAAGCTGCACAGACGAGAGCATACCGTAAGGAATGGCGACCCGGAACATAGGCGCAAGGCGCTGTATATACAGCCCATTTTGCAACCGTAGAGCTAGAAATTCGTCTTCTGATAGGTCTCCAGCAAGGAAACGTTCAGTTTGACCTCGGAACTGCTTTACTCGCTCAAGGACGAGGTTGCGATCATAGTCGTCGTACTTGTACATTGTGATGATTTAGCCTATTCAGTTACTGAGCAGAAATCCTTTCTTGGCACATTGAGTTATAAAATGGCCGAATTTAAAAGGGTGCTAAAGATACCAGTTTATCCTTATTCTTAAAATGATTATTTATTAATATCTTAAGAATAAAATGGCATAAAGAAGGGGTGCCATACGTACTTTTTGCTCGCAATGGCACCTAACAGATTTATTGATCGATCGTTTAGTCAGCCTCGTAAGCTAAGTTAGGAGACAGCCAACGCTCCGCCTCTTTTAGAGACATGTTTTTACGCTTCGCATAGGATGCGACTTGATCACGATTTATTCTACCTACTGCAAAGTAGCTAGATTCTGGGTGTGAATAATAAAACCCACTGACCGATGATGCAGGCATCATAGCGTAGTGATCGGTTAGTTCAACGCCGCTATTTGCTGTGGCATCAAGAATCTTAAATAGAGACCCTTTTTCGGTATGCTCTGGGCAGGCAGGGTAACCAGGTGCTGGGCGTATCCCTTTATAGCGCTCTTTAATCAGGTCTTGATTGTCTAGTGCTTCTTGATTTGCATAACCCCAGAATTCTTTACGAACGCGTTCGTGCATTCTTTCGGCAAATGCTTCAGCAAGTCTATCTGCAAGTGCTTTAACCAAGATACTGTTGTAATCATCGTTGTTATCTTGGTAATTCTTTGCGAGTTCTTCTGCCCCAATACCGGCCGTCACAACAAAACCACCAATATAGTCCTGCTTGCCGGATTCTTTTGGGGCAATAAAGTCTGCTAGAGAGTAGTTGGGCTTTTCAGTTGCCTTGTCTGTCTGCTGGCGGAGGTGATGAAGCGTTTGAAAGCACTCGGTACGCGCATCATCGCTATACAGTTCAATTGAGTCTGAGTTGACTGTGTTTGCAGGCCAGAAACCAATAACCGCTCGAGCGGTGAGAAGTTTCTCATCGATCATTTTCTTTAGCATTGTTTGTGCGTCATTAAATAGGCTGGTAGCGGCTTCACCCACTTTTTCATCACTAAGTATCTTAGGGTATTTGCCTGCTAGATCCCAAGCTATGAAGAATGGAGTCCAGTCGATATATGCAATGAGTTCTTCTAGAGGATAATCAACAAATGTTTTGAGTCCAGTAAATGTCGGAGCCGGTGGTGTGTAGTTATCCCAATCTGTTTTAAATTGACGATTAATCGCTTCTTTGTATGTTAAAAGCGGTGTTTTAGCGGCTCTGTTTTTACGGCGTTCTCTAACACCTTCGTATTCCTCACGAATGCCTTTAACAAACTCTGGCTTCATGGTGTCACTTAAAAGTGAGGTAGAAACCGCAACACTTCGTGATGCATCCGAAACATAGATCGCAATGTCGTTTTTGAAGCGTGGCTCAATTTTAACGGCAGCATGGGCTTTTGACGTTGTAGCACCCCCAATCATCAGTGGTATTTCAAAGCCTTCTCGCTGCATTTCTTTAGCGACATGTACCATCTCATCAAGAGAGGGTGTAATTAACCCGCTCAGGCCGATAATGTCAACGTTCTCTTCTTTGGCGCGTTTCAGTATTGTTTCGCATGGAACCATAACACCGAGGTCGATAACTTCGAAGTTGTTACACTGCAATACAACACCGACGATATTCTTACCGATATCGTGCACATCACCTTTAACTGTCGCCATTAGAATCTTGCCTTTGGCTTTAGTGGCTTCCCCCTTTTCTGCTTCAATGAAGGGGAGGAGGTGGGCAACAGCTTGCTTCATCACCCTGGCGCTTTTTACCACTTGAGGTAAGAACATTTTTCCTTCGCCAAATAGGTCGCCTACCACGTTCATGCCATCCATTAATGGACCTTCGATAACGTGAATGGGTCTATCCGCTTCAAGTCTTGCTGCTTCTGTATCTTCAATTATATAGGTCGTAATGCCCTTAACTAAGGCGTGTTCTAAGCGCTTTTTGACAGAAAAATCACGCCATGCAAGGTCTTCTTTCTTTTGTTGGACGCCATCGCCTCGATAGTTATCCGCGATTTCTAGTAGTCGATCTGTAGAGTCTTCTCGACGGTTAAGTACAGCATCCTCTACGCGCTCTTTAAGAATGGGGTCTATATCGTCATAAATAACCAATTGACCAGGATTAACGATACCCATATTCATACCCGCTTTAATGGCGTGGTATAAAAATACTGAGTGTATTGCTTCTCTAACGGGGTTATTGCCTCTAAACGAAAACGAAACGTTACTTACGCCACCAGAGATGCTGGCATATGGAAGGTTTTGTTTAATCCAGGCTGTTGCTTCAATAAAGTCGACAGCGTAATTCGAGTGCTCATCTATGCCCGTGGCGATCGCAAAAATGTTGGGGTCAAAAATAATATCCTGCGGTGGAAAGCCAATGCTGGTCAAAACATCATACGAGCGTTTACATATTTCAGTTTTACGTTCAAATGTATCTGCTTGTCCGTCTTCGTCAAATGCCATAACTACAGCTGCAGCACCGTAACGCATGCATGACTTAGCCTTCTCGATAAACTCTGCTTCACCTTCTTTAAGGCTGATAGAGTTAACAACAGCTTTACCTTGAATGCAGCGGAGGCCTTCTTCGATAACATCCCATTTAGAAGAGTCGACCATGATTGGTACTTTAGATATATCAGGCTCGGAGGCAATAAGCTTTAAGAACTTATTCATTGCCTCTTTAGACTCAAGCATGCCTTCATCCATGTTGATATCGATGATTTGAGCACCGTTTTCAACTTGTTGACGAGCCACGTCTAAGGCTTCTTCAAACTGTTCTTCTTTAATGAGTCTTAAAAACTTAGCTGAACCCGTGACGTTGGTTCGCTCACCCACATTGATAAAAAGTGCATTTTCATCAAAGGTGAATGCTTCAAGGCCAGAAAGTTTAAGAGCAGGCTTTATGTCAGGGATTTTATGGGGACTAAATGGTGCGACTGCATCAGCAATAGCTTTTATGTGCTCGGGTGATGAGCCACAGCAACCGCCTATTAGGTTAACAAAACCATCTTCTGCAAATGACTTAACGATATCGGCCATTTCTTCTGGTGTCTGGTCATATTCACCAAACTCATTGGGTAGACCAGCATTGGGGTAAGCACTAATTAATACATTGGATTTTTTTGAAAGCTCTTCAATGTAGGGGCGAAGAGCATCAGCGCCTAACGCACAGTTGAGGCCAACACTGAGTGGTTTTGCATGAGAAACTGAAAGCCAAAAAGCTTCTGCTGTTTGACCTGAAAGTGTACGACCTGAAGCATCTGTAATGGTGCCTGAGATCATGATAGGAAGCTCAGTCCCGCTGTCTATAAAGAATTGTTGGGTTGCGTAGATCGCCGCTTTGGAATTAAGTGTGTCGAATATTGTCTCGATCAGAATTATGTCGACGCCGCCTTCACATAAGGCTTTTACTGCTAGGTAATAGTTATCGACTAACTCTTGAAATGTAACGTTACGATAGCCAGGGTTGTTAACATCGGGTGAAATAGAGGCTGTTCGAGATGTTGGGCCAACTGCGCCCGCTACAAATCGTGGTTTTTCAGGCGTTATAAGTGTTTGTTGGTCTGCCACTTCGCGCGCTAATTTGGCCGACTCAAAGTTTAACTCGTATACCAGCTCTTCCATACCGTAATCGGCTTGAGATACTACGGTCGAGTTAAACGTGTTGGTGCCTAAAATATCAGCGCCGGCATCTAGGTACTGCTGATGTATTGTTTTGATGATGTCTGGCTGTGTGATGCTAAGAAGGTCGTTATTGCCTTTTAGATCGCTAGGGTGGGCGCTAAACCGTGTTCCGCGGTAATCTTCCTCAGAAAATTTATAGCCCTGGATCATTGTCCCCATGGCCCCGTCCAGAATTAAGATACGGTTATTTAAGGCTTCGTACAGTTGTTCAATTCTGTTATGGCGATCAGTCATGGCTTAGGCTAACCTTCTTCTGCAATATATTTTAGTTATCGTCGAGATTGGTGATTGCTGCTTTACGTCTGTTAGTCTGTAAGACAGAAACACGGAAAACCCGAATGAATAGGGTGGATAGGCCCCTATTAAGTAGTCGGCTACTATAACAAATTGAATAGAGCTCGTCTTTATACATATAGGGACGTTGTGCTCAGTTCATGTGATTTATCAATTAAGGTGGATAAACCGAGAAAAATAACCAACTAAATTACTAGGTCTTCTACATTCGTGAAATATACCGTAAAATAGGAACAAATCAATTATTGTTATTATTAGTGGTGAATTTAATGGTCACGGTTACAGAGTCTGCTCAAGGTTATCTAAAGACGCTTATCGATAAGCAAGATACTGGAGATATGGGCGTTAGAATGTTTGTAACTCAGCCAGGAACAAAAATGGCTGAAACATGTTTGGCCTATTGTAAGCCTGATGAAATTGTCGCAGACGATGAAAAAATACAGTTAGATAGCTTTACTTTGTACCTCGAACAAAAAAGCTTACCTTTTTTAGAAGAGGCGCTGGTTGATTATGCCGCCGATAAAATGGGCGGTCAGCTAACGATTAAGGCGCCTAACGCTAAAGTGCCTAAGGTGAGCGATGACTCGCCATTAAATGAGCAGGTCAACTACGTGCTGGTTACAGAAATCAACCCAGGCCTATCTGCACACGGCGGTGATGTTTCACTAGTCGATATTGTTGAAGGTAATGTTGCTATCCTGAAATTTGGTGGTGGTTGTCAAGGGTGCAGTGCTGTTAGCATCACGCTTAAAGAAGGTGTTGAGAAGACCCTTAAAGAAAGAATTCCGCAGCTTGGCGGTGTTCGCGATGTAACCGATCACAGTGTTACTGATAACGCTTATTTTCAATAAGGTCAGTTCAGTTCTCATCAGGTTTAGCTCATAAGGGCTTAGCTGCCGGTATGGCAAATCAAAGTGTGTTATCGCTTGATAAAACAGATAACACACTTGTACCCCAAGATTTATTTTCTGAACGTTTCACCGTTGATATCTACGTCTGTCTAGGGTTTTCTGCTGCCAGATCAACCGCTATGGCTGTGCTTTGTGGTCTATCGTACAATAAATGCCAAGTGCAGCTCAAAACAGTACACTTGATCAGTTATTGTGATTATTTTCGTTTACAATTCACCTATTTATAATCTTGAATGAAGGCATAATGGACCTGCAATTATCACAATTCTTTGAGAGTCTACACTGGGCTAACTATTTTAGTCTGCCGATAATGGCTGCTTTAATAGGCTGGGCAACCAATTGGGTGGCGATCAAAATGACGTTCTACCCTTTAACTTTTCGAGGTGTGTCACCGTTTTTAGGTTGGCAAGGGGTGGTTCCTCGTAAGGCTGAAAAAATGGCATCGATTGTAGTCGATCGAACTATTACACGGTTTGGCAATATGGATGATGTATTCCAAAAGCTTGAACCAGAAAAAATTACAGCACAAATCATTTCACAGATTGAGCCGCGAATAGAAGAGTACATTGATGAAATAATGTATGAGCAACAAGCGGTGTTGTGGGACAACCTGCCACTATCTATTAAAAATAAGGTTTATCAATGGGCTCATACGCAGATTCCTCGTAGGGTAGAGGGGTTGGTTGCAGATTTTGGGTCAGAGTTGAGTGAGCTAATTGATGTAAAAGAGTTGTTTGTAGAAGAACTAAAGAAGCACCCTGAGTTGATGGTACGTATATTTAAAGAAGTTGGCGATAAAGAGTTTAGCCTTATTGTTAAGAGTGGCTTGTTATTCGGCTTTATGTTCGGATTTATTCAAATACCTTTGTGGTTAGCGTATGGCGAGTTTTGGATGCTACCTGTCTTTGGGTTTATTGTAGGTTTTGCCACCAACTGGCTGGCCCTTAATGTTATTTTTAGGCCACTATATCCGCGCACGTTTTTGGGGATGACCTTTCAAGGGCTATTTTTAAGGCGTCAAGATGAAGTGTCAGACGTGTGGAGTCGGTTAGTAGCGGAAGAACTGATTACCGTTGAGCGGGCAGCTAACGCCATGGTATTTGGTCGTTATGCTAATCGTACTCGGGCTATTATTCAAAAGCATATAAGGCCAATGCTTGATCAAGCGGGTATCTTAAAGCTTGTAGCGCAATTGACAGTAGGGGCTTCGGGCTATGTTGACCTAAAGCGCGCACTAAACAATAAAGCGATTGAAGTCTCAGTGGACCCCTTTCATGACCCCTCTTTTAATAAAAGCCGCTCGGCTGTCGTGGCGGCTGCAATGTCTGATCGCATGAAATCACTATCACCTCCAGAATTTCAAGACGTACTAAGACCTGCTTTTCAAGAAGAAGAAATTCAATTAATGCTGATTGGTGGCGTGCTAGGGGCTGCGGCAGGTATCGTACAATGGTTGGTTATTTTTTCTTAAGTGATGTAATGCTTCTAGGTACTATTGACTCAGTAAAGGGCTTTGTATTGAAATAACAAAGCCCTCTTGGCGCGTTTAGTTGAAGCGGGATTTGTTTCGTTCAGCCCACTGCTTTCGTGCGAGCTCAAGTGCTTGCGTCTGATTATCAGCCTTGCCTGTTATCTTAAGTGCTAACGCCATTGTTCCTGTAATAGCGCCTTCTGCGTATTCGTCATCACATTTACCTGACCATACGTCCTTCATATAGTTCACTGACATATCGTCAGCTTTAACATGGCGTTTCTCAAACATTTTTGGCCATGTTTCTTGATTTAAACCGTTGTCACCTGAATACAAAACATCTAAAGCGTTATCAGGGTTTCGCTCTATCTCTCCACCTTCACCTTTGATGACTGCGATTTTTTTATATCCTAGAAGTTGGCCTGCCTCTTGGTGCATCGTGCTATAAGCGGGGTGAAAGATGCCTTGTAAGACTGTGTCGGCATTGAGTGGGTTGATTAATCGTGAAAGCGAATGAACAGGTGAGCGTAGGCCTAGTATTGGCCGCATGTTAATCATCTGATCCATTCTAGGGGATAGTATGGATAGTGGCATGTAGCAGAAGTGGGTATTTGAAATAGCGTTCTGCGCGTGCTTCCAGTCTCTAGAGATTGGGACACCTAATTCTATGAGTGCGTCCTCTGTGTACATACGGTCAGCGGTGTGTCCGCTAGCACCATGCATAAATATATTCATGCCGTGCTCGGCAAGGCATAACGCTGAAAACAAATACCAGGCAGGGTGACGTCTCTTTCCTGCATATGATGACCAGTCAAGATCAGCGCTTATATTGCTGGGGGCATTTATTTTTGTTTTTGCAGCTTTAACAAATCCGCTAAGCTCTTGTGGTGACTCTTCTTTAACTCTTAATAGCATTAGAAACGCACCAAGTTGGAGGTCTTCGACCTTGTCTTCAAGAATCATAGACATGGCTTCGAGTGCCTCTTCTTCAGTAAGCGAGCGACTGCCTTTTTTCCCTTTTCCTAGTATTCGAACGTATTCTGCAAAAGGGTGTTCTTCGTAGTTACGAGGCTTTAATGTAGTCATAGTAGTCAATTTAATTCGGTTGTAAGTGTTGGGTGTTGTCTATTTGTCTAAATGATAGGTAACTTTTATAAACAATTAGTTGGCTTGGGTAGGCCTGCAATTTTACTGGCTAGTTTGGCTGGGCTTCCAGGAAATAACTTAAGTAAGTGAATGCTATTACCTTTATCGCTCCCAAGTGCTTCTTTAGCTGTTTTAACCAGTATGCGCATAGCAGGCGAAATCTCATAAGTTGTGTAAAAATCGCGTAAAAGAGAAATGATTTCCCAGTGTTCGTCGGTTAATGCAATGCCTTCGTTTTGCGCGATCTGATGAGCAACTGCGGGGGTCCAGTCGCTAAGCTGCTTTAAAAAACCTTCTTTATCAACGTTAATGTCGAGCGTCATTGTATCCTAATACCAGCTAGTTGATTTGTCGTGGATGGCGGTTAATTCGACAAAACCATCGAACGTCACCACTTTAATATCTGGGTGGGCTAAAGCTGAGATGCCTCGAGCGTCAATATCTTCTTTTAAGGCATAAATAAACGGTTCGGTTTGATAGTGTTTTAAAAAACTAACAAAGGCATCAGGCAATGTATAGTAAACAGCATCTTCAATTAAAAGGATAGCGTCCGCTTTTGAATAGAATTGACTACACTGCGAAGCGGGAAAAGGATGCTGGGGTGACTTATTTAATATATGTAGTGTCGTCATAGTCGATTCAGAAGTTTAAGGTGATGTTTGCATCTGCTAAAAGCGCTGACATTTGGTGTGATGTTACTGGGGTAGCAGGCAGGCAGAGTGGTGCATGTTCAAGGCCGTAACACGAGAGTGCCGATTGCTCGACATAAAACTGGTCTACGCCATAAATGGGCAGGGCAGAAAGCATTTTTGAGATATTCTTCTGCGAGATGCCTGTTGGTTGTTGGTCTTTTAGGAGTTGCAGTACTGAGTCGCCTGTAAAGAGCAATTGTATGTTTTGTTCAAATGCTGCAGCCGCAAGGCAATAATCAATGGCTTCTTTTGCCAACGATCCACCATAAGGGCTGCTGGAAAGGATCACTAGCACTTGTTTAGCGTTGTTACTGCTCATAGTTCGCTAGTCCTGTAATCGTGTGTATGCATACTTTAGCACCCAAAGGTAACTACTCTGTCAGATTGTTCGGTTGCTTCAACTAATTGCCCAAGCCCAGACAGCTCGAAGGCGTTACTCATATTCGAACAGTTTTTTTCATGACGCTCGGCTTCCGAAGAGTCAAGTATGCCACGCTTAACGCCTGCGGCAATGCAAACCACTAAGTCAACATTGTACTCCTCTTTCAATGCTTGCCATTGTTGGGGGATATTAATTTCATCTTGGGGTGTTGTTGTTAGCTTATTGGCGCTATGTACGCCGTCATGGTAGAAGAAAACACGAAATATGTGATGCCCTGATGAGAGTAGCGCTTTTGCAAAATTAAGTGCCGTTGTTGCGCTAGCGGTAGAGTAGGGGGCACCCAGGACTACTAGTGAGTAATTCATTATATGTCGCTTTTAGCTAATGTAAGTCGTTGTGTTAAATAATGATTATAGATTGTGAGGCTAAAAAATTACAGGTATTAAAAAATACAGGCATAAAAAAACCCTAACCATAAATGATTAGGGTTTTTAAAAACGCTTGATTTATTAATCGTCGCCGTTAAACGAAGATAGAATGCTGAGCAAGCTAACAAAAATGTTGTAGATAGAAACATATAGGCTGATGGTCGCCATAATGTAGTTTCTTTCTCCGCCATGAATGATGTTGCCTGTTTCGTATAAAATAGCAGCAGATGAAAATAGAACAAATCCACAAGATATAGCTAGGTGTAGGCCTGAGATATTAGTAAATACAGAAAGGAGCATGGCGCCAATCAGTACTACAAAGCCTGCCATTAAAAAGCCACTTAAAAAGCTAAAGTCTTTTTTGCTAATAAGTGCATAAGCCGATAGTCCGAAGAACACGAGCGCCGTAAGGCCAAGTGCATCTGTTACGATGCCCATTGCACCGGCACCGGCAAACATGCCAATAAGCGGGCCTAATGTGTAACCCATAAAGCCGGTTAGTGCGAATGTAGACAATAAACCCCATGGGCTATTGCGAAGTTTTGCTGTTAAGAAGAACAAGCCATAAAACCCGACCAGTGTTATTAAGAAGCCTGGGCGAGGCATGTTCATTGAGAAAAAGGCGACTACCGCTGAGAACGCAATAGTGAGTCCGAGCAGCATATATGTATTTTTCAATACTGCTGCTGCGCCGGTGTCGAGCGTAGTGCCCGTTTGTGTTTCTGTAATCCCTTGAGGTTGGCTGTCCGGGAAACGACGATCCTGCATATATTGCTCCGTTGACGATAATGTTAAAACTTAAACAAAGAATAGCTTTTATATCTGTATCATAATGGCGGAAGTGTTAAATACAAGCTTTGTTACTTAAAATTAATAGCGATTCTCATTTCTTTTAACTGGATGGGTGTTCCAAGTACATGTTATTAATTCGAATAAAAAACTCGTTGACACTGATAATAAATCAGGTAATATGCACCCCGCTGTCGAACAAGACAGCCCAAAACTAGCATGCAACCAACGCTAGTGACGGGAATATAGCGGAGGGGTGGCAGAGTGGTTGAATGCACCGGTCTTGAAAACCGGCGTGGGTTCATAGCCCACCGAGAGTTCGAATCTCTCCTCCTCCGCCACTTTCAACAAGCATTTGTATATTCTTTATATCTCCTCAGAAATATGTCTAAATAATTTAAACATCCTCATATTTATCTCTTAGTAGAAAAACTCTAGCTTTTGGCAATCTTGATCGTTCAATTACGATACTGGCTATTTTGCATTGCAATAAATCCTATTTGTAGCACTAATAAATCCATTTAAAGTCACTTTGTGTAATTTTTAATACTAATCGTTATATTAATACCGTTCGATATGAACGATAGATTAAATACACTTAAATTTATGCACCTATATCGCCTGTTTTTCCTCTCTCTGTAAGCATCTGTAAGTTATTTTTATAAGAATGTGACAAATGTGAACTATATGGTATCTTTAAATGTAACGCACTCAGTAAAGGGGAGAGGGATGTGTCTGAAGTATTAAATGATAAGTTCACGATTAGACCTGTGCACGACATCCTTTATGTTTCTTTAATAGGCTCTTGGTCGACAGATGATACGCTTAACTTTGTGGCTGACTATAAACGCCTAGTGAGTAAGTACTTTGCTCAAGAGTGGGCTTGCGTATTGCAGATTTCTGACCTTGAAATGCTAATAGGTGAAGATTTTCAGCAAGAAACCCTTAAAGCGCTTAATACTTGGGGGTACATCAAAGGAATGGGGGCGCTAGCTATTATTGTGGGGCACAAGAATCGTGACCACTTGCTCTTTCAGTTTGAAGAAATACTCAAAGGAAAGCAGTCTTTCCAAACGGGCGTATTTAGAAGCAATGAAGATGCCGATGCGTGGTTGAGACTACGCGGTTTCAAGGCTAAGCTTCTAGTAGAAGAGAGTGGTGTTTTAAAGTTTGGTTCTTAAACGTACTCTTGTAAGTTATTGTCGCCTATTTTATTGATCATTTATTAGTTTTGGTTATATTAACGCTTCGAAATAGCGTATTCTTGTAATACGAGATCGTGCTTTTGATATTTGAGGTGATGCTTGATTAAAGTGCTCGTGGTAGATGATCACGACCTAGTTAGGGCTGGTATTTCACGCATGCTGTCTGATGAAAGCGGCATAGAAGTAGTCGGGGAGGCCAGTTCAGGTGAAGATGCTGTTGGAATTATTAAGTCTGTACACCCTGATATAATTCTAATGGACCTTAAGATGCCTGGTATTGGTGGGCTTGAGGCAACCCGAAAAATAAAGCGTTTAGATGATGAAATAAAAATCATTGTCGTGACCGCCTGTAATGATGACCCGTACCCAGCCAGAGTGATGCAGTCGGGTGCCTCTGCATACATTACAAAAGGGGCTGATATAGAAGAAATGATACGTGCAATTCGTGTGGTTCATTCTGGCCAGCGTTATATGAGTCCTGAAATTGCCCAGAAACTGGCACTGAAGCCCTTCGACGATAAAGAAGAAGGTACGGTGTTTGATAGTTTGTCTGAGCGTGAAATGCAAATAACCACCATGATTGTGGGTTGTATTAAGGTGCAAGATATCTCTGATAAACTTTGTTTAAGTCCAAAAACGGTTAATAGCTATCGTTATAGGATATTTGAAAAGCTTGGTATAACCAGTGATGTCGAGCTCACATTGCTTGCTGTTCGCCACGGTATTCTTGATACAGAAAATATAGATTAGTGTCTTTCGATTCCACTCCCTTTCTAAAGCAGTTAACCACCCGACCTGGTGTCTACAGAATGTATGATGCCAGCGGTGATATTCTGTATGTGGGGAAAGCCCGAAATTTAAAAAACCGAGTTGCAAGCTACTTTCGTACAACGGGATTACACGTCAAAACCCGCGCATTAGTCGCTAAAATTGCTAATATAGAAATAACAGTAACGGACAGTGAAACAGAAGCGCTGCTGCTAGAACAGAATTTAATTAAAGACCTTAAGCCTCCTTATAATATTTTGCTAAGGGATGATAAGTCTTACCCGTACATCTACCTCTCTAGTCATAAAGACTACCCCTCTTTAACGTTCAAAAGAGCTAGAACTAAAAAAGAAAAAGGCAAATACTTTGGCCCCTATCCAAGTTCGGGGGCGGTACGAGAAAGCCTTAATCTCCTCCAGAAGATATTTAAAATTCGTCAGTGTGATGAAAGCTTTTATAAAAATAGAACGCGGCCTTGTTTGCAGCATCAGATAAAGCGTTGCAGTGCGCCTTGTGTGAATTTGATATCGCCAGAAGATTATCAAAAGGATATGCAGAGAGCGACAATGTTTCTTGAGGGTAAGAATCCGCAGGTGATCAATCAACTGGTTGAAGCGATGGGTGAGGCTTCGCAGAATTTACAGTTCGAGAAAGCAGCAGAAATCAGAGATCAAATTGACTTTCTAAGGCATGTGCAAGAACAGCAATCTATAGAGTCAAGCGGCGGTAATATTGATGTCGTTGGGCTTTCGATTAAAGCGGGTGCGGCCTGTCTCTCATTTATGTTTATAAGGGGGGGGCGAGTACTAGGCCATAAAAATTACTTCCCGAAATTAGCATTGGAGCAAGATGAAGCGTCATTACTGGGTAGTTTTTTAGCGCAGTTTTATTTGAGTGGTGCGCGATCAAGTGACCAGCCTAGAGAGATCATTGTACCTTGTGCGCCGGTCGATGCAGATCTTTTACAAGAGGCGCTGAGTGAGTCGCAAGGGATTAATGTCAAAATCCTACATAATGTAAGAACCGATCGTGCTAAGTGGCGTCAGTTGGCTCAGTCAAATGCAGAAATGAGTATCACCAGTTATCTTTCTAAAAAAGAAAACGTATTTCAGCGAGTCGATGCTTTAAGAGTTGCGCTTGAAATGGATGAGGTCCCTAAGCGAATAGAGTGTTTTGATATTAGTCATAGCTCTGGTGAGAAAACAGTGGCATCCTGTGTGGTGTTCAATGATCAAGGTCCGTTTAAGGCCGATTACAGAATATATAATATCGAAGGTGTTACGCCGGGTGATGATTATGCTGCAATGAGGCAAGCCCTCACAAGGCGCTATAAAAGGCTCAAAGCGGGTGAAGGTAAATGGCCTGATATCGTCTTGATTGATGGAGGTAAGGGTCAGTTGGGTGTTGCTATCGAGGTTTTTGAAGCACTTCAAATAACCGGCATACAACTTGTGGGGGTTGCCAAGGGGTCTACTCGAAAAGCAGGCTTCGAAACGCTTATACTTCCTAAAGCGTTAGGGGATAAAACGCTGAACTTAGCTTCAGATTCACCGGCATTGCATTTAATACAGCATGTAAGGGATGAAGCGCACCGCTTTGCCATTACAGGTCACCGGCAACGTCGAGATAAAGTAAGAAAAACCTCTACTTTAGAAAATATTGACGGAATAGGGCCCAAAAGGCGTCGAGAATTGCTAAAATACTTCGGTGGACTGCAAGAAGTGAAGAAAGCAAGCGCAGAAGAGATTGCGAAAGTCCCAGGTATATCCAAAACCATTGCCGTCATAATTTATGACCACCTTCATTCAGATTGATGAGACGAAACAACTTATTTATGACATTGCCTAATATGCTCACCATGTCGAGAATCGTGCTAATACCGGTTTTCGTCCTTGCGTTTTATTTACCTAATGAGTCTCATCGTATGGTGGCCACGGGAGTGTTCTTTCTGGCCGGTTTTACTGACTGGCTAGATGGATATATCGCCCGTAAGATGAATCAGACGACTCGTTTTGGTGCCTTCTTAGACCCAGTAGCAGATAAACTGATGGTCGCGGTAGCACTGACAATGATCGTCGAAGACTTTAATTCGATGTGGATAACCATTCCGTCAATTATCATAATTGGCCGTGAAATAGTCATATCGGCACTACGAGAGTGGATGGCTGAAATGGGTAAACGGGCAAGTGTTGCTGTTTCTTATATTGGTAAGATTAAAACAGGGGCTCAAATGTGGGCAATCCTGCTTATGCTATTCTCACCACCGGGTGAACTGGTCGCAAATATTGGTGTGGTGTTATTGTATTTGGCATCAGTGCTCACTTTATGGTCAATGTTCATATATTTGAAGGCTGCATGGCCCGATTTATCTGAAGAAATGTACATTAAATAATCAATCTGTTATTGCGTGACATTATCTTACTTTTGGCGCTTGACAGAAATCGTTAATCAAGTAATATATGCGCCACTCAAGCGGGAATAGCTCAGTTGGTAGAGCACAACCTTGCCAAGGTTGGGGTCGCGAGTTCGAATCTCGTTTCCCGCTCCAAATTTTAGAAACCCCGGCAAAGCTGGGGTTTTTAGTTATACTACAAACTTGTTTAGCGTAGTTATGTTAAATTTCGCGTAGTTATGTTAGATAGTTAGGTAAAAGTAGCATAAAGGCGCGATAGCAAAGCGGTTATGCACTGGATTGCAAATCCACGTAGGCCGGTTCGACTCCGGCTCGCGCCTCCAAATTTAGAAGGTCGAAGCAATTCGATTTAGTTAGAAAAAAGAAAAGCCTGGGTGGTGGAATTGGTAGACACCCGAGACTTAAAATCTCGTGTCCGTAAGGGCGTGCCGGTTCGACCCCGGCTCCAGGCACCATTCTCAATAGTTTCACTTCGTATCATAAAATCCAATATAGTCCTAAAGTCCAATAAATACAGCGTATTAGCGTTGGTTTTTCTGTGCCTGTTTGTCTCACTGTGTTCCGCGTTGTGTCATTGCATCTTTTCTGTAAGGGGTAAATTAGGGGGCAAATTGAGTGTGGTTTAGGTATTGTCCCTATGAAAAGACAGAAATGGCCTGGAAAATTAACAGAAGCACAAATCAAGAAGCTTAAGCCAAAAGAACGCCTTATAAGGTTTCCGATGGTGGAGGTCTTCATTTACTTATTCATCCTAATGGATCCTGTTATTGGCGTGTAAAATACCGTATTGATAATAAAGAGAAAATTTTATCTTTGGGGGTATATCCAGGGACAAAATTAGAGGAGGCCCGAAACAAAACTGTGGAAGCTAAAAAGCTACTAGAAGAAGGGACTGATCCTGCTGTTCAGAAAAGGCGAAATAAAATGCGCCAGGTAGAGAATTGTTTCAATGCCATTGCTCTCGAGTGGTGGGAGAAAGAGCGGAGTGTTTGGACTACTGACCATGCGAATCGGGTAAAACAGACTCTAGAGCGAGAGGCTTTTCCAGTTATTGGTGAAATGCCCATTGATAAAATAACTGCACAAGATTGCCTACAGGTCGTCCGTAATATTGAGGCTCGTGGTGCACTGGATGTTGCCAGTCGCGTCAAGCAACGAATGAGTGCGGTATTTCGTTACGCAATTTATACTGGGTATGTAGACGGTAATCCGGTTGATGCACTCAGGGATGTGATAAAAAGCAGAAAAGTTCGCCATCAAAAAGCGTTAGACCTGCCTTTACTCCCGAAATTTTTAAATGATGTTGATGAATGCAATAGGCTAACCGAGGTGACTCGGCTAGGTCTCAAATTGTTGGTTCATTGTTTTGTTCGCCCTGGTGAGCTTAGGGCTGCACGCTGGTCTGAAATAGACTGGAATAACGCGGAGTGGCGAATTCCTGCTGAGCGAATGAAAATGCGAGAAACCCATATTGTCCCTCTCGCCCCTCAAACAATCACAATTCTCATCGAGTTGCAGGCAAAATCCGGCAAATTTGAGTACTTGTTCCCTGGCTATCACAATCCTCGTACTCATATGTCAGAGAATGCCCTGACATACGCAATACGTAGGCGCCTTAATTTTGATGCAACCAGTCATGGCTTTCGAACGGTGGCATCGACTGTACTTAATGAGAATGGATTTAGGCCTGATATTATTGAGCGGCAACTAGCGCACTCTGAGCGAAATAGGGTTAGAGCAGCCTATAATAGAGCCCTTTATCTTAATGAGCGCCGTGATATGATGGAGTGGTGGGCTAGTTACCTAGCTGAATTGCTACGACAGTACAGGGATAGCAATACTAAATAAGCCAAAATATTCAAATAAGTTCACTTTATCTGAAACATGACGAAATAAGCTATCTTTCGAGTCAATTAGCTTATATATAACCGTTAATAATACCTCCTTACATTAACTGCTACTCGTGTGGAGGTCATTATGAGTGCACAAACAACAACATACCCACGTATGTTGCGTATCAATGATGTTAGCAGCATCACTGGTCTGTCTAGAAGTACTTTTTATAGAAACGTAGAGGCCAATAGCTTTCCTAAACCGGTACATATCACTCGCCGCCGTATTGCTTTGCGCGAACTTGATATTATGAACTGGTTCGAATCACTGGAGGCCTGATATGCACATGGAATATAAGGAGCAGGCGTCCTGCTCGTTAAATTCGCTAGATGTGGCTAAGGCAGCAAACCTAGTAGAGGAAGCATACAGGATTTCCCAAGTAGCCAAATTTGCCGTTGAGCTCTACATCTATATGCCGATGAACCCGAAAATCTTTGTTAAAATCCAATGGGATGATGTTGATCTAGACAATGCTTTGTTGAGAAGTCGTTCAGGTGACAACCTGCTTTTGATTCCTATTTCTACGAGAGCGATCAGATTGTTAGAGGCATTAAAGTCGATTACGGGTGCTAATCGGTTTGTCTTTTCGAAAAATAAAACATCAAACAACCATATTGCAGAGAGCCAGCTAACCAATGCTCTAAGAAAAACGGGGTTCTATTTGCCAGTCTCAAAAATATTAGAATTGGCTAAATATACACTTGTTGAAAAATTCGCAGACTGGGATGCGGTCGCCATTCAATTTGGAGTGATCTCAGTATCCGAGAGTATCTGGAGAGATGATGATCGACTTGATGAGCGTAGAGTATTGACTCAATGGTGGGCAGATTACATCGATAACCTTAGGTTATCGCTACGATATTTTCTTCCTTAACTGCTCTAGATTGGATTTAACATAGCCAGTAATGGATCTATTGATCTGTTATTGGCTTTTGTGCAATTTGATCCTTATAAATAAACAAGGCAACCTATTAAATCTGACTTAGACAATAAGAAAGCAAGTCTATTCGTCAAATAAATCAATGAAATACACAGTAAAGACATTTATAGCAGAGATGTGGGAATGAGTGAAGCAGCGTACTTCTCACCGTTTAATAACTTAAGCGCTGTGATTTTGTAGTAAAAATATCAAATTAAATATGCCTAAGTAAATCAATAGGATATAGATGTGAGAGCGGTTGTTTAGTTGCTTATTTTTAATATAGTCGTTTCGAGTGCGAATATAGCAATCTTTTAGCCGATTTACCCACTACGTTAAGCTCAATAATACCTCCACATTAATCGAAACCTACTGTGGAGTACAAAATGCCTCAATCAAATACCGCCCAATTACTCAAGATCCCTCAGGTTACTAAAATAACGGGGTTATCTCGCAGCACTATTTATAGACTGATCAAAGATGGAGAATTTCCTGGGCCAATTCGAATCACTAGGCGACGGGTTGCCTGGCGGCAAGATGATATTCAGTCTTGGTTTGACAGCATAGGAGCGTAAGATAATGACTAGACGAACGATTCCAAGCCGCCTGACAGATGCAACCATCCGCAATGCCCAGGATAAGGGCAAAAAGTATAAACTTTATGATGGGGGAGGTTTATTCCTGGAGGTAAGCAAAACGAAAATTGACGGCAAGAATATTAAGCGTTGGAAGATGAGGTACAAATTTGCTGAAAAGGAGCGGTGTATTACTATTGGTCCTTACTTGCCTAATAATAAGGGCGTTTCCCTGTTAGAGGCGCGAGAAGCAGCTTTGGAAGCTAAAGCAATGCTGCTGAGAGGTGTTAACCCCTCCTTGAGAATTGGAAATAAGGGGAATGCCTCAACTGATAGCAAATTCAAATCAGTTGCCAAAGCATGGCACGAAAATGAGTTAGAGAAATGGAAGACAGGGCACGCCGCTGATATATGGGACTCGTTGGAGAAAGATGTTTTTCCAACATTTGGTGATGTTCCAATACACGAGATCTCAACACAGGATTGCCTGATTATTTTGCAAAAAATTGAAAAACGGGGAGCATTAGAAACGTGTAAAAAAATTAAGCAGAGAATGTCTTGTATATTTGATCATGGAATTATATTTGATTTTATAAAGTCAAATCCTGTGGGGCCTCTACGAAAATTTGGTAAAAAGCGCAAAACAAAGGGCTACAAAGCAATAGCAGTCTCAGAACTTAGCTCATATCTTAATGCTGTTGAAACGAGTATACGTATAGAAGAGTTAACCAGACTGGCGTTACAGCTCTCAGTTGAAACGTTTGGCAGGTCAGCTGAGGTTAGAGAGGGGACATGGAGCGAAATTGATTTTGAGAAAAAGCTCTGGCATATACCCAAAGAGCGAATGAAGAATAATTTGGATTTCGTTATACCTCTTAGCGATGCCGCTATAGCTATATTGACAAGGCTCAGGGATATCAATGGTCGCCGAGAATTGATATTTGCAAGCACTATAAATCCTAAAAAGCCGATCAGTGAGGGGACTTTAAATGCAGCTATTAGGCGACTAGGATTTGATGGTACAACTCACGGATTTAGGAAAATCGCGTGCACAACGCTTTATGAAGTAGGGTATCCTCACCCAGCTATAGAACGCCAGTTATCGCATGTGGAGAAAAACAAGATTGTTGGCATTTATAATAAGGCAAAATATTTAAATAAGAGAACAGAGTTTATGTCTTGGTGGTCCGAGTACCTAGCTGATGTTAGGCTAGGGAAGAGGGAGCCGATTGAATATGTAATTGATTAATTTTTTGATATCTAGGTTCAGCAGAAATTTGCTGGATCTAGATATTAATGAGACTGATTTTGTTTCAGAAATTATGTAATGCAAGTCTTTCAATGAGTGTAAATCTAACTGAAGCAGGCATTCGTTGAAAGCTGCTTCAGGCTGCCCCGTGCTGCTTTTGACACATACGACAATGGCAATGTGATACTTTTCGCGGCATGCTTTTGATTTCGTACTGCACTTGCCTGCAGAGGCAGCTCCCTTTCAGCATTTAATGGCCTCTTAACTAATAACCAAGTTATGGTGTCTGCTTGCATTCATCGAGCTTCTTCGTAGCACTAATGCTGGTCCCCTGTTGATCAAATAGAAATGACAATGGCATATCTATACTTCCAAATATTGCTTGTTTGTAGGCGTCTATATTAGGTATTTCCACGCCATTGATTGAGGCTAAGCTTACTGGCATATTTTCAGGGAGCCCATGAGAAATTTTGTATGCTTCTAAAACCATAGGCTTGTCGTTCTCCATTTCGATGATAACAGGATAACAACCAATATCATCGACTTTAATAAACCCTTTCTTAGAGAATATATCGACGCATGCATCTCTATTTCGTGCAGCAATAATTTGATTCCCCAGAGAAATGGCAGAGCCAATCACCTTCCCTTTGCATACATGTGCTTCACCTTCAGCGTTCAACATGTCGGCCGTTTTGATTATTGTGCTTGAGCAACCAGCCAAGGTTAGAATGCTGAGTGCTAATAAAAGTGCTTTTGATGTTTTCATTGTGTTCATCCATTGAATTTGGTTTACGAGTTAGTACAAGCGTCCGTGAATAGGGGATAGCGAGTATTCAGGTAGGTTTGTTGATTGAGTTGCCATTTCAACAAGTGAAACCTGGTGAAGGCGTGAATTTGTTCCGCCCTTGGCAATCACATGGAGCTTTTCATCTTGCGCATCACTAACCGAAGTATCCGTTACGTCGCCTAGGATTAATATTTCTCGGAGAGCACCATTATCCTTTGAAATAGAATAGAGGCGTATATCGAAAGCTGTTGACTCGGAAGTATTCAAATTTTGCTCAATCAATAAGGAGTGAGAATTAGATGTTAAGTCAAAATAAGGCTTCAATTGCGCGTTGGTTATGTTCTGTGCAATATCAAGGTTGCGGTCAAAAAGTGATACGGTGGCTTCATTGATAGATGTTGAGTTGCTGTCTCTATAGGATACAGCCAATACATCCCCGTGGACGTGAATATGTCCGTGGTATTTATCTTCGAATATCGGAGAAAATGCTCTCGTGCTTAGGTTATACGAATAGATATGGTCTTTGAAATCTGAAATATCAGAAATATCTCGAATTTCAAAGATTAAATAATCTCCGTGCAGTGATATATCAGTCACTGATGTTTTTTCTTCTATGTCAAAGAGTTTGTTTATTGATAGGTCGGTTCTATCAACTTGATAGACCGCAGAGTCGGCAAAAAACAGACTAATGTTCGTTCCCAATTGATTGAAAGTGGGTAGATAAATCGAGGTCTCGGCGGAGAATATCGGCGTGCCGGGCAGTTGATAGCCTGACTGGAGTAAATCTTCAGCTGTGACTAAATACAAGGATCTATCTCTATTGGCCAAAGCGTATATAGCGCTTTGGGATTCGCCTTTCGGACCTGTTTGAATCAGGCTCCTGAGGTCAAGTTCGGTACCGCTATCTAGGTTTGCGTCGACAAAACCAACTCTACCCGTAGTGCCATCAGTTTTTCCTCCGTACATCAAAGAAACTTGGCCTGAATAGTCATAAAGTGCGCCCGTAGGGGTTATATCTAATTCAGTGGGTACAACTTCGTCATTTTCGCTATCATCAATGAGAATTCTAGCTATATAGTCGTCACCTCCTATTCCACATAACCCGTCTTCTCCTGATAGCTGGGTAAACGTAAGGTCATTGGAGGTAGAAACAAATGATTTTGCATAATAGCAGGGGGTCGAAGAGCCTTGACCGCTCAAGTTTCGTAAGGAACCATCGGTTCTGTTAAATGCCACTAGCTTCTTATCATCTTGGCTAATGATGATGTTATTGTCTAAAGATCCCGTTTCAATATTGAGAACAAGGGGTTTAAGGGTGTATTCAGGTGCGAGCTGGTCTTCTACCACTGTTGCTAGGGCGTTGTTTTCATAACTGTAGCTAATCAGCTGTTCATCATAAAAAGCGGTGAGTAACTCGAAATTTGGAGCGCTGAGAGACTTAAATGTGTCTGTATACGTTATTCCAAAGTTTTCCAGTGATTCGCTAAAGTGCTTTTTAGCACCGCTGCGATCGACCAAGGAATTTATTCCTAAATGATTAATGAGTTCGATTACGTCTTCATCTAGGGAAAAAACTGAAGCTGAATCGCTGAAGTCGATGCTCATTCCACTCGCTAAATTATGAATCGCTTGTGGGATCTTAATTCCATCACTTACGTCTTGATTCTCATCCAATGATTGCAGAAGTTGAATAGCGTTCAATGCAGAAGTAGATGCAATATCTGAGTCAGTCGTAAATAGATCCAATGGTGTAACGATGGCTTTTCCTAAGGATTCTCCCAGGTATATATTTCCTATATAAAACCTGATGGTTTCTCCTTCTAGGTAATCGAAATAACCTTGCTCATCAGTATAAGCCTCTTGGCTATCTGTAACGTATCTCAGGTTCGCGACAGCTGAATCAATGAATTGGCCTTGGTTGATACTGGGTTCAGGGCTGGGGGCAGGGGTGGATGAGCCACCGCCACACCCTGATATCAGTGCTGTAACAGAAATTAATGCTGTTGGAATTGCCAGTTTTTTCATATTCGTATCCTTGAAAAATGAATGGGGTCCTTAGCTTACTACCTGGGCTTAAATTGCAAGGGGGTTGTGTTAGCAGGTAGAAGTAATTGTCGTCATCAGGTGATTGGCTTGTAAGTCGGGTGTAGCTAACTCGGTTGGTGAGTTTTTGGTTTCAAGCGAAAACCGATTAAGGCGTTTGGGAGGTAGTAGATATTAATGTTGTCGGCTGAACGCACAGATAAATGTGCGGCTCGACTAGTAGAGTCTAGAGTTTTCTTAATCATAAAAAATCCTTTTCACGCATGCATTGTTGGTTTCGTTTGACGGGGAAACCAAATGCATGAGAACAATCAATCGTCCTAATGTATAGATTATATAGTTTATTTGAGGTTTTTAACAGTAGAGATCGATGATTAATAAAATATTCATGTTGTGCGTAATTCATAATCATTAATCCTTTTTTGGTGCATTCCTAGTTTTATCCAATAGATGTTGTTTCTCGCAATCTTATGGAACATTTAGGTTTTCTGTCATCAGCATAATTTCTTCATGTTTATTAGTACCTAAATGGAGATTTTAATGAATGCCTTGATAAATGATCGGATATCTTTGAATACTCAACTTGGGACTGCATATATAGCTGTCTCTGACAATTGCGTATTCCGCTGAAGATGATCACTCTCTGCGATCGATGATGATCACTTTTTCTTCCTAAGCATTACGAACTTACTTTTTACTTTAAGTGATCATCTTCCGTCAATGTTGTCATTAGTTTTCTCATCGATTCTCCTTTCAGATTTAGCTTGTGAGCATTGTGTAATAGCCGATCCAAAATGGCGTCAGCCAATGTTGGGTCAGCTATAAAATCATGCCACTGTGTCAGCGGTAGCTGACTCGTAAATAGGGTCGATTTGCTATTGTGCCTATCCTCCATAATCTCTAACAGATCATTCCGTTGACTTTGAGTTAGCGGCTCTAGCCCCCAGTCGTCAATAATGAGTAAATCCATCTTCGCTATCTGGGCCAGTAGCTTTAGATAACTGCCATCTCCGTGTGAGATCGTTAACTGTTCGAACAACCGACTCGCCCTGAAGTAACGCACTCGATAACCTTGATGACAGGCGTGATGACCTAAGGCGCAAGCCAGATAGGTTTTACCGCAGCCTGTTGGCCCTGTAATCACTAGGTTCTGGTGCCGTTTGATCCACTCATTGCTCTGTAGTCCTGCAACGGTGCTTTGGCCCAAGCCTCTGGGGTGACTGTAATCAACATCTTCTAAGCGGGCTGGAACTTTTAGATGCGCTGCTTTTAACAGCCTTTGTAATCGCTTATCGTTGCGATACGTCATCTCGTATTGGATTAGTAGCCCTATGCGCTCAGAGAAGCTGAGACCATCATAGGTATTGGGTTGATTAAACTGCTGTTCTAAGGCATCTGCTAGCCCCAGTAGTTTCAGCTGACGAAGTTGTTGTAGGCTTTGTATTTGTAGCATAAGTGATTCCTTTTCCTGAGTGTCTGATCGGTTAGTGGTAGTAATCTGATCCACGTACATTCGGGTGGTTGGGTGTGCTGGGTTGATTCGGACTGAGAGGTAACGGTAACTGATCCATATTGCTTTCGAGGATCGACTTAACGCTTTTTAATCGAGGGGATTTAATATGTATTGCTCGCTGACACGCTGACACGCTGACACGCTGACACGCTGCCTCTAGCCGTGCGGGCGTGTACTGTTTTGACAAGTTGAGTAAGCCTAGACATGCGCGATACGCCTGCTCAGGATGGCGTTTCTGCTCAATAATATCTTTAACGAGCTGTTGTGTTGATTCCCCGATACGACGCCCCCAGTTCATTAACCTCTCAGGAGTCCATGTCTTATGTCGTTGGTGGGCTTGAGGCATATGATTTGCGTCTGTCGTAAAGCTTCCTGGTCGCTGGCTTCGGCCATGCCTTGCGATCTGCTGCCCTTTGAAGAACACGGCAATACCTTCGCGTGTCGCATGTATTTCAACCTCATGTTTAACTAAGTGGTGCGGGACTGAGTAAAAGTGTTTATCAAATTCAAAATGATAATCGATGTTAATTCTGGCGAGCTTAAATTCGGTATATTCATAACGTGTACTGGGCAGCGGTCTGAGTGCTGGTTTATCAAGTAATTCGAACTGACTTAACCGACTACCAGGCAGTTTTTTAAACGGTCGCTGATTAAGGTCAGCTAGCAGGGCTTTGATTGCGAGATTAAGCTCTGCGAGGGTAAAGAAGGTTTGGTGTCGCAGTCGTGCCAGTATCCATCGCTGTACGATCAATACTGCATTTTCTGCTTTGGCTTTATCTTTGGGTTTTAGCGGTCTGGCTGGGATAATTACCGTTTTGTAGTGTGTTGCCAGGTGCTGATAGCTCCTGTTTATTTCAGGCTCATAACGGCACGGTTTACTGACAGCGCTTCTTAGCTGGTCGGGTACCACGACCTCCGGTACACCACCAAAGAACTCGAATGCTTTTACGTGCGCATCAATCCAGTCAGCCTTTTGCTGCGACCATGAAGCTAGGGCAAAGGTATAGTGGCTCGCACCCAGTGTCGCAACGAAGATCTGGGCTGGGTGTATTTCACCAGTGTTTGGATTGACGATCGGAACCGTCGCCCCGCTGTAATCAACAAACAGCTTTTCACCTGCCTGATGGATATGACGCATCGAGCGTTGTTGTTTCTTGATCCATTGACGATAGTAATTACAGTATTGGGAAAACTGGTAGCCTGCATCGCCATAGGCTTGCTTATACTCTTCCCACAACAACTGCTTAGTAACGCCTTTACGCTTAAGCTCTTGATGAATCTGTGCATAGTCAGGTTCAACACGGCCATGCCTATCTTTGATCTTAGGCTCTGGGAATAAGCGCTGTTCCAACTCACTTTCACTCAGCTCAGACGGTAGCGGCCAGGTAAGACCGACTTCGTTGGCTCGACGAGCATATAGAGAGACCGTGCCGACGCCAATATTAAGGCAGCGGGCAATTTTTCTATGACTCAATTTAGCTTCAAATTTGAGGCGGAGAATATCTTTGATTTGTCGCATTGGTAATCTCTTGCTTGGCATCGTACCCTCAGGCTCAAAAAGCACTAAGAATACAATACTAAAAACGATTAAAATCAATGCGTAGGAAGAGTCTGCGGTCGAAGGTGATCGGTGTCTGCGACAACTTGATCACTCTCTGCGATAACTATCGAAAAGTGATCATCATCGATCGCAGGAAGCGATCACGTTCAATCGCAGAAGGTGATCAACTTGGATCGTAGAGGGTGATCATGATCATTCGGAATATGCAACAATTACCGAGGACCGCATCCATATAAATTAGCTGCACTGATTTTCATGCATACATTGATAAACCCGCAAGAGCTGACGTCACTTCACTGGAGGCAAGTACATTTAGACAGAAGCGAGGTATCACTGTAGAAATACTCGGTGAGTGCCGCAGAAGCAGATTGACTATCTTTATTTAACAGATTGATATCTTGAGTCGCATCATTGCAGGTTAAATTCAACAGGCTGGTAACCTCTTCTAGGGTGTTTCTGATTGGAGTGCCTGATAAGAGCAACCTCTTATCAATGGTATTAGCGATGCGAGAGACTGCTTTGGTCCGTTTGGCTTTCGGGTTTTTGAGATAATGTGCCTCATCTGCTATCAATAGGTCTATAGAGTTATTCATTAATGAATCAGTTAGTTTTCCGCCAAGACGCTCGTTAACTCTGTTTAACTTTTTGGTAGCTTTCGTGGTCAGTCCTGAAAGTTTTACAGGCATTGTAATGGTTAGGCGCCAGTCTCCGTTTTCCAATACTCTCCATGCAATGATCTCATCATCTAAATTTGCTGAGGAAATTATATCCTTGTCGCATTGTTCTGAAATATTAATAATTCCAGGTCTTTCAACTAAGACGTCATAGGTAATTATTGTCCAGCGTGTGGTTAGGCATATCTCGTCCAAATTAGATGTAATATGTTGTATCGTTTCCTCAGGGCCAATCCAGTCTTTTATTTCTCTGTCCCAAACATAGCGTGCATTTGCTGGGGCGATTATCAGTATCCGCTCAGCATGAATCCCTGCAGCGAACCCTAGGGTTTGAACTGTCTTGCCCGTCCCCATTTCGTCTCCATTGAGAATGCGGCCTCTGTTGGCTGTAGCGAACTCAATGCCTTCCCTTTGATACTGGTGAAGTACCTTGCCATTGCGAGCCGCTTGATTCCAGCCAGGAATTGCTGAGTAATCTAATGTTAGCGCTCTCGCTTTATTTTCAGGTGTGTGTTCAATTTCATGGGGGATGCCTAAACTATTGAGAAAATTCAGCCAGCTGTCTAAGTCCTCAGAAGCAATGTTAATAATACCATCCCAAGAAATAGGTGTTCTAATACCCATAGGGTAGTTGCCAGACCATTTCTATGTTTTGTCTAGTCTTTCTCGCAATAAATAGTGGCTAGGGTCAACAATAGGGTTGCAACTAAGTTGAGTAACTCGCCCTAGTTTGGATACGGTGATAGGTAATGAGGTTTTATTGATAAATTCAATGGTTGCGCCTTTTTCCATATATTCATTTAATACCTGATCAATATTAGATGAGATAAGAGTTGGAGAGTTTAACCACCATTGTGACGCATTCAGCGAGCTGTTGGTAACCCAAGTGTGTTTCAGTTCAGCTCTAGCGATCTCTGGGTTGTCATGATAGAAGTAACCTGCGTCATCATTGAGACGAACCACTTTAATTACTGTTCCTGTGAATTGGCTATTAACTGGCATAATTTCATAGCTACGAATTTTTTTCTTTTGATTTGAAAATTCTAAGAATTTTTTTAAGTTTTCTGTAGTGTTCAGATTCCAAAATATGCCATTCCAGTTACCATTCAACTTTTTAACTCTATTATATAGATAGCTATGCTGCTCATCGTCAGGGTTCCATTTGATCCCTGTATCACCGTGTAGGAATAATATGCCTGTTTGTTGCTCGGGAAGCATATTCTCAGCGGCGATAGCAGTTATATAGTCGTCTTCATTTTTATCTGTGTTATTAATGGTTGGTTTTAAAGTCATCTCTTATTTCCAAATAATATGTATATTGAGTTGAATGCCATTTGCGGCGGTACATGATTATTGGACCATGGAAAGGATAGGGCTTAGAGCCTATATGATGCGCTATAACGTAAGCATATCGAGTTTATTGATTTAGAATATATGATATGTAGTAATTGATTCATCGGTAATGGGGGCGCCGTTGACACATGAATAAATGAAGGTTTAAATATTTGTGAGTAGCTTCACATTAACAAAAATGAAAGATAAAAATCCTGTTTAAACAAAGTACTATAAACTATTACACCATGGACTCGGGTGGCTTTGTATGGACACATCATCACTAAAAACTGCGTTGGAAAGTTCAAAATCTAGTAATCAACAGCTTGATACGATACTGGAGAAAATTGACATTGCTCGGCAGTCAGCAAAAACTGCTGAAGATATTAATAGAATTGCCTCTGAAATTGAGCATTTTGCTCAAACTGGCGATTTTCAGTACAAGCATACTCATCTGTTAATCTTTTTTATTATTTCTGCTTTAGTGGCGTTAATTTTTTGGGTCACAGGACAAGCAGATATTATTAGGGATGATACTTCCACTATATCCTCGTTAGTTGCTTTAGCTACTGGTCTTTTCGTGTTTGCTATTGGTTTTAGCCAAAACCGAAATAAAGTTCTTAAAGTATCAAAGGCTTTGTTACTAAAAAGCACGTTGATTGATAATAATCTTGAATCTGCAGCTTTTAATGGAAGCTTATTATGGAAAGAACTTAAGCAAGATTTTCCTGATTTTCGTCGAGGAGATGAAAGTCAGTATATTGATGAGCTTTATGAAGGTAGGTTTGATGGTGAGGTAATTCAATTTAAGTACCGGTTGTACTCGTTTCATTATGTAGATGTAGAAACACGAACTTATACAGAATATAACTCAAGTTCAGAACTACATGAAACAAAAACTGAAACCGTCAGACATACTCGGTATAGGTACGGTATTCTTATGGATTTTCCTTGTGGTTCAGACTTTTGTCTATCAACTACAGGTTTAAAACCTTATAAATTTAAGTGGAAAACAACAAACAGATTGCTCAATCGGAAGCTTGCTATGACGGCTTCAAATGAGTTGACCTTAGCTAAGTTGTTACAGCCCGCAGTAGTCCTCAAGTTTGAACAGAGCTTATTGGGTTTTAAACAACCATGCTTACAGGTTCAAGGGCAGGGGCGTTTATGCTTATCTGTTTCCAGTAATCGTATATTGCCATCCACTCACTCAATTAGCCTTTCATTGGGAAATAAATTTATTGAGGTCTTGAGAGGAGATAAACAAAACAATGAGCTAAATGAATTGGTATCAAATATTGCTGTAATTACTGCATTTAATACCAATAAATATAGCGCCTAATTATTTTTTGATAGTTTAAAAAGGAAAATGTATGGATACTACTACTGTAATCATTGGAATGATTGTTATTATCGTGCTTTGGGTTGTCATCACTTTTAATGTGATCGTTGGCCGTTTCAACAGGGCTAAACGAGCTTGGGGTGATGTGATAACTTATGAACGTTTGAAAAATGATACTTTGCCACAATTAGCTGATATCACAGAAGACTTTAAGGAGTTTGAAAGTGGTTTACTTAAACAGGTAACTGAACTACGTACTGCAATACAGGGTTTAAATGAAAGAGCAATTGATACGAGTAAGCTGACTGTTGTTGAACAAATGTCGAAAGATGTAACTGAGAGCCTGCGTGTGTCTGTTGAAGCTTATCCTGAATTAAAAACAAATCGGGTAGTACAGCAATTGATGCAGGAGATTTCAGATAAAAATACAAATGTTGCTGCGGCAATAACACTTTTTAATCGAGGCGTTGAAGAATTTAATAATAGTATTCAGTATTTTCCAAATTCATTTATAAATACCATGTTGGTAAAAAAGACAACGCTAGATACCTTTTCTGATTCTACTGCGTCTTCAGGTTTTGAATTTAAGCCTAATTTTTGATAGGGGTGATCTGGTAATATTCTAATATTTTCATTTAAATGACCTCTATGAAATATTTCATAGAGGTCAACCTACCTTAATAGTCACCAATTAGAGCAACCTAACGCGACAGCTATATTCCAACCCCACTAATTGTCATTGCATATCCTCAGAAAAGCGTAAATTAATCTCTTCATTAATATGATTTGGAGAGGGCTCATATGAGCAGGCAACGCTTACCTGGAAAGTTAACTAATACGAAAATTAAGAGTTTTAAGGCACAAGAAAAACAGTACAAAATAAGCGACGGTGGTGGGCTTTATTTAATAGTTGGCACAAATGGTTCTCGCTATTGGAGACTAAAGTATTTTATTGATAGAAAAGAGAAAAGCCTGTCGATTGGTATATATCCAGACGTGACTTTGGCAGATGCTAGGGAAAAGGTACTTGCGGCTAAAAAATTAGTTACTCAACGCATTGATCCGTCAGTACATAGAAGGCGTGAACAGCAACGCCGAGCTGAGAATGATTTTAAATCAATTGCCATTGAATGGTGGAATAAGAAGTCAGGCCTTTGGACTGTAGATCATGCTGCAAGTGTAAAAAGAACATTAGAGAAAGAGGCTTTTCCTATTATTGGTGATATGCAAATAGACCAAATAACATCACAAGATTGTTTGTCTGTTGTACGTCATATTGAAGCAAGGGATGCGCTAGATGTTGCTGGCCGTGTGAAACAGCGAATGGGCTCAATATTCCGTTATGCTATTTATACTGGATACGTAAATAATAATCCTGTTGATGCCCTCAAGGATGTCATTAAGGCACGTAAAGTGAAGCATCAGAAGGCTTTAGATCTAGACCTGCTACCTAAATTTCTAAATGATGTTGATGTGAGTGAGCGATTAACATTTGTTACCAAACAAGCGATTAAATTCTTAGTTCATACTTTTGTACGTTCAGGTGAGCTTAGGGCTGCGAAATGGTCTGAGATAGATTTTATTAAGCAGGAATGGAGGATTCCAGCTGAACGTATGAAAATGAAAGAAATGCACATCGTTCCTCTTTCCTCTCAAGCATTAGACATTCTAAAAGAGCTCCATTCTAAAACCGGAAAACGAGAGTATTTATTCCCTGGGCAGCACAACCCCAGGCTTTACATGTCTGAAAATACGGTGACATATTCAATACGGAAAAGGTTGCACTACGACGCCACCGCTCACGGATTTAGAACGGTCGCCTCAACGATACTCAATGAAAACGGATTTCGTTATGACATTATTGAACGGCAGTTAGCACATGTTGAACGTAACAGCGTTCGAGCGGCCTATAACAGGGCGATGTACCTAAAGGATCGATGTGAAATGATGGCTTGGTGGGGTAATCATTTAGAGCAGTTGCGGAAAAGCTATTAAATAATAAGCAAACAGCTTTGCAAGCTAGAAGTGGGGGATAGCTGCGTTTAGTCCTTATGGGGGTGAATATAGAGACTATTTGATCGTTATTACCACTGTTAGTCGTTTGATAATACCTCCTCAGGTATTTAATCATCTTGATAGTAATAGAGAAGCTCACTCTATTGGGGGAGGTTCAGGGGTGATTCAAAGGGATCTGTTGAAAACCTATGCCTCATTGTCTGTGAAATACGGACTGAGAATATTTATACCGCAATTGATCGAATGATAGTAATTGCGTTGAGCATATTACGTGCAATAATTTTAAATTTAAGCTTCAGCATTAGACATCGTCAATACACATTGATCTCGACTGTTTAATGACGTTTAGAAAGGGTGAAAATAGCAACCTTTTATCCCTTTTTAGAAGGGGAACCAAGTCAATACTATCTCTTTAAATCAATAGACCTATTTAGAGATAGTAATAATGAAGACAAATTGTCAACGGTAACTGAATTTTGACCCACTTTGGCGGTTAAACGGTAATTTAAAATTGACCCACCCTTAGCGATTTTATCGTTAATTTATTTAATCTTATTTTGAGCTGATACTGGTACTATTCCCGTCGCTTATTTCCCTTTTAATTGATAACTCTATGCTGACGCCGTTATTTATTTAGACAAAAAATGCGTATTTGACTGAAGGCCATTTTTGATGAACTGCTTCATGTAGAGCTATTTTCACTATCAAATTGAATTATGAGCTGAATATAGCTATTATTCGGCTCATATGTAGAGTTGAATGATGATTGTATTCGGCTCATTCTAAGAGATAGTTAAGCTTAACTCTGGCGTAAGAAATAGTTATTTGGACACAGATATATCTACAGGAATAATATATAAATGATTACCGTCAATGGCGTTGCTGTTTAGCATTTTCTGTTCAAGCTCGCCTGAGCTAGTTGACCACGTAGCAAAATCATCGTCATTAAGAACCCCCAAATAATTGTCATTGATCACCCATAAGCCTTCCATCTTGTCATGTGGGTAGTCGACTTCAGCGACCATATCAACCACAAGCGACTTTTCTACAGGAACGATATTATTAGCGGCAAGTGTTGACCAATCACCATCAGCTAATACCTGTTCTTCTAGTGTATTGCCATTGATCGTTAAACCTAGGTTTTCGTCTTGTATAAGGTTGCCAGTGTTTTCAATTGATTCTAAATCAGTACCTGTGCTTAAGTCTAAACGATATACATGCTTCATCGCGTCTAGATTTGCAGCGCCACTGCCTTTCGGCCCACCGTAAAGAAAGCTACCATCGCGTTCTATAACTAAAAACTCTGTTGCACTGAGGGCCGAAATTTCTGAATTAGAATTTTCAGGCTTTTCTTGTTTGTATAAATACTGATGAGATTCGCCAGTATCTATGTTGACCGTGACAATGCGAGTGATATCCAAACTTTTGACAGATTTACTGGGGAGGTACAAGGTCGATTGCATGATACCCACTAAGGTTTTCTCATCAGGGGTAATGGTTAACCCTTCCATGCCTCGGTTTGCACGACGATATGAAAACTCGTTAGGCAAATAATGTGTCACCCTGTTATCTGCAGTGAAAGCATTAATACGCTCAATTTCTTTGCCTTCAGCATTAAAGTGCACTAAGTGTGGGCCATATTCATCACTGACCCAAAAGCTACCATCGCTCAACACCACCAAACCTTCTGGGTCAAGTCCGTAATCATCAAGCTTTATCGGGTTGGTCGATGCATTATAAGGTAAACTGCTATCCACCAAAACAGGTGACCCGTCAGATGTGTAAGGTGTTTCGCCTGTGCCCCCTAATGCAGAACTATTAGGAAGGCCCGTGATGAGTGTGCCATCTGGGCGCTTTAACAAAGTGGTTTTGATGAGCGAGACTTCGCCGGTTATGCCAACCTCGAATAAACCAATGCGTGGTGTATACTCTGGAGAGGGAAATTTTTTACCCTTACCGTAATCGCCCGTAAATGTAGCGTTCGGGCCGCGGTCTGTTAGAGCGTAAAAACGGTTATTGCGTTTGGGGTCTTTGGTCATAGCAGAACCAAACCCACCGTTGCGCACTTCAAAAGGTACACCGGTATTGACATCTATTAAATCTGACCGCAAAACGGTGTAGGGTAAATCGGCACCATCAACTGAAAAATTTTCGATAAATGCTTCTGCAGACGTTTCTATTTCTTTTTCTGTGTTGGGTGCTTGTTTATTTGATGAGTCTGAGCTGCATCCAGATAAGCTAATGATGCATGAAAGGCTGGCGGATAATAGTGTTTTATTAGAAAGCATTGATATTGTGTCCTGAAGAGTCATTATTGATAAAGGTTTGTATTAAGTTTTTAAATAGGCTGAGTGAGGATAAGTGGGGAGTGTGAATAAAGGATGACAGTGTGTTTCCCCCAAGGGGAATAATATTCGTACACTTTTAGGTATAATGACTGTCTACTAAATACATCTGGAGTGTTACATGCTTAAAGCCTTGTTTTTCGATATGGACGAAACCCTCTGCGATACGCAAGGTGCAAATGAGCAAGCTCAGCATTTAATGGGAGAGGCGGCTAAGCAAACGTTTGCCAATATTGATGGACAACGGTTTGCCAAAGAGTATGTAACGGGAATCTATCGAGAATGGTCTGACGAGCAACGTGCGCGTTATATGCCTATTATTGAGACCAAGGGAGAGGGGGCGTTTCGTTTGCAGCTAATACGCGACCTATTGGCTGACCAGCATATAGATGATGTTAGTGACGACGTAGCGATGATGTTACAAGAAAAATTTGATGCGGATCGTATTGCAGCGTTTTCTTTTTACCCAGGAATAGCTGACTTTTTAATACAAGCGCGAAAACTGTTTACCTTGGTGGTTATTACTAATGGTCCTGAATTTTCGCAAATACCTAAAGTTGAAGCGGTTAATATGGCAGATTATGTTGACCATATAATCATTGGTGGGCAAGAACCTGAACAAAAGCCCGCTGCCTCCATTTTTGAAAAAGCACTCACCTTAGCAAATTGCCAAGCACATGAAGTAGTTCACGTAGGAGATAGCTTAGCGGCGGATATAGTGGGTGCACACAACAGCGGCATAACTTCAGTGTGGATTCAGCACCAACAGCCACTCGATGCCGAATTAGGTATTAATCCGCACCATACCGTGATGCATCCAAGCGAAATTCCGGCTTTTATACGCAATTTACATGAGTCTTCAGCCCCGTCTTTGTAGATGGGTATGTTCACCGACTCGCGTCGGAATATGGGTAAAGAATGAAACGTCATCATTAATCACTTTATAAATAAACGTTAATTTAATATGTTCAGTATTTTTAAGTCCAAACCATTAATAGAGCAGTCGAGTGCGGACTGGATATTTGAAGCATACGAGTGGGCGTTGACACATTTTGATAGCCAAGAGTTTTTTGCGCGTAGTCGGCTTATTCAGCCCACTAATGAGTACTTTGCAGGCAGCGTGAGTAGTGTGCATGAAAAAGCTGAAACGGTTTATACACATACACGCCATTATGCGGGTTTAACGCATTGGCCATTTAAACTACAAGCGCCTGAATCTTATCAATATAAGCCATCTCCCCAGTTGGTGATTGGGGGGAATGCTGAAATGCTTGCAAGGAATTCAGTAACGAATAGTATGTCTACTATTGCGAGCGAAGAGCTTTTGTATTTGACCTACAACCCTCAGCAAACACTGAAGCCGGAAGACTTATCATCTAGTTTTGCGCATATTATGGCTCAATATCTGGTTATTCAATCTCAGTATTTTCCACCGGGTGGGCCTGATTATTTCGCAGAAGGTACAGAATTACTGGCCATATTTATGGGTTTTGGCGTGATGTTTGCCAATTCAGCTTACACGTTTCGGGGTGGTTGTGGCAGTTGTTATAATGGGCAGTCTAATCGCCAGGCAACACTGTCAGAAAGCGAGGTGCTATTTTCTATGGCGCTTTATTGCAAGCTTAAACAGATACCCACCTCTGACGCGACTCGATACCTTAAAAAACACTTAAAATCAGGCTATAAGCGCGCGTTAAAACAGATTAATCGCGAGCCAGAAAAATTAAACGCATTATTATCGTTTAGGCATATCGCTCGTGACTAAAAACCTTAAATATCTATCGGGATACCCTGAAACCATTACCTCGCAAGTAGCGCGGCTGATTGAAGAGGAGCGGTTAGGGGACTTTTTATTAAAACGTTATCCAAAAGCACATGAAGTTCGAACAGATAAAGCGCTCTATAGCTATGTTGTCGATATTAAGAATGACTATATAAGAAAGTCACAGCCATTAAGTAAGGTTGTTTATGATGACAAAATTAATGTCATCAATCATGCGTTGGGGTTACATACGTTTGTATCGAGGGTGCAGGGGGGCAAGCTAAAAGCTAAGAATGAAATTAGAATTGCCTCAGTGTTTAAAGGCACGCCTATTGAATTTTTAAGAATGATCGCCGTACATGAATTAGCGCATTTAAAAGAGAAAGATCATAATAAAGCGTTTTACAGCCTTTGCCGACATATGGAACCGAGCTACCATCAGCTAGAGTTAGATATGAGAATTTATTTAACTCACTTAGAACTGATAGGAAGACTTTATTGATTTATCATCGCCACTCATACGTCGCGCCAATACCTAAACCTGCTCCGCTTCTGTTATAAAACGTAATATTGGAGTCAGTTTCTCCCCAAAATCCAATCGCCATTAGGCTCCAGTTATCGAGGTTAAATGGCTTCTTGTATTTATAGAGCGCAAATAAAGACGCTCTATCCGTTTTCTCTCGCTTATTAAAAACAGGGTTGTCTATTGATGCTTTAAGTCGTCCGTACAGTGCTGTACCCGTAACCAGGTGGCGAGTTTTCCAGTAAATGACTTGTAGTCGAAGAGCGTATTCATCGTGGCCGTTTGCCTCACCTTTAGCATTTGCATGGGTGTACATGATGCCTGGCTGTATAATGACGTTATCGCTGATAGATAACATCTGGTCGATAGTAACTCTTTGGTAAAATGCATCACGGTGAAGCTTTGAACGGTCGCTATCCGTGAGCTGAGCCAGAGAACTGCCACTCAATTCAGTGTCTATATCACTATCGGCAAAGGCATACTGCACATCTAAGTAGCTTCCTGCGATATTTTTGAGCTTTATACGGCCACCTTGGGCTGTTTCATCCGTTTTTTCTCTTGTTTGATTGGTAAGGTAAGGGTCTTTCCAGGTTTCACCGATAAATGGAAGCTTAGGAAAGTATGCAAGTGTGAGGATGGAATTATCTTCGAACTGATGAGACCCCCCCACTTCTATTTGAAAGGCCCCTTTACCGACATTCTCACGGCTATTACCAACATAATACTGAGTCTTAAGACTATCAAGAGTAAAATCTAATCGAGCGAGCGGGAGTAGTTGACCGCCACGGGTTTCTTTTCCTGAATTGGATAGGTTTGTGGTTACCGCATTATCGTCATCAACATTAAATTGAGATTGCTGTTGGGTGAATCCCACGGTTATTCCTAGATCAGCACCCCAGCCTGCTTTATCCGCAAGTGGGCGAGCGGCCGCATTACTTGATACCGAAATTAGGTTTATCGTTAATAGGGCGTAGGCAGCATAAAATAATCGAGTTGATGAGCTTCGGGTAACGTGAAACATTAATAATCTCATTGAGTTTTAAGAAAATTGAGGTGTTATTTTGATGGCTCTATAAATAAGTGGGGAATGATAAAGATAGATGGTTTAAAAAGCTAACGGCTTTTGGTAAGTACTTTGTAAGCGTGTTTGATGGTGTGGGGATTAAGGCCTTATCATTAAGACAATTCTTAATGGTGCAGTATGATTGTATAAATATTTGAAACAATAAATTCAATTCGTTATGCATTGTTAGAACGTAATTTAATGCATAGACTAGATTAACTGTAAAACGAAGTGACATCGTTAATTGGAATTTAATCCGTATACACATTTAGGATCTTAATATGTTGAACTTTACTTTTCATAACCCAACCAGAATTCATTTTGGTGAAGGCCAAATAAAAGCAATTACTAAAGAAATACCAGCCGATGCGAAAGTGTTGGTTACTTATGGTGGCGGCTCGATCAAAAAGAATGGCGTGTATGACCAAGTATCAGAAGCGCTTAAAGATCACACATGGTTTGAGTTTTCAGGCATTGAGCCCAACCCGAGCTATGATACCTTAATAAAAGCATTGGATATTATTAAAGCGCATCAGGTTGATTATCTCCTAGCTGTCGGTGGTGGTTCTGTAGTTGATGGTACTAAGTTTATCGCAGCGGCAGCCAAATATAGCAATGGCGACCCTTGGGATATCGTAGCAAAGCAACAGAAAGTAACGGCGGCGCTCCCTATTGGTGCTGTTTTAACGTTACCTGCTACAGGGTCTGAAACGAACACTGGGGCCGTGGTAACGCGAGATGGCAATAAGCTACCGTTTAGTAGCCCATTAGTTAGACCTTTATTTGCTGTACTTGATCCTGCTGTAACGCTCACATTGTCTGATCGTCAGATAAGTAATGGTGTGGTTGATGCCTTTGTACATACGATGGAGCAGTATCTAACGTATTCTGTTGATGGCAAAGTACAAGACCGCATTTCTGAGGGCTTGCTCTTAACCTTAATCGAAGAAGGGCCAAAAGCGCTAACCGAAGAGAACAAGCATAACCTCGACGTACGCGCGAATATTATGTGGTCAGCAACACTTGCATTAAATGGATTAATCGGCGCGGGTGTTCCTCAAGATTGGGCAACACACATGATTGGTCACGAATTAACTGGCGGTTATGGTATCGACCATGCTAGAACTTTATCGATTGTATTACCGGGGGTAATGAAGGTATGTCGAGACGCTAAGGCAGGCAAATTACTGCAGTATGCCGAGCGTGTATGGGGTGTCACTGAAGGTGATGACAATAGCCGGATTGATAAGGCTATAGCGTTAACGGAAGGATTCTTTAAGCAAATGGGTGTACCTACACGTTTGTCAGATGTTGATCTAGCTGAGTCTGACATTGATGACATAATGGTCAAGCTAGAGCAGCATGGCATGGTGGCTCTAGGTGAGCGACGAGAAGTTACACCTGAAGTAAGTCGTAAGATATTACAGGCAGCACTTTAGGTTTCAGTTTAGGTCTAACGAATGGCCTCTAATTAGAGGCCATTCTTCATAGGCTTTCTATCAAAGCGGTTTATTCTACTGGTTCATCAGAGTCTTCAGGTCGGTCGATCCACTTTTTAAGCACCGATAACAAATCATGGCGATCATAAGGCTTTGTAATGTAATCATTCATGCCTGCGCTATAACACTTCTCTCTGTCGCCATGCATCACGTTAGCCGTTACAGCAATAATTGGCAGGCGTTCTTTTCTTAATTCTGTGCGAATATACTGGGTTGCCTCGTAGCCATCCATAACCGGCATGTGGCAATCCATTAATATCGCATCAAACGAATGAGCTTTCACTAAATCGACGGCTTCTTTACCGTTTAAAGCAATCATCACCTGATAACCAAGCTTGGTTAAAATGGCTTTAGCAACCATCTGGTTAACCTGGTTATCTTCTACTAATAATACTGAATGACCTTCACCTGCCTTAGGGTTGTCATTATTACTAACCTGAGTGGTTTTTGTGCCAAGCCCTATTGTTTTAAGGAGTGTTTTTTCAAGATTAGAGCGACTATACGGTGAGTGTAAGTGGCAACCATAGAATAAACGATGCTGACTATCTTTATTGGTCGCAAAATTAATTCCCGAAATTAGGATGATATGGTCTCTAGGCACTTTATCGTTTATTAGATTGCAAATGAGAGGTTCATCAATTAATACGATGGTCTTTTCGGGTGCGTTAATTGAAATAGATAAATCATTGAGCTTTGATTTGTCGGAATATGCCCGAATTTTAAGGTGCAGATTCCAATGTTGTAATTGCTTAATAAGATTAATGAACTGACTGTTATCATCTCGATGAATGACAAGAAATTCATAGTTATCCAGTTGAGTATTAATGGTGGATTGCTTTGAATTTAAGTCAACTTCAAGCGGTATCTTCGTTGTGAAGCAGCTACCTTTACCTTCAATTGACTCTACGGTAAGGCTGCCTTGCATGTGGGTGACGAGCTGACGACAAAGCGCCAAACCTAAACCTGTTCCACCATATTTTCGAGTAGTATCGGAGTAAGCTTGTGAGAACGGTGCAAAGATTTTCTCTGTTGAGTCAGAAGGGATACCGATACCTGTATCAATGACCTGCACAACGGTATAGCCACTATCAATGAATAGCTTAATCGTGACGGTGCCATGCTCAGTAAACTTGATGGCATTGCCTGTTAAATTGCTCACTACTTGGCGGAGTCTTGTTGGATCACCATATACCGCTTCGGGGAATCGGGGGTCAACATCAAGTACTAAATCGATGTGTTTAGCATGAGCATTTTGAGCAAGTAAGCTAGAAACCTCTTCTATCGTATGTCTAAGGTTGAAGCTAATAGATTCAAGTGTGAGCTTGCCAGACTCAACCTTCGAGATATCTAGAATATCATTGAGTAGATCAAGTAATGAAACCCCTGAGTTATATGCTACATCCAGCTGGCGTTTTTGACGGTCGCTGAGTGGTTCTTCCATGGTTAGGCTGATCATACCCAATACACCATTAAACGGGGTGCGTATCTCATGGCTCATATTGGCAAGAAAGTCTGCCCGAGCAGTTGCCCGTCGTATCGCTTCTTCTTTAGCGACCACTAATTCTTGATTGATCTTAATAAGTTGATCATTCTTATCGGATAGCTCTCGAGTACGTGTTTCAACGATTTGCTCTAGCTGTTCGGAATAGTGTTTAAGTCTCGACTCCGTTTTTCTTACCAGTTGAAGGCTGCGCTCTACTGTTTGTAAATGATCGTTAGTACTTTCAACCAAAATACCAATTTCATCATGTTGGTGTCCCTTAGGTACGGGTAAGCGAACTTTTTCTGGTGTTTCTGGGTCGACTTCGCTAACCGCATTTATAACTTTTAGCAGGGGTTTGGTGAGCATCACATAGAAAACTAGTAGCAATAAAGCGGAAAGCGCTAAGCTTTTGATAAATCCAGATATTAATGTAAACGATGCGCGTTTTAAAAAGGCAATGCCTGAAGGGTAGGTATCAACAATAACATTAAGGTTGCCTAAGTTGATGTCAGACAGCTGCTGGACCGCTAAATGGGTACTGTAATACCGAGTGGGTTCGAATAATAAATCGCTAAGCCAGCGGTATGAAGTGCTAGTTAATTTACGGTGTTTACGAGCTAAGACACGATTATCGCTATCAATGATTTCGGCTTCAATAATAGACGGGTGTTTAAGCAAGCCACCGAGTAGTTCCTCTGCTAGCCTAGAGTCAATATTGTAGGCTATCTGAGAGGCGGGCGTATGGCTAATGGTAATAAGCGCTTGAATGTCTCGGTCGAGCGCTGATTTTTCGTTTATATAATCGAGCAGTACTTGGAATAAATTTAAAACCATGCCCAACGCTAATGCAACCAGAACCGTATTTCTTGCCAGTTTAAATGACAGTCTATTTGATAAGTTGATTTTCACTTAGCCGTTGATCCTATTAAGCAGGTTGTCGTCCGTAGAGGGGCCTTTATACCTGAAAAAATGAACAAAACATACGACTTATAGCCGTTATCGGGTCATGGGTTAAATTTTTGACGTGCTATTCTGTGTTAATGTGTGTTTTGAAGACTAAGCCGCTAGTCATCATAGGTGTTTTTCTTTTGCCATGTGTCATCTTCATCAAGAAAGCTGTCCCATTCTTTATTTGCAGTGTCTTCAGTGGCTTGACCTTCTAAGGGTTTAGCTGCTTGTTTGCTGGCAAGCTCATCAAGCTCTTTGATTTTAGCTTTATAACCGTTAATAGCTTTAACAGCGAGAGGATTATCTTTGATACGCATCATCACAGAAATTGCATTATGGTAGTTGTTGATTGCAATTCTGGGTTTACCGTTTTTGAGTTCTGCTTCTGCTTTAGTGACAACTAAGTCCGCTTTAGATTTTGATATAAGATAACTGATATAAACTAAATATTTTTTGCCGGAGGCCTGATCAATCTTTTTCATTGCGCGCTGTCTTTCTATAAAACGATAGAGCAGTTCAAGTAGTTTGCTAATTTCTTTCGCTGTTGCTTCATCTTTTATTTGAACGGGTTGAGGGGGTTCGTTTGATGCCTGTACAACCTTAAGTGCTTCTTGGTCTTGTTGAAGTTTTGTTTTTAAGGCAGGGTCAGACTTAAACTTTGACAGCTCATTCAGTGTTTCAATGCCCCGCTGAATAATCATCGTCCGTAGCTCTTTGTTAAGGTACTGAGGAGGGATCTCACTAAGAAAGCGTTGAAGTCGGCGATACCGGTCTTGCATTGAGTTGATTTTGCGAACTTTCTCGATGCGCGCTTTTTCTTTGGCCTGACTAATCACTAGGACGGCGACAGACCCAATGATTATAAGTACGATAATAATGGTGATGGTCGTAGCGGACATATTTTGTATTGTTTCTCTTCAATGAAAATGTATAAAATTGAGTATAGACTAATCTATTGAAAAGACAGATGTTTACATAATAAATATGAACTAAAACATCTTAGTGTAAACATAGACTTGACCTATAAAAAAACAGACTGTAGAATGCGCGTCTTCCTAACTCAGCAAGACGTTTGGTTACTGCGTCCCCATCGTCTAGAGGCCTAGGACACCGCCCTTTCACGGCGGTAACAGGGGTTCGACTCCCCTTGGGGACGCCACTTATTCTAAAAACCCGTACTGTTATCAGTACGGGTTTTTTCGTTTCTAGGCTTATGTAAGTCGCTTTTGCTCATTACTGCCGTCTGCATCCTACGCAGCTCCCCACCTTTATAACCAAAGTAAACCAATGTCTGTGACTGACAAAATGTCAGACAGCCTTCTCTCTATAGGATTTATCCTTGATTTCGTGTAAAATTCTGCCCCCTAACATATTGTATCGGTATTGAATGGCGCGAGATTTTGCTTATCCGCATAGTCTCTATACCGACGTATTAGTAGTGTTAAGTTGTTAGAATCAAAAAGTATTTAATGGTTTCAAATAAACTGCACAAGCAAATAATCGAGGCTTTGATAAATGACAGAACGTGTTCAAGTTGGTGGCTTACAGGTCGCAAAAGTTCTTTATGACTTTGTTAATGAAAAGGCTATACCAGGAACTGGAGTTGAAGTAGATAAATTCTGGGCAGGTTTTGATGCCATCGTTAAAGATCTAGCGCCAAAAAATAAAGCATTGTTAGCTAAGCGTGACGATATTCAAGCAAAAATCGATGCTTACCACCAAGAGCGTAAAGGGCAGGCGCATAACGCAGCTGAATATAAAGCGTTTTTGCAAGAAATTGGCTACTTATTACCTGAAGGTGAAGCATTTGAGGCGACCACGCTAAATGTAGAGCCTGAAATCGCAGAAATGGCTGGCCCTCAGCTTGTAGTACCTGTGATGAATGCACGTTTTGCACTTAACGCTGCAAACGCTCGTTGGGGCTCTTTGTACGATGGCCTATACGGCACCAACGCTATTTCAGAAGAAGATGGCGCAGAAAAAGGTCAGGGCTATAACCCTGTTCGTGGTAACAAAGTTATCGCGTATGCGCGTGATTTCCTAGATCAAGCCGCACCGCTAGCGTCTGGTTCTCACAAAGACAGCACTAAATACGCCATCGAAGGTGGCAAATTAGTGGTTACTTTAACTGACGGTTCTACTGTTGGCTTAAAAGAAGAAGAGAAGTTACAAGGTTATACCGGTGATGCATCAGCACCTACAGGTATCTTGCTTAAGAATAACGGTTTACGATTTGAGTTACAGATAGACGCAACAAGCCCAATCGGTAAAACAGATGCGGCTGGTGTTAAAGATGTACTTATGGAAGCTGCATTAACAACGATTATGGATTGCGAAGATTCTGTAGCAGCCGTTGATGCTGAAGATAAAGTTGTTATCTATAGCAACTGGCTTGGCTTAATGAAGGGCGATCTAGAAGAAGAAGTGTCTAAAGGTGGCAAGACCTTTACGCGTCGCATGAACCCAGACCGTGAGTACACTGGCCTAGACGGAAACACGTTTGCAGTTAAAGGACGCTCAATGTTGTTCGTTCGTAACGTGGGTCATTTGATGACTAACCCTGCAATTCTTGATAGCGAAGGGAATGAAGTACCTGAAGGTATTATGGATGGTATGTTCACCACGTTGATCGCTATCCACGACATTAAAGGTAACTCACCTGTTAAGAACTCGACTACTGGTTCTGTAAACATCGTTAAGCCTAAGATGCACGGCCCAGAAGAAGTTGCATTTGCAAACGAGTTGTTTGGTCGCGTTGAAGACGCACTAGCATTACCACGATTCACCATGAAAATGGGCATCATGGATGAAGAGCGTCGCACTACTGTAAACCTTAAAGAGTGTATTCGTGCCGCTAAAGACCGTGTTGTATTCATCAACACGGGTTTCTTAGATCGTACAGGTGATGAAATACACACATCAATGGAAGCAGGCGTTATTATTCCTAAGTCAGTCATGAAGCAACAAGAGTGGATTCTTGCTTATGAAGACTGGAACGTTGACACAGGTCTAGAAACAGGTCTGCAAGGGCGTGCACAGATCGGTAAAGGTATGTGGGCAATGCCAGATGAAATGGGCATGATGATGGAGCAAAAAATAGGGCATCCTAAAGCAGGTGCAAACACTGCATGGGTTCCTTCTCCAACTGCAGCGGCGCTTCACGCTGTTCACTACCATCAAGTTGATGTATTTAAAACGCAGGATGAGATTAAGGCGCGTAAGCATGCATCGGTTGATGCCATCCTTAATATTCCAGTAATGGAAGATCCAAGCACATTGACCGCTGACCAGATACAAAAAGAGCTTGATAACAATGCTCAGGGTATTTTGGGTTATGTTGTTCGCTGGATTGATGCAGGCGTTGGTTGTTCTAAGGTGCCAGATATCAATGATGTGGGCTTGATGGAAGATCGTGCTACGTTGCGTATCTCATCACAGCATATGGCTAACTGGTTACGTCATGGCGTTTGTTCAGAAGAGCAAGTAATGGAAACATTAAAGCGCATGGCAAGCGTTGTTGATCGTCAAAACGCAAATGATCCAAGTTATATCAACATGGCTGGAAACTTTGAAGATAGTGTTGCGTTTCAGGCTGCCGTTGAGTTGGTTATAGAAGGGACTAAGCAACCAAATGGTTATACTGAGCCCGTTCTTCATCGTCGTCGTATTGAGCTTAAGGCTAAATTAGCAGGTTAATCGCTAATGTCTTAACCAATACAAAAAAAGCCGCACCCAAGGGTGCGGCTTTTTTGTATACGATTTAATCGGATTGTAGTTTAATTTTCCGGCTCTGGTTCTGGTTAAAGCCTAAGTTGCCTTAGCTCTTGAGACTCTGAAGAGTGGCGCCACAAATGGTCAAACACTTCAGTTAGCTGTTTGTTTCTGCCTGCGCTATTAAAGTTAGCAAACCCTTCATAAATAGAATTTTCTTTTTGGAAGATTACACCACAGCGATCGACTAAGACCATTGCTGACTCATCGTAAGGGTATGATTTATTGATGACCCTTAGCTGAATACTGCTAGGAAGTCTGCGTACCAGCTCTAATAGTCTTTGTGTGCTCACGACGAGAGGGTGTTCATCTACTATCAGTAGTTCAATGGTGGATCGAGAATGCGCTCTAGCTAACTTAGAGATTGCATCTCTTATAGGTTCGTAGTCGTAGATTTCTCGGTTTAAATGATGACTTAAGATTCTAACCTTATTAGTCGCTTGGCTAATCATTGAGGTGGTTAGCGCCCTAAGTGAATCGGGGGATGAAAATAAGTGCGTGCTTTTATCTTCACCCAACGAATAAGTGTGCTGATTTTCAATTGACGACGGAATGTCTTCAGTAAATGAATTGTTTGTCGCGTTATCATTCATATCTAATAACCCTGATAAAATAGGTTAATTTATGCCTCTTCTGCGTAAAGGTGCCCACCATTTATTAAGTCTAGTAGAAGATTTGTAGTGCTTCCTGCTGATAAGAGGGCAAAAAGGGGTTTTAGTGGGATTTGATTACCGCTACAGATAAGTTTTACCAGTGGAATGCTATCTAAACCTAATAGTTGCTCAAACCCATCATAAAAAAACTTGATTTGGTCAGGCTTGTCTTCTGCTAGATAATAGCTAAACCGAGAACCTTCGTTCCAGCGAATCGAGTTGGCATTAGCCAGATAGTTCATTAGCTCAGTTTCTTCTATTGGGTCTTCAGGCAGTTGAACGATGTGGTCTGATTTTGGTTCGGTGCTATATTGACCAAACCAGCCCGAAAGCATGTCATTAGTGAGATAGCGCTGAACCACTTCTTTCAATTGGTCCATTACGTAGGTATTCATCTCACCTGGGTTGTCTTGTATTGTTAGGTTTGGATCATCCAGGTGCAGTTCTTTTACGGCTATATTGCAAATGTAGTCTGTGAAAGAGGTTAAAATCTGATCATGGGTAGGTGAGCGCAGGCCAATAGATAGCGTAATGCAGTCCCCCATAGAAATGCCGTGATGAGCAACTTGAGGGGGTAAGTAAAGCATGTCGCCAGGCTCGAGTACCCAGTCGTTCTCGGTTTCAAAATCTTCTAAAATTCTGAGAGGGGTGTTGTTAAGCGTTTTCGAGTGCTCGTCACAATGCTGCCCGGTGAGCCATCTTCTTTTACCCTGCGCCTGCAGTAGAAACACATCATAATAATCATAGTGAGGGCCAACACTGCCACCTTTAGGGGCATAACTGGCCATAATGTCATCAATGCGCCAGTTAGGAATAAATCTGAAATGGTTTAGTAGGTCAGATATTTCAGGAACTATAGCGTCTAACCCTTGTATTAGGAGTGACCAGTTCGTTTCAGGCAATTGGCTAAACTGTTCTTCATTAAAAGGGCCGTTCAATGGATGCCAAGGCTGACCTTCGTGATTCTCAATGATAATTCTTGATTCAACTTCAGGTTCGCAAGCTAAGCCTGCTAGTTCATCTGGCGAAATAGGACACTCAAAATTAGGAATAGCCTGGCGAATAAGAAGTGGTTTTTTCTGCCAGTACTCACTAAGAAACTGTTCAGCGGTAATAGTGCCAAGAATATTGATCATGAAACGGCTCTTTAGAATGAGAAGGGTGACAAGTGATAGTTAGAACGTTAAGAGACAAGTACAAGACACGACATATTACGTCGTGCTCGCTACCTGTCTCTTAGGGCGTAGCGTTACAATCTTAAATGGCTTTAGCTTGCTTGATAGCGTTACCGATGTAGCTAGCAGGGGTCATTTTGATAAGCTCATCTTTAGCGCTCTGAGGCATATCAAGCGTGTTAATAAACTCCTCAATGGTGGCTTGGTTCATCTCTTTACCGCGAGTAAGGGCTTTTAACTTCTCGTACGGTTTTTCGATGTTGTAACGACGCATCACCGTCTGGATTGGCTCAGCCATTACTTCCCAGCAGTTGTCGAGATCTTCCAATAAACGAACAGGGTTTATTTCTAATTTATTTAAACCTTTTAGCGTTGATTGGTAAGCAATAACACTATGCGCTAAGCCTACACCCAAATTACGTAATACAGTTGAATCTGTTAAGTCTCGCTGCCAGCGAGAAATAGGAAGCTTACTTGATAAGTGGTTTAGTATCGCATTGGCAATACCTAGGTTGCCTTCAGAGTTTTCAAAGTCGATTGGGTTTACTTTGTGAGGCATAGTCGAAGAGCCTACTTCACCTTCTACCGTCTTTTGCTTGAAGTAACCAACAGAAATATAAGACCAAATGTCGCGATCAAGGTCGATCAAGATAGTGTTAAAGCGAGCGATTGCATCGTAAAGCTCAGCAATGTAGTCATGTGGCTCAATTTGGGTGGTGTAAGGGTTAAACGTTAGGCCTAAAGACTCGACAAACGTTTTGGCATGCAATTCCCAGTCGATTTCTGGGTATGCAGAGATGTGTGCGTTGTAGTTACCCACAGCACCATTGATCTTACCGAGCATCTCAACAGATTGTACCTGCTTAAGTTGACGCTGAAGACGTGCCACTACGTTTGCAAGCTCTTTACCAGTGGTGGTAGGTGAAGCGGTTTGACCGTGAGTACGAGAGAGCATTGGTTGCTCTGAAAACTCTATTGCAAGTGTCTTTAGTGTATCAATAACTTGCTGCATGTAAGGTACAACACACTCGCTCATGCCGTTCTTAAGAATAAGGCCATGAGACAGGTTGTTGATATCTTCAGACGTACAAGCAAAGTGTACAAACTCAGAAATTTCTGATAATTGAGGGTGCTTATCTTTAACGGCTTCGAACTTCTCTTTGATGAGGTATTCAACCGCTTTAACATCGTGATTGGTCGTGCTTTCGATTGTTTTTACACGCTCGGCATCAGCGAGTGAAAAATCTGACACAATGCTATTGAGAAACGCATTAGTGGCATCATCAAATGCAGCGACTTCAGTGATTTCAGGATGCTTTGCAAGTTGCTGGAGCCAGCGTATCTCTACTTCCACTCTGAATCTAATCAGACCGAATTCGCTGAAAATAGTACGTAGGCCTTTTACTTTGCTGCCGTAACGACCATCGATAGGGGATACTGCGGTAAGGGAAGAAAGCTCCATCAAAAAACTCGCTTAATAAAGTGGTTATGAATTGGGGGGGTAATGATACTATAAGTAGCGTACTTAAGACCATAAATTAGCTGTTTAAGGCAACAAAATGGCCTTTAAAGCTAACAGAAAGTATTCGGCTTTGTCGGGGTGAATCTCGGTTGCGAACAAGGTATCTACCATCCTTGATTCCAGTCATGCCTCCTTTCATCACGGTTACAAAACCGAGTTGAATCTATTAATCCGTTGAGCTTTCGCTCAGCAATTGCTTGACTGAGGCTTCAATCGATTTTCTTTTAAGAAGCAAATTCCACCTCCGCCCACCCGTTTGTCGCCATAGAATCGCTGCGCGTATCCCAGTAAGAAGGGTTGCTCTTATTAATGCGGCATTGTGGGATATTTTTAAATACTCGGGTTTGCCCGTAACTTGAACGCGAAGATTAAAGGTGCTGATGGTGTCCATGTACAAAGACGCGAGGTTGTGGATTACATTTTCATGAAGTAATGAAAAGTGATCGGCTTGGCCGCTCGCTTGATGGATTCGTGTGCTGATGATGTTGAGCATTTCTGGCTTTTTTCGAAGCTTGCTCTCTAAATGAATTAAGCTAAGCGAGTAGCGAATGATTTCGATATTCTTTTGGCCGGGGTCTTTAAGTAAAACTTGCTGTAAGGTTTCTAGCCCCAATCGAATCCCTTCGACACCGCCATAAACAGATTCGGTTGTTTCAGGGTTGGTGACAAACAAACTGTTGATTGATGCTTCTAATATAGGCTTATCATACCGAGATGTTTGAGCTATTTGATGAACTAGCGCTGCAGCTTGAAAAACGCCGGCAAGGGCTATGGCTTGTTCGTCAATTGTATGAATCAAAATAAACCTCTTAGGTATAATGCTAATAAATCAATAGGATACAAATCTTTTATAAGGTGGATTCTATTATGCTTCCACCTAAACATTTATCATCAAGATAGAGTACGAGTGACTGTCCTGGGGTAATTGCGCGTTGTGGTTGCTCAAATGTAACCGTGATCTCACCTTCGCTTGTTTGATTTACTTCGCAAGCCTGATCTGGCTGACGGTAACGGGTTTTGGCCATGCACTTTAGAGGATACTCAGGGTGATCTTTATTTATCCATTCAATATTTTGTGCCGTTAATGCGTCAGCAAACAATAGTGGGTGGTTTTTGCCTTGCACCACTAATAATTCATTTTTATCGAGATTTTTCTGTGCGACATACCAAGGTGCTTCACCGTGTGATTGCAATCCGCCGATCCCTAAGCCTTGTCGCTGGCCAATAGTGTGGTACATAAGCCCTTGATGTTGACCTATGACTTCTCCTTGCTCAGTAACGATGTTGCCGGGCTGTGCTGGAAGGTATTGTTGAAGAAAATCTTTAAATTTACGCTCGCCAATAAAGCATATGCCGGTGCTATCTTTTTTGTCGTGAGTGATGAGGTCATGCTCAAGAGCGAGCTTTCGCACTTCTGGCTTTTCTAACTCTCCCACAGGAAACAGTGTTTTTTCAATTTTGTCTTCAGAAACTAAGTGAAGGAAGTAACTCTGGTCTTTATTGTTATCAAGACCTTTATACAAAAATGACTGTCCATCGATTTCTTTTTTTCGCACATAGTGGCCAGTCGCAATGTAATCTGCTCCTAGTGTAACGGCGTAATCCAGAAAGGCTTTAAACTTGATTTCTTTGTTGCATAAAATGTCTGGGTTAGGGGTTCTACCGGCTTTGTATTCTGCAAGAAAGTATTCAAACACTCTGTCCCAGTATTCTGCGGCAAAACTGGCGGTATGTAATTTTATCCCCAGTTTGTCACATACGGCTTGCGCATCTTCGAGGTCTTGCATGGCTGTACAGTGATCAGTACCGTCGTCTTCATCCCAGTTCTTCATGAACAGACCTTCGACTTGATAGCCTTGCTGAAGCAAAAGAAGGGCGGATACTGATGAATCTACACCGCCAGACATGCCAACGATAACTCGAGTGTTTTCTGGATTAGTCATACCGTATATAAATCTACTATCTAAAAGTGCGAATGAAGGTGGTTATTAAAAATGGGGTGTTAATTGGCTTTTACAAGCCTGATAGCCATTTTAACTGTTAACAACGCTTAGTGTTAGTGCTTTTATTTTTAAGCCTATCGTTTATTGGGTATTTATTAAGACCTTACAAGCGCTAAAGAGATAGGATGCGTCTAAATGCAATGGCGTGGGTTAAGGTTTAAATGCAGACTCATCAATAAATGAAAGAGGGTAGCGTTTATTGTTTCTAAAGTCATCGATACAGGTTTTTACTAAAGTGCTTCTTAATTGGCTGTTTAGCTGACAAATCTCGTCATAACGGTACCAGTGTTCAGAAATAATGTCGGAATCAAGCGTATCCGACACCTTCTTAATGGCGATTGCTTCAAAGCAAATACGGTAATAAGTAACGCCGTTACTGGGCGCTTTATAGGTGTAGAGCCCTATTATAGATTTGAGTTCAACTTCCCAACCGCTTTCTTCAAGCGTCTCTCTAATCGCGGCTGAAAATATCGATTCATCTTCTTCTACGTGGCCGGCAGGCTGATTATAGACAATGTCGCCATTGCTATGTTCTTTTACAAGTAGGTACCGGCCATCCTTTTCGACGACAACGGCAACCGTGGCATGAGGTGTCCATATCATAGCGGCTATCTCCGAGAGGTTGTTTTTTTACGATGTGTTTTAGATTTATGAGGGGGCTTAGCTGACTGTTTCTTCTGGGGGGCGTTCGCGGGCATATTGATGATTGTTGTGGTGTGCTCCCCTGAATTTAAGTGGTCGATTGACCAACTGCCAATACTGTACCGTACCAGTCGAAGTGTCGGAAAACCAATGGCTGCCGTCATTCGTCTAACTTGACGGTTTCGACCTTCGGTAATCGTTAATGATATCCAAGTGGTGATATCATTTTTACGCTCCCTGATAGGCGGTACGCGATCCCAAAGATTGGGTGCTGGGATAATCTTAGCCTTTGCGGGTGCGGTTTTGCCATCTTTGAGCAAGACGCCTGTTTTTAAGGTGCTGATATCGTCTTCGGTTGGGCGACCTTCTACCTGTACCCAATATGTTTTGGGTAGTTTGTGTTTTGGGTCAGTGATTTTATGTTGAAGTACACCATTATCGGTAAGGAGTAGCAGTCCTTCGGAGTCATAATCTAATCGACCCGCGGCATAAACACCTTTAGTATCAATATAATTAGCCAACGTGGTTCGGTTGTTGTCATCGGTGAATTGAGATAACACATTAAAGGGTTTATTTAATAAAATCAGTAAGGCCATAAGGAGAGATTTATCGTTGCAGAGATATAAAGGGGTCGTGGTAAGTAGGGCTAGCCTCTAGGCTCTTTCAAGCACTCAAATACCTCCCTCTGCAAGCGGGTGAAGCGAATCCACTAACGACTTAATAGCGGATGTCGGCTTGAAGAGGGTGCTATGCAGAAGCCGCGATATTGCTTGAGGGTGTCTCGCTGTTTTCTGCTTGTTCTTCGCTTGTGGTTTCAGAGGCTGTTATCTGAGTTGGCTGCTCTAGTTCTAAAGCCGAAATCCCTACTGCATGAATACCTTTACCTGCAGCTTGTTTCTCGAAAATGACTTTTTGACCAGCTTTAAGTGTTTTATACCCTTCCATCTGAATAGATGAAAAGTGAGCAAAAAGGTCTTCAGACCCGCCTTCCTCAACGATAAAACCATAGCCTTTTGAATTATTGAACCACTTGACTGTACCTACAGGCATAATCGACTCCCATGTCTGATCTTTATTGCCGGCACTTGAAATAATGCCTAAATTTTATTTTTATTTAATACCGAAAAAGCTACTTCGGGAATAGTCCCCCTACTTTTTACCATAACGGCTTGTTAGTCAAGGGCAGAGTGGCAAGTTTTAATCATTTCATTACACTATTTAATTGTAATAACACTATCAAGGTGTAGTCAGAGGGTTTATATTTCATAATTAGCCCCAAAAAAGTATGAAGGAAGTGATTTTCGCTATGCAAAATTTACTTATGCTTTTAGTGTTATTGGTTTTTCGGTGCTACTGAGAGCGTCTTTCAAACGCAGTTTCTGTAAAAAATTAAAAAATTAACGTTGAGCTATGAGTACTTTTGAAAATAGTCTACTAATATTAAATCAAGACGGTGATCATCAGCATGATCGAGAAGGCGGACTTGCAGTAGCACCAAGCAAGCCGGCTTTAAAAAGACCATCAATGTATAAGGTGGTTTTGCTGAATGATGATTTCACGCCCATGGACTTTGTTGTAGAAGTATTAACAACGTTTTTTGGGATGAGTGAAGAGAAGGCCACACAGGTAATGCTGGCCGTACACACACAAGGGAAAGCGGTATGTGGAGTGTTTACACGCGATATAGCCGAAACAAAGGCTGCACTGGTTAACCAGTACTCATCAGAGTGTGAACATCCACTATTATGCGAAATAGAGAAAGTGGATTAATGAGCTTGCTCAGTTTCCATGACCTTTACCAACATTATGGTGGAATGCATATCTTTAGAATAATTAGCACTACTTGGGGTGAACGATGCTAAGCAAAGACCTCGAACTAACTCTCAATACAGCTTTTAGAAGCGCAAGAGAGAAGCGTCATGAATTTATGACGGTTGAACATCTTTTACTTGCACTTTTAGATAATGAAGACGCAATCAAAGTGCTAGGCGCTTGTGCTGCCGATTTGTCATTATTGAGAACCGAATTGGTGGAGTTTGTTGATTCTACAACCCCACTGATTCCGACGAGTGACGATGATAGAGAAACTCAGCCTACACTTGGCTTTCAACGAGTATTGCAGCGTGCAGTATTTCACGTTCAGTCTTCTGGTAAAAAAGAAGTCACGGGTGCGAATGTTCTAGTTGCAATATTTAGCGAACAAGAGAGTCAGGCTGTTTATGTGCTTAAAAAGCAAAATGTAGCCAGAATTGATGTGGTGAATTACATCTCTCACGGTATTTCAAAAGTACCGGGTCATCATGATCACGATCATGAGCACCCAGGTGAACCTGAAAGCCAAGATGAGGTAACAGAAGAGGGCGCCAGCACTAATCCTCTTGAAAGTTTCGCTACTAACTTGAATGAGATGGCTAACAAAGGGCGTATCGATCCTTTAATTGGCCGTGAGCAAGAAGTTGAGCGGGTAGTTCAAATCCTTTCGCGTCGCCGTAAGAATAACCCTTTATTAGTGGGTGAGGCGGGCGTAGGTAAAACAGCGATTGCTGAAGGGTTAGCGAAGAAAATTGAAGACGGTGATGTGCCTGATATAATTGCCGATGCGGTGGTTTATTCGTTAGATTTGGGTGCGCTGTTGGCGGGTACTAAATACCGTGGTGATTTCGAAAAACGGTTTAAGCAGTTATTGGCTGAACTACAGAAAAAAGATCACGCGATTTTGTTCATTGATGAAATTCATACTATTATCGGCGCAGGTTCTGCTTCTGGCGGTGTGATGGATGCGGCCAACTTACTAAAGCCACTGCTTAGCTCCGGTGAGATTCGCTGTATTGGTTCTACTACGTTTTCGGAGTTTAGAGGTATCTTTGAAAAAGATAGCGCATTAGCGCGACGCTTCCAAAAGATCGATGTAAACGAGCCGGATGTAGAGGATACCTACAAGATTTTGAAAGGCTTGAAGACTCAATTTGAAGCCCATCATGAGCTTAAATACACGGATAAAGCACTTAGAGCTGCGTCAGAGTTGGCTGATCGGTACATTACTGATCGTCATATGCCCGATAAAGCGATTGATGTTATTGATGAAGCTGGTGCAAGTCAGCGTTTAAAGCCAGAAAACAAGCGTAAGAAAGTGATTGGCGTTCAAACCATCGAAGACATTGTTGCGGCTATCGCAAGAATACCGCCGAAAAGTGTATCGACGTCCGATAAGGATCAACTCAAAAATCTCGAAAGAGATCTTAAGATGGTGGTGTTTGGGCAAGATCCTGCAATCGAGTCTTTATCAACGGCAATCAAGCTTGCGAGAGCAGGGTTGAAGTCTGTAGAGAAGCCCGATGGTGCATTCTTGTTCTCAGGGCCTACCGGTGTTGGTAAGACCGAGGTGACACGTCAGTTGTCTAAGGGGTTAGGTATTGAGCTTGTGCGGTTTGATATGTCTGAGTATATGGAGCGTCATACTGTATCTCGACTTATCGGTGCACCTCCTGGTTATGTTGGTTTTGATCAGGGCGGCCTCTTAACGGAAGCCGTCAACCGAAACCCGCATTGTGTGTTATTGCTTGATGAAATAGAAAAAGCACACCCTGAAGTCTTTAACCTGTTATTACAGGTAATGGATCACGGTACACTTACAGATAACAATGGACGAAAAGCAGATTTTCGACATGTTATTTTGGTCATGACCACTAATGCGGGCGCTGAATTAATAAGTCGTCGCTCAATGGGCTTTAGTGAGCAAGACAATAGTACCGATGGCTTAGAGGCTATTAACAAAATGTTTACCCCTGAGTTTAGAAATAGACTCGACGGTATCATTCAGTTTGCACCGTTGGCGAAGTCTTCCATTACTTATGTGGTTGATAAGTTCTTAACAGAGCTACAAGCGCAGCTTGATGACAAGCAGGTTGTACTGCATGTTGATAACGAAGCGAAGCTGTGGCTAGGTGAGCGGGGCTATGATGTCAATATGGGTGCTAGACCTATGGCGCGCTTGATACAGGATGCTATTAAGAAGCCTCTCGCTGAGCAAATTCTATTTGGGGATTTGGCGGAATCAGGCGGAGATGTGTTTGTTACAGTCAAAGATGGTGAGATAGCATTCGATTTTGATGCAGTGGCCGTATAGCGGGTAAATAAATCATTAATTGAAGCAAAAGAAAAAGGGTGCGCAAGCACCCTTTTTTAAATCTAACCGTTTAATAGTTGTCTATATACGGTTTTGGCGGTCTATTTATTAGGCTCAACATGAAACAGAGCCTTAATAGATATTAACGCGCTCTGTAGACAATGCGCCCTTTACTAAGATCGTAAGGGGTCAATTCTACTTTAACTTTATCGCCAGTCAGGATTCGAATGTAGTTCTTTCTCATCTTGCCGGAAATGTGAGCCGTTACGATGTGGCCGTTCTCCAGTTCTACACGAAACATGGTATTTGGAAGGGTATCGACAATTGTCCCTTCCATTTCGATCACGTCTTCCTTCGCCATTAAGCAAAAACCTCGTTCAACAATTCGGTCAGAAGCAATGGTCACACTGACCACGGCCTGAAAAGAGCGATATTTTGCCTGAAATAGATCGAATAGGCAAAATATTTGTTGATTAAATCACTTGTTTGGCTCTTGAAGGGTCCATTTGTTGCTAATTAAGAACTCTACAGGCTTATAAAGTGTTTTATATTCCATCTTTCGACAGCTTTTAATCCAGTAGCCGAGGTAAATATGGTCGAGTGATCGACGTTTGCATTCTTCAATTTGCCATAAAACGGAATACACACCCAAACTACGGTCTGAAATATCAGGATCAAAATAGGTGTAAACAGCAGAGAGCCCGTCATTAAGTTCATCAATAACCGACACGCCAATCAATTCACCCTTATATTTAAACTCAACAAAAAATGTACTGGGGTTACCTTCAACTAAAAAAGAACGATACTGTTCTTCGCTAGGGGGATACATATCACCATCAGAATGGCGCTCAATGATGTATTTTTCATATAAATCGTAATGTTTCTGGCAGAACTCAGGTGGGGTGATCGAAATTTCTAATCCAATGTTCTTTTTAAGTATCCGTTTTTGACTACGGCTTGGCTTAAATTGATTAACTGGTACTCTAACGGGAACACAGGCAGAGCAATGGTTGCAATGGGGGCGGTAATAATGGTTTCCACTTCTACGAAACCCTAGCACCGAAAGTTTTGAATAAAGTTCTTTGTCAACGCTCGCCTTAGGGTCGACAAACATTGTCGTCGCTTTTTTAGCTTCCAGATAGCTACAGTTATGTTCTGGCGTGGCATAGAAAATAAGTGTTTGAAGGCTAGACACCGCAGAAGGCTCTCTTTGTTAGCGTAAATTAAGTACTCTCAATAGTTCTATTTTATGCTGAACTGTTACCTTTTTCCCACTTCCAGTTTAGTTGCCAAGTGTGAGAGGGAGGTAGTGTGTCGATGTTTTGTGTAAGTATAGTTTGAAATTCAGAACGTTGAATAGTTTCTGCGCCGAGCGTTAATAAATGCGGGTTTTCAACCTGACAATCGATGATCTGATAACCCCAACTTTTAAGTTGGTTGCATAGATGAACAAATGCAACTTTAGATGCATCAGTGGCAGAAGAAAACATCGACTCACCAAAAAAACAACGCCCTATAGCAAGACCGTAAAGTCCACCGACTAACTCACCGTCTAGCCAGCTCTCAACAGAATGTGCAACACCTAAGTCATGCAGCGCTATATAGGCCTCAAGCATATCATCTGTTATCCAAGTGCTAGTCTCATCGTCTCGGCTATCAGCACAGCGCTGAATAACCGCAGGGAAGTCTTGGTCAAAGGTGACAGTGAATAACTGCTTGTTAAGTTTTTTTCTAAGACTTTTAGAAATATGCAGTTTATTGGGAAAAACTACGCAACGAGGGTCAGGAGACCACCAAAGAATTGGCTGATCATCACTAAACCAGGGGAAAATACCCTTTTTATAGGCCGCCACGATTCGTTCCGGCGAAAGATCGCCACCAGCAGCGAGTAGACCATCAGGGTCAGTTAAAGCAGAAGAAAGTTCTGGGAATTCAAGGGAATCATCGAGCCAAGGGATTTGGGACATAATTGGTCAATAGAGTGGTGGGTGACTGTCATTCCCGCTAAGGCGGGAATGACAAGAACGTACGGGATGGGTAGTTAGCTCTCAAATTACTCAGAATCCAAAAACTTCTCAGCATCTAGGGCAGCCATACAACCAAACCCTGCAGAAGTAATTGCCTGACGATAAACCTGATCTGTTACATCACCAGCCGCAAAAACACCCGGAACACTTGTCGCTGTTACGTTGCCCGTTAAGCCAGTCTGAATGGTTAGGTAGCCATTGTTCATCTCTAGCTGACCTTCAAAAAGGTCTGTATTAGGCTTGTGGCCAATAGCGATGAATACACCCGCCAAGTCGAGATCTTCAGTTTCGCCGCTTTCGTTGCGCTTGATACGAATACCGGTAACACCGGTGTTATCACCTAGCACTTCTTCAAGCGTGGTATTCCACTCAATTTTAACGTTACCGTTTTTGGCTTTTTCAAACAGCTTGTCTTGAAGTATTTTTTCAGACCGAAGTTTATCTCTTCTGTGTATTAGCGTTACTTCACTACAGATGTTCGACAAATAAAGCGCTTCTTCTACCGCGGTGTTGCCACCACCAATTACCGCGACTTTTTTGTTTTTGTAGAAGAAACCATCACAGGTTGCACAAGCACTAACGCCTTGTCCCTGAAATTTCTCTTCAGACTCTAGGCCTAAGTACATTGCAGATGCACCGGTTGCAATAATAAGTGCGTCACAAGTATATGTGCCTGAATCGCCTTTTAGGGTAAACGGACGAGACGATAGGTCAGCTTCATTGATATGGTCAAAAATAACTTCAGTATCAAAACGCTCGGCGTGCTCTTGCATACGTTGCATTAGTTCAGGCCCTTGAACGCCTTGAGCATCACCAGGCCAGTTATCTACGTCTGTTGTCTGCGTAAGCTGACCGCCCGCTTGAATTCCAGTAATAATGACAGGGTTAAGATTAGCTCTTGCTGCGTAAACCGCAGCGGTATAGCCAGCAGGGCCAGACCCTAGGATTAGTGTTTTACAATGTTTAGCTGCACTCATGGGACTCTATCTACTCCAAATATTATTGATCTAGCTGATGCGGTGATGATAATCGTTTTCAGTCAAAGTTAATAGATGGGTCTGATGTTAGAAAATATCAACGGCTTGAATAATTTTATTTGAGGCGGTTTGGTTTATGGCGCTCCCACTTGAGCCGAGACGGTGTTCTACCACACTCGGTAAAACGGCTTGAACGTCGTCAGGCAGTACACTATTTCGTCCATCGACTAGCGCCCAGGCTTTTGATGCTTTAAGCAGAGCAAGCCCTCCACGAGGCGATAGCCCATGACCGTAGGGTGCGTTCTCGCGAGTAAATAATATAATGCGCTGGATATAGTCGATTAAAGGCTCTGTTGCCGTAACGTTATCGACCTTTTTTTGAAGGTCAACGAGCGTGTCGTACGTCAAAATAGTCGATAGCTCTTTAATAATATCTCTACGGTCAACTCCGAGTAATAGCTCTTTTTCTGATACTGGAGAAGGGTAGCCCAAACTGATGCGCATTAAAAAGCGATCCAGTTGTGATTCTGGTAATGGGTATGTGCCTGATTGTTCAAGCGGGTTCTGAGTGGCTATAACGAAGAAAGGTAAAGGTAAAGGGCGGGTGACGCCTTCGACGGTGACCTGACGCTCTTCCATTGCTTCAAGTAGCGCACTCTGGGCTTTTGGTGTGGCTCTATTTATTTCATCGGCCAACACAATTTGAGAAAACACAGGGCCGGGATGAAACACAAACTCAGCCTTGTTTTTATCAAAAATGTTAATGCCTAGTAAATCAGAAGGTAAAAGGTCGCTAGTGAATTGAATACGGTTATAACTTAGACCAAGGCAGTTAGCGAGTGCGTGTGAGAGGGTGGTTTTACCTAGGCCGGGAATGTCTTCTATCAGGAGATGGCCTCGTGCTAACAGGCACGCTAGGGATAACTTTACCTGGTGCTCCTTCCCCAGTAATACGGTATTTAATGTTTTAATAGCTTGATTAAGAGGGGAAGACATAATCACCTTTTGTTAGGTTATTCATGTGGTTATGTAGGATAGTTAAAATAGTTATCCTCCATTATGTTTGGAGTGTGCCGGTAAATCAAAGCAGCACTTAATCTATATACCTTTTTGTTATTGCTGAGTATGCATCGATTCTACGGTCACGGAAATAAGGCCAAATGCGTCTAATGTCTTCAGAGCGATGCCTATCTATATCGGCAACCAGCACGTCTTCATTATCAGCGCTTGCTTTCGCCAAAATCTCACCTTGAGGGCCTGTTATAAAACTGTTTCCCCAAAATTTAATACCGTCTGATTGTCCGCTAGGATCCGCTTCTAAACCCACCCTGTTAGGCGCAATCACTGGCACGTTATTGGCAATAGAGTGGCCTCGCTGAACTGTAATCCAGGCATCTAATTGCCGAGCTTGTTCGGCCGCATCATCATTAATATCCCAGCCAATAGCAGTAGGGTAAATAAGTAAGTCTGCACCTGCCAATGCCATCAATCTGGCTGCTTCAGGGTACCATTGATCCCAACATACCAATACACCCAGTCGACCGACACTGGTATTAATGGGCTCAAAGCCACTACTGCCATCATTTTTTTCGGCATCCCCTGGTGTAAAGTAGAACTTTTCATAAAAGCCCGGGTCATCAGGAATATGCATTTTTCGGTAAGTGCCTGCGATACTGCCGTCTGACTCTATAACGACCGCTGTATTGTGGTAAATACCGGTCGCGCGTTTTTCAAATATAGAACAGACAACCACAATGTCGAGCTCTTTAGCGAGTGACGCAATGCGATCAGTCGTAGGGCCAGGTATTGTTTCTGCCAGATCAAAGACACTCACATCTTCTGTTTGACAAAAATAAAGCGTAGCGTGAAGCTCTTGCAATACCACCAATTTAGCACCTTGTTGACTGGCGGCTCTTATTTTTGCTTCGCTGGTTGCTAAGCTGATATTTTTATCAGCTGAGCAAACTTGTTGAATAGCGGCCACTTTTAGCACGGCATCTTTATGTGCTACTTGATTTGGTCTATGGGTCATGTGTCAGTAACACTCCTCATTATTCAGCAGCAAAAGTGATTTTTTTGGGTTGGCATGATTGTGGAATCTGCATTGTAATGCAGTGCAGGCTACCGTGTTGCTTAATGAGTGGGAGGCAGTTTATGGGCACTATCTCTCGGTCTGGGAAGCAACGTTGTAATGTATCTAAAGCCTCTTGATCTTGCTTTACGCCGTAAATAGGCGCAAGCACAGCACCGTTAACAATCAAGAAGTTAGCGTAAGTGGCCGGTAGTCGATCGCCTTCGTCAAAAATAGCATCAGTCATAGGTAGTGCCGCTAGACGATAGGGATGGCCATTAGGTTGTCTAAAGCTGTGAAGTTGGTCTTCCATTTTCTTTAACGCATCATAGTGCTCGTCGTGTTGGTCATCGCACTTCACGTAGCAAATCATATCGTCCGCGCAAAACCGTGCCAGTGTATCAATATGACTATCGGTATCGTCACCCGCAAGGTAGCCGTTATCAAGCCATAACACGTGCTCAATGCCTAAGTGGTTGTTAAGCTTTTGCTCAATATCGGCTTTAGATAACTGTGGGTTTCGTGTGGGGTTAAGCAGGCACTCACTTGTCGTGAGCAAAACACCTTGGCCGTTAGACTCTAAAGCCCCACCTTCTATAACCATATCAATAGCTTCATATTGTAAATCTTCAAATGCTTTAGCCTTCACCAGGCGGCTATTGATTAAGTTGTCTTTGTTAAAACCGAATTTTCCACCCCAAGCATTAAAATTAAAATCGAGTAATTTGGCCGAACCGTTTTCATACACACTAATTGGGCCGTGGTCTCTAGCCCAGGTATCGTCAGACTCAATATGAAAAACCTGCAAGCTGTGATCATTAAAACCACTGAGTGCAGATTCAATCTGTTCGATTTTAGATGCATCAGCGCATGCGATAATAAGAGACTCTCTTTTTAAGATCTCTTTTGCTAGTTGCAGGTAAAGTTGCTCAACTTCTTCAAGCATTAAAACCCAGTCGGTTGCTTTGTGCGGCCAGGTTAATAAAACAGACTGTTGAGGGGCCCACTCGGGCGGAAATACGATGTTAGGGTTGTTCATTTTGCTTCTTTTCTAACGTTGAAGGGTGGAGGACACTATGTATCACGTATTCTCCCTCAAAATAGACAGTAAAGTCAGCATATTTCCACTGATAAATAGCAGGTTTACCCGTAGGACCGCTGATGGTTGTGGGGTTGCCAAAAAAAGACGTAACCGTGTCCATCGACATGCCAACCTTTGGACGGTTAATGTACTTATTCTCTTGAGCTTGTTCAGATACCCCAATCTTAAGAGTGTCAGAAACACTCACCGTTGAAAATAAGCATGCAGACAATGCGCCCGCTACCAGTAGGATAGAATTTTTACGCATGAAACACCTGTAAAATATGATAGAAACGAGTATTAATAGGAGTTTAGAAATATTAAACCGAAACCCCGTCGTTGTAGCCTGATGCAGCGAGTTGTATTCCCCATAGAATAGATCGAAAATAACCGATTGTGTAATTATTTCAAGTCGCTGTAGCGTTAGGGGGGGGCGAGATTACTTTATAAGGGTCACTTTTCGGTCACGACTTTGTTTGCGAATGATATGGCGAGCGATTAATTGTTGGTTAAAACTATCTAGCGCGTAAAACTGAATATGAACGGTGAGTTCGTCTTGTTTGTTTTCAACGTTGATAACCCGTCCTTTTAAAATTAAGCTCGTAAAAGAGGGTATTAATAAGAACTGTATCGCGACAGCACTATTGGTGGCGATAGCTTGGTCAACACTTATGGATATGCCGCCTTCGCTTAAGTTTATATCGCTGAGTTTTGATTCATCAATCGACCGGTTATTAAGCGCTACACCGCGTGCGAGTGCATCCAGTTTAGCGTTGAGGCTTTTTAGATATGAGCCGAGACTTTTATCTTTGTCGGTAATTTGACGAAGAAGGTGATTAGATTCTACATCGAGTTGGTGAAATTCTCGAAGCACAGAGAAAGTAGGCGTTAGGTCAAATTGCGATTCTGCGTCGTCATCAATATGGTTCAGCACTCTAATGTCTACTAATGCACGATCACTCACTCGGTAAAACTGTCGACGCTCAATAGCTGCTTGGTTAGACATAATGTAAATACCAAAATGTTGTTGGCGTTAAATCTTAACGCTGTACTGTTTTCTCATTAATAAAGTTTAACACTTATTTTTGAAAGTAAAGGTCTATTGTTTTCATTATATGTATGTTCTAATTCCGCCATGTTTAGACCATACCCTATATTTATCGGCTTACGCTATACAGCCGCAAAGCGAAGTAACCACTTTATATCCTTCATATCACTGACTTCTATGATCGGTTTGACGTTGGGTGTGGCGGTACTTATTACTGTTATGTCAGTGATGAATGGATTTGATCGTGAGCTCAAAGAGCGCATTCTCGGCATGGTGCCGCATGCGGTCATTAAGCATTATGGTAATCTGGAAGACTGGCAATCTATTGATGCGCTAGCAACTCAACGGCCAGACATCATTGCTGCCGCGCCCTTTATACAGGCGCAAGGCATGGTGACGCATGGAAGCGGTGTTCGGGGCGTCTTAATGAATGGCATATTACCTGATCAAGAAGATGAAGTTTCCATCATTTCTGACCATATGGTGGCAGGGTCCATTCATGATCTTAAATCAGGTGAGTTCGGTATCGTTATCGGTAGCCTGTTAGCCAGTCATTTACGTGTCGACCTTGGTGACAAAATTACTATCGTCCTACCTGAGGCTTCTATCACGCCCGCGGGTGTTTTTCCTCGCTTAAAACGCTTTACGGTAAAGGGTATTTTTAAGGTAGGTGCTGATCTTGATAGCTCGTTGACACTGGTTCATATGAATGATGCCGCAAAAGTACTTAGACTGACTAATGAAGTACACGGTATCCGCTTAAAGATGATCGACCTGTTTAAAGCACCGATGATTGCTCATGAAATAGCCAAAGATTTACCTTCAGGGTATTTCAGCAGTGACTGGACGCGCACTCACGGTAATCTATTCCAAGCCATAAAAATGGAAAAGACCATGATCGGCCTATTGCTGATGATGATCGTAGCTGTTGCAGCATTTAACATCGTCTCGACCTTAGTAATGGTTGTCACGGATAAAAAATCTGATATAGCCATACTGCGAACAATGGGCGCAAGCCCAAGCGCCATCATGACGATCTTCATCATGCAAGGTACGTTTATCGGGTTAATCGGTAACTTACTGGGTACGGCTGCAGGTATCTTACTCTCCCTTAATGTTAGCGCTATCATAAAGTGGGTCGAGGCCGTGGCAGGGCATCAATTCTTAAATGCTGATGTTTATTTCATTAGTTACTTGCCATCACAATTACTTTGGAATGATGTGTTTATTGTTTGTGGTGCCGGATTCACAATGAGTGTATTAGCAACGATCTATCCCGCTTGGCGGGCATCTAAGGTCGACCCAGCGGAGGCCTTACGCTATGAGTAATAAAATAATTCGGGCCGAAAAGCTTTCTAAATCGTACAAAGAAGGTAAAGGTCGACTCTCTATTTTTGATGCTGTCGATTTCATCTTAGAAGAAGGTGAGTCTGTGGCGATATTAGGTAGTTCAGGGTCAGGTAAAACCACACTGTTGAACCTGCTTGGTGGTCTTGACAAGCCTAATGGCGGCAACGTATGGGTAAATGGACATGATGTTCACGCATTATCAGAACGCAAAAAAGGCCGCGTCAGAAATGAATACTTAGGTTTCGTGTATCAGTTTCATCACCTATTGCCTGAGTTCTCGGCGCTTGAAAACGTCTGTATGCCGTTATTGATTGGGAAAATGCCAAAAGACCAAGCCATCCAAAAGGCAACAGCGCTTCTTAATCGAGTAGGGCTGGCTGAACGTGTTGCTCATAAACCGTCAGAACTGTCAGGTGGTGAGAGGCAGCGCGTGTCAATCGCGAGAGCCTTGGTTAACGACCCTAAGTGTGTGTTAATGGATGAACCAACGGGCAACCTTGATGAAGGCACTGCAGATAAGGTGCAGCAACTTATAATGGAGCTTAAAGATCAACTCAAAACCAGCTTTGTTGTGGTCACGCATGACCTGACGCTTGCCAAGAAGATGGACCGAGTGCTGCATCTAGAAGAGAAAACGTTAAAGGATATAACGGGGTTGTAAGGGGTGGCGCTTAAAGCGCTCGCGCCAATACGGTGTCCCTACGCAACTACTGTTTTCTTGCTTTAAAGACTAATCATTATTCTTTCGTTTCATTTGGCGATCCTGCCAATTCTTTCTTACCGCTCTTGTCCAAAAAAACTGAACAAGTGAATAACAGGTGATAGAAAAAATTAAGCCGCAGACGAGTGAGCCAAAATAAAGCGGTATGCCTACTTCTATAATTCTATCGCCTAGCCATGCCCAGCTTAATACAAACTCGTCACCGATAAGGGGGCGGTTTAGAATATTCGCACCCACCCAGTAATTGAAGTAAAAAATGGGCGGCATGGTTAATGGGTTGCTTATCCAAACTAATGCGACGGACATCGGTAAGTTGGATTTTAGCCAAATTGCAAATATGGCAGCGACCACCATTTGAAAAGGGATCGGGATAAAGCACCAAAAAATGCCGACTAAAAACGCACGTGAAACAGCGTGTCGATTAATGTGCCATAGGTTTGGTTCATGAAGAACATCCCCCAAAAAATGAAGAGCTTTTATATCTTTGACTTTTTGGGGATCAGGAAAAAAACGTTCAAGAAATCTCTTTGGCATAAAGACGGCGCACAGTTGTTTATTCAGATGTGCTAATTCTAGAGTTCTGAGTGCTGAATGGCTATTGATTTAAGTTAAATTTTTTTATTTAACGTAATTTTTACTTCAGAGGTTCCAGATATGCGCTCATGGATGATCGCTTATGTGGCGGGTGTTGTCGTTTTCCACGTATGGGGAACACTACTACCCGTAGCGTATAGTGCTATACTTTTCGTTATTTCGATTGTTGTCTTTACCTTTCAAAGCCGCGTTAGGTGGTTGTCTTTCTTTTTGGTTTCTGTTGCTTGGTCTAGCACTTATTCAGAACTTAATAAAAATAGTACGCTGGATTATCAATATGAAAGTAAAAACCTGATCACCAGTGGATATGTGTGTTCTATACCAAAGCTTAAAGACACAGTTGTATCATTTGAACTTTGTGATTCAACTATTCGTTATACCCCTAACAGTCCGGTATTAGCTGAGGGCTTACATCTAACATTATCTTGGTATGTTGATAGATCAACGTTTGCCAACAGCAAAAAAACACCTTCAAACGCTCATGCGGTTAAACAGCGAGACACCAAACACATAATAGGTAAACAAACCTTTGTTGTAAGGCTTAAAAGACCTCATGGCATGGTTAATCCATATGGATTTGTCTATGAAAAATGGTTGTTCAGAAAAGGCGTTAATGCTGTTGGGTATGTTAAACAGTCAATAAGTAATACCAAGATACATGCTGAACAGATACCAGTGGAAGCAATCAATGAGCTAAGCACTTGCGAAGGTGCAGGTGTTGCCTGTTTAGTGACAGGGTTTCGTATCAGGATTAATGAAAGGTTAAGCGCGCTATCGGGAACACTACCGCATATACCGTTAATAAAGGCACTCTCTGTTGGTTTTCGGGGGGATATTGCCCCTGACGCCTGGACGTTATTTAAGCATACAGGTACTCAGCACCTAATTGCCATTTCAGGGCTTCATATTGGTTTAGTGTTTGGTATCGCCATGGGCATTGCTGCACTTTTTTGGCGTATGATTAACCGTGTATTTGCACGAACCAAGGTAGAGTCGTTTAATACGCAAAAGCAATTTTCAAGCATATTTTTTGCATTAGGCTGTGCGCTGACTTATTCAGCAATGGCAGGGTTTCTAGTGTCAACACAGCGCGCTTTAATCATGCTAGCGGTCTATTATGTGTGTGGCTTGGCGCGAAAGCATATTAAACCCAATACTCGCTTACTGATAGCGGCAACAGTTGTGCTGCTGCTAGATCCAAATGCAGTACTTGATTATGGTTTTTGGTTATCTTTTATGGCTGTTTGGGTGCTGTTTTTTATCACAGCAAGCCATGTTAAAGATAAGTCGGGTCGAATGGCTAAGTGGTTTAAGGCCTCGACCAGTATGCAGTGGGTGATTTTTATCGGTTTGTGTCCGATATTATTAGCCAGTGGCATGGGCGTAAGTTATACCTCGTTGATTGCTAACTTTGTAGCAATACCGCTAGTAGGTGTGGTAACGGTGCCTCTTGTTTTGGTGGGATTGGTTGTGATGCCGTTTTCATCATGGGTCTTTGATCAAATAATGATTATAGCGAATACTTCTCTTGAGTGGTTGTTTAGGTTTCTTGCGGTATTTCGTGAATTTGAAGTTGTGAGCATAAATGATGAAACACGGGTCATCACGGCTGCGATATCACTGTTAAGTCTCGTTATTATACTTTTACCCGGTTGGAGGAGCGTAAAGTTGTGGCTAGTGATAACCGTAGGGATGCTGCTATGGTTTAAGCCTAATAACGACAATAGCTCAAAACCAGAGTTGGTGATTTTTGATGTTGGGCAGGGGTTAGCGGTTGCGGCAGTGAAGGGTAATCAAGCGTTTGTTTACGATACAGGGCCTGCCTATCGAGTAGGAAGTGCTGCGCAGCGTTCACTGGTACCGTATTTAAACGCAAAAGGTATATCCCATATTGAGATGCTGATTGTAAGTCATGGCGATGATGATCACTCAGGTGGGCTAGCAGACCTAGAGCAGGCGTTTTCGCTAGGACGACTAATCACAGGCCAACCTGAAAGATTATCAACGCAGCACCCCGTAGAACGATGTGAAAACGGTTTAACTAAAACGGCGCATTGGTACAAAGCCCAGTTTTACTATCTGCCAGCGATTTCAGCAAGACCGCTTTCAGCTAATAATCACTCCTGTGTCGTTAAGTTGACCCTAGGTGGGCGTTCAGTTTTACTAATGGGGGATATTGAAAAGCAAGCGGAGCGGTTGCTGGTAAGCCAATATGGTGATGATCTCAAAGCAGATGTATTAGTGGCAGGGCATCACGGCAGTAAAAATGCGACGAGTCAGTATTTGATTGATCATGTTATGCCTGATCAGGTCATTTTCTCGGCAGGGTATAAAAGCCGTTTTAATCACCCACACCCCGACGCAGTAGAAAGAGCCGTGAGCAATGGGGCGAAGGTATTTAATACGGCTGAATCAGGCGCGATTATTTTGAAGCAAGCAGAAAATAATGACTGGGTCACTGTGCCATACAGAGAGCGGATAAATGCATTTTGGATGTTTTAAATCGCGAGACTTTAATGGTTGTTATTTGAGTCTGCGGTGTTTTTATAAATGTGCCACGACAACGCTTAAGTCAATATATTAGGGCTTTAACGGGATTATTTTTAGTGTAAAGCGGCTAAATAAGCTACTGTTAACAATTAACTTTATGGTAGAGTATTGCCAAATTTATATTTAGGGAGATAGTGTGTGTTTGAGTTGTTAAGGCCTGGCGGCGTCATCATGATCCCCATTATGCTTTGCTCTGTGTTAGCGCTGGCAATTATTCTTGAGCGTTTTTGGACGTTAAGAGTCAACAAAGTAGCACCAAAGCAAGTCGTTAATGAATTATGGGGTTGGATTAAAAACAAAGAATTAAACTCCAAAAAAATGAAAGCCTTAAAAGAGTCTAACCCTCTTGGTCGTATACTGGCAGCAGGTTTGAGTAATGCTAAGCATGGTCGCGAGATCATGAAAGAAAGCATTCAAGAAGAAGCAAGTCATGTGGTACATGAGCTTGAGCGATTCCTGACTGCACTCGGTACCGTTGCAGCGGTTACCCCGTTACTGGGGTTGTTGGGTACGGTTATCGGTATGATCAAAGTATTCGCGCAATTGCAGTTAGAAGGCACAGGTAATGCTGCAGCGCTTGCAGGTGGTATATCTGAAGCACTTATCACCACAGCGGCAGGCCTTGCGGTAGCAATACCCGCACTTATCGCACACAGATACTTCATACGTCGCGTAGAAGAAATTGTTATCAGCATGGAGCAAGAAGCCGTTAAGCTCGTTGAAGTCGTTCATGGTGACCGTGAAATTAATTCAAATGGGGTCTGATCGTCGTGAAATTTAAACGTCAGGTCGCTGAAGAAATATCAGTTAATCTAACACCCCTTATTGATGTGGTGTTCTTGCTGTTGATCTTCTTTATGGTATCAACAACGTTCACCAAAGAAAGTCATCTAGAGATTGATTTGCCAGAAGCAGCGGGTGAAAAGAGTACAAGTGAAGCTAAAGAAATTGAATTGGTTATTAGCCATAAAGGCGAATTTTCGATTAACGAACGTCCACTCATTAATAATAATGAAGATACCATCAAAAAAGCGGTTCAGAAGGTATCAGGCGGTGATAAGAAACTGCCATTTATTATTACTGCAGATGCCAAAACACCTCACGAGTATGTGGTAAGAGCGATGGATGTAGCCGGCAAACTTGGCTTTGTTCACTTAAGTATTACGACTCAGCGGTCAGGTGCTTCGGACTAGTTGAGTAATCAGATCGTGATTTTGGTTTAAATCACTCAGCGCTTTTAAAAATGCCAGCGGTTTACGCCCTGGCATTTTAGTATTTAGACATTACGATCATGAGTCGTTACGAGTAGCGTCTTACTAATATACAGTTTAGTTCAATATATAGACTTCAGCGTGTCGTAGAGCAGTTAAATATGTCAACTCAAGAAACAGCAGAGCTAAATAACGCATCTTCTGGTACTGCCACCAATTGGCAGATTTATAAACGCCTCCTTGTATATCTCAAACCTTTTAAAGGTATCTTCTTTTTAAGTCTTATCGGTAATGCTATATACGCCGGTGCCAGTGCATTAATGCCAAAGTCTCTCGACTACGTGGTAACAGCCGTTGAAAGCCCGACTGATCAAGATCGATTATTTGTACCTGCGCTTATCGTCGGAATTTTCGCACTAAGAGGTGTGGGTACGTTTCTAGGTGGCTACTACATCGCTAAAGTAGGGCGGCAGGTTGTACACGCGCTCAGAACAGAAATATTCAATAATATACTCACGCTGCCTAACCGCTTTTTTGATGAGAGTTCATCGGGGCACTTAGTATCTAAAATAACGTTTAACGTTGAGCAAGTTACGGGTGCAGCAACAAACGCTATTACGATCACTGTTCGAGAAGGCCTAACGGTAGTTGGTTTGCTCGGTGTCATGCTTTATGAAAACTGGAAGCTAACACTTATATTTATTGCTATCGGCCCTGTTATTGGCCTGGTTATTGGTGCTGTAAGTAAGCGATTTAGAAAATTGAGTCAGCGCATCATGAACTCAATGGGTGATGTAACTCACGTGTCAACAGAAGTGGTAACCGGCTATAGAGTCGTTCGAATTTTTGGTGGCGAAGGCTATGAGCGTGAGCGTTTTCAGCGTGCTAGCCAGTATAATCTTGTTCAAAGCTTGAAGATGGAGCTAACTAAATCGTTAAGTACGCCAGTGGTTCAGTTACTGGTGTCATTCTCAATTGCCATTTTAGTATGGTTGGCATTAGCACCAGAAGTGAGAGGCAACATGACTGCTGGTGGTTTTGTCGCCTTTATTGCTGCCGCAACCACAATGGCAAAGCCTATACGCCAACTCACTAACGTAAATGCCACGATTCAAAGAGGGGTAACCGCTGCAAAAGACTTGTTTGCCCTAATTGATGAAAAAAATGAAGTTGATGATGGTCATATCGTCGCTAAACGTGTGAAAGGTAATATTGCCTTTAATGATGTTAGCTTTAGCTACAGTGAAGGTTCGCCATCTGTTCTTAAAAATATTACGTTAAATGTCAAAGAAGGAGAAACCATTGCTCTGGTTGGCCCTTCTGGAAGCGGAAAGTCTACGCTCGCTAATTTACTGCCGAGATTTTATGAGCCCACGAGTGGGACAATCACAGTAGATGGCGTTGATATTAACGATTACACATTAACGTCACTACGTGACCAGATAGCGTTGGTTACGCAAAACGTAACGCTCTTTAACGACACTATTGCCAATAACATCGCTTACGGTGTCTTGGCGGGAACCAGTGAAGCGCTAATAATTGAAGCTGCTCGCAAGGCTCATGCCCTCGAATTTATTGAAGAAATGCCAGACGGCATACATACGATAATTGGTGACAACGGCATATTACTATCGGGTGGCCAAAGGCAGCGTTTAGCCATTGCCCGAGCATTGCTTAAAGACGCCCCGATACTTATTCTTGATGAAGCCACTTCGGCATTAGATACTCATTCGGAGCGACTGATACAGTCAGCCTTAGAGACGGTTATGAAAGGGCGAACAACACTGGTTATCGCACACCGACTATCGACGATTGAAGGCGCTAATACTATTGGTGTTATTGAGAACGGTCATTTGGTTGAGTCTGGATCGCATGCAGAGTTATTAGCGCGCAATGGTTTATATGCTCAGCTCCATAATCTACAATTTAGTGAATAGAGCGCACGCCTAAATGTCTCTATTGTCTGAAGCGGTCACTCAAGCGTGGTATCAAAATAAAAAGTGGATATGGCTACTGCTGCCATTAACGGTAATATTCTGGTTAATTAGCCACTTTAGACGAGTATGTTTCAGGTTAGGGTGGTTCAAGAGCGTAAAAGTTGATGCTCCCGTGATTATCGTTGGTAACATATCGGTAGGGGGGACAGGCAAATCGCCGCTCACCGGGTATTTAGTCAGCGAACTCAAGCAACGAGGCTTTTGTCCGGGTGTTGTGAGTAGGGGGTATGGCGGGCAAAGCGACCACTATCCGTTAATCGTAGATCAAAACTCAAGCGCGTCAGAAGTGGGTGACGAACCGGTTATGCTCTATCAAATGACCCAATGCCCTGTTGCTGTAGATCCTATTCGATCAAGAGCAGCTAAACGACTCTGTGATGACCATAGTTGCGATGTTATCCTCTGTGATGATGGTTTACAGCATTATGCGCTCTCAAGAGACATAGAGCTTTGTGTGATTGATGGTAAGCGTGGGTTAGGTAATGGGTTTTTACTTCCTGCAGGGCCATTAAGGGAGTCTTATTCACGCATACGTGATGTCGATTTTGTGATTGTTAATGGTAAAAACGAACGATTAAACCTAGAAGCGTTAAGCGATAAGGGTGCAGGTGTTGCCACACTAAATGGCACTCCGGCTTACGAAATGACATTGAGGCCGACAGCATTAATAAACGTATTTAATGGCAGTCAGTTAGCAATAGAAACACTACAGGGGCTAGATATTCATGCGATGGCGGGTATTGGCAACCCCGAACGATTTTTTGCAGCACTTAGAAGCTTAGGGGCCAATGTCACCGCTCAAGGGTTTTCAGATCATCATGACTTCACTCAAAATGACTTTAGTTTTGAAGACAAAAAACCAATCGTGATGACCCATAAAGACGCCGTTAAGTGTCGAGCACTATTTACTGAGTCAGAGCCAGATAATTTCTGGTATTTGCCGGTCAGTGCAGATATTAATAAACAATTTATCGACCAGCTATGTGAGCGGTTGGCTTTATTATCGCAATAACTTGATTTACACCCGGAGAAGAAATGGACAAGAAACTATTAGCTATTCTCGCATGCCCTATATGTAAGGGTGACGTGACCTATGATAGAGAAAAAGAAGAGCTGCTTTGTCGTGCAGATGGCGTTGCTTTCCCAATAAAAGACGGAATACCCGTCATGTTGGACTCAGAAGCGAGAACCTTAACCACCGACGAAAAGTTGGGTAAATAGTTAACTGTCACCTTAATATTAGAGCCTATTATGTCATTTTCAGTTGTCATTCCTGCGCGTTACGCATCTAGCCGTTTACCGGGTAAGCCGTTGCTCGATATAGCCGGCAAACCGATGATACAGCATGTATATGAACAAGCATGCTTATCAGAAGCGCATGAAGTCATTATTGCCACGGATGATGAGCGAATCAAAACCGTATGCGAAGCCTTTGGCGCGAAAGTTGTGATGACATCCCCCGATCATCCATCGGGTACTGATAGGCTTGAAGAGGTTGTATCTCAGTTAGGATACTACCTTGATGATATTGTGGTTAATGTGCAAGGCGACGAGCCGTTAATTCCCCCTCGCATCATCAACCAAGTTGCGCATAACCTAGCAGCAGAGCAAGAAGCCAGTATTGCCACCCTTTGTGAAGATATCAACGATATTGAAAGTGTGGTAAACCCTAATGTGGTTAAAGTGGTATTTGACGAAAAAGGGTTAGCTTGTTACTTCAGTCGAGCGCCTATTCCATGGACGCGAGACCACTTCGGTAATCTTGCTGATATTCGTGAAAAAGGAATGCCAGAAGGCGTAAACTACTACCGACATATCGGTATCTACGCTTACCGTGTTAAGTTCCTTAAAGCCTATGTAAAATGGGACCCGTGCCCCTTAGAATTGGCTGAGTGTCTAGAGCAGCTACGCGCACTCTGGAATGGTGAAAAAATACACGTATCCATCGCTGATGAACAGCCACCAGCAGGTGTGGATACGCAAGAAGACTTAGATAGAATTAGAGAAATAATTCAGCTAAAAACGTAAAAAGGTTAGTGGTTTCATGGTAAAAGTATTGTTCGTGTGCCTAGGTAATATTTGCAGATCACCCACAGCTCATGGTGTATTTGACGCATTGCTTAAAAGCGAAGGGTTAGCTGATAAAGTCGCCGTAGACTCAGCAGGCACAGCCGCCTGGCACATAGGAAAAACACCCGATAACCGATCCCAAGCAGCCGCTAAAAATAGAGGGGTTGATTTGTCTTATATAAGAGCCAGACAAGTAGAGGCAAGTGATCTAGATGAGTACGACTACGTACTCGCAATGGATAAAAGCAATCTTGAAAACCTAACCGAATTATCCACACCTGAAAATCGAAATAAGGTCAAACTGTTTTTAGAATACGCCCAACACCACATAGAAAGCGAAGTGCCAGACCCCTATTATGGCGGTGCTAAAGGGTTTAATACCGTATTGGATTTAGTTGAAGATGCAAGTGCAGGATTGCTGGACGATATAAAGAAAAGGCATTTGTCCTAATTTTAAGCATTAAATGTAGGCCAGGTTTCTCTGAAGCACCTACTTTTGGTCGCCCGACGCGGAGCTTATTCAACACCTATTTAAAGATTAGCATCAAGTTTGCGCTTGCATAGAGTATCTACAATTAATGACCGACACTATGAAATATGAAAAAAACGTAGATTTAACATCTCTAAATACCCTTAATATTCAATCAATTGCAGAATACTTCTACGAGGTTTATGATGTCAGTCAGTTGATCGAGGCGCTCAGTTTCGCGCGCGCTAACAACCTAGGTGTTCAAATATTAGGCGGCGGTAGCAATGTCATACTGCCTTCTGTTGTTTCAGGGGTTGTTATTCGCATGGCGATAGCGGGGCGAGAGCTAAAGCCTATTAATAGCTCGATTGCCGACTTCATTGTCGGGGCAGGCGAAGACTGGCATGAGTTTGTGTTATACACATTACAACAAGGCTACCCTGGGCTAGAAAACCTCTCCCTCATACCTGGTACTGTCGGTGCTGCGCCTGTTCAAAATATTGGTGCATACGGTGTTGAAGTTAAAGATATGCTCACTGAAGTTACCGTTATTGATGTTGAGTCAGACGGTTTAGAACAGTACACGCTACAAAACGAGCAGTTAGACTTTGAATACCGAAATAGCCTCTTAAAGAAAAACCCTGGAAAATATGTCATTACATCCGCTACATTTAGGCTCGATAAACACGCCCCGCTAAAAACTACCTACGGTGACATTGCTGAAAGGCTCGTTGATACCGAGATTAGTGCCTTAACCGTCAGTAATGCCGTTATAGCTGCCAGAAAAAGTAAGTTACCTGATGTGCTTGATATACCGAATGCGGGTAGCTTCTTTAAAAACCCTATTGTCAGTCACGATAAACTGCAGCAGCTTAAAATTAAACACCCGAAGGTTATTAGTTATAAAGTAGATGAGAGTAGTTACAAACTAGCGGCGGGGTGGTTAATACAAGAAGCTGGATGGAAAGGCTACCGCAATGAGAAAGTAGGGGTTCATGCTAAGCAGGCATTGGTGCTTGTTAACCATAATCACGGAGTATCTGAAGATATTTTGGGGTTGGCAAAAAAAATAAGCGTGTCTGTTGAGTCGATGTTTGGTGTAGCGTTAGAAATAGAGCCTGTCGTCATCTAGTGTTTAACTGCCATAAAAAAACCCCAACTAAAAGTCGGGGTTTTTTATCTGCTTAATTAACGGTACTAATTAAGCTTGCTTCTTACGACGTGCCATACCAGCACCTAGTAGACCAAGGCCTAATAGAGCAACACTGCTAGGCTCTGGAACCTTACCAACGATAATATCGTCGATTCCCCAACCGTCATTTGTAGACCATGAACCGTCAGCAAGTTTGTTTTTAAATACAACTTGTGCGTAGGTTACGCTTGGGTCGAAGTGAGCAGTAACATATTGTAAGTTACCATCTGCAGCATCACCTAAAAGATCAAGTGTAGTGCTAGTGCCATCCTTGAATTTAATATCAAGAAATGCTGATACATCACCAACGTCACTTAATAAAAAGCCAACGTCACTGAAAGATCCAATTGGGTCAAGCTCTAGATCCCAAACAACTCTTGTTGAATCGTTGCTATCTAAGTAGTTCTTGCCACCAACAGTTCCGTTTTTACGGCCTGTAAAAATGGTAGTGTTTTCGTCAGCAAGAGCAAGTGTCTTACCGTATTGGCCAAGCGTTCCGTCGGTAGTGTTTGCAGATCTGAACTTACCTACAGATGTGTTAACACTAACACCACTGTTATCAAGTCCACCTGTCACAGTAGTGAAGCCTGTTTCGAAGTCTTCAATAGTTGCGCCTGAGTTAAAATAGCTCTGGTACTGCGCGCTGTAAGCAAGTACTTCGGCATCAGTGCCTGTAAATACGTTAGCGACAACGGCTGCGTTTGTTGCTGCTGAAGCGGCTGTAATAGCTGCTGCAAGAAGTAGTCTTTTCATGGCCTTAAATCCTTTTTAATTATGGTGTAAATATACAACAAGGTATAAGCAGTAATGATGCCAATTATTTAAAGTATACTATTATCAATGGTTTGCTGTTATTAATATGTTGTGCTTAATGGGTGGGTGTAAATTAATTCGACATGCTTGGGTGAAAGTAGGGAGAGCGAAATATTGAGGAGGAAAAACAAACAAAGGGCGACAGGTTCGCTCTTTGTTTGAGGTGGGGCGGGGTGTTGCTATTAAAGTCTTGCGTCTATTAAGTCTTTATCAAGCAGCGATTTCACATCATAAAGAACAGAGTCTTTTTTGCCGAGTGCCTTAATAGACTCTGTGCCCATTGCTTTAAATTCATCGTGTGAGACGGCAAGAATAACCGCATCGTATGCACTGTTTTCAGGTTTGGTTAGCAGGTCATAGCCATACTCGTCTTTAACTTGTTCTTTGTTTGCCCAAGGGTCATAAATATCAACGTTAGCGTGATAGGTTTGAAGTTCTTCAACGATATCGATTACGCGTGTATTACGAATGTCTGGGCAGTTTTCTTTAAAGGTAAGGCCAAGAATCAGTACTTTTGAGTCTGCGACATGAATCTTTCGTTTCATCATGAGTTTTACAACCGACCCTGCAATGTGGGCACCCATTTGATCGTTAATTCGTCTACCTGAAAGAATAACTTCTGGGTGGTAGCCAATAGCCTGTGCTTTGTGTGTGAGGTAATACGGGTCAACACCAATACAGTGGCCGCCAACTAAACCTGGTCGAAATGGAAGAAAGTTCCATTTGGTGCCGGCTGCTTCTAATACTTCTAGTGTATCAATGCCAAGTTTATTGAATATAAGTGATAATTCGTTAACTAAAGCAATGTTAACGTCGCGCTGTGTGTTTTCGATAACTTTTGCAGCTTCAGCCACTCTAATGCTGCTTGCTAAATGAGTGCCGGCTGTAATGACTGACTTATAAAGGTTATCTACAAACTCGGCGGCTTCAGGTGTGGAGCCGGAAGTGACCTTAAGTATGTTGGTGACGCGGTGCTCTTTATCGCCAGGGTTGATTCGTTCAGGGCTATAACCAGCAAAAAAGTCGACATTGTATTTGAGCCCTGAAACAGCCTCAAGAACAGGGATGCATTCTTCTTCAGTCGCGCCAGGGTAGACAGTAGATTCATATATAACAGTATCGCCCTTCTTTAAAGCGGCACCAATTGTTTTGCTGGAGCTAATTAGGGGGGTTAAATCAGGTGTTTTAAATTCATCGATAGGCGTGGGTACAGTAACAATAAACACATTGCAGTCTTTAATGTCATCAACTGAGCTTGTGAATACGAGTTGCTCTGCGCTCGCTAATAGCTCCGGTTCTACTTCAAGGGTTGAGTCAACGCCGCTTTGTAGTTCTTTAATACGCGGTTGGTTAATATCGAAACCAACAGTTTTGTATTTCTTACCAAATTCTACGGCAAGCGGAAGGCCTACATAACCAAGTCCGATTAAGCATATCTTTATGCTGTTGAGATCCTTCATGAAGTGTTAGCTCCTGCGTTAAAACGTATTAGCTTGTCTGGTAATGAAAGCTATCTACAAAAAAATGAAGCGATTATATATGACAATCTATGGGCTTCGTAAGTTAAAAACCAAAATAAACAGTAAAACCGGCGTTATGTGTGTATTAATCTGTAAGGGTGTACCAAAAAAATAGCCTAGCCTGTAAATAGTGTGTTGAATTTGTAAAAAATTGAAAACAAAGGCAATTACAAATTGCATTATTAATGTAGCGCTATAGAATTGTCTTCCAGAATGGTATGTCTTAAGTTAAAGCTCAAAACCTTAAGGCAATGTTGACAATGGATTACCGCTAACTAGGAGTTTAAGTGGCTCATATACGAGTTTTTAAACATTACGTTCATCTTCCTTTTTTAATGCTCGGTCTGATTGATTTCAGTGTCTTGATGGCCTCATTCTATATCTCTACTTTTTTCTTATTTTTCACCCATGCGGGTTTGTTTTTTCAGTATTGGGATCAGGTGATATATTCAGCTATCTTTTATACGCTGCTTATACAGCTCATCATGGTCGCCACCGGCGTATATGAGTCTCAGATAGAAGAGGGACTCAGTGGTATGATGCTTAGAAGTATTTTAAGTATTATTTTAGCTATCGCCATGTTGTCGTTTTTTGTTTATATCTCAGGTGACACCCTTTGGTACTTTACTAAAGGGCAATTATCATTAGCGTCAGTTATCGCTATTTTTAGCATCGGTATTTTTCGCGCTTTGTTTTTCCTCTTTGCGCACGAAGGGCTCTTTAAGCGTCGAGTTTTAGTGTTGGGGGCTGGTCATCGTGCACGAAACTTAGCGACAGACCTTACCGCACCACTCGACAGAAAAGGGTTTGATATTGTCGGCTATATCGCAATGTCAGATGAAGAGATTAAAGTTGATAAGAACCTGATCTTAACGTCCCCCGATAATATTCAGCAATATGCAGAAGCGAACAACATAGAAGAAATCGTTGTAGCGGTTGATGATCGTCGCAAAACGCTCCCTCTAGATGATCTTCTAAATTGTAAAATGATGGGTATCAATGTTATTGATGGTTCAAGTTTTTATGAACGAGAAAGTAAAAAAGTGCCACTTGAAATGATCCAGCCCAGTTGGATGATTTTCTCAGACGGGTTTAACGTGGGAAGCTTTAATGCGTTTATTCGTCGCTCGTTCGATGTGTTTGCCAGTTTGCTGCTTTTACTGGTGTCTTGGCCGCTTATGCTAATTACCATGCTATGTATTAAGCTCGAAGACGGGCTAAGAGCGCCTATTATTTATAGCCAAGAGCGTGTCGGGCTAAACGGACGATCATTCTTTGTGCATAAATTCAGAAGCATGCGAACAGATGCGGAGAAAAAGGGTGAGGCAATATGGGCTCAAAAAAATGACACCCGCGTAACCCGAGTCGGTGAATTTATACGAAAAGTTAGAATTGATGAACTGCCACAGATTTTCAATGTGCTCGTAGGCGATATGTCATTTGTAGGCCCGAGACCAGAAAGACCCGTATTTGTTAACCAGCTTAATGAAAATATACCGTATTACAGCGAGCGTCACCGCGTAAAACCAGGTATTACGGGTTGGGCGCAGCTCTGTTTTGCTTACGCTGATAGCGAAGAAGACAGTAGAGAAAAGTTACAATATGATCTTTACTACATAAAGAATCAAAGCTTATTGCTCGATATACTCATACTGATTCAAACAGTAGAAGTCGTATTATTTAAAAAAGGATCACGATAGCGCGCGCGATTTTCACACCAGCGCTTATCTTTAAATCTATCAATTGAAAGCAGTATCAATATACTGACAAACCAATTACTGAGTGGTGTTTATAAGCGCCAACTATAAATAGAAAGGGGTTTATTAATGAAAAGGAACACATTAAACATCGCGCTCTTATCAAGCGTTATCGCACTAACAGGTTGTGCAGGTAACCAGTTTTCGTCTGATGCACAGATCGAAGAAGCGCTAAACTCTAAAGCTGAGTTAATTACAGAATACAAGTTAGGCCCCACTGATGTTGTCAATATCAGCGTTTGGCGTAACTCAGATCTTTCTATTAGTGTTCCTGTTAGACCAGACGGTATGATTTCTGTGCCTTTGGTGGGTGACATTGCTGCTAGTGGTAAAACACCTGAGCAATTAGCGCAAGATGTAGCTGATGCGATTGCTGAATTTGTTAAAAACCCAAAGGTGAGTGTTGTTGTTACCAATATGGGTAGTTACGAATACATTGGTCGTGTACGGGTAACGGGTGCTGTTAATAGTGCTGTATCGGTTCCTTACCGAGAGGGTATGACCATTATGGACTTGGTATTAAACGCAGGCGGCTTAAATAACTTCGCAGCAGGCAATGACGCAGGGTTATATCGTAAAGTGGGTGATACAGTAGTCGCTATCCCTGTTAAGTTAGATGACATACTGCTTAAAGGCGATATCTCAACCAACTACACAGTAAACCCAGGTGACATTATCACCATCCCAGAAAAAACATTTTAATTTAATTGGTTGGAATTGATTAATGCAGGCTCCTTTAGGTAGTGTTTTAAGGGAAATTATTCGCGAACTACGAGACCGAAAATGGTCTTGTTTGTTAGTGTTTATGTTAGTGAGCGCACTAGGATTAGTGGTCGGTATTTTTTGGCCACACCAGTACAGCGCATCCGTCACCATCTATATTGATGATCAAAATATTATCACGCCGTTGATGAAAGGCTCTGCTGTACAGGCGAAATCGAAAGATAAAGTCGCCGAAGCTACTGATATTATATTAGGCAGGAAGAGTTTAGGTCGGTTAGTGGACTATATTGAAAGCTCACAACAAAAAGACCTAGACGAAGCGCAGCGTGAAAAAGAAATTTTGCGTCTAAGAGGGTCGATTAACATCAGGAAAAAAGGCCGTCAATTTTTTGAAATCACCTATACCGATAGAAAGCCTGATGTCGCCTTTTTAGTGACACAAAAGATTGGCCAGTTATTCTTGGAAATACAAGAAGAGAACAGGCGAGAAGAAAGTAGAAATGCATATGCTTTTGTCGACAAGCAAGTTAAAGCCTATCAGTCTCAGTTAAGTCAGTCTGAAGATCGACTACGTCAATTTTTGACAGAGAACGCAGACGGAACAGAGTCAGGTGTGCAAAACAAAATCTCTCAGTTGAAATCTCAAATTGAGTTGGCTGAATTACAGCAAGAAGAGTTGATCTCCCAACGAGAATCTATTCGAAAACAGCTACGAGGTGTTAATGCCTCTATTTCTAATAAAGTCGTTTCTGATAAAAATAACGACCGTATTAAAGCGCTTCAAGACAGGCTAGAAGTGTTACAGCTGTCGTACCATGACTCTTACCCTGATATTGTTGCGCTTAAAAAGCAAATTGAAGGCATTGTAGAAGAAGCAAAGGAAAATAAAGATAAGCCGCGTAGTGACGAAGAAATTGTCAGCTATGAAAACCCGCTGTATGTCGAATTATCAAGTCAGCGAGCGAAAACGGATACAGCCATCACAGCCGTAAAAACACGCATAGATTCCCTTAATAATCTATTAAACAAAACCATGTTAAGAATGGAAAAGGTTCAGCAAAATAAAGCTGAATTAGCCGAACTTACAAGAGATACAGATGTTAATAGAAATATCTATAACGACCTATTAAGGCGCAGAGAGACCGCAAGGGTTTCTATGCATTTAAGCTCTGAAGGTCAGGGGGTGAGTTATGTTGTGCATGAGCCAGCGGTTTACCCATTAAAACCTAAAGGGCCTCAGTTTATACACTTTGCATTAGCCTCCATTCTATTAGGCGCGCTTGCCCCTATCGGTTTAGCAGGCGTATATGTGCAGCTCGACCCAAGAATAAGAGATGCATCAACTATACAAGAGAATCTCGAAATACCCGTTTTAGCCACGATTGGCAAAGTAATAACCCCCAGAGAACATCGAAAAGAACGGTTCAAAACGGTGGTGATCTTTATCATAGGCGGATGCTTCGTCACGCTCTATTTAGTCGTAGGTTGGTTAAAATATACAGGAGCTATCAATGCGTAAGGATACAGATAGTCTAGACAACTCAGAAGAGTTGCCGAAAGAGACAGCTGAACACGCTAAGCGCTTAGTAGATGACCCTAAAAGATCAACTGATAACCCTTATGAAGGGTACGAAGTAGAAGGTCAAAGCGATTATTTAGAGCGTTCTAAAGTCCTTGTACCGAGTACGATGGAACTTGGCACGGGTGGTGTTGAAAAATACATCATCAGTAAACAAATCGCTAAAATGGATGAGCCAAGAAACCTCAGTAAAGATGATTTAATTGAAAAGAAGATCATCTTTCCCGACTCGCCAGATAAGGTCACGGTAAACAAGTTTCGAGGCCTAAGAACTAAAATTTTAGAAAAAAGCGGTAATAATAACTTTGCACTATTGGTCGCATCGACTCGTGAGGGAGGAGGTTCATCATTTGTATCGCTCAACTTAGCCGCCGCCTTTGCGTTCGATTCAGGTAAAACAGCACTACTAATAGACTGTAACCTTAGACAACCCACGCTTCATTCACGATTAGACTTGGTACCCGATATCGGTCTAACAGACTTTTTGAATGACCCGAATATGGATATTGCCAGTATTATTTACCCAACGGGCATCCCTCGATTGCGCTTTATACCCGCAGGCACTCGAGCCGAGTATGCCAGTGAGTACTTTTCATCATTTAGAATGAAACAGTTTTTGCACGCGTTAAGAAAGCGATATCCCGATCGTTATATCATCATAGATGCACCAGACTTCGAAACATCACCCGATTCAAGAATCTTATCGGACCTATGTGATTACTCGATGTTAGTCGTCCCACACGGAGTAGTAGGGGAATCTGAAGTTGCCGATGTCGCATCTTCATTAAGCAAGGATAAGTTATTAGGCGTAGTTATCAATGGATAAAAATAATCGGTTAGCTCCTTTATTTGCCAAGTTAAGTTGGGTAACACCCAGTGTACTTTTGAGCGTGTCATTAGTGGCCGGCGTGTCAGCAGACCCCGGCACCCTCGAACTTGGATTAACAACGGAATATACTGATAACGCCCGAAAGTCAGCGTCGGGCGAAGTTGAAGATTATAAGAATAGCGCATCGATTAGGATCAATAAGTCAGACCAGTTTGGGCGTCTAGACTCATCGATCGTAGGTGAACTTGAATATTATACGTACGCCAACGACACCTACTCAAACAACCTTGATAGTAATCTACTCTGGGATGCCAGCTACAATATTCGACCAGGCACCCTAACATGGGGTATATCTGATGAGCTAAGTGAAGTCACCATCGATTCATCAGAAGCCGACACTCCCGATAACCGTACAACCCGTAATATATTCACGACAGGGCCCTCGTATACTAAGCAATTAAGCAAAGTCGACACCCTAAACCTTACCGCTGAGTATCAACGTCTAGATTTTAAAACCGAAGGCGATGACAATGACCGCTATCGTTTTATTTCATCACTCGCTCATCAATTTACAGCCCAGCAGCAAGCATCAATCAATTATGACTGGACTAAAACCCTATTCGGTAGTGATCGAGAACTCTACAGAAACGAACTGTCTCTCTCTTACAGTTACAGCTATTTGACGTACTATTTTAATGGCTCATACGGTATTACCCACCTAAAAGGCAGCACCAGAACCACAACACAAGAAACAGACTCTAACACCTGGAACGCAACACTCAGAACAGACTTAACCCGCACGTCAAACCTTAGCTTAACCTTTAACCGAGAGCTAAATGACACACTAAGCGGCTTTGACCAACGATACGAAGACACCGTTATAAACATATCAACCACATCAGTCGTACTCCTAACTGAATGGTCCGTAAACTACCAAAAGACATTCTCAAATAACGCATCATTTGACGGTAAAATATTTCACAACATCAGCGACTACTTAATCGACAAAAGCTCAGAAGAACGCAACGGAGTAGAACTAGGTTACAGCTACCCACTGTATAGCAGATTAACGCTCGGTTTTAACGCCGAATACGAACAAATAGACTACGACCCCTCAGCACGAGAAGACGAAAAATACGACCTAAGCATCGGCACAAGCTACGAATACATCCGAGACCTATTTTTCACAGTCGAAATAGCAAGAACAGAACAAGAAAGTAACTCACCCACAAACGAATACCAAGAAAACAGAGTAATGCTAGGAGTACGCTACTTCCCATCATTTTAATATTTTAAAATGTAGATCGGGTTTCTCTAATGAGCCTACTTTTGGTAATCCGACACGAACTCAAAACTAACGTTCAAAGCATAACCAACGCAAAAAAAGGCAGGTAACCACTTTGCAAGGATCGCACACGAAGATCAAAAATGCGCTAACCATCGACGTAGAAGACTACTTCCACGTTGCCGCTCTAGCCAAAAGCATCCCGACCTCAAAGTGGGACTCTCTAGAGTGCCGTGTAGAAAAAAATACCGACAAACTACTAGAACTCTTCGCCTCAAAAAACGTCAACGCCACGTTCTTTACCCTCGGCTGGGTTGCAGAGCGTTATCCTCAAATCGTCAAAAAAATTGCAGCCGCCGGCCATGAAGTCGCATCCCACGGCTATAGCCACCAACTCATCTATAACCAAAGCCAAGAGGTCTTCAAAGAAGAAACTCATAAATCAAAAGTCATTCTTGAAGATATCATCCAACAAGACGTTATTGGCTACCGCGCCGCAAGCTACTCCATCACCAATCAATCCAAATGGGCGCTAGACATATTATGCGAGCTAGGCTTTAAATACGATTCCAGTATATTTCCCGTTAAACACGATCTATACGGCATACCAGGAAGCCCACGTTGGCCGTACAAGCTCGAAACTGATCAAAAAAACACCATTGTTGAGTTTCCCATATCGACATTCAATATCGCCAACTACAAACTACCCATCGCAGGCGGTGGTTATTTCAGGCTATTCCCATACTGGTTTACCAAGCTCGGTTTAGGTTCTATCAACCGTGAAAACGAGCCGTTTGTATTTTACTTACACCCTTGGGAAGTCGACCCCGAGCAACCTAAAGTACAAGCCAGTTGGTTTTCTATGTTCAGGCATTACAACAATCTAGACAAATGCTACGCACGACTAGAACAATTATTGAATGACTTCAGCTTTACCACGGTAGAAGACGTGCTAGTAACCAAGCAGTTACTACAAGCACGAGATAAAAATGCAGCATTCGCCGAAGGAGTAAACTAAGTGGAAACGTTATTTTGGTTTAGCTTGGCTTTAGTGGTGTACGTTTACATCGGTTACCCCGTTGTTATCAAGTTTTTAGCCGCTCAGCCTAAAAAAATTGCTGCTGATGACACGCACCAACCGACTGTGTCGATTTTAATCGCCGCCTTTAACGAAGAAAAAGAAATCGAAAGCACCATTAGAAATAAAATGGCGTTAGATTACCCCGCAGAAAAACTAGAAATCATCGTCGTGTCTGATGAATCAGAAGACCGTACTGATGAAATCGTAGAAAGCATTGCGCAAGATTCAGCCATCAGTATCAAGCTGGTGAGACAAGTACCCAGAAAAGGCAAAACCTCAGGGCTTAACCTTATCGTACCCGACGCGACGGGCGACATCATCGTATTCTCAGACGCCAACTCACTGTACGCCCCTGATGCGCTGACACAGCTCGTTAAAAACTTTGCCGACATCGAAGTAGGCTATGTCACCGGTAAAATGGTGTACGCCACAGAAGATGGCTCAATAGTGGGTGATGGCTGCAGTAGCTATATGAAATACGAAAACTGGCTACGTGAACAAGAAACTCAAGTTGGGTCTATTGTCGGTGTTGATGGTGGTATTGATGCCATGCGCCGCGTGCTTTATGAAACCCTAAACGCCGACCAACTGCCAGACTTTGTGCAGCCGCTAAAAGTAGCCGAAAAAGGGTACCGAGTCATTTACGAACCGAATGCACTTTTAAAAGAAGAAGCCTTAGACGACCCTGATCGTGAATACAGCATGAGAGTTCGAGTCTCGTTAAGAGCGCTATGGGCCTTGCATGATATGCGACAACTATTAAACCCCTTTAAACACGGTGTTTTTGCATTTCAGCTAATCTCGCACAAACTACTACGTTATTTAGCCTTTATCCCGCTTATTTGGGTGTTTATTGCTAACTTATACATACTCGATGAAGGCGCTATCTATGTACTCGCCATCATCGGACAGTTAGCGTTTTATGGCCTTGCATACAAAGGCAAACAACACACTGCAGACGATGATGCGCCTGTTTACTATACCTTGCCATATTATTTCACACTCCTAAACGTTGCATGTTTGCATGCTACTTGGCGTTATATCAAAGGTGAAAAGCAAGTGATCTGGAAGCCAAGGGCAGGGTAAGCAATGAGTAAAGTTTATTACCTTATAGATCACTTTAAAGACCCCTATGCCGGTACAGAAGGCCAACTATACGCGCTCATCAAGGCCTTAGTAGCGCAAAAGAAACGCATCGAAGTGGGTGTGTTTCGTGATAGCGAATATATTCAAAGTGGGCAGTTTCCATGCCCGGTTGAAGTGCTAGGCATTACAAAAATGTTTAGCCCTGTCGCCTTTTTTAAACTCGTTCAGTTAGGGTTTTATCTGCGTAAAAATAACTTTAAATTAGTGCATATATTCTTTAACGATGCATCGGTAATCGCCCCCATTGTGCTTAAATGCTTTGGCATAAAAGTCATTATTTCACGCCGCGATATGGGCTTTTGGTATACCGATACGCTTAAAAAGATACTTAGGTTCAATGCGAGCTTTGTAGATGGCTGTATTTGTAATAGTGAAGCGGTAAAACAAATAACCGTTGAGTCAGAAGGTTATAAACCCGATCAAGTACATGTGGTTTATAACGGTTTACCCCCTCACAAGCTCACAGAAGGCTCAACAGAAAACACGCATACAGCTGACGCCGCTGCGACGAACACTGATGATAAGAAAATAATCGGTATAGTCGCCAATATTCGACCTGTAAAACGAATGCAAGACCTCGTAAATGCTTTTGCTATCGTTAAAAAAACAGTCAAACACGCTCAGCTAGTAATTGTGGGTGATGGTGATAACACGGCATTGCTACAACAAGCCACACAACTAGGGGTGGCAGACAGTATCAATTTTGCCGGCGCCCAAAAAGATGTGGCCAAGTATATTACCCAATTTGATGTCGCCGCACTGACATCAGAATCAGAAGGGCTTTCTAACGCGATTATCGAATATATGGTATATGGCAAGCCTGTAGTGTGCAGCCGAGTAGGGGGCAACCCAGAACTGATAGAACAGGGTACCAATGGTTTGTTATATGATGTAGCAGACGTAGATCAGTTAGCCGCGCATCTTACACAACTACTCACAGACCCTAAACTCAGTGAAGCATATGGCCGTAACGGGCGAGCAAAGGTAGAAAAGGAATTCTCGATACAGCAAATGGTCTCTAACACGCTGTCAATTTATTCAAAATACGGTTATTCGGTGGGTCAAAATCAATGATAGAAACGTTATCAAGAACAGTATTTCACCCACTGTGGGATATAAAAGACAACAGCAACAAGCTTAACCACGTTAAAGCGCTAGAAAAATCACAGTGGCTGCCCGCCGAAACGCTAAAGGCTATTCAGTGGAAGAAGCTAAAAGACACCATTGAATACGCGCATCAACATAGCCCATATTATCGTAAGTTGTTTAACACCATAGGTTTAACGCCAGATGATATTAAAACCCCTGAAGATTATTTACGCATACCAGTGACCACAAAGCTCGACATTAGAAACAATACTGATCAGTTTATTAGTGAAGAATACACAAAAGAATCGTTAGTGTTAGCCAAAACAGGTGGCTCAACAGGGGTATCACTTAACTTGTATTTTGATGAAGCGTGTCAGGAACAGCGCAATGCCGCAGCCATTAGAAGTGACCGATGGGCGGGTTGGAACCTAGGTCATAAGCGTGCCGCCCTTTGGGGTAACCCACCTACGCCAACCACCTTCAAGCAAAAAGTGAGGCATCATCTGTTAGATAGAACCATTTATCTCGACACCATGGCGCTAAATAATGACTCAATGGGCGCTTTTGTTGCCCAGTGGCACGAAGAAAAACCTAAATCATTATTCGGCCATGCACATTCTATTTACATGTTCGCAAAATATGTGTCAGCAAATAATATAAAAGACCTACGCCCACAAGCCATTGTCGCAACCTCCATGATGTTATTAGATCATGAACGAGTACTTATCGAATCAGTATTTGAGTGCAAAGTTACCAACCGCTATGGCTGTGAAGAAGTCGGTCTAATAGGCTGTGAGTGTGAACAACATAATGGCATGCACCTTAATACCGATCATCTCTATATTGAATTTTTAGATGACGACAATCAGCCAGTGCCGCCAGGTAAACCAGGCAAAATAATACTGACCGATTTTAACAACAAAGGTATGCCGCTTCTTCGCTATCAAGTTGAAGATATTGGTATTCCAAGTGATCGTAAGTGTAACTGTGGTCGAGGGCTACCGTTAATGGAAGGCTTACAAGGGCGCGTAGCAGACTTTCTAAAAGGGCCTAATGGTTCACTAGTCGCTGGTATATCGCTCGTAGAACGGACCCTAACAGATATTAAAGGGCTAGAGCAAATACAATTAGTACAGCCTGAGTTAAATAGAATTGAAATAAACAGAGTGAAAGGTGTCGATTACGACGAAAACACCGACCCGCTACTGTTAAAAGAATTAAATTCGGTATTTGGGCCTCATATTGAGTGCATCATTAATGATGTGACCGAAATCGCGCAAGAAAATAATGGCAAATATCGTTTTTCGATTTGTAAAGTATAGACGTTTTAACAAGGCAGAATTAGATAAACATGAACAGTAACCCGCTCGTCAGTATTGTATTAGCCAGCTATAACATGGGGCACTATCTACCCGAATCTGTACGTACTGTATTGGCGCAGACCTATGAAAACATCGAAGTGATCATTATTGATGATGGCTCTACCGATGACACAGAAGAACAGATAAAACCATTATTAGCCGATTCGCGCCTTCGTTATATTAAACAAGAAAACCAAGGCCAACCAAAAGCAAAAAACAACGGCATAAAAGCCTGTAAAGGTGAGTATATCGCCTTTTGTGATGGCGATGACCTTTGGGCACCCGATAAACTTGAGTTACAACTACCGCTTTTTAAACAAGACCCAGACGTTGGTGTTGTTTATTCAGAAGTTAGCTATATCGACGACAAAGGCAACCCGCTTGATAAAGAGCAACCTTACGAGCGGTATAGCGGTATGGTAACTGACAAGCTTATTTTAAAAAACTTCATCCCCTTTGGAACGGCCGTTGTAAAAAAACAATGTTTTGACGACATGGGGCTGTTTGATGAAAACCTCCCAATGGGAATCGACTGGGATTTATGGCTACGGTTTTCAACCCGCTATAAAATAATGTACACCCCCGCTAAGACCTATATATACCGAATATGGCCTGGACAAATGTCGTCTAATTACCGTGGTCGTTATCACCATGCCGAACTAATAATGAATAAATTTATTCGTAATTACCCTGGGGTATTGTCACAAAAGCTCATTAACCGTGCATGGTCAGATACCTACAACAGTAAAGGTATGGCCATAGCCAAAGCAGAACAAACCATAAAAGAACCCCTTAGTAATATTGTGACCGCGCTTCGTCACGATATTAAATATATACCGGCATGGAAGTCGTTGGTAAAAATAATCATACGTAGAACGCGTTAGGCAGGGAAGATGAAGTCAGTAAAAAACGTAGCCTATACGATCGGGAAAACACTAGGCGGTGTTAAGGTACTCAAGTACCTGGCACGTAATCATCCGCGCATATTAATGTATCACCGCATACGTGCTACGGCAGAAGGTGATGGCATTCATGTTGATGTTTTTCGACAGCAGATGGAAGTACTAGCAAGAGACTTTAATGTCGTCTCGCTCGAATCGCTATTACAGCTAGCTCATAATAACCAGCCCTTACCCCAGCATGCCGTGGTGATTACCTTTGATGACGGCTATGAAGACTTTTATCTTAATGCCTTCCCCATATTACAGTCGCTTGCGTTACCAGCCACTGTATTTGTGACCACCGGGTTTGTGAGTGATGAAACCTGGCTTTGGCCCGATAAAATAAAATATATGCTCGCAGAATCTCAAATAGACAACCTATTGGTACCTGAACTAAACCAAACCTTTACGCTTAGCCGCGATAAACTACTTGCTTGGCACGGCATAGCTGACTACTGCTTAACGATTCCAAATAAACAAAAAAATCCGTTTATTAACGAACTAGCCATTAAACTTGGCGTAACGCTACCGGTTAGCGCCCCTGACATGTATAAACCCCTCAACTGGGATGAAGTAAAAGCAATGTCAGCTAGCGGCATCGATATTGGCAGCCACTCAGTCACACATCCCGTCATGACAAAATTAGAATTGGCTGATTTGCGTGATGAACTTGAAAACTCAAAGCTCACCATCGAACAAATGCTCAATAAGCCCGTAACAGGGTTTTGTTTCCCTAATGGGTTAAGTGAAGATATTAACGAAGAAGTACAAGGGGAAATCAATAGAGCAGGGTATCAGTATGCGTTAGCGGCGTTTCCTACATTGAACCCATTGGCTGATCGTTGGGCTGTTGGGCGGTACCCCGCTAACCCCGATATATCAGAGTTTGAAAAAATCGTTTATGGGTTTCGTATGCAGAGATTAAGCAATTAATACTATGAAAATACTACATGTAATAGATAGTGGTGGTTTTTACGGTGCAGAGGCCATGCTGGTTGAACTTGCGTTAGAGCAAATAAAGGCTGGCCACTCTGTAACTATATGCAGTATTGGGACGCCCAGTGAACCCGAGAAGCCGATTGAAAAAGTATGTAAAGAGAGAGGCATTAAAGTTTACCCTCTTAGGATGAAAGCAGGGCTAAATCTTTTAGGTGGAATGAATATTGTGAACTATGCCAAGCAGCATGGGTTTGATCTATTCCATAGTCATGGCTATAAAGGGAATATTCTTCTAGGCATTCTTCCAAAGTTTATTAGGGCTATTCCACTTGTTACGACTTTGCATGGTTGGACTTCGACTAGTGGCTTAACAAAAATGAGAATCTATGAAACACTCGATGCGTTACTGCTTCCTCGGATGGATTGTGTGGTTTTGGTTAGTGAGGCAATGCTTAACCGCAAAGAAATTCTAGGCCGGAAACTCAACTACTTGACTGTAATTAGTAATGGAATTTCACAAACTACACCTAGGGTTGATTCAAAAGATGAAATAGTAAAGAAGATAAGGTCCTTGAAAGTAGAAGGGCCAGTCATTGGCTCTGTGGGTCGGCTATCATATGAGAAAGGCTATGACGTATTATTAGAAGCTTTTAAGTTAATTATTATAGATCAACCTAAAGCAATTCTGGTCATTATAGGTGATGGACGATTGAGACAAGAGCTTGAGGAACAAGCAATGAATCTAGAGGTGTTTAAAAACATAATATTTACTGGCTATTTAGATAATGCGGGGAAATATATATCAGAATTTGATGTTTATGTTAATAGTTCTAGAACAGAAGGAACCCCAATTACGCTAGTTGAATGTTTAAGGTCTGGAGTAAAAATAGTAGCTACTAATGTGGGTGGAAATAGAACCGTATTAGATGACGGGGATTTAGGGGAGTTAGTTGAAGAGTGTGATGCTAAATTGGTTGCGAATGCTATACAAACAGCTTTAACTAGAGAATCTGAAGAGCTTGAATTAAAGAGAAAACTCTATTTTAAGGAGCACTATTCATCGGAAAAAATGAATGCTAACTACGAAAAAGCTTATAAAGCTTTGGTTAATTAACACATGATTAACTACTCTAAATTAAATAGATTTATATACACAAAATTTATATATCCAACCCTTTTCTTTGCTCTAAGGCTAGATGTTAAGACTAGCTGGAATCTGTTATCTGAAATAATAGAGGATAAGCCTAAGCTAGAAGGGCATATAAAAAATAAAATAATAGAGCTGACTAATAGTGATTGTGGTTCGTCTCTAGCAGATGTTGAAAGAAAATTATTCCAAATGTCAGTCTTAACGAAGTTTGATTATTCAAAAAAATCAAAAGAAATAAATTACAAAGGGTTAATAAAAAGGCAAACATCAGGGTCTAGCGGAACCCCAAATACTTTCTTTTATACTAAAGAGTGTATTTCTAACCAAATGGCAGTGAGGAAATATGCTTATAGAAAGATGGGAATTGATATTGGTTTTAAAGAAGCTCGGTTTTGGAATTCTAAAAATATAAATATAAAATCAAAAATACAAAATGCTATTTTAAATCGTAGTGTGTTCACGTTTTTAGATAATGAAATGGAGCAGATATCAAAATTTAAACGAATGAACGCAGATTATATTTATGGGTATAGCTCACTTATTTTAAATTCAATTGCAGTTTTTAAAAAACATAAGATCTTACCCCCTCCAGTTAAAGCCATAATTTGCACAGCAGAAGCCGTCACTGATTTTCAAATAGAGCAAATTAGTCAATTTTATAATGCCCCAGTTGCTGTTGAATACGGTTGTACTGAGTTTGATATAGTTGCTTATAAGTTCGGCTCTAAACCATACAAAATAATTAATCCTAATATCCTTATTGAGAATTTAGGAAATAAATCGGTTATTACAGCTTTAGATAATACCAAATTAAAGCTTATTCGCTATGATGTTGGGGATGAAATTGCCTTTGAATTGGATAAAAAATACTATATCGCTGGCGATAATATAACTGAACTATTAGGCCGAACACAAAATCGGATTGTTAAACTTGACGATGGAAGAGAGTTTCACGCAAGTGAATTCTCTAAATTAATGTCAACCATTAATAATAATATTTTCCCTATCCATCTATTCAAGGTAGTTTTGAAAAATGGTGGAATTATAGATTTTAATATCGAACCACAAGATCCATCAGATAGTACAGATCAAAACAAAGCACTAGTAGTTACATATCTTAAAGAAGGGCTGCCGACAGGCCTAACACCAGTAGTTAAGTTCCAATCTATTGATTTGAATAGCGATGGAAAGCATAGCTATTTTTCTACTGAGATGCAGTCGTAACAACGTAAGGCCGGTTAGACCTACACACTTGTTATATTTAAATTGAGTGAACACTATAATGAAGAACGATAATCATCTTTGGGTATGTTGGGAAGATCACCGGCGGTCACGAGAGCTCGCAAAAGCACTTAACTATACTTACACACCACTAATCCATGCTGGTAATAGGTTGAGAAGATATCCTGTTTTAATAGTTAAAACAGTACGCCTTATTAAAGAAAAAAAACCAACGGTTGTAATCTGTCAAAATCCATCAATAGTTCTAACATTTTTACTCTGCTGCCTTAAAAAAATTAATAACTTTAAATTGATTGTTGATCGTCATACTAATTTTAAATTTAAAACTATCAAAAGCTGGAACCCAAAATGGCGAATTTTCCATTTTTTGAGTAAATTGACAATCAAGTATGCAGATTTAACAATCGTGACTAATGAACCTTTGAAAGAGATTGTAGAAGAATGGGGTGGTAAAGGCTTCGTTCTTCAAGATAAGCTACCTGAATTAGACAAAGGTAAAATTACACCGCTTGAGGGTAGGGTTAATATAGCTTTTGTGTGTACCTACAGTGATGATGAACCATATGAGAAAGTAATTAAGCTATTTAATACTCTTCCTGAAGATATTCATTTATATGTTACAGGTAATTTTAATAAGTGGGTTGATTTGGCCGATGGAAAGATAGTAGTCCCTAAAAATGTTCACTTATTAGGCTTTGTTGATGAAGAGCAATACCAGTCTCTTATAAAGTCAGTAGATATTGTTATGGTCTTAACTGATTTAGAATATGTACTTAATTGTGGAGCGTATGAGGCAATTTCAGTTGATAAGCCATTAATACTTTCTGACACCTTAACAATAAGGTCCTATTTTAAATATGGCATCACTTATACTAAGCTTGATGAGTCTAGTTTAGTGCAATCTATTAAAGATTCTGTAAATAACAAAGATAAGCATTCTTGGGATATTATAGACAATAAGATTAGAATGGTAAGTGAGTGGGAAGGGAGAAAAGCAAACTTAGAAGCAGTAGTCAGTAGTTTATAATGAAGTAAAGTAAAATACTGTGCTGTGTGCGTTATGGCCTTCTCGAAAATAAACGCTTAGAAAAAGAGCTGTTAAAGGATAAGAGACAGTTGTTAACTGTTATCGATCTGACAATTATGGGGATAAGTAGTTTATTGTATGTCTTTAATTTTATAATGATAAACTAAACACTGAATTATCAATCGACTCTATCAGTAATTTAAGAGCCGATAATGCGGCCCAATAAAATAAAACCAAGCAACTCATCTTGAAATGTTCCTTGGCGTTTTTTTGATTTATTTAATGCTCTTTATTTTTGACCTTTTTTATAGATTATAGGTAATGAGCAGTTGTACAGTTGAATTCTTTAGCTTCTGATTCTTGTGTTACAGTTTATTCAATCTGTAATGCAGGAGACTGAGGACAGGAAGGGCAAAGCGAAAATCCTGACTTGTTAGCATTTCCATTACCATCAACTATATATAGGTATTTGTCTGACAAGTTCTTAAATGAACCAAAGTTTAATGTAACTCCAATCTTATTATCTTCCCAGTTTTGAATAGGCTGTATTTCTCGGATGGCGTTTATGTCGTTCCAAGTTGCCTTATTAGAAATTTCAACTCTAGCTATTGTTGGAGACGCATATATATCACTAACTTTAAACTCAAAATTTGGGTATTTCTCCGAAACACTTGGGTCAAAACCTAGCAAGTATATATTTAGGCCCTGTGACGTTGTTGATTTCTTGAAGTCTGTTATATTGTGAATTAGTTTGTTATTTGTCCATGCTCGTATAACATTATGATCACCACTTACCCATAACTCCATTCGATTCCATTTTCCAGCATTGCCGCCCCAGTCACCCCAACTCGGTGCTGCGCCAGTATTATAATCGATATCTTTAGCTGTTGCTGTCATATGCATTTGAGTCCATGATATTCTGGTATGCTTACCATCAGATTCATCCCAAACCCTAATAAACTTATTTGAGCCACCGTTTGCAGAGGGGCTCTCATTAGACCAAAACCACCATGTAATATAAATGTTGTCTAGGCCTAAATCTGTTATTTCACTAGGCCATCTAAGAGTACCCCGTCGCTTAGATTCATAAGCTAGGCTGCGCCTAGCTTGTGGCGTTTTATCTAAAGAAAATACAAAAGGTTCTGACCACTGAGAGCCATTTTCTTTCCATGTTTTCCCATTCCCAACGGGTACAACTTTCCCATCAACGTTTTCAGTCGGTTCAATTTGATTGATGACAGTGTCCCATAACACTTGGGGGGATCCTGCGCCGAAATTACTACCAGATATTGATATATTAGCCCCTTCAAGTATTGATCCTTCAATATTCGTAATAGACGGTTGAGCAATTGAGGGTATTGAGATTAACCCAGTTACTAAAGTTAGTGCTAGCCTGACATAAGCCGAAAAGGTCATTGGTTCTTACTCCCAGAAACGTGTTCATTTAACAAATGACTATGCTAACAATATAGCTCATCATCACCTTGTACACTAAAAATATTAGCTAATTTGTGACTTCTTCAGCTAAAGAACTCTCAAGATTGTCTAATATCCGATATATTGAAATCGTTAGTCCGATGGCAAGCCACCAATATATTTCATACAGGTCCATGCCGAATAGACCAAGGGTTAATCGAATCAAGAGAAATAAAACCAATGCTTGACTTGTTGCAGCAAGTATTTTTAATTCTATAGTATTTTCTGAATTACCATTTATTAATTTAGACTTCCCTAATAAATGCTTCGTTTTCGCTATGTTTATTTTATTTAGCTTTATAGTATTATAAACGAGTAAGAAAAAGATGATAAAACCTTGAATTCCAATATTTGTTAAAACCTCAAGGTATAAGTTGTGAGTATCTTGTGTTCGGCCGAATGTATCTGTCCTAACTTTAGGGAATGCAGCAACGCCAACGCCTAGTGGGTGGCTTAAATAAATCTCGATAGCGTCTTCAATAATTTTGAGTCTCGCTCCAGAAGAGTTGCCTTCTTTTTCCTTCCCTGTGAATATCGATTCAAAACGCTCAATATAACTATCGGGTATAAATGAAGCAGAGATAGAAAGTCCAAAGAGCATAATAATTAAATATTTTTTTGAAAGCCCTGTCTTAAAAATAGCGTAAAAAATAACGACTGCCAAGCCTACGTATGCAGTTCTAGAGCCTGAAAAAATTATGATTACCAGTGAGAAAATTGTAAGACACGCAAAGAAAACCTTAATCGTTTTACTGGCTAGTGGAAAAAGAAAGTAAATAAAGGGCAGAGTACCCAACGCCATGCCTGCAAATGAGTTTGGGTGTAGATATAGTGGAGTTGATCCATGGAGTCTCATAATTCCTTGGTTTTGCCAAACTAGCGAACCTGTGTACCAACCTAGAAACCCTTCTTGCCCCATTTTGAAGCATGCGAGTAAAAAAGCAGCCAAAAAAAGTTTGAGAGCCCATGTGTTTCTAATAAAACTACTTATGAATAAGGCAAGCATTGAAAACTTTACTACACGGTCAACAAAAATATCTATTGAATGGGACCGATCATAAGAAAATACAATACTAAAAAGAAGTGTGAATATATACATGTAAATGTAAGGGGTTAAAGGGCTAGGCTTATCCCTAGAATTAGACGCATGAATGACTGCACTTATTATCAGGAATACACCTAAAATAAACTCAAAACGAATCTTGCCAAGGATGTCTACCCTTAAACCCAGCTGTAAGTACCAAGTTATAACATATATACAGGTAAGATAAACAAGAATGGGCTTTACTTGATTGACGCTTCTTTGGCTGGCTTTCTCATGCTTTACATTAATGTTTGTCATCGTAGCGTAAGGGTCTTTATAGTTAACTTTCAGATTAAAAATTTAAATTAGGTACATTTTTGTATTATACCAGAGCTTCACTCTATTAAAGCTTAAAAAACTTATAGCATATATTTACCAACAATGAATTAATCTAAAATAATCCTATATTATCTGTATAATTATTTCAGGTAATACCTCACCCTTACCAACAAACCCGTTTAAGCTTCGTATTAAACAAAAGAGATAAATTGCGTGAATATACTGTTACATATTTTTATACTGTGCGAAAAATTTATAACTAAATGTAAACGTCAGTTAATAATCCAAAACATTAAACAAAATGAAGGTGTTATTCTTAGCAAGTGCGTTGTAATTAACGGTTTTCCTATCATATCTATCATAGAAGGTTGGAGGTTGGGGAAGATGTGGTATTGAACTCAGACAATAGTGCTTATCATATCAACATGCATTCACCTGTTAAAATATTAGTTGATAGAAAAGGGGGCAGAAGTATCTATAGGGCGCCGAACTCGCATACACGGAAGTTGTATACATGCGACAGAATCTATACGAATTGGGGAGAATTGTTTAATTGCAGCAAATTGTCACATTATTGATAATAATGGTCATGATTTATGCTTTCCAAATGTTGATGCCCGAATACACTCAAAGGGAAGTAGTCGACCAGTGACTATTGGAAATAATGTTTGGATTGGGGCGAATACTTTTATTTTGCCAGGGGTAACCATACATGATGGATCTGTTGTAGCAGCAAACAGTGTAGTGAGTAGTGACGTACCTTCAATGTCGTTGGTTGGAGGGAATCCCGCCAAATTAATAAGGAGTTTTAACTAAACGAATGGCTATTAGTTAAAATTTCACTAGTTATTTTAAATTTGAGTTGATTAAGTAAATGTTATTGGTTGTTTGTCATAATAAGGTAGGTCATGGAAGAAGTAAAAGCGATACCAAGTAGCACTAAACTTAAGGAAGACAAGCTGGAGCTATTAAAGTCTTCAACTGCTGACCCTCTATTCAACAGCCCAATACTACAAGATCTTTGGTGGACCATTTGGGGTAAGCCTAACAACTTCAAGTTACAGGAAATTTATATTCTACGGGCTGGTCAGCTAGCCGCATGGCTGCCGTTGTATATTGATGCATTTAAAATTAAAAAGGTTGTCAATATACGTCGCCTCCAATTCGTTGGTACTAATTATCAAAATATTGTAACGCCTCGGGTAGAATACATTGACATCGTAGCAGGTAAGGGGAGTAACGCAGAAAAAGCCGAAGCAGTATCTGAACTTAATAATGTAGAGTGGGATGATTTTATTGTAAGAGACACATATGTTGATGGCGTTTTATCAAGCCTTTTAATAAAAGAGGCGCTTAGGCGTAAATGGCTTGTGCGAACTATACATGAAGATGTGGCGTACTCTATTGACTGTACAGGTAGTGCAAAAAACTACTTTGCCTCGAGAGGTAAAAATACAAGGTTGAAAATTTTTAACAGGCGGACATTGCTAGCTACGATAGGGACTGTTGAAATTAAAAACTACTTCCCTGATAAAATAGATGTCTTTTTTGACATTATGGAGAGATTTCATAAATTACGGTGGGGGGATGTATTTTCAACTAATTCTCTTTTATTTCATAAGAGTCTTATACACGAATTAGCTGAAAGGGGCGCTACAATTAACCTTTCTGCGTTGATGGTTAATAATGTTTGTGAGTCTGTTGTGTATGACATTCAATATTTTAATAAAGTTTACAATATTCAGTCTGCATATAATGAGAGCTTTCATAAAAAAATATCATTAGGTAGTTTGCACTTAGGCTACTCGATTGAAAATGCTTTCGACAATACTTCTGTTAGTAATTATGACTTTTTGGCTGGAGGTGGAAAGAATACTTATTATAAAAAAAGTTTAGCTACAACTGAAGTCAGGTTACACTCATTACAAATTGTAAGATCACTGAAGTTGAAATTGATGTACTTAGTCAAAGGCTATGCAGACCGTATTGCTAGACTGTTAAAATAAATCATTCCGTTACCTTATTTTGATTGCAAGCTTTCAGGTGCTATGCATTTAGAGTTCAAGCCTCTATAATTCACTCATTTCGTCTAGGCCGCCACCCTTAGTTTACCTAGTCTTTAAAAAATTGAGGTTGAGGGGAAACAGTACAAAGGAAGTATTTGAAATGAAAACTAGCTTGGTCATACTTAAAAACTCTGTCGGTGGGTTCCCTCAGTTACTAGATGAAGTTGAATCAATTTTAACACCTCATTTTTATAGTGCTTTAAACACTGATAACATTAATGTTGTAGAGGCGCTATATGTTCAGTACGAAGAATTAGTCGTCCCTTTATTAAAAATAGAAGATAATAAAGTTTTTATATTTTATTGTAGCTCGCAGCACTCTAGTTATTATAATTATATTTTTGACATCATGATGGATGCTCAAAGCCGTGGCGCGATACTTATCCCCTCTCTAGATCATTTAAAAAGTCATGAAAATAAATTCTATCAAGAATTATATAAAGCTAGATTAACAATACCTACTCCAAAGTCTTGGCTATTGGGAAGTATTGAAGATATAGCATATTTAGTTCGGAGCGGGCTTGATTTTCCTGTTATTGCTAAGTTACCACAGGGGTTTGGTAGTAAAACTGTTTCCAAAATCAATTCTCTTGAAGATTTGCTCGATTATAGTCGTACGCACTTAACGCCAACCGTTAAACCTCGTAAAAACATATTTAAATATAAAAAGTCTCTCAAAAAATATAAAGATAAATACCCTACAAACACAGGCAGTATCGTCTTACAAGAGTTTATTCCACAGCAAACCCATGACTGGAAGGTGTTAGTGATCGGTAATAAAGTCTTTTCTTTAAAGAGATATACCAGAGATAATGACTTTAGAGCTTCAGGTAGTGGAAATTTTTCTGGCGATGAGCTCCCTTCTTTGGAGTTGGTTGATTTTGCATACAACGTAAAACAAAAATTAAAAACACCTTGGGTGTCGATGGATATCATAGAGTCCCCTAGAGGTTATCTCATTATTGAGTATCAATGTATCCATTTTGGGCCATATACGGTCACTTCAAGCAAACAACATTATTTACTTGAAGATAATAGTTGGCGTTTAGTTAAAGCCCCCGCAATTTATGAAGAAGAGTTGGCGACTAGTCTCATCTCAACTATTAGGGGTGAGAGTTCAGAGTTGGCTGTTAAGTAAGTTTTACGGGGTGTTGTATGTTGGTTAGTTTGCGTTATTAAGAGCCTGCATTAAGCCTGAGACGACCAAGCTATTATAATATTTCACTACCAGCCTTATAAATGATTAAAAAGAAGGGAATATTCTGTGCCATCTAAAGGTTATCAGCCAAGAGTTTCGATTGTTATACCTGTTTACAACGCTGAGAAGTATCTAGTTAAAACACTAAACTCGATTTTAGACCAGAGTTATAAAAATATCGAGGTTATACTGGTTGATGACTGCTCTACAGATCGTTCTAAAGCTGTCATCGAGCCGTTTTTGAATGACACCATTAAGTATTACTGCGAGAGTAAAAATAATGGAGGTCCTGCTGTACCTAGAAATACTGGTATAAGAAAATCTAAAGGTGATCTGGTGATGCTCTTTGATTCAGATGACATCATGTTATCTGGTAAGGTTGAAAAAAGCGTAAGTGCATTTATGGCTAGTCCAAACGTTGGTTTGGTTTGTACTGGCTTTCAATCAATTGGATTAAATGGTGAGTTGTTAAATGAAGATTATTTATCAGATTATCAAACTTTCAGAGTAGATTTCACTCCTGTATCAAATGGAGAATATAAGCTATCGAGTCCTGATGCTTATAAAGCTTTATGTTTATCTAATTTCGTTGGTACTTCGAGTGTAGTTATACCAAGAAAAGTATTTGAAGATGTTGGTTACTTTGATGAAGCATTGAGTAATTGTGATGATGCTGATATGTGGTATCGAATTGCGCTTAAATATGACTTCTTATTTATTGATCACATATTACACCAATACCGAATTAATCCAGGTGGTATAAGTTCGAGAGGTGGTAAAAATGCCCTTAGCAGAATTGTTGTTCATGAAAAGCAACTTAAACTAGAACAAAATAAAGAAAATTTATTGGCCATTAATTGTTCCTTGGTTCGAAACTATTTAAGTCTGGCAAGGTTTTACATCGATACTAATCGTTCATTAGATGCAAGAAAGCTGATTATAAAAGCTTTTTGCATAACGCCATCGATTTCAGCAGTTAAGTTGTTCATCAAAACTTTTGTGTAATAGATTATGTCATCAACGTTATCATCTCGTTTTTTAAAAAGCTCAGCTCTTAGGATAGTAGAAACCTTTCTTGGCATCATAATTGGCTTTTTTATGCTGCCGTTTATGGTTGCGAGCCTAGGGGAGCATCTTTATGGTATCTGGATTATTGTGTCTAGTATTACTGGGGCCCTTTATATATTTGATCTTGGGTTTGCTACTGCGGTAACACGCTATATATCAAAGTCTCTCGCTGTAGATGACAGAAAAGAAACCAGCAAAATTGTCTCTTCGGCTTTTTTTATCTACTTTATTCTTGCGCTGGTAATAATGGTTGTATCGCTAGCGGCTAGTTTTTTTGCAACTCATTGGGACGTTGATGCTGATAACGCCAATCTAGTTCAAATATTGGTCATTATTACAGGCGTTAATATTGCTCTGGAATTTCCATTCAAAGCGTTTTCTGGCATCGCGGCTTATCACATGCGTTATGACTTATTAGCGCTTTCACGTATCGTTTTTAAAATATTGTCTACGGCTGCTATTGTCTGGGCTGTTATGACAGGCTACCAATTAATTGCCATCGCATTAATTGGTTTATTGGCATCGATTTTATCTAACTTTACGTTTTATTTTATAGCTAAATATCTTGAGCCCAATGTTAATGTAAAGTTTAGTTATATCGATAAAGCTATCATTAAATCGTTATCAGGCTATAGCGCTTGGGTGTTTTTCATAGACATGTCTCGAATGTTAAAAGAACGGGGCGATTTATGGGTTATAGGGTATTTATTGAGCGCTGCTCAGTTGACGGTTTACTATGTTGCATTACGGTTAGTCGATTATGCGGTACAGATACTGGTTAGTGCGGTCAATATGACCACACCATTAATCACCGCGGATTATGCCAAAGGGGATATTAAAGCGCTGGTACAAAAAATTTACCTGTTTAGTCGTTTAAATTCGATATTGGCGCTTATTACGATTTTTGGCTTTGTCCTTTTTGCTCAAGAAGTATTTCAGTTCTGGATGGGGGGTACATTTGATGCCTCAACAGCATATACCATCTGTTGTATTGTATTATTCGGTAAAATGTTAGCTTTTGCTAACTCCCCTGTAGCGAATGCGTTAATGGCTATTAACAAACCCCGCACTTTGTCAATTATAACGGCAGGTGAAGCCGTAGTGTCGCTGACCGCAACTTTTTTATTGGTTTATTACTATGGCCTAGAGGGGGCGGCGTTAGGCGTTGTTTTCCCGCTTTTATTTACCCGTACGGTGTTAATTCACTTATGCCTACAGCGTGATATAGACTTTTCTATTCTTACTATTTATCGCAACCTCCTAAAGAGTGCCGCGGTGTTGGCCGTTCCGTTTTGTACGGTTTTGTATATAAAGTCACAACTACTTAGCGATATATCGTTCGCTTACTTTATTGGGTTGATTGGCTTATTTGTGTTAATGACTTACCTGTCTATCTCGTTTATGTTTACGAAGAAAGAGCAAGAGGCCTTGAGCCATGTTTTGCCTAGTAAGTTATACCGTTTGTTATTTGGTGTTAGGCTCGCGTTGGCTCACCATCAGCGAGTAGAAAGGAATTCATAGTATCAACATGAAAATATCAATTGTAATACCCACTTATAATTCGGCTGCCTATATAACAGAGACGTTAAACTCGTTGATAGAGCAAGCGTATGCCGATCAAGAAATTATTGTTGTGGATGATGGCTCTACAGATAATACGCCAGCTATTATGGCGGCGTTTACTAATCGTTATTCATTTATCAGTTATACAGTGATTGAAAATAACGGTGGGCCTGCTAAACCTCGAAATGTCGGTATAGGCTTAGCGACAGGTGATGTTGTCTTTCTGTTTGATTCTGATGATATTGCATTGCCGGGTAAATTTACAGAGGCTATGAAGGTGTTTGAGCAAGAGCCTTCCGTTGGCATGGTGACAACCAATTTCTCAATTGTGGATAGTGACGCTAAGAACATTGTAAGAAATAGAATGATCGATGATTATGTTTCTTTGCAGTCAATATTAGGCCGTAAAATTACAGATAATGCCTATTTTGTTGAATCTAGTGATGCATTTGCGGCATTGATTTCAGCTAATTATGTAGGAACACCCGGCGTAGGAATAAGAAAAGAAATACTGGCAAAAATAGGCGGTTTTGATGAAACATTAAGACATATTGATGACCGAGAAATGTGGTTGAGAGTGGCCTATGAAACCAATATTGGTTATATCTCCGAACCTAGTTTTTTGTATAGAAACCATGAGCAGAGCATTTCTAAGAAACGTTCGAGTCTTCAATCTAAAGAACGATTAATGGTTGCCAAAAAGTTAGAGCGGTTACCTAAGTCTCAACAAGCCTCTAAGAATCTCAAGGTGTTTAAATCAAAGAATTATTATGAGCTTGGAATGGCTATGCTTAAACAGCCAAATGCTCGCTTGGATGCATTCAACTGTTTTTTCAATAGCTTTTTATGCCGGCCTCATGTCGCTGCATTTAAAGGCTTAATCAAAGCAATAATCGGGCGGAAATACTAAACCGTTTTATTAGGTAGCCTTACTGAGGTTTAACGCTCGCCGCCATTTTCTTGAGTTTCTTGATGACATTCTACCCATACGCAACAGTGTCTCAATTGATGCTTTTGTAGCTTCGCCTTGGTTATCTAAAAAGTAATCTGCTAGCGCTCTTCTACCTACGCTCTTGAGCGCTGGGTTTTGCAGTTGTTGATCTAAAAGCGGTTTTATTTCATCAATTTGGGTAAAGCTTGTTGAGGCATCTTTGTAGAGCTTTAATGTTGTTGGGTCGGTGAAGACTTCATCGGTTGCGTTATAAAAAAGAATAGGGCGGTCGAGTAAGCTATATTCAACAATGACAGAGCTTAGATCGGTCACAAACGCATCGGCGATGGATAACAGTGGTTGAATCTGGCTGCGTCTCACTAATTTAAAGTTCGCACATGTTTGTTCAACGCGCTGCAATTGGTTGATGAGTGCTTGAGAGTCAAAATGTTCACTCGACTCTTTATTGCTCAACCTGGGGTTAGTCCATATTTTTTCATGGGCGGTTTGAATAACGTTATGGTCTGGGTAATCCGTTGATATTTGTTCGGCAATCGCTGACTCGAGTGTTCGTAGAATCGATGATTCAGTCCAATGAGACGCTATTAATATCGTTTGCTTATTGGGGTCTAACCCTAAACTTGCTAATATTTTATCTCGGTTTTGTTTTTTATTGATTAAGTTGTCTGTTTTCATGAAGCCAGTAGGGAAGAATAACTTCTTTTCATTCGATATAGTGCCCGGCTTATATTCTTCTATTTTGTCTCTAAAGCTTCTGCCTATACCAAATACAATATCGACTTCAGGGTGGCAAGATTGCTTTTCTGTGTAATCAGTAATACCAAAAGCTGCACCATGAGACATTGATACTTTCAAACAATTTCGCTTAAAATATAAATGGGGCATATCGGTATAAATGACGTAGTGAATTTTGGTCAACGACGCTTTTTGAGGTGATATAAAATAGGTATCGACCAGTTCATCATGCACAGGGTTATTTATAGAAGGTCTATTAACTGAAGTGATATAGACTTTGAATCGAGAGTCTTTAACCATTTGTTTAATGAGCGGTAGCTGGCACATTAAACCGAACTTATTGGTTATTACAAACATGACACGAATAGGGCCAAAGTTCTCATGAACAATATCGTCGAACTTTTTAAGTAACGTAATAACTTTTTGCTTCATGCAACTCTCAGCGGTTGTGTAACCAATAAAGTGAAACTGGGTAAAGGGTTACAGCTTATTAACGTCATGTACTGGCTATAATGACACTAAAAAAAGCCGATTAATTAAAGACTTAAATTAACAGGTATTTTAACTGAGGCAAGGGGGGGATGTGAACTATATCTATGTTAAACAGTGTAATACCTGTTTATAGGACTTTAATGCTGGCCTACTTTTCTTTTTTTATATTGAGAAATCTGACCTTTAATAAAGTTATAACGAATAAAGTGGCTAAAAAAGGCATGGTGTTTATGCCTTATGCGGTCTGAAAGCATCAGCAGCTTATGTATTAAGGCTTTTTTGTATAGATACCTAGGGGCACCAAACCAAGATTTACAGTCGGGGATAGACGATTTTGCCGCGTCACCTTTTCCGTGTCTAAATGCGCGACCTGCGAGCCAGTCTAGGCAGAGTTGGTTTTCACGTATTTGATGAAATACAACAGCAGCAGGTAAAAAAGCTGATTTGTAACCTGCCTTATGGGCACGCAATAAAAATTCAGTTTCACTGCCCATCACATAGTCTGAGCCATTCGGACCTATGTTGGGGTTGAACGTAAAGCCTGCGTCGATGATCTTTCTTCTAATTGCCATATTCGGGCCCCAGATTTGACCGGGTCTAATTGCGCCTTCTTTAAACTCAGGGTTTGTTATAACTAACGCATCGCGAATAGAGTGATGGGATAAATTAATTCTGCTATCAACGCTTATGTTGGGATAGCTAGGTTTGATAGTGCCGCCGAACATATCAAAGTCAGGGTTTCGATTAATGCCGTTATAAAGCTCGGTTAACCAGTTAGGTTGGGCAATAATATCGTCGTCGGTAAATACTAAAATCCCCCCTTGAGCGAGAGGGAGTGCTTTATTTAAGGCCGAGTTTTTCCCTGGCGCTTTTTCGCTGAGGTAGGTAATGGGTAATGTTGATTGATATGCGTTTACTAGCTGCTCTGTTTGTTGTCTAACCCCATTATCAACAACGATAATTTCCCATTTTAAATGCGCTATATTAATACCGGTGAAGCTGTCTAATGTTTTCTGTAAAATCGCGTCACGATTAAAAGTAGCGAGTATTACTGATATATCCATATATTAATAATCCAACTCTTACTAATCATTATTTTATTAGTAATCTAGGCTATATTGATGTGCTTTTCAAGCAGCTGAAAGGCTTAAGTACAGCTTTCGTTTTCAGTTGCAGCGCGGTTCTCATTTTAAATCGATAGCCTATTTAAACGTTACTTTGTTACAAATAGACTACCGTTTTTGGTTTATTTTAAATATTTAGTCCTGTTAACGGTTAACGTGTGAATTTTGCTGTGGTGTTGGTGAACGAAGACCCTCCTTTGTCACCACCTCCATTGATAAAAAGTACATTATCGATGGTTGAGAAGGCTGCGCCGTGGCGTGGGTATGGCGTAACGGGTAACGGAGTCCAGGTGTTGTAGATAGGGTCATATTCTTCATTTTGGTTGAATATAGCGTCGGGGTCGCTGTCGTTATACTCTCCGCCAATCACTTGAATTTTTTCATTTAGCGTACTAGTCACCATTGTTCGGCGACCTGTAGGCATGTTTGCGATAAAGTTCCAGCTATTACTGAGTGGGTCATAGACTTCGCCAGATGATTTGGTTCCGTTTATTGTGACGCCACTTGATGTACGCTCTCGACCGCCGATCACATAAAGTTTGTCGTTTATGACAGCTGTACCTGGGTTATCTCTTGCTTCTGCCATAGCGGGGCCTGACGACCAACTATCAGATAGCGGGTGGTATATCTCTAGCACATTTATAGACTGGCCTGTGTCATCCATGCCGCCAACGATATAGATAAGCCCATTGATAACCTCTGCCCTTATTCCGCCTCTTGCAGTGGGCATGTTAGCAATCGTACTCCAGGTATCGTTCGTTATGTCATATTTATAGGCATTTGATACAGCACCCGAAAAGGGACGTGTCGACCCACCAAATACATATAGCGAATTACCTAGTGCAACGGCTGCGGGGTTTTCAACAGGGGCGCCTGGTTTTTCGGCGAGTTGCGTCCATGTGTCACTGTTTGTTGAGTACTTATAAAGGCTATTAACAGGTCCTGATGCCGTTTTACCGCCGACGGTGTATAAATCGCCATTGCTTGACGTGCTACCTGTATCGAGTAACGCGATAGGTGAGTTTGATAGTGATTCCCAGCAGCCGTTTGAGATAGGCCTTAGGGATGTTATTTTTCCATTGCCAAACTCGGCAACGAACAGGTCGCCTGTTGTATTTTCAGATAATGTAAGCGGATCATTAAAGCTACCGACAAGGCTGTCTTGATAAACGACACCGTCACCCGTTTCATTGAGTACCACTCGTACTATGTTGTCGCCTAATGAGTAATTGGTAATTAATAAATTACCCTTAAGTTGCCCGCACGCTGTATTCGATTTGTATTCAATAATCCCATTTGATGATGTATGTGAGCCCATTATGGCCATTGGGGGCTCATAATTTAGTGACGGAGTCACACCTTGGTAGCTACCGTCTTTAAAGATACATTCATCAATAGAAGGATTGGGATGCCCGTAGAACTTGCCCTCTTGAAGCCTCTGAAGAAGGTCTGGTTGTTCAAGTGGGTTTTGGCCGCCTGCATTCCAAGGGTCAGCACTTGCAAAGCCTGAGCAGTCTGGATAGGGCTGAGCGGGGAATGCCCCTGTTACACCTAAGCCGTTATCGGGGGCGTAAACATGACCACTAGAATGGAACACAAAATCATAGGTGTTGCGTAGTCCGGTAGAGTACGTCATCACATCGCAAGGTGCTGGGCCGTATATATCGCTATTATTAGCACAGCTACCGTCAAAGCTAGGTGAGAACACATCGGCTACGACTAGTGCCGCAGAGAGGGGTTGCTCTTCTCTATCACCAAACTCTGTTGGGACGGTAACTGGCGCGCCTGCGCCAGTATTGCCGCCTATTGCAATATATAAACGGTCATCTGGGCCAAAGTGTAAGCTGTTGGGGGCATGATTAGCTTTGGCTCTTGGTAGCCCGGTGATAATATCTTCAGCAACCGTAAAGCCTGGGCCACTCAGTTTTGTGACAGTGCCTGAGTTAGCTAGGCCGTTATCTACCGATGGACTAGAGTGTGAAACCCAGAGTGAAAAATCATTAGGGTCACTTATATTATCGTGATGGAGGGTAATCCCGAGGGTGAGTCTTCCTCCGTGTTTATCGGTTAATCCATTGAGTATTTCATCATCGATTACATTAAGGTTGTTGTCATAGGTTAGTGCATGGATCGTACCGAATAGTTCGGTTACATAGAGTCTGCCATCAGGTGCCCACACCATGCTGGTAGGAAAGCTTAAACCGTAAGACTTCCGTGTAAAATCTAGGCTTGAGCCATCTGGTGGGGTAAAACTTTCGACAATTGTAAAATGATCAAATGCGTAAGTAATAGGGGATGCATTATGTCGGCTGGTTACAAATATGCCAGCAAAGGTGCGAGTGCCTATTTCAGGGTCTATTCCTGCGGCATCAAAACTAAACATTTCGGGGGAGATAGTAAAGGTATCGATTTTATGCTCTTCCCCTCCGTTTATTGAATAGTAACCACTGACTGTTTTGCTTGATGGGGTTGCTATGAACCTAAAGGTAATGTCTGAAGCAGAGACATCGGATATATATTTTGATGTTGTTTTTGTAATAACCCCTTCGTTTTCATAGGCTAGCTCAACTTTAGAGCCTGCAGGTGTAGAAAGAAGAATAAGTTTAATGTAGTGGTCTTCATCGAACCCTAACCATAAACCCGCTTGCTCAAACTTGCCATCGCCTTTTGGTGGCGATATCAATGTGGTTGATATATCCGCTATCTGATTTGGGCCAGCGAAACCAACACCTAATGCGTTGTTGAGATTATTATTACCGAGGTACTGAATGCCTTGTGTTGTCGTTAAGTGGAGTGCGCCTGAGTCAGTATCTAGTTCGATATTATTAGCGAGCAACCCACCACCCAGGCTACTGGGTTGAACATAAGTAAAGCCCGTTCCTATATTATTTTTATCGTTAATATGCCCGCTATCTGTATCAAAATTAAGCTCATAAGGCAGCGATACTTTAATATCTGAGCAGATAACTGGCGCGCACTTGTCGTTACTGGCAATAGATGCATTGACTACAACCGTTATAGCATCATAGGCGCTAGCGGTAATTGTGAGCACCCCTTGATGGCTGCCAATAGCGAGTGCGTTTGTGTCGACATTTATGGTGATATCTTCGGGGGTAAAACCACTCGCTGAACTGGCTGTTAGCCATGCTGAGTCACTGCTGATTGAGTAGTGAGTGCTGGCGCTATCGCTCGTTGAAAGGTTAACCGTTCGAGTGATGTGTCCTTTGTTGGGTTGGCTGGCTATGTTAAGTGTGTTGCTATCAACCTGTAGTGCGTGACTATCGTTTGAGACCGTTAGTGATATAGGAAGAAATGCGGTATCAAAACCCGGTGATGAAACCTGTATATTGGCTGAATAGTTACCAGCACTCAGACCTGCGGCATCTAGCGTAACCGTTAGTGTTTCGGGGGCGTCTGATGATGCTGGACTAACGGATAGCCAGCTTTCACTACTGACTGCGTTGTAGAGTGGGCTAGAGCCATCAGCTGCGGCGTTTAAGCCCAATAGCACGTTAATGGCAATGGGGGATTCCCCTGATATTAAAGATTCACTGACGCTTGAGGGGGAGAATATAAACCCTTTTGAAGCGTTCACAACGTCAAAATTAGCGGTCAGTACTTCTTCACTTGAGTCATCTAGAATCACCTTTGCGTGCAGGGTATGTGCGCCATCACTTAGGGTGTGGGTATCAAGCGGAATAGCGTTATTATTGGTTTTGGTGCCATTTAGGTCAAATGGTTTAACATTTTCAATTTTTGTGGGCGTGCCGCTCATGGATTTATCTACGTAAAAACGGACTTGTTTAACGCCTTCTTCAGGTGAGATAAAAATATGGGCATCCCCTCTGAGCGCAGTACCGGCCAATGCACTGGGTGATGATCGATCGTCGCTCATACTGGTTAATAGTTGATAGCTACCTGTGCTTTCTGGTGTGACTAATAGGCTAACCGTTAACTCTGCAGGTGCTAAGCCAGCTGCGGTAAAGCTAACGGTAGACGCATAGTTTCCGGGGGGCAGAGACGAGGTGTTTAGAAGAATATTTATAGTAGCCGGTGTCGTGGATGATGATGCGTTTATATCTAACCATGAAGTAGATTCTGAAGCGGTGAAGGTAGGGCTGCTGCCATCGTTTGTAGTCAGTGTGGTGCTAAGGGTTGCTGACGGCGTACCTTCGGTAACTCGGGTGGATAATAACGCATCACCTAATAGTAAACTTGGTTCGTTATTGGCCACTAAAAACTGAGACTCTAGTACTTCAATGCTGCCAGTGTTATTTTCGAGTTCGACTGTTAGGGTGTGGTAGCCATCTAGTATTGTGTTGGTATCAAAGGCAATTGCGCTGTCGTCTGGGTGTGTACCCGCAAAATCATAAGGGCCTAAGTTTTCAATTTTGGTGGGTGAGGTGCTAGTGCTTGTATCAAGATAAAATCGGACTTGTTTGGTTGAGTCTTGAGTTGATTCAACAAAAATATGGGTGTTACCCACTAAGGATGCACCGTCTAATAAGACAGACGCGCTACGACTCGGCTCAGGGCTTATGCGAATCTCTGATGCGTTAGCCTGTAATGAAAATGCGTGTAGTAGAAGTGCAGTTGAGAGTAATAGAAATGAGAGAACACTTTTTATTATTTGCATTGTTTATTCCTCGTGTGGATTGCGAGAAATAGTGCAAAAAACGATCAAACAATACTAAAGCCAACATAAAACATAAGGTTATAACTCAACATTAAACTTATTAGGGCTTATTTAGTGTTTATGTGTAAATTAATGTGACATCTATCACATTAATTTAATGATTATTAAGTTGGCTTTTAAAATGGGTGATTAGAGGGTAGTTATCACCAATAAAATTGATAACAGAAGCCTTTTCGCTATTACAGTCGCTTTCACATTGTATGCGTGTGTAGATAAGCGTTGATTCTGGGCTGCCGACTAAAGGCCTTACCACTTCTAATAGTTTTGCGCCGATACGGTTGCTGGTTGCCATGTAAGAAACAAGGTATTGATAGCCGATGAGTTCTCGCTGACCTTTTCTGTTTTTGATAACGGTATAACTAAAGTCATTATCTTCAATGCTGAGTCGGCCAGAGGATGTAGTGATAAATGCGTCTTGATCATATAAGCGGTTATTAAAATTAATCAGTTCTTTTCCTGGCGCTTGTTGTATGTAGCTCCTGATGGATAGCTGTATTGTGTTTTCGCCATTTGAATAGATTGCATCAAATTGACTATCGGGTGATTTGAAATCAGGCGGGGAGATTAAGCTGCTGTTGAGGTAGCTGCGATGCCACTCACCTAAAGTAGAGTCGACTTTAACATCAATAGTCTTATGGTTGCTTGTATTGTTGCCCATTGAGTTGATCGCGTATAGCGGGGCTGCAAATGCCGCTACAAATGCAACCGCACTATATAATAGTGCAATAGCGGTGTTAGTGCTGTGTTGATTAGCAGGTTCTTCAGCAGGCGCTTGTACTGCAACGTCGCCTTCTTCATGAGTTCGTTCTAGCTTATTAGCAATAAAAAATAGCGGGATAAGCGTAATAGCAAAAACCAACCATCCAAAGTGATCATGCTCATTAATCAGCGAGCTTTCCATGTGCGTTACATGGCCGGCGAGTATGATAATAAAGACTCTTATCCAGTTGGCCAGAAGCGCTAATAAGATACCGATTAAAATAAGCGTGGCGGCAGACTTAATGCGCGTGAAATTAAGGTAGCTATAAAGTGATGTTAGCGTGATGCTGATGATTAGGTAGCGTAAACCCGAGCAACCACCGGCAATTTCAAATTTACCCACAGATATTGTTACGAACACGTCTTCTATATGTGCTTCAACTCCTACCAGTGCAAGCAGGTAACCGTTTATATCTGTGGTGATATATTGAAGGGGAACTGTAAATACATCCCAAAAAGGAATAGCAAAATAGAGAAAACCGATAGGGAAAATAACGTGTTTAGCGGTATTCCACCCCAGTAACGAATAACAGAAAAGCCAAATTAACCAAGGTAAAAGTAACTGCTGAATGGCTTCTATACTGGCGTAGTACGCTAAAAGCCATAAAACGCTAGAGCCAAAGATAAGAACAACCCCAAACCAGGCGGGTTTAAGTGCTAATGAGGGAATTGATTTGAACTTAGCCAATAAATAAAAGGCGCTAATGCCTAATACTAAAATACCATGAGAGTATGACTCGTCGAATTTGTTCCAGCGTGCCCAAAGGTCAACAAGGGTGGTGTAATATGCATAGATGAATAGGCTTAAAAAGCCCACGAACAAGGTGAGAAATGTTTTTTTCTGTACTGCTAGGGTATGCATATTCCTTACCTGTTAGGAACTTCCGATGTAGAAGAGAGAATCTAGCAGATGTTGGGGTGTGGTTAAAGTGCATAGTCGTGTATTTTACGGTTGTTAACTTTTTAGTTGATATAGATTGAGCGCTTTGCGCGAATGTTTAAAGTTAAGCGTGATTTATCTAGGTCGGGTTAAAATCCGACCTAGATAAATCACATTACTCGACACACCAAATGCTGTGCTTTCGTGCAAAGGTCTCAGGTTTAATAATTCAATGTATTGAGGTGATTTATCCTTGTAGGTCACCCCCTGCGGAGGGTGCTTTTTCTTGAGGGGTAAAGTACGCCTAATAAGCCCAGCCCTATAAGGGTTAGTGAGGAAGGTTCTGGTACTATAACTTCGCGGAAAAAAGGGTTGTTAAAATACCCTTCATCAGGTGTTTCGAATGTGAAAAAGTTTTCTAATGAGTTATCTGTGATTTTATAGCTTGTATAAGGCTCATTATTTGCAAACTCTAGGTGTAACGACCACTCAAAACCGGTTTCTCCGTCGGTATTGTTAAAATAGCCGCTTGCATTAAGTACGGGCATTCCTTCACCCACATATGAAGGTAGCTCATGGCTATACCGAACCCCCATCGATTTGTCTAAATTATATCCTATGCCATCAATTTCTAAAGATAAGCCAAATATCTCTAGCGGGTTGGTATCATCGACGGTGAGCATAAAGTGATTGCCTGGTTTTGATATAGGCGTGTGGTCGTGGTCGAAATAGGTAAAACCTGCATCACCTGCAAACGTTATCATTTGGGCTTGGCATACCACAGGGGCTAACAGTGTTAATGCTAAGAGGCTCTTTTTCATTTTTCTTCCTTGTATGGTTGTTAAGCTTTAGACGGGGTGGTTTAAAGCTTGATAACCAAATCCCTATTGTTCGTTGTTTGCGTGAGTCGATTTTATTTATTACACGCCTGAATAACTTGTTCTAAATTGATGCTACTAAATGCATCGGGGTATTGATGATCATTTTTATCGGCACTGAGCCATATTTGTGGTGGCCATGCGGGGATGTTGCAAATGATTTGATAATCACCCGTGTCGCCTTTGCCAAGTACGCAAAGTGACGAGGGTAGCCATGCATCGCCTTCTTTGGGTGGTTCAACATTGATTGTTATATCTGCAGGTGTGATGTCTTCTAGGTTTTTACTACCAGATGCGGGTATTGTTACTGCTGTGCTCCCGCCCGACTGCGTAGAAGAAAGCCGTATTTCGGCTGCAGCCACTTGGGGTATGGTTATGCCTGAGAACTGTTGAGATGTCGCGTATTGTGCGGTGCTTGTTGACGCAATAATTAAAATCGATGTGACTGGAGTCGCCATGATTAAAGTCCTTTTTGCTTATTTGATTCGTCAAAGCTCTATTTATGAGCCAGTATATTAACAATGGTCTGAATTACAAGAACTTAACTCAGCTTAACTTAACATTTCTGACATAAAAATAGCGCTTTAAGTTTAAAATCTATACTAAAAGCGCTATAGGGTTTTATTTCAATGTAGCCCTGACAGGTGTCGATGCAGGCCCTGTTAGCCCATCTGTGTCAGTAACTTTTATGTAGAAGTCATAGACACCAGGGAGTAACGATTCATAGGTGTGTGTTAGTTGATGCGGGGGTATCGGGGCCGCTTCTACCGCTGAACCTGAATCTTTGGTGTAGCCTACGATATATGATCTAATCTCGCTTAAGGGTAGGTTGGTTCCGTCGACGCGTTTAGTCGGTGCTGTCCAGTTTAAGGTGACTGTACCCGTGGTGATGATGACACCTTCGTCTCCGGTCTGAGGTGGCGTTTCTGGTGCAGGTTCTTGAACAGGTGGTTCTTCGACTATTGGGGGGGTGACAACAACACCAGACCCTGTTGGTGGTGCGACTAGCCCTGTCGAGCCTGGGTCTGAATTGTTGATAAACTCTTGATTATTGGCTACGCCGTCGCCATCATTATCTAATGTTGCATCATTACTATTGAGAGGATTTAGGCCATATTGAATCTCCCAATAATCTGGCATGCCATCGTTGTCGCTATCGCTCACTAGGTCGGCCTCTCTATCGCTAAATGCGGTATATTGATTGCTCACAACGGCCCTTGATTGGCTCGCTGATGCCCATTCTAGCTTGATAAATGCACTGCCTGCGCCTTCTGCATATTCTAAAATGAGGTCGTAGGTTTCACCCGCTGTTAGACTAATTTGACCGGTGTAGGTATCTGTTGAGCCGGTTGTCCAGTGATCAACCACTACGTGGCCATCAATATAAAGCCTTGCGTAATCGTTGGCGGTTACATAAAAAGTATAGTCTTCAGTGCCGCTATTATGAGCAGGGGTCAGCCTTGATAAGAACCGGACTGAGAAATTATCGCTTGGTACTTCTGAGTAGGGGCTACCTCTTCCCCAGTCAAAGTCGATAGCAGGCTCTTGTTTTACTAATACAATCTTATCCATTTCAATACCAGAGAAGTACTGAGCGGTAAAACCGGCTAGTGGTTCGACGGTTTTGATAGAATTAAGGTAAGCCGTTAAATTGTCGATACCATCTCTATCAATATCGCCGGTTGCATCGGTTGGATCAAATGGGTCTGTGCCTGTTGTAAGCTCCCAGTAGTCAGGAATTTGATCTTTATCGCTATCGGTTGTTGTATCGTTGGCGGTATCAATGGTTTTGATGTTTGCGTCATTAAGTAATTTCGAATCGTTAAATACATCGGTATTGCCATCAGTGTTCCAGCGGAGTTTGATAACCGCATTGCCCACACCTTCTGCATATTCGAGTTTAATGGGGTACTCTTTACCTTTCTCAAGGTTGATAGAGCCTGTATGAACTGTAGTGCCACCTGTCGACCAATGGTCGATCACTAATTGGTTGCCAACCCACAGTTTAACGTAGTCGTTTGCTCTGGCTAAGAAGGTATGAGTGCCTTGCTGGTCTGGCACAAAGAACCCTGTAAATCGAACCGAGAAATTATCGGCAGGTACATTGGGGGCAGGCGCATCTCGCCCCCAACCAAAGTTTATACTGGCGTCGTTTCTGAACAGTATTGGGTCAATTAATACACTGGTGCCATAGAATTGAGTGGACCAACCCGGTACGAGTGTTTTACCTGGCTCTGAAGGTTCTGGGGGCGCAGGCGGTGCGGGAAATGATTCGCTGTCGTTGGCATCGGTGCCTGCTAAGTATTCGTCAAAGTTAGAGGTGCCATCTTGGTCTAAGTCTAGGGTTGCATCTGAGGCGTTAAGAGCATTGAGCCCATAAGCTACTTCATAGCCGTCATCAATGCCGTCGCCATCGGTGTCTTTGTTAAATGGGTCTGTTCTTAGTAAAAACTCATCAAGGTTGTTAAGTAAATCACCATCTGAGTCTGCGGTTGCATCGGTTTTATCGAGTGGGTCAAGCCCGAGTGCGAGTTCGTAACTATCGGGGAGGCCATCTCCATCGCTATCGCTAGGAGGGAATACATCATTATAGGCCTGTTTGAACGTGCCATCATAATAGCCTAAGCGATAGCCCGTAGCGTAACCTGCGCCGGTGTTTTCAGATAGCATATTAACGGGGGATAAGTGGTTACCGGGGATCACTTCTGTGGCGATACCTGGGCCTTCCCAATACACTGCAAGCTGATCACTGCCGCTACCTTGTTTTTGAAGGGCTTCGATATAATAAATTTTATTTGCTTCTAGACTAATGCTGGCTGACTTTTGTGTGGCGTATTTTTGAGTGTCGCCCACAGATGCCCAGCCGTCCATATAGGCTATAAGACGCTTATTGTTTGGGCTTTCTCCTGTTGATAACCAAAGCTCACTTGAGTCATTACTTGAGATATAAAACGTATAAGGGCCAGTCACTTCAGGGTATAAATAGCCTCTTATTCTACTGCCGTAGTGGGTGGCTTTATTTGTAGCCCCTTTGAACCCAGTTAAGATGAGTGATGAGTCTGATTCCTTTGTAAACTTGTTTGATCTTGTCAGGTCTCTAACGGTTGTGCCCTCGATACCATCCCAAAACTCTTGAACAATCGTGCCCTTATTAGCTTTGTCGGGGCCTGAGGCTGTTGGGGGGAGGGTGGAGAGGTCGATATCGTCATGAGTGTCTAGTACAGAACAACCGGACAAAACACCAAGCACAAACGTTACTAGGAATAAATAGCGCATAATATGAGTCCCGAATTAAGCTGTTTAAAAATCAAACGTGTTTACTTATGTAAGTCTTAGTTAAGAAGAGTAACTTATCAAGTTTGAGAGGCAGAATGACCCAACTGTTTTGTTATGAGAAGTGCGTTAATTATAGGTAACGGCTATTAAAAGAGCGTGTTGAAAAAGAGGATGCTGACTAAGGGGAAGGCGGGTGAAGTGGGAAATAACATTAAGTTAGGAGGGTAACCCCTCCTAACTTAACAAGATGCTTTATTGAAAGTCTGCACTATTAAAGGTTTTACCGAGGGCTTTATAGGCCGCTAGCAAATGCTCTTTAATTTCTGCTGAACTTTGGTCTAACTCATAGGCTTTTTCAAGAATAGTGCTCGCCTGTTCTGCTTTACCATTCTCAAAAAGTATCCATCCATAGGTATCTAAAATAGCTGGGTTGCTACTGGCGATTTCGGATGCTTTTTTAGCCAACGCTTCGGCTTTTGTGTTCTTTTGTTCATGGTAGAGCCAAGCCAAATTGTTCATGGCGACAGCATTAGTGGTATGTACCGCTAAGAGTTTTTCATAGGCTTTAATGGCTTTATCTTTTTCACCGGCCTCTTGATAGCTCATGGCGAGCATAGTCATGACTCTAGGGCTGTTCTTGTCGATTTCTAACCAGTCTTGCAGCGGCTTAAGTGCTTCATTGCTTTCAAGGCGCTTTAATGTCTGTGACATTCTTATGGCCAATAATTCAGAGGGCTTAATCTTCCAGGCTTGTGAGTATTCATCAATTGCCGCTTCATAATCTTGCTTTTGAAAATACTGGTTTGCCAAGAACTCATAAGGTAGTGCAGAGTCTTTATGGCTCTTTTTCAAGTCGTTGATTATCGTTAAACCTAAAGATTCTTCGTTAGATAAGTAGTAGATATTGGCAAGTAACAGGTTTAAATCAATATCATCATTACCTTGTTTTGCAATCAGGTCATCAATAAAGGCTTTTGCTTCTTTTGCTTTACCGTCGCTCACTAGCTGTTTAGCTTTTTCTTGCGCAGCGGCTTTAAGTAAGTTCTGTGCAATCATGTTTTTACTAAAACGCGGTAAGCTGACTACGGCTAACGTCTTATCGATTTCTTTTTGCTTTAGGTACAGTTCGGCAAGTGCGATATGTGGGATTATCGCCTCAGGTAGTTTTTCAACTAGCTGTTCATAGCTACGTACCATTTCATCAATAGGCTGTGTTGCGTTAAGGTAGCTATACAACATGCGGTTTGTGTCTGGCGAATCGGGGGCCAGCATAATGGCTTCGTAGAATGCGCTATGAGCTTCTTGAGGTTGTTTGTTACCTGAATATGCCTTACCCAAGTTAAGCAGTGTAAGTGGGTTTGCAGCGTCGAGTTTATTCGCTTGGGTAAACTGCTCGATCGCGGGGGAGAACTGTTTGTCGCTGAGGTAGAGCGAGCCCAATACTAAATAGCCATCAGCAGATTTTTGATTCTTTTGAATCCAGTCTTTTGCGATCTTAATCGCCTTGTCGGTCTGCTTATCTTCGCTTAAGAAGTAACTGTAGATTGTTAGAAGTTTGCTGCTATCCGGCTTTTTGGTAAAGCTGTCTTGAATGTACTTAAGCGCTTCTTCTTTTTTACCGGTTCTTGCCAATACTTGGGCATATTTTACTTTTAGCGAGTCGTCATCAGGTGACTGTTTAATTGCATCTTCAATATTTTTTATGCCTTCATCATTATGACCAGACGCCACTTGTGAGATGCCTAATAGTGAAATTAACGAGGCGTCAGTATCATTTTTAGCCAGCCCTAATTGAAGCGTTTCAACGGCGGCAGAAGGTTTGTTTAACTTTAATTGAAGCGATGCTAATAATTTAATCACTTCAGGTCGTGAGCCATCATTAACATATAGCGATAAAATACGCTCTGCTTCTACCACATCACCCTGAGCATTTTTTACGACACCCAAGAGGGTGCCGCTAGGGTTATGAGAAGAGGATATATCTAATATTGCCTTTAGCTCAGTTTCAGCCGCGTCGTAGTTTCCTTTCTGAAAGAAATCTAACGCGGTTTCAAAGCGTAGTTTTATTTCACCTGGAATAGACTGATCGAGGATCTCTTGATAGCGGCTTGCTTCTGCTACTTTACTTTGTTGTCTGAGTACGAATATGAGAGAAGAAATCGTAGAGTATTTTTGAGGCGTCATCGTGTCTACTTGAGACAAGTCTTCAAGTGCTCTAACGTATGACTCTTCTGCTAATTCGTAGTTCTGTTCTATATGATAAAGACGTGCATTCCAAAGCCATGCTTCAGTTGTTGATTGCTCTGAATTTGTGATTTTAGATACAATCTCGCGCGCTTTTTCAGGGTTCTTTTCGATAAATGCTACTTTTGATAAGCCTAGTAGCGCTTCTACATTTGTTGGGTCAGCTACTGAGACATCGGAATATAGCTTTTTAGCGTCTTCTGTCTTACCTGTTGCTAGGTAAACGTCACCTTGCAGTAACCGCTCATTATCGTTAATGGTTTTAAAATTAGCGGTAATATAGTCAAGTTGTGTCTGGGCTTGGTCTAGCTTTTGTTGAATATATAGAGACTTGGCTAACAAATAATGAAGCTGTTGCTCACTGCCTTGTAAGTTGACACCTTCTTTTGCAAGCAACTCTTTTATTCTAGACTCTACTTCGCCTGGGTTACCTGCGAGTAGTAGGGTTTCGAATATCACTGTATAAGGCTTTAAGCGATTAGGATAAAGTTGGATTGCGCTAGTTGATTCTGAGATAGCGGCTTTAAGCTGGCCTTGATTCTGATAAAACTTAGCTTGATCAATATGGCTTAAAAACTGAACCTCTTTGGGTGATGGCGCTTTTGTATCTGAGTCGTCGCCACACCCTGTTAAGGTGGCAATCGAAACGGCCATTACCAATGCTATAAGAGGGGAACTTGATGTGTTCTTCATCCTAAATCTCGCTTAATCCGTATTTTGATCGTGTGTTGTTAGCTTATATTTATCAGTCAAGTTATAAAGCGTTGGTCGTGTAACGCCTAATAATCGTGCTGTTTGAGCCATGTTGTATTGCGCTATTTGCAATGCATGCTCAATAGCCTGCTTTTCTGCTGTTTCACGTACTTGTCTTAAGTTAAGAACGGAGTCGGTTGTATTGCAGGGTTCATCTAATTCAAGATCTTCTGCTGTTACACGCTTACCGTCTGCCATAATGGCCGCGCGCTTAACTTTGTTTATCATTTCTCTAACGTTGCCAGGCCAAGGATATTCACGAATAGCCGCCAGTGCGTCATCGCTAAAGTTCAAGTTAGGGCGATCGAGTTGATTAGAAAAATTATGTAGTAATGACTGAGCAATCAGCACTGCATCGCCTTCGCGTTCTTTTAACGGAGGAATGTTTAACGTTATTTCGCTGACTCTGTAGTATAAATCTTCTCGGAAACTGCCATTGGCGATAAGCGTTTGAAGGTCTTGATGCGTTGCGCAGACAACACGAACGTCAACGGGTATTTCTCGTACGCCGCCAACACGTTCAATGACGCGTTCTTGAAGAAATCGAAGCAATTTAGCTTGAAGGGGCATTGGCATATCACCAATTTCATCTAAGAAGAGTGTGCCGCCATCAGTTAATTCAACTTTACCTTTCTTAGTTTGGTTAGCGCCGGTAAATGCACCTTTCTCATACCCAAATAGTTCACTTTCAAGTAGGTTTTCAGGTATGGCTGCACAGTTAATGGCAGAGAATGCTTTGTCAGACCGGATACTTAAGTCATGAAGTGCTTTCGCGATGACTTCTTTACCCGTGCCTGTTTCACCTAAAACGAGGGTGGTTACATCTGTGGGTGCAATCTTTTCAACCGTTCGGCAGATTTTCAACATCTGAGGACTATTGGCGATAAGCCCTTTAAGCGTCGAAGAATATTGAGAGCGGTTGAGTTCAATATTTTCTTTTTCAAGTTCGTAGAGTCTAAACGCTCGATTAACGACAAATGATAAGATGTCGGCATCAAGCGGTTTTTGGTAGAAGTCACACGCGCCATTACCGACAGCTTTAACCGCGTTCTCTTTTTCTTCGCGACCGGTCACAACAATTATTTTTGTAGAAGGTGCTAAGCGTAAAATCTCATCAAGAAGCGCAAAGCCCTCTGATGAACCGCCAGGATCAGGTGGAAGGCCAAGGTCTAGGGTAACAACCTGAGGTTCAACACGCCTAAGAAGAGAGAGTGCTGATTCTCTATCGTCAGCGATATGAACTTCGGTGTCTTCAAAACACCATCGCATTTGACTTTGAAGACCTGGATCGTCTTCTATTATTAATAGCTTTTTTTTCACCGGGGAACTATTTCCTTATTTGATCTGGTGAGGTGCTTATATTCTCTGCTTTCGAGAAAAGACCCATCCTGTAGCGTAATATCAAGGTTACGCCTTTCTTATAAATATATTAACGTCAGGTCTATAGGGTATAAATTAATGCTGCGCTTTACAATACTCTAACCCCTCTTAAACCTTGATAGTGTGAGATTCAGTTGATGACTGAGTCAACTTTGTAACATTTTGTACGTTTATTAGGCATATATTACGAAGTAGGTATTTTGACACTAAAACAAGAACCGATTCCTTCTTGACTGGTTACGTCGATGGTTCCGCCCAGCTTTTTGATATATTCTCGACTTTGGTATGCTCCAATCCCCATTCCTTTTAGTCCTTTGGTACTTTCGAAAGGTTTAAAAAGCTGATTTTTAATAAATCGCTCACTCATCCCTTTGCCTGTATCTTGAATAAACAATACAACAAACCCCGGCGTGGCTTTAACAGAAATGGTGACTTCGCCGTCTTTATCGGTCGCATCTTGTGCGTTTTGTATTAGATGACCTAATACTGTATGCAGCTGTTCTTTAGAAGACTTAACCATTATTTGTTCATCAGGGAGCTGAGCTTGTGGAATAGGAAGCGACTTAGATTGTCTTAACACGACATCTTCAACGATTGGCCCTAGCTCTATGAGTTCTAATTGTTCTTCTTCAGTGGGGTTTCTGATCTGCTTTAATAAGTACTCCATTTTTTGCACGGCATGCGCGGTTGTTGAGATCATGTCATCGACAAATGCTGGGTTGGCTTTATGTTTTTCTGCGTTTTTTACCAATAGTGATAACTGCGCAATAATGGTTTTAAGATCATGCACCATAAAGGCAGACGTTCGGTTAACGGCTTCAAACTGCTTAGATTCTGCTAATCGCTCTTGGCTTTGACTTTGTGATAAATAGCTACAGGCTTGTCTAGAAACCACTTTAATAAGGTCGTAGTTTTCCCAGTTTAATTCCATACGCGTGTACGGTTGAGCAACTAAGGTAAGCCCCATAAGCTCGTTACCCTGAAACAACGGAATAATCAGCCAAGGTGAAGGGTGATTGAGTATGACGTCGGGAATTTCGAGTAGGTTATAGGTTGTGGGGTCATTTATATATTCGTTTAAATCAATAATCCAGTCGTGCTCTTTAAAATATTCGAGTATATCGGCATTGGCATCAATGACGTCATGTTTAATAGGAGAGCAGTTTAGGTAGGCTTTAACAGAGAAATCACCCACGTCATTCTTATACCAAAGAATGCCCCCGTTACTTTCTACTAATTTAGATAATATACGAATAACGCTGGTCGGTAGTTCTTCTTCTGCATTTGAGAAAGACAGCGTTTTTGTACTTTTAAGCCACTCTTCTCGATAGTCATATTTATAGTGAAAAAAGTTTTGGCTAATAAATACCATCAGCCTTGCACGTAACTTTGGAGAGGCGAGCAGCAAGACTAAGATCGTGATAGCAGTAAAGAAGAATAAAATCTGTAACGCGTCACCCCAAGTACCGCCAAACGTTCGGAGGTAGTACCCACCCATCGAAATGAGCAGCAGATAAACACCCGCGAGTACGAGAGTACCGGTGTAAAAAATAACCTGCCGAGAAACCTGTACATCGATAGGCTGCTTTCGGCTGTTAATCATCGTTAGGGCGATAAGAGGTGCGACCATTGCGTTAACAGCACCCCTTGAGTTCCACATTGGCGTTGATATTTCTTGAAACAAGAAGGCATCTGAGTACATCAAAAAGTCATACCCGAATATCGCACCTATTGCGACAGATAAGTACTTAATGCTAGATCGACCATAAATATTAGCGTTCCGCCAAATCTGCTCAAGTAATATAAGCCCCACAAGCGACAACGCAATTTGACCGCCCAACAGCACCTTACCCGAAACAATTTCAACGCTTGCAATACCTTCAATTAAAACGGCCACGAGCATAATCAGCAACGTCACCATAGAACTTAACGACAAAAAACGTCTAGATTTTTCTATATTGCTATTAGGTACAAATTTGATGCCGAGCAAGGCATACAGCACACCAAACCAAGCTGCATTCCTAACGATTTCGATGGAGTAACGAATATAAAATGGCGGAGAATTGAAATGCGACTGATAAGCCAAAACCCCAAGCCAAAGGCAGGTCATCAACGTCGCAATAAAAAGAGATCGGTCAGTATTTCGTCTCAAATAGCGTTTCGCAATATAAGCCGAGACCAAAAAATAAATGCCAAACCCAACTGCATGACTGAGGGTTCCAAAAGTGATATCCATAGTGTTTTTATTCTGCCCGAAGCTGGATCTTGATTAAGGGGTATCGAGTATACAAATTAAAAATATAGCCAGGGTTCTCTGTAAGAACCCTGTTCGTTGAGATCGTTAACTTTTCATCTCTTTATAATATCTAAATATTTCTTTAAGCGGTCGCTTTACCTTAAAACCAAAGGTTTTGTTAAAGCTTCTGCCGTCTATTACGACTGAATACTTAAAGTAGTTGAGCAAAAACGCAGGGAATATTTTCAGGTTCATGGTCTTTGCTAAAAAGCGTGGGACACTCGGTGGGATTGATGGCAGTGGGAGTTTGCTGCAACCTGATAGTTCGAGCGCCTGTTGGTATGAGACCCAGTCTTCTGGGGCTACATTGTAGATACCCGATTTGTTCTTTTCATATGAGAGCACTATGGCATCTGCCATGTCGTCGATATGGATAAACTGCATCACGGGAGAGAAACCGGCTAACACTGGTGCGCGTTTACTTGAAAGTAACGAGCTGATGGTGTTTTGAACACCTGGCCCTACGATATTACAGGGGCGCAGTATGGTGATGTTTAGGTCGCGATATTTCCACAGATAAATGTTGGCTAAGTTCTCTAGCTCGACTGAGTCTATCAGATCCATGGTAAGCTCTGCAGCTTTTAACGGCGCTGTTTCATCTATCAGTGCTGGGTTGTACGCGTTGGCGCCATAAACATGGTACGTTGAGAGTACAATAACCTTTTTAATGCCGTATTTATGGCTGAGTTCTAGCAGTTTTTGAGAACCGAGAACGTTGGCATTATAGCGCCGCATTCGGGTTTCTTCACTTGAGGTGATTCTGCCAAGGTGTATTACGCCGTCGAACTCATATTTACGAAATAAGTCTTCAAAAACGCGTTTATTGAAGTTGATTTGATAGCTTGGAATATCGTCACTGAGATAGGTTTGCTTTCTGAAGTCTACCGCCACAATTTGATAGGTATCTCGTAGTCGGTTGATGACTTGTTGAGCGAGCGCACCCGCTGCGCCGGTAATAAGAACCGTTGGTTTTTGTTTTTTTGTCATTAGAAAAGCCTTTTTCTCTCGCTTAATCCTTTATCAATTAAGTCATTGATAACTGATTTTACTTGCTCAACTCGTCGAGTTACTTCTTCTTCGGTGGTATCACCGCCTTCAAATTTCATCGGCTTACCGAAGTTCATGTGAACTTTGGCAGGTAAAATAAAGGGTAGGGTGATGGGGGCGTAGGGAATACCAAGCATTTTCGCGAGTGGTTTAATGTTCGCTATGGCAGGAATCGTTTCTTCACAACCAACAATACCAACAGGAACGACCGTTGCGTTGTGCTGCATAGCTAAGTGCATAAAGCCATTACCGAATCGTTTAAGCTGGTACCGGTCTTTATAAAGCTTTCCTGAGCCTCTGATTCCTTCAGGAAAGACAATAACCGCTTCGTTATTCTCTAGCATTTTAGCGCAGTTTACAGGGTCGCCTAAAACGGCACCTGCTTGGTTAAGCAAATTACCTAAAAAAGGAACCGTAGGAAAAAAGCGTTCGATCATGGCTCTTGGCATTCGCGGTGCTTTTTTTCGTGTTGCAATGGCGTAGCCTACAAGTGTGCCATCTATGGGAAGTTGCCCACTATGGTTTCCGACAATCAGCACAGGCCCTTTTGCGGGTACGTTATCTATTCCATCAGTTTGAACTCTGAAATACTTGTTATAAACATTGCTGTAGAGCGATAGCATCAGTTTATTCGTTTCTGCATTGAATCCCCAAGGATCATAGCCTAGCGAGCCTACCGGTTTTTCAATTTTGTCTAACTGAGCGTCAAGTTCTTTGGATATGAACTTTTCCTTTAGATAAGACTTCAGATTCATTAATCCTTTCCTGTCTTCTGAATGTTCGAGTTGGTGCATTCGCGTTGATTTACACGCGTGCTTTATTATTGAGGAGAGTATATCTATTTGAGCTACGTGTTACTAACATTGGTCAAAAAAAACCCGGATACCTGGGGAATTGTAAAGGGACAGATAGACAGTAAAGGTAAAAATGCGCCAGATACCGCCAATACAGGGGTTAACCTGCTATAAGATTTTAAATTGGTACGCATAAAGTGGCCAATAAATGCCAATAAACCTATAGTAACTGGTAAGTATATGGTAACCAAAAACTCGTCACTTGATAAGTAGGAGTACAGCGTGAGGCTAACGGAGTCAAGAATCGAGAAACTTACTTGGAGTTCAGATTGGAAGGGACGTAGAAAGTATTTTGCTGATCATGTTATCAGAGGTCTATTCGTTGCTATAGAGTCAACTAATTCAAAAAGCTATGGGCTTCGTTATAGTATTGCAGGTAAAGATAAGCGCCAGATATATGGTTTCGTTTCAGCATACAGGCTTGAAGAGATTCGAGAAATTGCAAGAATTGATAAACAGCTCTCAAATCAAAATATTGATCCGTTTGCGTCTAGGCAGAAAAGAGCTGAAATAGTAACTCAACGTCTATCTACCATTGGTGGTATTGCTAAAAGTTATTTTGAGTCGGTTGGTTTTTCTGAGCTTGCAATATCAACTCAAAAAAAATACAAAGCGAATTATAACTTTTGGATTAAAGACGAACTCCAAGATAAAGAAATAACAGACTTGACACGCATGGATATTATTACATACCTAGAAGGGGTGTTTAAGTCCGGTAAGGTTGGCGCATATCGAGAAGTTAGGAAAACACTAAAAAATATTTTGGATTTTGCTCTTGATCGAGAGATTGTTGAAACGCCTCTATTTTACAGAATACCGATACTCGCGCCTTCCAAAGCCAGAGATCGCTATATAAAACCTCATGAGCTACCTGAAATTCTAACGTTTCTGCGGAGTCGAAAACAGTCAATGGCTGCGTATGCATGGCGCTGGATATTTTTAACTAACTATAGGGCTGGTGAAGCAAGGGCTCTGCAATTTTCTTGGATATGTAACAAAGCCAACACAGTAACCATTCCTGCTGAGTTTGTTAAGTCTAGACGCGAGCATGTGTTACCTATGATGCCTGCAATGACAGCGCTAATAGAAGAGATTCAAACCTTGCACCCACATGAGGGATATGTTTTTTCTAAAACCGGCGATAAGATGCTTCATGTTTCATCAGTAGGGGACTACCTAAAAGATAATGACCTAAAGTTCACTCCACATGACCTGAGAAAAACCTTTGCGACAAATGCAGAGGAAGAACTGGAAATGAGTGAGCAAGATATAGAAGTTTTACTGAATCATGTGAACCTAAAAAATACATCTCAGAAACATTACCGCCTCGGACCAAAGTTGAAAATGAAACAAAGGGCATTGAGTCACTGGCATGAATACCTAAGTTCATTAACCAGTGAGACTTAAATTTGTTTTTACGGTATTGCTTGTCATAAATGTGTCTACATCTGATTTTTTGTAGCGAATCAGCTTATGGCCAAGACGGACAAACGGAATACCACATCGCGTCTGCCTTTGCCTGGCAAGCTGGCGTTCTGATACTTGAATGATTTTGGAAACTTCACTCGGTAGTAGGTACTGTTCGTTTTGCATTTTCATCGTTCCTATATTAGTTACCTAATAAATAACACTGGTTACTTCAAGTAATGGTTATGTCAACAGCTGGAAGGGTAGTGCTTTAGTCCATGATTGCGATCGTTTTTTTGAGGGTGAGGGATTAATTACCTATCGCTCTCACTAGCCCCCTAAGTTCACAAACCCAATGACAGGTGCTTCCACTGATTTGTACTGTACCATTCGAAAATGGTCAGCATGAGGCTGGTTTCTGCGTTTTTTTTATATCAACTGTTGGTTTGTAATGGCATGAGCTCGCTTTATATTTTTTGCTCACGCATAGCCATTTGCATCGACAATGAAGGTCAATTCGCGCATCAAAAAAAAGTGGCATCCCGTTCACATTGAATCAGTATCTGTAACGGATTCCGCACTTCTCCCGAAAATGTGAACACTTTCTGATAACTAGTCAGGGGGTGTTCTATGCCAAGAACGACTCACCCACGTAAAACCTGGGAATGTTCAAAAGAATTCAAAATCAAAGCTTTCAAGCTAACCTTGTTTTATGACTATAAAGTCAAAGATGTTGCTAGGTCTTCGGTATTCACCCTGTATGTTGTCACGTTGGTGGAAGGAGTGTCGTGAGGGCCGTTTGCATGGCAATGAATTGACGGTTGGTTTTGGTGTGTGGTGTCTTATGGGTGGATTTGAGGAAAGTATGAACTCTATCTATCAACGCTGCACATCGATCAGATGATGATCTATTGACCGACCCTCTTGGTACTGGTGATCCTACGGATCTGGATTACTATTTATAGTAATTTTACGTCTGCCTGATTCATCGGTCCCCCAAAGTTTCGTTATACCTTCTTTGCAGTTGGCAATAATAGTTTCATTGGATCGAATGGACTTTCTATGAATCCATGTGCTTTATAGAAATATCGAGCACTATCATTGATTGCGTGTACTAGCATGGCTTTAACCCCAACTTGCTCTGAGATCAAAATTGTTCGCAATACAGCATCTTTCAATAGACCTTTGCCAATTTTTTGGTCTTGATAATCTATATCTACAGCCAACCGCCCTAGTATCATGACTGGAATCGGTGAAGGCATATTCCTTTTTACTTTGCTAGGACTTTCATTATGTTCTATTGAACCTGTCGCCAAACAATAATATCCAGCCACACGAAGCTCATCACATACTACATATGTTCTGGAAGCATTGATTCTTTCATTTTTTAGGGCTCTGGTTTTCAACCATTGATCAAGTGAATCGATGCCACAGCTAAATCTGCTAAGGTCGTGTACTGACCTTAGGGGTTCCGGCTTACTTATTCTTCCCATGGAGATTTTGAAGATAATAGTTTTGTTAAAGCCGGGTTAGAGGAAATAGGCACACTGATCAATTCATCAAGTTGAGAAAATGCCTCTTCGTCTAATTTAAACAGTCTCTGATCAAGGATAATATTCTCAGACTCCCGCCTCATGGTTTCGAGGATAAAGCTAGTTCTATCTTTACTAGAAATTGCTGCTGCTTGATCAATCAGGTTTCTCAGATCTTCATCAGCTCTCATGTTTATCGGTACTTTATGTATTGCCTTAGTCATAGGTGATTCTCCTTATGAATACATTAAGTATACGATATAACCTACGCAGCAGCTACACAATAGCTACACTTAATTTTTTAGTAAACTGCTTTATTACTTTGTTAACAGGAGCCTGTGCGAAAAAGTGGAGAAATAGTACCCAAAGTAGCGCCAGCTGCTTAAGGAATTCCTCTGCGACGGCAGGGGGTGGTTGCCGGATGTCAACTTCAGTCGTAGTCGCAATCTGGGCCGCCCCATTCCTTGCCTACAGGCCCACCGAGAGCCCCTTGTAGTTTCCTGTGTTTGCACCATGCGATTGCTAATGCGTCCATCGCTTCGGGCTTGATGGCTAGCATGGCTGTCTCATAGCCATTCTCATGTCGCGACACTGAGAATTCAGTTGGTCGCTCAATTTGAATGTAGGCATCGGATTGAAAATCATCATCAAGAGTCATCTCCTCGTATAAGTGAGTTTTGCTTTCGCCATGATATGTTATAGATATTTTTGTGCTCATAATTAACAACTCTCAATAATTACAAAACTTACAATTTATTCTTATGAGAATAAATTACGCTATTTGAACAAAACAGGTATATCTTTAATTTCGTTGCACTATCTCAATGCATTTAAGAGGATCATAGTCTGGGTTTAGTTCTCCAGGATACCCCTTCGGATTGCAGTAAACGCTGCACGTTCCTATTTTGTAGTCTGAACTACTGTGAAGATGCCCGTGTATCCACGCTTTCGGTTGATGCTTTTCAATTAGAGTGCTGAGATCTGACACATAAGCTGCGGCTGTTACTTCTTCTCTATGTTGTGGTAGTACAGACCTTATGCTTGGGCCGTGATGACTAACGACGATATTAGTTTCGCCTTTTAGCTTTTCTAAGGTCGCGTCTAGCCAGCGTGCCGAGTTGCTATGAATGATAGCGGTATCAATGGATCGTAGCTTCGAATAGCTTGGTGATCGCCGTATCTTCTTGTAATCGGTCATAATCTGCTGACACTCATATCCTGAATTTCGTGCATCACCAAACAATTCAAAATCAGTCCAAAGCGTGCAACCCAAAAAATTAACGCCATCAATTTTGATGTAATCATTCTCTAATACATGAACATTTGAGTTCTTGGCTGTATCTTTTATCTCGCCAATAAACTTTGGGTGAGACTTTTTGTAGTATTCATGATTGCCTAGCACATAGATAACTGGCACCTTGATGTTTTCTTTCGCCCACGTCACGCCTTTGTCTGTTGCGTGTATATCCCCAGCCAGAACAACTACGTCAGCTTCAGTTATAGGATAATCGTAGTTCTCAAACTCTACATGAAGGTCGCTTAGTATTTGTATTTTCACTGTCTAATTATTCTCATGAGAATAAACTGCTCCGATAGAACTGAGTAGCCTATTACAGCTCATCAATATTGATATCAATTTCCGGTTGATCTTTTCGCTCAATAATTATCTTGCGAAGCTCACTGTCTTCAGCAAGAGCTTTCAATTTTGTGCTATGCACTGGTGCTTCATCCATTACTTCCAAGAAAAACTCTACTGTTTCTTGAGATACACTCAATGTGATTGGCTTGTGCTGATCATTCATTACTCTGCCTCGACTTAGTTAAGCGCTATTTCGCTATAGTGTTTGCAACAAATTCGAAAAACGGTAATTGAAGTGACAATTATATCAGTTTTAAGTCATAAGGGCGGAGTAGGCAAAAGCTCTATAAGCCGAACTCTAGGAGTAGAATTTACGCGGTCGGGCTGGGATACCCTGCTTGCAGATATAGATAGCTCACAGATCACATCAAACAGATGAGCAGAGAAGCGACGCAAAGTGGCTGGCATCGTCCCAGCAATTAAAACAGCAGAGTTTGCTATGGCAGCACTAGCTATAAAAAAGGCAACTGAATTCGATATGGTGATCATCGATAGAGCGCCACACCCTACTCAGGGAACGCTCGATGCAGCAAAGCGATCTAATTTGGTGATTATCCCGACTGGCAGCAGCATGGACGATATTGAGCCTTCTGTAATGCTGGCAAATAAATCAGCGAATTCGCTAAATAGCGATAGAATCGTTTTTGCATTATACAAGACAACGAGCGAAGCACAGGAACGCGAATCACGAGAAACGTTCTCGCAGTATGGGTACGAAGTATTGTCAGCATCAATTCCGGTTAAGACTGGCTACATAGATGCGTTTGGTCATGGGTTTTGTGCTACCTAAACAAAGCACGAGAAACTGAATGAACGAGTGATCAAACTTGTCCAAGCTGTCAGCGAAAAATTGAAGGGGCTTTAAACCATGGAAAAAACATTAGGCATGGGTGTATCTGGTAAACCTGCAAAAAAGCAGCGAACACATCAAAGAAAGAAGCAGGGGCTACCAGTTGATATTAACTTCAAAGTGAAGTCAGAGTTCAAAAGAGAGTTTAAGTTATGGGTGGCAGCCCACGACATGAGCCAGAAAGAGGTGCTGGAAACAGCTTTCCAAGCTCTTGAGGATTCTCACATTTAGCGAATCATGTTATTGAAAGCCCAGAAAACCAGCGCTGGTACACGATTGAGCTAACTTACAATTTTTTGAAGAGGTCGAGATCGTGACTCATTGGGGCTCAAAAGGTACAAAGAGGGGAGGGCGAAAGGCATATTTCTACGGAGATATCCTGCTAATAGAGCCTATATTCATTATGTCTTCTTTGTATGTTAATGGTAAGTCTGATGGTAGTAAACTCTTAAAGAAAACTGAAATTGATCAATCTAAACTAGGGGACTATATTGCTATAATCAAAGAGCACGAGTTAATTGGCCATTGCCCAACAACTGAAGATAATGTGCTAACCGAGAAAGGCGAGAAAGCCTGCCAAGATATTTTTAAAAATGTTGTTATCCGTAAGCGTATAGAACTAAAAAAAGAAATACAAAGCGTTGAGCGAATATGTTCTCAAGTTCAATAAACATAATTGTAATACGTGAAAATTTCGTGCTTAAAAAGTGTTTGATGGACCACCGCTTCCATAAACTTGTTGTTAGCCGTAATCAGAAGTATCGAGATTAAATGAAGTATTATTATGCTTATCACGGACCGAAAAACGATAATGATTTTGATTGGAATTTTGGCTACGGACTAACGAGTAAGAGCAAGAGAGATAAGGTTACTATAGGCTCAGAAGTAATTGTTATCCAAAAACCTGATAAAGCTATCGATTTTCGTTTGTGTGGTGTGTTCAAGATAACAAAACACTATGATGATTTGACAAATGCTTTTCCATATCGTTTTGAGTTAGATAATATTTCTAAACTATCCGAGTATATTGTTTTAAATGATCTTGCAATGAGCAATGAACTTCCTGTTAAAACTGGAGGCAATAATGGTTGGAGTAACGTAAGCGTTCAAACTCAGACGTTATTTTAAGTCACCCATAACCAAGATAAAGTTCTCCTATCGCAAGAAACCCAGGGGAGCAATATGAAAAAATCAAAACGTAACTATACCCACCGTAGCCTGAAGGACTGGGCAACTATTCTAACGGCTTTTGAAAATAGCGGCCTCACCCAAGAAGCATTTTGTCAGCAGAATAAACTGCCTTCCAGTACCTTTTCCAAGTGGAAAAAACAGCTCAGCAAAAACACCCTTGAACAACCTGCTTTTATTGAACTACCGATGACCGAGGCTTATGACACCTCAAGTGCTTTTTGTTTTGAACTTAATATTGCACTGCGAAACGGTTTCAAGCTTAACCTCAGGCTTTCCTGATGTTTTTTCCGGAATCTAATGTCAAAATATGGCTTTATGCACAACCCACCGACATGAGAAAAGCCATTGATGGTTTAAGTGCACTGGCCAAAAATCACATGAAGGAGGATCCTCTTAGTGGTCAGCTGTTTGTGTTTATTAATCGTCGAAAGACCCACGTTAAAATACTCTATTTTGACCGCTCGGGGTACTGCATCTGGATGAAACGACTTGAGAAAGGACGGTTCAATTACAACAAGCAAGCAGGTGAAAAACAAGCCTTGAACTGGACTCAGTTAAAATTGATTCTTGAGGGAATTGAACTGAAAAATATTCGTCAAAGAAAGCGATATAACCACTCTTTAAGTGCCTGATTTTGATATAATTGACCCCATTAATTCTTCAGCTGGCAATACAGTAAATAGTTTACTTTCAGAGAATGAAGCGCAAACGCTTCAGGCTAAAAATGCCTGTCTGAAAAATAAAGTTGTTCAGCTGGAAGAACGGAATCAGCAATTAAAACATGGAGAGAAGTATGGCAAATTTGCATCAACTAAAAGAATTAGTTAATAATTTCGAAAATAAGTATAGAGGTCAAAATTTAGAAAAGTTTAAGTTTGTAGAACCTTATCAACTAGGATGTGGCGAATTTTGGCCACAAGTGATGACCACACATAAAGGTGTTTATGGTATTTTTCACAATGATGAGCTTCTATATATTGGTAAAGTATCAGGCAAAACTAGAGTTCTTTGTCATCGAATGAATGATTACTTCATAATACGAGATGACTTTTCATATGGTGGTTCAAAGTATAATTGGACAAAAGAACCTACCCACTTTGTAGCATGGGGTGTGCCAGATGAAAGCTTTTTTGAAGCAAGCGCCTTAGAGGAATTTTTAATTGATAAGCTTCAAAATGATCTGCCCGACAATACTCGAAAATAAAAACATAACAAAGCGTTTAAAAAGTCGGACTCCTTAATGCTTGCTCGGTTCCGCTTCGCTTCACATTTTAGCAAGCATTACTAAGCCGTTTAACGCGGCGTTAGGTGTCATAAAGTACATTAAAACCAATGGCTTGCACTGGTTCTTAATGCAAGCTAGTTTAAGGTTCTTGTAGCCAAAAATCGGGGAAGTGTCAGCGGCTTCCAATACCTGAATATTTTGGCTTAATTGAATTGGGTCACTTTTAAGTGGGTTTCGTTCAATGAGTATGAAGGAAGGGATAGCCATCGTTGTGTTTAATGTTGGCGTCGTTAAAATTCATGGGTGAATGAACGCTTTGGGTTTTGGTCAAAAGCTAAAAGAATGGGGAGCCCAAACAACCCCGTTTAAATCAATATCAGGGTAGAGCAAGCACCAACAAGGCCAAGCAACATCAACCACTTCGTGGTTTGGACAGCCTTGCAGCCGCGCTTTTTGTGCATGGCTTCGCCATTGTTGCACAAAAATCACAACTACAAGTCTGCCGTTGTTGGCAGCGTTAGGTGACATAAAGGCATTAAAATCAATAGGTTGTACTGGTTCATAAATCGTACAATGATGTTGCACGAAATAAGGAAAATGCTAAGTCGAAGCATGTTCCATTAACTATAAATTTTGGCTTATTCCAAGCGGAAAACTTTGATGGTTGGCCTCGTTGATTTAGCAAACAAGAATGAAGTGAATCGTTGTGTTCACTGATGGTAGAATTAAAAATAATCGGTGAATTGAAGTTCTAGGTTCTTTTCAATAAAGAGAAAAAGAGTGGCGACCAAAACACCTCATTCTAAAGAAAAACCTAGGGCAATCAATCACCTAACAAGAAGCTCAAACGGACAAAATATGCTGTCATCCTTTTTGCAAAAACACGCAAAAAAGCTGCCATCAAATTTTGCCGTTTAGCAAAGCGTTATGAGTAAAGGAGAGAGTTCACGGATGGAGAGGGAAGATCTGGTACTTGAAGAAAGCTCTAGAGTCGCCTTGATCACACTGGCGGCTGGAGAGGAATCACCTTGGCATCATCATTCTGCTGTCACTGAGCAGGTAGTTTGCGTGAGCGGAAAAATCACGCTCAACCTCGCACAGTCCTCAATGCCCGTCATCCTTTCCTCGGGGCAGCGGCACCAGATCCTGCCAGGAGTGAAGCACAGCTTGTCGAATTCTGAGGGAATTGCATCTACATACCTCCTTGTTCAACAAGGAGCCTATGATTTTGTGCCAAGCAGCTCATAACCAGGCCAAGCACGGGGACAGCTTTTCCGTTGCGGCTTCGCCTCCACTCCAAAGCTGCCCGTGTTGGCAACGTTACATTCAGGTCGACTGGTTCAAACGGCAGTTATTTGGTGAGAAATCCGAAAAGCGTGATATGACGGATAATCCGTACCAATATACAATTGCCGATTTACTCAAAGACTTACCAGAACCCCTTAATGCAGCGAATTCCGAAAAGGAAACGGTGACCTATCAACGGGGAAAGGCTAAGAAAAATGGCCTTGAAGGCTCGCCGGATGATAGTGGTCTGCGTTTTGATGACAGTGTCCCCGTCAAAGAAATTGCGCTTTCAGCCCCGGAACTGAGCGGGACCGATGCTGATGATTACGAAGTGGTGAGCATTAAAACTACCTATCGCCTGGGTCAGCTCCCTGGTACCCAAATCGGACTCAAGTACACTCGCCCTGTAGTGAAAAAGAAATCAACTCGAACATTAACAACGACACCTGCTCCCGCTAATGTGCTGGAACGAAGTTTTGCTGATGTCAGCTTTTTAGTGGGTATGTTGCTGGATAAGTTTTTATATCACCTGCCGTTGTATCGACAGCACCAACGACTAGAACAAAATGGGGTTCAGGTTGCCCGCAGCACACTGACCAACTTGGTTAAACGCATTATTGAACTCCTGATGCCGATTTATCAGGCTCAGATGCAAAGCGTACTGCTCAGTCGCGTACTGGCGATGGATGAAGCACCGATAAAAGCAGGACGAAAGAAACAAGGGAAAATGAATAAAGCTTACTTCTGGCCGATCTATGGTGATCAGGACGAAGTGTGCTTCACCTTTTCATTATCACGGGGAATGCAGCATACCCTGGATCAACTCGGTGACTTCAGTGGCGTATTGGTCACGGATGGTTACGGTGCTTATGAACGATTTAATAAGCAAAATAGTGCATTAAGTCATGCTCAATGTTGGGTACATAGCCGTCGGTATTTTGATGATGCCCAAAAGGCAGAGCCAGAAGCCGCAGCGATTGCCTTAGCTTATATTAGCCGACTGTATGAGCATGAGAAAGTCATTCGTGACCAGAACAACTATTATACAACGGCATAAAAGGAGCCGTCTGGCCCCTTCTTGGCATCAAAGGCCTACCTATAACTCATTCCTTGCCCACCACTATCATGCGGCTAAACTATATCCATGATCTCTCGCCGAAGTTGCCCGTTAATAACAAAGGAAAGGCGGTGGCTATATGAGCTTTCATCGTAGTTGTTGACTTGGCAACGATGACACTCGCAACGGCCAGGCTTAAAGGCGGTAGAGAGCCATTTATTCCACTCAGGTGAGGGTTTAATCCTGTTATTCTCGAATTGATTATTTATGACTTGTCAGCTCTTTTGACTTATTAATTAAGTTCATAACACATACGACACCAAATATATTGATAGCGACATAAAAAGAAGCCAAACGACTCCTTTTTATATTCTAAAAACTCACCTGTATCACGCTGTTCAATTCTAGCCATGATCCACTCATCGACCTCACTATCAACCCACCTTACGGCACGATCACCTAATAACACTGATTTTGGAAATCTTATCTTTATCGATATAGTTATAAATAGTTGAACGGCCTAGCCCAGTGTTGTTCATTACTTCTTTCAATCTCATGATTCTCATGTTGAATTTCTCGTATTTATTCATGAGATAAGAGATGTCTGTAACAAATAACTGGAATAAATCGATTCCAAATATTTTCAAACATATATCACTGATACGTATAACAAATAGACCTAATTAAAGGAGTTCAAATATGCGTATTAAATCTAATCAGTTGTATGTATTTCAGGAACCTATAACGGCATACCAAATCCTTGAGACAGCTGCCGAGATACTTTCTGATCAATATGGCAGCGGTAATGGGGGGTATGCAGAAGAACCCCCAAAAATGACGAATCTGACCTAATCCTTCCAAAAAACTTCCTTTAGATGTTTCTCAATCAACGCTGCCATGCCTTCGACGTCAATAGACGCCTTGCTGGCTTTTTTGAAGCTGTAGCGACCGGTAAAGAATAAGTGTCGCCAGGCTATCGGAGAAATCCTGGCGAATTCCTCAATTACGTTTTTTGATACTCCTGCTTCAACCATTTTTTCATACACAGCATTTAGAATGAGCGCATTGTAAGCAACGATGCAATTTGCCACTAACCGCGCTGCATGGGCACTTACCCTGTTGGTGGTAACCTTCCTGCCTTTAAATATACCGTTATACATTTTTCGGATTAGACTTTGCAGTTGATGATAGGCTTCCGTCCTGTTTCGCGCCGTTCTTATCGCCTTTCTCAGGTTTATGTCATCGATCAAGTTCAGTACATGGGTGCTTCGAAATATTTTATTGTATTCATACAGTGCAGACCTCAATCTAGCATAACGGGTATGGGAGTTGAGTTTACGGATAAGATGGCTTTGCGTGTTCTCCTGCAAAATTAACGACAAAAGCACCCGTTGAATACCCCTTGCTTGAGAGCGAATGAGCTGTTCATTTATATAGCCGACAGGTCGAAATGGGCTTTCAGCGTAAAGTTTGCTTGAGTTGATCGCATATAGTTTCTGTGAAGCTTCTCTCACATTCTTGATGCTGGGTAAGTAGTCAACATCGATTGAGTCGAGAACGACGAAGTTTAATTTGTTGAGCGAATGGTTGTCACCCGTCACTGACCCTATATCAATATCCGTCTTATTGCCATACACCATGTCATAGAGACAATGGCCCTCATACTCGTTCAGTCCCAAGTTCCTGGCATTCACAGCAACGAAATTGGCAACCAACGAATAAATTGAAATACCACATCCTTTGCCGAAAAATTTCCGTGAATGACGAGACTGGATAGTCTGGTTGCTAGTGCCAATTTTCTGACCATCCGCATCCGCTAGTACTTTTTCATCAAGAAGATTCCAAATCTCAAATATCGGCATAGCCTTGATGAAATTACTGACGTGGTCATTCGCAGCACAGATCGTTTCGATGCGAACAAAGTCCTCTTGAGTAGACCTTAACGTGTTGTATTCGAGATCACACATTTCTGCAATTTTGCCAATGCCGAATCCAAACGCGTCGGAAAGAATGCAGGCGTTGAGTGCTAGAGGCTGCGGTTTTACTCGTTTGATATATCGATCTTTAAGGTGTGTGAATTCTCTCCACATGCCGGACAACTCGCCGACGAAGACGACTACATCCGCTAATTCTGTTTTAGGGAGCTTGCTGAAGAAAGCGTCCTCGCGCTTATCGCTACTGTCGTATAATAGCCTCCAAGGCGTCTTACTCTTCGGATCATTGCTAAACTTGAACCCCGGATTTCGTTCTTCTTTTATATTTCCTGTGGTCCTATCCCAAGCGAGATCAAGTTCAGTCATAGCATTGTCTAATCGTTCTGAGCAATACACTGGTATTTTAGGGTAGCCAAACTCCTGAGCAATCTCTTCTGCATTGTCGACCAAGTTGTCATTGATTAAGTCGTGATCAATGTCGCAGTAGGAAACACTGGCATTACAGCACAGGTTACCCCTGTTAATCTGATGGTAGATTTTTTGGTAGACGAAGAATTCGAATAAGTGTGGATCGAGATATTCGTCATCTTTATTTCGCTTCAGGTAGGGTAACAATCGTTTGGGTACAGTCAGACCGAGATCATCTGCAATACGCAGTGCAGCAGGAGACTTCCCTTTCCCATAGTGGATTTTGAGCAAACTGATCAGATTTGCTATCTCACTCTCTTCTTTATGGTAAGTGAATGGCACGGCCAGCACGATAGGCCTTAAGTAAAGGGAAATCAGACGGGATGTACTGGCAAAATACTTCCACTTGGCTCCCAACTTATCAAAAGCATTACCGGCAAGAAAATCAGCGAGTACGGAAAACTGATTTTTCGGTAATATCTGATAGGCCGCATCATTGAGTTGTTCGTGACTAAGCGTGTTATCTCTATCGGGAAACCACTTCAAAAAGTTTGCAAGCTTAGGAAAGTCCACAACGATTCGGTTGCTGTGCTTTAACTGTTCCTGTTCTGCAAATGCCTTCCCTGAATCCATGATCGCTCGTGTGTGGTACAGAAAGGTAACAATAAGATTGTCCATAATCTGCTGGTAACGGTGGTAAACATAGCAAAGCGCATGTAACCACTGCTGATGTTTAGTGATTCGACGTAAACGGAAAGCTGCATATTGCTCCACTATATCCGCGAAGTATCGGATGGCATTTTTTGACAATTTCAATGTTGGCAGGAATTGCTCCGCGAATGTATACATGTCCGCGATACTTTCTGCTTTTTCTGTTTCAAAACGCACTGCAGTATATTGAAAATCCTTCTGATCAGCCCGAAGCAGGTTGAGGTGGTTGAGACCTTCTTCCTGTTCTATTAACTCTGTAAGCTGTTTTTTCCAATAGATCGGAATACCCGACAGCAAGCACTTCAGACGGTTGTCCTCTATTGCATAAGCTGCAGTGAATACATCCTGGAAGATTCGATAGGACGGGATAACGATGCATTCCCGTTCCAAGTGCTGTAAAAGCTGACGAAATGCACTGTGACCTTTGGGGAAATATCGCAGTAGATCTGCAGTTTTTTCGACAAGCTCGACTTCATCCTTAGCTAACCAGTCCCGAAATCCAAATAAACTAAGTATTTCCTTTTTCTGGCTACGAATGGAGTCACGAGATATTTTTCCACTAAATTCGATCTGCTCCGTCTTCCCAAAATAGGTTGAAAGTATGTATTCGGTATCAGCAACGACTTCATCAAAAGCAAAATTGAAGAATTGCCGCTTTGCCTTGAAATAACCCAGCTGAAGGATGAGGTACACCTTGGTCCGGTGGTTGTGAAAGTTTTCAAGCGCGCATCTCTCATTCTGGGTGATATCGAAATACCATTCGCGTTCTTCAGCTGTGAAAGTTGGTCGGTCATAAAGATCCGAAATTTCAGCGTCAGTGAGTAGCTGAATGCGTTTGACCCTGTCCACGGGCATGCCCTTCCTTGGTTTTTACTGTCTAATAATTCATAACTTTGTGGACATCATAAAGTGATCACCATAAACTGTCTATTAATTCGTTAAAACATTACTTAATAGACGTATAGTCTATTAATCGATTTAGGATACAGTTTTTGCTATGAGACTCTTTGGGTATGCCCGCGTTTCCACCAGTCAGCAGTCCCTAAATGTTCAGGTGAAGGCACTCAAGGCTAAAGGGGTTCGCCCAAACCGGATTTTCACCGATAAAGTATCCGGCAGCCACGTAAACCGCGAAGGCCTCCAGATGCTCCGGTTCAAAGTCGAGGAGGGTGATGTCATCCTTGTGAAGAAGCTGGACCGGCTTGGTCGCGATACGGCGGACATGATCCAGCTCATCAAGGAATTCGACGATATGGGCGTAGCCATCAGGTTCCTAGACGATGGGATCAGCACCGAGGGGACCATGGGCAAGATGGTGGTTACCATCCTGTCAGCCGTGGCCCAGGCCGAACGCCAGCGGATACTTGAGCGCACCAACGAGGGTCGTTTGGAGGCCAAGGCCAAGGGGATCAAATTTGGCCGCAAGTCCACTGTGGACAAAGCCAAAGTCCGCGCCCTCCACAGTCAAGGGGTTGGGGCTACAGAGATTGCTAAGCAGTTGAAGATAGGCCGCTCAACCGTATACAAAGCTTTGGAAGACAAACAAATGTAGGTCAGAACTTGTTGTTACCCAACGAGACCTTGACATAAGAATATGTTCACAAAAATAAAAGGGGGATCGATCATAACGTTGCAGCAAAGTGCGAAGGCTATGACTTCGCTGCACAGCTATGAATGCTATACAAGTTATTAGTACTAGGCGGGGAACGATATGGAGCTTTTAGCTTCACCATTGGCAGGATACCTAGGTTTAAGTGCACCTCAAGCCTTAAAGGAACTTTTTTTACCGTTGGACTTCAAACCCCGCTTCCAAACGGAGAGAAACTTGATGCAATTGTAGCAGCTTTAGATAATGGGATGTCTAAAGCTACTGTATGTAGGAGTTTTGGTGTAAAAAGGACAAAGCTAATTGATACACTCAACCGTGTTGATTGGTCAACACGTGAGTAACCTATCAAATAAGTCTATATCTAAAAATGTACCTCGATTGACACCATTGTGGATTTTATATCGAGAGGTCCTGGCTTTTCTAGTTGCCATTGCAAGCGGGCTTTCAGCATATCGTTAAACGAATACTTCATCCCCAATCCAGCGATCCAGCCTTCCTCATCCTCCTTATGTGTTTGCGCAAGTTGAAATCTAGGTGTTTCAGTCAAGCTACCAGTAATCCCACCAGATAGCTCCCGCTCCTGCTTTAAATACACATATCCTGCTGAAGCAAAAACTTCAAAGGAATCTGATATTGGATATAAACCTAAGACAGAAGCAAAGTATTTATCCAGCGTTATTTCCTCTAAGTTGTGTCTACGATCGCTATACGGTGGATCAAAAACATCTGGTAAAAGCCGACTATCAGGATCATAACTATCTGAAAGGTCAGAAACGCGCGAATATCCTGCTTCAACCGCTATATTTTTCGTAAACTGATAACCCACATAAAGTGAATATGCTGAAGAGTCGCCGGAGAACTTTCCTCCACCTTCATCAAACTCGCCAGCACCCAGATGACGAGTGCTGAAATCAGAATAGTCAGCACCTTTGTAATCAAAATGACCAAAGCTCAGTCCCGCATAGCTTGTTGCTGCGTGTGCTGGAATTGAGATATTGAAAACTAAGATATAAAGTAAAGAGGAGGTAGCTAGATCTTTTTTTCTGTTTAAAATCCCATTCATCTCTTTTTTTCCATAAAGTATGTGAATATGCGAGTATCTTTAGATTCTCGACTCTATAAGTTGTTTTTGTCAGCGTTATAAACTTGGAATGTGAATTCTTTTAACCGTATGAGGCCAGCGTTCTTCTGGGGAACAGTTCGTATTATCTACGCATGGATTTACTAAAGATACGCTGCCTTCACTATCAATCCAGGCAGTTGCATCGTTGGTGCTAATACCTGGAGCAGCTGCCTTAATGACGGCATAGAGACCAGCAACATGGGGGGCGGACATAGAAGTTCCATCTTTATAACTTACATCCGTTCGTGTTTCTGTATCTGAGGATTCAACTATTGCTGGAGCCAAAAATAAGGGGCCAGAAAAATTGCTTGGTGTGCCAAGATTTGACGCATCGTAGATGATGCTTCCATCTCCCACAACACCACCAGCTCTTATCACATTTGAAATGCAGCCTGGGCGGCCTACACGATCTCTTCTTACTAATCCCTGATTTCCGGCAGAAGCAATAACAGGAACACCTCTACTAATGATATTCTGTATAGCATTAGTCATTGCTGGCTCAGATAGGTCGCAGGATTGGCTATCTCCGAACGTGTTACCGCCTAGGCTCATATTGACTGTGTAATACTGGTAGAAATTTTCAGCGGTGGATGCGTCCTCTACTGCCTCTAAAGCAGCTACAACGTCTGCTGTTAAATTGTTTGCTCTCCATTCAATTCCGTTCCATCTGTGGGATGAAACATTAACAGCAACAATGTTGGCATCCGGAGCTACACCTTGAAAACCAGAAGAAAAATATGTGAGATTTTCTTTGCCTGCCGCAATTCCTGTGACATGTGTTCCATGGCCACAATTACCGCAGTTCGAAAGCGGTTGTGCTGAACCAACTAGCCCTAAAGGTTGACTATCTCCATTAGCATCCTTGTTGGGACAAAAAGATGTGTAACTACCGGAGTCACTGGCGAAACATGCCTCAAAAACAACCTTACTTTGCCCACTTCCATTTTCAAGAAGCCTATGATCGCTACGAACACCGGTATCTATTATGATAATATTTTGGCCTGCGGCTGTATAACCATGACTCCAGGCTTCCGGCATGTTGATAACTGAAGTGCTTTGAGACAGAAGAGGCTCTGCGATAGGCTGATTTACAGAAATATGCAAAATACGCGGATCAGCGTCTTTGTATAATTTTACCAATTCACTGTGCTTAAGCTTTACTGTAACAACGCCAATTTCAGGCATAAAATTTGCATTTAGAGGTCTTGAGGATACGTTCTTCAGTATTTTATCAAATACTCTTTCATGAGCATTACCTTGATTTTTCCATGCTTTCTCGGTCATCTGACCACCAAATGGAGAAAAGCGTTCACCACCTCGTAAAGTTATAATGACTTCGATGGGATTGTCTTTTTCTTGGGCGGCGATATCCAATGCTTCTTGAGACCAGATAGCCCTTCGTGTGTCCTGAAAACCAACAGGTTTAATAGCTCTTACTACAGCATCTTCCTTAAGCCCATAAAACGCTTGCAAACCAACTGTTGCTATAAAGCTACCTTTATTACTTATAAGTTGTCGTTTATTATCTATCCCTCGAATATTATTTGAAAATGTGTTCTGAGATATTTTTGATAACTGCTCTGCTGCTTGTGCACTAAATCCCTCTTACGGGCGATAGATAGTAGTCTTCGTAGAAGTACCAAGCTCGTAGTCAATAGTATCCAGATTTAAAAATACTTCGACGGTTGCGTTTCCTTTTCTCTTGATGATTTCTTCGATTTTATCAAGACTACCATCAAAGCTATAAGCCAGTGTTCGCCCCTTTCGAGTAATATCAGATGTAAACTTGACTGCAAGACTGGTGTTTGTAAGCATGTTGAGGCCCTCCGCAGTAGCATAGAGACCTATTTGTCCTAAACCGTTATTCCAGACACCTGTTTTCCATGCAGAATCACCCAATTCACTTAAAAGTTTTTTTGCTTCATTTACAAGTGCAAATTTCTTAAGTGAATCTTTTTCCCTCATTTCAGTTAGATTGAGAGCGCTTGGTAATGTCACCATCACTGGGACGACACTTTCCTCTTGAGCTTTTTGAAGTAGCTCAGTAAATTCTGACTCATTAAATTCTGCGGCTAAACTAGAGTTTGAAAAAATTAGGAACCACACCAATGCCGTAGATGCTTTTCTAAATGTTGAGAAAAAAGATAATTTATTAAACATGTTAATTGTCATTATATCATGTTTCATCTGAGAATAAACAAACAAATTTAATTACATCAAAACGTCCATTGAGAAATAGCACTGGTACAAAGAAAGAATTGAGATAATTCTCGTAATAATACATATATCAACACCTTATGCAATTTAGAGGGAGTGAATTAAATATATGAGCAGTTAATTGAGCAGGATAAGACATAACGCTCATTTTTACAGGCGAAACGGAAGGATATAAGTTGAATTCACTATTGATATTATTCAAATTTAGGTAATCTGAAAAAACGCAATATTTCAGATAGATAGCGTTTTTTTGAATGCTTACTCAGAAATTGATTTTTCCCCTGAAAGCTCCGAATTGCATGGGGTTAAGAGGTGGTGTGAAACAAATCGGGGCTTTCATAGACCCCCAATATGAACTTAAATGTGGTGAACAAGGGGAATTGACACGCGCCTATACTGAAGCAACGCTTTGGGCTGATCGATTCTTTCAAGCATACTTTAGGGGAGTTCCCTTGGGCTACTCAACCAATTAGCATAGGATTGTTCATCTACAAATAACCTAATAATAGTTTGAGCTACTATCAGATTCGTCATTTTTGGGGGTTCTTCTGCAAAGCCCCTAATATCGTCATCACAATATGTACCATCCGCATCAACGTGATTTCCAAGTCCTGCTGCTGACATTAAAAGCTGCTCACTGATTTCTATTTCTTCGTTATCAACGAATAATGATCCGCGAAAAATAGAGAAGTCGTACGAAGTATCTTCTTGCGCATAAGCCAAAAACATATCATCTGATAGTGCTGTCTTGATTTTCTCACTCAAATCTAAGTTAACTTTTGAGCCATCTACATCAATCCTGTGACCTGCGTTTGCGGCGGTTGCTAGAGCGCCTAACGTCACAGCCAGGACAGCTGGAGAAGGCGTAATCTTTTCAGGAATCTTTTTTTCGATTTGTGTTTTCATATTTGTACCTGTTTTTATTATTTTTATGTGCTTGAGTAACTACTCAATGGGTCTATTTTAACATTTCTATAAAGTACCAATCCAATATAAAAAAGCTAATAAACCAATGTTTTATAAGGTTTTTAGGCAAAAAAAGCCCTTTTATATAAAAGGGCTTATAGAACATTTCTTTTTTTAGTTGAGTCGTTGAATAAACTCGTCGTGTAGCTCTTCTAGTGTAAGTTCCGAGCCATCAAAATCGGTAAACGCTTCACGAAATGCTTGAGGGAAAGAGTTAAAACTAATGTCGTCTAGATAAGATGGATGAAAGTATTGTTCTTCACCTGTTGCGTATGCTCGCATAGTTAACATCAACTCATAAATTGACTTGTTTCCGTTACCAAGATCATCTGCAAGATATTTAACTACTCGTGCGGCTTCGTCATACTCACTGAATAGTATTTCGTTTCGATCTAAGATGAAATTTCTATCAACGTTTCCAGCAATCGGCCCGTTTGTTATGTATTCTGCTATTCCTTCCATGAACCAAATCGGCATTAGTAGGGTTTCTTTTTCGGTTGGAACGAAATACGAAACAACGTGTACTAACTCATGATCAACAATACGTTTATAAAGCTCAAAATCATTTTCTCTATTCCACTCTGCAGCATCTTCCGGTGGCTGCATTCTCAAACCGTATGTTTCCGCTTCTCCAATACTTTCGCTACTGTTGATTAGACAAATAATTAAACGATCTGGAGTTTCTATTATTCCCCTGTCAGTTCTGAATGTTTCTGAATCTAGATTTCTTAACATTGCAGCTCTTTCTAAAGCTGCATTCTGCTCAGCTTTATTCATGTTATACCAATAGTCATGTACTAACTTAACTTGATCGTAGTAGTCTAAGTCGTCAAAGTCGGCAGGTAACGCACCTGGTTCTAAATAATCTATAGACCGTTCTGTTGGGGCGCTATATTGAGACATCCAAGTTGTATTTAAAAAATCAAACGCTTTTGAGTTGTAAATTGGTCGATATGAGAGCATTTCTTCAACTGTAACGTTAAATTTTTCACTAATAAGTTCTAGCCCCTCTTCCGCAAACGTGGCAGCCATTTTCAGGCTTTTTTCTGATACACCAGGTTCAGCAAAAACAGAAAAATTTTCGCTCTGAAAAGCTGTCTCTTGAATTGTGCTATCACAAGCAGAAACAGCATATGTAATTTCGTTGATCTGCTTAGTTTCTCCATAAACTAAGCTTTCCTCCGGAAAGCTTTCTACAGTTGCTATATTATCACCTGTAGAGCTTCCGCCTCCTCCGCAAGCGGATAGAATCGCGAATAGTGAGATTAATGTTGTGTATTTCATGAGCATGATAAAACCCTCTTTTCTATTCCGTTAGCAGCTAACGACATCCATTATTGATATAAACTATTTAAATAGTTTATATAATTTAAATAGTTATAACTAATATAATTATATAAATAGTATAAATTATTTTTTCGGTTTCCGACCAGTTTTGACTTTTTGAAGCCCGCCGATTGTCTTTTTAAGCTGTGTATCACTGAGACTCGCTAGAGCTTGCAAACCAGCTCGATATATTTCTGTCTTAGTAGCTTCAACACCTAAGCCCCTAATGCATTCACTAACCCTCAAGCCACTAAGGACTACCTCGCCGGGAAACTAGGTGGATACGATGGGGAAGCATTTGCAGTGATGATGCTGGATTAACCAACACAAAAAAACTTTAAATATTCACTTTGTAAGTCGGAGTATATTTTACCGTTATGGGAGGTTTATATAAGAAAAACACAGCAACTATGAGCGAAGGAGGCTGGTACTGGTATTACACTGCTTGCATATTTGAGATATAGCGTCAAAGCTGATAGGTAATACATAGAGAGGAATACGGATGAAAACAAACATAGACAACATACTGAATGTGCTTGCTGAAGAGTCTAGGCAGTTAGAGATAGTGGCGGATTCGATAGCGGATGAGTTTTGGGGTGCTAATAAAGAGCATAGGTCAGAAACAAACAAGTGGGACAGGGGATCAATAGGTGTGAGGGTAAGAAGGCTGAATCGTTGGCTTCATGTATGCTGGTTCAAGAATAAGTTCTATAAGCGCGAAGGCGTGATAAAGGTGTTCTCGGAGGACTTACCTCGAAACAAGGAAGTGATGCGGTATCGCATAGGAACATTGCCGTCACCGACCGGCTGGGAAAAGAAAGCGTTCACTGAGGCGGAGCGACAGTTTGAGTCGATCAGAAAGGCTCAAGTTAAGCTAAAGGAGATAGATGCACTGATGATGAGTTATTTAAAGGATGTTAAAGATTTCGCTGGCGAGAAAGAAATGGCGAGAGTGGCAAAATCGATCAAGGAAAAGAATGCTGCGTGGGCAAAAACAGAGATCGTACCGATACGAGATACGGTTAAGGAGTGAGGTGATGTATGAGTGGTGTAACCGGGATTATAGGCAAGGGGCAGACAGAAGGCTCTGAGTCAGCAAGGTTGTACGGTATTGCAGAGCATGAACGATTTCATAGACGCGTCCAGGTGATGCGGTCGAGTGAGAGTGAAAGGGATGTAATGAGGAAGAAACGATTGCAGTCACAGTTGCAGTTGTGTGCGATTACAAGTGTGAGTGTGGTGTCGGTATTGGCATGGACTGTTGTAAAGATGTAGGAGTACCGGTGTCACATGAGAACAAAGGAAGCATTTTATCAGGCATAAAAAAAACCGGTGTGTGGCCGGGTTAAGGTGTGTGTATAATTAGGTAACTCTACTTCAGGCTCTAAATCTTAACTGAGTTTTTCAGCTGTTTGAATACGAAGGCAGCTGACCTAAAGCGCTCCTTTCTGGTTAAACTAAAATCCTTAAAGGCTACTCCAAACCAATCAAGCTAACGACATCTAAAACCATTCGCTTTGTGCTCGCATCAGCTATTGATACGACAGCTCGGAGCCAAGAACGAACATTTTATTGTCGATGGAGTCCATTGTATTTGTTGCTTATGTTGTTACAACGAAAGATCACCTTATTGTCTTTTCTACATCAGGTATTTAAACCCTATATACCATTGACTTATATAGTAATATAAAAATATTCCTGTAAGTTTCCCCCTAACCTAAGAACTCAACCCCTTTACATTAAAGTGCATGCTTTTTAAGTAATTAGTAGGGGGTTAATTAAGAGAAGGGCTTGAATAGTATTCGTAAAAAGCTTAATACCAGACATGAAGGGCAGCCAGTATGAATGAAGGCCAGATAAATAAAGTGTTCCATGTTTTCGGTTCTAAATCTAGGGAAATTGTAAATCGGTTCAAGATGTGCAATAAAAGTAGATTTTATTTTGATTACAAATTAGCAGGGGAGCGTTATTGTGATTTTATAATCATTGACACAAGTGAAATAAAAGGTGGGAATTTAAATCAATGGATTGAAGGTATGACATTGATAACACCTCCTATTATTTTTATAGTGGGTGACAAACAATATTTCCCCGTCGACTCTTTGCTTACTTTTACTTTGAAATTAGAAGCTAAATTCGGAACACACTGTGTATCCAGCTTAAAAAACCACAGGGAGCTTGTCAGTGTTCTTGAAGGTGTATATGAGCTACTTAATGGTTTTTCTACTGTATGTTTAGACTTCGCAGATTTCGCTTGTTTTTTATCGAAAGGACAATATTACTGGAGCGAAACAGTTTATTCTCAATCTATCGATGAATTAAAATTAAAAGTTGTGGAAAAGCAAAATAATGTTAAAGCGATAGCAAAAAATAATGATCAGCAGGTTTCAGGATTGTTTTTGTGTATAAAAGGTATTATCTCACCTAACATATTAGAAAACTTAGTGCTTATTATTAATGCCTTGGAGGAGCTAGAACCATTGTTTAATTGTGTTCCACCTAGATTATTTGGTCATAGTAATATGAATGCAAGAGTCGATGTACACGAAGACTCTGACTTAGGGGTTCACATGCTTTGGGCTTTATCTGATCGTTAAGTTATACCTTGATCTTAAAAGCGACAAAGTTGACTTGTGACTATGAAAGCTCAAGTGTCTTTAAAATACAAATAGTAGGGATAATTAAAATGCACGCGTCCAAATTACACTACCCCGAAAATGAACTGGTTATTCAGAATGAGCTTAATTCAGTGTTTCGTGAATGGAGTTCATTTGCAATAGGTAAACCCTTCCCTAATAAGCGAACATCAGATGATATGGTCTTAGATGGCTTCTATCCGTATTACTCCAAGCAAAAATGCAAAGTTTTGTTTGTAGGTCGCGAATCGCTTGGATTAACTGGTGATAATTACATAGATTTATTGCATCATATTTATACAACAAAAAAGACTATTGGTGATAAAACACTTAACCAGCATAGATTTCATGCGTTAATGTTTTATATCACTTATGGATTGAATAATGATTGTTGTCACTGGAATGATATACCAATGGCAACAGAAATCGCTGATACGTTTGCTTCTGAGCGGGGTATCAGTTTTGCTTTCATGAACTTATCAAAGCTTAGTAATGATACGGATGACTGGAATGCTGATTGGGCGCTGATTGATGGGTTTGTTGATGTGTTTAATGATTCCCCTGTAAATTATTTTGCTAATCAGATTGATACAGTTTGCCCTGATATCATTCTAACAATGAACTTAGAGTCTAGGTTAAAGGTGCTGGGTGAGGTCAGCGTGATTGAGTACGGAGAATGCGCTAGTTACTATACTTTGCGAACGACCAATAAAAAATACCTACTTATTGACCTGTACCATTTTTCAGCTATTAAGTCTCAGCAGAGCTGTTACTATGAACCTGTAGTGAAAGGTTTTAAGAAGTTCCATGAGCACAATTCTGATGATTAAATGTGTGATTCATAGAGATAGTTTCACTATAATGCTTTCTCATGAGCAGAGAGAAATAAAACATTGAAAGTTCTAAGTCTGTGATAGGAAAACTTTACCCTGAATGTGGATAGCTTAAAATAACGTTAGGCGTCTATCTATACGTTCTTTAAAGGCATAGATGCCAGCGCCAGCCTTGGGCGTAAACAGTGCTCCAATAGAGCAGAAGCGATCTTCGAAAAGACAATTTCTTATCCTTAGGTCTAGAAGGCAAAGGGTAAATACTCTCAACATGTAGCCTCAGTTTTTTTACTATCCTAAACATCACAAAAACAATCTGGTAGTAAATTACTCCGCCGTCTGGGTGTTTAACTCGAAGACACAGTACCGGCTATAGTCCCCGTGAACAATATACTTCTCATGTATAGAACTGATTAGTTCTGGTAGTGCTTTTGTTAATTCATAGCGTTCCATGTAGAAGTGCCGGAGATCTTTGGGGTAGAGATATTCGTCGTTGTCATTAACGTCTACGACAGTTTTGCAGAAGCAGTGATGACTGTAGGTGACAAAGAAAGAGTACTGACGACCATCAATGTCATAGATTATCTTTTCTGAATCGAGGTGATCCAAGAAACTTATAGCAGATAGTTGGGTGAAAAAAGAGCTAATATTACAGCCACGGAAGGCGTTTATACGCTTTGCGTCAGAACATTAAGAGTTATTCTCATGAGAATAAATTGCACTGTCGGCTCAAACCTTATTAACCTGGTCAAACGTTAGATATGTTCTCAGCGATAAAAAATACGTAAGGGGGGGGTTGATTTTTGCGGTTTTGTGTTGTTAAAAGTTATTCTCATGAGAATAACTTTATTGCTTCTTTTTACGCTGAGGCCACAGATTAAAGGCAGTCATCCAGCACCCTATTGTCCATAGAATGAGAACCGACTGGAGAGTAGAACCGTCACTTACGAGATTTTGTCGTAGATAGTAACTGAAGATGAAAATAGGGAGGCATCCAAGAATGAATGCCAACACTCTAGCAGCTGGAGTATTTAAACGCATTAGGTTACCTTAGCTTTTCTGACCTTATTGGAACAAAATGGGCGGCTGCGGTGAAGCGATTGGCTCATCAAACCTCGCTCAGTGAGCGAGGATCAATCGCAGCCCCTTTGAATAGAGTTGTTATTTTTCTATGCATAGTAATCAATATTCGAAGCATCACCAATACCAAGCGGATCGGTAATTGTTTCATCATCCCATCGAGGCCCATTGCCTTGATACATAGGATTCATACCGTCTTCAAATCCAGCCATAAGACACCACGCAGCAAAACCTACCGCCAGAATAGACATCGCCCAAACTGTAACAAGCGCCGACAAACAAAAGCAAAAAAGTGAACTTGGCTTACCGCTCCATAACCCTTTATACCCTGACATGAATGCAAGCATCAAAACAGGAACAAGGAGTATTAATGGATTGATAAAAAGCCCTGCAACCACTACAGCCAGAAACAAGAAGGTTAACGCTTTTTCGTTTGCTGCAATCGGAAGTAAAATCTTACCCATAACAACCACAGAAAAGAACGTAATCTAAGCCCAGGAAGCGTAACTCAGGGCGCAGGCAATTAGCGTTGCATATTCCGAATGATCATGATCACCCTCTACGATCCAAGTTGATCACCTTCTGCGATTGAACGTGATCGCTTCCTGCGATCGATGATGATCACTTTTCGATAGTTATCGCAGAGAGTGATCAAGTTGTCGCAGACACCGATCACCTTCGACCGCAGACTCTTCCTACGCATTGATTTTAATCGTTTTTAGTATTGTATTCTTAGTGCTTTTTGAGCCTGAGGGTACGATGCCAAGCAAGAGATTACCAATGCGACAAATCAAAGATATTCTCCGCCTCAAATTTGAAGCTAAATTGAGTCATAGAAAAATTGCCCGCTGCCTTAATATTGGCGTCGGCACGGTCTCTCTATATGCTCGTCGAGCCAACGAAGTCGGTCTTACCTGGCCGCTACCGTCTGAGCTGAGTGAAAGTGAGTTGGAACAGCGCTTATTCCCAGAGCCTAAGATCAAAGATAGGCATGGCCGTGTTGAACCTGACTGTGCACAGATTCATCAAGAGCTTAAGCGTAAAGGCGTTACTAAGCAGTTGTTGTGGGAAGAGTATAAGCAAGCCTATGGCGATGCAGGCTACCAGTTTTCCCAATACTGTAATTACTATCGTCAATGGATCAAGAAACAACAACGCTCGATGCGTCATATCCATCAGGCAGGTGAAAAGCTGTTTGTTGATTACAGCGGGGCGACGGTTCCGATCGTCAATCCAAACTCTGGTGAAATACACCCAGCCCAGATCTTCGTTGCGACACTGGGTGCGAGCAACTATACCTTTGCCCTAGCTTCATGGTCGCAGCAAAAGGCTGACTGGATTGATGCGCACGTAAAAGCATTCGAGTTCTTTGGTGGTGTACCGGAGGTCGTGGTACCCGACCAGCTAAGAAGCGCTGTCAGTAAACCGTGCCGTTATGAGCCTGAAATAAACAGGAGCTATCAGCACCTGGCAACACACTACAAAACGGTAATTATCCCAGCCAGACCGCTAAAACCCAAAGATAAAGCCAAAGCAGAAAATGCAGTATTGATCGTACAGCGATGGATACTGGCACGACTGCGACACCAAACCTTCTTTACCCTCGCAGAGCTTAATCTCGCAATCAAAGCCCTGCTAGCTGACCTTAATCAGCGACCGTTTAAAAAACTGCCTGGTAGTCGGTTAAGTCAGTTCGAATTACTTGATAAACCAGCACTCAGACCGCTGCCCAGTACACGTTATGAATATACCGAATTTAAGCTCGCCAGAATTAACATCGATTATCATTTTGAATTTGATAAACACTTTTACTCAGTCCCGCACCACTTAGTTAAACATGAGGTTGAAATACATGCGACACGCGAAGGTATTGCCGTGTTCTTCAAAGGGCAGCAGATCGCAAGGCATGGCCGAAGCCAGCGACCAGGAAGCTTTACGACAGAGGCAAATCATATGCCTCAAGCCCACCAACGACATAAGACATGGACTCCTGAGAGGTTAATGAACTGGGGGCGTCGTATCGGGGAATCAACACAACAGCTCGTTAAAGATATTATTGAGCAGAAACGCCATCCTGAGCAGGCGTATCGCGCATGTCTAGGCTTACTCAACTTGTCAAAACAGTACACGCCCGCACGGCTAGAGGCAGCGTGTCAGCGAGCAATACATATTAAATCCCCTCGATTAAAAAGCGTTAAGTCGATCCTCGAAAGCAATATGGATCAGTTACCGTTACCTCTCAGTCCGAATCAACCCAGCACACCCAACCACCCGAATGTACGTGGATCAGATTACTACCACTAACCGATCAGACACTCAGGAAAAGGAATCACTTATGCTACAAATACAAAGCCTACAACAACTTCGTCAGCTGAAACTACTGGGGCTAGCAGATGCCTTAGAACAGCAGTTTAATCAACCCAATACCTATGATGGTCTCAGCTTCTCTGAGCGCATAGGGCTACTAATCCAATACGAGATGACGTATCGCAACGATAAGCGATTACAAAGGCTGTTAAAAGCAGCGCATCTAAAAGTTCCAGCCCGCTTAGAAGATGTTGATTACAGTCACCCCAGAGGCTTGGGCCAAAGCACCGTTGCAGGACTACAGAGCAATGAGTGGATCAAACGGCACCAGAACCTAGTGATTACAGGGCCAACAGGCTGCGGTAAAACCTATCTGGCTTGCGCCTTAGGTCATCACGCCTGTCATCAAGGTTATCGAGTGCGTTACTTCAGGGCGAGTCGGTTGTTCGAACAGTTAACGATCTCACACGGAGACGGCAGTTATCTAAAGCTACTGGCCCAGATAGCGAAGATGGATTTACTCATTATTGACGACTGGGGGCTAGAGCCGCTAACTCAAAGTCAACGGAATGATCTGTTAGAGATTATGGAGGATAGGCACAATAGCAAATCGACCCTATTTACGAGTCAGCTACCGCTGACACAGTGGCATGATTTTATAGCTGACCCAACATTGGCTGACGCCATTTTGGATCGGCTATTACACAATGCTCACAAGCTAAATCTGAAAGGAGAATCGATGAGAAAACTAATGACAACATTGACGGAAGATGATCACTTAAAGTAAAAAGTAAGTTCGTAATGCTTAGGAAGAAAAAGTGATCATCATCGATCGCAGAGAGTGATCATCTTCAGCGGAATACGCAAGCGTAGCGCCAACAAAAATAAAGCCCTTCATCACCATATAAAAAGTTCTTTATGTTCTCCTTTCTGTACGTCTACGTTCAGGGCTATTAATGCAAAAAAACCTACGGTGTACAGCACGAAGAGCAAGACCGCCACCCCCCTAACAGGCCGAACATTTTAAGCTGGCCTCTAAATAAGTTTATATTCATAGATTTTGTAGAAATAAATTTTTTCATATTTTGCTCCACCTAAATTCGTTATATAGGTTAAGTATCTCACGTTTTGAAATTACGCAAGCACTGACAAAATTTATTCTCATGTGAATAAATTGGATCAAGCTAGATACGGAAAAATCAATCATAAAGCTTATTCCGATGAGAATAGGTTTATTAATAAGAGTCATCTCATAAATACGAAATAGCGCAACCTGCTACAAAGCGAATATCGTTATAGTATTAGATAGCTAAAATTTAAACAGGTAATTGCCATTAAAAATGTAACTGTATGTTAGCGAGCCGCTTAAGCAAAAAAACTCCTGATATTAAGCCGTACAGGACACCCTGCACGGCAACTACAATCAACCTAACATGTCATCCACAAGCGATGGCAGATCGCCTTGTCCTAATTCATCAAACGCTTTGCGAGTATCTGCTTCTGGCTCGCCACTCTGTTTGCTCTGACACCGAACTTGATGGGCGGCAGAAGGGGGAGAGTTACCCCCACTAATTAGCGTTAGCGCGTACTCCGCTAAAAAACGAAGTCTGTCACTTCTGGCTGCCGAGGACGACAAACTGTTCAAGTCATCGTGCAGAAGCGGGGTGCCTTCACTAATAGATATTCGTATGCGCATCACAGTTTCCTCTTAATCGTGCCAGTGTGGTTAAGCAACCCTTGTACGGATGCTTTTAATTTGACAGCATCATTACAGCCATAAGGTGATTTTTTTTTAGATGCATCGGCGTCAATAATTGGCAGGTGGTCGATGTTGGCAGTGCTAAGCATTGTGAGCGCCAGCTCCGCAAGAAATCGGCAACGCTCACCTTTATAGCCTCCACCCTCGATGTTATCTAACTCTTCTTTAAGAAGAGGTGTTGCATCCCCTACCGATACTCTTAACCTCATAATACCTCCCCCCCATGCGGGAAAGTTGTGGTGTTTTGCCTAGACAATATACGTCTACCAGCCAAAAAGAACTCCAAGTCATTGCAAACCACAGGAGTTTTTGAAATTAAGATTCTCGCAGTCTGAAACGACTCTCTGGCAACCTCCTCAAACGCCTTAGCTCCGCCCCCGATTAGCATCAAAACACCACAGTACGCCCCTGATTCAGACCTAGTGGCGGTTCTTAAGCTGGTAATAGTAGATGATGTTACAGCTTCATAACCGGCAACCAGATGGTCTTCTAATAATACTTTCTGGCCAGCAGCATAAATATGTTCGCCGCCCTCTCGAACAGCAAACTCAATATCATCGATAGGAAGGGTTGTGCGACACTCTTTCCCAATACTCTTACTGACGGCATCTAAATATCGAGACATAGCATCAAGCGATGTACCAGAAGAGCTGTCTTCTTGTCTGCCTTTTTTCAACGTAATCCAGCCAGTAGAGAAAAAGCCTGGGTCAAGAATAATTGCCCGGCCATGTGTCACTTGATCCAGTAAGTCGTCGTCATTATTACCCATCAGACTTCTTGAAAGCTTTCTTAGCGGTGCTGTTTCAGCGGGTTTTATTACTGTGACCGCCTCATTAATAGGGCGGAATGGACCACCGTAGACCGCTTTAAAATTGCTGTAACCAATATCCAACCCAAGTACGAACATTTAAACCACCTTTTAGCTAATAATTATCAGAAAAATCATTCTGTATGGGTTAATACTGATCCTTTATGAAGTGCAAAAAGGGTCGAGTTGTTGTGTTTTTTTGGGCAGAGGGCAGAGGGCAGAAAAGGCCGGAAAAGGGCTACGCAAAAACCTGATTTTGAGTTGAAGAGAGGTAAGGGGAGGTGGACGGCCACATAAGGCCGAAAAAGGGCTTCCGAGGTTGCAAGCTCTGAATATAGTGTTTTTTTCTCCTCGCACAGAGACCGTCAACAGGTAAATAGTTGCCATCAATACAGCGAAAGTCCGTAACGGGTATCGTATGCCTGTTTGCCGTAATAAATATGGTAAGTGAGTGTGGTAGGTAGCCATAAAGGTAATATCACGAGAAAGTGTTCTGAACGCAAATGCAAGTATCACCACTAAAAACCTTCGAATTCCGTAACGGGTATCGTATGCCTGTTTGCCTTGATAAATATGGTAAGTGAGTTTGGTTGACAGCCATAAAGGAAATTTCCTCAAACACCGCCTAAAACGTAAATGCAAGCATCCACACAAAAAACCTTCGAATTCCGTAACGGGTATCGTATACCTGTTTACCTAAATAAATATGGTAAGTGAGTTTGGCAGGTAGCCATAAAGGTAGTTTCACGAGAAAGCATTCTGAACGCAAACGCAAGAACCTACACAAAAAACTTTCGAATTCCGTAACGGGTATCGTATGTCTGTTTGCCTTAATAAATATGGTCAATGAACGTGGCAGATAGCCATAAAGGTAATAAATGGTAAAAATAAAAAGTTGAGAGGATATTAGTATAAAAAAAGCAGATGATTACACAAAAAACCTTCGAATTCCGTAACGGGTATAGGTAGGTAAAAAACCTTAAACTATTCATTTGGTAAGCTGGATTTTTTTTTCGTTATGGCAGGTCTATTTCCAATAAAAAGCAGTAACTCCACCCTGATAGCAGTGGGGCTTGTGTCACTATTCACTGTATTGGTAATGCAAACCGAATGAGATTAATGAAACGGCAGGGTGAAACAATGCTTACAAAAATAGAGGATGTAGTAGATTGTTCTTGCAGCAGAATCAGAACGACTTGAGATTGTGGCTGATATAATTGCTGACGAATTTTGGGAGAAGAATGAGGCGCATAGGAATGATAAACACAAATGGGAAAAAGGGACGATAGGGGTTCGAATAAGACGGTTAAATAAATGGCTTCATATATGCTGGTTCAAGAATAAGTTTTACAAGCACAAAGGAAGTCAAAAAATGCAGTTGCAGGACTTGCCTAGAAACAAAAACGTAATGCGATACAGGCCAAGTTTATTGCCATCACCGACGAGCTGGGAGAAGCAGGCATTCATAGAAGCAGAGGAGCAGTTTGAGTCGATAAGGAAAGCTCAGAGTTATCTGAAGGAGATAGATTCGATCAAGCTCAAGTACCTGAAAGAGATCAAGCACCTCACAGGCGAGCGTGAGATGGCTAGATGTAAAGAAGCGATCAAAAAGAAGAACGAAGCATGGTCAAGTATCGAGATAGATTCAATGCGAAATTATGTTGATAATGCTGACGATGATTTGATTGCAGCGAAGATCGCAGCTGAAGAAGGCTGCGTAGCTTAAATCTTTTTGTGGTTTCGGGGTGACTGTACCTGAGGTTCACAGAGAAGCGTTACTTAGTTTGTATTGTTAGCACCAATCTCCAAGCTGGCTGTTATCCTGGGTAAACTCTCACGACGGTTTCAACACAACAGCACCCTCTCAAGCTCCGAAGTATTGCCATTATATTTCGCTAATTCGCTAATTCGCTAAATAGCGATCACCTGTAGTATCGATAAGGGTGTGGAAAGCGTGAGTGACTTGGTGAGGTAACCGTGAGGGACTGGGTGGAGAAAGCGTGAGTGACTGGGTGAGGTAACCGTGAGGGACTGGGTGGAGAAAGCAGGGGGGGCTTGGTGGATAAAGTGTGAGTGACCGACACGTAACTTATTGATTATTAGTCTATGTTTGAAATTTATTTGAGTGGTTTTTTAGATTATTTGCAGTTGTTTTAGGTTGGATATCATTTTTTAACTAATTTTGACGTTTAAAAATTAGGTAACGTAATACAATGAGAAGTATCGCGATAACAAAAGGATTACCAATAGCTCTATCGGTTCTTTTTTCAGTGGCATCTCAAGCAGTTCCTCAGCTATGCCGATCATGTGGAGCACCTGAAGTCTCTGAATGTAGCGGCATCCCAATGGATAGAATTCAGAAATAGACTGGCAAAAAATCGACCTTGAGGAATGGATTGGCATACTAGCACAAAACGATGTGTTGCCCTCTATGGATGATATAAATATGGACTTTTTGACGGGAGAGGGTAGCTCGCTCAATGCTACAGGTGATCGACTCGATGCCATTGAGAGAACAGAGCTAAGAATGGAAGGCAACCGAATTGACGATATCAGGCATCAATTCAGCAACGAATATAATGGGTATAAAGGTCAGCCAATCCCATAAAGCAAGAGTTGCGTTTTTAAAAACTATGGCACTATAGAAATATACAGAACGTAATTAATTCAGAGGAACCACCATGAAATCTACAATTTTAAAAGCACTACTTATAGTTACTGCGGGAGCGCAAATGACAGGTTGTGCCACTTCTATTGCAAAGCAAGAATATCAGTCTGTGGGCGGCTTTGGTGTGTACGACACATCTCGCAAAATGGAAATCAAGAAACGACCAGTAAGGGATGGAAACCTCTTTTCAGGCTTGGCTCTTATGGCTATTTCAGGCGGAACGGCTGGCCTTGATTCAGCACTAACAAATGCAGGGCTTTATTATTATGGAGATAAGACGCTTGATGAAAGGCATTCTGCATGGAATTATGTCCCTGGCGAAGTCGATGAAAGTTTAGATCGGGCAGACTATAACACCTATAAACACTTCACGGAGGTCACTCGAACTCTTTGGAATCAGGCTGTCAAAGATACGGCTAAAGAATACGACCTTGAGATAGTGGAGACCTCAACGATACCTTTAGAAAGAGGCAACATGGACATTCATGTTCTGCACAACCCTGATATGGGGTGTGACTCTAATTCTAAGCGGAACCATTGCACGGTGGTTGTGCAGCCAGGCGTACACTCCACATCAAGTAGAAAGGGCTTTGTTAGCCCTACTATTGAAGGCGAGAATTACCCTCAACTGAAGATCAACTCCCGCTTTGATGGAAAACTCAACCAGCTTGAGCTGTATAAAGCTCTTTCAACCAAGCTACCCAATACATACATATTTTTATCAGCCGATGAACGTGTTTGGCTAGGAAATCAAATGGCACTAACTAGGCCTGTTATAGTTCATCAAGGTGAAATAATGGAATTCAAAAAGCCCTAAACCTACACAGACTCACAAAAAAACCGCTTAGCTGCGGGTTTGTTCGTTCTGGACTTTCTTTATTAATCATATAACCCCTCGCTACAGGCATAAAAAAACCCGCTTAGTTGCGGGTTATTTCGTTGTGCGCTTGGTGTCTATGCGGCATCTTTAGCTTTAGTGGCTTTCTTGATTTCTGCTACTGAGTCTTCTGCTTCTTCGGATTCAACAGCTGCTAGTTCAGCTTCAACCTTGGTTGCGTTTTCCTTATCCCCAGTTTTACGATAAGCAGCTAGGCGAGCACGCTTTTCAGTACCGGTTACCTTACCGGCCAGCCGAATAAGTCTTTGCTGCCATTGGTATGTTCCATCGCTACGCTGGCGAGAGGTCAGTACCGCATTTAACCAAAGCGCATCAATGGTCGCTATGATTTGATCCGGCTGATTAACAAGCCCTAGAAACATCGCCGCCTGAGGTGACCGAACCGCAACCTTGTAGTCGAGTGAATTACTATAATTTGGCTGTTTTATCCCTATCTAGGCCAAACACCTAGGCGGAGTATTTGCAGACTTTTACGTTCTTCACTGTTACTTAAGTTGAAAACCTTGGAGGTTCCCAATGGAAAAAGTTAACAACTATATTGTTTTTATTAACACCTTTATTGTTAATGACAATATTTAGGTGGGGGAATCAGGCACAAAAAATAAGATTTTTTATAATGAGCAGATTTAAACATACATTAATCCATTTAACGGTAGCTTCATCGCTTTGTAGCGTAGCAACAACCGGCTTTTGGCTCCGGGTTATATTTTCGTTTCGTTGACTTATCAACACAAAACAGAACTGAAAAACAGCGATCAAACTCAATAGAAAAGTCTTTAGAGGTTCGTAAGCAAGTTTGAAATGACTCGAAAAAGAGCAGAAAATAAAGCGAACGTTCTTTATCGAGGTGAAGTTATGGAACCTATTAACCCTTTATACCTGATGGCTGGCTCTTTCCTTATTTTAGGAGTTGTTTTTGTCGTTATGTGGGTCATTGCTGCAAAGCATGACGCTAAAATTGAACAAAAAAAGAGAGGTGAACGATGAAAGAATTTACAGAGATTGAAGATATTGAACTGGTTTTACTTTCACTAGAAGACCTTGACCTTGATTGTGACGGGGTATCTGATCAGGCCAGTGTGATTCTTGATGAATACGGCATTTCTCATAAACGAATGGCTGGAACCGTCACTAATCAGGCGAGCGGTGATGTGGTTGTGCCGCATAGTTGGCTTGAGTTGGTAACGGGTGAAATTGTTGATTTTAGGTTGCGAAAGTGGCTTGGGGATCGTGACGAAGTGCCTCATGGAATCTTTGTTCCGCAAGAACAATTCAAGTATTTGGGCGAAGTTGATCAGCGGGAGCGGTACACTGAAAGAGACTGCTTTACAGAGGAATATTGCTAGCCCTCTTTTCGGCTTCCACTTCTGCAATCGCTTTATTCAAGCGCTCAGCATTTTTAGGGCTGGCCATAAGATAAGCTGTTTCTTCGTAGGCCTGAAAATCTTCCTAGCTCATTACTACGGCAGGTTTGCCGTTTTGACGGGTAATCAATATCGGCTTGTGGTTATCGTTCACTTTGTCCAGCGTGTCGGCCAAGTGGGTACGAAATTCGGAATAGCTTAGCGCATCCATAATTACTACCTTTTAACATTGTGCTCATATTGTACGCAATATTAGGGACATTATTTTTCCACATCAATTAGCTGAGTAGCATAAGCTGAAAAATCTACATCATTTAATCTCATTTAACGGGAGAAACATTAATTAATGAAAAATACATTAAAGCCCATTAAATTAGTTGGTCACTATTAACTATTTTTCACCCCAGCTTCAAGAAAAGATCTTTAATAACAAAAGCCCCATCGAGGGGGCTTTCGCCAGAATTTCTTCTGGTATCCAGACTCACCTTTACCGGAACTGCCGCGACCTTTTCAGGTAGTGGGATGCTATACTCAAAGCATGTCTGTTGCATCCTACGTAAATTCTAGAGGCGTTAGTTACTTTGAGCAAATTAGTAAAAACGGCATCTCATGCCGAGCTAGAGAGAACTAGACAAGAAGCACATGAGATCATATCCCTGCTTGCGCGTGAGCTGGCAGAGACGAACGATGATACTATCATGCTACCACTCGGTTTGGATGACGAGAGTGAAGAGGTGCTGGAAAGTGTGGAGTGATGCTTTGTTGCTTATTGCTTTGATCGCGATGGTCTTTTTTGCGCCGCTTTGTTTGCTTTATATGAATGCAGATAGGGTCGCTCGCATTTGGTTCAAATACGTTCGTAAAGAACCTGTTCCTAAAAAGCTCGAAAAATCTTCCTAGTTCATATGAAGTACTCCTTAATTGAACTATTTATACATTAGATCATTTTTACCATTGAGATTGTCTACTACGCTAGGGGCGATTCATATTTTCGCCGCCTAATCTCGTTCCTAATCTGGGTCATGAGCCTAGCTTTTGTTACAGTTTTATTAAAAGGACCGCTTTTTCCATCGCTTTTTTTGATCCATTTTTTCTATCCTGTTGAAATTAAGTATAAATAAGATATTTGCGAAGTAACCGGTCATTTTCAGGCGTCATTGCACTAACAGGAGTTTAATGCCCTTTAACCTCACGGCTCCAGCAGCATGACGATTCTGACGATCTCACGTAAGTCCTCTTCCTTAATGATCTGGTATTCATCATATGTGTTCAGCGTATACTGTGAGAGTATCCCGTTCATTTTAGAGAACCCGCCAAGGATCTTATGCCGGTGCTTTGATTTCAACCCTTCTAGGGCTAAACCTGCATATGCGCCTGCAACCAAGTGTCTCTTTTGCCAAAGCTCTAATGAGGAGTCAGAAGCAATCGCTCTGACTTTAGCCGCACTATCAGACCAGTCCTGGTAAACCTTTTTATCTGCCATTAGTTAAATTCTCCACATCTGAGCGCATTGGATTCGCTGCAAATTTTTCTTTCCACACCCTAGGGGTTAGTTCTCCAGCCTTACTGGCTGGATGGCAACTAATACGCTGTAAAACATCAATTAAGTAGTCATAAGGGTTAACGCCATGTAACTTGCAAGTCACTAGCAGGCTTTGAATAACACCAACCTGTTCCGCGCCAAACTCCGTCCATGAGAACAACCAGTTCCGACGCCCCATGGGGATCACACGAAGCGCCCGTTCAAGGTGATTAGTATCCATTGGCACATCAGGATCATTTAAGTAAACACGTAGCGCTGCCTCACGCTTCATTACATAAGCCAGGGCTTTGGATAGAGGGTTACCTTTCACCAGATCAATGCGTTGTCGCTGTTCGTGACACCAATTAAAAAACGCATCCACTACTGGTGTACTGTTTTGGTGACGATAATCCTGTTTTTCCTGGCCAGTTAATGACTGCTCACGAATGACTTTCTCATGCTCATACAGTCGGCTAATATAAGCTAAGGCAATCGCTGCGGCTTCTGGCTCTGCCTTTTGGGCATCATCAAAATACCGACGGCTATGTACCCAACATTGAGCATGACTTAATGCACTATTTTGCTTATTAAATCGTTCATAAGCACCGTGACCATCCGTGACCATCCGTGACCAATACGCCACTGAAGTCACCGAGTTGATCCAGGATATGCTGCATTCCCCGTGATAATGAAAAGGTGAAGCACACTTCGTCCTGATCACCATAAATGGGCCAGAAGTACGCTTTATTCATTTTTCCTTGTTTCTTGCGTCCGGCTTTTATGGGCGTTTCATCCATCGCCAGTACGCGACTGAGTAGGACGCTTTGCATCTGGGCTTGATAAATAGGTGTCAGGAGTTCAATGCTGCGTTTAACCAGATTAGTTAGTGTACTGCGGGCAACCTGAACCCCGTTTTGCTCTAACCGTTGATGCTGTCGATACAACGGGAGGTGATATAAGAACTTATCCAGCAACATACCGACTAAAAAGCTGACATCAGCAAAGCTTCGCTCTAGCACATTAGTGGGAGCCGGCGTTGTTGTTAATGTTCGGGTAGATTTTCTTTTCACTACCGGACGAGTGTACTTGAGTACGATTTGGGTACCAGGGAGCCCGAGCTGACCGAGTCGATAGGTGGTTTTAATGCTCTCCACTTCGTAATCATCGGCATCGGTTCCGATCAGTTCAGGGGCTGAAAGTGCAATCTCTTTGACGGGAACACTGTCATCAAAACGCAAGCCACTATCATCCGGGGAGCCTTCAAGGGCGTTTTTCTTAGCCTTCCCCCGCTGATAGGTCACTGTTTCCTTTTCGGAATTCGCTGCATTAAGGGGTTCTGGTAAGTCTTTGAGTAAATCGGCAATTGTATATTGGTACGGATTATCCGTCATATCACGCTTTTCGGATTTCTCACCAAATAACTGCCGTTTGAACCAGTCGAGCTGATGTTATTTCAACAAAGGATGAAATAACGATGTTTTATGAGTGCACGGATAATCACACTAGCATTTTGCCCGATATCAGAATTGTAGGCGTTGGCGGGGCCGGAATAAATATTCTAAACCAGATATGTACCAACACAGAAAATCTTTCTTTCATTGCCATGGATAGCTCAAAAGGCTGTATTGATGCAACTGAGTGGGAACAAAAAGTTATTTTAGGCGGGAGTCATCAAAAACTGGGTGGAGGTGGTAATCCGGAAAAAGGAAGACAGTTTGCCATGCAGTCTCTACACGATATCGAGCATAACCTTTCTGGGGCTGACATGGTTCTACTGGTAGCAGGTCTGGGAGGTGGGGTAGGTAGTGGAGCTTTACCGGTTATTGCTGATGTAGCTAAAAAAGTATGTAGTGTCGTGATATGTTTTACAGTAATGCCATTCCCCTTTGAGGGAAAAAAACGGAGCAATTTTGCGAGAGAAACCTGCCAAGCGCTTGAACACTTAGGCGTCGCAATTGCTGTGCTTTCCAATAAGCAAGTATTAAATAACTTTCCCCCGGAAACCCCCTTTTTAGAAATCATGAAAGAAATGGGGTATCAGCTGTCATCACTGGTGAGTAAATTCCTGAATATCATCATGACGAATGGCATGATTAATATTGATTTTTCAGATATGAAAACGATCCTGTCTGCACGCGGGCATTTATTTATTGGTAATCCTGAAAATGAAAAAACGACCTTATCTGAGGATTTAATTGAACAGGCTATGGATAACAAGGTTCTTGACCCCTTCCATTTATCGCAAGCAAATCGCGCTATTCTTTTAATCGAAGCAGGGGCTGAGTTTAATCTTGGTTGTCTGCATGACATCGGTGGGAAGGTTGAGGCCATCTCGCAAAAAGATATGAACCTGATTATGGGTGTTAATATTACTTCGAATATTAGGGATGGCGTGAAGGTAATGCTGTTGATGATGAGTGAATTTGAAACAGCTCATCAGACTTCTGAGATAACGTTAGTGAGTCAATGGCATGAGTGATGTGTTACTCCGTAGATTAGCCATTCTTAAGTCCATTCCTGTATACCCGCGCAAGGTATCTACCCGGCAGTTATTTAGTTACTTGGAAAATAATGGTTATAGCACAACGATTAGAACTATCCAGAGAGATCTCGAGTATTTGAGTGGCAGTGGAATATTTGGAATAGGGGTCGATAGTGACAGTAAACCAGCTGGCTGGTATTGGTTAAAAGAATCGAAAACCGTGATGTTACCCAACCTGGATATTCCTACGGCCATTGCGTACAAAATGATGTCGGGTGATGCGGCTAGACTTTTCCCTCAGTCAATATTAGGTCACCTGTCGCCTTTCTTTGAGCAAGCAGACCAGTTACTTAATAATCGAAGCGAATGGAATAATAAAATTGTATGGACAACGAGTGCAACGAAACAATACCTGAGCGGTGTTACCGATACCTGTTCGCGTGAGGCGATATATGAAGCATTGGAAAAGGGGGTATGTATTGCTGCTGAGTTTGGCCGTTTCTTTGGCTCTGCTGAGTTAAGATACATTCAGTATGATTGCATTCATCCTCTGGGTATATTGTTAAGTGAAAACATAAGCTATTTGATCGCCAGACTAGATGGTAGTAATAGAGTTTACTACTTTCCTGTCCATCCGATTAAAAACGTTGTTCTTATTAACATGAACATCACCTTTCCGGAAGGGGTTAATATTAAGGGTTTTATCGACAGGCATCCGTTAACTATCGTTTTTCAAAAGAATGTAGACTTAATTTTGAATGTTGATTGCAGACTGGCCAATTATCTCGTAGAGCACCCAATAGGTGAAGGTCAGCGTTTTTTAAATCTTAAGAATAAGAGGTATCAGGTTAGTGTTACTGCTGATGATACATCCACTTTACGTACCATGATGCTGAGCTTTGGTAGTTCGATGACAGTGATTAAACCAGAAAAACTGAAAGCCTTTATTCAAGTCGAGTTAAAAAAGGCTTTAGATGGTTATGTTTACGACAATCCAGGCCTTAATTCAGATTAAATTATCGAAATCACTTTAGCATACCTCACCACATAAATGTTGCGACATACTGTGTCGTTTTCTTAAATGTTAATATAGAAATTTATAGACACGGTAAGTCAAAATGTCATCAGCACTAAGAAAGCTATTGCTACTCCGATATATACCCAGAGAACCGAAATCAGTTTTTACATCTACTCTTCATACAAAGATAAACAATGAAGGTTATGCTGTATCAGAAAGAACCATTCAGCGAGATTTGGAAGAACTGAGTCTCCTGTTTTCTTTAAGCTCTGATGAGACATCAAAACCCTACAAGTGGTTTTTTCCACATGATACTGCTGTCATCGATATTCCCGGCATGTCACCACAAATCGCGTTAACATTTCTGTTGGTCAAAAAGTTTGCCAGTAACAGCTTTCCGAGTAGTGTACTGGAAAATCTGACCCCTTATTTTGCGCAGGCGGAGAAAGAGCTGGGCTCTTCAAATGATAACCCACTTGCACAATGGCCCGGTAAAGTGGAAGCCATCTCTGATGGCATGACCTTTCAGCCTCCGAGTATCAAGCCGGAAGTGATAGACGCTGTTTATGACGGGTTGTTGCATAATAAGTGCATAGAAGGACAGTACACGCCACGAGTTGGCGGTGTGTCAAAGTATTATAAAATCCACCCACTGGGTTTGGTGTATAGAGGTGCGGTCATCTATTTGGTATGCACTCTGTGGGAATACAACGATATTGTGCAGTTAGCATTACACCGCTTCGACTCCGTGCAACTAGATGATATAGACAGAAGCCAGCCTGCAGATTTTGATTTGAAGCGGTATGTCGATAAAGGCGGGTTCGGTATTCTAAATAATGAAGAGCAAATTGCCTTTGTCGGGAAGTTTCAAATGATGAAAGGTAAGCATCTTTTTGAGACGCCGCTGAGTATCGATCAGGTCATTGAAAGCGAGACGGATGACAGCTTTATCTTAAAGGCAACAGTACCCAACACTCAACATTTTCTGTGGTGGCTGATGAGCTTTGGAGAAAAAGTGGAAGTGTTAGAGCCTGACTGGTTAAGAGCAAAAATGATCGAAACAGCTAGTGCTGTGGTAGCCCTTTATAGCCAGTAAGCCATTTTGTAGCACTTTTGCAAAAGGTGAAATGTAGCGACATTATATGACGCACCTATGTGGATAATGGTTATATTATTCATGTGGGAGTATAACGTTATGGCTATTAGTCGCCGCTCACCAAGTCAGTCCAGCAATGCCGGTACAGTAGATCCGTTGATTCAACTATGGCTACTTCGTATTCTCGTTCCATTAGGTGGGTATCGTAAACTGGACTGCTTTGATTTCGACTCAACAGGCGAGGCACTGGGGCTTAAGCAATGGGTTGATCTGATAGATTTTGATCTAAAATCGGTTCGAAACGAGTTACGTCATAAACATAAAATCGCCGAGAGAAACTTTGGACAGGCTGGTACGCCGGCTTGTCTGGCAAGCAATGTAGAGCGCTTATCAGGGTTGGTGGGGCTATCCGATACAGATTGTCGCCTTCTTGAATTTGTAGTGCTCATCAATAATGAGCGTATTCTTGATGAAACGGCTGATTTGCTGGGTGACCTATCATCCGTGAAATTGTTTAATGCGCTATCTGAAATTTTACAGATACCGGTGAATCAAGTCCGCAACGCTCTAAACCCACAAGGCATATTGGCGCAATCGGGTTTGGTGTCGGTTGATCGAAGGGGCAGCTCTTGTCTACGATCAAAACTGGATGTGTTATCGAGTAACTTTGCCGACCAAATTTTCTCATCTGATGCCGACCCTGTCAGTTTGTTGCGTGATACTGTGTCAGTCAGTTCACCTCCGCAGCTAACGATTAAAGACTATGAACATATTACTGACGAATTGAATGTACTTAAACCTTACCTCAAAAAGTCTATAACCACTTCACGAGAAGGCGTCAATATCTTCCTTCATGGTGCACCGGGTACCGGTAAAAGTCAGCTAGTTAAGGTATTAGCCAAGATGCTGGGGTGTGAGTTGTTTGAGGTGGCCAGTGAAGACGAAGAGGGTGACCCGGTGACTGGCGAAAAACGGCTCCGGGCGTTCCGCGCGGCTCAAAAGTTCTTTGCTAATCAAAAATCACTTATTCTGTTTGATGAAGTAGAAGATGTCTTCAATGATGGCGATGAATTTTTCGGTAGAAGAAGTACGGCTCAAACTCGAAAGGCTTGGATTAATCGTATGTTAGAAGAAAGCCCAATACCTACACTATGGCTTTCCAATTCTGCCGCGTGTTTAGATCAGGCATTTATTCGTCGTTTTGATATGGTAATAGAGCTTCCCGTGCCACCCAAAAGGCAGCGGCAACGAATTATCAGCAAACGCTGCTCTGGCTTTCTGGACAAGCAAACCATTGAACGAATTGCAGAGTCGGAAGCGCTTGCGCCTGCGGTAGTAGCGCGTGCCGCATCGGTGGTAGAAACCGTACAGTGTGAGTTAGGTAGTGTCGGTGTGGCCTCAGCCTTTGAACTTATTGTGAATAACACACTTGAAACACAAGGGCACAAACCGGTTCGCAAACATGACCCTAAAGGGTTGCCAGATACGTATAATCCGGCTTTTATCCACTCTGACACAAATACCACTGAATTAGCCTCAGGTTTAGTCGCCAACAAAGCCGGCCGCCTGTGTTTATATGGGGCGCCCGGAACCGGAAAAACAGCCTATGGGCGCTGGATTGCTGAACAATTAGGCGCTCCTCTAATCATTAAGCGGGCATCAGACCTCATCTCGAAATGGGTTGGCGATAGTGAAAAGAATATCGCTCTAGCATTTAAAGAGGCTGAAGATGAGGGTGCAGTACTTCTGATGGACGAGGTGGATAGTTTTTTACAAGACCGCCGCGGCGCACAGATGAGTTGGGAGGTTACCCGGGTCAATGAAATGCTAACTCAGATGGAGTCATTTTCCGGGGTATTCATCGCGACAACTAACTTAATGGATGGTATCGATCAAGCCGCTTTGCGCCGTTTCGATTTGAAAGTAAAGTTTGATTATCTTAAACCTGATCAGGCATGGAAACTCCTGGCGCGACAGTGTAAATCTTTAGGACTTCCAAAACCTGCAGTAATACATAAACCGTCACTGGACGGTTTAATAAACCTGACACCAGGAGACTTTGCTGCGGTTGCTCGGCGTCATCGATTTCAACCCATCACTTCGGCAAAAGATATGATTGATGCACTGGCAGGTGAGTGCTCGATCAAAGAGGGCGTTAAACGCGCTATAGGCTTTACTCATTAGTCATACCAGTAGGTTCTATGTAACAGCGACGCTTCAGCGTTTTACGCATACAGCTTTAGGGAATTCATTTCACTTAATCAATAATAAATGTGTTTTGTTATTTTGGCGACAAAAGATGTCGCACCAATATACTACACTCATTCCTTGATCAATTTCGCAGGAGGCTTGGATGTTAATGGAATCTACTGATTTGTTAGTTGTAGCGTGCGACGATAATGGCAATTTGGTCATCAACTTTTCTCAATTATTTGGCTACCCATGCGTAGCCAAGCTAACGCCATGGGAAAATGGCATCTCATGGTCTGGCTCAGCAGAAACTGAAGATCAGGATATATCAGCTATTCACGAGCCGGGTATTCCATTTGTTGCAATCTGTTCAACTGAGGGGGCTGACTCCTGGTTGGAAACTTTTCCAGCTGGGTTGCAGCCAAAACTGGTGGAGTTCGAAGCAAAATATAGAGGCACTTTATATGCACTGCTATGGTGTATTAGTCGATCTCAGCATGCTCGCGAGCTATTTGAAAATTGTCCTCTTCTGGTATGGCTTGTGTTAATTCTCATTACCCTTGATACAATATACAAGTAGTATATTGGTATAACGCGACAATCAATGTCGGGCGTATATAATTTTTCTGAAGCTTTTTGACGACCCATTTCTCAAGTAAGCCATTGGGTTACTTACCGGTTATTTCTTTAAGCTATACTGATTAGAAAATGATTTTGAGGCAGTAAAATGGACTATATATTACATAAAATTTCGCTTTCAAATACCGAAATAAAATTTAACTCTACTGACAAGAAATATGAATATGAGATGCTTTTTGATAACTGTGTGTCGAGGTTAAACCTTGAAAAGCTATTCTCCGAAGGAAACCATTCTATAAGAGCAGAGTCCATGTGGTCGGATACGGGTGAAACATTCGAAGATAACTTCATTGTAAGAGATCGTATTCAGTCACCAAATTTTCCAGAATCCGATGGGTTTATTGTTTTTTCCGTTACTTGGTCATCCAGTTCAGCTACTGATGATGGATTTATTGTTGTGAAGATACTTGAATAGTTAGTTTATCCAGTTACCACATAACTACAGCTGTTAACAATAGTGATCGTGTTTGCGCTTGTTTTCAACATATAGCAGTCTTGCCCTCAGGCATAAGTTCGGCTCGGAACGGTTAAGAGGCGACCTTAAAAATCGTGAGAAATAACTAAAGCTAACTACCTTTTGGGGAGTAATCGAGTGACGAATAAATGGGGGGATTGGTTTGTCGATAACATCTCTTCCTTGGAGGAAAAACTTGGTTATATCCTTGAATTAAGACGAGTGCGAGAGCTATGGCTCCAAGGTGAGTTGTACTTGCTATCAAATGATGAACAGTGTTTTGATTTAAATAAGACAGGAATAGTTCCAGGTGGTGAGGTTGATATTGTTGGTGACTCACCTAAGATGATAGCGGAATTAAAAGTATGTGGTCGAGGCTATCACAAAAAGATGCTTAACGGTATTTCGCTTACTGAAGAATTGTCATCGAGAACTGAATTCACTCTCGAAAATATGAAACATCATGACGACAAAGAAGGCAGTATATTCAAGGATTTTTGTCGACTTGACGCTGTAGATTCTTCATATGAGAGATATATGATACTGGTGATACCTAAGCTGGTTGAGCAGGATACTCTTGGAACTATACTTGAGACGGTGAAGTTTCCAGGAAAAGAATTTACTCGTAAGCTTGAATACTTCGATATTCGAGTGTTTCAACTCACATAGTAGACTGGCAGGCCGTTAATTGGGATTGAAAAGTGTGTGATTCATAGACATCATTTCAACTTTCTTAGCTGCAGATCACGTTGTTAATTTGAAAGTTGAATGCGCTCATTTTCAGTTTTGTAGTCACCATTGACCTCTTCCCAAAGCGGAGTTTGGTCAATGTGTTCAAAAATAATCCATTGGTGTCTTGTCCTTGAACGAGCCATGCGCTCGCTGCCAGTTGTAGCAGTGCTGCCATTCATGAAAAGTTACATTTTCCAACTCATCTAGGTCCAAGTCTACGGTTGAATAGAACTCTTTTTTATCGGTTCTTTGAGAGCGTTCAATTTTTCCATTTAGGTGGGGTAAACCTGGTTTATTAGGACGAAATTTAATGCCGTATTCCATTAACTTAAGTAGGATCTTCTCGGCAAAGAATTCTGTCCCTCGAACGGTTTGAATATGCTGTATTGAGAATGGCATTTCCTCATTTTGTTGAAAAACATCAATCTCGACAGAAAGAGCTAGAGGTTGATTTATCTGAAATACCGGTTAAGCAGTGTAGAGCGCCTGCAAAATCGTTAGAGGATTGCTTGTTAGAGTCAAAGACCCGAAATGTGGCGATGGTTAAAGCATACAGTTCCGGGGGGTATACATTAAAAGACATTGCACAGCACTTAGAAGTACATTACTCAACAGTGAGTAGGGTGGTTGCAAAATGCAAGACCTGACTGACCCTAATTATGTAAGATTTAATGCGGTGACACGTCGTTAAGCAGGAGCCATTACAGGGTATTAAATACGATGAAAATCTATTTTTCACACGGTAAAGAGAGCGGCCCTTGGGGGAGTAAAATTAAACGCTTGGCGGAGATTGCCAAACACCATGGTTGTGAAGTGGACAGTATCGATTACTCAGATACTATGGACTGTTCTGGTCAACTCCAGCCGGACACTTTCCTAAAGGAATTCTCAAACTCAATTGGCGACTGATCAGCATTAGCTGAATGTAGTCGATCAACATTATAATATTTCATGTATTTTGTTACGTCTTCTTGCATATGTTCACGCGTTGGTTGCGGCACTTTAAGCAACCAATCATGTTTTAAACTACCGAAAAAACGTTCAACAACAGCGTTATCCCAGCACGCTCCAACATCACCCATGCTCGCACGACAATTTAACCTTTTCAATAAACGCCTAAAGCCATTACTTGTGTATTGAGAGCCGCGATCACTGTGGAATACCACCCCTTTTGGAGGTTTTCGCAAGTGATGTGCTTTTGTTAGTGCTTTCTCCACTAGATTACGCGTCATGCGCTTAGATATATGCCAGCCAACAATACGGCGTGAATATAAATCCATCACAATGGCTAGATAAAGCCAGCCTTCACCTGTCTTTAAGTAACTTACATCGCCAGCCCATACTTGATTTGGCCCAACAGGGTTAAAGTTCATGTTTAGCAGGTTGTCTGCAACACTATCGCTATGTTTTCGTTTTGTTGTGACTTTATAAGCAATACGCTGGGTCACAACTAACTTCAGTTTTTTCATTAATTTAATTACGCGATAACGCGTTACTTTAAAGCCTTCTTTGCGTAATACCTTAACAAGCTCTCGACTACCCAAGCTGTTTCGACTTGCTTGAAACAAAACTTTAGTACGTCGATACAAGCGCAGTGTTTCATCGTTTATTAATTCACCTGGTTTTTTTAACCAAGCATAATAAGCGGATGAACTAACCTGCATTGCTTGGCACGCTATTGATATGGTGTACTTTGTACCAAGCTTACTGATAAATGAATATTTTATTTCATTTCTTTCGCAAAGAAGGCGCTGGCCTTTTTTAATATCTCACGCTCCATTTGTAAGCGCTTATTATCTTTTCTAAGCTGAATCAGTTCTGCTCGTTCATCAACTGACAGCATTTCACCTGAAGCCTGCTTTTTGTGTTTTGCGACCCAGTTATATAAGATTTTGTCAGTGACGCCTAATGATGCGGCAGCCTCTACAACGGTATAATTTTGTTCGAGCACTAAAGCAACTGCTTCTTGTTTAAACTCGTCTGGATAACTTTTATTTGTTCGTTTAGTCATATTCACCTCAATAATAGGATTATATTCCATTATTAAAGTGTCCTGTTAATTCAAACACAACAATTGGTAGGGGCTCTTACTGGGGGAATCCTTATTCAATGTACGAAGAAGGAGACGATAGAGATGAAGTTATACGCAAGTATAAGTATGACTTTGACTTTGAAAAATTCCCGAACAAAGATAAGTCTGAAGTTTATAAGCTAGCAGGTAAGCGGCTTGGCTGCTTCTGTAAACCTCAGTCTTGTCATGGTGATGTACTCGCAGACTTCTTAAATTCGTGGGACGATGGGAAATAATAATTAGGTTTTCCAGTCTTATATCTGCTTTATCAATATAGCATTTGGTTAATTTGATCACTTAAGTGTGTTATTCATGTAGCACGGTCACATTACAACTAGTCTACCTATAATTATTTTGCTATAACTCTAGAGATATAAAGGAGTTACGCATAAAAGGCCACTTTGTCCTCTAGTTGACCTTGTAGATAAAAATCAAAATAACGACAATAGCTCGAAAGGTTTCCAGGATGAAGCCGCAACACCCAACCCATATGATCAGGAGGATCGATAGGGCGGTTACGAGAATAAGAGCAAATGAATTCAGGGATCAATTTAACCCTACAACAAATTTATGATCACCTTCCACTGTATGCAGAAGAAGGTGGTGATTTCACAATGGTCAATGTTAATGACCTAGTAAATCTAACAGGCCCCACTGATCAAACAGAAGCTTTAGCTTCTGTGGCAATTGTTCAGAATATATTCACGACGCTTGGGCTATTAGATACGCAATTACTGCAGCAAAATGTATGGCGTTTCTTGTCTTTTCCTGCCTCTCTTATGGCGCGATCATTACTCCAATCGTTAGCAGATAATGAACAGTCCCTATTTTCTAATGGTTTCTGGTTGCCACAAGACTCATCCTCTCCAGTGTCTGATCAACAACGAAACTTACTTCATTCACTGGAGTCTCAGCGAGAGAGCAATCATAGCGCCAATGCTAAACCTATTCGCTATGTCCATGTCGCATGGGGGCTAATTGTTTTAGATGGCAAAGTCCTACTAAGACATCGTGAAGACAAAAGCCGCCCAAACCAAAATAACTATGTATTAATAGGTGGCAGACTTTCCCAAAATGACCTGCGTGCAGCGGGCGATGAAAATGCCCTTAGGGTTTTGCAAAGCCCATTAGCCTCAGAAAACTCAACGGCAATTCAAATAGCCCTTCAACGCGAAATTAACGAAGAGGCAGGATTACATTCAGGTATTCATTATTCGTTTAAACCATGGCGGACGATAAAGCCATATCGTGCAGTGGAAGGAGCGGGTGCGAACCATGCATTAACTGAATATCGAATCAATGTTTTCCAAATTGAACTGACCCAAAATGGCCTATTCGAGTTATTGAATAATATTAAAAAAGATGAGCATTTAACCTGGTTCACTTTAGAAGAGTTTGCCCAGGCCAAAACAGCAGATGGCAAGATGGCCTATCTCGATGCATTGGTAAAAGATTTCGATACCCAAAGCAAGTGGAGTCAAGAAGTTAAAGGGTTGTCGTCTAGCTATACCGATAAATACGCATACGAAAAAGAGGCTGAGTCCGTTACCTTGCCTTTAGGCAATGAAGACTTTATAGAGCTTGGAAAAACAGGAAAAGAAAAACGACTTAATATAACGCTTACAGACACTGAAAAGTCGTTATTAATTGGTCTAAAATTGTTAGGCGAAAGTGAAAGCGCGAATGCAGATTTAATAAATATAGAGCTTGTTGGGCTAGGGTGGGTCAAGGCCATTGACCAATATGTTTGCAATGAACTTAAGCTACTGGCGTTAAAGTTAGCAATGGCAGATTTACCTTTAATTGAAAGCAGAAATGAAAGCTACTTTAGACTCGCAATCAAACCTGCGTATTGTTTTTTGAATGATTCTGCTTACCGCTTTAGCGTGGATATGGATGGACCTGGTATTACCTTGATCAGAGATGAGTTCGATACGCCTTTAGGCCGCTTTGAGCAACGAACACTCTTTATTGATACAAGTAAAAACCTAGCGGAAGAAATTGATCGCATCGCGACAAATAAAGATACTTACCGGCGCTTTGATGAGGAAAATTTTAGTAAGTTGATACGTCGGGACATACGGCCGAGCTGTAATCAGTTAGGCTTAAGAACCTTGGTTAGAACTGTATCAAAATCACGGGTTATTAACGCGACTTACATAGGCTTGTCTTTGCAAACTGTTGATTGATATAAATGATCGGAAAAGCACTTTTTACGTGGAGTCGTTTCCATAAGAATAAGCGGTTTGAAATTATTATGTATTCAAGCAAGCATCATTGCATAGATAAAACTGCAGAAAGTACAACGTAATAGGTATCGTGTGTGCTGAATTGATAGCAACAGGCTTAACAGGGTTTAAAACTAAAGTTTAGAGGACGAGTATCGTCCAATTATTCGTAATAAAGTAAATCAACAAGGATATTTAGTGGCAACTAAGTACAAAATCGGCTTCACCCGGCCAGCATTAATTAGAGAAACGGTTATCGTAGCGCAGCTGTATAACGAGTCCAAAAATTGGGCGCAAGTAAAGGCGGAGATAAGCCGGGATAACATGCTGCAAACTCGTACTGCGCGTTCGAGTGAAGTCATGCTGGGTGAAATTCAAAAGAGACTTTCACTGCTTACGGATGCGCAGATAGAGTTAATCGCTGCTGATTTTCCCCAAGATGTTCGGCAGTTAGTCTGGATAGCCATTTGCAAGCAATATCCATTCATCGGTGATTTTATAGTGGAGGTTGTCGTGCCAGCGCTTACAGGTGGGCGGCATGAGATTGGTCAAGATGATTACGGTTACTTTTTCAACTCAAAAGCAGACCATCACCATGAACTGGAAGAAGTTTCAGACAAGACTCGCTCAAATGCACGTTTAGCTGTTTTTCAAATGATGCGCCAGTGCGAGCTGCTCAGTGAATCTAATCAGATGATGCCTCAGATGGTTTCTAGCGCGCTTCAAAACAGTTCACCAGAGTCTGATTTAGCCTTTATTCCCGGAGCGATTCGTTTATGAGTCAGGTTTCAAACACCCCAACAAGACTGAACACAGTATCAGCCAAAAACTTAGCTGAAGTTCAGAGCCATCTGCTCAACGTGATCGCAAGCCAACGTTTTCTCAAAAATGAAGGGCTCAATAATGAAGTGCCTTTTCATATTTGTCCGTTTGAGCCAGATATCAGCCAAGACATGAGTCATGCAATTAAGCAGCTCAAAAATGAACTAAGAGACAAAGACGTCGGTGTACTTGAGATCAACCTGTACGATCTAGTGATTGAAATACTCAAGGATGAAGGCGACTGGGAATGGCTGATGGAAAACGAGACAAGCCTATCTCGCAACGAGCTCAAAGAAGAACTTCAGGGGATATTGGATACCGAAAGCGTGTTAATACCGGCCATTGTCACCAAAATGAAGGCCGCTAGTTATGACGTTATTTTTATTAGTGGAGTAGGTGAGGTCTTTCCATATATTCGCTCCCATAACATTCTTAACAACCTGCAGCGTGTCGCTAAAGAGCAGCCCACTTTGATGTTTTTCCCGGGCAAATATCAGCACTCTTTAGCAAGTGGCGCTTCACTGCGCCTGTTCGACAAGCTGACAGACGACAAATACTACCGTGCGTTCAATATACTCGACCGAGCGAACTGATCAGATTTTTTAGGAGCTATTATGCAGTTGGAACAACTATTTACCAAGCCTGTTGATCGCGCCATTGAGGGCGTTATCAAGGCCGATGACGATGTCAGTTTGTATATTGAACTCGATGAATACGTCATCACCAATGAAGTTGCCAAACGTCTGGACGGGTTTTTAGATGCCTACCTCAACTACGCTGGCGCTAACGGGGTTTGGGTTTCAGGCTTCTTTGGCTCTGGTAAATCTCATCTCTTAAAAATGTTGGCGTTGTTACTGCAGAATAAACCAATCGAAGGTGAATATTTCCCCCTTGATCTTTTTCTTAGCAAACACCCGTTCAACGAAGGCGGAATGCAGGCTGAAGACCTAAAACGTGCAGTTGCGATTCCTTCAGAAAGCATTCTGTTTAATATCGACCAAAAAGCTGATGTAATTTCAAAGGATGAGCTTGATGCTTTGGTTGCCGTTTTCGTCAAGGTATTTGACGAGCACTGCGGTTACTACGGCAAGCACCCCTATATCGCACAGTTCGAGCGTGAACTCGATGTCGACGGACAGTTTGATGCCTTTAAAACGGCTTTCGCAGAACAGGCAGGCAGAGACTGGGAGTCAGGACGTCAGCGTGCCAAACGCATGGCGCAGTATATTGATCAGGCTTATTCAAAGGTAACCGGTACCACGGTAAGTAATATTCTCGACAAATATCGCGATGATTATAGGCTCTCTATCGAAGATTTTGCTGAGCAGGTCAATGATTATGTAGAGTCTAAAGATGATACATTCCGCCTTAACTTCTTTGTCGATGAAGTGGGTCAGTATATTGCCGATAACATCAAGTTGATGACCAACTTGCAAACGGTTGCAGAATCTTTGGCAACCAAGTGTAAAGGCCGCTCCTGGGTCGTCGTTACGGCTCAAGAAGATATGTCTGCAGTGTTGGGCGATGGCGCACAACAGTCTAATGATTTCTCGAAAATTCAGGCGCGATTTAAAAACCGCATGAAGCTCAACAGTCAAGACGTGGCAGAAGTCATACAGAGGCGCTTGCTAGCCAAACGTCAAGAGTACATCAACGACCTCTCTGACTTGTTTCACAAGCAAGAAAACAACTTTAAAACCTTGTTTGACTTTGCCGATGGATCAGCCTCGTATCCAAACTTTAAAGATCGCGAACACTTTATTCAAAGCTATCCGTTCATTCCGTATCAGTTCACCTTGTTCCAGTCTGCTATTCAGAACCTCTCTCGTCATAGTGCCTTTGAAGGTAAAAATAGCTCTGTTGGTGAACGTTCAATGCTAGGCGTATTCCAACAGGTAGCGATTGGCATCAAGGGGCATCAATTAGGTGACTTAGCCACCTTTGATCTGATGTTCGAGGGCATTCGCACAGCGTTAAAAGGGGCTATACAGTCATCCATTCTGCGAGCAGAAAATACCTTAACCAATGACTTTGCCCTGCGCGTTTTAAAAGCGCTGTTTCTGGTTAAGTACGTCAAAGAGTTCAAGCCGACCGTCCGTAATATCTGCGTGTTAATGCAAACCAATTTTGAAACGTCGATTACGGCATTGAAAGCAGACGTTGAAGAAGCCTTGGCATTGCTTGAGAATCAGACGCTGATTCAACGTAATGGCGAACTGTATGAATACCTCACCGATGAAGAGCAAGATGTCGAGGCCGAGATCAAGAACACCGATATCGATACGCAAGCGGTTGCAGCAGAGCTTGAAAAACTGGTCTTCGATGGCGTTATCAAAAATCGAAAGATCCGCTGGGACGAGAGCGGTCAGGATTATGCCTTTACCCGTAAACTAGATGAAAACCAAATAGGTCGTGAGCATGAGTTGGCGATTCACGTAATTACATCATTTCTCGACTATCGTGATGCCTTCGAAAAGCACAAAACCGATACTGTTTATAACGACGAACTGCGAGTTGTCATGCCAGATAACGATCGCCTGATTCGTGATCTGATGCTTTACAAGCAAACCGAAAAGTATATTTCTCATGAGACGCGCACCACCCAGCAAGATACGGTTAAACGCATCCTGGCAGAAAAGGCCGCGCAAAACGGCGAACGCTATAACCAGCTGAAGACCCTTATATCGTCGCTGATGGGCAAGGCTGTCTATTTTGTTGGCGGCAAAGAGATCGAATTAGCGGGTGAAGACGGTCAAACCAAGGTATTTCGTGCGTTTATTGAGTTGGCGAAACAGACCTATCCCAATCATAAAATGCTTCGCGGGAAGCAATACCAAGAGAGTGAAATCGCAGGTATTTTGGCCAAGGGTGAGCAAGGCTTATTTGGTGATGAAACCATTCTGCCTGAAGCGCAGCAAGAAATGTTCTCTCATATTCAGAGTAACCATAGAGGAGGTATTCGCACCACGGTTAAACTGTTATTAGAGAAGTTCGAACGCAAGCCTTATGGCTGGTCGTACGCGGCAGTGCTTTGCACCCTAGCGCATCTCTGTGCTCGTGGAAAAATAGAAGTGCGCGAATCCACTAACTTGCTCGACGACTCAGAACTCGCCCGAGCGCTAATTAACTCGAATGTGCAGGGTAATCTCATACTCGACCCTCAAGTGGAGTTTACCCCAGGGCAAACCAAAAAGCTTAAAGCGTTCTTCAACGACTACTTCGACAAAGTCGCACATGCAACCGAAGCAAAGGCACTCGCTAAAGAAACCCAAGAGGCATTTTCGAACCAGAAGAGAGAGCTTGAACGACTTCACATGCAAGCAGAGCGTTATCCCTTCTTGCGAGCGCTCACTGTTGTTATCGATGAACTCGCAGGCTTAGACGCTAAGCCGTACCCATGGTTTGTGACCGAGCTGGTGCGCGATGAGGACAAATGGCTCGACGATTACAAAGATCGGGTAATCGACCCGATTGTGAGCTTTATGAAGGGTTCGAACAAAACTCAGCTTGATGACGCCAGCGGTCTGCTCAATGACCATAAAGCCAACCTGAGCTATGTGCAAACCGAAGAGCTAGAGGCCATCAACGCCACTTTGGTCGACCCCGCTATCTACAAAGGTAATGCGATTCAAGTGCTGATTAGCAACATGAAGACGCTAAAATCCAAGCTTGAAACAGCCATCGGTGACGAAAAAACAGCCGCTATCGGCAAAATAGAAAGCCTTGAGAGCAAGCTAACGCAATACAATGGCTATACAGAACTCAATGACGCGCATAAAGCGGCAGTGCAAGCAACGTTCGATACCGCCAAGAAAAAGGTGAACGATGAAAGCCTGATTGCCATGATTCGCGATACCGCGAACAATTTTGAAAATACCCAGTACATTGAGCTGCTGCAACAAATTGAAGACTGGAGTGCCCCCAAACCACAAGAGGAAGAACCTAAACCAACAAGCGGTAGAGGCGCAGGTTCAGGAGAGGGGACAGGAATCGGAGCTGGAACGGGAGGCACAACAGAACCAGATCCAGTGCCTTACGTAGCACCCAAACCTCAGGTGAAAATAGTAGGAGCGAGGGATTTAACGGTATCGTTCAGTAAACCCTTGCTAGAAACCGAGGCCGATGTAGACGCCTATCTCGAAAGCTACAAGCAAGCGCTTATGGACACCGTCAAACAAGGCAAGAAGGTACGTGTTTAAATGGATACAGCTAACCTAAAAAAATTCGCCCAAACCGCCCGCCAAGATTTAATAGAACAAGTCGGCAGTAAACTGGCATTTGTATTAAAACCAGAAAGCCCCGCGCGACGTGAATACCCAGGGGTGGTGAACGAGCTTGAAAAAGCCATGGCCGTACAAGGTAAAGCAGGCTTGATCGAACAGGTCGCCTACACCTGGTTCAACCGTTTCTGTGCACTGCGTTTTATGGATGTAAACGGCTATAACCGTGTCGGTGTGGTATCGCCCTCAGAAGGGCAAGTTCAACCCGAAATACTCGCCGAGGCGAAATCGGGTGTGATCGACGACACCCAAATTAACACGCGCACGGTTGAGCAGATTCGTGGCTTACTAAACGGCACCATTTCAAGCCAAGATGCGCAGAGCGAGGCTTACCGCTTGTTGATTGTTGGTTCGTGTAATGCGCTGTATGGCCGAATGCCCTATCTGTTTGAACGCATTCAAGACTTTACCGAACTTTTAATGCCCGACGATCTGTTATCAGAAAACTCGATCCTCGCTAAAATGCGCGGCGTGATGACGGCAGAGTCTTGCCAAGACGTTGAGGTTATCGGCTGGCTCTACCAGTTTTATATCTCCGAGAAAAAAGATCAGGTGTTTGCCGGGCTCAAGAAAAACCAAAAGATCACCGCAGAGAACATACCCGCAGCCACTCAGTTGTTCACCCCGCATTGGATTGTGCGCTACCTGGTTGAGAACTCGCTCGGCCGCCTGTGGATGCTGAATCGCCCTAACTCAAAGCTCACGGAGCAGATGGAATATTACATTGCGCCAGAAGAACCCGAGTCTGATTTTCTAAAAATCAGCAGTCCAGAAGAGCTTAAAATAGCCGACCCCGCAGCAGGTTCAGGCCACATGCTAACCTATGCCTTTGACTTGCTTTACGCCATCTACGAAGAAGAGGGCTACGACCCCAACGATATTCCCAGTTTAATTCTAAACAACAACCTCTATGGCATCGAGATCGATGAACGCGCAGGTGCATTAGCAACTTTCGCGCTAGAAATGAAAGCCGCCGAAAAGCTTGGTCGTCGTCGCTTCTTCCGCATGGATGCGAAACCCAATGTCTGTGTACTTGAAGATGTGAGCTTTTCAGAATCCGAGGTAGATGACGTAATCTCCATCGTGGGTAAAGATCTGTACACCGCCGATCTGCGAGAAACCCTCACACAATTTGAGCAGGCCAAAAACTTCGGCTCGCTGATCGTGCCAAAATTAAAAGACCCGGCTGAAACCGCACGGCTTATCGAAGCCAAGGATTTCTCGGGCGATCTGTTACTGAGTGAAGTGCATGCGCGTTTAGTCAAGTTACTACGCATGGCAGAATACTTATCGCCTAAATACCATGTGGTGGTGGCGAATCCGCCCTACATGGGAGGAAAGGGGATGAACGGAGTCTTGGCGAAGTGGCTTAAAGACAACTATCCAGATGTTAAGAGTGATCTCTTCTCGGCGTTTATCGTTCGTAATACACGGCTAACACTTCCATCTGGGCAGCTTGGATTTATGACACCATTCGTTTGGATGTTTATTTCGTCCTACGAAAAGCTGCGCGGCTTTATACTTAAACAGAAAACACTAACTAGCCTGATTCAGTTGGAGTACTCTGGATTCGATGGAGCTACAGTGCCAATTTGTACTTTCACGATGCAAAACAGTCACATGCCTACATTTCGAGGCGGCTATGTGAAACTATCGGATTTCAAAGGCGCTAAGAATCAAGCACCGAAGGCGCTTGAAGCCATCCAAAACCCAGACTGCGGCTGGTTCTACCGCGCCTCTGCCGAGGATTTTGGGATGATTCCGGGGAGTCCCACTGGTTATTGGCTGTCAGATGCTTCAATAATAAATTTTGAAAAGAAAAAGTCTTTAGGTGATGTATGTGAACCAAAGTCTGGTATGTCTTCATGCAATTCAGAGCTATTCTTGCGCCAGTGGTTCGAGGTTTCACTTAATGGGGTATTTAAGGATTGTAGCGGCCATGAAGAGTCACAAGACTCTGGGCTGAAATGGTTTCCTTACAACAAAGGTGGAGGAAATCGGAGATGGCATGGCTACAATCAAACGGTAATAAATTGGCACAATAATGGTTCAGAAATCAAACGATTTGTGGTCAATAATCCTAAAGACCCAAATACTACGCATTGGTCCCGTAGGTTGTTTAACTTAGAGTACTTTTTTGAACCTGGACTAACATGGTCAGCAGTTACTTCTAGTCGTTTTTCTTGTAGAGGTGTAGATAAAGGAGTCATACCTGGTACTGGTAGTAAAAGTATCTACAACCTTCCAAAAGATGTTGACCAAGGACGTTTGCTTTCGTTTCTCAACTCGAAGGTCGTTGACGAGTACCTCACAGTATTTTCACCAACACTTAACTTCGAAGCTGGTGATGTCGCAAAAGTGCCTATTCCGACCTCTGGACCAGTAGGGTGTCACGCTGTGCTAAGTAAAATATCTAAATCCGACTGGGACTCTCATGAGACTTCTTGGAACTTCAGCGCTGCACCGTTGCTTTCTCCCGACCATAGGGGGGAGATTCTAAAATGCACATACGAGTGCCTTCGAAGCTGCTGGCAGGGTATGACGGATAAAATGTATATATTGGAGGAAGAAAACAACCGTATCTTCATTGATGCTTACGGCTTGCAAGACGAACTCACGCCCGAAGTCTCTATCGAGGATATCACGCTGACCTGTAACCCCGCATACCGCTATGGCATTAAGGGAACAGAAGACGAACGCGAGGCGCGTTTAATGGCCGATACCATGGCCGAGTTCTTGTCCTATGCCGTGGGTTGTATGTTTGGGCGTTATTCACTTGATGAGCCGGGTTTAATTCTCGCGAATCAAGGCGAAACATTGGCCGATTATCTCGCTCGTATTCCAGAACCCACCTTTATGCCAGACGATGATAACGTCATCCCCATGATCGATTTTGAAGGTGACTGGTTCGAGGATGACATTAGCGAACGCTTCAAACAGTTTTTACGCGTGACCTTTGGTGATGAGCACTATACCGAGAACGTGGCGTTTATCGAAGAGGCTTTGGGTAAAAGCATCCAAAGATACTTCGTCAAAGACTTTTACAAAGACCATGTGCAACGCTATAAAAAACGTCCGATCTATTGGTTGTTTTCCAGTTCGAAAGGCACGTTTAATGCGTTGATTTATATGCACCGTTATACGCCTTCAACCGTGAGTGTGGTGTTGAACGAATACCTGCGTGAGTTCCGAACCAAGTTAGAAGCGCGTAAAGCCAACTACGAACACGTATCGATCAGCGCCAGCGCCTCGCAAAAAGAGAAGACCCAAGCACTTAAGATGATAACCAAACTGGACAAAGCCATTGACGAAGTGAACGACTACGAGCGCGAAGTGCTGTACCCACTGGCAGGTCAAAATATTTCAATTGATCTAGATGATGGAGTGAAGCACAACTACCCACTCTTTGGCACAGCGCTTAAGAAAATCACAGGATTGAGCTAAGGCACTAATTAGGTATAAAGAATGACACAAAACCGTATTCAACACGCACTGGCTCGACTGTTTGAACGCCATCGAATCGTATTTTGGTATGACGACAAGCAGGAGTTTCGCGACACCTTTGAAAGCCTCAAGATGGACGGCATCGAAAAGGCTGAGGTGAAGGCCAACGAGTTTACGCTTAAACACCGCATTTTGCGTGAGGCACCGAAGCAAAGCTTTTTACTGTATTGTGAGTATAAAGAGCCTGAGTTCATCAATAACTGGTTGTTAGATGTGCAGCTGGGTAGTGAGGTGTTTCGTACCGACCAATCCGCTATCTGGCTCAGCGAGCTGAACCTGCCACCCGAGTTTTCTGATGTTGTCACCGAACACCAGGCCTTTTTTGATGCCGGGCGCGCGCCTAAGCAAGCAGAAAGCCGCAAACAGCGGCTGCTCGCGTTACTCAAACCCGATGATCTAAAACAGCAGGTACGGCTGAAGATGCTTGCAGTTTGCGCAGGTCTGAACCAGTTAGCCGATGTGCGCCTGGATGTGATTTGCGAAAGCCTGTTCGGTGAGCTTGTTGAAGACACTCAGGCGCGATATGCGCTGATGGAGCGCTGCAACCTGACCGGTGTGTTGTGGGAACAAATTGAACGCCACTATGCGTATGTCTCTGACTCTCCGTCCGTTAAAGATTTCTCCATTGAGTTATTTAAGTCATGTTACGCGTTATCCATTACCAACCCCAAAGCACAGGATAAAGCGTCACTCAATAACGATGCCTTAGTGTTGTTTAAGCGCTGGAAAGAAAGCCGCAAGCACGAAGCCGTGTTTGAGTCGCTCTCTGGCAGCTATGCAGCGTTGCTCGATATTGAGAGTGACCTGAACAGCCGAGATTTACGTGATGTTATTGAAATAGATTACTACCGCCTTATTGATCAGAAGATTATTGTCGACCTGGTTAACGCAGTAAGCCAACGCACCTTATCTGAGGGGGAAGTCACCAAATACTGCCGCGAACGCCGTCAGAGCCATTGGTACAATGATTTCAAATACCTCTATACCGCCATTGAAGTCGCGAGTCAGTTCTTAGCTAAGTTAGATACTGTGCAAATGAATATGAGCAGCAGCTCGGCTGCGGTTCATGGTTACGTTCGCCACTGGTTCAAAATCGACCAGATGTACCGTAAATTTATTTATGCGCTTAAAGCATCTGGCCAGATGACGCTGTTAAGTCGTCTGGTCGATACCATTGAAAACCTCTACAACAATAGCTACCTAAGCCCATTGGCGACGCAATGGCAAGGGCAGGTTGATGCAATGGATACGTGGACGGTACCCGATGTGACGCCACAACGCCAATTCTATAGCCGTTGGGTGAAGCCGTACACGAATAAGGGTAACAAGATCTGCGTCATTATCTCAGATGCCTTTCGCTATGAAGCCGCTGAAGAGATGATTGGTCGCATTAATCGTGAGAAGCGTTATCAGGCATCACTCGATCATATGTTGTCAGCACTGCCAAGTTATACGCAGTTGGGCATGGCGTCGCTGTTACCAACGAGTAATGGTGAGGTTACGATCTCAGAAACCGATAGCACCGTCTTTATTGATGGTGTCTCTACCCAGGGCACAGCCAACCGCGACAAGCAGATTAAATCAGTTTTGGGCGAAACAGCCTGTGCTCAGCAAGCAAAATCGATATTAGAGATGACTCAAACTGAAGGCCGAGAGCTGTTTAAGAACCACGATGTTATCTACATCTATCACAACCGTATAGATCATGCGGGTGACAAGATGCAGTCGGAGGGTGAAGCCTTTGACGCGGCTGAACGCGCCTTCGAAGATCTTCTGGTGCTCATTAAGAAGCTTGCTGCTTACAATGCATCCAACGTACTGATCACTGCTGATCACGGTTTTATCTACCAAAACCGTCCGCTCGCCGAGAGTGATTTTCTTTCTGCAGATGTGAGTGGTGATGTGCATTATCGCGACCGTCGTTTCTTGTTGGGTAAGGGGCTAACGGTACCGGATTCTATTAAAGTATTTAGCCCCGAACAGCTTGGCTTGGCAGGTGGCGTTCACGCCGCTATACCAAAAGGGATTCAGCGCCTGCGCTTAAGCGGTTCTGGCAGTCGCTTTGTGCACGGCGGAGCCAGCTTGCAAGAGGTGATTGTTCCGGTCATCTCTGTGAATAAGAGTCGCCAGGATGATGTAGCAACCGTTGAGGTGGATTTATTACGGGGCGGTACCAACGTGATTACGGCTGGCCAGTTGTCTGTCACGCTCTACCAAACCGAGCCCGTTATCGATAAGCTCAAACCACGCGAGTTGCGTTGCGGTATTTACACCGGGGCGGGTCAGTTGATTTCAGACGTGCATACCGTCACGATGGATCTGACCGCAGAGAATGCACGCGAGCGTGAGTTGAAATTGCGCTTTGTTTTGACGCAAGGTGCAGACGGTGCCAATAACCAGGAAGTGAGCCTTAAGCTCGAAGAGCCAGTTGCAGGCACGAATCAATACACCGAATACAAACACTTGAAATATACCATTCGACGTTCGTTCACGAGTGACTTTGATTTTTAGCTTCGTTTTTTGACTTGTGTTTTAAACTTAACAGATTGGAAAACGGAATTTCCAAGGGAATATTTATGAGTGAACTGGATACTAAAATTTGTGATGTCTTTGCAGGCTTAGTGGTCCGTAAAGATCTAGTGAAGACCGTGAAGGGCAACGCGATTGTTCCTTCTTATGTTCTTGAATATTTACTCGGACAATATTGTGCGACTAACGATGAAGATAGTATCGAAAGTGGTATTCAGACCGTTAAAGAAATATTAGCCAAGCATTATGTGCATCGTAACGAGGCTAACCTAATCCGTTCGGAGATTTCACGAAAAGGAAGTTTAAAAGTAATCGATAAGATAGAGGTTACTTTTAACGGTGATAAAGGTGTACATGAGGCGGCATTTGATAATTTAGGTATCTCAAAAGTGTTGGTTGATGGTGATACGGTTAAAAAACACTCTAAGTTACTGGTCGGTGGTGTTTGGTGTATTTCGGATGTCCAGTATTTTTCATCAGAAGAAAAAGATGTCTGCCCTTGGATTCTTAATTCGATAAAGCCTATCCAGCTCTCTAGTTTTGATTTTGAGCAGTACTTAGCCTGTAGAAAGCAATTTTCTAAGAACGAATGGGTCGATTTACTTATTCAAAGTATTGGGTTTAATCCTGATGCATTGAGTTGGAGAAGTAAATTGACGCAACTTATTCGCTTAATTCCATTCTGTGAGAGAAATTACAACCTTATCGAGCTAGGGCCAAAAGGTACGGGTAAGTCTCATATCTATTCCGAATTTTCGCCTCACGGTACTTTAGTTTCGGGCGGTGAAGCGACATTAGCAAAGCTCTTTATCAATAATACGACGGGGAAAATAGGCCTAGTGGGTTATTGGGATGTCGTCGCGATGGATGAATTTGCAGGTAGAGGAAAGAAACCAGACATTAAGCTTATTGATACCTTAAAGAACTACATGGCTAATAAGTCATTCAACCGCGGTACAGGCCCCCAAGGTGCAGAAGCTTCTATGGTGTATATAGGTAATACCTCTCATAACGTGCCTTATATGCTTAAAAATGCTGACCTGTTTTACGATTTACCTGACTCGTATCGAAATAGTGACGGGCAAGCAGTACTTGATCGCTTGCATTATTTTATACCTGGTTGGGAAATGGAAAACCTTCGAAGCGATATGTTTACATCAGGCTATGGCTTTGTTGTTGATTACCTTGCTGAAGTATTGCGTTCATTAAGAAATAAAGATTACGGCGATGGTTTTACTAAATACTTCACCTTGTCTAGTGATATATCAACACGTGATAGAGATGGTATAACTAAGACATTCTCTGGGCTAATGAAGATCATTTTCCCGAGCGGTGAGGCCACTCAAGCTGAAATGGAAGAGCTTCTAAATTTCTCAATTGAAGGGCGTAAGCGAGTTAAAGATCAATTAATGCGAGTTGATGCGACTTACAGTGCTGTTAGTTTCGGATATAGCGATGGTGCTCAGAAATTCCATTCTGTTTTAACTTTGGAAGAGCAAGAATTTCCCCAATATTATGGGACAACTAGCAATACAGATGAACCTCAAAGTCAATTACTGGATGACCTGCCTTTAGAGAATGGTTTGGCAGATGCTACTGCTAAACAAGACCTAGTTGAAGAAACTGAATTAAAAGAACAACACCTCACTTTTCTGGAAAACCAAAGAGGCGTTTGTTATGACGACTTATTTGGCCCGTACTTAAAAGGCGCCACTCATATCACCATAACAGACCCCTACATTCGTTTGTTTTTTCAAGCTAGAAACGTAATGGAGCTCCTTGAAACCATCGTTAAAGGCAAATCAGAAGCGGATGAAATTGTTGTTAATCTCGTTACCGTCGAAGATGAGTTTAAAGGAGAAGAACAGCGCAACTTTTTTGAACAAATGCAAAGTTCAATGCTCGCCGTAGGTATTAAGTTTGACTGGACGTATGATAATTCAGGCGCACAGCATGCACGCCATATTGTGACCGATACTGGCTGGAAAATATCTTTAGATCGTGGTTTGGATATTTATCAACAGTACGATATGAACGATACATTCCAGCTAGCAAACCGCATGCAAAAACAACGTGCGTGTAAGGCGTTTGAGGTGACTTATATTAAGGTGTGATTTTAGGGCGCTGAATGATAGAGGCTTGTTTTAGTTGTCTCTTAGTATTAGTAAGTAAAAAGAATAGCAATAATAAACGAGTTATTAAGGACGATTTGATGTCACAGGAGCCTTTTTTCAGTCATTTGGACTCATCTACAATGGCTGATTTTATCAGTATTGCTAAACGAGCCGTTGTTTATGCTGGGCCAGGTATTCACATGATGGCCGTACAAGCAATGATCATCGTGGCAGAACAGCTTGGCAATGAGATGGTCACCGTTAACCTGGATGTTGATGAGCGTGTGATACGTATGGGATATGGTGATTTTGAGGCCATTAAGCTTCTTCAGGAAAAGGGTATTACCGTAAATCACACGCCTGAGTTACGAAGCGCATTGCTTGTTGTGGACGATAACGGGTTTAGCTTTAGCCCCACGGCACTCTATTTGGAAGCTGAATCAAACACACCAACGGCTTTCAACGCTATACGGCTGACGAGCGAGCAAGTGAAAGAAGCACTAGCGCGTTTGTCTCCTGTTGCGAAGGTGATTGCAATTGCTCAATCGGAGAACGACGTTGAAAAACAACGCCTAGAGGAGTTGTCGCTCGACATTATATCTCAGCCCGTTTCAGAGGATAAGCTTGCTAGCGTTGAGCTTAGTTTAAATCAAGCACCCCCTGTTAAATTTGATGTAGCTCGTCAAGTACGTGTGTATGAGAGCTACCTGCAATATATTGAAATGAGTCTTTCTGGCGTCGCGATTCAGCGGCATCGTCTAACTATTCCGCCATCACTACAAAAACTCGGGGAAGGTAATAAAGAAATTGAGGGTCGATTACGAACAACCTTTGATTTAGTCGAAAAAGATGGACCATTATCTTCAAAACAGCTTGAAGATGCGCTGAATGAAATTCGAAAAAACTTTACCCCTTCGCTAGGAAAAGATCATGGAAGAGTGTTACTCAAAGCAGCAAAAAAACATTTTGAAGAACGAGTTAAAGAATTTAGAGGGAAGCTAACCAAATATGAGGTGAAGGTAAAAGAAACACTTCAATCTGAGATCGATAAATCGCGGTCAGCAGTTTCTGATTATTACTTGCCTTTGGTGAAGGAGAACCCACCTGATGAATTATTGGGCGGTTTGTTGAGCCCCCCATCTGACCAAGACTTGTTATGTTGGATAAAATATCAGTTGGATAAGGTGTTTCCTAATGCTGAGGACCTAATAAAAACCATGAAATTGGAAATCCATTACAAAGATGTGACATTTGAAACTCTGAACAGAGGTGATTTTTTAGATTCAGTAAAACAGGCGTTCCCAAATGTTGACTGGGACAAAGCGCATGAAGAGTTTACAGCGGCTTCAGAAGGGTAGTTTGGTTTCTCGCAGCCTAACACTATTTAAATTTGAACCCAAAAGCATCGATATAGTTATAAGACTATAGGTTAAGGAGCATTATTTCATGCCAGATAAAACACAATACGAGTTTAATGGTAAAACACTGGGTAAAGGGCCATTAGCTTTAGCGGTTATCAAGTATTTGGTGGAAGAGCAGGAGCATAGTTTTGAAGAACTGAATAAACTGCTTGATGGGTTCAAATTTAGGTCTGGTGGTGTGTTGCTTGATGCCCAAGAGTATCTCAATAGGCTCACAGTAAAACCTGATACTAAAAACCGCTTTTTTAAAGATGACTCTATTACCGACAAAAAGGGGCAAGAATTTCTTGTCAGCAGTCAGTGGGGTCTTGGTAATATTGATAAGCTTGTTGTTTGGGGTAGAAATTTTGGCCTGGAAATAAAAATTCTTGTTGATGAGTCTAGCATTTTATTCAAGAAATTTAGTGCTTATAAGCAAGGCCCTATGCCTCCATGGATTACCACATGGATTAACAGCTATAACGATCTTTGTACATATATTAAGTCAATTGACCCTGATGCTTTTGACTATTCTGAGCAGAGCTTTTTAGAGCGCTACTGGCGTGATGCATCTAATGGCATAAGTAGTGTTAAACCCGGTTTCTTGAGTAATGATGAGTTTTCAGCTTTAAAATCAGAGTTCCCTGATATTAGCAAAAAAATACTACAAGACCCTTCTTCAGAAACTCTTGATAATGTTATTGCCTGGGCAAAACAGGCAAAGCAGAGTGGTAAGTTTAACACTATTAAATATGGCGTTATACATCGCTTTTTTTGTGCATGCGCTCCACAGCAGTATTGTTCGATTCTTAATCTCGATCACCTGAAAGCGTTTATTCATAAGTGGAATGAACAAAAACTAGGTCCTAAAATTGAGCCTAAGGGAAATTGGGCAGACTTAAACCAGAGTATTGTTCAAACTATCAAGTTACGCGGTTTTGAAGATGAAGACCTCTATTTACTTAATACGTTTATTTACAGACTTAAAGAAGACATTCTGGGTGAAATTGATGATGTATTTGGTATTGGGAGTGTAAATGCTGATGGATATAACTCAACCCAGAACAGATCTCTAGAAGGCCTTGAGACTATTTCATTAAACACTATTCTCTATGGTCCACCAGGAACTGGCAAAACCTATCACACGGTTGATATGGCGGTGAGAACTGCTGATCCAGATTTTTCCGGAAATCGTGAACAAATTAAAAAACGTTACGATGAGTTGGTGCTTGAGAAGCGTATTCGGTTTGTAACTTTTCATCAAAGTTTTAGCTATGAAGAATTTATTGAAGGGTTAAAAGCAAGTACTGATAGTGGAAGCATTAGTTATCAGGTTGAGCCGGGTATATTTAAAAAACTTTGTAATGATGCAGCAGTAGGAAGCACCAAAGTTACTAACTCTTTAAATCTAGCTATTGAGTCATTTAAGTCGACTTTAGATGAAAAAGAGACTTTTGCTTTGAAGACATTGAAAGGTAAACCCTTCAATATTGAGTACCATGGCAATTCCACTTTTCGAATATTCCCCTCAAATTCAAAACACGATGATTTGGGTCGTGGTTACCCTGTATCTATTGAACATATTCATGAGCTATATCGTAACCCTGAAACTGATATTGTGTATAACCGCTCCTACGCAAAGAGCATACTTTTATATTTGAAAAGTAAATATGATGTAAAAGATTTTGTTCATCCCACTACGCATACGCAAGAAAACTATGTGCTTATTATCGATGAAATAAATCGCGGTAATATCTCTAAGATATTTGGTGAACTTATCACGCTTATAGAGCCTTCTAAACGAGCAGGGCAGCCAGAATCTTTGACTATTCGTTTACCTTATTCTAATGAGCCGTTCTCTGTGCCAAATAATCTTCATATTATTGGCACCATGAACACCGCCGATCGTTCATTGGCTATGATGGACACAGCGCTACGCCGTCGCTTTGACTTTGTTGAGATGATGCCCGATTACGGAGTGCTAAATGGAACTGAGGTATGTGGGGTTGATTTGGCCGAGCTTCTGAAGTCTATGAATGACCGCATCGAGTATTTATATGACCGTGAACATATGCTGGGGCACGCTTTTTTTATTCCAGTAAAAGAGGCTGCTTTAGAGCATAAGCAAGAGGAACTGATTTCGGTGTTTAAAAACAAAGTCATTCCTCTGTTAGAAGAATACTTCTATGAAGATTGGGCGAAGATTCGTCTCGTACTAGGTGATAACCAAAAAAATGATACGGACCATCAGTTCGTGACGGAAGTGACCGATGCCAGAGGGGCTAAAGCCTTGTTTGGTAATGCCTATGAAGACAATCAATATGAAGGTGAAACCAAACGGTATCAACTCAATGAAGATGCATTTGCTGAGCCTGAAAGTTACCTAGGTATTTTAGGTAAATCTAATTAGCGCTTGGGATGCTTGTCATGAAACGCGATATGAATAAAATTAAAGGCTTCGCTTCTAATTCTGTGACTATTTTTGAGTATGGCTACCTCAGCGCCGATTTAGAAAATGCATATTGCGCTAAAATAAGTGCTCAGTCGTTTTACTACCTTGAACGTCTTGCGTTAACTCAAGACAATAAAACTAATGAGCTTTTACGATTGTGTGACTACCAGGGGGCAAAAGCCATTAAGGTGATGAATTACGTAGGGGTAATTCAAACTCCGTTTGGTGAGCATATAGAGATCTTACCTAAAATTGCGCGTAGGTTGCCTGATGCCAATGCATCGAGTACAGGTGAGGCTTTAGCACGAGAAGCCTTGCTCAATATGCTGAAACACCTTAAACACTTTCGGCACATTGAATCATCTGACTCCCAGGTAGCCGCTTTGAAAATGCCGCTGTTGGAAGTGTTTATTCGCCAGTTCCTACAAAGCGTTAACCAACTGGTTAAGCGTGGGTTAAGATCTGACTATGTACGAAGAGAAGATAATCAATCGTTCCTCAAAGGCAAGTTGTTAACTTCCAAGCAACTAAAACATAACTTGATTAACCAACATTGTTTTTATGTGGAATACGACGAGTACCTTCAAGATCGTCCTATTAACCGCCTGATTCATACAGCCCTTAACAAAGTAGCAGGCCTGGCGCAGTTGAACTCGCATCAAAAATTATGCCGCGAGTTGTTGTTTGCTTTTGCAGACATACCCCTTAGCAAGTGTATTAAAAATGACTTTACATCTTTGCGCTTAGATCGTGGCATGGATTACTACCATACTCCGTTGGCATGGACGCGTTTAATTCTGGAGGGAGACAGCCCCATATCCATGCAAGGAAAGGCCAATGCCTTATCATTACTTTTTCCAATGGAAGCCGTATTTGAAGCGTACGTTGGCAGTATTTTAAAAAGTGTGGTGCGCCAAGAATATCGGTTGGAAGAACAAAGGTCTTTCAGATCATTGGTTGTTCATGAACACAAGAAGTGGTTTAAATTAAAACCGGATTTTTTGGTGTTAAACCAGAAAGATACCGTATTGGTAATGGACTCTAAATGGAAGCTTCTTAATAGCAGCAAAGCCAATGGTTACGAGAAATACGGCTTATCCCAAGCCGACTTTTATCAAATGTTTGCTTATGGTCATAAGTACCTTGAAGGGCAGGGGCAGCTTGTTCTTATTTATCCTGTTAGCGAAACCTTTAAAGAACCCATTCAAGCCAGCTTTGATTATGACTCAAATCTAAAACTCTGGGTCGTACCTTTTGATATCGACCCTGCAGTTAAGGATGTAGACAGACTGAAACTGCCTGATGGGTTAGATTTAGATGTTTTCAGAGATTGTTGAGATAGAAAGCTTGGTGGAGAAGACCGCGGCAAGTCCCTATTTTCGTGGACACTTCTCGTTCTATAACTAATTGCTAAGTATGGTTCGCCTTAAAAGATTGTCCTTCATTTTGTCCTCTAGATGCCCCTTACTCATTTAACACATCCTCCTTAACATACTCAGCATAAATGGTGCTGATTTTTTGTTTTTCAGCTGACAGACGAAAGATGTACTGCTGATGGTATGCCTGGCATACAGAGCTGTATGTATAAATGAGGAACTCTTATTATGAACAACAAAATCATTATCAATCCATTAGAGCCTATTACATGCCCTGATTGCGGTCATGACTTCCCCCTGAGTGAAGGAATTACTCGTCAAATGATAGAACGCTATGAAGGTGAGTATTCAGAAATGCTTACGGAGGAGCGAGGTAAACTGGAAGCAAGGCTGGTTCAGGACATAGAAAAGAAAGCGTTAAAAAACTATCAAGAAAAGCTAGAGGTGATCAGTGAAAAATTAGCAGACAGTGAGGCTGCGAATAAAAAAGCGGCTGCTAAGTTGAAAAGCGCCAAAGAAAAGGCCGCTATAGAAGCTCGCAAAGAGTTAATTGAAGAAGCAAATAACCTTAAAGAAGAGCTAGAAGCAAAAGACTCTAAATTAGAAGAGTATCGTCGCGCAGAGTTAACGCTTCGAAGCGAAAAGAAACAACTGGAAGATCAGAAAAGGGACATGTCCCTTGAGATCGAACGTCGTCTGGATAAAGAACGTCAAAAAATTGAATCGGATGCCCATGAAAGCTACAAACTTCGGGATGCTGAATGGCGTAAAAAAATTGAAGATGCACAACGTGCGAATGAAGACCTAAGGAAAAAGTTAGAGCAAGGGTCACAGCAATTACAGGGCGAGGTGCTCGAGCTTGAAATTGAAAACCTATTACAGGCTTCGTTTTCGTCGGACTCTGTTAAGCCTGTACGCAAGGGCGCAAGAGGTGCGGATGTAATTCAAACGGTGATGTTGAGAAACGGGTCAGTCTGTGGGCAGATTATATGGGAGACCAAGCGTGCTGAGAATTGGTCGAATAGCTGGATTCCTAAACTTAAAGATGATCAACAAGCTGCGGGTGGTGAGATTGCAGTCTTAGTTAGTTCGGTATTTCCTGCTGGACTGAAAGCCCCTTTTGTACAGCAAGATGGTGTCTGGTTGGTTAAACCTGAATTTGTTAAGCCCTTTGCAGAAGCTTTACGTACTGTTTTAACTGAGTCTTATAGGCAGCGTGCAGCGACTATTGGCAAAGGTGAAAAAATGGAGGCTCTCTATGACTATATCTGCAGTGCTCAATTTGCTCAAAAAGTAAGAGCTATAGTTGATACTTATCAACAAATGAGGGATGACCTTGAGAAAGAAAAATCAGCTATGCAGCGCCTCTGGAAAAAACGTGAAGGGCAATTAACGCGCATTACCACAAATGTTATGGGAATGTGTGGTGAGTTACAGGGAATCTCCTCGAGTACTTTACCCCAATTAGAGGGTGTTGCAGAACTGTAGGGATCTGCCCTCCAGTTGTCCGTTACTAAAAAATACGCAGAAGCGTAGTCTAATCATACGGAAATACAGCGTCTCAATGGTTTGGAACGCTGCACTCCTCACTATCGAGCTGAGCTAAATAAATATAGGACTGGTTTTCAAATGAATGCACCTGAAAAAATAGAATCTGGAATAGAAATTTTTCAAGATTTTAACTTTGATTTAAAACCAGAGCCTTCTGCCCTTGACCGTCTTTTGACTAAAATTTTAGTCGCGCCTTATCTACGAGAGCCTGAATCTGGAGGTTGCCTAGTTCCCCTTCCATTTCAAACGGGAATTGGCAAAACCTATACTGCGCTAAATTTGATACTGGAAGAGGTCTTACACCAAATAAAGTGTGAGATTGAGGGGGATGGTCAGCCGTGTAAAAAAGGAAAGATAATCTATATAACTGACTCTGTTGATAATGTACTCAATGCCTACTCGGACCTGCATAAGCTGATTGATGATCAAGAAGTTGACGGGACAGCACGTTTTACAGATGAGCAAGCACAGTACTTAAAGCAAAAAATACTGTATTTACCAAACCAGGCGACTCAGTTGCTGAGTTGTTCAGCTGAAGACATTGCACGGATACTTGAGGCGTTTGAGCTTGATCAATATCGTGAAATTAGTCGTGAAGTGACTAGGCTTTTTAATTTGCAACGTCTTATTAAAGATAAGCCAGAATCGAAACCCATTTTGAATGCGGGTTTAGAGAACGATGCAAGTAAGCTCTATAGTAAAATCGCTGACTCTATTCGAAGCCGCCAACGAAGTGATCAACCTGTTGTAATAGGTCAATCATTAATGCAGGTGTTAGGGCGGTTTTTACCGGGCGAGTTAATACAGACAGATGCATCTAATGTAATGTTTATGACGACTCAAAAATACCTTGCGGGTTGTCATCATACTAAAGGCAAGTATCGGCCACTAAGGGATCTTGAGAATCAGTTACTGATAATTGACGAGGTTGATAAACAGAACCTTGAAATATTAGGTGTTTTAACCAAGCAACGAGCTAATGATTTGGTGAGTTCGTTACGGACGTTAGAGCGGAACCTTAATCGTTACCGTCTTGAAAACGCCCAACGATACGATGGTATTGATTCATTCTTTGATGAGCTGCGTAGCGAACTTTTAGCGTTTGATGCTCGCTGGCATATTGAGTATGCCTTCAATACAGATGGTGATTCACTTCACGATAAACCCTTAAGTCTTTTCTCTGATCGTGCCGCTACACACGTACACACGATGAGCCACCGTTTGAGCCTTCAGTGTCGTCATGAGTTGAAGAAGAACTTAATTGTGGCAGAAGAAAAGCTAGGTAGTGGGTCATTCGAAGATAAACCAAGTAATCAATTAACTCAGTTTGTTAACGAAGCCGACAGGCTTTACCAACGCTTTTTCCAAGTCATGCAAAAATCCGTGAGGCAATACCAAACGAATATTGCTATGTCTTCCCGTATGGGTAATAGCCGCTTAGATAAGTTGGTTGAGGGTACTCAGCAAGAGGCTGTGTTGTCTATTTTGGCACATTACAACCTAAGTGAATTTGCTTACCGAGTACTAGAGGCGTTTGATCGACAAGGTTTAGGCCGGATTAAAAGTGGAAGCGTGATGACTAGGGCTAGTTATCACCAACGCGGCTTAAAGTTAGTGGATGTGGGCCGTAATCAAGGTACTCACGATACAGTTCACTGTAGTTTTTATGGGTTTCAGCAGACGCCTTCAGCATTACTGCTTGATATGGTTAATAGTGGTGCGCGTATCCTTGGTGTGAGCGCTACGGCTGATGCTCAAACAGTTTTGCATAATTTTGATTTCAAATATCTTAATGAGTGTTTAGGGGAGCGCTTAGTAACGCTTAATAAAGACCAGCGTAAATTAATTCACGATTACTATGCCGCCAAAAGAGATTACGTTAATAGTGGCGTTAAATTATCGGTTAACTCGTTTAGAGCGTCGGAAGCGTTCTTGGTTAACTGCATTGAAGAGTGGATGCCTGGAGTTCGTACCCCGGGAGTTGTTCTTCAACAGCTTTTTAATGGCGATGGTGATTCGTGTAACTATGAGAAGAGCTGGTTATCTAAACTTTTGCAATCAATTAAACACTTTTGCTCCACTCAAGATAACCGTTATATGGTAGCGATGCTAAACCGGACGGTGAGTGCTGACAAGTATCCAAAACTCATTCCGTTTTTAAATGGATGTATTAATCGATGGCTAGAAGCCGTAGGTCAGACTGGGAGGCTTTTTGTTGGCGTCAATGCAACCTTCATGAAGGATGGTGGATACCGGGATGAAATTCTTCAACAGTTAGAGAATGAAAAAGGGAAAGTCATTGTTCTTAGTACGTATGCCAGTATGGGGGCTGGGAAAAACCCTGATTATTGTTTTAACCCAGAGAATGAGAATGACTCCCTTGTATATGTCAGTGATAGGCAGGTAAATCAATGCCGGACTGATATCGATGCTATCTATCTTGAAAGACCTACTCAACTATTGCCGTCTATTGATGACACTTCGAAAATACAAAGTAAGTTAGTGCAGTTTCATAATATTTTATCGCTCCAGGAAACCGGTGAAATAT